>NZ_JCAXEE010000002.1:0-1180950 GCF_059758755.1 Lysobacter sp. GQ73 | reverse complement strand
ATTCGCGCCGTTGGCGGTGCAGTTGGCCGGCAGGGCGCCGGCAGTCCAGCCGGTCGGCAGGGTCGCGACCACGGTGTAGCCGTCATTGCCGTCGGTGGCGCCCGGGCCGCGATTGGTCGCGGTCAGCACGATGTTCTGCAACTGGCCATAGTTGCTGTAGGCCGGTGCCGGCGCGGTCAAGGTCACCGCGATGTCGGGCAGGCCATCGATCACCATGGGACAGGCGAGATCCTGCTCGTCGCTCCGGGTGGCGCCGGCGCAAGCGGTCGTCACGACATAAGTGTTGGCGGCGATGCCGGCCGGTGCGATCGGCGTAGCCGAGTAACCGGCGCCGGGGATCACGTACAGCTCGTTAGCGCCCTCGAACTGGGCCAGGTTGTTGACGCCGGCCGGACGCGGATCGCGCACCGCCATGTTGCCGCTGGTGTGGGCCAGCTGCGCAGTCCATCCGCCGGCGCCCAGCGTGGTCGGCCAGGAAAAGTCGGTGAAGTCGAGCGCCGCCGAGAAACGGGCCTGGACGAATTGGCCGCATTGCGCCTGCAGACCGTCGTAACCTTCGCCGCCGTTCTGCGAAACGATGCCGACGTTGATCGTGTCGTTCGTGTTGGTGCAGAACGGGCCTTTCAAGGTATGCACCGCGTTGGGTTCGTTGACGCCGATCGTCTGGGTCGCCGAGAGCGTCGTCGATCGCTTGACCCAGTCGTTGCCATCCAAGGTCATGGCGTAGCACAGGTTCTGCACCGAGCTCAGCCACAGTCCGGCGATGTCGCGGTCGAAACCGCCCATGCGCCCGACGACCTGGTTCGCGCCGCAGGTATTCGAGTTGATCGTTCCCGGCTGGTCGTAGCCGCCGAAGTCGGTGAACCCGGCATCGTTGATCACCGTGACCGTGACGCCGTCGCTCGTGACGGTGGCGCAGCGTGGGTCGTAGTCGGTGGTGATGCCGTCGGCACTGTTCGGCGCGGCGAAGGCGCGGTCGGTATGCCGCGCGCCGACCACCACTTTGTTGGCGGCGCAGACGAGGTTGGACTTGCCGGTCCGCAGCGAGCCGACGACGCCTGAAGTATCGGTCGCGACGTTGCCGATGCCGATGCCTTGCTGCGCGAACGCCGAACCGGCGGGATACGCCGACAGCAGCGCCATCACCAGCAGGGCGGAGGACCGGCCATGGACCGGCCGCGGCGAAGGTTCGGTGCCGGGCATGTTCGTGTCTTCCGAGGCAATCGACGGTGATGGCGCGGCACGGGCGGCAGGCCGGTTCGATGGAACGCTGCCGGCTTCGCCAAGCGCAATGGTGCGTCGGGCAAGGCCGGGGCTTGCAGCGCCGTCCAGCATCGAGACTTCATTCGAGTGTTCCACTGAGTGCCGGCCTTAGGACCGGGACAGCGAATCGCCAACCCTTAACATTTGGTGATACACGTCCCAAATACCATGCCGGCAGCCTACTCCAACTTACGCGCCCGGGTGGGTGCATCCGACTCGCCGACTAGCCCGACCTGGGTTCCGGCCGAGCCCCGGACCGGAGCCGGGCCGGTCTCCCGATCTCCCGGTCTGTCGATGGAATGGGGAAGTGTGCGGCCTCACCGCCTTAGCATATTCATGGGCGCCGGGCCGCTTCCGCACGGACGGCAAAGGCCTGCCCCTATCGATGCGGGCTGGATCGGAGCGATCCCTGGCCGGCGGATGCGCGACGAAGGCGTCGGGCCATGCGGCGGGCCGGGGCCGCGGCGTCCGCAAGAGACGATCGAAAACCATCGGTGACCGCTGCCGAACGAAACCCGCGTATGGATATTCGACACCGCCGGGAGGCAGCCGGCTTCACGGCCGGCGAATCCGCAACATGACCGCGAGCCTCGTCGCAAATGGCGCCTCGAACCCGAAGCCGCGATCGCCGAACGCAGCGCTTGCGCGCATGCGCCGAATGCCCGGTCACCCCCTCTTTACGCCGGCCGCCCTAGCCTCCGGACCAGGCTGGCGGCGGCGCATGCGGCGAAGAACGCCACGAATCGAGCGAGGCCGAGCCGCGCTCCGGTAGCCGGCCATCTTGTGCAGGAGGGAGTGTGAGCGAGGCACCCGCAATGCCCAAGCGCCCCTGGACGGATTACGCGCTGATGGCGCTGCTGATCGGGACCTCGGCCTGGGCTTCGCTGACGCTCTCGCGCGGCCCCGGCGAACTCGCCGCGGTCTGGATCGGCAACGGCATCCTGGTCGGCTGGCTGCTGTCGCGGGCCACCGCGTCGTGGCCGGGCTATGTCGCGCTGGCCTTCGCGGTGGAACTGGCGGCGCGGTTAGCGAGCGCGGAAACCCTCGTCCAGGCCGCGCCGATCTCGGCGACCAACGTGGTCGAGGTGTTGATCGTCGCCGGCGTGGTCAGGCGCTTGGTGCCGAACGTGGGCGACCCGAAGCGCTGGATCAGTCTCGGCGGCGTCGCCACCGCCACCACCCTGGCGGCGTGCGCGATCTCCGGGCTGATCGCCGCCTCGATCGTCAGCACGCTGCACCGGACCCCGTTCGTCATCGACTTCGTCACCTGGTTCGCCGCGCACGTCGTCGGCATGGTGATCTTCGCCACCTCGACCCTGGTCGTGCATCGCGAGGGCAAGGGCCTGATCGCCGCGCCCGGACGGCGCTGGTCGTTCGTTCTGACCATGCTGTTGCTCGCCATCGTCAGCATGGCGATTTTCCTGTCGCGTTATCCGATCCTGTTCATGGCCTATCCGGTGTTGCTGCTCGGCGCCTTCCGGCACCGCTTCGCCGGCGTCGCGGTGGGGGTGATCCTGCTGACCCTGATCGGCAGCGCGGCGACCGCGCTCGGCTACGGGCCGTTGTGGCTGGTCGAGGGCTTCGGCACCGCCGGGCGGGTCGCGCTGCTGCAGCTCTACATCGCCGGCGGTTGCCTGATGACCATCCCGGTCGCGCTGGCGATGGCCGAGCGCAAACGGCTCATGGCCGGGCTGCGCGAGAGCGAACACCGCTACCGGCTGCTGGCGGATTACTCGCACGACGTGATCGTGCGCATGCGCGTGGACGGCGAGCGCATCTACGTCTCGCCGTCGGCGCAGGACATCCTCGGCTGGGCTCCGGCCGAGATGCTCGGCACCCGCTCCAGCCTGATCCATCCGGAGGACCTGCCGCGCCAGACCCAGATCATCGCCGAGGTCATCGCCTCACACGAACCGGTCGTCTCGACCTACCGCGTGCGCCACAAGGAAGGCCACTACGTCTGGATCGAGGCGGTCGCCCGGACCATTCCGTCCGTCGACGGCGAAGGCTTCGACCTGATCTATGCCGGCCGCGACGTCACCCGCCGGGTCATCGCCGAACAGGCCCTGGAAGCGAACCGGCTGGAGCTGCGGCGCCTGGCCCTGGTCGACACCCTGACCGGCCTGGCGAACCGGCGCCAGTTCGACGAGCGCATGGCGGTCGCGCTGGCGCGACTGCAGCGCCACGGCACGCCGGCCTCGCTGATGTACCTCGACATCGACCACTTCAAGCGCATCAACGACAGCTACGGCCACGCCGCCGGCGACGAGATCCTGCGCGTGTTCGCCCAGCGTCTGTTGAACTGCGTGCGCAGCAGCGACCTCG
The DNA here is from genome assembly GCF_059758755.1 of Lysobacter sp. GQ73. Taxonomy (NCBI): domain Bacteria; kingdom Pseudomonadati; phylum Pseudomonadota; class Gammaproteobacteria; order Lysobacterales; family Lysobacteraceae; genus Lysobacter; species Lysobacter sp. GQ73. The sequence continues at coordinate 1,177,362 of NZ_JCAXEE010000002.1, read as the reverse complement.
CCGCACGCCTGGGCGGCGACGAGTTCGTGGTGCTGATCGAGGACGCGGCGGTGCCGCAGGCCGCCGAAGCGGTGGCGCGCAAGCTGATCAGGACCATGAGCCAGGACGTGATCGTCGACGGCACCACGATCCGGGTCACCACCAGCATCGGCATCGCCTACACCCACGTGCCGACCGACGCGGCGACCTTCATGTCGGTTGCCGATGCCGCGCTGTACCACGCCAAGCGCGAACGCAACGCCTTCCACATCGAATCGGTCACCGCACCGCCGCCGGACAGCGTCGAGAACGGCTACGTCTGAGTTCGATGCGAGGCTCCGTCGCCGCGCGGCCCGGACGGCCGGGCTTGCAAGTTGACATTGTCATCCCGGCGTCCGGACAATCCGCTGGTCATCCAGGGTGGAACGCCATGCCGGCCAGCCGCGACATCGAGATCCTCAACCTCGTCAACACGATCATGCATCAGGCCACCGCGCGCATGCAGCGGTCGCTGCGCGAAGCCGAACTCGGATTGGCGGCGATGGAGGCGCGCACCCTGCGTTTCGTCGCACGCCATCGCGGCTGCACCCAGAACGACATCGTCCGCGAGAGCGGGCGCGACAAGGCGCAGATCGCGCGAATCGTCAAGACCCTGCTGGAGCGCGGCCACGTGGCGCGGATCGACAACGAGGCCGGCGAAAAGCGCCAGCGCCTGTGCCTGACCGCGAGCGGCGCCGAAACGCATGCCGAGGCCGAGGCCCTGCGCGCGACGGTGGCGAAGGACCTGCTGCGGGATCTGAATCAGACCGAGCGCAAACAGCTCGAAGGACTGCTGCGGCGCATGTCGCACGGCCCCACCTCCGATCCGGGCTGACCCGCCATCAGTTGACTTTATCAACTTTCTACAAGATAGTTGACAATATCAACTCTCCGCCGGCCGGCCTCGCACGGGTGCGGCTGGCTCTATGGGAAATCACGGCATGGCCCAGATTGCGAACGAAACCGCCGGCCCGCCGGTGCCGCCCGAACCCGCGCTTGAGGCGCTGCGCCTTGCGCTGTCGCAACAGGCGCCGGCCGTGCTGATCGACGGCGTCTGGCACGCCTGCGCGTCGGGCCGGACGCTCGAGGTCGACGACCCGGCCAGTGGCGAGCGCATCGCCTTGATCGCCGCCGGCGACGGCCGCGATATCGACCTCGCCGTCGCCGCGGCGCGCCGTGCTTTTCGCGACGGCCCCTGGCCGCGCCTGCCGGCCTCCCGACGCGCCGCGCTGCTGTTCGCCCTGGCCGACGCCATCGAAGCGCGGCAGGACGAGTTCGCGCTGCTGGAATCGCTCGACGCCGGCCACAGCCTGGCCTCGATCCGCAACGGCGACCTGGCGCTCGGCCTGCGTTCGCTGCGCGACTACGCCGGCTGGGCGACGAAGATCGCCGGCGAAGTGCCGATGCGCTCGGCCGACCAGGACGGCATGGACTACTTCCTGCGCGAGCCGATCGGCGTCGTCGCCATCGTCACGCCCTGGAACGCGCCGTTCCTGATGGTGCTGCAGAAACTCGCCGCCGCGCTTGCCGCCGGCTGCACCACGGTGATCAAGCCGGCCGAACTGGCACCGTTGTCGGCGCTGCGCATCGGCGAGCTCTGCCGGCGAATCGGCATTCCCGATGGCGTGGTCAACATCGTCACCGGCGAGGGCGCCGGCGCCGGACAGGCGCTGGCCGATCATCCCGACGTCGACCTGATCAGCTTCACCGGCTCGACCGAGGTCGGCCGGTCGATCATGGCCGCGGCCGCGCACAGCAACCTGAAGCGGGTGGTGCTCGAACTCGGAGGTAAATCCCCGGTGCTGGTGTTCGCCGACGCCGATCTCGACCGCGCGGCGCAGGCCATCGTCGGCGAGATCGCCTTCAAGAGCGGCCAGTATTGCGCGGCCGGATCGCGGGTCTTCGCCCAGCAGTCGATTCATGGCGCCTTGCTCGAGCGGATGCGGGCGGCGATGGACCGCCTGCGGCTCGGTCCCGGCTACCACGAGGCGAGCGACATGGGGCCGATGATTTCGGACCGGCAGCGCCAGCGGGCCGAGGCGATCGTTCAGCACAGCCTCGCCGCCGGCGCGCGGGCGCTGCGCGGCGGCCGCGCGCGGCCGGGACCGGGCTATTTCTTCGAGCCGACCCTGCTGACCGAGGCCACCGCCGACATGCGGGTCGCGCAGGAGGAGATCTTCGCGCCGGCGATCGTCGTCACGCCGTTCGCCGACGACGCCTCGCCCGCCGCCGTCGCCGCGCTCGCCAACGACTCGCGCTATGGCCTGTCGGCGAAACTGTGGGCGCGCGACCTGGGCACCGTGCACGGCCTGATCGGCCGGCTCGAAGCCGGCCAGGTCGTCGTCAACGGCGGTGGCGGCGAAGCCATCCTGCCCTTCGGCGGCGTCAAGCAATCCGGCTACGGCCGCGAGAACGGCCACATCGGTCTGTCGGCACTCACCGAGATCAAGGCGGTGCGCCTGGGTTATTGACGCCCGGCGCAATCGAACCCGTACGCTTCATCCGCGATAACCGGTACCGGGCACGCGGCGCGCGAATTGATCGCACGGGTAAATCTCCTGCACGAGACGGTCGTGTCGGCCGTACACCGCCCAGAATTCTTCTTTTGAAGTCGCCCGGACGTACTCGTCCTTGATTTTGCAGAAGCAGAACATGCTGCCGAACGAACCTTATCCATGGGGGCCGTAGTCCGGGTGCAGGCAGTTGATGCAGGCCTTGAGACAGGCGCCCTGCGGCAGTTGCCGCTGCAGGTAGAGCAGTTCGGTTTCGAAGAAATCGCTCGCTCCGGACGAGACGAGGCGGTAGTCCGCGAATGTCAGCAACGACATCAGGCGTCGGCTGTCCAGATGGCCATCACTCCGGCCGGCACCGAGCTCGATCATCGCGCGCACCGCGCCCATCGCGATCGTCTCGGCGCCGTCCGGCGCCGGCACCACGACCGGCAGCGGAATGTCCTGGGTGAACGTGCACTCGCTCAGGTCGCCCTGATTCGACGAGAACGAGGCGAGGCGCTCCTGCGGCGCAGCGTCCGCCGTGGCGAGCATATCGAAGTCCCCGCCGGCGAAATCGACGCCGCGGATCGTCGTGCACAGCTCTCGGCCGTCGTTGCCGAACCGCAGGCGCTCCTCGCCGTGCCGGTCGATAGGTTCCCGGGTAGGACACCACGCTCATCGCCGCCCTCGCGCCCGGCCTGCACGAAAGTAGTTCCACCGCCTGTCGCGAGCGACCGACGGCCGCCGGACGAGCGGACGAGTCCGCAGCCGCCTGCCCGCCGATACCGGCGGCGCCGACGGCGCCACTGCCGACCGCTGCCGGTGTCCCTTCCGCGGCCGGATCTGCGTTGTGTAGAAAAAGTTTGAGTCGACAGGGGCGAAGGACGAGTCATGAACGAGAACGCGCCGAACGGCGATGCGCTGAGCGAAGCCCGATCCATCCTGCTGGCCCACGAGGACCGCTACCGCCGTTCGGCGTGGCGCTGGAAGGTCGGCTACCGCGCGCTGCTGGTGGCGTCGGCCTTGCTGAGTTCGTTCGCCGCCATCGCCGGCAAGCTGCAGGTCTTCCGGTTCGAGCATCCCGACGATGTCGCGGCCATCGCCGCCGCGGCCGCGGCGGTCGTCGTCACCCTGATCGCCGCCCTCGATTTCGAAACCAATTCGCGCGCGAACCGGCGCTCCCGGCACGAGGTCAGCATTCTGTTGCTGGAGGCGGAAAAATCCGCGGCCAGCCGCGATGCGCTGCTGGCCGGCCTGCAGGAGGTGATCAAGCGCCGCAACGACGAGTTGTGCAAGCTCGACTGAGCCGGCGCGCATCGCTGGCGAGGCTTCCTGGCCGGCCACGCTCCGACCGGGCTCGGGTCCGGCGCTAAGCCGCGCCCGCGAGGATATCGGTGGCGCGATGGCCCTCGTCGGTGCCTTCGACCAGGAACACATCGCCGACCGAGTTCGCGGTCCGCAGCGGCAGGATCGCCTGGTAGGCCGGCGACTCGTACCAGCCCGTGGCCTGGGCCATGTCGGCGAAGCCGATCAGGATCAGATGGCCGGGGAACGCGCCCTCGACCACCTGCGGCGGCGCGCCGTGCACGAGGAAGCGGCCGCCGAACGGCGCCAGGGTGGCGTCGATCCGCTGCAGGTATTCGACGATGGCGGGGTTGAACGAGACTTCGCGCAGATGCGCGACGGCGTAAGCTGGCATGGTGCGTCCTGTGAGAGTGGATGGGCGACGCTGGCCCGGCGATCGTGGGCGCCGACTTGATGCGCCGCGCGCGGCGCGAGGGAAACGCGGTGGAGACTCGCAACGACCCGCGCGGCCGCCGCGCATCGGTCGCGGTGGCGGCGCTGGCCTGGTTCGGCGTACTGCTGCAGTCGGGACTGTCGGTGCGGCTGGCCCAGGATAACGGCAAGTCGGTGCTCGATGGCCTAATCGCGTTCCTCGGTTACTTCACCGTGCTGACCAATCTCCTGGTCGCGCTGGTGTTCTCGCAGCGGTCGTTCGCCGACAGCCGGGAGGGTTCGCCGGGCACCGACCCGCTACGCGGCTGCGCGACCGCCGCCATCGTCATGGTCGGCCTCGCTTACCACGTCCTGCTGCGCCAGGTCTGGGCGCCGGAGGGCTGGCAGTGGGTCGCCGACATCGTCCTGCATTACGCAACGCCGCTGCTCACGCTCGGACACTGGATCGCGTTCCCCCCCGCCCGCGCGCCGGCGCTGCGCTCGGTGCCGGTCTGGTGCCTGTACCCCGCGGCCTATCTGCTGTATGCGCTGGTGCGCGGCGAATGGCTCGGCAGCTATCCCTACCCTTTCATCGACGTCGCCACCCTGGGCTATGCCCGGGTCTCGCTCAATTCGCTATGGCTGCTGTTCGGCTTCGTCGTCGTCGGCACCGCGATCGTCGGATTGGCGCGCTGGCGCAGGCGTTAGCCCCTCTCCCGCGAACGGGAGAGCCGCCCGAAAGCGGGCGCATCAGCAGCGGCTCGCTCTGCCGCTCGCGGCGTCCGGACGAAGTGGACGGCCGGCGGCTCAGGGCTGGGGCAGCGGCGGAATGCCGAAATCGCGCACCACCGCGTCGAGGTGCCCGACCGTGCTGACGACGCCGTCGACCTTCGCCGCGCCGCCGCGGGTGGCGATGTAGGCTTCGGGCCGGACCACGGTGGTGTCGCTGCCGAGCTTGGACACGTCGCCGTCGAACTGGTCGAGTGCGTGATGCAGCTCGGTGCGGAAGCGCTCCAGTTTGTCGGTCGGCATGGCGTTGACCCAGGCGACGAACCGGTCGCGCTGGCCGGGCTCGTCGAGCTTGTAGCCCTTGGCCTCGGCGTAACGCGCCAGCAGGGTCACCGGGCTCCAGCCTTCGCCGCTCTGGTCGACCAGTGCCTGCGAGACCTGCGGATTGAACTGGGCGTGCTCGAGGAACTTCGCCGAGGCCGGGTTCATGTGCGCATTGGAGTGCTCGACGCGGTCCTTGATGGTCAGGCCGGCGGTGGCGACCACCACCAGGCCGATGCCGACCGGACCGAGCCAGCTGCCGGCGCCGAGCGCGGACGCGATGCTGGTGCCCGACAGCGCCGCCATGGTGCCGCCGACGCCGCTGGTCAGGTACAGGCCGGCACGCACGTCGTCGCCCTTCTGGTGCTGTTCGACCGCGTTCCAGTAATCGAAGCCGGCGGTGAGGTAACCGAACACGCGGTCGGCGCGGGTCCAGCGGCCCGGGTCGATGCTCTCGCCGTTGAGTTTGTTGCCGGCGCCGAAACGGCCCAGGGTCGAGTCTTCGGTGACCATGCCCAGGCCGACCGCGAGCTCGGTACCCTTCTGGCCGAGAGCGGCGGCGTCGACGATCGCCTTGAGGTCGTTCTTGTTGGTCAGGCTGAACTGCCCGTCGTTGGCCTTGGCCACCGAGTTCATGAAGCCCATGGTGGCGAAGCCCAGGCCGACGGTGCGCAGCAGCTGGCCAGCCGGCTGGTTCTTCTCGAACACCGGCCGGCTCGACTCGGCGGTGAAGCGGCTGTCGGCGTTGTTCATCGCCTCGGCGTGGGTCTTGAGCTTGGCGACGATCTGCTCGGTGCCGTCGCCGGCCGCCGGCAGGCTCTTCTTGAGCTCGTCGACCAGCTTGACGTAGCTCTGGTACTTGCCGCTTTCCACGTCCATGCCCAGCAATTTGACCAGGGCCGGGTTCTTGAGTTTTTCGATCGCCTGCTCGGCCTGCTCGATGCTGGCCGGGTTGCGCGGATCGTAGTTGTGCGCGGCCGAGAGCACGTCGTTGCGCACGTAGGCGTTGGCGATTTCCTTGCCGAGCTTGATGCCCTGCTCGCCGAACTTGCCGGTATACGCCAGGTTCTGCATCAGCCGCTTGCCGGCGAGCGAATCGATGTAGTCGGGATGTTGCTTCAGGGCCAGGCTGATCGCGTACGAGGACTTGGTGTCGCCGAGAATGCCTTCGATGGCCTTCCTGGTCTTGTCCTGCTGGTCGGCCGGCGCGTTGCTCAGGCTGTCGATCTGGTCGAGCAGGGTCTTGCCCTGGTCGGCGACCTTGTTCTGCAGTTCCTCGGCGGTCTTCGCCCAGCCCGCTCCGGCGCCGCTGGTGTAGTCCTTGATCGCCTGATTGAGCTGGTCCGGCGTCATCGAGCCGCCGTGGTTGTTGATCAGCCAGCTCAGTTCGTCGGTGTGCTTGGCGAGCTTGTCGACATTGCCGTTGACGCTGCCGGCGTACATCTGCACGCCCATGATCGCCGCGTCGACCGACTGCGGGCCGCCGTGCGCCTGCGCCATCGCGATCGACAGGTGCGGACTCGCGCCTTCGGACACGCCCAGGTGGATCTGCGAGCCGTCCAGGGGCAGATCGGTCATGCCGCGGATCGCGATATCGCCTTCGGTGGTGCCGCCGACCTGGCTGGCGATGTGGACCAGCGCGCGGGTGCCGTCGATGCCGAGGCGGATGCTGTAACCGTCGCTCTCGGCGCGGCCGAGGAAGTCCTTCAGCGCATCCACCCCGTGCTCGGCCAGCGCCCCGGCGATGCGCGGTTCGGCGCCTTCGATCAGCTTCTCGAGCTTCTGCATGCTTTCCATCGGCTTGGCGGCCGGGCCGCTGCTCGCGTCCCTCCACGGCTCGCCCTTCAGCGAATCGGTGAACGCGGGCCCGATCTTTTGCTCGATCAGCTTGTCGAAGCCGTCGCTCGACAGCAGCCGCGTCTGCGCCTCGGGCGACAGCTTCGGCAACTCGCGGCTGAGGGTCTCGACCGCGCCCTTCGGGTCCGATGCGGCTCCTGCCGAGGCAAGCGTGGAGTCGACCTCGTGCTGGATGCCGACTTCCTTGACCGCCGCTTCGGCCGCCGCCTTGGCGGCGGGGTCCTGGTCGTAGCGTTTGACGATGTCGGCGCCGTATCGCTGGATCGCCTTGGCGTCGAAGACACCACCGTTCGCGCCCGCGTCGAAGTCGGCCTTGATCTCGGCGGCGATGCTCTTCTGCAGCTCCTCGCGCGCGGTGCCGCTGAGGCCGGCGTAGCCGGAACGGATCGGCTGGTAATCCGGATCGTTGTGCTGGCGGGTGTAGCCGCTGTCGAAAGCGGCGAGGTTGTCTTCGGCGGTGAGATATTTCTTCATCGCCTCGTCGCTCTTGGCCTGCTCGGGCGACGGGTTCGGATCGGGCTTGGGCGCGGCGTGCTGTTTGATCGTCGGCACGATCAGGTCCTTGCCGGGATCGATCGGGCCGTTGTCGATCTGGTTGCGCTCGGCTATCTGCTGCGCGGTGACCGGCGCTTCCGGCGTGCTGTATTTCTGCGCGATCGACTCCAGGGTGTCGCCGGCCTCGACCCGGTGGAATTCCTCCTGCGGCTGCGGCGGCGGAACCACCGGCTGCGCCGGCGCCTGCGGGTACTGCAGGTGGTAGGGAACGCCATCGATGCTGGGAATGCCCATGGAGTCGGATGCCTGATGAGAGATCGCGGCATTAAATCAATCGATCTTCGCCTCGACTAGCTAGGGCGAGCACGGATATGCACTGTCATCGCATTGACATGTATTCGCGTTGTTTTCGCATGTGCTTGTTTGTGTGCGATCTCGCGTTCGTGGCGAACGTCACGGACATGCGCCTCATGCATCGCTTCGCGATTCGCGCGACGCCGCCGCTGGCGCTCAACGCTCGAACGCCATGCCGACCGACGCCGGCGCGGTGAGTTCGAACCCGTACTGCGCATACAGGTGGCGGGCCTCGCCATCGGCGATCAGGCTGACATAGGCGGTTTCCGGCGCGTGCTCGCGCAGGTAGGAGGAAATGTCATGCATGATCCGCTTGCCCAGGCCCCGGCTTTGGTGCTCCGGCAGCACCGCGATATCGACGACTTGGTAGAAACAGCCATCGTCGCCGATCACCCGGCCCATGCCGATCGGCGCGCCGTCGGCGAGAATCTGCACCGCGAACAGGGTATTGGCCAGGCCGCGCACGGCGGCGGCCTCGCTCTTCGCGCTCAGGCCGGAACCGACCCGGAGCAGGCGATAGACCTCGACGGAAGGGGTTTGGTGGATCGCGGTATAGACGGTCATCGGGCTCTCGACAGTGAGTGTCGCGCAGCGGATGCGAATCGCTCGGCGTCGCCTGCCGGTCGAGGATGGACCACAAGGCGTTTGCGATCGGCGCGGGCAACGATGCTACCGCCGCTCGCCGAACCATGGCCCCGCGGATGCGCCGGTTCGCGCAAAAACCACGAATCGACCGCTACGCGACGCCAAGATGCAAGGATTTTCCGGCATTTGGCGTTATCGCCCCCGTTCGGTACTCTTCGCCCAGCCATCCATGGAACCGATATGCCAAATCTTGCTTCGATCCTCAAAGACGAAATCGCTCGCATCTCGCGCAAGGAATGCCGCCGCCTCGTCGATCCGCTGAAGAAGCAGGTCGCCGCCCAGCGCCAGGACATCGCCTCGCTCAAGCGCGAACGCGACAGTCTCAAGCGCGAGGTCGCGGCACTCGGCAAGGCACTGGGCAAGGCCGGCGGCAGGACCGTCGCGGCCAAGCCGCCAGTCGAAAGCGAAAGCCGCCACCGCTTCTCCGCCGCCGGCCTGCGCACCTTGCGCAAGAAGCTGGGGGTTTCAGCGGAGGAGTTCGGCAAGCTGATCGGCGCCAGCGGCCAGTCGGTCTATAACTGGGAACGGGAAAAGGCGCGGCCGCGCCAGGCCCTGCTGCAGCAGATCGCAGCCTTGCGCGGTGTCGGCAAACGGCAGGTCCAGAAGCTGCTCGAGGCCGGCTGAGCCGGTCGCGTGAAGCGATCCAGTCCGCTCCCCTCGACGCCACCGACGGCGCACGCCGGCCATGCCGCTGTCGTCCGGGCGATGGCGCGGCCGCGCCGTCGAACCGCGGCACCGCCTACTTGCTCGCCCTCAGACTCGCCACCGACCGCTGGTGGCATATCGAACGCAGCAGGCCATGCCGCAGCAGGCCCGAAGCGTCGAAGCCGTGGCTGTCGATCTCGACCACGAAGCGCGGCTTGAACCACAGCGCGCCGGGCATTTCCTTGACGTCCGGGCTTACCGTGACCGTCGGCTTGGCCGACCCGCCCTTCAGCCGCGTGGCGACTTCGGCGGTCAACGCGTCGTCGACGACGCGTCGCGCTTGGCCTGCGTAATGCCAGGCCGCCTTGCCTTTCGGTTGCGCGAGCAGCAGCGCATCGAAGCCGCGATCGGCATGGCGCGGGCCGGGCGGTAGGTAGCCGACCACCGCGAACTGGCCCGACTGGAGCAACCGCGTCTTGCGCCAGTCCGGGCTGCATCCGCGCATGTAGGAGGCGAAGGCGCGCTTGGAAATCAGCCCGTCGAAACACTGGTTGACGGTCACCGCACGCGCGACGTCGCCGTTGCCTAGGATGTGGCTGCTGTAGGCCAGCTCGCGCGGCGCCTGCCTCAGCAGGTGCTCGAGCACGGCCTTGCGGTCGACCAGGGGCGCGCGCTCGATCGCGATCCCGTCGATGTGCAACAGATCGAACAACATATAAGTCAAAGGCTCGTTGCGTTCTCCGCAGAATGCCGCCTGCAGCGCGGCGTAATCGGCTTCGGCACCGGCGCCGACGATCAGTTCGCCGTCGAAGGTCGCCGATTGCAACCCCAACCGTTCCAGCGCCGCGGCGATCTCCGGGAAGCGTTCGGTCCATTCCGCGCCATCGCCCGACCACAGACGCGCACGACCCTCGGCGATCACCGCCATCATCCGGTAGCCGTGCCAGTCCAGTTCGTGCAACCACTTGCCGTCGTTCGGCGGCGACGGCCCGGCCACCGCGCGTTGCGGCTCGAAGGCTTCGGCCGGCCATACCGCCGGCTTGGCGCCGAGCAACAGACTGGCCAGACCCGCCCAATCGATCCGGCTGCGCGCGTTGTCCGCGGCCGGTTCGGACCGGTCGGAAATTTCGGTGATCGCGGGCGCCATCGGGCGCGGATCGCGCCAGGCCTGGTCGGCGAACGCGCGAGGGGATGGCCGACCCGCAGCCGCGACGCGCTGGTCGCCGGCGTGCGTGTCCGGCCGGGCATGCTCCCGCTCGTCAGTGGGTCCGGAAGGCGCCTGCTTGTGGGTACCCAATGCGCTCGCTCCTTGAGGTCGGCGCCATGACGGCGCCATAAGTGTCGGCGATCCGCGCGCTTGCGAGTGTGGCTTGCGCGGCAGGATCGCAGTGACGCATGTCGCATGCGGAGACCGCCGTCGGCCACGGCGATACCGTCGCGGCGATCGCAGCCTCCTTGCGCGTACCGGCGTCCGCGCCGGGCCGAGCGGATCGGTCGACCGCCCGCCTCTGATTCGCTTATACGCTTGCGGATGCGGGGCCACCATCGCAGGAGCCGATGGCTGCGCAAACATCGACGCGCGTCAAACTAATGGATGCATTTATACGATGCGCGGCCTGAGCGTTCTTCACCCGCTCTTGACGTTGCGAGGCTCCTGCCCATCCGGTATCGCCGGCGCTCCGCTCAGCCGCCCTGGCCGGTGAAGCCGTGCCGGACTGCGAGCTTGCTCAGGGCGATCGCCCCGCGCAGGCCGAGCTTCTTGTAGACGCGCGAACGGATGGTGCGCACGGTGGTCTCGTCGACCTGCAGCACCTCGGCGATCTGCCGGGTGGTGTACTCCTGCACGGTCAGCGCGGCGACTTCCTTTTCGCGCGCGCTCAAGCGGCGGAACGGCGACAGGCCGAGCAGGACGTTGCGCGGCAATGCATCGTCGACGAACTCGCGCCCGGCCGCGACCTGGCGGATCGCGTACACCAACTTGTGCGCGCTGCTGGCCTTGGTCAGGTAGCCGCGCGCGCCGGCGTCGAACAACAGCCGCGGGATCGAGCTGTCGTCGAGGCCCGAGACGATCAGGATCTTGCGTTCGGCATTCTCGTGCAGCAGTTTGCGGGCCAGGCGCAGGCCATCGGTATCGGGCAAGTCGAAATCGCACAGCACGACATCGACGGCGAGCCTTGGAATCTGCGCCAGCGCGTCGGCGCCGCTGCCCGCCTCGCCGACCACGAGAATGTCGGTTTCCCGCTCGATGATCGAGTGCAGGCCCGTCCTGAGCACCGGATGGTCGTCGACGACATAAATCCGAATCATTCCGATCCTCTGACAAAACCATAGATCGGGCTCGCCGATACTCCGATGCCGCCGATGCCGTTCGCCCGATGCGGACCGTGCATCGGCTGGCATGCGTCCTTCCGTCCGAAGCCCCCGAAGTGTGGATGACGATACTGCAAGAAGCAAAATGTTCTAGTCCACACATTACAACGCGGCGGACGACATCGATAGCGATGCGGCAACCGCAACAAGAAGTTGCGCAGATGCGATTCGGACACTGCGATGTCTACGAAACGTCTTCATTCGTTTACAAATGTGGACTAGCGTCCACAACGATTTCTCGCCGCCTCATGCCGATTTCCGAGCCGTATGCGATAGTGGCGCCGCAACAGCGATGGCGAGCATCGAAGTGTTCCGCGCGGCCGAATCGAATGTCGCGGATGCGGCCGGAGACGATCCGCACGCGCTCATCGCACCCTGGGTTTTCGCAACAAATGCACGGGCAACGTTCCGCAGTCGATCGCGCAGGAAGGGAATCGCAATGAAACATCCATGCACAGGAAGCGTCGCTCGGATAAGGCTCTGGTCCGTGGCGATGCTGTTGGCCGCAAGCTCGGTGGCCACCGACGCCAAGGCCCAACTGCTCGTCAACGACCCGGTCAACCTCACCGCGCACATGCAGCAGATCGCCGAGGACGCGGTCGAGTTCGGCAAGGAGGCCAAGCGCTGGAGCGACACTTACAACCACTACCAGCAACAGCTGATCAAGCTGCAGCGCCTGAACTTCAATTCTCCGAAGATGAGCGACACGTTCCCGCTGCGCCCCGACGACTACGGCATGCAGGACATGTGCCCGGCCGGCAGCGAAGGCGGTGTGCGCGAACGCATGACCGGCCTGCTGCGGCAGATCGCGCCGAAGCTCGACGGCAACATCGTCGAAGAGCAGAAAGCGATCTGCCAGCGCATGGTCCTGGCCGAGAACGCCAAGTACAACGAATCGGTGCGGATGTTGAAGACCCTGATCGAGCGCAACCAGCAGTTCCAGCAAATCGAGGCGCAGCGCGACCGGGCGAGCTCCAGCCAGGGCGCCCTGGCCGCCAACGACAACGAGGCGCAGCGCTTCCTGGTGCGCACCTCGATGGACCTGGATTACTGGCAGGCCCGCATGAAGGCCTATAACGACTACATCGAGTCGCTGAAGTGGGACCAGTCGCGCCTGGCCAAGCGCGCGCTGCAGGGCAACCGCGGTTCGCTGCTCGGCCAGGTCGTGCAGGCCGCCGCGCTCAAGGCGGCGCTGTCGAAGTAGACCGGCCAGGCCGGGTCGCGACCATGCGATCCGGCCGCCACGATCCCAGGGGAAGGCGATGCACGGGTTCAATGGATTGAACGGACTGGTCGACTGGATCGACCCGCGCGCCCAATCGGGCATCGGCGACTTCGTCCTGTTCCAGTTGGTCAACGACTACCTGACCGACCGCATCGACGAGTTCGGCATGCAGTTGATGGGCAGGGCCATGACCTGGGCCAGCAGCATCGCCCTGGTTCTGGTTACCTTGTGGATTGTGCTGATGGGCTATCGCATCGTCACCGGCCAATTGCGCGAACCGATGATGGCGCTGGTCGCCAACGCGACGCGCATCGCCCTGATCGTCGGCGTGGCGACCACGATGTCGTTCGGCGGCAGCGACTTGCATCGTTACCTCAGCTACGACCTCGACCGCGAGATCCACGGTCTGTTCTCGGGCCGCAGCGGCAAGACCACGGCGCAGAGCATCGACGAGAACCTCGCCTACACCCAGCTCGCGATGAGCGCGATCGATGCGGTCCAGATCGTCCCGGGCGATCCCGAGTTGCAGGACCGCAAGGCGCGCGCGGTGCTGTTCGCGGGCGTGGGCGCGGCGAGCCCGGCCATGTCCGCCGGCGCGATGCTGCTGATGTTCAAGTTCGCCATCGCCTTGTTCATCGGCTTGGGGCCGTTGTTCGTCCTGTGCTTGATCTTCGAACAGACCCGGGACCTGTTCCGTCGCTGGCTGATGTACGGCATCGGCACCTTGTTCTCGATGGCGATGCTGAGCGTGGTCACCGGCATGTTGCTGGAGCTGATGGCGCGCGTGTCGGCGGCCCTGTGGGTGGCGAAGATCGGCGCGATCTGGGGCGTCGACGCCGAAGGCATCAGCAATCAGGCCATGCAACAGGGCGGGCTCGGCCTGATCATGACCGTCGTCATCATCACCGTGCCGCCGTTCGCGGCGAATTTCTTCCAGGGTACCCTGGGCGGCTTCATGCAGTTCTCGGCGTTCGGGAGCGGGGCGACGGGGCAGGCTGGAGCTGCAGGGTCTGCACCAGCACCGAACTCCAACGAGCTCGCCAAAACTGCAAGATCCTCGAGTTTGTCCGAGTCGTTCAGTGATATAGGCACCCGAGTTTCGGGGGTGACGACCGCATCCTATGGCGGTTCGCACGATCGAGTTAAACGAGGTTGAACATGAAGATGCAGATGCTTGTTCTGTCTGTCGCCTTGCTTGGCGTGCATCGCCAGACCGCCGCGGAGGGCGGATGCCCCGCCGGCATGATTCCTTATGCAGGCACCTCCACTGCTTCCTGCGGGCCTATCCCCTCGGGCCCGGGCGGCTATGCGGGCCCGACCGCAAAATGGAAGGATCGCTGGGGCGCGATTGCCGGCGACGACGCCAGGGCAGTGGTCGGCGCAGTGACCGACTTGCCGAGCAAGCGCGAGGCGAAGAAGGCCGCTATCGAGAATTGCCTGAGCCGTGGCGGTGTCGATTGCACCTTGACCGTCGCCTACGTCAATCAGTGCGTGGTCATCGTCGCTAGCGACACCCGCTACGTCACGACCAATGCCGCGAACGCGGAACTTGCGGCCGAAGTCGGCATGGCAGATTGCGAGAAACAGAAGGACGGCGATTGCCGAATTTACTATGCGGGCTGCAGCCGGCCCGTGCGAATTCGTTGACGCCCAAGCACAGGACGAAGGAACGCCCATGCCCATCACCCTGCCCTCAGCGGGCGCCCAGGATTGGTTCGCGGCCGTCCGCTCGATCGAAAACGGCGCGTTGTCTGCGTTGATGGTCTTCATCGTCGCGGTGGCGCTGGCGATGATCGGCATCCGTGCAGGCGCCGAGCCGCTGACCCACCTGTCGCGCTGGGTCGCGGCCGGGTCGGCACTGCTGCATGTGTGGGTGGCATTGGCCGGCACGCGTCTGGCGATGTCGGCCCGGCGGCACCTCATGGCGCGCTGGGGCCGCACGCGCTCGGCGCGGTTGGCGCCGTTGCGGCGCGGCCTGCGCAATGCCGTGGCCGGCTTGATCGCGGCCTGGGCGGTCGCGGTGTTGTTGGTAGTGATGGTGCCGTTGATGCGCCTGCCCGTGCACATTCCGGATGCCGGCCTGATCTACGGCTTCTCGATCATCGCATCGAGCATCCATGCGATCTTCGGCACCGCGCTGTACCGGAAGCTGGCGTATCGACTGCAGGAGGCGCGGCGCCTGCCTGCGGCCGGCCATATTCGTCCGTAACGGTGCAGGCATCGGCCAAACTTGCGGGCATCGCGGCCATGATCGAAGGAAATCCGGCCGGCGCCGTTCCCGCAGGCGGCGCTCGTCCTGCGCGAACGGTTCGGCCGGCGAGCGCAGCCTCAGTCGTTAGCGACGCGCAGACGCGGGCGCCCGGCTTCGAGCGCATAAGCGAAGCGGTCGCTGCCGTCGCCGAGGTGGCGCCAGACCGGGCGCAGCACGGCTTCGGCCTTGAGCAGGACTTCCTGGAATTCGGCCTCGGGCTCGGACAAGTAGGTGATCGCGCCGCCGGCGCCGAAGGCGACCGTGGCGCCGTCGTAGGACAGTGTGCGGATGCCGATGTTGAGGTCGGCCACGCGGTGGTAGCCGAGATAACCGATCGAACCGCAATACACGCCGCGCGGGCTGCGTTCGAGACGGTCGATGATTTCCACGGTGCGCTTCTTCGGCGCGCCGCTGATCGAGCCGCCCGGGAAGGTCGCGCGCAGCAGATCGACCAGGCTGCAGTCCGGACGCAGTTGCGACTCCACCGTGCTGACCAGTTGGTGCACGGTCCGGTAGCTCTCGACCACGCGCAGCTCAGGCACCTCGACGGTGCCGGCGACCGAAACGCGGTTGAGGTCGTTGCGCATCAGATCGACGATCATCAGGTTCTCGGCGCGGTCCTTGACCGACTCGGCCAGCTCGCGCGCATAACGCGCGTCGAGCTGCGGGTCGTCGGAACGGCGCGCGGTGCCCTTGATCGGCTTGGTCTGGACGCGTCCGGCGCGGTCGACGCGCAGGAAACGCTCCGGCGAGGTGCTGAGCACGGCGACGCCGCGGCCGCGCAGGAAGGCGCCGAACGGCGCGGCGTTGCCGCGGCGCATCTGCCGGTACAGCGCGTAGGGGTCGACCGCGGCGCGGAAGCGGAAATGATTGGTCAGGCAGACCTGATAGGTTTCACCGTCGACGATGGCGCGCTGGCACTCGTCGATCGCGGCCAGGTAGTCGTCGCGGCCAAAGTCCATTTCGACCTCGAGCGCCTGCAGGCCTTGCGACGGCACCGGCGCGTCGTCGCCGCGCATCTGCCTCGCGGCGGCAGCGACACGGTCGATCCAGGCCTCGGCGGCGGCGATCTCGTCCTCGAACGCCAGCGCCAACGCCCAGGCCCGCGCGCCGGCATGGTCGAAAGCGAGGAAACGGCGCACCCGCATCCACAACGCGTCCGGCGCCGGGCCGCCGTCGCCGCGGTCGCCGTCGAACAGCGCCTTCATCTCATAGCCCAGGAACCCGACGTAGCCGCCGCGGAAGTCGAACGGCAATCGCTCGCCGTCTTCCGCGACGGACTCATCGATGGCGACTTCTTCGAGCTCGCGCTCGAGATCGGCGAGCAGGCCTTGGCCGCGGCTCAAACCGGCGTCGTCCTCGTCGATACGGTAAGCCAGTACATCGGCATCGTCGGCCGCGCCCATGAACGAGCAGCCGGCGCTGTCGTCGAGCGCGAGCTGACTGTCGAGCCAGAACGCGTTGGCGCAGCCGGCGAACAAGGCCGAGAACACCGCCTCCGGATCGCTCGCGCCATCCAGCGGCCGCGCGATCACGCGCAGACGGCGCGCAGGCGGTGCCGCACCGGCATCGACCGATCCGGCCTGCCCTGGCTCGGCTCGCTCGAGCTCAGCATGCCTTGGCTCGCCCTGCCTTGGCTCGCCCTGCCTTGGCTCGCCCTGCCTTGGCTCGCCCTGCCTTGGTTCGGCCCGCCTTGGTTCGGCCCGCCTTGGTTCGGCATGTTCCGGCTGAGCCTGCGATAACTCGGCCGCTCTCGACTCGGTCTGCCCCCACGCAGCCTGCTTCGACTCGGCCGGCATCGGCCCGGGCGATGGCGCTGCCAAGCTCACGAACGCGCGCCGCCGATCGCGATGGGCCAAGTCGCGGAAGTTCGCGATCAGGTCGATGCCGTGCTCGGTCAGGATCGATTCGGGGTGGAACTGCACGCCCCACTGCGGCAGGCGGCGGTGGCGCAGGGCCATGATCAGGCCGGCGTCGGCATGCGCGGTCGCCAGCAAATCGGGCGGCAGCGGCGAGGCGACCATCAGCGAGTGATAGCGGATCGCCTCGAACGGCGTCGGCACGCCGGCGAACAAGTCGCTGCCATCGTGGCGCACGGCCGAGGCGCGGCCGTGGAACGGCACCGGCGCGTGGACGATGCGTCCGCCGTGGGCATGGGCGATGCCCTGGAAACCCAGGCAGACCCCGAGCAAGGGCAGGCCGCTGCGGGCGATGGCCTGGCGCGAGACATGCACGTCGGCCGCGCGGGTCACGCTGCCAGGCCCCGGCGAGATCACCACGCAATCGAAACGGTGGCGGGTGCGCAGCCCGTCCCAGTCGTCCTCGTCGTTATGGACCACGATCGGCGCTTCGCCGAACGCCCGCCCGATCTGGTCGGCGAGGTTCCAGGTGAAGGAGTCGTAGTTGTCGATCAACAGGCAACGCATGATCCGGCCATTGTCGTACAAGTCGCCGCCGGCGCGTCGCGCGGCGTCGACCGGATCAGCCCGGCCGGCGCACGCAGGCCACGGTGCGCACCTCGCCCTCGGCGACGCTGTAGTGAGCGGCGTATTCGGCGCCGGACGGCACCGTGGCCGACAACTCCTCGGTCGCGGCGAACACGATGCGCTCGGCCTCGATCCGCAGGATCCGCATCGCCTCGAAGCCGAAGAAGCGGCCGACCTGGGGATACAAGGCCTTGTACAGGCTCTCCTTGGCCGAAAACACCACCGCCAGGCCGAGGGTGAAATCGGGGAAATGGCTCTGCAGCGCTTCCTCTTCGGCCGCATCGACTACCTCGCGACGGATGTCGGCGGCCATGCCCGGCTGCAGGCTGCCTTCGATGTCGATGCCCAGCCCGAGCACGCCGGGGTCGGTCGAGGCGATGCAGACCGCGCGGTCGCCGGCATGCGAGATCGAGGCGACCACGCCGGCCGGCCAGACCGGCTCGCGGTTCGGGCCGATGGCGATGTCGGTGCCGGTCACACCGAGCGCGGCCAGCGCGCGCTGCGCGCAAATGCGCCCGGCCAGGTAGTCGCTGCGGCGCTTGGACACGGCGCGGGCGAACTGGGCCGGGAAGTGCACGCCGTGGCGTTCGTAGAGCTCGTCGCGGTACATCGAGGCGCGGAAGCGGCAGCCGTAACCGCTCAGCCGCTGGCCTTCGGCCTCGCACTCGAACGCCGAGGCGGCGAACAGAAAGCCGTCGTCGGCGCCGGGCGATTTATCGGACGCCACGCGCGCCTCCGCTGCGGATCGCCGGGCAGAACGGCATCGCGGCAAGACGGCGACTCGACGCGCAGTGCGGACAACCTTGGCTCATGTAGGGCTCGGTTCGGACGGAAGTTCAGCCCGTGCGTTCGATGGCTCGAACCGACGGGGCATGAGGATCGCACACGCAGGCGCCGCGCGCGCGGCGCATGGGCGCCGTGCTCAAACGCGAAAGGCCGCCGTCCACCCTACGTCGCGAGCGGCCCGCCATGGCGGGCCGCTCGCAGCACTTCACCGCACACCGCGCTCAGTTCACGTTGGCTGCGCTCCAGGCCCGCGCCACCGCGGCGTGCTCCGGCGAACCGGCGCCGTACAACTCGGCCGCGGCAGCCAGGGTCGCCGCGCGCGCCTGCGGGTAGCTGGTGCTGGAGGTGAACTTGGTGGTCAGCGCGCGATACCAGATCTTGCCCGCCTTATCGCGGCCGATGCCGACGATGCCGGTGTCGCCATTGCAGACCAGCTGGGCCGGGGTCAGGCCCGAGCCGGCCGGCACCACCGCGCCTTCGGAGACCAGATAGAAGAAGCGGTTGCCGACCCCGGAGGTGTAGTGCGGGTCGTGCGCGCCGCCGGCGCCCTGGCTGGGATCGAAACCGCCGGGGAGGTAGCAGTTGAACGACTTGCCGTCCGCGCCCTGGTTGTACATGTCGCGGAAGGCCAGGCCGCCGGTGCGCATGATTTCGCCGATCCGATAGTCGCCCGGATCGTTGGGATGATTGGCGTAAAACTCGACCAGGGTGCCGAAGATGTCGGAGTTGGCCTCGTTGAGGCCGCCGGCGTCGCCGGAATAGGCCAGGTTGGCGGTCGCGGCGTTCACCCCGTGCGACATCTCGTGGCCGGCGACGTCGATGCCGACGATCGGACCGAAGCCGCGCGTGGCGTCGCCGTCGCCGTAAAACATCACCTTGGTCAGGGCGAAGTAGGCGGCGTTGACGCCGGTGGTGCTGCCGTCGGCGCGCTTGAAGTTGGTGTGGGCGTAGCTCTTGATGCCGACGCCGTCGTTGTACAGGCCGTTGCGGCCGTGCACGTTCTTGAAGTAGTCCCAGGTCGCGCCGACGCCGTAGTGGATGTCGGTGGCGACGGTGGCGCGGTCGCTGAGCGCGTGGTTGCCCCAGCTGTTGTCGGTGTCTGTGAACAGACTCGCGCCCCAGGTCGCGAACAGGATGTCGAACAGGTTCGAGATCGCCGCGCCCTTGGCGTCGTAGACGCTGCCGTTGCCGCGGGTGGTGTCGATCAGGTCGAACCTGGTCGCGCTCTTCTGGTCGGTGGCGATGTTGAGCTCGCCGTAGTAGTAGGTCTTGCCGGTGCCGACCGCGCCGGCGGTCTGCAGACGGTCCTGGACGTCGAGCACCTTGCCGCTTTGCGCATCGACGTAATAGGTGACGAAGCCCGAGTGCAGGCGGGTTTCCTCGCCCTGCAGGGTCACCTCGTAGGCGAGCACCGGCTGGGCGCCGCGCGCGTACACCACGAGCTGGTTGCCGTGAACCTGGCTGACCTTGCCGTCGAAATGGGCACCGGCCTCGACCGCGGCGGCGTCGCGGCCGACGCGCGCGCGCAGGCCAGGACGCTGCTGGCTGCGCAGAGTGGACTGGGTGGCGGCGAGTCGGCCGCGCCGCGAGGCCGTCATCACGTCGCCGCCGATCACCCGCAGGCCCCGATAGGTGCGGTCGAAGCGCACGTGCGTGGTGCCGTCGCGATCGACGATGGTGTCGCGCGCCACGAACCCGTCTTCGGCGACGCCTTGCACCGCGCCGAGACGATCGGCGAGCAGGCCGCGCGCTTGTGTCACCGCCGCCGGGTCCCCGGGCTGCGCGGCCTGGCTCGCCGGTGCGGCGACGAGGGCCGCGGCAATGGCGAGAACGAGTCCTTCCAGCTTCAACCGCTTCGAATGGATACGCATGGTGTCCTTACTCCCGAAGTGATGATCGAATCACCGGCCCGCGGGGGCGGGCGACGGCGGGCCACCCGGCCCGCGCTTCGATCATCGACACAATCCTGGAGCGCGTAGCGGCGTTTCACGGCCGCAATCACGGCAAAACTGCGGAGTAGTTCGGATTTCGCCCAATCGGCGAGGGCGGCGGCGCAAGGCGCGATCGGATATCACCTGTCGGTTGTCGCGGTTGCTCGTTGCCGTGCTTGCCGTCGTTGCTTTTGCTTTTTCGGTCCATCGTAGACCCGTAGGGCGGACCGCATGGATGCGGGCCGTGCGCAAGCAGGCCATGGATGGTCTGTCTGGAGCATCCCTGCTCTACATACGGGACATCCGTGTCCCGATGAAAAACGGCCCGCATCCAGGCGGTCCGCCCTCCGGGTCTGCACTTGACCGGCAGAGCGACAAGCCAAAGCAGATCAAAATCTTGGCAACGGCAACGGCAACGGGCATCGCGGCTCGTTGCAGCTCGCGTCAGTCGACGATCGCGTGCGGCACGAAGCGCGAGCTGTCCTGGGTGATCGGGCCGACGTCTTCGCGCAAGCCGATGCCGGCGGCTTGGTCGGCGACGACCCAGCTGCCGACCAGCGGATAGTTGGCGGCGCCGGCGACATCGTCGAAACGCGGCAACGCATGATGCGCCTGACGGATCGTCGGCGCATCGCGGTAGGGGCCGTCGCTGCTGAGCCGCTCGCCGCTGGCGGTAACCAGCTCGATGTTGGCGCCTTCGCGCGAGAACAGCGGCTTGCGCACCCAGCCGGGCGGCAAAGCGATCGCCGGGGTCTCGTCGAAATGCGCTTCGAGCAGGTTCGGATGGCCGCGATGACGCTCCCACAGCAAGGGCAACACGCCCTTGTTGCTGAGGATCGCCTTCCAGGCCGGCTCGATCAGCTGCATCTGCGAAGCGGCGAGCTTGGAGCCGTATTCCTCGACGAACATCCATTCCAGCGGATACAGCTTGAACAGGGTGCGGATGACCCGGTCGTCGCCATCGGTGAACCAGCCTTCGGCGCTGATGCCGATGCCTTCGATGCTGAGCTCCAGCGTATCCACGCCGGCCTGTTCGGCGCAGTCGCGCAGATAGCGCACCGTGCCCTGGTCCTCGGCCGAGCCCTCGACCGCGGCGAAATGCACCGGCGTGGCGATGCGCTGGTCGCGCGACAGGGTCGCGAAGGTCTCGATCAACAGTTCCTGGATGCGGTTGTACTGGTCCGCACCCTGCGCCAGCACGCCGCGTTCGACGCTCTGCTCCAGCCACAGCCACTGGAAGTAGGCGGCCTCGTAGAGCGAGGTCGGCGTGTCGTAGTTGAGTTCGTAGAGCTTGGCCGGGCCGGTGCCGTCGTAGGCCAGGTCCATGCGCCCGTACAGATGCGGCTCGCGGCGGCGCCAGGAGTCGGAGATCCAGTCCCAGTACGCCGGCGGGATCGCCAGCCGGGTCAGCAGTTCGTCGGACCCGGCGACCTCGTCGACCAGGGCCATCGCCATGTCGTGCAGGTCCTGGGTCGGCTGTTCGAGGTCGTCCTCGATCTGCCTGAGGCTGAAGGCGTAGTACGCCGACTCGTCCCAGTACGGCGCACCGTCGATGGTGTGGAAATGGAAGCCCAGCGACTGGGCCTGGTCGCGCCAGTCGGGGCGCGGCGTTACCGCGATGCGTTTCATGCTGGCTGCAGTCCGCCGGGTTGGGTAACGATGGGGGTGCTGGGGACCGGCTTCAACCGCCGCGACCGCCACCGCGGCTGCTGCCGCCGAAACCGCCGCGTGCCGCGGCGCTGGAGCCGAAGCCCGAACGCGACACGGTCACCGCGCGCGCCGGCAGGGCGGTGTTGCCGTACTTGCCGTAGACGGTGCCGCTGTTGCTGCTGACGCGTTCGCCGCCGGGGCGCAGATAGCCGCCGCTGCGGTAGTCGCGATACAGCGGCGAAACGCCGCCGACGCCGTAATAGCCGCGCGGCTGCATCGCCTGCGACAGGGCGTAGCCGATCAAAAAGCCCGACATCGACGGCATGTAGCTGTGGCCGCCGCCGGTCGGGTTCTGCGGCCCGGATTGGCAGGCGCCGAACTGCTCGTTGCACTCGCGCTCGCTCTCGAAGCGCGGCGCCAGCTTTTCGTGCTCGACCAGGGCCTTGTAGTAGGCCGCCTCGCATTCGGCCGGCGCGATCTCGGTCTGCACCTTGCACTCTTCCAGCGAGGTCAGCACCTTGCCGCTGGGCTCGTCCTCGCAGCCGGTCAGCAAGGCCGGCACCGCGACGGCCATCAGCACCAGCTTGAGGTTGCGCGAGCGCTTGCTCGTGTGGGCAGGAGTCATGGCGGCGCTCACGGGGTCATGGCGGCGGCGTTGATCAGGCCGACGCTGACCGACACGCCGGCCGAGAAGATGCCGGCGGCGGTCTGGTTAAGGGTGATCTGCTGCGACAGCTTCGGCGCGACCAGGCGCGCGAGCAGGAACGCGAACAGTTGCACGATCACCGACACCGCGCCCCAGATTGCCGCGTCGATCAGGCTGACCGAGTTGGAGATCGCCGAATGCAGCGGCAGGGCCAGGCCGATCAGGGTGCCGGAGAACGCGGTCGCGGCGGCCGTGTTGCCTTCGCGGATCAGGCTCAGCTCGCGGTGCGGGGTGATCAGCAGCACGGCCACGGCCGCGGCGACCAGCACGCCGATGCCGATGCCGGCATAGGCGAGGAAGTTGAGGAAACTGTGAGCGGTGATCGGGGCGTCCATGGGAATCCTTGCGGCGTGCGGTGAGGTGGCGGGCTCAGGTGATGTCGAGATCGGCGGTGGTCAGATCCAGGCCGATCGCATAGGTCACGCAGAACTCGTTGGGGCCGTAGTCTTCGGCGGTGACCAGGAGGAATTCCTCGCGGTCCAGCTCGACCACGTCGCGCCGGTACAGCATGGCGTAATGGGTGAGGTCGTCGTCCTTGCGCGGCGGGTCGTGGCGGTACAGCACCTCGTCGTAGACCACCGGCGGCACCTTGTCGGCGGCGCCTTCGTTGCCGAATTCGCGGTACCAGGTGCGGCCGGCGTAATCGATCTGCGCCGCGCCCAGATGGCGGTGCTCGCCGATGAAGCGCTTGAACTCGGCCTGGCTGGCCGGGTTGACCGTCTCCAGGAACATGAAGGCCTTGATGCCGTCGATCTGGCCGCTGGCGGTGCTGACCTGCAGGTAGCCGTCTTCGTCGAGATAGAAGCGGTGCAGGTCGTGGCCGCCGCCCAGGTCGATGTGGCCGTAGCAGGGGATGCCCTGGTGGCCTTCGGGCAACTGCACGCTCCACGCCTGCGGATGGGCGCGGAACATCATCGTGTCGAAGGCGACCCGGCCGTTGATGCGCAGGCCCAGCGGCAACTCGTGCGCGAACGGCGCCGGCGCCGATGCGGGCGCTTTCTTGCCGCCGAATAATCCGTCCAACCAACCCATCTGCGTTCTCTTCTGCGTTCTCTCAGGTGGCCGCCAGCGATGCCCACGGCACGCGGCGGCTGTCGATGCGTGCGTCGGCAAGGTAATACAACACGCTGCCCGGCGCGATCTCGACATGATCGGCCGGATTCAGTACCGGCGCCGCGCTGCGGCCGTCGCGAAAGCCGATCCACAGCGCCGACTCGCTGCGGAACGCCCCGGCCAGCTTGCCGGCGAGGACCGGCACCGCATCGGCCGGTACCTGCAAACTGAATTGGGTCGGGCCGCCGGTCGACAGCCATTCGCCGGCGACCAGCGAGCTGCCGGCGTCCTGCACCGCGCGCGCGATCACGTCCACGTGCAGGGGCCGCGTGCATTCGACGTGCGGATAATGACTGCGCACCAGGTCGGCCACCGCGGGCGACTCGAAATGCGCGACCAGATGCGCGGCCGGGCGATGCGCCATCACCGCGAACACCGCCGCCAGCGAGCGGTCGTCGTTGTCGGCATGGACGATCACGCGGGCGGCGCCGGCGATGCCGGCGCGCACGTATTCGCCGCAATCGGCATAGGACGCCGCCGCGACGAAGCGGATCTGGTCCGGCAGCGGGTTCTCGGCCAGCCCTTCGGCGACCAGGACGATGCCCTCGTCGTCGGTATGGGTATCGGCCAGCAGCAGTTGCACCAGCCGCACCGACTCGCGTCCGTGCCAGCCGATCAGCACGGTGTGGCCTTGCATGTCTTCGTAACTCATCTTGCCCACCTGATGACGCTTCCAGAACTGCAACAGGCTCGCGCTGGTCTTGGCCAGCACCGAGGCGAACAGGGCGACCGCGCCCGGCATCACGAACAGCGCGACGACGTAGCGTCCGGCCGCGCCGCCCGGCGACAGGTCGCCGTAGCCGATCGTGCTGGCCGTGGTCATGTAGTAATAGACGAACGCGTCCCAGCCCAGCAGCTTGTCTTCGCCGGCCCAGGCCAGCAGCAGCCAGGTGCCGGTCATGTGCAGCACCAGCGCGGTCGCCACCACGCCCCAGCTGATCCGGCGCAAATGGCCGCGCAACGTGCGGTACAGCCTTCCGATCAGAATCATGGCAGCGGGTTACGTCCGTGTGGGATGGTGCGGGAGGATGCCGGGATGCCGTTGAAGCTAGCCATCCTACGCATGCATGGATGACCGGCCCAATGCCGGCAGCCTTCAGTCGTCGTCCCCGCGCAGGCGGGGATCCAGCGGATTTTCGTGCGAGAACGCCCGGGGTCTGTGCGGCCTGCCGGGGCGCACAGCGCCCTGGCGCTCATGGATGCGCGAGCCGGTGGCCCGCACAAGCCGCATCCGTTCGCCCCCGCTTTCGCGGGGATGACGAGCAAAACCGGAGCCATCGAGCTTTCGCGACCGGCGACTGACAGACTCGGCGCACCGGACGACCGCCGACGGCGAACGCACGCCGCCGGCCGCCGCGCAACCGGCTCAGTTCTTGCGTTCGACGTGCTCGGCGTCCTTCACTTCCACCGCCGGCAGCGACAGCGGCTCGTGGCTGAGCTGCTGCACCGGCTTCTCGCGGAAACGCTCGAGGATGTTGTCGACACTGGTCGATTCCGGCAGCAAGCCGGCGTTGGCCAGCTTGGCGTTGAGATCGCCGTCGCCGCTTTCGGCTTCGAGCTGGGCCGCCGCCTGCAGGCGCGCGCCGCGCTCGGCCTGGCGGGTCTGGATGCGTTCCAGCGAGTCCAGCGCGGTGGTGACCTTGCCGGTGGCGCCGGAGTGGCGCGCGGCGACCGCGGTCTGGGCGCGCTGCACCGCCTCGGTGGCCTTGACCGTGTCGACCTGCTGCTTGACCCGGGCCAGCTTGCGCTCGGTCGCGGTGATCGCGGTCTTGAGCTGGCTGATGCTGGCGTCGTAGCTGGCGATGGCCTGCTCGTCGTTCTTGAGGTCGGTCTCGACCGTGGCCAGGCGCTCGGCCACTTCGCGCGCGAGCGCTTCGTCGCCTTTGCGCAGGGCGCCGGCGATGTAGGTCTCGTACTCGGCCTTCTTGGCGAAGCGGTCCTTGCTGCGGTTGGCCTGCAGCTGGCGCTGGGCCATGACCTTGGTCAGCTCTTCCTTCGAGCGGATCAGCTCGTTGCCGGCGTCGCGGATTTCCTGGTCGAGGATCTTGAGCGCGTTGGCGTCGACCACGGCCTGACCGGCCTCGTGGGCGGTGCCGCGGAACAGGGTCAGGATTTTCTGCAACAGGCTCATGCGGTCACCAGATAGGACTTGAGGGCTTCCACCGCATCGATCGCGTTGTCGGCCAGGGTGCGGATTTCGAGTTCGATCTGCTCGGCGGTGGAATCGGGCGCCATCTCGCCGAAGACGATGTAGACATCGCGCTCGTTGATCGTGGTCAAACCGAGGTTGGACAGCGGGTTGACCGGGTTCAGGCGCAGGCAGGCTTCGTTGAAGCCGGCCGCGTCGGCGACCTGGGCGGCCTCGACCAGCGGAGTGGACACGAAGATCTCGCGGTCGGTCAGGGCGATGGTGACGCCCAGATCGCCGCTGTCGGGCAGGGTCACCTGGATCGCGCCGTCGGCGGTCGGCACTTCTTCGACGTTTTCGCCACCGAACGCGGCGGCCAGTCGGGTCAACAGTTCTTGCGTAGTCCAGCGGGACATTGGGGCGGTCCTTGAAGGTGAAAGCGGCGCGGAAGGTAAGGCTTGCGCGGGGAGCGTCCGGTCGCGGGCGACGAGGGAGGCGGGCGGCTGCCCGTCCCTGGCCCAGCGATCATCGTCCGTGACCGTGCTCGAGGATCGTGCAGGTTATAGGGGCGAGCGGTGACCGGCGCAAGGCGCACAGGTCCCGACCGGCGCTCCGGCGACGTTACTGGGGCGCACGGCAAGCCCGCGCGGCCCGGAGTGAGATAAACTGTCCGGCGGAACTACCCGACCGGCATTCCCGGCCCGCGGCCCTGCATTCGATGGCAGAAGGCCGGCGGGGTCGTCTCGGCGGGTCCCGTGCAGCGGCCGCGCCGATCCCCGGTGCGGCCACGTCGATGGCATTAGTGCACCCGAACGGGGGCACGCAATAGGTGGATCGTGCGCAATTACGACCTCGAATTCCTGAAGAAATTCTCGATGGTGATCGGCTTTCTGATGCTGGTGACCCTCGGCCTGATGATCGCGGCCTACTTCGTCCACCACCAGTTGCCGCAGGAAGTCGACCCCAAGGCGGCCAAGCGCACCGAGAACCGCATCGGTCCGGTCGGCGCGGTCTACGCCGGCGCGACCGGCGCCGCCTCGCAGCAGGCCGCGGTCGCCGCGGCGGCGGCCAAGGCCGCCTCGCAGGTCGCCTACGGCGGCACCCTGGACGGCAAGGTCGTCTTCGACAGCCTGTGCGCGGGCTGCCACAAGTCCGGCGCCGGCGGCGCCCCGACGATGGACGCGGCGCACTGGTCGGCGCGCATCGCCCAAGGCAAGGAGACCCTGCACAAGCACGCGATCGAGGGCTATACCGGCAGCGCCGGCATCATGCCGCCGAAGGGCGGCAACCCGGCCCTGACCAACGAGCAGGTCGCCGCGACCGTCGACTGGATGCTCGAAAACATCAAGTAAGCCGCGCTCGCGCAGGGTCGCCAAACGCCGCCTCTGGGCGGCGTTTGTATTTGAGGACCGACCGCCGCCCCCGGGCGGCGTCTGTACTTGAGGACCGACCGCCGCCTCCGGGCGGCGACTGCATTTGCGGACCACGCCGCCGCTCCGCGCGGCGTCTGGATTGGCGGTCCGGGCGCGCCGGCCTCGAAGGAAGACTGCGGCAAAGGCTTCGGCCCGATGGCACGCGACGCGACGCCGGCGCGCTGTCGATAATGACCGCTCCGCCGCCGCCGAGCCCGCCATGATGCGATTCCGCCCCGCCCTCGCCTTCGCGCCCTGCCTGCTGCTGGCGGCCTGTGCGAGCGCGCCGCATGCCCAGCGCGGCGCCGGCCCGCTCGCGATCGGCGAGGTCGCGATCGGTAAGGTCCGGGGCGCGGCCGCAGCCAGCCCCTGGCTGGGTCGCGAGGCGACCGTCGAGGGCATCGTCACCGCCGCCCTGCCGGGCGCCGACGGCGCGCCCGGCTGGCTGATCCAGGACGGCGGCGACGGCGATGCCGCCACCCCCGACGCGATCTGGGTGACCGACGCGGCGCTGTCCTCGCTGACGCCCCCGCCGGCGCCCGGGCAAGCGCTGCGCGTCAGTGGACGCGTCTACGAGGGCGCGCTCGACAAACAGGGGCGGCTCACCGCCATCGCGGCCGAACGCATCGAGCCGCTCTCGCGCCGCAGGGTCATGCGCATGCCGGCCGCGGTGGCGATCGAACGGGCGCCGGACTGGCGCCGCCTCGAAGGCATGCGGGTGCGCATCGCCGCGCCGCTGACCCTGGCCGATCGCGACACCGAGCGCGGCACCGTCACCGCGTCCTTCGACGGCCCGATGTGGCAGCCCGGCGAACGCGCCGTGCCCGGCAGCGAGGCCGCGCGCGCGATCGCCGCCGACAACCGTCGCCGCCGCCTCGTGCTCGGCGGCGACGCGAGCACCCTGACCGCAGCCGCGCTCGAGGCCCGCAGCGGCAGCCGTATCGAGGCGGCCGAAGGCGTGGCGGTGCCGATCGACGGCCGCCCCGGCCTGCGCCTGAGCGCGGCGCCGACCGTGCAGGCCGCGCCGCGTCCGCAGCCGCCGCGGGTCGCCGGCGACCTGCGCATCGCCGCCTTCAACCTGGAGAACCTGTTCAACGGCGACGGCCGCGGCGCAGGCTTTCCAACCCCGCGCGGCGCACGCACGCCGGCCGAGTACCGGGCGCAACTGGCCAAGCTCGTCGCCACCATCCAGGCCCTCGACCCCGACATCGCCGCCTTGATGGAGCTCGAGAACGACGGCTACGGCCCCGAGTCGACCCTGGCCGAACTGGTCGGCGCGCTCGACCGCGCCGACGCCGCCCGTGGCGGCGCCCAGGACTGGCGCTACGCCGCACCGTGCACGCAACCCTGCGCCGCGCAACAGCGCGGGCCGGGCGACGATGCGATCCGGGTCGGCTTCGTCTATCGCGGCTCGCGGGTGGCCGCGCGCGGCCTCGCCGCGACCCTCGAACAAGGGCCGTTCGGCTCGCTCGCACGCGTGCCGATGGCGCAGGCCTTCGCCGCGATCGGGCGCGACCGCGCCTCCGGGCCGGTGTTCGTGGTGGTCGCCAACCACTTCAAATCCAAGGGCTGCGGCAAGAACGCGGCCGGCGCCGACCGCGACCAGGGCGACGGCGCCTCGTGCTGGAACGCCTCGCGCAGCGACTCGGCGCGGCGCCTCGACGCCTGGCTCAAGACCGACCCGACCGCGAGCGGCAGCGCGCTGAGCATGATCGTCGGCGACCTCAACGCGTATGCGCAGGAGCAACCGCTGCGCGAGTTGTACGCGGCCGGCTGGCAGGACGCGTTCGCGGCGGCCGGGGTCGAGGCACCGTACAGCTATGTCTATCAGGGCGAACGCGGCCGCCTCGATCACGCGCTGCTGTCGCCGGCCCTGGCCGCGCGCCTGCGCGGCGCCGCCGAGTGGCACAGCAACGCCGACGAACCCGAGAGCGCCGGCTATCGCGCCGGCAGCGGCATCGGCCACGCCGGTCCGTGGCGCAGCTCCGATCACGACCCTTTGCTGCTCGGCTTCGAGCTGATGCCGCGCTGAGCGCGCACCGTTGAGCCGGCGACACCGCGCAGGCGAAGCCGCACACATGGCCGTAACACCCCGCTCGCGGCGGCCCGTATCATGAGCGCATGAGCATTCCCGCCTTTCCCAGCGACGCCTCCACGACGCTGACCCTGCCGGGTCCGGCCGGGGCGATCGAGATGATCGTCGAGGCCGCCGAGACTTCGCCGCGGCCGGTCGTGGCGATCGTCTGCCATCCGCTGCCGACCGAAGGCGGCACCATGCACAACAAGGTCGTGACCATGGCCGCGCGCGCCCTGCGCGAGTCCGGCGCGGCCACGGTGCGTTTCAACTTCCGCGGCGTCGGCGGTTCCGAAGGCGAGTTCGACGAGGGCGAAGGCGAATGCGAGGACCTACGCGCGGTCGCCGCCTGGGTGCGCGCGACCCGTCCGGACGCGCAGCTGTGGCTGGCCGGTTTCAGTTTCGGCGCCTACGTTTCGCTGCGCATGGCCGACGAACTGCAGCCCAAGCTGCTGATCTCGATCGCGCCGCCGGCCGGCCGCTGGGACTTCGACCGCATCGCCCCGCCGAGCGGTTATCCCTGGCTGGTGATCCAGGGCGAAGCCGACGAAATCGTCGATCCCAACGCGGTCTACGCCTGGATCGAAAGCCTGCGCCAGCCGCCCGAACTGGTGCGCATGCCCGATACCGGGCACTTCTTCCACCGCCGCCTGATCGACCTGCGCGGTGCGATCAAGCACGGCGTGCGCGCCCACCTGCCGCCGGAAATCGCCCCGGACCCGTCCTGAGAACCATGTCGATGCTGCCACTAGCCCTCAACGCCGGGCGGCCCGGCTGCGCCTCGCGCTTGCGCGCGGCGCCGCGCCGCGACCGGCGGACGCGACGTTCGCGATGACCGGCAAGACCCCTTCCCAGGCCTATGCCGAAGGCGTCGCGCGCGGCGACTGGAGCGAGGACCCGGCGCAGCGCCCGGCCCTGCGCGAACTCGACCGCATCCATGCCGGCGTGCTCGACCCGCCGTCGCAGGGCCTGTTCGATCGCCTGCGCGGCAAGCCGCGCGAAGGCGTGCGCGGGCTGTACCTGTGGGGCGGCGTCGGCCGCGGCAAGACCTTCCTGATCGACCTGTTCTACGAGCAGTTGCCGATCCGCGAGAAGCGCCGCACCCATTTCCACCGCTTCATGCGCGAGGTCCACGCGCAGTTGCGCGCCCACGCCGGCGAGAGCGACCCGCTGGCGAAGATCGCCCGGCAGTGGCGTTCGGAGCTGCGGGTGCTGGTGCTGGACGAGTTCTTCGTCATCGACATCGGCGATGCGATGCTGCTCGGGCGCCTGCTCGACCGGCTGTTCGCCGAGGGCGTGACCCTGGTGACGACCTCCAACACCGCGCCGCCGAACCTGTACGCCGACGGCCTGCAACGCGAGCGTTTCAAGCCCGCGATCGAACTGATCGAGCGCCACTGCGAGGTGCTGCTGCTCGACAGCCAGCAGGACTACCGCCTGCGCGCGCTGACCCGCTCGCCGGTGTACCGCGCCCCGCTCGACGCCGAATCCGACGCCTGGCTGCGCGGCCGCTGGAAGGAACTGACCGCGGCCTGCATCGCCGAGGCCGGCCCACTGCGCATCGACGGCCGCGACATCCCGGTGCGCGCGCTGGCCGACGGCCACGCCTGGTTCGACTTCGCCGCCCTGTGCGAAGGCCCGCGCGCGGCCGGCGACTATATCGAGATCGCGACCGAATGCCACACCGTGCTGGTCGGCGGCATCCCGCTGTTCGACGGCCGCAACGACGACCCGGCGCGGCGTTTCATCAACCTGATCGACGAGTTCTACGACCGCCACGTCAACCTGGTCTGCACCGCGGCCGACGCGCCGACCGGACTGTATCGCGGCCATCGCCTCGGCGGCGCCTTCGAGCGCACCGCCTCGCGCCTGATCGAAATGCAGTCGGCCGAGTACCTGGCGCTCGAACACCGGGGCTGAGCCGGCGGCGTTACCGCGGCGGCACCGGCGCCGGCACATTGCCGTCGCCGCTACGGCTGCGCAAATCGCACGCGCGGGCCGCCGGCAACCGCACGGCGACTGAACCGCATTGCGACATCGCGACGACGGCGCCGGATGGCGTCACAGATTCGCGCCGCGCTTCGCGCAAACCGTCGCTGCGATGCCGCAGGAACCCGTTCGAGCCGTATTTTCCAGCGGTTTTCGCCGAAAGCGACGAGCGGCGCGAAACATCGCGGCGCGCGCAAAACCCCTCATTCGCAAGGGATTTTGTCGCATCCGCGCCGGCCGTCCGGGGCGCACGCACGAAAAACAGCCGCTATTCGCGTCGAAAACTCTTGGCGGCGCGTCGGGCTTGCCCTACATTCCGCCTTGCCGAGGGGTTATCCAGGCAACCCATCCATTCAACGAGTGCTACCGGAAAAAACTATGGCTACGAAAAAAACCGCTGCAAAGAAGAAGGCCGCTCCGAAGGCCGCTGCGAAGTCCGCCGCCAAGACGGCCGCTCCGAAGCCGATCAAGGAAGTGCTGAGCAAGTCGGGCCTGGTCGCGCACCTGGCTGAAGTCACCGGTGTCGTCGCCAAGGACATCCGCGCCGTGCTCGGCGCGCTCGAAGGCGCGGTCCACGCGTCGGTCAACAAGAAGGGCGCGGGCGCTTTCACCCTGCCGGGCCTGCTGAAGATCACCGCCGTCAGCGTGCCGGCCAAGCCGAAGCGCAAGGGCATCAACCCGTTCACCAAGGAAGAGCAGTGGTTCGCCGCCAAGCCGGCCACGGTGAAGGTCAAGGTCCGTCCGCTGAAGAAGCTGAAGGACGCTGCGGCCTGATGCCGCCGGATGCGGCGTGCCCTGGGCCGCCGCATCGCGTACTGCCAACGCCGCCTCCGGGCGGCGTTTTTCATGGGCACCGCCGCGTGTCCGGGCGAACGCCGGACCGCCCCGGCAGACTTCGCCGACCGATCCGCCGCGCGGCGCCCGCCTCAGGCTGAATGCGACAGCTTGCAGCGCACGGGGCTCCGCGCAACGCAGTGCCGGACACGGTCGCGCATGGCATAGTGCGCGCAATCGCAATGGAGCCTTGTCGTGGACCCGATCAGCCTGGAAGAGCTGGCCTTGCTTAATGTGCTACAGCGCATCGACCAAGGTCATCCGCCCGAAAACCATTCCGGCGCGCTGCGCGATCGGCTGGTCGAATCCGGCTTGGCCGAGATCGGCGAAGGCGACGAAGTTCACCTCACCGATGCCGGCATCGAGCGCTGCAAATCGCTGCGCCACCGCGTCGCCGCCGACGCCGAAGCGGCATTGGTGCTGAAGGAGCGAGAAGAGGCGGCGGCGCAGGACGTCGAGACCACGGCCGAGGCGAAGTAGGCCCGGCGCTCGTTCGCCCCGCGCGCGAGGACTTTACCCTTCCTGCTGTTTCGCGGCCGGCGCCGGCCCGCCGCGGCGTGGGCGCTTGCATCGACCGCGCCGGTCCCGATATCGGCATGGACGCCGATCACGCCCGGGTGACGCATGACCCCGTTCGACCTGCATATCGCCCGATGGACCCTGGTCCCCGACGGCGCCCCGATCCACACCCACAGCAGCGACCTGTTGCCGGTGCGCTATCGCGACACGCCGGCGATGCTGAAGATCCCGCGCGAACCCGAGGAGCGCTACGGCGCGGCGATGATGCGCTGGTGGGACGGCGACGGCGCCGCCCGCGTGCTCGCCTGGGACGACGATGCGCTGCTGATCGAACGCGCCTGCGGGCCGCGCTCGCTCAAGCAGATGGCCCGCCACGGCGACGACGACGAGGCCACCCGCATCCTGTGCACGACCGCCGCGCGCCTGCACGCCCCGCGCGCGACCCCGTCCCCGCCGAACCTGCTCGGCCTGCAGCCGTGGTTCGCCGAACTGGAACCGTATGCGAACAGCCACGGCGGCCCGTTCGCGCTGGCCTGGGACAACGCCTGCGTGCTGTTGGCCGAACCGCGCGAGGTCGTGCCGCTGCACGGCGACCTGCATCACGAGAACGTGCTCGACGCCGGCGAACGCGGCTGGATCGCGATCGACCCCAAGCGCCTGATCGGCGAACGCGGTTTCGATTTCGCCTGCCTGTTCACCGATCCCGACGAAGCCACCGCCCTGGTGCCGGGCCGGCTCGCGCGCCGCGCCGACCTGGTCGCGCAGACCGCCGGGCTGGAGCGGCGCCGCCTGCTGCAGTGGATCGTCGCCTTCACCGGCCTGTCCGCAGCCTGGTATCTGATGGACGGGGAATCGCCGGACAAGGAGATCGCGGTGATCGAACTGGCGAACGCGGAGTTGCTGCGGGGTTGAGGCCACTGCGGCTGACGGCCGGCCGGGCAGGGCGACCGCACCGGCGCCAGCCACTGCGATCAGCTCGGCTGACCGGCAAACACCGGCTTCCTCAGCGCTCCACCCCGTCCCAGCCGCCGCCGAGCGCCTTGTACAGATTGACCTCGGCGGTCAGCGCGTCGCCCTGCAGTTGCGCGACCGTCAGCTCGGCGTTGAACAGGTTGCGTTGCGCGTCCAACTCTTCCAGGTACGAGGCGTAGCCTTCGTT
Organism: Lysobacter sp. GQ73; assembly: GCF_059758755.1. Lineage (NCBI taxonomy): Bacteria > Pseudomonadati > Pseudomonadota > Gammaproteobacteria > Lysobacterales > Lysobacteraceae > Lysobacter > Lysobacter sp. GQ73. Next base: position 1,143,457 of record NZ_JCAXEE010000002.1, on the reverse strand, counting down.
GTAGCGGTTGTGGGCGATGCGCAGCGCTTCGTCGAGAGCGATGCGCTGTCGCTCGGCCTGATCGCGCTGTTCGTGCAAGCGACGGATCGCGGCCAAGGCGTCCTCGACTTCGGCGAACGCGGTCAGCACGGTCTTGCGGTAACCGAGCGCGGCCTGGTCGCGGCGCGCGGCGCCGGCCTGCACTTGCGCGCGCAAACGCCCGCCGTTGAACAGCGGCGCCAGCACGCTGCCGCCGACGCTCCACAGCCGGATCGGGTCGCCATGCAGCAGGCTCGATTCCAGGCTGCCGAGCGTGCCGGTCAGGCGCAACGAGGGCAGCAGCTGCGCACGCGCAGCCGCGAGACTGGCGTCGGCCGCGGCGATCTGCGCCTCGCCCTGGGCGATGTCGGGACGGCGGCGCAGCAGTTGCGAGGGCACGCCCGCCGACGGCAACGGCGGCGCGACGATCTCGCTCAGCGCGCGGCCGCGCGGCACCGCGTCGGGCGCGCGGCCGAGCAGCACCGACAAGGCGTCCTCCTGGCGCCGGATCGCCAGTTGCAGCTGCGGCACGACCTGGGCGGTGGCGCGGTATTCGGCCTCGGCCTGGCTCAGTTCCAGGCGCGAGCTGTAGCCGGTGTCGAATCGGCGTTGGGCGACCTTGCGCGCGCCGGCGCGCGAGGCCAGGGTGCGCTGCGCGATATCGAGCCGCGCATCGCTCGCGCGCAGCCCCAGATAGGCCGAGGCGACCGCCGCGGCGACACTGAGCCGCACGCTGTCGGCAGCGGTCTCGCTGGCGAGCAGGTTGGCGCGGGCGGCGTCGGTCAGCGCGTCCAGCCGGCCCCACAGGTCGACCTCATACGCCGCCTGGAACTGCGGCTGGGTCACGCTGGAGAGGTTGGCGCGGCCGGTCGCGGCGCCGACGCTGCGCGCGCGTTGCGCGCTCACCGTGGCGTCCAGAGTCGGCCAGAGCAGCGCGCCTTGCGCGTCGAGCAGGGCACGCGCTTCGGCCACGCGCGCGGCGGCCAGACGCAGGTCGGTGTTGTCGGCGAGCGCGCGTTCGACCAGTTCGGCGAGCACCGGATCGTTGTAGCCGCGCCACCAGTCGCGTTGCACGGCGAGGCCGGCGCCCGGTGCATCGCGCCAGCCCGGCGGCGGCTCGGCGAAGCTCGGCGGCGGCGGGACGCTGACGCAAGCGGCGAGCGTACAGATCGCCAGGGCGATCGCGCCGATGCGCCGGATGACGAGGGCCCCGCTCATCGTGCCGCGTCCCTGTCGTTGTTGTCGTCGCCCTGCGACTCGGCCGCGGCGGGCCGAGGCTGCGGACGATCGGGTGCGCCGCGCGCCGGCTCCGCTACCACCGCATCCGCGACCACCGGCACCGTCGCATCGCGCGCCGCGCTAGCCGCCGCGGCCTGTTCGGCGCGGCGCACCGCGGCTTCGTCGACCTCGCTCGCGGTATCGACCGTGGCCTCGACCGACATGCCGGGACGCAGGCGGGCCGCCATCGGCTGCTCCGGATCGATCGCGATGCGCACCGGCAGCCGCTGCGCGACCTTGGTGAAGTTGCCGGTGGCGTTGTCGGTCTTGAGCACGCTGAATTCCGAACCGGTCGCGGGCGACAGGCGCTCGACCCGGCCGCGCAGCACCGCACCGTCGAGCGCATCGACGCGGAAGCTCGCGGCCTGTCCGGCGCGGATGCGCGCGGTCTGCGATTCCTTGAAGTTGGCGACCACCCAGACCCGTTGCGGCACCAGCTGCATCAGCTGGGTGCCGGGGGTGACGTACTGGCCCAGGCGCACGCCGATCTCGCCGAGCTGGCCGGCCTGCGGCGCGTGGATGCGGGTATTGGCCAGGTCGATCTCGGCCAGGCGCACCGCGGCCTGGGCGTTGGCGACCGCGGCGGTCAGCGCCTCGCGGTTGACGATCACCGAGCGCACGTCCTCGTCGGCGGAGCGGCGCCCGGCCTGGGCCTGGCCGAGCGCGGCCTCGGCCTGGCGCAACGCGGCCAGGGTCTGGTCGCGTTCGCGCAACGACAGCGAGCCGTCGCCGACCAGGGCGCTGGCGCGGCGCATGTCGGCCTGGGCGCGGGCGAGATTCGCCTGCGCCGCCTTGAGCTGGGCCTCGACATTGGCGACCGCGGCCTCGCGCACGCGCCGGGCCTGGGTCGAGTTGGCCAGGTTGGCCTGCTGGGCGGCGAGATTGGCGCGCGCCTGGTCCAGGCGCTGGCGGTAGTTGCGGTCGTCGAGTTCGACCAGCACCTGCCCGGCGCGCACTTGCATATAGTCCTGCACCCGCACCTGGGCGACGTAGCCGTCGACCTTCGGCGCGATCACGGTGACGCTGCCGCGCACGTAGGCATTCTCGGTGGTCTGGCGCGCGCTCGTGAACGGCCATAGCCGCCAGGCGTAGAGGATCAGCAGCACGCCGACGATGGCGATCGCGACGACCGGCACGGTGGCCTTGGATTTGAAGGGCGTCTTCAGCGGCATGGGGCGTCCTTCGGCTCAGGCAGCGGGAATCGGGAAAGAAGGCGATGCGGCATCGCCCGGGCCGGCGCGTCCGTCGCGTGGCGCAGGCGGCGCCGCGGCGGGCGGGCCGAACGGCCCCGGCACCTGCGAGGCGAAACTGACCACGGTGTGGCCGCGCCGCCACAGATGCCACTTCAACAGCAGCACCCAGGCGAGCACGCCGAGCGCGAGCCAGGCCACCGCCAGGAACACGTCGTTGTAGGCCAGCACCCAGGACTCGCGCGCAACCTGCTGGCTCAGCGAGGTGAGCGCCTGGTTGCCGCGCGCGGCGCCGTCGCCGACCACGCGCGCGACCGCGCCGCCGAGTTGTTGGGTGCGCAGCACCACTTGCGGGTCGCCGAGGGTCAGCGACTGGGTCAGATGCTGGTAATGCGCGGTCTGGCGCTGGCTCAGATAGGTACCCAACACCGCCGAACCGAGCAGGCCGCCGAGTGCGTTGGTGGTGCTGAACAAGACGATGAAGGTGACCAGGTTGCGCACGCCGTCGGCGACCACCCGCACCAGGGCGAGCAGGATCGAACTGGCCAGGAACATCGAGGCGGCCATCGCGATCAGGGTCTGGGTCAGGTAGAAGTTCGCCGGCCGGGTGAGGTTGGTCGCGTACGAATCGAACCAGGCGCAGACGCCGACCAGGCCGACCGCGATCAGACCGAGCATGTCGAAACGCCGGCCCGGCAGGAACGGCAGGGTGATGACGAAACCGGCGACGGTGCCGGCCAGCACCAGCCAGAACAGGGTATGCATCTGTTCGTTGTTGAGGCCGAGCACGTTGAGCAGGCCGACCGCGCCGACCGATTGCTCCGACAGCACCATGCGCGAGAGCACGATCGCCAGGCCCAGCCTGACCATGTAGCCGCCGTGCAACAGCCAGCGGATGTTGACCATCGGCTTGGCACGGTTCATCTCGATCACCACGAACAAGGCGCCGCACACCACCGCTGCGACCAGGCATTCGCCGAGCCAGGGCGTGTCCAGCCACCAACGCAGCCGGCCCTGGGTCAGCACCACGCACAGCAGGGCGATGGCCGAGGCGTAGAGCGGAAAGCTGGCGATGTCGAGCCGGTCGAACATCGGCTGGCGCGGCACCGGGGTGACCCGCAGCAGGTTGATCGCGGCCAGGCAGGCCAGGGCCAGGCCGAGTTCGAACACCACGATGCCGTGCCACTGGGCGTTGAGCAGCAAGCGCTCGGCGATGATCCGCGAGATCGGCGCGCCGGTCTGCAGCGCGGCGAAACCGAACATCAGCCCCAGCACCTTCTTCGGCCCGGTGAAGACCTCGGCCATGTACAGCACGGTCAGCGAACTCAGCGGCGCCGCGGCGATGCCCAGCGCGGCGCGCGCGGCGATCGCCGAGTCGAGATCGTTGGCCAGCAGGTGCACCACCGCGGCGACCACGAACAGACCGATACCGAGGTCGGCGAACAGGCGCAGGCCGTAGTGCAGGCGGAACTTGGTCAGCAGCAGGCTGGCCGGGATGTTGGTGGCGAAGTAGGCGGTGATCAGCCAGGTCGCCTCGGCGCTGGTCGCGCCGAGCGCGCCCTGCACCTGCTGCAGGTTCGAGGCCACCAGGTTCATGCCCAGGCTCTGGGTCAGGCCGAGCAGCAGCGAGATCGAAACGAAGCCGGCGACGCGCCAGCGCGACATCGGCTCCGGCGCGCCGGGCGGCCCGGCCGGCGGCGCGGAGTCGGAAGGCGAGGCGGCGGTGGCGGAGGTGCTGGCCATGGATCGAGGCGCGCGGCTCCCGCTGGTTCGTTGCAGCCGCTAGTAGGCAACAGGCGGCGGTCAAGGATCAAGCGCGCGGCCTGCGAATGGCGCCATGGTGGCTAACGCGTTGTGTGCGTCGCGTCTAAGCCTGCGGACGCCAGCGCGACGACCATGCCGGCGAGCCGGGCCGCAACGCCCGGCGTATCGCAGAACGGGGCACGCCGCTGCGCAACGACCGAGGACCCGCTGCATGATCACCGCCGCTCCGGCCCCAAACCACGCCCTACCCCTGCTGGCGCTCGCGATGACGCTCGCGACCGCGCATGCCGCAGCGCCGGTCGCCGCGGACCGCGCCGCGCTCGAAACCGCCACCGACGCGATCTTCGCACCGTGGAACCGCCGCGATACGCCGGGCTGCGCGGTGGCGGTGTATCGCGACGGCGCGATCGCGTTCCAGCGCGGCTACGGCATGGCCAGCCTCGAACTCGGGGTGCCGATCGGCCCGGACAGCGTGTTCGACATCGGCTCGACCTCCAAGCAGTTCACCGCCGCCAGCGTGTTGCTGCTCGCCCGGGACGGCAAGCTTTCGCTCGACGACGACATCCGCATTCACCTGCCGGAGATGCCCGACTACGGCCGCAGGATCACGATCCGTCATCTGCTCGAGCACACCAGCGGCCTGCGCGACTACATCGCCCTGCTGATCCTCGGCGGCACGGTCTTCGACGACCAGGCCACCGACGCGCAGACCCTGGACGCGATCGTGCGCCAGCGCGCGCTCGACTTCGCGCCCGGCAGCGAACACCTTTACAGCAACACCGGCTATTTCCTCGCCGGCCGGATCGTCGAACGCGTGTCCGGCCTGTCCCTGCCCGCGTTCGCGCAGGCGCGCATCTTCGCCCCGCTCGGCATGCGCGACACCCGATTCCGCCGCGACCACGCCGAACTCGTGCCCGGCCGCGCGATGGCCTACGCGCGCGCCGAGGCCTCCCCAGACGCGCGGCCTGGCGACGGCGCCATGGCGTACCGGCTCGATCAGCCGAACTGGGACCAGGTCGGCGACGGTTCGGTGCACACCACCATCGGCGACCTGCTGCGCTGGGACCGCAACTTCTACGCGCCCACGGTCGGCAGCGCGGCGATGCTCGCGCAGATGCAGCAGCCCGGCACGCTCGCCGACGGCAGGCGCATCGACTACGGGCTCGGCCTGAAGATGGGCGAGTACCGCGGCATGACCACGGTGCGTCATGGCGGCGCCTGGGGCGGGTATCGCGCCGAACTGCTGCGTTTTCCGCAACGGCACCTGAGCGTCGCCGTCTTGTGCAATTTCGCCGAGGCGCAGCCGCAGCGTTGGTCCGAGCGCGTCGCCGAGCTGTGGCTCGGCCTGCCGCCTTCGCCGTCGCGAGCGCGCGCCGACCCACAACGCGAGCCGGTGCGCCCGAGCCCCGCGCAGCTGCAACGATGGAGCGGCGTCTATCGCCAGGCCGGAAGCGGCGAGCTGCGCAGGATCGTTCACGCCGACGGCCGGCTGTCGCTGCGTCACTTCGACGACGAATTCGCGCTGCGCCCGGTAAGCGGCACCGAGTTCGAACTGAGCGCGCCTTCGCCTGCCACGCTGCGCTTCCATGAAGGCAGCGGCGAACGCCCGCGCCGAATGAGCGTGAACACCGACGGCCACACCCGGGACTACTTCGCCATCGACCTCGCCGTGCCCACGCCCGCCGAGCTGCAGGCCTATGCCGGCCGCTACCGCTGCGGCGAGCTCGGCCGCGACTACGAATTCGCACTCGTCGACGGCGCCCTGCGGCAACTCGACCCGCGTTTCCCCGCCGTCGCCCTGGAACCGCTGGAGCGCGATCGCTTCGCCCAAGGCCTGTTGGGCTATCGCTTCCATCGCGGTACCGACGGCCGCATCGACCGCGTATCGCTCGACGCCGGCCACGTGCGCGATCTCGGCTGCACGCGGTTGTAGCGGCGGCGCCCTCAACCGCGCCGGCGCAGCCTCCGCAACACGCCGTACAGCGCGACCAGCAGCACCAGCGAGGCGGCGATCGCGGTCCATTGCGCGCGCGTCATCGTCGCCAGGATCGCCGCCATCGTCAGCACCGCGAGCGACGGCATGGTCCAGGCGCCGCCCGGCATCACGAAGGGCTCGCCGGGGCCGCGCAGGTCGAGCGCCTGGGCGCGCCAGGCGGCGATCGACACCGCCGCGAACAACAGGCAGATGGCGCCGCCGGAAATTAGGGCCAGAGTTTCGAAGTTGCCGATCCAGGCCAGCGCCAGGGCGATGCCGGCGTGCGCGGCGAGCGCCGCCCGCGGCACGTGGTGCCTGGCGTCGACCCTGCCGAAGGCCTGCGGCAGGTAGCCGTCGCGGCCCAGCGCGAACAACAGGCGCGACGATGCGAACAGATTGCCCATCAGGAAGCCGGTCATCGAGACCCCGGCGGTGAGCAGCAACAGGCCGTGGCCGGGCGACCAGATCGCGCCGGCGGCATCGGCGATCGGCGCGGTGCTCGCGGCGAGCCGCGCGCCGAGCACGCCCTGGCAAACCACCTGGATGCCGACGTAGAGCAGCACCACCACCACGATCGCCGACAAGGTCGCGCGCGGCACGTGCCGCGAGGGATCGCGCACTTCGCCGGTCGGCACCAGCGCGGTCTCCATCCCGGAGTAGGCGAACACCACCAGCACCATCGACGAGCCGAGCGCGCTCCACGACGGCACCTCGCTCCAGCCGACCTGCTGCCAGTCGACGAAGTACAGGCCGAGCGTCGCCAGCAGGAACAGCGGGGCGAGTTTCAGGGTCGCCAGCAGCACGATCATGCGCGCGCCCAGGCGCACGCCGAAGGCATTGAGCGCGAACAGGAGGGCATAGACCGCAGCGATGAAGACGCCGCGCGGCAGCGGCTCGCGCAATACCGCCCAGGCATTGCCGGCCTGTTCGGCCAGGGCCGCGGCGACGCCGGCGCTGGAGGCGGTGTTGCAGATCCACATCAAGGCGCCGGCGAGGAAACCCGCGAACGGGCCGAACACCGCGCCGACATAGGTGTAGGGTCCGCCGGTCGCGGCGGCGCGGCTGCCGATGGCCGAGAAGCACAGCGCGATCGGCACGATCGCGATCGCGCCGGCGACGAACACCAGCGGCGCGCTGACGCCCATGCGCCCGGACAGCAGCGCCGGCAGCATGAAGATGCCGGCGCCGACGATGATGTTGATGATCGAGGCGCCGAGCTGGAACGGGCCCAGCGCGCGTACCAGCGCGGCGTCGCCTTGCAGGGTCTTGGAGGAAGCGGCGGGCGCGGCGGCGGCGGTCATGGCGGGTCCCGGACGGGTCGCCGCAGCCTCGCACGGGCCGCGGCGAAAGGCGAGCGGAAGCGGCCGAGGCGAGATCGCCTGCGGGCGGCCGGAAGGCTGGCGCTGTCAGCTGCCCTCGCGCAGGAAATCCACGAACACGCGCAGCTTGGTCGGCAGTTGTTTGCGCGCCGGGTAGTAGAGGTAAAAGCCCGGGAACGCCGGCGTGTATTCGTCGAGCACCTGCACCAACTGTCCGCTGCGCAGGTCCTCGACCAACATCGACTCGAAGGCCTGCATCAGGCCGAGGCCGGCGCGGACCATGTTCAGGGCCAGGGTGCTGTCGTTGAAGATCAGGCGACCGGCGACGTCGACTTCGTAATCGCGGCCGTCGCGGGTGAACTCCCAGGCCATCAGCCGGCCGCTGCCGGGCAGGCGATGGCGCAGGCAGTCGTGGTCCACCAGGTCCTCCGGCGTGCGCGGGCGCGGCCGTTGCCCGAAGTAAGCCGGCGACCCGACCACGATCTGCCGCTGCGGGCCGGCGAGCGGCAGCGCCACCATGTCCTTGGCCAGGCATTCGCCGAGGCGGATGCCGGCGTCGAAACCACCCGCGACCAGGTCGGCGAGGGTGTCGTCGGCGAACACCTCGACCTGCAGTTCGGGATAACGGGCGAGAAACGCCGGCAGCTTCGGTTCGATCAGCAAACGCGCGGCGACCCGGCCGGTGTTGATGCGCAGGCGACCGGTCGGGCGGTCGCGAACCGCGTTGAGGTCGTCGAACGCGGCCTCGATCTGGGCCAGCCCCGGCCCGATCTGTTCGAGGAAACGCGCGCCGTGTTCGGTCAGGCCGACCCGGCGCGTGGTGCGGTTGAGCAGGCGCACGCCGAGCTTGGCCTCCAGGGTGCGTACGGTCTGCGACAACGCCGACGGCGACAGCTCCAGCTCGGCCGCGGCGCGGGTGAAGCTTTCGTGGTGGGCCACCCGGGCGAAAGCGATGACGGCGGGCAGCGGATGCGAGGCCATGCGGGGCACCGTTGATTATGAAGTGATGCTTCAAGAGCTATTCGGATAATCCCTGTTTTTTGACCAATCCGCCAGGGCTATCGTGGTCACCATCCCGCTCCCACCCGTCTCAGGACATCACGATGAGCCTCTCCAGCTTCGCACTCGACGGCAAGATCGCCTTGGTGACCGGCGCCTCGTCCGGCATCGGCGCCGCCACCGCCCGCGCCTTCGCGCGCGAAGGCGCGACCGTGATCCTGGCCGCGCGCCGCAGCGCCGACGGCGAGGCCATCGCCGCCTCGATCCGCGCCGACGGCGGCCGCGCCGAGTTCGTCCGGGCCGACGTCACCCGCGAGGACGACCTGATCGCGTTGGTCGATCACGCCGTCGCCGGTTACGGCCGCCTCGACATCGCCTTCAACAACGCCGGCACCGAAGGCCGTTTCTCGCCGTACCTCGAACAGGACAACGACAGCTTCGAGCTGATCATGAACACCAATGTGCGCAGCGTGTTCTGGGCGATGAAACATCAGATCGCGGCAATGCTGAAGACCGGCGGCGGCGCGATCGTCAACAACGCTTCGATCGGCGCGCTGATCGGCTTCCAGAACGCCGCGGTTTACGTCGCCAGCAAGCACGCGGTGATGGGGCTGACCAAGACCGCCGCACTCGAATTCTTCACCCGCGGCGTACGCATCAACGCGGTCTGCCCCGGCATCATCGACACGCCGTTCCAGGACCGGGTCTGGGGCGACGAAGCCAGCAAGCGGGCCTTCGCCGATGCCACCGTCGCCGGGCGCAGCGGCAGTTCCGACGAAGTCGCCGACGCGGTGCTGTTCCTCGCCTCGCAACGCGCCAGCTTCTTCAGCGGCCAGGGCCTGGTGATGGACGGCGGTTACGTCGCCCAGTGACTGTCTTGCACATCCCGGTCCGCAGCGCCGCCGTGCCGCAACGCATCGACTACCCGCACCTGCCGGCCCCGTCCGGTCCCTACGCGCACGCCGTACGCCATGGCGCGAGCTTGTACCTGTCGGGGCTGACCGCGGCGGGTCTCGACGAGGAACACGCCGACGCCGCGGCGCAGACCCGCGCCGTGCTGCGCCAGATCGAGGACGTTCTGGCCCACGAGGACCTGGGCTGGGAGGCGCTGGTCAAGGTCGGCGTGTTCGTCACCGACCTGGCCGACCTCGCCGCGGTCCGCGCCGCGCTCGGCGAGGCCTACGGCGAAACCCCGCCGGCGGTGCTCGCCCTCGGCTTGCGCTGAAGCGCTTTCGCCGCACGTTTCTTCCCCCATTCGCAAAGGATTCCGCATGAACGCCAACGTCATCCCGACCCGCCGCCTCGGCCGCAACGGCCCCACCGTTTCCGCACTCGGCCTGGGCTGCATGGGCATGAGCTTCGCCTACGGCGACGCCGACGAGAGCGAATCGCTCGCCACCCTCGACCGCGCCCTCGAACTCGGCGTGACCCTGCTCGACACCGCCGACATGTACGGCCCGCACACCAACGAGCGTCTGCTGGGCAAAGCCCTGCGGGGCCGTCGCGACCGAGTGTTCCTGGCGACCAAGTTCGGCATCGTGTTCGACCCCGGCCGTCCCGAGCTGCGCGGCATCAACGGCCGCCCCGAGTACGTGCGCAGCTCGATCGAAGGCAGCCTGCAGCGCCTGGGTACCGACCATATCGACCTGTATTACCAGCACCGCATCGATGCCGAAGTGCCGATCGAGGACACCGTCGGCGCGATGGCCGAGCTCGTCCAGCAGGGCAAGGTACGTTATCTCGGCCTGTCCGAACCCTCGGCGCAGACCTTGCAGCGCGCGCATGCCGTGCACCCGATCACCGCGGTGCAGAGCGAATACTCGCTGTGGACGCGCGACCCCGAACACGACGGCGTGCTCGCGACTTGCGAACGCCTCGGCATCGGCTTCGTCCCGTACAGCCCGCTCGGCCGCGGTTTTCTGACCGGGAACATCGCCAGCCCCAGCGAACTGCAGGACGACGACTTCCGCCTGTCGACCCCGCGCTTCCAGGGCGACAACTTCGTCCGCAACCTGGCACTGGCCGAGCAAGTGAAGCGGATGGCCGCGGACAAGGGCTGCACGCCGGCGCAACTGGCGCTCGCCTGGGTGCTGGCGCAGGGCGAGCACATCGTGCCGATCCCCGGCACCAAGCGCCGCAAGTACCTGGAAGACAACCTCGGCGCCTTGCGACTGGCCTTGTCGCCCGACGAACTCGCCGCGCTCGACGCCGTGTTCCAGCCGGACGCGGTCGCCGGCGACCGCTACACCGCGGTCGGCATGTCCTTGATCGGGCGCTGAGGTTCGATGAGGGCGTTCGACGACGAGCGCATTCGATGGCGGACGCGCGATCCATCGCCCTCGGTGCCGAAGCGCGTGATGTATTGCCCCCCTTTGACAAAGGGGGCGAGCGCCCTGCGCAAGCTTGAGGTCCGAGCGGGTCGCGGCGGGGTATTTGCTCTTCAACGCGATGCTTCAGGTGAAGCAAAGTTGAAGCAGATCCCCGCCCCCTTTCAAAGGAGAGGACAGCGAAAGCAAAGCCGGTTCCGGGTAGGATTCGGTCGACCGGTACGGCGGGACCCTCGACGATCGCTCGATCGACTACCCGAAACGATCACCACTGGTAGCGCGCCGTCGCCGTCACCGTGCGCGGGTAGCCGTAGTAGCACCAGGCCGCGCTGTTGCAGACGCTGACGTATTCCTTGTCGGTGAGGTTGCTGGCGTTGAGCTGGAAGCGCCAGTTCTGCGCGTCGTAGCGCAGCGAGGCGTCGAACACGGTATACGACGGCGTCTTCCACTGGTTGTAGGTGTCGCCGTAGTGCTCGCCGGTGTAACGCACGCCGGCGCCGAAACCCAGGCCCGACAGCGGGCCGTAGGCGATGGCGTAGTCGGCGCCCAGCGAGGCGAGGTTGCGCGGTTGCAAGGCGATCTGCCGGCCGAGCGCGGCGGCGTCGTTGGTCCGGGTCACTTCGCTGTCGGTATAGGTGTAGGCGCCGTACAGGCTCAAGCCGTTGCGCAGGTTCCAGCGGCCTTCGAGCTCGGCGCCGCGCACCCGGGTCCGGCCCTGCTGCACCGAGAACAAGGTGTGGTTCGGGTCGACCGTCAGGGTGTTTTGCTGCTTGATCTCATACACCGCCAGGGTCGCCAGCGCGCGGCCGCTCGCCGGCTGGAACTTCAATCCGGCCTCGATCTGTTCGCCGGTGGTCGGCTTGAACGACTGCCCGGCGAAGTCCACGCCGACGGTCGGCTCGAACGATTGCGACCAGGCCAGGTACGGCGCCCAACCCGAATCGAACACATAGTTGACGCCGAGGCGGCCGGAGAAGCGGCTGTCGCTCTGGCGCTCGCGCGCGACCGGCACGGCCAGCCGCTGATCGGTGCGGGTGCGCACGCGGTCCTGGCGTCCGGCGGCGGTGATCACCCAGCGGTCGATCTTGATCTGGTCCTGCAGGTAAAGCCCGAGTTGCTGCTGGGTCTTGTCCTGGCGCGAGGTGTAGGCCGGCTTGACGATCGGCGCGCCGTAGACCGGGGCGAAGATGTCCAGCGACGGCGCGCCGAAGGCGAAGGCCGAGGCGTAGTCGCTGTCGAGCCGGCGGTAGTCGATGCCGGCCAGCACGGTGTGGCGCCAGGCGCCGGCGTCGAGATTCCACTGCAGGTTGTTGTCGACCGCGAACGAGGTCGATTCCTCTTCGAGCGGAAAGTAGTAGCGCGTCAGCGTGCGCTGATCGGCCTGCAGGCCGAACGCGCCGACGCCGGCATCGTGGTCGACTTCGACCTTGCCGTAGCGCAGGTTCTGGCGGAACTCGAGCGCGTCGCCGAAGCGATGGCCGAATTCGTAGCCGACCGAGGTCATGGTCTTGAGGTAGTCGTTCCAGCCCGGTTCGCCGGTGTAGCGACGGCTCGGGATCTTGCCGTTCGGGTTCGGCAGCAAGGTGCCGGCCGCGGGCAGGAAGCCGCCGCCCTGGGCCGTGTCGGCCTTCTGATAACGCGCGAGCCAGGTCAGCGAGGTGGCTTCGCTCGGCTTCCAGGTCAGCGCCGGAGCGAGGTAGTAGCGATCGTCGTGGACGTGGTCGACGTGGTTGTCGCTGTTGCGCGCCAGGCCGGTCAGCCGGTAGGTCCAGCGGCCGCCGTCGCCGAGCGGGCCGCCGAAGTCGAACGCAGCCTGGCGCAGATCGTAGTTGCCGACGGTGACTTCGACTTCGCGCAACGGTTCGTCGACCGGGCGCTTGCTGACCATGTTGACCAGGCCGCCCGGCGGCATCGCCCCGTACGACACCGACGACGGCCCCTTCAGCACTTCCAGCCGCTCCAGGCCATAGGGCTCGATGCGGGTGCCGCCGGTCCAGACGCCGTCGGTCAAGGCCAGCCCGTCCATGTAGCGCGCCGGGCTGAAACCGCGCACCAGCAGCCAGTCGCTGCGCGTGTCCTGGCCGTAGCCGCCGCCCTGCGCGCCGGCGGTGTACCAGACCGCCTCCTCGATGCCCTGGATGCCGCGATCGCGCATCTGCTGCGCGGTCACCACCGACACCGATTGCGGCACCTCGATCAGCGAGGTATCGGTCTTGGTCACGGTCTGGCTGCGCTTGGCGATCGGCGCACGCACCTGCACCTGATCGAGCGTGGTCGGATCGCTCGCGTCGTCGGCCTCGGCCGCCTGGACGGCGAATGCGCCGAGCAGCAGCGGCAGGCCGAACAGGGCCAGGCGAATCGCGTGCGGCAGCGCGGGCGGGTTGGATGCGGACGAAAACGGCATGGACGGGAGCCTGTAGAGAGGGCGAAAGCGGGGATCGGTGGGGTGTTGGAGCGCGCGCCGCGTCCCTGCGCGTCGTCGCTGGAATGGCGCGACGAACGCAACGCGACCGGGCGCCGGGTCCGGGCCGCCCGGGCGGCCACAGTCACAAACAATAATCATTCTCATTTTAGCGCGGCCGGGCGAGGGCGCAATGCGCAGGACTTGGCGCCGCCGTCCCGCCCAGGCAGGCTGCGTTACCTCTTCGTCGTCGAGAGCTCCGATGCGACTCGTTTCTCCGCGCGCCCTGAAGGTCGCCCTCGCCGCGGCCCTGTCCTGGCTGTCCTGCCTGTCCGCGCCCGCGATGGCGGCCGCGGCCGCCGAACCCGCGCAGGTCGCCCAGGCCGCGCAACGGGTGCGCGAGCAAGTCGTGGCCTGGCGCCGCGACATCCATCAGCACCCGGAACTCGGTCAGCACGAAGTCCGCACGGCGAAGCTCGTCGCCGACCAGTTGCGCAAGCTCGGGCTGCAGCCGCGCACCGGCATCGCCCACACCGGCGTGGCCGCCGTGCTCAAGGGCGGCAAGCCGGGGCCGCGCATCGCGATCCGCGCCGACATGGACGCCTTGCCGGTGACCGAGCCGGCCGGGCTGCCGTTCGCCTCGCAGGTCAAGGCCGATTACCGCGGCCAGCCGGTCGGGGTAATGCATGCCTGCGGGCACGACGCGCACGTCGCGATCCTGCTCGGCGTGGCCACCGCGCTGGCGGCGCAGAAGGAACAGTTGCCCGGCGAGGTGATGTTCGTGTTCCAGCCGGCCGAAGAAGGCCCGCCGGTGCCGGGCGCGCCGTTCGGTGCAGCCATGATGCTGAGCGAGGGCGTGTTCGAGCAGTTCAAGCCCGAGGCGGTATTCGGCCTGCACGTCTGGGCCGGCTTGAACGTCGGCGAGGTCGGCTACCGCAGCGGGCCGATGCTCGCGAGCGCGGACGAATGGAGCCTGACCGTGCGCGGCAAGCAGACCCACGGTTCGCGGCCCTGGGACGGCGTCGACCCGATCACCGTCGGCGCGCAGATCCTGCTCGCCAGCCAAAGCCTGATCGCGCGCCAGGTCAATATCGCCGCGACTCCGGTGGTGCTGACCGCGGGCCAGTTCAACGCCGGCGTGCGCTTCAACATCATCCCCGACGAAGCCCGGCTGGTCGGCACCTTGCGCACCTTCGATGCGGCGGTGCGCGAGGACGTGATCGCGCGCTTGCGCCGCACCGCCGAGGACTACGCCCACGCCGCCGGCGCCAACGCCGAGTTGCAGGTGGTCAACAACGCACCGGCCACCATCAACGATCCGGCGCTGACCCGGCGCGTGCTGCCGTCGCTGCAGCGCGCGGCCGGCGAGGCGCGGGTCAGGGAGTCGGCGATGGTGACGGTGGCCGAGGACTTCTCGCAGTTCGCCAACACCGTGCCGGGCTTCTATTTCTTCGTCGGTTCGACCGCGGCGGGCATCGACCCGGCCAAGGCGCCGATCAACCACTCGCCGCAATTCCTGCTCGACGAGGGCGCGCTGGAGGTCGGCACCCGGACGATGCTGCAGGTGGCGCTGGATTATCTGCACGGCGGCTAGAGCGCGCCTGCGCTTCGAACGGCAGGAGCGGCGCGGGCCGCGACCGCGGCATCGCGGTTACGAGTCAGCCGCGGCTGCGCGGTCGCGCCTTACGTCGCTCCTACAGGGGCTGCAACGTCGGGATCGGGACGACGGCGACTGCGTAACGGCGACATAGGCACGGTTCACGCCGCTCCTGCCATCGAGCCGGGCGCCGGCCGAACCGACCAAGGTCGCGCAGCCCCGCCGGCGGGCATGGGCTAGCATCGGGGCTTTCCTGCCGGAGTCCGTCGATGAAGCGTCCGCTGTCCGTCGCCCTGAGTTGCGTCCTGAGCTGCTCCGCCTTCGCGGCCCTTCCGCTCGCCGCCGCGGCGCAAACCGGCGCGCCCGCGGCCGAACGCCCCGAGGTGAAGTCCGCCGCCGCCCAGGTCAAGGCCGACGTGATCGCCTGGCGCCGCGACTTCCACCAGCATCCGGAGCTGTCCAACCGCGAGGAGCGCACCGCGGCCAAGGTCGCCGAGCACCTGCGCAAGCTCGGCCTCAAGCCGCGCACCGGCATCGCCCGCCACGGCGTGGTCGCGATCATCGAAGGCGGCAAACCGGGACCGAAGATCGCTCTGCGCGCCGACATGGACGCGCTGCCGGTGACCGAGCAGGTCGACCTGCCGTTCGCGTCCAAGGCCACCGCGAGCTTCCGCGGCGAGACCGTCGGGGTGATGCACGCCTGCGGCCACGACGCCCACACCGGCATCCTGCTCGGCATCGCCGACGCCCTGGTGGCGATGAAGAAAGACCTGCCGGGCCAGGTGATGCTGGTGTTCCAGCCGGCCGAGGAAGGCGCCCCCGCCGACGAGGAAGGCGGCGCCTCGCTGATGCTCAAGGACGGCTTGTTCAAGGACTTCAAGCCCGAGGCCATGTTCGGCCTGCACGTGTTCTCGACCCTGCAGGCCGGCCAGCTCGGCGTGCGCCAGGGCCCGCTGATGGCGGCGTCCGACCGGTTCACCATCAAGATCAAGGGCCGCCAGACCCACGGCTCGGCGCCTTGGGCGGGGGTCGACCCGATCGTCGCCGCCGCCGAGGTGATCGGCAGCGCCCAGACCATCGTCAGCCGCCGCACCAACATCGCCAAGCTGCCGGCGGTGGTGAGCTTCGGCGCGATCAAGGGCGGCATCCGCTACAACATCATTCCCGACGACGTCGAAATGATCGGCACCATCCGCACCTTCGACGAAGGCATGCGCCAGGCGATCTTCAAGGACCTCAAGAACGTCGCCGAGCATGTCGGCGCCGCCCACGGCGCCCACGCCGAGGCGACGGTGCCGGACCAGGACGGCAACCCGGTGACCTACAACGACCCGGCCCTCACCGCGCGCATGCTGCCGAGCCTGAAGGCCGTGGCCGGCGAGGCCAACGTGGTCGAAATGCCGCTGGTGATGGGCGCCGAGGATTTCTCGTATTACGCCAAGGAAGTGCCGGCGATGTTCTTCTTCGTCGGCGCGACCGCGCCGGGCATCGACCCCGCGACCGCGCCGAGCAACCATTCGCCGAAGTTCAAGCTCGACGAAACCTCGCTCGACGTCGGCCTGCGCGCGATGCTGCAGGTGACGCTGGACTATCTGCATGGGGCGAAGGCGGCCGGGTGAGGGCTCGCCAGGCCTGACTGCTGCTCCCTTCGACGAAGGGGGCAAGCGCCCGAAGTGGGTACGAGCCCGGAGTGGGCCTCGGCGCAGGAAACGCTGTTCGGCGCGATTCGCGGCAAAAGCAAAATCCCCTGCCCCTTTCCCGGTGGGGAACAGCAGAGTCAGCGGGGACAGCCCGATACGGCCGATCCTAACAAGGCCTGCCTGCGCCAGCGGCTAAAATGCCGGCATGACTTCCCATGACCTGCCCCTCGGCCGCCACGTTGACTATCCGCGCGAGTACGACGCCTCGCTGCTGTTTCCGATCGCCCGCTCGCTCGGCCGCGCCCACATCGGCCTGGCCGACGACGCCCTGCCCTTCGTCGGCATCGACCGCTGGCACGCCTACGAACTGAGCTGGCTCGATGCCCGCGGCAAGCCGCGCGTGGGCACCGCGACCCTGTCGGTGCCGGCGACTTCGCCGCAGTTGATCGAGTCCAAGTCGCTCAAGCTCTACCTCAATTCCTTCAACGCCACCCGTTTCGACGACGACGCCGCGGTGCTGTCGACCATCGCCCGCGACCTGTCGGCCGCGGCCGGCGCGCCGGTCGAGGTCGGGTTCGGCCTGCCGCCGATCGACGACGCCGACGGCGCCGAGTCGATCGACGAGCTCGAGGTCGCGATCGACGACTACGGCCCGCCGAACGCGGAGCACTTGGCCGCCGACGCCGGCGAGATCGTCGAGGAGACCCTCGGCAGCGCCTTGCTCAAGTCGAATTGCCCGGTCACCGGCCAACCGGACTGGGCCCGGGTGGTCATCGCCTATCGCGGCCCGAGGCTCGACCGCGCCGCGCTGCTGCGCTATCTGGTCTCGTTCCGCGACCACGCCGAGTTCCACGAGCAATGCGTCGAGCGCATCCATTCCGACCTCAGCCGCCGCTGTCGGCCGCAGTGGCTGTCGGTCGAGGCGCGCTACACCCGCCGCGGCGGGCTGGACATCAACCCCTGGCGCGGCAGTCCCGGCCTGGCCCGTCCGCGCGTCGGCCGCGACGAACGCCAGTGAGATGCGCGAGGCGGTGCCGTCAGGCCCCCGGGCCGGGCGGTCCGCCGTGCCGATCTGCGGAATCGCATTATTCAGTTTTGTAATGTGAGTTCACGCCGGCGCTATACATTTTTAACAACCGGCATGTCATGTTGCGCTCGCCACTTCGGCAGGAGCCCTCAACCCATGACTACCCCGGACAAGAAAGCCGATTTTTCCGATGTGACCACCAAAGTCGATACCACCGCGGAGAAAGTCGAGAAGGCCGACTTCTCCGACGTGACGGTGAACGTCGACACGACCGCGGAAAAAGTCGGCGAGCAGACCTATACGGTCGAAAAGGGCGACACCCTCTCGCACATCGCCAAACAGTTCTACGGCAAGGCGAGCAAGTGGAACGCGATCTTCGAGGCCAATCGCGATCAGCTCGACGATCCCGACAAGATCCAGCCCGGCCAGATCCTCAAGATTCCGACCGACAACGACTGATCCGTCGACTGCGCTTCGCCATCATCGCCATCGTCTTTCCAGGAGATCCATCATGTTGATCCGCAATCGTACGCATTACGCCGTTGCCGCCGCCCTCGTGGCCGCGCTGGCCCTGGCCGGCTGCAAGAAGAAGGAAGAACCGGTTGCGCCCACTCCGGCCGCGACCGAAACCCCGGCTCCGGCCCCGGTCGAACCCGCTCCGGCTCCGGCCGCGCTGAGCGTGACCTCGGTGAGCCTGGGCACCGCCGCCGGCCCGGACAAGAAGATCGCCGCGCCGACCACCAGCTTCAAGCCGACCGACAAGATCGTCGCCTCGGTCGCCACCGACGGCACCGCGACCAACGCCGCCGTCACCGCCAAGCTCGTCTACCAGGACGGCCAGACCGCCGGCGAGGACACCGAGACCCTCAACACCACCGGTGCCGAGACCACCAACTTCGAATTCGCCAAGGCCTCGCCGTGGCCGACCGGCAAGTACAAGGTCGAGATCAGCACCAACGGCGCCGTGGCCAACACCACCGAGCTCGAAGTCAAGTAACCGTCTCTCTCCGCCTCATGGGCGGGCAAGCCCGGGCGCGGCGTACTGCCGCGCCCTTTTTTTGTCCGCGCGATTCGCGAACGCCGACGGGCTGGGCGTGGAACGGCCCGCCACGGACTGCAGCGGCGAGTCCGCCCTTGAAAAGGGCCGGGAGGAATTTGCTCTGCTATCGCTCGCCGCTCATCCCGCCGGAAACTCCCCGTTCACGTACAGCCAGCACTCGTCGACGCGGACGAAGCGGCTGACCTCGTGCAGGCGCGCGGCCGAACCGCCGCCGACCCGGTAGCGGGCGACGAACTCCACCGTGGCCGCGTCCTCGCCGTCGCGGCGATGCCGCTTCACCTCCAGGCCCAGCCACCGCACCCCCGGCTCGAAATCGAGCTCGCCCGGGCAAGTATCGGGAGACCAACTGGCCCGCAGATACTCCAGGTCGCCCAGGACGTAGGCGCTGTAGCGCGAGCGCATCAGCGCCTCGGCCGAGTCGGCAGCGGCGCCGGCATGCAGCCGGCCGCAGCAGTCGGCATAACGGCGCGAGGGGTCGCAGGGGCAGGCGGCAGGCAGGGCGATACGAGCGGTCATGGCGATATTTTCGTCGCAAGCACGCCGCTGCGACTACCATTCGCGTCCTCTCCCCTGTCCCGAGCCCTGTCATGAAACCGCCTGCCTACCTCGACGACGAGCAGATCGAACGCCTGGCCGACCTGCTCGACCAGCGCGCCGTGCCCCACAAGGGCTTCAATCTGGAAGCGCTGGACGGCTTTCTGTCGGCCCTGGCGGTCAGTCCCGAACAGCCGCCGGCCGAGGAATGGCAGCCGGTGGTCTGGGGCGGCAAGGCGCCGCGCTGGAACGACCAGGGCGAGGCCGACGAGGTCCAGGCGCTGCTGCTCGGCCACTGGAACATGGTCAGCTCGCGCGTCCGCCACGGCGACGACGACCTGCCCGACCATCTGGCGCCGCTGCTGTGGCTGCCGGAAGAACCCGAGGCCGACGCCCCGGACGAGCTCGACGTCGGTCGCGACTGGGCCTTCGGCTTTTTTCGCGGCGTCGAGTTGCGCGAAGCGGCCTGGGACCGGTGGCTCGACGACAACGACTGGATGGACGAGATCTTCGGCCTGTTCGACCGCCTCGCCAGCGGCGAAGTGCTGGGCGAGGACCCGGCCACGCCGCCGGCCCCGATCAGCTACCGCGAGCGCCTGGAGATCGTCGCCGGCCTGCCGGGCATGCTGGCCGACCTGCACCACCACCGCATCGAGGCGCTGACCCCGCGCGAACCGCTGCGTCGCGTCGAAACTCCGGATCGCAACGATCCCTGTTCCTGCGGCAGCGGCAAGAAGTACAAGAAGTGCTGCGGCGCCTGATCGGCGCGCGCTGACACCCCACAGCTATCGCTGCGCCGCCCGGCGCAACGCCCGTTCGCCGGCACAGATCGCCATGCATCGCAGCCGGGTCGATCGCGTCGTTGCGGCCCGGTCGGTGTCGCGACCCGCTCATGCCGCCGGCTCGGCATGGGCTCGCGACATCGCCGGCAGCGCTTGCCGGCCGCGCCTGGGCCGATGAGAAAATGGCGCCGATCCCCTCGGTTCCGTTCGGCGATGTCGACCCACCCCTGCCTGCGTTGCGGCGCCTGCTGCGCCCACTTCCGCGTCGCCTTCCATTGGAGCGAGACCGACGCCCACCCCGACGGCCTCACGCCGTCGGCCGCGACCGAGCCCCTCGACCCGCACCGCGTGGTCATGCGCGGCACCTACGCCGGCCGCATCCATTGCCAATCCCTGCGCGGCGCCGTCGGCGCCGACGCCCAGTGCGGCATCTATCCGCTGCGCCCTTCGCCGTGCCGCGAACTGCATCCGGCCTGGGAAGACGGGCGGCCGAGTGCGCAATGCGACCGGGCGCGCGCGGCGTACGGCTTGCCGCCGCTATCGCCGAGGGATTGGCCGGCCAGCGCGCAGTGCGCCGCGGATGGCGGGCACACGAACGCGAACGCCGCCAGCGCGGCAGACGCCGCGCACTAGACCGGTCCCGGCCCGGCGAGGTCGGGACCGGACGCGGTCCAGGCCCTCAGCAAGGGTTCGCGGTAATCGGCGTCCTTCTCGTTCCATTGGACATAGCCGTTGGGCAAGTCGATGTGGAAGAAGCTCTCGTAGTAGTCCTCCTCGAGCGCCGCGTCGTCCCGGTCGCGGCCGAAGATCTTGGCCCGGACCGCGTGGGTCTCCAGCTCGATGTCTTCCTGCTGCAACGCGATCAGGGTGTAGGACTCGCCGGCCGCGGCCAGCCGATCATACGGCTCGATCGCATACAGCTCGGCCAGGGCGCCGATCAAGCGGTCGCTGGCCGCGCCGATCGACGACAGCACCAGGCCTTCGGCGTAGACGTGCTCCTGGCGCAGATGCATGTCGGCATCGAAGCCGGGGCCGATCCGTTTCACCAGCCGCGCCGCCAGCCCGACGATCTCGCCCTGGTGGCGCGCCGTCATGCGGAAGCAGTAGTGATCCGCGTCCGAGCGCAGGTCTTCGATCTTGAACGTGCAGTCGACGAAACCGTCTTCGCAGGCCTCGGTCAGTTCCGGCAGCGCCGAGTCGGTTTGCTCCGTTTGCATCGCAGTTCCTCTCATCGATGGTCCGAGCGATCGGCGCCTGCGCCGTTGTGGTTGAGCCGGGCCCGCCCGGGGCGAACCCGGGATGCATCATTCCACAGCTCGAAGGGCATATACCCGACCGGTCTTTGCCTCGCCCCGCCCGAACCGCGACAATGGCGGGCCGGATCGCAGCCGCACCGCTTTCCGCAAGGACCCTGCTCCGCCCCGTGCGCCAGCGCACGGCGGCCCCACTGGAGATCGTAATGACCGAGTTCGTAGCGACGCCGCCCGCAGGCGGCGCCAAGATCACCAAGACCCCGACCGGCCTCAACGTGCCGGACCGCCCGATCATCCCGTTCATCGAAGGCGACGGCACCGGCCCGGACATCTGGCGCGCTTCGGTGCGCGTGCTCGACGCCGCCGTCGCCAAGGCCTATGGCGGCCAGAAGAAGATCGAGTGGGTCGAGGTCTTCGCCGGCGAGAAGGCCAACAACACCTACGGCACCTGGCTGCCGGAAGGCACCGTGCAGGCTTGCCGCGACTACCTGGTCAGCATCAAGGGTCCGCTGACCACGCCGGTCGGCGGCGGTATCCGTTCGCTCAACGTCGCCCTGCGCCAGATGCTCGACCTGTACGTCTGCCTGCGCCCGGTGCGTTGGTTCGAGGGCGTGCCCTCGCCGGTGAAGAAGCCCGGCGACGTCGACATGGTGATCTTCCGCGAGAACACCGAGGACATCTATGCCGGCATCGAATGGGCCGGCGGCAGCGCCGACGCGCAGAAGGTGCTCGACTTCCTGATCAAGGAATTCCCGCAGGCCGCCGACAAGATCCGTTTCGGCACCGCCGAGAAGAACGCGGCGTGGCTGAAGGAAATGGAAGCCATCGGCGCTCCGGCGCGCGAGCTGCCGGTCGAAGTCGGCATCGGCATCAAGCCGGTCAGCCGCCTCGGCACCGAGCGCCTGGTGCACAGCGCGATCTCCTACGCGATCGAGAACAAGCGCAAGTCGGTGACCCTGGTCCACAAGGGCAACATCATGAAGTTCACCGAAGGCGGCTTCCGCGATTGGGGCTACCAGGTGGCGCGCGACTACTTCGGCGCGGTCGAACTCGACGGCGGCCCCTGGCACGTGATCCCGGAAGGCAAGCCGGGCGCGGGCCTGGTGATCAAGGACGCGATCGCCGACGCCTTCCTGCAGCAAATCCTGCTGCGCCCGAAGGAATACGACGTCTCGGCGACGCTGAACCTCAACGGCGACTACCTGTCCGACGCGCTCGCCGCGCAGGTCGGCGGCATCGGCATCGCTCCGGGCGCCAACATCAACTACGTGACCGGCCATGCCGTGTTCGAAGCGACCCATGGCACCGCGCCGAAGTACGCCGGCCTGGACAAGGTCAACCCGGGCTCGGTGATCCTGTCGGGCGAGATGATGCTGCGTTACCTGGGCTGGACCGAAGCGGCCGATGCGATCATCGCCGCGATGGACAAGGCGATCGCCAGCAAGCGCGTGACCTACGATTTCGCCCGTCTGATGGACGGCGCGACCGAGGTCAAGTGCTCGGAGTTCGCCGACGAGATCATCAAGCACCTGTAATCGGTGTCGTGACGACGATCGTGCAAAGGGCGCTTCGGCGCCCTTTGTTTTTCGTGGTTTTTACATGCGTCGCAAGTCGGCGCTCCCTGCTTGAGGGTAGGAGCGACGCAAGTCGCGACCGCGCAGGCTCGATCTCGCGACGTCCCGATCATGAGCTCTGTAGGAGCGGCGTAAGCCGCGACCAAGGAACGCGCAGAACCACACTGCCTTCATCATTGATCGAAGCCGAAAACTTTCGCCAGGGTAGGAGCGACGCAAGTCGCAACCGCGCTGGCTCGATCTCGCGGCGTCCCGATCATGACCTCTGTAGGAGCGGCGTAAGCCGCGACCAAGGAACGCGCAGAACCGCACTGCCTTCATCATTAATCGAAGCCGAAAACTTTCGCCAGGGCAGGAGCGACGCAAGTCGCGACCGCGCAACTTCATTCTCGCGGCGCAACTGGGATGTCTTTGTAGGAGCGCCGTGAGCGGCGACAGCGCAGCTGGCGGTTACAGCGTTTCTTATCGCAAGCGATGAAGCAACATCAGTTGCAAAGCTTCCGTCCGCTGACGCGCCCGGGTTACTTTCTTTTGTCATAAGCAACAAAAGAAAGGTAACCAAAGAAAAGTGCTTTTCTTTGAATCAAAAGCCCGCACGATCGATGCCGACGCCGGGATGCTCCAGACAGGCCATCCATGGCCTGCTTGCGCACGGCCCGCATCCCTGCGGGCCGCCCTACGGGTCTTCATTTGACCGGTAAAGCGGCAGATCAAAATCCAGGCAACGGCAGACGCGTCGCGTCTGCTCTTGGGTAGGAGCGGCGCAAGCCGCGACCAGGTCCCTCCGGACAACCGCGCCGCCGCCCGCAGATTCGCGGTCGCGGCTTGCGCCGCTCCTACCCTGCGACAGCACGCCGCTGCGATGGATGGCGTTGGCCTTGTGGTTTCGACGCGTCCCGTGGTCGCGACTCACGTCGCTCCTACAGGGGATGGTGACATCGCACGCGTCGGCTGTTTGCGCTGCGGCCTTGCTTTGGCTGTGCGCCGCCGAGCACTCGCGAAGGCCATCGAAGACCCGGAGGGCGGCGCGCAGGGATGCGCGCCTTTTTCAGCGGGACAGGGAGGTCCCGTATGAAAAATCCCCGCGTATGCATCGAACGCGCGGGCCTGTGATTCAAAATAAAGCACTTTTCTTTGGTTACCTTTCTTTTGTTGCTTTAGACAAAAGAAAGTAACCTGCCGCTTTAGTGGCGGAAGCTTTGGGTTTGACCTTGACCTTGACCTTGACCTTGACCTTGACCTTGATCTTGATCTTGATCTTGATCTTTGATCATCGTTCGATGAACGATGCGCCGCGAGACCGGGGCAGCGATGTCGCGGCTTGCGCCGCTCCTACCCCGGCGACGGCGCGCCGCTTCGACGAATAACAACGGCCTCGCTATCTATGCGCATCCCGCGGTCGCGACTCACGTCGCTCCTACAGGGGGATGGTGTCGCGCGCGTCGGCTGTTTGCGCTGCGGCCTTGCTTTGGCTGTGCGTCGCCGAGCACTCGCGAAGGCCATCGAAGACCCGGAGGGCGGCGCGCAGGGACGCGCGCCGTTTTTCATCGGGACAGGGAGGTCCCGTATGAAAAATCCCCGCGTCGGCATCGAGCGTGCGGGCTGGTGATTCAAAACAAAGCATTTTTCTTTGGTTACCTTTCTTTTGTTGCTTTAGACAAAAGAAAGTAACCCGCCGCTTTAGTGGCGGAAGCTTTGGGTTTGACCTTGACCTTGATCTTTGATCATCGTTCGATGAACGATGCGCCGCGAGACCGGCGCAGCGATGTCGCGGCTTGCGCCGCTCCTACCCCGGCGACGGCGCGCCGCTTCGACGAATAACAACGGCCTCGCTATCTCTGCGCATCCCGCGGTCGCGACTCGCGTCGCGCCTGCAGTGGTTGGCCGCGTCGGTCCACGGTTAGACTCTTCATGCAGCCGCACAATCGACGGCGCAAACGCGCAACGTCGATACGGCGCCTGGAACACGACAAACGACCCCGCCCAAGGATCGGCCGCCATGACAACGACTCCCCCCACCGACCACGCCCTCGCCGACGGTCCCTTCGCCGGCCTCGACCTCGGTGCATTGAGCGAACCGGCCCGCCGCACGATCCTCGAAGCCTCGCAGGACTTCCGCGACGTCCTCGCCGGTCGCGCGCCGAGCTTTGCCCGGTCCGACCTGGAAGCGCCGCTGCCGGCCGACGGCGGCAGCCGTGGGTATGTCGGCCGCGGCTACACGCTCTGGGTCTGCCGCAGCCTGTCGAGCTTCGGCGGCGTCGATGGCTATGTGTACGGCCCGGTGCTCAGCTTCGACGAGGGCCTCGCCGCCGGCAACGAGCGCTCGCTCGCCGATACCCGCTTCTATCCCGCCGCGCGCCTGCACGCGTTGTTGGCCCAGGCATGACCGGCCTCGTCCGCTATCTGTGGCTGCTGATCGCCAGCATCGCCCTGCCGGCCTGGGTGCACTGGCCGTACGTGGTCGGCGAGGTCGATCTGGCGTCGGTCCAGATCATGAGCTCGAGCCGCTTCCTGTTCGAGATGTGGCTGTCGGCGAGCTTCGCATTCCTGCTGGTGGCGCTGCCCACGACGCTGTGGCGGCGGTGGCGGCAACGGCGGCGCGGCGGGCGGCCGCGCGATGCCTGGTTCGCGGCGGCGGCGACGATCGCGGCGACTCTGCTCGCACTGCACGCGAATTTGACCGGCTATGCGGCGTTCTACGGCAACACCTGGGCGCGGTGGGAACCGACCTTCGAGTTGTTCCTGCCGCACGGCCTGTCGGTGCTGGCGATCCTGGCGCTGACGATCGCGCTGGAAAGGTGGATGGCGACGCGCTCGTCGCACGTGAAACCGGCAGCGCTGGCTCCGGTGCCGTCGCGACCCGGCCGGTAGCGCCGCCGCCTGCGGCGCGCTACGGCGCCAGGTCGCGGCCGGCATGATCGTTTCATACGCAAATAGCCACGGCGGAGCACAGACGTCGCGGCTCCGCCGTACACTCCTGCCATGGCCACCCCGCCCGCCGCCGAGACCATCGTCGAAGCCACCGCCATCGCCGGCCTGATCCGCGACGCTTTCGCCGATTATCACGCGCGCTTCGCCGCGATCACCCGCCGTGCCCAGGGCCGCTTCGAGCGCAGCGACTGGAGCGGCGAGCGCGAGGATGCGGTCGAGCGCATCGAGCTCTACGACCTGTGCATCGCCGAGGCCAGCGACTCGCTCGAACGCCGACTCGGCGAACGCGCCCGCGAGCGCGCGCTATGGTCGGCGGTGCACGCGGCCTACGCCGAGACCATCGCGCCGCTGCTCGACTGCGAGCTCTACAAGACCTTTTTCAACACCCTGACCCGGCGCTTCTTCAAGACCCGCGGGGTCGACCCGGCGATGGAGTTCGTCGCCCTCGACATCGAGCCGACCGACGCCATCACCCATCCGGTCGCGCGCCACAGCTATGCGGTGTCGGAAGACCGCCTGGTCGAGACCTTCATGCGGGCGCTCGGCGACTATCCGTTCGCGGTGCCCTACGCGCATCGCACGCGCTGCGCCGCCGGCATCGCAGTGCGCCTGCAGGAGGACTTGCAGCATTGGGGCCCGCACCCGGTGCGCGCGGTCGAGCTGCTCGATACCGTGTTCTATCGCGAACGCCGCGCCTATCTGGTCGGGCGGGTGTTCGGCGAGCGTTCGTTCTCGCCGTGCGTGATCGCCCTGGTCAACGACGGCGGCGCGCTCAAGGTCGATGCGGTGCTGACCTTGCGCAGCGAAGTCGTGCAGTTGTTCAGTTACTCGCGCAGCTATTTCCATGCCGACCTCGGCACGGTCGGCGATGCGGTGGTGTTCCTGCGCACCCTGCTGCCGGGCAAGCCGATCGACGAGCTCTACACCGTGCTCGGCCGCGCCAAGCAAGGCAAGACCGAGCGCTACCGCACCTTCTTCCGCCAATTCGCGGCGCAGCCCGGCGAGCGCCTGATCCGCGCCGAGGGCGAGCGCGGCATGGTCATGGCGGTGTTCACCCTGCCCAGCTATCCGCTGGTGTTCAAGATCATCCGCGACCGCTTCGCCTATCCGAAGGAGGTCGCGCGCGAGGAAGTGGAGGCCAAGTACTCGCTGGTGTTCCGCCACGACCGCGTCGGCCGCCTGGTCGATGCGCAGCCGTTCCGTTTCCTGCGCTTCCCGCGCGCGCGCTTCGCCCCGGACCTGCTGGAAGAATTGTTGAGCACCTGCGCCAGCAGCATCAGTCTGGACGGCGACGACCTGGTGCTGCACCTGTGCTATGTCGAGCGCCGCCTGCGCCCGCTCAATCTGTATGTGCGCGAGCAGACCGCCGAGGCCGCGCGCGCGGCGGTGATCGACTACGGCCAGGCGATCCGCGACCTGGCCTTGAGCAACATCTTCCCGGGCGACCTGCTGCTGAAGAACTTCGGCGTGTCGCGGCACGGCCGCGCGGTGTTCTACGACTACGACGAGCTGTGCCTGGTCACCGACTGCCGCTTCCGCAGCGTGCCGGAGCCGCGCAACCACGAGGAAGAGATGGAATCCGGCGCCTGGTTCTACGCCGCCGGCAACGATGTGTTCCCGGCCCAGTTCCCGCGCTTCCTGGGCCTGTCGCCGGCCCTGCTCGGCGCGCTGATGCACGCGCATGCCGACATCTTCCGCGTCGAGTGGTGGCAGCAGGTGCAGGACGGCCTGGTCAGCGGGCGTCACAACGACGTGGCGCCGTACCCGGAGCGGCGGCGGCTGCCTTAGCCGGAAGACACTCTTAAGAGAGGGGCGGGAAGGCTTGGTCTCGCTCTGTCCTCAACCCATCGCGCGCAGAAGCGACTCCCCGCGCCGAACCCCACCCTGGCTTCGTGCTCGGTCAGGGCGCTTGCCCTTTTCCAAAGGGGCAGTGGATTGCCGACCGTCGTTGCGGCTCCCCCTTTGGAGGGGCTGGGGGATTTGCCTGGTCCGGCCAAGCAGACGAGGCAGGAGCCGTCGAGGAATCGCTTCCCCTCAAGCACACCCATGCGCATCGCCGCAGGCGTCCTGGCGGGTCAGGCGCTCGGGGGTGCGGGCGAACCAGGCGCGCCAGCCGGTGACCGCGGCGGTCGCCGAACCCAGCGCGGCCACCGGCTGGGTACGCTCGACTACGGCCGCGGGGGCGGCCTGGGCGAGGTCCTCGTCGGCATCGCGCGGATCGACGAAATGGCCCTGCAGGAACATCAGGTTCTTGTAGATATTCATCGCTCGTCTCCCTGCGGCGCCGGCCCGGTATGGGCTGGCTTATTGAGTGATTCGCAAGGTACGCTCGCCGGATACGGCAAAAAAGCGCGCCGTTTGCAAGCCAGACTTGAAAGGGATTCAAGATGAATCGACCGCCGCTGCATGCGCTGCTGGGCTTTGCGACCGCCGCGCGCACGGGCAACCTGACCCGCGCCGCCGATTCGATGAACCTGACCGTCAGCGCGCTCAGCCACCAGATCCGCACCCTGGAGGAACGCCTCGGCCGGCGCCTGTTCGAGCGCGGTCCGCGCGGGGTGCGGCTGACCGCCGACGGCGAACGGCTGCTGTCGGTGGTCGCGCCGCACCTGGATGCGCTCGACCACGCGCTGCGCCCGTACAGCCCGCGCCGCGACGAGGTGCTGACCCTGAGCCTGATGGCCTCGATGGCCTCGGCCTGGCTGGTGCCGCGGCTCGGCAGCTTCGTCGCCCGCTGCCCGCAGCTCGAACTCAACCTGTTCTCGTCGGCGGCGGTGGTCGATTTCGACCGCGAGCCGGGCATCGACGCGGCGATGCGCGGCGGCTACGGGCGCTGGCCGGGATTGGTCACCGAGCATCTGTTCAACGAGACCCTGATCCCGGTCGCCAGCCCGGCGCTGATCGAACGCATGGGCGGCGAGTTGCCGGCGCAGGAGGACCTGCACCGCTGGCCGCTGCTCGGCGACCTGTCGCCGTATTGGAAGGACTGGTTCGAACGCTACGGCGGCAAGATGCCGAACCGCTACGTCGCCCATTTCGACGACTCCGAAACCATGCACCGCGCCGCGGTCGAAGGCCTCGGCGTCGCCCTGGGCCGGATGGCGCGCACGCGCCTGCTGATCCAGAACGGCCAGCTGGTGCCGCTGAGCCAGTGCCGGCTGCAGATCGATTGGGGCCACTACCTGGTGTATCCGCAGCGCTCGGTCGATCACGCCGGGCTGGGTTCGTTCCGCACCTGGCTGCACGAGCAGGCGGCGGCCTATGTCGCCGAGATGGAAGCCGACCACCTCGCCCGCCATGGCCGCAGCGCCAAAACCGCGAACGGTCCGGCGAGCAACCCCGCAAGCCGCCCTGCCGGCAACGCCAAGGCCGCCGCCAAGCGCCGTTGAGCACATCCCCGGCACCGGGCGCTTGCGGTAGGCTGACGCCCCCTGTCCGATCCACCGGAGTCCGTTGCATGGAACGTAACCGTCCCGCTCGTTTGCTGTTGCTCGCCGCGTTGTTGCCCGGCCTGGCCCTGGTAGCGCATGCGCAGAAGCCCGCCGCCAAGGCCAAGGACGCCGAGAGCGCCGCCAAGACCGCCGAACCCGCCGCCAGCGCCGCGTTGAAGCAGGCCGTCGCCGGCAGCTGGCGCGACCCCAAGAACGTCGCCCGCGACGCCTATCGCCATCCCCTGGAGACGCTGCAGTTCTTCGGCGTGCGCCCGGACCAGACCGTCATCGAAATCACCCCGGGCGGCGGCTGGTACGCGGAGATCCTCGCGCCGTATCTGGCCGAACGCGGGCGTTACGTCGCCGCGGTGGTCGACCCCGACTCGCAGTCCGAGGACGGCGCGCGCAAGTACTACACCAAGGCCAAGGCGAACCTGGAAACCAAGTTCGCCGGCGCGCCGGCGCAGTTCGGCAAGGCCGTGGTCGCCGCCTACGACAGCTACAAGCCGGCGTTCGGCCCGGCCGCCTCGGCCGACGTCGTGCTGACCTTCCGCAACGTCCACAATTGGCGTTCGGCCGACCAGGCCGAGGGCATGTTCAAGGGCTTCTTCGACGTGCTCAAGCCGGGCGGCACCCTCGGCGTGGTCGAACACCGCGCCAAAGCCGACGTCCCGGCCAGCGACAAGAGCGGTTACGTCGGCCAGGCGCAGGTGATCGCGATGGCCGAAGCGGCCGGCTTCAAGCTCGAGGCCAAGAGCGAGATCAACGCCAATCCGCGCGACACCAAGGACCACCCGAACGGCGTGTGGACCTTGCCGCCGTCCAACGATCACGCAGCCGCCGACGCGGCCAAGTACAAGGCCATCGGCGAAAGCGACCGCATGACCCTGCGCTTCCGCAAGCCGCGCTGAGTCCACGACTGCGCACCGTAGTACCGCGAGGCGGCCCGCGCCGCCTCGCGTTCCTGCCCGGCCCCGCCCGCGTGCTGATCGCCTTCAACAAACCGTATGGCGTGCTGTGTCAGTTCACCGATCGCAGCCAACCGCCGCGGCCGACCCTCGCCGGCTTCGGCCTGCCGCCGGACGTGTACGCAGCCGGGCGCCTGGACCACGACAGCGAAGGCCTGCTGCTGCTGACCGACGACGGCGGCCTGGCCCATCGCCTGACCGACCCGCGGCATAAGCAGCCCAAGACGTACTGGGTGCAGGTCGAGGGCGACCCGCAGGACCCGGCGCTGCGCGCACTGCGCGACGGCGTCGAGCTCAACGACGGCCGCACCCTGCCGGCGCAGGTCGAACGCCTCGACCCGCCGGCGCTGTGGCCGCGCGACCCGCCGGTGCGTTTCCGCAAGACCGTGCCCGATGCCTGGCTGGCGATCACCATCCACGAAGGCCGCAACCGCCAGGTGCGGCGCATGACCGCCGCGGTCGGCTTGCCGACCCTGCGCCTGGTGCGCGTGGCGATCGGGCCGTATCGGCTCGACGGGCTGACGCCGGGGCAATGGAGCCCGCGCTGAGGGCGGCTCCGTCGCGACAGTGCCACGACGCCTGCGCGAGGTCGCGCACTTCCACGCCGTTGCAGCACCCCGGACGTGACGTGGCGCGCTGCGACTGCGACATCGAGCCTGCGACGTAGTTGCGATGGAGCGGTCGCGGTTCGCGCCGCTCCTACCCTGGATGGAACCCAGCTCCGCCGATCGATCTGCGACCGTCGTCGCAAGGATGCGGCCAATCGCGAAATCCCATGAGATATCGCCCCGGTTTGATCCCGGGTCCGCCATGGCAGCGCATCGCCGCGCCCTCTAGCGTGCAGTGACGGGCGCGTGCCAGGACCGGCCGATGCGCCACCAGCCAAGTTCTCTCTGGGGAGACCAGCCATGACCCGACTGCGTTCGATTTCGTTCGGCTTCGGCGCGATGCTGTGCGCGTCCGCCGCTTACCTGTCGTATCCCGCGCCCGCCGACAGCGCGGTCGGCCGGGTCGCCGCCGCCGAGGAACCCGGGTTCGAACAGACCCCGCCGGTGCTCGAAGACAGCTTCATCACCCCGGTCGACGGCAACCCCGGCGGCGACGCGCTGCTGGAGTTCGTCTATGCCAAGGGGCAGGCGCTGCCGGCGGAGATCGCCTTCAACGTCGGCGACAAGCCGGTCACGCTGCAGCGCGACGCGGAAAACCCTCAACTGTACCGGGCGCTCATCCCGTTCGACTTCGACGGCCTGGTCAAGGAACAGGAAACGCGCCAGGCGCTGGCCGCCGAACAGAAGGCCACGGTGCCGAGCTTCGACGGCCGCGAGCACCTCGGCGACAGCCCGATCGCCTTCCTGCCGCCGGACCGGCTGCGCGAGCAGATCGCCGCGCGCGTGCGCATCCGCATTCCCGGGGGCGTGCTGCTCGGCCCGCCGGCGATCGTGCGCCCCGAACGCTCGCTGCTGGTCACCCACCCGGCCGTGGTCGAAGACCCGACCCGCACCTTCGACGCCTGCACCAACGCCGGCAACCCGAACGGCGCCTGGACCTTCAACCGGCTCATGACCAACATGGCCAACCAGCCGCTGACCGGGGTGGACCCGTCCGACTTCGTCGAGAACTGGATCCGCACCTGGAACACCTCGACCACGGTCAACAGCTTCGTGGTGCCTGCGCGCACTTCGGTCAACTCGCAGGTGCTCGCCAGCTGGCCCCGCCTGAGCAACGGCAAGCTCGACCTGAGCCGCTCGCCGATGCGCCTGCTGGCGATCGTCAACCGCGTCGACCTGCGCGGCAACGCCGGCTACGGCGGCGGCAACGCCGGCGAAGGCCGCTTCGTGTTCGGGGTGATCCGCCGCAACACCACCGGCACCTGCACCGTGCACCGCTTCACCGTGATCCTCGAATACGGGGTGCCGATCGCCGGTTGCCCGGCGGTGCGCAGCTTCGCCCAGCAGTGGGGCGCGCTGGGTTCGATGAGCCTGGGCTCGTCGCTGTACAACAGCTCGCTGCAGGCGATCACCGACCAGTTCACCGGCGCCAACGCCGCGCCGCGCAAGCCCAACGGCAGCGCGATCAACCAGATCCGCACCAACGAGTTCCTGCAGAGCCCGTGGGAACTGCGCGAGTTCAACATCGTGCGCGCCACCGCCCAGCTCGGCATCGTGCCGGCCAAGCAGACCCCGAACCACGTGTTCAACAACGCCGGCACCCTGCTCGCCAGCTACGTCAACGCCAACCAGGCGCAGGTGCTGGTCGAACAGCACTCCGTGCCGCTGAGCTATCTGGGCACGCCGTTCCTGACCGGCTCGGTGCGCAACCCGAGCCCCCAGGTGGCCTGGACCCATCCCGGCATCGTCAACAACAACGCCCGCAACAAGCTCTCGCTCAACACCTGCGATGCCTGCCACGGCCGCGAAACCCTGACCACGAGCTTCCTGCACGTGGGCCCGCGCGCGTCCGGCGCGCAGGCGACGTTGTCGCGGTTCCTGATCGGCAACGGCACCCTGGCCAGCCCGACCACCTTCAACATGGCCGACCCGGTGGTCGCCTCGACCGTGCGCAACTACGGCGACCTGGTCCGCCGCCAGGCCGACCTGGCGACCCTGCAGAGCAATGCCTGCTTGTCCGGCGGCGTGTTCCAGCAGGCGCAGTTCCACCCGATGCTGGCCGCCCACTGACGGGCGACAGCCGCAGACCGGGAAGGCGCCGCGAGGCGCCTTCTCTCTATCGGGCCGTTTGACCGACCGGCGCGGCCGCCTACTTGCCGTCCGGCGGCGCCACCGGCACCGAGTTCGCGCCCGGCCGCGACAGCAACACCACCCCGCCCAGCACTACCGCGGTACCGACCAGCTGGATCGCGGTGATCGCCTCGCCGAGCACCCAGGCGCCGAGGAACACCAGCGACACCGGCCCGATCACCGAGAACTGCGCGGCGGTGCCGGCGCCGAGCCGGGCCACCGCGGCCATGGTGAAGGTCACCGGCAGGAAGGTGCAGAACACCGCGTTCGCCGTCGCCAGGCCGTAGACCTGCCACGGCAGGCCGAGCAGGCCGCCCGGATCGCGGGCGATCAGGTAGTGGATCAGGGTCGCCGCGGTCGACACCACCATCGCGTAGGCGACCAGTTGCAACGAGCCCATGCGCTTGACCAGCTCGCCCGACATGGCGAGGTAGAGCGCGTAGCTGACCGCCGCGCCGAGCACCAGGGCGCTGCCGAACAGCACGTGCTCGCCCTGCACGCGCAGGTTCTCGACCATCACCAGGACCACGCCGGCATAGCTGACCGCGAGCGCGATCCACTCCTTGGCCGCGACCTTGCGCCGGTAGGCGAACAGGCCGATCAGCAACACGATGGTCGGGTTGAGGAACAGGATCAGCCGCTCCAGCGACACCGGCACGTACTCCAGGCCCCAGAAGTCGAGCAGGCTCGACAGGTAATAGCCGAGCACGCCGAGCACCAGGATCAGACCGACGTCGCGGCGCGAGGGCAAGGCCCCGCGCCGGCGCGCGCGCCGGGTCTCGCGGATGCCCAGCAACACGAACAAGGGCAGCGACAGCGCCATGCGCAGGGTCAGCACGTCGAGCGAATCGACCCCGTAGCGGTATTGCAGCTTGGCCAGGATCGCCTTGGCCGAGAACAGCACCGCACCGCTCGCGGCGAGGGCGATACCGAGGCGTCGGGCGCGGTGCTCGGCGGCGACGGAAACGGCGGGGGACACAGCGGTCATGGCAGGCAGGTCGTCGGACGATCGGTGGAGGTGGGCGGATGCGAACCGCGCCGCGGCGGCAGGCCCGGCAACGAGCGCCGGGCGGCGCCGATCATGGCAGAGCGCTCAGGCCTCGGCGCTGGCCGCATCGAGCGCGGCGATCTGTTCGGCCGACAGGGACAGCCGCGTCGCCGCGAGCAGCTCGCGCAATTGCGCCACGCTGGTCGCGCTGGCGATCGGCGCGGCGATCGAGGGCCGCGCGATCAGCCAGGCCAGGGCCACCTGGACGGGGGTCGCGCGCTGGGCGGCGGCGACCTCGTCGAGCGCGGCGAGGATGCCCAGGCCGCGCGCGTCGAGATAGCGCGCGACCGCACCGCCCCGGGCGCGGCTCTTATCGAGGTCGCCGCGGCTGCGGTACTTGCCGGTCAGGAAGCCGCTGGCGAGGGCGTAGTAATTGATGACGCCGAGCCCGCGCTCGCGCACCAGCGGCTCCAGCTCGGCTTCGTACACCGCACGGTCGTAGAGGTTGTAGTGCGGCTGCAGGGTTTCGTAGCGCGGCAGGCCGTGGCGTTCGGCGACGTCCAGGGCCTCGGCCATGCGCGCGGCCGAGTAGTTGGAGGCGCCGATCGCGCGGACCTTGCCCTGCTCGATCAGCCGGGCGAACGCGCCCAGGGTGTCCTCGAGCGGCACCTTCGGGTCGTCCTCGTGGGCCTGGTAGAGGTCGATGCGGTCGGTGCGCAACCGGCGCAGCGAGTCCTCCACCGCGGCCTGGATGTTGGCCGGCGACAGGCCGGGCCGCCGCGACCATTTGGCGACCTTCGTGGCGATGAGGATGCGCTCGCGGCGCCCGCCGCCCTGGGCCAGCCAGCGCCCGATCAGGGTTTCCGACTCGCCGCCGGCATTGCCCGGCACCCAGGCCGAGTAGGCATCGGCGGTGTCGACCAGGCTGAAGCCCGCTTCGGTGAAAGCGTCCAGCAGGGCGAAGCTGGTCGCCTCGTCGGCGCTCCAGCCGAACACGTTGCCGCCGAAGGCGAGCGGCGCCGCCGACAGGGATGAACGGCCGAGCGGTCGCAGGTTCATTGCGGATTCCTTAATCGAACAGCGTCCATGATGCGCCGCCGCATTCGACCGTGGCATCACCGAATTCGCAACGCCGCGTTGCCGAGCGCGGCGAGTTGTCACAAAGGGCATGAACTGTTCAGCTTTTTGACTTTTCATCCCGCCTTTGTGTGAAGGTTTCTGTTAACTTTCGACCCGTTTCCTCGCGGTTCATTTATGCGAATTCAGCGTGAAAAACCCGCCCTAGGGGATGCCAAGGACGTATGAGCACTGCCGCGACATCCACGGGCCGGATTCTCGTCGTCGACGACCAGGCCGCGAACCTGCGCGTCGTCACCGCCTTGCTTTCGCGCCAGGGTTACGAGGTGGTGTCCGCCTCGACCGGCGACGAGGCCCTGCGCCTGTACGCCGAGTCGCCGCCGGACCTGATCCTGCTCGACGTGATGATGCCGGGCATGGACGGTTTCGAAGTCATGGCCGCGTTGCGCGCCGGCTCGCCGCTGCGCGTGCCGGTGGTGTTCGTGACCGCCGCCCACGACCGCGACCTGTTGCTGCGCGCCTTCGATGCCGGCGTGGTCGATTACGTCACCAAGCCGTTCCTGCCCGAAGAACTGCTGGCCCGGGTCAACGCCCATGTCGGCCTGAAGCTCACCCGCGACCGCCTCGAGCGCGTCGCCCGCGAGCGCGAGGAACTGGTCAACCTGGTCGCCCACGACCTCAAGAACCCGCTGACCAGCGTGTTGTTCGCCAGCGACCTGCTGCTGCACAACGGCTGCAAGCCCGAGCGCGTGCCGCGCTACCTGCAGATGATCCACGAGAGCGCCGACGACGCGCTCGGCTACATCCGCCATTACCTGGAAAGCCAGGCCGGCACGCGCGAACACGCCGCGAGACAGGGCCGCGCCGACCTCAGCGAGACCCTGGGCTGGCTGGTGCGCCGCTACGAGATGCAGCTCGACGCGCGCGGCATCCGCGTCGAGATCGCCCCGCCGCCGCACGGCACCGCGCAAGTGGCGATGGATCCGCGCGTGCTGCGCCAGGTCAGCGAGAACCTGGTCACCAACGCGATGAAGTACGCCCCCAACAGCGACCTGCTGTTGGCCGCACGCAACAGCGCCCCCGGCTTCTGGCAGCTGATCGTCGCCGACCGCGGCCCCGGCATCCCGGTGGCGCGCCAGCGCGAACTGTTCAAGCCCTTCGTGCGCCTGCACGACGAAGACGTCGACGACGGCCTGTCGAGCGGCCTGGGCCTGTCGCTGGCGAAACAGATCGTCGTCAACGCCGGCGGCCAGCTCTGGTACGAGGAGCGTAAAAACGGCGGCTCGCGTTTCATCATCGAGCTGCCGGAGGCGGCCGCGGAGTAACGCGGTTGGCGTTGGCGTGGCGTTGGCGTTGCCATGAGTGCTTTGTGCCGACCTTGGGAGCCCGCCCCTGTAGGAGCGACGTGAGTCGCGACCGCGGGACGCCCAGAGACAACGGGCCGTCGCCGCTCGTCGAAGCGGCGTGCGCTCGCCAGGGCAGGACCGGGCGCAAGCCGCGACCGCGCCGTTACGGTCTTGCGGCGCCTCTCTCAATCGAACGAGATCAAGATCAAACCCAAAGCTTCCGCCACTGAAGCGGCGAGTTACTTTCTTTTGTCTAAAGCAACAAAGAAAGGTATCCAAAGAAGTTGCTTTTTTCTTGAATCAAAAGCCCGCACGAGCGATGCCGACGCCGTAATTTTTCATACGGGATCTCCCTGTCCCGATGAAAAAGGGCGCGCATCCCTGCGCGCCGCCCTCCGGGTCTTCTTTAGCCGTCGCGAGCGCGAGGCGGCGCACAGCCGGAGCAAAGGCCATGGTCGCAACCAGCTGACGCACGCGACTTCACCATCCCCTGTAGGAGCGACGTGAGTCGCGACCACTGGACGCGCCGAAACCATAAGGCCTATGCCATCCGTCGAAGCGGCGTGTTCTCGCCAGGGTAGAAGCGGCGCAAGCCGCGACCGCGCTGCGACGGTCTTACGGCGCTTCTTTCAGGAAGGATCGAATAGCTGAAGTGTCGCGGTCGCGGCTTGCGCCGCTCCTGCTCTTGGGCGCTGCGATCCGGAAGCGTCGACCACGATGCGCCCGAACGAGCGAGGCCGACGCTGACGCGTCGGCCTCGGGTAGGACGGTCTCAACAACGCGATGCATCGCACCCGACGGCCTGAAACCCAGACCGCCGGTCGTCCGGGCGAAACCCGCGTGCGTTTATTCGCTGGCGCTTTCTTCGCTGGCCGATTTGCGGGTGGCGGACTTGCGACGCGAGGCGTTGCCGTTCGCGCGGCGCGCATCGATGCGGCGCGCGCTGCCTTCGATCGGATCGCCTTCCGCCTGCTGGCGGGCCTTGCGGCGTGCGGCGGCGTACCAAAGCAGGCCGGCGCCGGCCACAGCGGCGGCCGCGATGACCGGGTTGCGGCGGATGAAGCCGCCGGCGGTGCGTGCGCCGGTCTTCAGCGCGCCCAGCTTGACGCCCGTTTCCAGCCACTGGCCGGCGTTGGGCACGTGCTGCCTGATGTTGTCGCCAACCGACGACACCAGTTCCAGCGCGCGGTCCGGCAATGAAGTGAACTTGCTCATCGTGTCGATCCTGTGACGAGAGAAACGGGCTCCAGTGTCGGCGCGGGCCCGTTGAAATTCTGTGAGCGCAGCCGCGCCGGACCGGCTCCCCGCTGAATAAGGCGCGGTATCGACGCATCGGCCGAGGCGCGTAGCCCGCCGCCGCCCCGGCGGCGCCGCGAGACTCAGGTGCCGCGCGGTTTGGCGCGGTGGGTCGCGGTCGCCGTCCATGGGTCGTCGGGCCAGGGGTGCTTGGGATAGCGCCCCTTCATTTCTTTCTTGACCTCGGGATAGGTGCGCTCCCAGAAACCGCGCAGGTCCTGGGTGACCTGCAGCGGTCGCCCGGCCGGGGATAGCAGGTGCAGGGTCAGCGACACGCGGCCTTCGGCGATGCGCGGCGTATCGGCCAGGCCGAACAGCTCCTGCAGTTTTACCGCCAGCACCGGCGCGACCGCGGCGCCGCGTCCGTCGGCGGCATGCGCGTCGTAGGCGTAGTCGATGGCGCGCTCCATCCCCGACGGCACCGCCATGCGGGTCGGCGCGAGCGCGTCGAGCCGTTGCCGCCACGACCAGTCCAAGAGTGAGCGCAGGGCTTCGCCGAATGCGGCCTCGTCGAGCGCGTCGAGGCGGGTCTTGCCGCGCAACGCCGGCTTCAGCCAGTCGTCGAGCCCGGCCATCAAGGCCTCGTCGGAGAGGTCCGCTAATGCGTTCTCGCCCTGCGCCAGCTCGGGCATCCATTCGCGCAGGCAGCGCACGCGGGCGCGCCACTGGCGCAGGCCTCCGGTCCACGGCAGCGCATCGAGGCCGAGTTGGCGCACCGCGTCGACCAGGGCGTCGGCGTAACGCGAGGGGTCGGGTTTGGCGAGCGGGCGGCTGTCGAGCACGATGCGGTCGTAACGGCGCTCGCGCACCGCTGCGATCGCGCGCGCGGCGGGGTCCCACACCACCCGGTCCTCGCTGACGAAGCGCTGCGGAAACTCGCGCTCCAGCCGCGCCTCGTCGAGCGGCGAGGCGCGCAGCACGCGCGCGTCGCGCGGGTCGTCGCGCAGTTCGCTGATCACCAGCCAGGGCTCGCCGTAGACCGCGCTGTCGTCGAACAACTTGGCGCTGCGGCCGTTAGCGAGCTGATAACGGTAAGGGTCGCTGGGGTGCTGGCGGGCGATGCGGTCCGGAAACGCATGCAGCAACAGATCGCCGAGCGCGTGCGCGGGCACCTGGTTCGGCGGGGTCGCCTCGACGCGCAGGCGGCGGCGCCATTGCCTGGCGGCCTGGTCGAGCGCGGCCAGGGCCGAACGCGAGGCCTCGGCCGGAGCCCGGCCCTGGCGGAACGCGGCCAGCGCCTGCCAGCGCGCGGCCAGCGCATCGCCGCCGCTGCGCAGCGGGTCGCGCGCTTCTATCAACGCGGCCAGATCGCCGGCCAGGGCGCGTTCGCGCGGGTCGCTCGGGGCCAGCAGCATCGCCGCCAGACGCGGATGGGTGCCGAGCGCGAGCATGCGCCGGCCGAACGCGGTGATGGTCGGCGCGGCCTCGCCACTGCCGGCCTCGAGCGCGCCGAGCCGCAGCAGCAGTTCGCGCGCAGCGCCCATCGCGCCGCCCGGCGGTGGGTCGACGAAACGCAGGCCGGCATCGCCCCAGGCGGCGAGCTCCAGCGCCAGTCCGGCCAGTTCGACCTGAACGATCTCGGGCCGGCGCTGCGGTTCGAGGCGCTGCGACTCCGGCCACAGGCGATACGCCCAGCCTTCGGCGACGCGGCCGGCACGGCCGGCGCGCTGGTCGGCCGAAGCCTGGGCGATCGCGACCACGTCGAGCCGCGAGAAGCCGCTGTTGGGGTCGTAACGCGGCTCGCGGGCGAGGCCGGCGTCGATCACCACGCGCACGCCGGGCAGGGTCACGCTGGACTCGGCGACGTTGGTCGCCAACACCACGCGGCGGCGGCCGTCGGGGTCGGGCTGCAGCACCCGGCTTTGCTGCTCGACCGGCAGTTCGCCGTGCAGGCTCAGCACGTCGATGCCGCGCAAGGCCTCGCTGCCGGCGAGCGCGGCCTGCGCGCGCGCGATCTCGCGCTGCCCGGGCAGGAACACCAGCAGGTCGCCGGGATGCTGTTGCACGCCATGCTCGACCGCGCGCCGCAGCTGGTGCTCGAGTTTCTCCTCGCGCCGCGCCGGGTAGTGCGCGACCGTCACCGGATAGCTGCGCCCGGCGCTGCTCAGGCGCGGCGCATCGAGGAACTGGGCCAGGCGCTCGCCGTCGAGGGTCGCCGACATCACCACGATGCGCAGGTCTTCGCGCAAAGAGGCCTGCACGTCGAGCGCCAGGGCCAGGCCGAGGTCGGCGGCGAGATGGCGTTCGTGGAACTCGTCGAACACCAGCGCGCCGACGCCTTCCAG
This sequence comes from Lysobacter sp. GQ73, assembly GCF_059758755.1. NCBI lineage: Bacteria > Pseudomonadati > Pseudomonadota > Gammaproteobacteria > Lysobacterales > Lysobacteraceae > Lysobacter > Lysobacter sp. GQ73. Next base: position 1,103,659 of record NZ_JCAXEE010000002.1, on the reverse strand, counting down.
GCTCGGGTCGTCCTGGATCATCCGGGTCAGGATGCCTTCGGTGACCACCTCGATACGGGTGCGCGCGGAGACTTTGTTCTCGAAGCGGATCCGGTAACCGACGGTGTCGCCGGCGGCCTCGCCGCGTTGCCGCGCCATGAACTGCGCGGCGGCGCGCGCGGCGACCCGGCGCGGCTCCAACATGACGATGCGCTGGCCCTGCAGCCAGGGCGCATCGAGCAGGGCCGGCGGCACCTGGGTGGTCTTGCCCGCGCCCGGCGGCGCTTCCAGCACCAGGCGCGGATGCGCGGCGAGGCTGTCGCGGATCGACGGCAGCAGGGAATCGATCGGGAATTCGGCGGCGTTCACGCGCGCAAGGATACGGTGCGCGGCGCCGATCCGGGCGCGCGAGCTATACGCGCTTGCGACGCCGCCGCGGCCGCCCTGCATTCCCGCGCGCGGACCGGGCGCGCTCAGTCGTTGGCGAACTCGCCGCAGCCGTACAGGAGTCGGCCGCCGTCCTCGATATCGCCGATGAAGACCAGGATCGCCTGGCTGTATTTCTTGCGCTTGGTGTCCTGACAGGGCTTGTCCTTGGTGCTCGGCGTGAGCATGACCAGCAAGGTCTGCGATTCGCCGGCGATGGTTTGAGTGCCGGACAGGGCGTACTTCGCACTCAGCTCGAGCGGACCCGGCTCGGGCTCGACCGAAGTCAAGGTGCCGTGGGCCGCACGGACTCCGCGCGGAAGGGCGAGATCGAACACGACCTGGCCGGGGCCGCTGCGCTTGAGCTGGATGCTCCAGCCGGCCTGACCGTAATTGCCGCCGTCGAAGCCCGCCTTCGGAAAGTCGTATTTCGCCTTGGACTCGGCGGGTGCGGATGCCGGCAGGCCGGCGAGCAGCGACGCCAGTCCCAGCGCGAAGATCGTCGAGATGATGCGCATTGCGATGTCCCCATGGCGACCGGCCGGCCGCCTTCGAAGGGCATAACGCCGCGTCGCCGCCGTCGTGAATCGATCGCCCGCGACCGTCGCGGCGGAACCTGGCGCCGACGGAAAACTTGGGCTGGCCCGGCCCAGCGCCTACACTGCGCGCTGTTTCCGCGACACCAGCCTCATGCAACTGATCGACATCGGCGCCAACCTGACCCACGACAGTTTCGACCACGACCGCGACGCCGTGCTGCAGCGCGCACGCGAGGCCGGGGTGGCGCGCATGGTGATCACCGGCGCCAGCCGCGAGCATTCGCCGCAGGCGCTCGAGCTGGCGCGCCGTCACCCGGGCGAGCTGTTCGCGACCGCCGGCGTGCATCCGCACCATGCCGGCGAATACACCGCCGAATGCGACGCCGAGATGCGCGCATTGCTGGCGCACGAGGAGGTCGTGGCGGTCGGCGAATGCGGGCTGGATTATTTCCGCGACTTCTCGCCGCGCCCGGCGCAGCGGCGCGCCTTCGAGATGCAGTTGCAGACCGCGGTCGACATCGGCAAGCCGCTGTTCCTGCACCAACGCGACGCGCATGCCGATTTCATGGCGATGATGCGCAACTTCGACGGCAAACTCGGCCCGGCGGTGGTGCATTGCTTCACCGGCACGCGCGAGGAGCTGTTCGATTACCTCGACCAGGACTGGTACGTCGGCATCACCGGCTGGCTGTGCGACGAGCGCCGCGGCCTGCATCTGCGCGAACTGGTCAAGCACATCCCGGCTTCGCGGTTGATGATCGAGACCGATGCGCCGTATCTGTTGCCGCGCACGGTCAAACCGGCGCCGTCGCACCGGCGCAACGAACCGATGTACCTGGCGCACATCGTCGAAGAGCTGGCCCGGGACCGCGGCGAAGACGTCGCCACGACCGCGGCCAACAGCACCGCGGCCGCCACCGCGTTCTTCCGCTTGCCGGCGGCGTAGCCGCGCGCGCCGCCGGTCGCGCGCTCAGCCCGGCCGGTTATTTCATGGTGAAGTTGCCGCAACCCTTCCAGACCTTCCACGGCCCGAGCTTGGCCGGCGTCAGCACGACGGCGTAGTCGTAGGATCCGTATTGGCCGCGGGTACTGCCCTTGGCGTCCTGGCACCGTTTGCCGGGTTCGACCGGCAGCAGCTTCACGGTCAGGCCGGTGGCGTCGGTGCCGCTGCCGACCCGGCCGGCCAGCGTGTAATCGCCCATGCCCGACGCCGACTTCTGCTGCAGTTTGGCCTTCAATGGCGCCTTCGACTCGGGCACGGTCAGGGTGTAGTCGACCGACAGGTCCGGCTGGGTCAGCAGCACTACATTCCAGGCGACGGCGTCGCCGCCGCGGAACGCCGGGTCCGGAAAAGTGATCCGCTGTGCGGACGCGGGCGTGGCCGCGAAGGCGGCGGCCAGACCCAACCCGGCGACGGCGGCGAACATGATGCGCATGGGACACTCCAGTGGGGGCGACGTGGTGCCGCCGTTACCGCTACCAACGAGTCCGCGCGGTGCGCGTGAAGCCGATGCGGCGCGGTGCCGCCCGCGGACGGGCATCCTGGGACGGCAGCGGCGCAGGCACTAGACTGGGCCGCTTTCGCCGCCTCTCTCCTGCCTGCCCCCGCAAGGACCGACTTCATGGATCACCCCGCATCGCGGTCGCCCGCCTGGTTTCCGCTCGCGCTCGCCGCCTGCGTGTTCGTGCTGACCGCTGCGTTCTTCCTGATCTCGCAGATCGAACATCCCCTGCCCGAGGGCGCCGACGGCGCCAGTGCGCAGCTGTTCGCCTGGCTGGAGTGGCTGTGCGGCATCGGCCTGCTGATCGGCGTCAACCTCGTCCTGGCCAGCGCGATCATCGCGCGTCGCGGCCCGCCGCGACGCGCCTGGGCCGCGCTGTTGGTCGCGGTGGCGCTGGTATTCGGGCTGGGCTATCTGTGGTCGATCGCGGTGCTGCAAACCATGCAGGCCCTGAGCGACAGCGTGCCGGCGACCGAACTGTATCGCTGGCTGCCGCCGCTCAACGCCGCCAAGGTGGCGGTCACCTCGGCGATCGGTCTGACGATCGCCTTCGCGATCGGCGGACGCGGCCCCACCCCGGTGGTCTGGAGCGGCGGGCAGCGGCGCCTGCTCGGCGCACTGGTCGCGTTCGGCGTCTGCACCGGCGTGCTGTTGCTGCTGCAGCACACCGCCAGCCGCTTCACCGCCCTGAGCGACAGCGACCAGCGCCATGGCATGAGCATCGCCGCGCTCGCGATCGGCGCCGTGCACGGCCTGTGCTGGGCCCTGCTGCCGGCGCGCCGCGGCAGCGGCACGATGCCGGCCTTGGTCTCCGCCCTGCTGACGCCGTTGCTGATCGTCCTACCGGCGCTGCCGCTGGTGATGCTGGGCGACCGGCTCGGCATGGCCGAGCTGCTGGTGATCGTATTGCTGCTGTTGTTCGCCGCCCCGGTGCTCTCGGCGTTGCTGGTGGTGTGGCTGCACCGCCGGCGCTATCCGGCGGTGCGGGCCTGACGCCACGGCCTGGATTGCACGGCGAGCATGCTCGTTACAGCAGGCCTCCTTACAGCGGGCCTCGTCATGCAGGCCCGGCTCGCAGCGGGCGTGCGTTCGCTGAGGTAGGCGGCGCCGACGCTCAGTACACCGCGAGGTCGCCGCAACCGCGCATCGGCGGCAGGCCCTCGACGGTGACCTGCACGCTGTGCGCGTGCGGGCGGTCGCCGTCGTCGGTGCAGTCCTTGCGGCTGATCTCGACCACCATCGGCTTGGCACCCTGTTTGGTCGCCAGTTCGCCGCTCAACACGATCAAGGAACCCGGCACGTCGGCCGGCTGGCCCTGGTAGTCGACCGTGCCGCTGGCCCGTTCGCTGCCGCTGCCCCAGGTCAGCTCGACCTTGTGCGCCATTCCGCCGCTGGCCTGGATGTCGATGCCCCAGTGTTCGCCGTAGCCCTTGAACGCCGGCACCGGGCTGACCTTGCCGACCTGGTCGGCGCCGATCTTGCCCATCGGCCGGCCCGCCGGCGCCGGATCGCCCGCCGGCGTCGCGGGCGCATCGGCGCCGAACGTGTCCTTGGCCTGGTCGGGTGCCGCGCAACCGGCGGCGAAGGCGATCGACAGGATCGCAGCGAGAGGCATCAGGCGCATGGGGTTCTCCTGGGTAACGTGGGGCCGGTCTATCGCGGCCGGTGCGTGCGAGGTTGTAACGCATGCGGAGTGCATGAGGGGTCAATGGCGACGAGAACGCGTTCAGTCGCGGCTGCGTTGCCGTTGCCGTTGCCGTTGCCGTTGCCGTGAAGATGTTGCCTTTGCTGTGCGTCGCGTCGATCTAGCGAAGGCAAGAGAAGACCCGGAGGGCGGCCTGCATGGATGCAGGCCGTTTTTCATCGGGACAGGGAGGTCCCGTATGAAAAATCACTGCGTCGGCATCGCTCGTGCGGGCCTTTGATTCAAGAAAAAAGCATTTTTCTTTGGTTACCTTTCTTTTGTTGCTTCAGACAAAAGAAAGTAACCCGCCGCTTTAGTGGCGGAAGCTTTGGGTTTGATCTTGATCTTGATCCTCATCTCAAGGACGAATGCGCCGCGAGTCCGTCGCAGCGATATCGCGGCTTGCGCCGCTCCTACCCCGACAGGCTGCGGCTGGCATCGACGCGATAGTGCGAGGCCGCGGTCGCGACTTACGTCGCTCCTACAGGGGAGGTTCGCAGCGACACGCCGGTTTCGGTTTCGTAAAGATGTTGCCTTTGCTGTGCGTCGCGTCGATCTAGCGAAGGCAAGAGAAGACCCGGAGGGCGGCCTGCATGGATGCAGGCCGTTTTTCATCGGGACAGGGACGTCCCGTATGAAAAATCCCTGCGTCGGCATCGATCGTGCGGGCCCTTGATTCAAAGAAAAGCACTTTTCTTTGGTTACCTTTCTTTTGTTGCTTATGACAAAAGAAAGTAACCCGCCGCTTTAGTGGCGGAAGCTTTGGGTTTGATCTTGATCTTTTTCTGACCCTGACCTTACTTGACAGAGACACCGCAAGACCGTCGCAGCGATATCGCGGCTTGCGCCGCTCCTACCCCGACAGGCTGCGGCTGGCATCGACGCGATAGTGCGAGACCGCGGTCGCGACTTACGTCGCTCCTACAATGGGGCGTGGCTACTCGGCAGGCGGCCAGGCGCAGCCTCAGCTGCGCAAACCCACGCCGCGCTTGAGCAACCACAACGCCAACGACGACAACACCACCACGAAACCGATCATCAAGGCGTACGCCACCCACAACGGCACGTCGCTGCTGCCGAGCAGGCCGTAGCGGAAGGCGTTGACCATGTAGAAGATCGGGTTGGCGTGGGTCGCCGCCTCGGCCCAGGCCGGCAGCAGCTTGACCGAATAGAACACGCCGCCCAGGTAGGTCAGCGGGGTCAGGATGAAGGTCGGCACGATCGCGACGTCGTCGAACTTCTTCGCGTAGACCGCGTTGACGAAGCCGGCCAGCGAGAAGATGGTCGCGCCCAGCAGCACGGTGGTCAGGGTCACCAGCGGATGCGGCACGCGCACCGAGGTGAAGCACATGGCGATCAGCAGCACGATCACGCCGACCATCAGGCCGCGCAGCACCGCGCCGGCGACGTAGCCCCACAGGATCACCCAGTTCGGCATCGGGCTGACCAGCAGCTCCTCGACGTGGCGGCCGAACTTGGCGCCGAAGAAGCTCGAGGAGATGTTGCCGTAGCTGTTCTGGATCACGCTCATCATCACCAGGCCGGGGACGATGAACTCCATGTAGCTGTAGCCGCCCATCTCGCCGATGCGCGAGCCGATCAGGCCGCCGAAGATCAGGAAGTACAGGGTCATGGTGATCGCCGGCGGCACCAGGGTCTGGCCCCAGATGCGCAGGATCCGCATCACTTCGCGGCGGACGATGGTGCCCAGCGCAACCAGGTTGCGGCGCATCGGGGTGGGTTCGGCGACGGCCGCGGGCAGGGTCTGGCTCATGCGGCGGTCTCCGTCTGCGCGGCTTCGGGCTGGTTGATCATGCGCACGAACAGTTCTTCCAGGCGGTTGGACTTGGTGCGCATCGAGCGCACCCGGATGCCGGCCTCGCCGAGCGCGGCGAAGACCCGGTTGAGGTCCATCGCGCGCGGCATTTCCAGGTCGAGGGTGTGGTCGTCGGTGGCGACCACGGTGGCGCCTTCGATGTGCGGCAGGCTCGCCGGCAGCACACCGTCGATGTCGAACAGGAAGCCCTCGACGTCGAGCATCGCCAGCAGGGTCTTCATCGGCCCCTGCTGGACGATCCGGCCCTGGTCGATGATCGCCAGGTTGCGGCACAGGCTTTCGGCTTCTTCCAGGTAATGGGTGGTCAGGATGATGGTGGTGCCGGACGCGTTGATCTCGCGCAGGGTCTTCCACATGCCGCGGCGGATCTCGATGTCGACGCCGGCGGTGGGCTCGTCGAGGATCAGCAGGCGCGGCCGGGTCATCATGGCGCGGGCGATCATCAGCCGCCGCTTCATGCCGCCCGACAGGGTGCGGCTCATCATCTGGGCCTTTTCCCACAGCTGGGCGCGCTTGAGCTCTTCCTCGGCGCGCTGCAGCGCGACCGCCCGGGGCACGCCGTAGAACCCGGCGTAGTTGACCAGGATGTCGAGCGGCTTTTCGAACATGTTGAAGTTCAGCTCCTGCGGGACCAGCCCGATCAGGCGCATCGCCGCCTCGCGCTGGCTCGCCAGGTCGGTGCCGAAGATCGACACCGAGCCCTCGCTGAGGTTGACCAGCGAGCTGACGATGCCGATCAGGGTCGACTTGCCGGCGCCGTTGGGGCCCAGCAGGGCGAAGAAGTCGCCCGGGGCCACGTCCAGGGACACGCCCTTGAGTGCCTGGACGCGGTTGTCGTAGGTCTTGCGCAATGCGCGCACGCGCAGGGCCGGCACCGGCTCGGCCGATGCCGCTGCGGACGCGGCCTGGGACTGGGTCATTCGGAGTGTTCTCGGGAAGCCTGCCGCGGGCCTCGCGGCGAATGCCTTAGTATAGGCGGCCCCGCGGTGGCGCTCCGGTCACAGACTGTTGCGAATTCCCGCGTTGCGCAGCGCCGCACAGTCCCCAGACTTTGCACTGGACGGCCGCCCGACCACCGCCCGGCCGCCCCGCGCGCCCGAACGCCCCCGCGCCTTGCCAGGCACGACCCAGAAGCTCGATCTCCATGAAGCAGTTCCCGCTCAAACTCGTTTCGCGCCGGATGCTGGCCCCGACCGTCGGCCACTACGTCTTCCTGCGCGACGACGGCGAGCCGCTGGACTACATCCCCGGCCAGTTCATCCAGGTGCACTTCCAGTATGCCGACGGCACCGCGACCAAGCGCAGCTACTCGCTGGCGACCATCCACGACCACGCGCTCGGCGCCGGTGAAACGGTCGAGATCGCGGTCAGCTACGTCGCCGGCGGCGCCGCGACGGCGCTGTTCGAGGGCATGGACGAAGGCGACCTGGTCCAGGCCAGCGGGCCGTTCGGCCGGTTCTGCCTCAACCCGGCCGACGCCAACCGCCGCTATCTGCTGATCGCCACCGGCACCGGGGTGACCCCGTACCGGGCGATGCTGCCGCAGCTGGAAGCGCAGATCCGCGACCGCGGCATCGAGGTGGTCCTGCTGTACGGCGCGCGTTCGCCGATCGAGCTGCTATACGGCGACGAGTTCCGCGCCTTCGCCGATCGCCACCCGAACTTCCGCTTCGTGCCCTGTTTCTCGCGCGAGCTGCCCGAGCAGCCGCACCCGGACGTGCGCCACGGCTACGTCCAGCAGTTCCTGGAAGAGTTCGCGCCGAACCCCGACAGCGACATCGCCTACCTGTGCGGCAACCCGAACATGGTCGACACCTGTTTCGAGGCGCTCAAGGGCCACGGCCTGCCGGTGCCGCAGATCCGCCGCGAGAAGTACGTCTCCTCGAAGTAAGCGCTCACGGCGCGACCCGGCGCAGCCGGGCATGGCGGCGAGCGCGCAGCCCCGTCAGAAAACCGGTGCGTCCGGTCCGGTCACATTTTTCCCGTCGCCCCCGTCTGTCATTCTTGAAGGCGCACCGCCTGGGAACGAGAAACGGACATGCACCCACTTCGATACGGATACCGACCGCGCAGCCTCGCGGTCTTCGGGCTCGCCGCGATGCTCGCGGCGGCCGCACTGAGCGGCTGCGGCCAGGCCGGTTCGGCCGACGCCGGCGCCGGCGCCGAACGCACCGACACGAGCGCAGCCAAGCGCCACTACGGCCGGATCGTGTTCGATCCGTGCACCCTGTCCACGCCCTACGCCAGCGGCACGATCGCGGCGCAATGCGCGCAGTTCGAAGTGCCGGAGAACGCCGCCGAGCCCAAGGGCCGCAAGCTCAAGCTCAACCTGGCCTGGCTGCCGGCCACCGACGAGGCCGGCGTCGCCGAAGACCCGGTGTTTTTCCTCGCCGGCGGCCCCGGCCAGGCCGCGACCGAGTCCTGGCCCAGCGTCGACGCGGCCTTCCGCGAGGTGCGCAAGCACCGCCACATCGTCCTGATCGACCAGCGCGGCACCGGCAAGTCCTCGCCGCTGGCCTGCCGCGACGCCACCGGCGAGAACGCGGCCCATCGCGACGAGGCCGCGCAGTTCGATGCCGCGGTGCAGGCGGTCGCGCGCTGCGCCCGGCAGCTCGGCGTCGATGCCGCCCGCTTCACCACCAGCGACGCGATCGCCGACCTCGACGCGGTGCGCGCCGCGATCGGCGCGGCCAAGATCGACCTGGTCGGCGTTTCCTACGGCACCCGCGTCGCCCAGCAGTACGCCACGCGCTATCCGCAGCACACCCGCAGCGTGGTGCTCGACGGCGTGGTGCCGAACGAACTGGTGCTCGGCAGCGACCACGCGCGCAACCTCGACAACGCCCTGGCCCTGCAGTTCAAGTTGTGCCAGCAGGTCCCGGCCTGCCGGGCGCGCTTCGGCGCCGATCCGCGCGAGCAGCTGCGCCAGCTGATGGCGCGCCTGCAGACGCCGGTCGACGTCGATTACCGCGACCCGCACACCGGCGAACAGAAGCGCGCTCCGATCGGCGCGGCCCAGGTCGGCATGCTGACCCGGATGTTCTCGTACGCGCCGGAAGCCGCTTCGCTGTTGCCGCTGGTGTTGAACGAAGCCGACCAGGGCCGCTACGCGCCGCTGATGGCGCTGTCGAAGATGATCGAGAGCCAGCTCAGCGAGGAGCTGAACTACGGCATGCAGCTGTCGGTGATCTGCGCCGAGGACGCCGACCTGATCCGGCCCGACCCGCGCGACGCCGATACGGTGATGGGCGATGCCATGACCAAGACCCTGATCGCGCAGTGCAAGGTCTGGCCGACCGGCTCGCGGCCGAAGGACTTCCATGCGCCGTTCAAGTCGAACCTGCCGACCCTGCTGCTGTCGGGCGAACTCGACCCGGTCACGCCGCCGCGCTACGGCGACCAGGTGGTCAAGCACCTGCCCAACGGCCGCCACCTGATCCTGCGCGGCCAGGGCCACGGCGCGCTGCGCATCGGCTGCACCCCGAAGCTGCTCGGCCAGTTCGTCGAAACCGCCGACGCCAAGAAGCTCGACGCGCGTTGCCTCGATGCGCTCGGCTACGTGCCGCCCTTCGTCTCTTTCAACGGCTGGGAGCCATGAGTCGATTCGGAATTAGCGGATGCAGGACGACCGGACCAGCGCAGCGAATGCCCTGCGAGTCCCGAGTCCCGAGTCCCGAGTCCCGAGTCCCGAGTATCGAACTTCAGCTCCGCTCCCCGGCCCGAAACCCGAGTCCCGACACCATGATTTCAGCTCACGATCTGCATAAAAGCTTCAAGACCAAGACCGGTACCGTCCACGCCGTGCAAGGCGTCGATTTCGAGGCCCGCGACGGCCAGATCACCGGCCTGCTCGGCCCCAACGGCGCCGGCAAGACCACCACCTTGCGCATGCTCTACACCCTGATGCGGCCCGACCGCGGCGAAGTGCGCGTCGACGGCATCGACGCCGGCCGCGACCCGGCCGCGGTGCGGCGCGCGCTCGGCGTGCTGCCGGATGCGCGCGGCGTGTACAAGCGCCTGACCGCGCGCGAGAACATCGCCTATTTCGGCGAGTTGCACGGCTTGTCGCGCAGTCTGATCGAAGAGCGCACCCGCGCCTTGTCGCAGGCGCTGGACATGGGCGACATCCTCGACCGCCAGACCGAAGGCTTTTCGCAGGGCCAGCGCACCAAGACCGCGATCGCCCGCGCCCTGGTCCACGACCCGCGCAACGTTATCCTGGACGAGCCCACCAACGGCCTGGACGTGATGACCACGCGCGCGCTGCGCGGCTTCCTGCGCGGCCTGCGCGAGGAGGGACGCTGCGTGATCTTCTCCAGCCACATCATGCAAGAGGTCGCGGCGCTGTGCGACCGCATCGTCATCATCGCCAAGGGCCAGGTCGTGGCCGCCGGCACCGCCGACGAACTGCGCGCGCTGACCGGCCAGGACAATCTCGAGGACGCCTTCGTCCAGGCGATCGGTAGCGACGAGGGCCTGCACGCATGAACACCTCGGCCTTTTCCGCCGTCTGGGCGGTGATCCGCAAAGAACTGCGCGACATCTCGCGCGACCGCCGCACCCTCGCCATGGCCCTGTTGATGGGTCCGCTGCTGTATCCCTTGTTCATGCTCGGCCTGAGCACGATCGCCGAGAAACGCACCCGTACCCAGCTCGACACCGAACTGCGGGTGCCGGTGCGCGGCGCCGAGCACGCGCCGAACCTGATCAAGTTCCTCGCCACCCAGAACATCGTCGCCATCCCGGCCCCGGCCGACCTGGACGCGGCGATCCAGAACCAGGACCACGACGTCGGCCTGATCATCGCCAAGGACTATGCCGGGAATTGGAAACAGGGCCAGCCGGCCCTGGTCGAGATCGTCCAGGACAGCACCCGCCGCGACGCCGAGATCCCGAACCGGCGCGTGCGCGCGGCGCTGGAGGGCTATAGCCGCCAGGTCGGCGTGCTGCGCCTGCTCGCCCGCGGCATCGCCGCGACCGTCAGCCAGCCGGTCAACGTCGGCGACCGCGACGTCGCCACGCCCGAGGCGAAACGCGGCCTGCTGTTGTCCGCGCTGCTGCCCTACCTGTTGATCCTGACTTCGTTCATCGGCGGCGCCTACCTGATCATCGACGCCACCGCCGGCGAACGCGAACGCCAATCGCTGGAGCCGCTGCTGGCCACGCCGGCGCCGCGCTCGGCGATCGTCAGCGGCAAGATCGCCGCCGCCTGCCTGTTCGGCCTGCTGTCGCTGCTGCTGACCCTGCTCGCGTTCAAGCTCAGCGCACAGATGAGCGACGGCGTGGGGCGCATGCTCGACATGAGCCTGCTGGCGATCTTCAAGATGTTGCTGATCCTCACGCCGATGCTGTTCATCGGCACCGCCCTGCTGACCTTTCTCTCGGCCACCTCCAAGAGCCTGAAGGAAGCGCAGAGCCACATGGCCTGGCTGATGCTGCTGCCGGCGGTGCCGTCGGTGGTGCTGATGGTCAACCCGCTCAAGACCCAGTTGTGGCAGTTCGCGGTGCCGTTCCTGGCGCAGAACCAGATGCTGCTCAAGGTCATCCGCGAGGAGGCGATCTCGGGTCGGATCTGGGCGGTGTACATGAGCACCGCCTTCGCCGTCGCCGCGCTGCTGTGGTTCGCGGCGGTGCGCCGTTACCACAACGAGACGCTGGCGATCTCGGGCTGACAGGCGGCCGGCAACCGGTTCGGTCCGGCGGCTGCCTCGCGCGGCCCTGGATCGAATCGGTCGCCGCGACTTCCGGCGACTGCCAACGAAAAGCCCGGCTCGCGCCGGGCTTTTCGTTGGCGACAAGGGCGAACGCCGCGCGGATCAACCGCCCGGGTTGAAGCCGATCGTGCGCCGGGTGGTGACCTGGCTCGGGACCGGCTGGAACCGCCACTTGCGCACCGCGTTGACGGCTTCGCGGTCGAACACGCGGGCCGGGTTGGAACGGACCACGCGCGCGGCGGTGACCGAGCCGTCGGTGCCGACGGTGAACTCGACCTGGACCTCGCCCGACTGGCCGGCGCGCAGGGCTTCCGGCGGGTAACGCGGGGCCGGCGTGGAGACCGCGCGCAGTTCGCTGGCCGGGGTCGCGGCCGACGCGGTCGCCGCACGCTCGGTCGGGGCCGGACGCTCGGCGTTGCGCTGTTCGCTGGCGCGCTGTTCGGCGGCGCGTTGCTCGGCCGCACGCTGCTCGGCTTCGCGCTGCGTCGCCGCCTGGCGTTCGGCCGCCTGCTGGGTCGCCAGTTGCTGGGCGGCCTGCTGCTGTTGCTGCTGCTGTTGGGCCTGGCGCTGCTTCTCGACCTCGGCCTGCTTCTTGAGCTGCTCTTCGGCGGTGAGCTTTTCCTGCTCGGCGCGCTTGGCCAGGGCTTCCTGCGAGGCGCCGATGCTGGCCTTCAGGCGGGCGACCGCCGGATGCTGCGGGTCGGCGCGTTCGATCAGCGCGGCCAGGCGCTGGGCTTCGGCGAAGTCCTCGCGGCCCACGCTCTGTTCGGTCGCGATGACCGTCATCGGCAGCAGGTCGGTCAGCGCGCTCGAGGCCACGGCGTCGGCCGGGGCCTTCTCGCGCAGGGCGAGGTAGTACTCGACGGCGTTGTCCTCGGCCGGCGCGTACAGGCGGTTCTCCACATAGGCCTTGCGCGCGGCCTCGCGCAGTTGCTCGACCGACAAGGCCGAGACCTTGGCCGAGACCGCGGTCTGCGCCGTCACCGCCGGAGCGGTGGCCGCGGCGGCGGGCGACGCGTCCGTGGCGGGCGCGGCGTCTTCCTTCTTTCCGCAGGCGGCCAGCGCGCATCCCAGCGCGATCACGGCGGAGACCTGCTTTACAGCGGACAGCCGGCTGTTACGCCGGTCATTGTTAGCGACGATCATTGGCAAAAACTCCCCTGAAGTACGCGAGACCCGTCCGATACGGGGCCGGGCGCACGCCCGATAGGACGCGCTACGGAGCCGCGTTTGTCAAGCGTTCAGGTTGGCTGGGGCCCCCGGGATAGGCGTCAGACATGGAGTGTGCCACCCATCGCGGCCCGAACCGATACCAGGTGTGTCGGTTCGCGCCCCTGGCGCGACGAATTACACAAATTTCGTCACCCGGCGGCGGGCCCGGCCGCGCGGCCCGGGGCGGCGTCGCGGCGATGCAACATCGTGCGCGGCGCGGTGGTGCGCCGGCCCCGTCGGTGCGCGGCCGCCCTGCCCGCCCCCGTGCAAGCGGTCCGGCCGGGTCCGAATGGGTCGGCCCACCGGCCGGATTCCGGTCCCCGCTGACTTCAGCCGGCGTGATCTAGAATCGCCGCACCACAGGCAGGGAGCGGCACATGAGCATTCTGGGTTTCATCAAGGGCGAGCTGCTGGAGATCATCGAGTGGACCGATGATTCGCGCGACACCCTGTCGTACCGCTACCCGGACGACGACAAGGAGATCAAGAACGGCGCCCAGCTGATCGTGCGCGAGTCGCAGCAGGTGCAGTTCGTCGCCGCCGGCCAGTACGCCGACCTGTTCGGGCCCGGCAAGCACACCCTCAAGACCGAGAACATCCCGGTCCTGTCGACCATCCTGGGCTGGAAGTACGGCTTCGACTCGCCGTTCAAGTGCGATGTCTACTTCCTCAACACCCGCCTGTTCACCGGCAACAAGTGGGGCACGTCCAACCCGGTGATGATGCGCGACGCCGACTTCGGCGTGGTCCGCCTGCGCGCCTTCGGCACCTACGATTTCCGCATCGTCGACGCACCGAAGTTCCTCAGGGAAGTGGCCGGCACCGACCAGAATTTCCGCCTCGACGAATTCGCCGACACCATGCGTTCGCGCATCGTCAGCGTGTTCACCGAGGCGCTGGCGACCGCCAACGTGCCGGCGCTCGACGTGGCTTCGCGCTACGGCGAACTCGGCGACGCGCTGCTGCCGATCATCAACCCGGCCATGACCGGCAAGTACGGCATCGAGATCACCGCCTTCGTGCTCGAGAACGTCTCGGTGCCGCCGGAGGTCGAGAAGGCCATCGACGCGCGCTCGAGCATGGGCGTGGTCGGCAACCTCAACGACTACGTGAAGTTCCAGATGGGCCACGCCATGGGCCAGGGCGGCGAAGCCGGCGCGGCCGCGGCGGTGCCGGCGCAGATGGCGGTCGGCTTCGGCATCGCCCAGGAAATGATGCGCAGCATGCAGAACGGACAGACGCAGGCCTCCGCCGGCGCGACGCCGCCGCCGTTGCCGGGCGCGAACGCGCTCGAGGTGCTGACTCCCGAGCAGGCCGCCGCCGCGCTCGGCGTCTCGGTCGAGGACGTGATGGCCGCGATCGCCGCGGGCGAACTCAAGGCCCGCAAGATCGGCAGCGCCACCCGCATCGCCAAGGCCGCCCTCGAAGAATTCCTGCGCGGCTGATGGATAACGCCACCGTCGGCAAGCATCCCTGCCCGGAGTGCGGCGGGGATCTGCAATGGAATGCGGCCAAGCAGTCCCTGGCCTGCCCCTACTGCGGCACGATCGTGCCGTGGTCGCCCGCGCAGGAAGCGCTGGGCGAGCAGGTCGTGGAACTGGATCTGGTCAGCGCCCTCGCCCACCACCCCAGCGACCAGCGCGGCTACGGCGGCGGCGAGCGCCGAGAAGTGCAGTGCCGCAGCTGCAAGGCGATCTCGGTATTCGTCGACGGCAAGGTCGCGCAGCGCTGCGAGTTCTGCGGCTCGCCGGCGGTGATCGACCACGAATCGCTCGGCGACGCGATCACCCCGCAGAGCCTGCTGCCGTTCAAGATCAGCGACGGCCAGGTCCGCGACAGCATCCGCAAGTGGTACGGCACCCGCTGGTTCGCGCCGAACCGGCTCAAGAACGCGGCCCTTACCGACACCCTCAAAGGCGTGTACCTGCCGTACTGGACCTTCGACGCCCATGTCTCGGCGCAGTGGACCGCGGAGGCCGGTCATTATTACTACGAGACCGAGAGCTACTTCGAGAACGGCCAGCGCAAGACCCGCCAGGTGCGCCACACCCGCTGGGAACCCGCGGCCGGGTCGTTGCAGCATTTCTTCGACGACGACCTGGTGCCCGGCACGGTCGGCGTGCACGCGAACCTGCTGCAGCAGATCGGCCAGTTCCCGACCACCAGCGATCTCAAGCCCTACTCGCCCGAGTTCGTGCGCGGCTGGATCGTCGAGCGCTACCAGGTCGACCTGCGCGCCGCCTCGGTGCTCAGCGAAAGCTCGATGCAGGAACAAACCCGCAGCCTGTGTTCGGCGCAAGTCCCGGGCGACACCCAGCGCAATCTGCAGGTCGACGCCACCTATCGCGGCCGCACCTTCAAGCACATCCTGGTCCCGGTCTGGCTGGTCAGCTACACCTACGGCTCGCGCAGCTTCCAGGTCCTGGCCAACGGCTACACCGGCCAGCTCGCCGGCGAGCGCCCCTATAGCTGGGTCAAGATTTTCTTCGCGGTGGTGGCGGCGTTGATCGCGGCGGTGGTGGTGTTCGGGGTGTTGGGGCGCTGATCGGGGCGGCGGGACGCTGATCGCGCGCAGGCAGGTGGTTGCGGCGGCGTGAGCGAGTTCATCCTGGGTACTTTCGGTCGTTGGCCGCTGGGTGTTGCCGCCGCTGCTGCCGTCGTTGCCGTCGCCGTTGTTTGAGGTTTGAGGTTTGAGGTTTGAGGTTTGAGGTTTGAGGTTTGAGGTTTGAGGTTTGAGGTTGGCGGTTGGCGGTTGGCGGTTGGCGGTTGGCGGTTGGCGGTTGGCGGAAGCTTCGCTCTTTCTCGATCAGCGTAGCGAGTCCTCCCCTGTAGGAGCGACGTGAGTCGCGACCGAGACCTCTCAACATCACGCCGATGCTGGCCGTAACCGTCAGGGTAGCGGCTCGAGCCGCGACCAAGGGACGCGCTAGCCGTCGTCATCTATCGAAGCGGCGCTCTTTCGCCAGGGGTAGGAGCGGCGTAAGCCGCGACATCGCTGCGACGGACTCGCGGCGCATTCGTCCTTGAGATGAAGATCAAGATCAAGATCAAATCCAAAGCTTCCGCCACTAAAGCGGCGGGTCACTTTCTTTTGTCTAAAGCAACAAAAGAAAGGTAACCAAAGAAAAGTGCTTCTCTTTGAATCAAGGGCCCGCACGAGCGATGCCGACGCCGGGATTTTTCATACGGGACCTCCCTGTCCCGATCAAAAACGGCGCGCATCCGTGCGCGCCGCCCTACGGGTCTTCGATGGCCTTCGCGAGTGCTCGGCGACACACAGCAAAAGCAACGGCCAAAGCCGCAAACAGCCGACGCGCGCGACGCCCTCCCTGTAGGAGCGACGTGAGTCGCGACCACGGGACGCACAGAGACAATGATGCCTATGTCATCCATCGAAGCGGCGTCTCTTTCGCCGGGGTAGGAGCGGCGTAAGCCGCGACCGCGAATCTGCGGCCGGCGGCGTAGGCGATTGGGATTGCGCGGTCGCGGCTTACGCCGCTCCTACAGTGGTCGGTACGCGGCGCCGTTGTCGTTGTCGTTGTCGTTGTCGTTGTCGTTGTCGTTGTCGTTGTCGTTGTCGGGATTTTGATCTGGTTTGCTTTATGGCTTTGCTTGCCGCTTCGCCGGTCAAAAGCAGACCCGGAGGGCGGCCCGCAGGGAGGCGGGCCGTGCGCAAGCAGGCCATGGATGGCCTGTCTGGAGCATCCCTGCGTCGGCATCGATCATGCGGGCTTGTGCCCTTGCAGGGAGAAGCACTTTTCTTTGGTGACTTTCTTTTGTTGCTTTGGACAAAAGAAAGTTACCCGCACCCTTTAGGGGGCGGAAGCTCTGCTATTGATATTGCTTCACCGCCCTGCGGCAAAAGCGCCGCAACCGAAGACGACGGGGTCGCGACTTGCGTCGCTACCCCCGCGAGAGTTAACGGCTTCGACCGGTGACTTCCGCGTTATGGACTCTGCGCGTGCCTTGGTCGCGGCTTACGCCGCTCCTACAGGGACTGCGGCCAGGAACGCCGTGAGGTCGTGCCGACGCGATCGCGACTTGCGTCGCTCCTACCCCGCGAGAGTTAACGGCTTCGACCGGTGACTTCCGCGCTGCGGACTCTGCGCCTCCCTTGATCGCGGCTTACGCCGCTCCTACAGGGGCTGCGGCCAGGAACGCCGTGAGGTCGTGCCGACGCGGTCGCGACTTGCGTCGCTCCTACCCCGCGAGAGTTAACGGCTTCGACCGGTGACCTCCGCGTTGCGGACTCTGCGCGTCCCTTGGTCGCGGCTTACGCCGCTCCTACAGGGACTGCGGCCAGGAACGCCGTGAGGTCGTGCCGACGCGGTCGCGACTTGCGTCGCTCCTACCCCGCGACAGTCAACGGCTTCGACCGATGGCCTCCGCGTTGCGGACTCTGCGCGTGCCTTGGTCGCGGCTTACGCCGCTCCTGCAGGGGCTGCGGCCAGCGACGCCGCAAGGCCGGGCCAGCGCGATCGCAGCTTACGCCGCTGTGCCCTTGGAGCTACGGAAAACGACGAGGCGAAACCGAAACAACGCGATCGCCGGCCGCGACCCGACGCCGCGCTACTTGCCGATGCAAAAACTCGAGAAGATATGCCCCAGCAGATCGTCGGCGCGCACGCGGCCGGTGATTTCGCCGAGCGCTTCGTGCGCCTGGCGCAAGGCCTCGGCGGCGAGGTCGAGCATTTCGTGGTCGAGTTGCACCCGCGCGTCGTCGAGTTCTTCGCGCGCACGCAGCAGGGCGTCGACATGACGGGCGCGCGCGGTGAAGGCGCCCTCCGAAGATTCGGCGGTATCGCCCTGGGCCAGGGCGCGCAGTCGCGCGTGCAGGCCGTCGAGGCCGGCGCCGCTGCGCGCGGAGACGAACACGCGGTCTTCGCCGCCGATGTCGACCGGGGTCGGCGAGCCGTAGTCGGACTCGATCAGATCGATCTTGTTATAGACGTAGAGCCGCGCCGGCACTTCGGCGATCGCCTCGGCGACCGCCTGCAGGCCGGTTTCCGGATCGCTCGCGTCGAGCACCACGATCGCCAGGTCGGCGCGTTCGAGTTCGCCGCGGGCGCGGCGCATGCCTTCGCGCTCGATCGCGTCGCCGCCGTCGCGCAGGCCGGCAGTGTCGACCAGAGTCAGTTCGACGCCGTCGAGCTTGACCGTCTCGTGCAGCAGGTCGCGGGTGGTGCCGGCGATGTCGGTGACGATGGCGCGGTCGCTGCCGGCCAATGCATTCAGCAACGAACTCTTGCCGGCGTTCGGCGGGCCGACGATCACTGCATGCAGGCCGTCGCGCAGGCGGCGGCCGCGTTCGGCGGCGGCGAGCAGGTCGTCGAGCGAGGCCGAGGCGGCGGCGAAGCGCGCGCGCAGGGCCGAGCCGCCCAGGGTGTCGAGCGGCTCATCGGCGAAGTCGATCGCCGCTTCGACGTGGACGCGGATCGCGAGCAGGTCGCCTGCCAGGGCCTCGACCCGCCGCGAGAACTCGCCGTCGAGGGCGCGCCGGGCGGCGCGCGCGGCGCGGACGTCGGCCGCGGCGATCAGGTCGGCGACCGCTTCGGCCTGGGCCAGGTCGAGGCGGCCTTCGAGAAAGGCGCGCTCGCTGAACTCGCCGGGACGCGCGCGCCGAGCGCCCAGGGCGCAAGCGCGAGCGAGCAGGGCCTCGAGCAGGGCCGGGCCGCCGTGGGCCTGCAACTCGACCACGTCCTCGCCGGTGTAGCTGGCCGGCGCGGCGAAGTACAGGGCGATGCCGTCGTCGATGGTTTCGTCGCGCTCGTCGCGGAAGCGCACGTAGTGCGCGTGGCGCGGGCGCAAGGCGCGCGCGGCGACGGTTTCGGCGATCGCCAGCGAACGCGGGCCGGACAGGCGGACGATGCCGACCCCGCCGGCGCCCGGCGCGGTCGCGATGGCGGCGATGGTGTCGCGGGCGGGGACGTCGGTCATGGGCGACATGATAGGGGGCCGCCGGTGCTCTACGTGAAAGCTCCGCGGCAAGGACGTCGCAAGACGTCCCGGTGAATCCGTTCGCACAAACACGAAGCCCGCCTGGCGGCGGGCTTCGTCGATCGGTTCAGGGCACGAACCGGACCGTCATTCCTTGCTGGCCGGCGCTTCGGCGTAGCGCTTGGTGGTCAGCCACTGCTGCAGCAGGCCGAGGCCGCCGTTGGCCACCTGGTACAGCACCAGGCCGGCCGGCAGGAAGGCCAGGATCACGCCGAAGATCAGCGGCATGAACTGCATCATCTTGGCCTGGGCCGGGTCCATGCCGGTCATCGGGGTCAGCTTCTGGGTCGCCCACATGATCGCGATGTTGATCAGCGGCAGCACGAAGAAGGGATCGCGTGCGGTCAGATCCTGGATCCAGCCGAACCACGGCGCATGACGCAGCTCGACCGACTCGGCGAGCATCCAGTACAAGGTCATGAAGATGATCATCTGCGGCAGCAGCGGCAGGCAGCCGCCGACCGGATTGATCTTCTCCTTCTTGTACAGCTCCATCAGCGCCATCTGGAACTTCTGCTTGTCGTCGCCGTAACGCTCCTTGAGCTGGGCGACGCGCGGCTGGAACTTGCGCATCTTCGCCGCCGACTTGTACTGCGCCGCCGACAGCGGGTACAGCACGAGCTTGAGCAGCACCACCAGGCCGACGATGGCCCAGCCCCAGTTGCCGAACAGGTTGTGCATTTTCTCCAGCAGCCAGAACAGGCCGTTGGCGAGCGTCGCGAAGATGCTGTAGCTGCTGAAGTCGACCGCGCGGTCGAGGCCGGCGACGTCCTGCGCCTCGATCGCCTTGACCAGCTTCGGGCCGACCCACAGGCGCGCTTCGGTCACCGCCCTGGCGCCCGGGGCGACGTTGACGCCGGGGCCCATGTCGCGGATCAGGTACTGCGGCGCGCCGCCGGCGCTGAGTTCTTCGAGCGAGAACTGGCCCGCATCCTTCGCGCCCGGGATCCAGGCGGCGAAGAAGTGGTGCTGCAACATCGCGATCCAGCCGCCGTTGACCTGCTTGTCGAGCTTGCCGTCGTCGCTGAAGTCCTCGAACTTGCGCTTCTCGTACTTGTCGGTCGGGCTGTACCAGGCGGCGCCCTGGAAGCTGTACTGCTCCGGGCTGAACGGACCCTTGTGGGCGAGCTCGCGCGGCACGCGGCTGAGCTGGCGATAGACATAGCCCTGCCACGGCGAGGGGCTGGCGTTGATCACTTCGTCGCGCACGCGCACCGCGTAGTCGCCACGGCGGAAGGTGTAGGTGCGCTGGATGCTGACGCCGTTCGGGCCGGTCCAGACGAACGGCACGGCGAGCTCGTTGGCGCCCGCGGCCAGGGCCAGGTTGCGCTGCTCGCCGGCGTAGCGGAAGCCCGACTCGTGCGTCGGTGCGGCATTGCCCTGGCTGACCCAGCCGCTCTGGGCGACGAAGTACAGGGTCGAGTCGCTGGCCAGCAGACGCATCGGCGGACTGTTCGGCTCGGAGGTCTTCGGGTACTTGAGCAGGTCGGCTTCGCTGAGCTCGCCCCCGCGCAGGTTGACCTTGAGCACGTCGGTGGTCACCACGACCAGCGGCTCGCCGGCGGCGGTGCCGGCGGTGCTCACCGTCGAGGCGGCGGGGGTGCTCGGCACTGCGGCGGTGTTCGGAGCGCCCGGCACGCCGGCGGCGACCGACGGCGCAGCCGTCGGTACGCTGCTGGCCGGAGCGACGGCGGCGGCAATCGGAGCCGGCGGAGCCGACTTCTCCTTGCCCCATTCCATCCACAACAAGGTCGCCACCATCAGCCAGGCGAGGATCAGAAAAGCACGGGTCTGGTTCATGGGCAGCAGGCAGGCTCAGCCGGGACCGGGGTCCGGCAGGGGGTCGGAAGGGGAAGCGGCCGGCATTGTGCCGGGCGCAGGGGTCGTGGGCAATGCGGGCGCAGGCCGGGTGCCGGCGCGCTTGAGCAGACTATGCAGGGCGGCGCGCAGTTCCTCGCCGCTGCAGCGCGAGGCGCCGGGGCGGGCGACGATCACATAGTCGCCCGGCGCCAGCTCGGCGCGCAGGTGACGGAAGGCGTCGCGCAGGATGCGCTTGATGCGGTTGCGGCCGACCGCATGCGGATCGACCTTGCGCGACACGGCCAGGCCGAGTCGCGGAGCGACGGCCGGATCGGCTTGAAAATGCAAAGCAAGCACGGGCAGCGCGACGCGCCGACCATGCTTGAAGATTCGATCGAAGTCGGAGCGCGCGCGTACCCGCGCGGTGCGCGGGAAGCGGGTCGAATTCATCGTATGCGAACGGCCGCGCGACGCCAGGTCAGCGCAGGCGGCCGAATCGACGCTTAGGCGCAGAGACGCTTGCGGCCCTTGGCGCGACGACGGGCGAGAATCTTGCGGCCGTCGGCGGTCGCCATGCGGGCACGGAAACCGTGGTCGCGCTTGCGCTTGAGGTTGCTGGGCTGATAGGTGCGCTTGGTGGCCATGATCCGGCTCGATGTAACGACGTAATAGGACCGCCGATTCTAGAGGGTGCTCAGAGTCCGGGTCAAGCCCTTGTTTACTTTGACGTTTGGGCCGATGCCCTCGTGCGCGTCGGCGCGACCCGCGCAACCTGTGCATGAACCTGTGGATTAGTCCTGTTCCGGACTGGGTCCCGATGGTAGTCTGACCGACCCCCGGCCCTGTCCGCCACGATGTCCGCATCGTGCGCTCGGCCGCTTTCGTCCGCTGCGCCGCCAGGCCTGCCGACCGAGTCAGTTACACATAAGAAGACGCATTACAGATGGAAGCCTGGCCCCGCTGCCTCGAACGCCTCGAAGCCGAATTTCCGGTCGAGGATGTACACACCTGGTTGAAACCGCTGCAGGCGACGCGACGCGACGACGTCACCGTGCTGTACGCGCCGAACGCATTCGTGGTCGAACACGTGCGCGAACGTTACCTGGGACGGATCCGCGAGCTGCTGTCGTATTTCGCCGGCAGCGGCGAGGTCAGCCTCGAGATCGGTTCGTTGCCGCGGGCGGTGCCGGCGGTGGCGCGCGAGTCCGAAATCGCGGTCAGCGCGCCGCGTCCGGTCGCGCCGCCCGAGCCGTTCCAGGGCAACCTCGACAATCACTACACCTTCGACAACTTCGTCGAAGGCCGCAGCAACCAGCTCGGCCGCGCCGCGGCTTGGCAGGCGGCGCAGAAACCCGGCGAACGCGCCCACAACCCGCTGCTGTTGTACGGCGGCACCGGCCTGGGCAAGACCCACCTGATGTTCGCCGCCGGCAACGCCATGCGCGACGCAAATCCGGCGATGCGGGTGATGTACCTGCGTTCGGAGCAGTTCTTCAGCGCGATGATGAAGGCGCTGCAGGACAAGACCATGGATGCGTTCAAGCGTCAGTTCCAGCGCGTCGACGCGCTGCTGATCGACGACATCCAGTTCTTCGCCGGCAAGGACCGCACCCAGGAAGAGTTCTTCCACACCTTCAATGCGTTGTTCGACGGCAAGCAGCAGATCATCCTGACCTGCGATCGCTACCCGCGCGAGGTCGAGGGGCTGGAGCCGCGGCTGAAGTCGCGCCTGGCCTGGGGTCTGTCGGTGGCGATCGAGCCGCCGGACTTCGAGACCCGCGCCCAGATCGTGATCTCCAAGGCCAAGGAACGCGGCGCCGCGGTGCCCGAGGAAGTCGCCTTCCTGCTGGCCAAGAAGATGCGCTCGAACGTGCGCGACCTGGAAGGCGCGCTCAATACGCTGACCGCCCGCGCCAACTTCACCGGCCGCGCGATCACCACCGAGTTCGCCCAGGAGACCCTGCGCGACCTGTTGCGTGCGCAGCAGCAGGCGATCGGCATCCCCAACATCCAGAAGACCGTGGCAGACTACTACGGCCTTCAGATCAAGGACTTGTTGTCGAAACGGCGTACGCGCTCGCTCGCTCGTCCACGTCAGGTCGCCATGGCGCTGACCAAGGAACTGACCGAGCACTCGTTGCCGGAGATCGGCGATGCCTTCGCCGGCCGCGACCACACGACCGTTCTGCATGCCTGCCGGCAGATCCGCACGTTGATGGAAACCGACGGCAAGCTGCGTGAGGATTGGGACAAGTTGATTCGCAAGCTCAGCGAGTGAGGCCGCCCGACCGCATCCGCGGTCCGCGCTCACCCGGTGGGAACGCAATACCGCTCGATGCTGTCGTCGTAAAACCGCGAGAGTTCGATGCCGACGTTCGAAGTCCGGATGCCCGTCGTCCGCTTCGTTCGCCGGGACCGCGGGCTGGCCCGGGGGCCTGCTCCGGGCTCCGGGTCCCCGGCATCGTCGCTGCTGCGGAGGCCCGGAACTGAACGTGTTTCGGGGGTTCGCGCTGCGACGAGCACAAGGTAATCGGTAAGTACTTGTTGCGAAAGGCATAACTCGGGGGATGAAAGTCGTACAAACTGTGGACAAGTCAGCGGCCGCCGGCAGGCGCCATTCTTATCCACAGGATGTACCGCATGCCCAGGGTCAGTTCTACCCGCTTTTGAAGTGCCGAAAACCGCTTGTAAATCAAATATTTAAGTGACTTCTCCAGCGTTTTTCGCTACACCATCACCACCAAGCTTTTGATTTATACATCTCTTTAGTAATGGGCTTAGGCCCACCGACGGGCAAGGGGTCCGCATGCGTTTCAGCCTGCAACGCGAAGTCTTTCTCAAGCCGTTGGCCCAAGTGGTCAACGTCGTCGAACGCCGGCAGACCTTGCCGGTCCTGGCCAACCTGCTCGTGCAGGTCAAGGACGGGCAGCTCTCGCTGACCGGTACCGATCTCGAAGTCGAAATGATTTCGCGGGTCGCGGTCGACGATGCGAAGGACGGCGAAACCACGATTCCGGCACGCAAGCTGTTCGAGATCGTTCGAGCGCTTCCGGACGGCAGCAAGGTCACCGTGTCGCAGACCGCCGAAAAGGTCACGGTGCAGGCGGGGCGCTCGCGCTTCACCCTGTCGAGCCTGCCGGGCAACGACTTTCCGTCGATCGACGAAGTCGAAGCGACCGAGCGCGTGCGCGTGCCGGAAGCCGCGCTGAAGGAACTGATCGAACGCACCGCGTTCGCGATGGCCCAGCAGGACGTGCGCTATTACCTCAACGGCCTGTTGTTCGACCTGCGCGAGAACAGCCTGCGCTGCGTCGCCACCGACGGACACCGCCTCGCCCTGTGCGAAGCCCCGTATGAAGGCAATGCCCAGACCAAGCGCCAGATCATCGTCCCGCGCAAGGGCGTGCAGGAACTGCAGCGCCTGCTCGAAGGCGGCGATCGCGAGGTCGAACTCGAGATGGGCCGAGGCCACATCCGGGTGAAGCGCGACGATGTCACCTTCACCAGCAAGCTCATCGACGGCCGGTTCCCGGATTACGAAGCGGTGATCCCGATCGGCGCCGACCGCGAGGTCAAGATCGAACGCGAAATCCTGCGGGCCTCCCTGCAGCGCGCCGCGATCCTGTCGAACGAGAAGTACCGCGGTGTGCGCATCGAGGTTTCGCCGGGCCAGCTCAAGATCAGCGCGCACAACCCGGAGCAGGAAGAAGCCCAGGAAGAAGTCGAAGCCGACACCAAGGTCGACGACCTGGCCGTGGGTTTCAACGTCAATTACCTGCTCGACGCGCTGACCGCCCTGCGCGACGAGCACGTGATCCTGGCGTTGCGCGATGCGAACTCCTCGGCTCTGGTACGCGAGGCATCGAACGAGCGTTGCCGTCATGTCGTGATGCCGCTGCGCCTGTAACGGCCAGCGCAGCAGAACCGGCTTCGTCCCGGTTCCACGTGGAACATCACACGCCCGGCCTGTCCGGGCGTGTCCGTTTGCGGCTTTCGGATCACGTGCCCGTCTGCCGGCCCTCCCCTTCTGCGATCATCTGCCGATGCATGTCACCCGTCTGGAAGCCCGAGGATTCAGGCGTTTCGCTGAAGTCGGCCTGCTGCCGGCTCCCGGAATTAATCTGATTACCGGCGAAAACGGTGCGGGCAAGACCAGCCTGCTCGAAGCCCTGCATCTGATGGCCTATGGCCGCAGCTTCCGCGGCCGCGTACGCGATGGGCTGATCCGGGCCGGCGATACGGCGCTCGAGGTCTTCGTCGAGTGGCAAGAGGCCCGACGCGAGCCGCGCCGCAAGGCCGGGCTGCGCCACAGTGGCCAGGAATGGGCCGGCCGGCTCGACGGCGCCTCGGTATCCCAGCTCGGCGAGCTTTGCGCCGCCTTGGCCGTGGTCAGTTTCGAGCCGGGCAGCCATTCCCTGATCACCGGCGCCGGCGAGATCCGTCGTCGTTACCTGGATTGGGGCTTGTTCCACGTGGAACCTGACTTCACTCCGCTGTGGCGCCGCTATACCCGGGCGCTCAAGCAGCGCAATGCTCTGCTCAAGGCGCGGGCCCGCGACGGCCAGCTCGATGCTTGGGATCACGAGCTGGCCGAGGCCGGCGAACCGCTGACCCGGCGCCGGCACCAGTACCTCGACGAGCTGCAACCCAAGTTTTCCGCCCTCGCCGCCGAACTGGCGCCGGGACTAGGCTCGGTCCGTCTGGATTACCTGTCCGGCTGGCGACGCGACGAGTTTCCGCTCGCCGATGCCCTGCTGCTGGCCCGCGAACGCGATCAGTTGGCAGGCTATACCTCGGTCGGGCCGCATCGGGCGGACTGGCGCATCGCCTTCGGTGGCCTGCCCGGTCGCGAAGCCCTTTCGCGCGGCCAGGCCAAACTGACCGCCCTGTGCGCCCTCCTGGCCCAGGCCGAACACCATGCGGCGAACCGCGGCGAATGGCCGGTCGTGGCTTTGGACGACCTGGCCTCGGAGCTCGACCGGAATCACCAGCAACGGGTGCTGGAGCGCCTGCTGGCCTCGAAGGCCCAGGTCTTCATCACCGGCACCGATCCGCCGCCGGCACTGGCCTCGATGCGGGTCGAGCTGACCAGGTTCCACGTGGAACACGGACAGCTCGGTGAGCTGTCGCGCGCGGGCTGAGCGGGGCCATACCTCGCGGAGTTCGCGGTATGGCAGTGCGCGCCTCGGATTAAGCAACAGTGGGGCATTGTTCGTTCGCGTCGACGCGGAATACCTCTGGCGGGCAGGTTTGGCTCGTCGTCGGATGGAGCAAATCGCCGACTGAGCACCGGCGTCGCCTAGGGGAGGAATCAGCGTCTGCAGTCAGGCCGCCGCGGGCGGCCGTTCGATTCCGGCCGTGCATTCCCTGGCCGGAGACGTTATCGGCGTCTGCGCCGTGGGCGGCCGAGCGTTCCTCGCCCCGAATCGACCCGAACCGGGTCAGTCGCCGCAGCTGAAGACCATGTTCCACGTGAAACATGACCGCCAGCCGCCTGCGTCGACTTTGAAAGCCGCCCCTCAGCCACCATCTCAAGGGCCATAACGGCGCTGTAAGCGCCCCGGAGCCCGTTTCGGCCCGGAGCGCCACCCACCCGGCGCTCCGGGTCGGCCTCCGCTCAGCCGGCCCGTACGCCCCGCCTGCTATACTGCAACCACTCACTACTGTGTCTCGACGCGTTCGGCGCCTTCGCCGGCAGCGCGTCGTCGGAGACTGTTGACGCAATGACCAACACCGAGCACGACCCCTCGCAAGACCCGACCTCCGACCCGATCCCGCAATCGCAGACCTACGACTCCAGCAAGATCACCGTCTTGCGCGGTCTCGAGGCCGTGCGCAAGCGCCCGGGCATGTACATCGGCGACGTCCACGACGGCACCGGCCTGCACCACATGGTCTTCGAGGTCGTCGACAACGCGATCGACGAGGCGTTGGCCGGTCATGCCGACGACGTCGTGGTCACCTTGCACGAAGACGGCTCGGTCTCCTGTTACGACAACGGTCGCGGCATTCCGGTCGACATCCACAAGGAAGAAGGCGTGTCCGCGGCCGAGGTGATCCTCACCGTGCTGCATGCCGGCGGCAAGTTCGACGACAACAGTTACAAGGTTTCCGGCGGCCTGCACGGCGTCGGCGTGTCGGTGGTCAACGCCCTGTCCGAGCACCTGTGGCTGAACATCTGGCGCGACGGCCACCAGTACCAGCAGGAATATTCGCTCGGAGAGCCGCTCTACCCGTTGAAGCAGCTGGAGGCCTCGAGCAAGCGCGGCACCCTGCTGCGCTTCAAGCCGGCGGTGGAGATCTTCACCGACGTCGAATTCCACTACGACATTCTGGCCAAGCGCCTGCGCGAGCTGTCGTTCCTGAATTCCGGGGTCAAGATCACCCTGGTCGACGAGCGCGGCGAAGGCCGCCGCGACGTGTTCCAGTACGAGGGCGGCATCCGCTCCTTCGTCGAGCATCTGGCCCAGCTCAAGACCCCGCTGCACCCGAACGTGATCTCGGTGTCGGGCGAGCAGAACGGCATCACCGTCGACGTGGCGCTGCAGTGGACCGACTCCTACCAGGAGACGATGTTCTGCTTCACCAACAATATTCCGCAGAAGGACGGCGGCACCCACCTGATTGGGTTCCGCGCCGCCCTCACCCGCACCCTGACCAACTACATCGAGCAAAGCGGCCTGGCCAAGCAGGCCAAGATCGCCCTGTCCGGCGACGACATGCGCGAAGGCATGATCGCGGTGTTGTCGGTGAAGGTGCCGGACCCGAGCTTTTCTTCGCAGACCAAGGAGAAATTGGTCAGTTCCGAGGTTCGCCCGGTCGTTGAGAGCACGTTCGGCGCACGTTTGGAGGAGTTCCTGCAGGAACACCCGAACGAGGCCCGCGCGATCACCGGCAAGATCATCGACGCCGCCCGCGCGCGCGAGGCCGCGCGCAAGGCCCGCGACCTGACCCGCCGCAAGGGCGCGCTCGATATCGCCGGCCTGCCCGGCAAGCTCGCCGACTGCCAGGAGAAAGACCCGGCGCTCAGCGAACTGTTCATCGTCGAGGGCGACTCCGCGGGCGGCTCGGCCAAGCAGGGCCGCAACCGCAAGACCCAGGCGATCCTGCCGCTCAAGGGCAAGATCCTCAACGTCGAGCGCGCGCGTTTCGACCGCATGCTCGGCAGCGCCGAAGTCGGCACCCTGATCACCGCGCTCGGCACCGGCATCGGCAAGGACGAGTACAACCCGGACAAGCTGCGCTATCACCGCATCATCCTGATGACCGACGCCGACGTCGACGGCTCGCACATCCGGACCCTGCTGCTGACGTTCTTCTACCGGCAGATGCCGGAGTTGATCGAGCGCGGCCACATCTACATCGGCCTGCCGCCGCTGTACAAGATCAAGCAGGGCAAGAACGAGATCTACCTCAAGGACGATGCCGCGCTGGACCAGTACCTGGCCAACAACGCGGTCGAAGGCGCGGCGCTGATTCCGGCCACCGGCGAGCCGCCGATCGAAGGCGCGGCGCTGGAAAAGTTGCTGCTCGCTTACGCCGGCGCCAAGGAAACCATCGCCCGCAACGCGCATCGCTACGATCCGAACGTGCTGCAGGCGCTGATCGATTTCACCCCGCTCGACACCGAGCACCTGCTCAAGAACGTCGACGAGCGCCACGAACTCGACGCGCTGGAAAAGCGCCTCAACCAGACCGGCCTCGGCAAGCCGCGCTATTCGCTGGCGCTGCACCCGGCCAACGAAACCCGCCAGGCCGCATTGCTGGTCACGCGCAATCACATGGGCCAGCAACTGATCCAGGTGCTGCCGCTGTCGGCGTTCGAAGGCGGCGAACTGCGTTCGCTGCGCGACGCGGCGGCGATGCTGCACGGCCTGGTGCGCGAAGGCGCGCAGATCGTGCGCGGCAATCGCGCGCAACCGGTCGCCAGCTTCGCCCAGGCCCAGGCCTGGTTGCTCGACGAAGCCAAGAAGGGCCGCGCGATCCAGCGATTCAAGGGCCTGGGCGAAATGAACCCCGAGCAGCTCTGGGACACCACGGTCAATCCGGAAACCCGCCGCCTGCTGCAGGTGCGCATCGAAGACGCGGTCGCCGCCGACCAGATCTTCAGCACCCTGATGGGCGATGTGGTCGAACCGCGCCGTGAGTTCATCGAGGACAACGCGTTGAAGGTGGCTAATCTCGACGTCTGATCCGGGCGCGGACGACGTCCCCGTCGTCGCCGCGTCGTCGCCCTCGCAGGCGGCGACGCGCGGCAGATGGTTGGGCAGCGTCGCCGGCTTCGCGATCGACCTGCTGCTGTCGGTGGTGTTGCTCGCCGCCTTCGTCATGCTCGGCGGCCTGCTGTGGGGCGTCGCGCACGGCCTGCGCGGCGTCCCGGTCGAACTGGACGCCGGGTCCGACGCGATGATCGCGATCACCCTGGTCGGCACCGGCCTGGCCGCACTGACGGTCTACCTGCTGCGTCGCCGCGCGACGCGCGAGGAATGCGCGGCCTCGTGGCGCGCCCTGTGGCGCAAGTCGACCTGGATTGCGATCCTCGTCGCGCTGCTCGCGACCATGGGTTTCAGCATGCTGGTCGGCCTGCTCGCGCAGCAGCTGCAGATAGAGATGAGCCCGAGCAATCTGGTGCTCAGCGAAGCGGTCGCCCAACACCCCGCGTTGTTGCTGATCTTCGCCGTGCTGATCGCGCCGGGCTACGAAGAACTGCTGTTCCGGCGGGTGCTGTTCGGCCGCTTGTGGGCGGCGGGACGGCCCGGGCTCGGCTTGGCGCTGAGTTCGATCGCGTTCGCACTGGTCCATGAGCCGCCCGGCCTCGGCGCCAGCCAGGGCTGGAACATGCTGCTGCTGTGGGCCGTGTACGCCTTCATGGGCGCGGTTTTCGCCACCGTCTACCGGCGCACCGGCACCCTGTGGGCGGCCTATGCGGCGCACGCGCTCAACAACCTGGTGGCCGGCGCGGCGCTTTTTGCAAGCCTTTGAGGCCCCCTCGTTGACGAAGTATTAATCCAGGCGGCGCTACAAAGTTGGTTCGTTCTGGGGAATCGTCATGAAACGCATCCTGCTTGCGCTTTCGGTCGCCACCGTGGTGGCTGCCTGCGCCACCACGACCTCGCCAACCGGGCGGACCCAGCACATCGGCGCGGTGTCGCAGGACCAGCTCGACTTGATGGGCGCCAAGGCCTTCGAGGAGGCGAAGAGCAAGCAGCGCCTGAGCACCGATTCGCGCCAGAACGCCTACGTGCGCTGTGTGGTCAGTTCGATCACCCGACAGCTGCCGCAGGGCTGGCAGGCCAACTGGGACGTGGCCGTGTTCGCCGACAATTCGCCCAATGCCTTTGCCCTTCCTGGCGGCAAGGTCGGCGTCAACACCGGCATCTTCACCGTCGCCAAGAACCAGGACCAGCTCGCGGCGGTGATCGCCCACGAGATCGGCCACGTGGTCTCGCGCCATCACGACGAACGCATCACCCGGCAGATGAGCGCCCAGGTCGGCCTCGGCATCCTCGGCAGCCTGGTCGGCTCGCGCTACGGCGAAGGCGCGGTCAGCGCCACCAATCAGCTCGGCGGCGCGGCCCTGCAGACCGCCTTCCTGCTGCCGGGCTCGCGCACCCAGGAGAGCGAGGCCGACGTGGTCGGCCAGCGGCTGATGGCCCAGGCCGGCTACGACCCCCGCCAAGCGGTGAATCTGTGGCAGAACATGATCGCCGCGAGCGCCTCGCGGCCGCCGCAATGGCTCTCCACTCACCCCGATCCGCAATCGCGCATCCAGGAGCTGAACGCTCGCGCCGGGGCCTTGATTCCCACCTTCGAGCAGGCCCGCGCCTCCGGCCGTACGCCGAAGTGTGGATGAAATCCAGGTGAAAATGGCTGTCTTAACCCGTATCGCGCGGCCCCAAGTTTCTGTTAGCGTGACGGCCCCTTGGCCTTGCGCCGTTCCGCCACAAGGCCACCCGCCTGCGGCCGCTGAGTCTCTCTGAGGTGAGTACATGAGCAAGCAACCCACCCGCCGTAGCACCCTGCTGGCCGCCGCGATCGGCGTGACGCTGGTCTTCGGCGCAGTCTCCCAGGTCAACGCGCAGAGCATGGCCGAGCGCAATGCGCAGCGCCGCGCCAACAAGGAAGCCAGCAAGGGCACCGCCGCCAAGGCCGAGAACCAGTTCCCGAACGCGACGCGCACCGCGCCGGACGCGAAGGCATCGTCGAAGGGCGGCGCCAAGCTGCAGAAGATGATGGAGTTCTACGACAAGGAGAAGGCCGCCGAAGCGCGCGCCGTCGCCGACGAAATCATCGCCAACACCGCGTTCAACGCTTACGAGCGTTCGTTCGCCGCGCAGATCGGCGCCCAACTCGCCTACGACGGCGACGACAGCAAGGCCGCGATCGCCTATCTCAAGCAAGCGCTGGAATTCAACGGCCTGGACAACAACGGCCACTTCGGCGCGATGTTCATGATGGCCCAGCTGCAGTTGCAGGAAGACCAGTACGCCGATTCGCTGGCGACGGCCGACCGTTTCCTGGCCGAGACCAAGAGCACCAAGCCCGAGCACCTGATCGTGCGCGGCAATGCTCTGTATCGCCTGGAGCGCTACGCCGACGCCGCCAAGGCGATCAAGGAAGCCATCGACGCCTCGCCCGAGCCGAAGGTCGAATGGCAGCAGCTGCTGATGGCCAGCTACATTGAGAACAACCAGGGCGCCGAAGCGGCCAAGATCGCCGAGGCGATCGCCGCCAAGACCCCGAACGACAAGCGCGCCCAGATGAACGTCGCCGCGGTGTATTCGCAGGCCGACATGCTCGACAAGGCCGCGGTCGTGCTGGAAAAGGTGCGCGCCGCCGGTCAGTTCACCGACGACAAGGATTACCGCCAGCTCTATGCCACCTATCTGAATCTGGATGGTAAGGAGAAGGAAGCGGCCGGCGTGATCACCGAGGGCCTCGAGAAGGGCGTCCTCAAGCCGGACTACCAGGCCTACGTGGCCCTGGCCCAGTCCTATTACTTCTCCGATCAGACTGCGAAGTCGATCGACGCGTACAAGAAAGCGGCTCCGCTCGCACCGGACGGTGAGACGTACCTCAATCTCGCCCGTGTCCTGTGGCAGGAAGACCGCATTCCCGAGGCAAAGGAAGCCGCCAAGCAGGCGATAGCGAAGGGCGTAAAAAAGCCCGACGACGCCAACAAGATTCTCGCGCTGAAAGGCAAGTAATTCGGCAAAGAGAAGCCCAACCGCGCTTGGAACCTGTGACGCGGTTTGGTATATGCTAGGAGGTTCGCGCGACTGGAAACGGTTGCAGGAACCGAACGATGGCCCGAGGCGCCCTGGCGTCCGGAAACACCTCCCGAGCTGACGGCATGACGCAAGACCTCGAACTCCAAGTTAGGAAAGATGACAACGACCGCGAAGGGTTGAACTGGGCACGTATTGCCGGTATCACCTGCGCGATCGCTGTGCATGCCGCGGCGCTCCTGTTGTTGCTGGCCCCAATGACGCCACCTGCCCAGCAGCAGGACGAAGAGCAGGTGACGATGGTCAACATCATCAAGCCTCCGCCGCCGCCCCCGCCGCCGCCGCCGCCGCCGCCGGAACCGCCCAAGGAGCTCAAGCAGCCTCCGAAGGAACTGTCCCCGCCGCGACCGACCCCGACTCCCCCGCCGCCGGACCAGCCGCCGGTCGAGAATCTGGACCCGAGTCCGATCGACCCGCCTGCGCCGCCGCCGGCTCCGCCTGCGCCGCCGACGGCCGCCAGCGACATCGGCTCCAGCGTCGACCCGTCCTCGCGTCGCCTGAATCCGCCGAAGTACCCGCCGACCGAAGCCCGCCAGGGCGTGGGCGGTACCGTAGTCCTGGTCATCAGCATCGACGCCCAGGGCAACGTCATGGACGTGCAGGTCGAAAAATCCAGCCGTAACCGCAACCTGGATCGCGCGGCCATGGACGCTGCCCGCAAGTGGCGCTTCAACCCTGAAGTGCGCAACGGCCAACCGGTCGCCAGCCGCGTCCGCGTTCCCGTCGATTTCGTCCCGCCGACCTGATCGGGGTCGGCGCGACTGTTGTCCCGCCTGATGAACACCGCTACTTCGTAATACCTTCTTTCCTTTCCACGACATTCAAAGGTAAGCGTCATGCTGCAGCAAACCACCACCGCCGCCGCCGGAGGCTCCAACGCTGAAGCGCTTCAGCAGATGAGCTTTTCGCATCTGTTGCAGAACTTCGACCTCGTCGGCTGGATCGTGTTCATCACGCTCACGCTGATGTCGGTTCTGTCGGTCTACTGGATCGTCATCAATTTCGTTAAGAATCTGCGCCTGCGCGGCTCTTCCGACCGCGTCGTCAGCACGTTCTGGGAAACCCCGAACGCACAGGACGCGATCCGCTACATGGAAGAACAGTCGCGCAGCGAACCGTTCTCCAAGATCGCCCTCGACGCCGCCCAGGCCGCCGCTCACCACCAGCGCCACGAAGGTTCGCGCCTGGTCGAGTCGCTGAACCGCTCGGAGTTCGTCGATCGCGCCCTGCGTCAGGCCGTGACCCGCGAGAGCTCGCGTCTGGAAGCCGGTCTGACCGTGCTCGCCACCGTCGGCTCGACCGCTCCGTTCGTCGGTCTGCTCGGTACGGTCTGGGGCATCTACCACGCCCTGCTCCGCCTCGGCGCCAGCGGCGAGTCCTCGATCCAGGCCGTTGCCGGCCCGGTGGGCGAAGCGCTGATCATGACCGCGATCGGTCTGTTCGTCGCGATCCCGGCCGTGCTCGCGTACAACTTCTTCGTGCGTCTGAACCGTGTCACGAACAACAAGTTCGACACCTTCGCCCACGACCTGCACGACTTCTTCGCCACCGGCTCGCGCGTCGGCGAACTGTCGAACAAGCGCTAATCAACACTGACGCCTCTCATTTAGCGTAGTTGGAGTTCGGACATGGCCTTCAGTACAGGCAACGACAACGGCCCCATGGCCACCATCAACGTCACGCCCCTCGTGGACGTGATGCTGGTGCTGCTGATCATCTTCATGATCACCGCGCCGCTGATGACCCATAAGGTCGAGATCAAGCTGCCCGAAGCCACTCTCACCAAGACGGAGGAGCCGCCCAAGACTCCGCCGATTACCTTGGCGATCCAGGAGAGCGGCTCGCTGTACTGGAACGACGAGCCGGTTACCCGCGACCAGCTGGAGAGCCGTCTTTCGGTTGAAGCGCAGAAGACCCCGCAGCCGCAGATCAACGTCCGCGGTGACCGCACCACGAAGTACCGCGTGGTCAATGAAGTGGTGACGATTGCGCAGAGGCAGGGCATGCGCAAGGTCGGCTTCATCGCGATCAAAGAACGTTAATCGGAGACCGAGCACATGGCTTTCAGCAACAACTCCGATAGCGGCGCGATCTCCGACATCAACGTGACCCCGCTGGTCGACGTGCTGTTGGTGCTGCTGATCATCTTCATGGTCACCGCGCCCACGGTGTCTTACCCGATCGACGTCAACCTGCCGCAACCGACGTTGAACCCGCCGCCCCAGACGCAGGAACCGCCGCCGCCGATCGCGCTGCGGATCGATGCGACTGGCCAGGTGTTCTGGAACGACAACCCCACGCCGCTGCAGGCGATCCCGGGGATGATGAAGGAAACGGTTCAACGCGATCCCACCAATCAACCTCTGCTAGAAATCGACACCAACGAAGACGCCGAATACGGCATCCTCGCCAAGGTGCTGGCTTACGCCAAAAACGCAGACATGAAAAAGATCGGTTTCGTGCAGAAGTAATTCTTGCGAAACCGACGCTTACCGTCGTGAGAACGCCGCCCACCGGGCGGCGTTTTTTTATCCGCGACCGCCCCCCCTCTTGCGCGGCGAACTGTGACGGGCTTAACGTCAAGCCGGGCGTCCCGCCCCAGGATGGAGGTGCTTATGGCCGGCTCCGCTTATTCCGCTCCCGCTTACCGCAACGGCGAGGTCGTCGCCGAAATCAACGTCACGCCCCTGGTCGACGTGCTGCTGGTGCTGCTGATCATCTTCATGGTCACCGCACCGGTGCTGACCGGCCAATTGGACCTGAGCCTGCCGGTTCCTCACGACGAACCGGTGCCGGTGGCGCCGAAAGCGATCCTGCTCGTCGAGCAGAACGGCAGCTTCGAACTCGACGGCCGCAGCCTGTCGGCCGGCGAGTTGCCGGCCGCGCTGAAGGCCCTGGCGCAGGCCTCGCCGGACACCGTGCTCGAAGTCGGCGCGAACGCCGATGCGGACTACCAGGGATTCGCCCATGCGATCTCCGCAGCGCGCGACAGCGGCCTGAGCAATATCTCGACGCGTTGAGGATTGCGCGCGCATCGATCGTTCGCGTCGATCGACCCGAGACGGCCGTCCGCAGGGCGGCCGGCTCGTTCTGTACGTGGTCGCCGCCCTCGGCGCATCAGGGTATCCATGCCGGTTTCGCGCCGAGCTCTTGGAGTAGGAGCGGCGCAAGCCGCAACTGCCACACCTCGATTTCGCGACGATTCTGATTCGTAGGTCCTGTAGGAGCGAGGTAAGTCGCGACCACGTCGCCTCAATCTCGCGGCGTTGCCGACGGTACCCCGTCAGGGTAGGAGCGAGGCAAGGCGCGACCGCGTACCCTCATTCTCGCGGCGCAGCCGGGATGTCTTTGCAGGAGCGGCGTGAGCCGCGACAGCGCAGCTGGCGGTTACGGCGCCTCTCGCCGCAAAGCGATGAAGCAACATCGATTGCAAAGCTTCCGTCCGCTGACACGACCGGGTTACTTTCTTTTGCTGGCCCAAAAGAAAGATAACCAAAGAAAAGGCCTTCCTTGACGAAACCCCCTGCGAGTTCGATGCGTCCGCGGGAAAACGGCGCACGTCCTGTGCGCCGCCCTCCGGGTCTCCAGGTGCTCCCGCAGATCGGAGCTGCGCCAAGCTTTTCTAAGGCAACGGTAACGGCCGACGTGTTGCCTCTGCTCAAGGGTAGGAGCGGCGCAAGCCGCGACCGCGCAACCGGGACCGCCTGCGCCGCCAGCCGCAGATACGTGGTCGCGGCTTGCCTCGCTCCTACGGGGATGGTGACGTCGCGTACGTCCGCGGCCTTTGCTTTGGCTGTGCGTCGTCTCGCACTCGCGAAGGTAACGGAAGACCCGGAGGGCGGCGCGCAGGGGACGCGCGCCGTTTTTCATCGGGACAGGGATGTCCCGTATGAAAAATCCCCGCGAATGCATCGCTCGTGCGGGCCTGTGATTCAAAACAAAGCCACTTCTTTGGTTGCCTTTCTTTTGTTGCTTCAGACAAAAGAAAGTAACCCGCCGCTTTAGTGGCGGAAGCTTTGGGTTTGATCTTGATCTTGATCTTGACCTGATCCAGGTCCTGATCTTTCGTGACCGATGCGCCGCAAGACCGGCGCAGCGATGTCGCGGCTTGCGCCGCTCCTACCCGGCATAAGCACACCGCTTCGGCGAACGGCGACGGCCTCGCTATCTCTGCGCGTCCCCTGGTCGCGGCTCACGCCGCTCCTACAGGGATGGCGTCGCCGCTATCCGATTTCCTGTTCGTGGCCTTGGCTTTGCGTCGCCTGGGACTCGCGAAGGCCCTAGAAGACCCGGAGGGCGGCGCGCAGGGGATGCGCGCCGTTTTTCATCGGGACAGGGATGTCCCGCACGTAGATCCCCGCGGATGCATCGCTCGTGCGGGCTGGTGATTCGAAGAAAAGCAACTTCTTTGGTTGCCTTTCTTTTGCTCCTACCCCGGCGCGAATGCGCCGCTTCGATACAAACGACTCAACGCGCCCTCGCGATCACATCCAGATACCCACGCACCGTCGCGTCCAGCCCTTGGTACAAGGCTTCGCCGATCAGGGCGTGGCCGATCGAGACTTCGAGGACGTTCGGGACGCCGCGCAGGAAGGCGCCCAGATTGCCCTGGCTGAGGTCGTGGCCGGCGTTGACGCCGAGGCCCGCGGCTTGGGCCCGGCGGGCGGCGGCTGCGAAGATCTGCAGAGTGCTGTCGAGGTCGCCCCCGTCGAAGGCTTCGGCGTAAGGACCGGTGTACAGCTCGACCCGCGCGGCGCCGAGGTCGGCGGCGCGCTCGATGCCGTCGCGGTCGGCGTCGGCGAACACGCTGACGCGGCATCCAAGCTCGGCCAGTCCGGCGATCAAGGGGCGCAGCCGTTCGCCGTCGCGCTCGAAGTCGAAGCCGTGGTCGGAGGTGAGTTGATCGTCGCCGTCGGGCACCAGGGTGACCTGGGCCGGCAGCGTCTCTCGGCACAGGGCCAGCAGGCCGGGATAGCCTTCGCGCGGCGGTGCGAAGGGATTGCCTTCGATGTTGAATTCGACGCCGCGCGCGCGGGTCAGTTCGGACAAGGCATAGACATCGTCGGTGCGGATATGCCGCGCATCGGGACGCGGGTGCACGGTGATGCCATGGGCGCCGGCATCGAGGCAGGCCTGCGCGGCGCGGCGCACATCGGGCTCGCTGCCGCCGCGCGAGTTGCGCAGCACGGCGATCTTGTTGACGTTGACACTGAGGGCGGTCATGACGCAAAGCCTAACGCGCCGCGCCGGGCACGGCGAGTGGTCGGGCGTTGCGCGCTAACGCCCGACGCCGCCGAGCCGGCGCGGGCCGGACTCGCGGCGCGGTGCGGTGCGGCGGCGATCAGTTCGGCGAGGTTTCCGACTGCGACGACGCGGCCAGCTTGCGCGCCTCGGCCTGTTCGCGCAGGCGGCGCAGTTCCATCGGGTCGACGATCGAGGACACGTCGCGGCTGGTGTTGTCCAGGCGCCGCGCGAGCAAGCTCATGACGCCGGCGAGCATGAACCCGAGCGCGGCCAACAGGCTGACGGCCAGGATCCCCGGCGAAGTGGTTTTCAGCGCCAGCACGAAGGCGGCGGCGGCCAGCAGCAGGTAAACCCAAGGCATTGCGGCGTGCTCCCTGACGTAAAAGCCCGGTCCCGGTCCGGTGGCGGGCCGGAACGGATGGACCCGGCCGGGTCCAGGCCGAGTGTAGCGCGCGCACCCGCCGTGGCGGCAGCTGGGGCCGCCGGCGGATGCGACCGGCGGCACAAACCGCTAGAGCAACGGCGAGACCAGCCGCGCCAGGGCCTCCGGCAGGCGCGAGCGCCACAGCGAGCGCTCCCGGTCCGGGCGCACCCGAGGTGCGCGCGAGCACTCTTCCTGAATCAGGGTCGCCAGCTCGCCGGCGAGCTGCTCGTCGTAGAACAGCACCGAAATCTCGAAGTTCAGGCGGAAGCTGCGGTGATCGAAGTTGGCGCTGCCGATGATCGCCATCTTGTCGTCGCACAGCAGCGCCTTGCTGTGCAGCATGCGCGGGCCGTACTCGTGGATCTTGACCCCGGCGTCGAGCAGTTCGTCGAAGTAGGAACGCGCCGCGTAGGTCACCAGGCGGCTGTCGCTGAGCTTGGGCACCAGCAGGCGCACGTCGAGACCGCCGAGCGCGGCCGAGGTCAGGGCCATGCGCGCGGCCTCGCTGGGCACGAAATAAGGCGTGACCAGCCAGACCCGGCGCTGCGCGGCGTGGATCGCGCCGACGTGGACGCGATGGATCGTCTCCCACGGCGAATCCGGCCCGGAGGTGACCACCTGCGAGGCGACGTGCCCGGGCCGCGGCGGCGGATGCCGCAGTTTCAACGGCGGCTGGCCGGTGGCGTAGCACCAGTCCTCGGTGAAGACCAGTTCGAGCTCGCGCACCACGTCGCCTTCCAGGCGCAGGTGCAGATCGCGATAGGCGTCCTCGCGCAGCCGCTCGTCTTCCTCGTCGGTGATGTTGATGCCGCCGGTATAGCCGACCAGGCCATCGATGATGACGATCTTGCGGTGGGTGCGCAGGTTGAGCCACGGCCGGCGCCAGAACCAGCGCAGCCGCATCGGATGGAACCAGGCCACTTCGGCGCCGGCGTCGAGCAGGGGCTTGATGAAGCGGCGCGAGGTCTGGCCGGAGCCGACCGCGTCCATCAGCAGCCGCACCTTGACCCCGGCGCGGGCGCGCTCGATCAGCGCGTCGCGCAGCGTGGTGCCGGTGCGATCGGGCAGATAGATGTAGTACTCCAAGTGGATGTGCTCGCGCGCCCGGGCGATATCGGCCAGCAAGGCGGCGTACTTGGCGCCGCCGTCGATCAGCAGGCGCACGTCGGTCGCGGTGGTCGGCGGCAGGCCGGTGGTGGCCTGGCCGAGCCGGGCCAGTTCGATCGCTTCCGGCGACGGCGCCAGTCCGTCCGGAGGCGCCGGCAGCGAGGCGCGCGCACGCACCCGGCGCAGGCGCTGGCGGTGGATGCGCAGCGGGCCGAAGAAGTAATAGATCAAAAAGCCGATGTAGGGCAGCGCCGCGAGGCTGATCAGCCAGCTGATCGTCGCCACCGGCTCGCGCTTCTGCAGCACGATCCAGAAGCTCAGCCCGAGCAGGTACACCGCCCAGCCGGCGGTCAGGTACAGGCCGAGGTGGGGAATGGCGAGCAGGTCTCGCCAAAGGTCGGTCAGCAGGTCCAGCACGTTGGGCGACTCCATCGATGCAGCGGCGCCACCGGTACGGCGGTGCGGCGCCTAGGCTAGCCCGCCGGCCCGGGCCGGCATAGCCCGCGTGAGCGCCGCATCGCCGGCCGGCCGCCGCTGCCGGCGAAGACCGGCGGCGATCCGCCGACGTAGGATGCGGCTTCGCCCGCCCGAACCACAGGAAGGACTCCCATGATCCACCGGTTCCTCATCGCCGCCCTGCTCGTATTGCCCTCGACCCAGGCGTTCGCAGCCTCCGAGCCGCGAAGCATCAACGTATCGGGTTCGGCCGAGATCAAGGTCGTGCCGGACCTGATCCTGCTCGACGTCGGGGTCGAGTCGCGCCACGCCCAGCTCGACCAGGCCAAGCGCAGCAACGACGAGAACCTCGCCAAGGCCCTGGCCTTCCTCAAGCGCAGCGGCGTGCCCGACAAGGACGTGCAGACCGACTTCATCAGCATCGAGCCGAGTTACCAGTACGACTACTCGTCCACCAAGCCGCAGATCTACATCGTGCGCAAGAGCATCGGCATCAGGCTGACCCGGATCGGCGAGCTGGAGAACGTGTTGACCGGGCTGTTGTCCAGCGGCGTGCAGTACGTCCACGGCATCGAATTCCGCACCTCGCAGCTGCGCAAGCATCGCGACGCCGCGCGGGCCCTGGCGATCCAGGCGGCGAAGGAAAAAGCCGATGCGCTGGCCGCCGAGCTCGGAGTGCGCCGTGGGCCGGTGCTGAACGTGTCCGAGTCGTACGCCGGCGGCTGGTGGCGCAGCGGCAGCCGCTGGGGCGGCGGCATGAGCGGCGGCCAGATGGTGCAGAACGTCATGCAGAACAGCGGCGGCGGCGAAGCGGCCGACGGCGGGACGATCTCGGTCGGCCAGATCAGCGTAAGCGCCTCGGTCAGCACCAGCTTCGCGATCGACTGAGCCCGTTGCGCCGCGGCGGGGTTGAAGCGCCGGCAGGCCTGTTCAGCTTGCTGACGAGGCCCGGACGCAACCGAGCGATCCAGGCGCGTCGCGAAACCTGCGACGCGCCCGGCGTAGCCTGCGCGGATGGACGCCGCACGCAAAGCCCAGCTCTCGATCCAGCCCAGCGCATTCAAGGGACGCGGCGCGGCGTCCTACGTGGCCGGGCGCTACGCCGTCACCACCGTGCAGGGCGAGGACGACGGCTGGGGCTCGCTGTACGGCGAGGCCGACGCGGACTCGCGGCCGGACACCCAGGTGCGCGAGGAAACCGCGCGCAGCATCATCACCCGCAACGATTCGCCGGATGTCGGCTTCAGCCAGTCGATCAATCCCTATCGCGGTTGCGAACACGGCTGCGTGTATTGCTTCGCGCGGCCCTCGCACGCCTATCTGGAGCTGTCGCCGGGCCTCGACTTCGAGACCCGGCTGTTCGCCAAGGTCAACGCCGCCGAGCGCCTGCAGAACGAACTCGCCCGCCCCGGTTACCAGTGCTCGCCGATCGCGCTAGGCATCAATACCGATGCCTACCAGCCGATCGAACGCCGCTACCGCATCACCCGAGGAGTGATGGAAGTGCTCGACGCCTGCTCGCACCCTTTCAGCATGATCACCAAGAACGCCTCGATCGTGCGCGACGTCGAAGTGCTGGCGTCGATGGCGCGGCGGCGCCTGGTCTCGGTGTACTTCTCGGTCACCACCCTGGACAACCAGCTGTCGGCGAAAATGGAGCCGCGCGCCTCGGCGCCGCATTCGCGGCTCAAGGCCATGCGCACCCTGGCCGAGGCCGGCGTGCCGGTCGGGGTGATGGTCGCGCCGACGATTCCGATGATCAACGACGGCGAGCTCGAGCAGATCCTCGCCGCCGCGCACGAGGCCGGCGCGCGCGCCGCCGGCTACGTGCTGTTGCGCCTGCCCCACGAACTCAAGCAGGTCTGGCGCGACTGGCTGCAGTTGCACTACCCCGACCGCGCCGCGCACGTCATGAGCCTGATCCAGCAGATGCGCGGCGGCAAGGACTACGACAGCGCCTTCGGCAAGCGCATGCGCGGCGAAGGCCCGTTCGCTCAGCTGATCGGGCAACGCTTCCAGAAAGCCTGGCGCAAGCATGGCTACGGGCGCTTGCCGGCGCTGGACACCAGCCAGTTCGTGCCTCCGCGCAAGCCGACCCCGCAGCTGGATTTGTTCTGACCGCGATGCGCTGAGTCGTTCGCGGCAGCGGGGCGTCGCAGCCGTTGCCGGTGCTGGCCGGCCTGTCCGGCGGCAGCGCACGAGCCAAGTGCTGGCGGATATCGGCGCTGTCGCTGTGCCCCGGGGTTCGTTGCCATCGTGCGCCGAAGCCGCTGGATCGCACGTTGACGGGAGTGTCCTGGCGCTTGGGCTGGCGAGCCTCGTGTAGACGGTCGACAATGTCCGTACGCCTTACCGAAAGCAGGGTAAGCGAGCATTGCTCAGCCCCGCGCAGCCAAGGACCCGCCGCCGTGACCGTCC
Source organism: Lysobacter sp. GQ73 (assembly GCF_059758755.1). Classification (NCBI taxonomy): domain Bacteria; kingdom Pseudomonadati; phylum Pseudomonadota; class Gammaproteobacteria; order Lysobacterales; family Lysobacteraceae; genus Lysobacter; species Lysobacter sp. GQ73. The sequence continues at coordinate 1,062,032 of NZ_JCAXEE010000002.1, read as the reverse complement.
CCGCCCTCGCCTCTTCCGTCCTGCTGGCCGTGTCGCTCGCGCTGCCGGCTTCGGCGCTCGCATCCACCCCCGCACCGGCGAAACCCTCGTTCGATTGCGCCAAGGCCGCGGCACCGGTGGAGAAGGCGATCTGCAGGGACGCCGGCCTGGCGCGCGCGGACGCCGCGGTCGGCCGCGCCTACGAGCGCCTGCGCAAGTCGCTCGATGCCCAGTCCGCGAAAGCACTGCGCGAAGACCAGCGCTGGTTCGTCGGCGTGCGCGATGCGGCCTACGCCGCCGCCGCGCCGGCGAGCCGGACGCAATCGCTGAAGGCCTTGCTCGACGATCGCGCCCGCGCGCTGTCGCAGATCCGCGGCAACCCGCCGCCCGGCGTGGTCGGACGTTGGCGCAATGTCGCCGGCGGCGTCGACGTGGCCGATGATGGCGCAGGCCGGCTGACGGTCGAAGCCAACGCCGCGCACCCTCTCGACGGACGTTGGCTTTGCGACACCGCCGGCAGCGGGCGCGTCGTCGGCGCGGAGTTGAAAGTGCAGGTCGACGACGACCGGGGCAGCTCCCTGAAGCTGACCCGCGAAGGCGCCGCCCTGCGTGTGCAGGCCCTGGACGCGGACGGCAAACCGCTGCGGGGCCCCGAGTACTGCGGCCTCAACGGCAGCGTCGATGGTATTTACTTCGCGGTGTCGCCGGACGCCGGATAAGCGGTCGATGGCGCTGCGGATACGGTTTCGCATTGCCGACGCGAGAAGAGGCAGGTTCTAATGCAGGAGCGATGCAAGTCGCGACCGCGCAGTCGCCCGTACCTGCGCAGCCGGCCGCCAGCCCGCGGTCGCAGCTCACGCAGCTCCTACAGAGACCTCGAAGCTCCGACCGAGGCCAGAGGTCCTTTTGCAGGAGCGACGTGAGTCGCGACCGCGCAGTCGCCCGTACCTGCGCAGCCGGCCGCCAGCCCGCGGTCGCAGCTCACGCAGCTCCTACAGAGACCTCGAAGCTCCGACCGAGGTCAGAAGTCCTTTTGCAGGGGCGACGTGAGTCGCGACCGCGCAGTCGCCCGTACCTGCGCAGCCGGCCGCCAGCCCGCGGTCGCAGCTCACGCAGCTCCTACAGAGACCTCGAAGCTCCGACCGAGGCCAGAGTCCTTTTGCAGGAGCGACGTGAGTCGCGACCGCGCAGTCGCCCGCACCTGCGCAGCCGGCCGCCAGCCCGCGGTCGCAGCTCACGCAGCTCCTACAGAGACCTGGAAGCTCCGACTGAGGCCAGAGGTCCTTTTGCAGGAGCGACGTGAGTCGCGACCGCGCAGTCGCCCGTACCTGCGCAGCCGGCCGCCAGCCCGCGGTCGCAGCTCACGCAGCTCCTACAGAGACCTCGAAGCTCCGACCGAGGCCGGAGGTCCTTTTGCAGGAGCGACGTGAGTCGCGACCGCGCAGTCGCCCGTACCTGCGCAGCCGGCCGCCAGCCCGCGGTCGCAGCTCACGCAGCTCCTACAAAGGACTTCGAAGCGCCGAATGAGGCCTGGGGTAGGAGCGACGCAAGTCGCGACCGCGCAGTGACCCGCCACCTGCGCCGCTGACCGTCATCCGTGGTCGCAGCTCACGCGTTCCTACCACTGACCTCGGGTTGCGGAAGCGACCGAAGACGCGAAGGCTCAGCGTCGCGGCGCCGGCATGATGTGCGACAGGTAGATGCGGCTGTCTTCGAAGATGCGGATCGCGACCGGCAGGCCGAGCTGCATGGTCAGGTGGAAGGCCTCGGTCTTGGCCGCATGGGAGGCCTGGATGGCATCGCTGAAGTGTTCGTCGGCGACGTCGCACGACAGTCGGCGGCCTTGATAGTCGGATTCGCTCAGTTGCACCGTGTAACGCATGACCGTGCCTGGATTCGGAGGAATCGAAAGGAAGAAGGGCCCCGGCCCAGCTGGACCGCTTGCTCAAGGCGGCGAACTAGTCCTTTGCTGAGCGGCGTCCTTGCCAACGCACTCGTCGCGCTGCCGGGGCCTGGCTAAGTTGAGGCAAGCTGTGACCGATTGCTCTCAGTGGACCGCCGAACGTGGGGTAGGAAATTCCCTACCCGCCATCGCGAGCCGATCGCGACTCCCGCCGGTAAGACCACATCCAACGCTGAAACGTTTCGTCGACACGATCGAACGATGCGGCCGCCGCGCCCCGCGATCACGACGCGACGAAGCGACATGAGGCCGTCAGGACGACAGCGGCCACAACGGCCCGCCCAGCCACAGCCACCGTGCCATCCAGGCGCTGACCAGCGCGATCATCGCGGTCAACGGCAGACCGATGCGCAGGAAGTCGTTGAAGCGGTACTGGCCCGGGCCGAGGATCAGCAGGTTGCCGTGATGGCCGATCGGGGTCAGGAAGGCGGCGACCGCGCCGAGCGCGGTGCAGACCACGAACGGGGTCGGCGGCAGGCCGAGCGACTGCGCCAGGGAGATCGCGATGGGACCGAGCAGCACGGTGGTGGCGGCGTCGGACAAAATCTGGGTCAGCAAGGCGGCGGAGGCGAACATGACCAGCAGGACCGCCAGCGGCGACCAGCCCGAGACCACGTGCAACAAACCCTGCGCGAGGAGCTGCGCGGTGCCGGTCTGTTCCATCGCCACGCCGAGCGGGATCACCCCGGCGATCATCACGAAGATGCGCACGTCGATCTCGCGGTAGGCCTGTTCGACATCGACGCAGCGCGTGGCCACCATCGCCACCGCGCCGAGCAGGAACGCCAGCGACGCCGGCAGCCATTCGGTGGCCGCGGCGATCACGGTCGCGGCGAGGATCGCCAGCGCCAGCGGCGCGCGGATGCGCCGGCGCGCTTCGCCGGCGAACGGCACCAGCATCAGAAAACCGTGGTGCGCGGCCAGTTCGGCGAACCGCGAGGGCCGGCCCCACAGCACCAGCAGGTCGCCCTCGCGCAGGCGCGCGTCCGACAGCCGCGGCGCGACCGCGCCCTGGCGACGCCACAGGCCGGCGATGACGGCGTGGAAACGGCGCGCGAAATCGAGTTCGCGCACGCTGCGCCCGATGAATTCCGAGCCGGGCGCGACCACCGCCTGCACCAGTTGCGGCTCGCCGTCGCCCTCGATGCCGCCGCCGAAGCGCGCGATCGCGTTGAGATCGAGTCCGCTGTCGTCGTGCAGCGAGGCCAACGCGTCGGCCGAAGCCTCGACCAGCAGGATGTCGCCGCTGATCAGCGGGCTGCCCGGGCCGAGGTCCTGGCGGCGCTGGCCGTTGCGCAGCCAGCCGGTGAGGACGAATCGGTCGCCGAGCGCCTTCTGCAATTCGGCCAGCGGCCGGGTGCTCCAGCGCGAGCCTTCGACGATCAGCAGCTCGGTGCGGTAACGGTCCAGGCGCAGATAGCCGTCGTCGCCGTGCTCGCCGCCACGCTTGGGCAACAGCCAGCGCGTGGCGAGCATGTAGATCATCCCCAGCGCCACCAGGGCCAGGCCGATCGGAGTGATCGAGAAGATGCCCAGGCCCGGCGCGCCGGTGCGTTCGATCAGGTTGTCGGCGAGCAGGAAGGCCGGCGCGCTGACCAGGGTCAGGGTGGTGCCGAGCGAGGCGGCGAACGACATCGGCATCAGCAGGCGCGAGGTCGACAGCCCGCGCGCCTTGGCGAAGCGGGTCAGGATCGGCAGCATCATCGCCGTGACCATGACATGGTGGGTGAACGAGGACAGCGCCGCGACCGCCGGCATGGTCACCGCTATCGCGCGGGTCTCGCTCTTGCCGGAGGCGTCGCCGATCCATTGGCCCAGGCGCTCGGTGATGCCGGTCGCGGCCAGGCCCCCGGAGATCACGAACACCGCCGCGACGATGATCGCCGGTTCGCTGGCGAAGCCCGACAAGGCCTGCTTGGCGTCGAGCACGCCGGTCAGCACCAGCGCCAGCAGGGTCAGCATGGCGGTCACATCGACCCGCAGGCGCTCGCTGATGAACAAATACAGCGCTGCGCCCAGGATCAGCAGGAAGGCGATCTGAGGGAAATCCATGCCGGCATTGTGCTCGACTTGGCTGTGTGGGCGCCGTATTCGGCCGTCCACCGTGCCGTCACGAGCCGGGCGGATACACTCCCCGGTCACATAATCCGCCGAAGCCCCCTGCCCCAGCACCGATGAGTCTCCCGCGCGCCACGCCCGCCGCCGCCCATGCCACCGCCGCAGTGGCCTCCAAGATCGGCGACGACCGTTTCCGGCAGGCCATGGCCGCCTCGAACATCGGCATGGCGATCGTCTCGACCGAGGGGATCTGGCTGGAAACCAACCCGGCGTTGTGCGCGATGCTCGGTTACCGCGAAGACGAGCTGCGCGGGCATCACTACAGCGAAGTGACCCACCCCGACGACCTGGCGATCAGCAACAACCTGGTCAGCGCGCTGGTCAACGGCAGCCTGGCCTCGGTCGACGAACACAAGCGCTACGTGCACCGCGACGGCAGCGAGGTCTGGGTGCAGCTCAACATCGCGGTGATGCGCGACGAGTCCGGCGCCCCGCAATATTTCATCTCGCACATGCGCGACATCCGCGGCGAGCGCGAAGCCGGCATCGCCCTGAGCGCGCGCATCGAGGAACGCGGCGCTGCGCTCGATGCCTCCAACCGGCAGTTGCAGCTGTTCGCCGATGCGGTCGCCCACGACCTGCGTGCGCCGCTGCGCTCGATCGAAAGTTTCTCGGCCCTGCTGAGCGAACGCGCGATGGAGCGCTTGAACGAGACCGACCGCGATTACCTGGGGCGCATCCGCGCCGCGGCCTCGCGCATGACCGGCTTGCTCGCCGCGCTGACCGAGTTGTCGCACGTGACCCGCGCCGAGATGCGGACGGCGCCGGTCGACCTGAGCCTGCTCGCCGACTGGGTCGGCGCCGAGCTGCAGGACGCCGATCCGCGCCATCGCGGCGAAATCGCCGTCCAGCCCGGCTTGCAGGTCGAAGGCGACGAGCGCCTGCTCAAGCTGATGCTGAACCAGCTGATGCACAACGCCTGGAAGTTCTCCTGCGAACGCGAAGGCCAGGTCGAGCCGGTGCGCATCGAGGTCGCCGGCGAAACCGTCGCGGGCCGTCTGCAGCTGAGCATCCGCGACCACGGCTCCGGTTTTGACATGCGATATGCTCACAAACTGTTCGAGCCCTTCCAGCGCCTGCACGGGCCGGACCAGGGCGGCGGTCACGGCCTGGGCCTGGCGATCGCGCGCCGCGTGGCCGAGCGCCACCGCGGCGAGCTGCGTGCGCATTCGCAGCCCGGGGCGGGCAGTACTTTCATAGTGGAGTTGCCCGTCGCTGCGGCGGGCGAGGAAAACACAGATGCATAAGGAAATCCTGCTGGTCGAGGACAATCCCGACGACGTCGAGCTGACCCGGCTCGCCTTCGACGAGGCCAAGATCGCCAACAGGCTGGTGGTGATGGGCGACGGCGCCGAGGCGCTGGACTACCTGTTCGCCCGCGGCCGCTATTCCGATCGCGACCCCAACGATCTGCCGTCGATCGTCCTGCTCGACCTGAACCTGCCGAAGGTCGACGGCCGCGAAGTGCTGCAGGCGATCCGCGCCCACGAGCCCACCCGCACCCTGCCGGTGGTGGTGCTGACCACCAGCACCGAGCCCTTCGACGTCGAGGCGAGCTACGCGCTCGGGGTCAACAGCTACATCCAGAAGCCGGTGGATTTCGAGCAATTCGTCTGGGCGGTCAAGCAGGTCGGCTTGTACTGGCTGGTGCTGAACCACCCGCGCAATCCCTGATTCGGCGGCTGGTCGTTGGCAGCCGACAACACATCCCCCGGGCCCCTCTCAGAGGGGGAACAGCGAAGGGCTTCGAACCTGTACCAAGCTTGCCGCATCATTCGCGCCCTTTGACGAAGGGGGGCGGGCGCCTGCGTTCGACGCAGGCCCGCGTCGTGGTCGCGCAGGGGAACCGGCTACGCAGCTGCCTCGCCTCGAGCGCTCAGCGCCCGCCGAACAACTGCTCGGCGCGCTGGAACAGGATCCAGCTGGTCGCGATGTACTTGTCGCCGCCCTTGGGCCGGTTGCCCCGATGGGTGTGGGTGAACGCGGCCGGCGCGATCAGCAGGTCGCCGGCACGCGGCACGATCTTGCGGCGCTGATACAGGAATTCGGTCTCGCCTTCCTCGAAGCCGTCGTTGAGGTAGATCGTCCACAGCACGTGCCGATGCAGGGTTTCGCCGCCCGGGTCGCGCGGATACAGCTCGCAATGCCAGTACGGGTAACCGCCGCGGTCGGCGGTGTAGCGCTGCAGGTTGATCGAGCCCGGGCGGAACACGGTCTGGGCGATCGGCGCCAGCGCATTGTCGTCCATCTCGGCCATGCGCTCGGGGGTGAGGCGGTGACGCTTGCCGTCGGCCGAGGGCGCTTCCAGCATCAGCGGCGCGATCATCGTGTGCGGGTAACGGCGCAGGTAGCTCAGCAGGCCGCGGAACACCGCCAGATTCAGGGCGATCTCGACGTCCTTCCAGCCTTCGCGCCCGGTGATGGTCAGGTCTCGGCTGTCCTTGAGGTCCGGCAACACGCCGCCGCCGACCCGGCCCGGCTCGCTGTCGCGGCTGGCGTCGAACCGGCGCCGCAGGTCCGCGCATTGCTCGCGCGTCAGGGCCCCGGGATAGACCTCGATGAAATCGTCCGGGGCGTCGATCGTCGGTGACATGGCGGGAAAGGCAGGCGCGGGAAGGCGGTCATCCTCGCACGCGAGGCGCGTTGCAAAAAGGCGACGGCGTCGATGTGCTTGTTTACACGGTTTCGCCGAGAGCCCGCCGGCCGCCGGATCAGGCCGTGCATGGGTCTATCGCAGTGCGCGCGCCGCCGGTTCGCCGCCGCGGTAACCCGGGCGCACCGCTTTCGCCGGATCGCTTCGGTGCAACGGCAATGGAACGGAAAATAATAATATAATTCAATAACTTACCGGGTTTGTCGCGACTCTCGCGCGGCTCCGTATGTCACGCCGGCGCCGAGTTCCATCTCGAATGCCCAGTCCGGTGTCGTCGGTTCGACGGCGCTCGCGTCGGGGCGGAGGTGGGAGGCCTCCGTCCCGATTTTTCGAAGACGCCTAACCACAGTAGCCAGCCTCGATCGGCACCGCTTTCAGCCTGCCGCCACCGGCGGGTGTTCGCTCGGCCAGGGATCGGCCCAGGCTGGCAGGCGCATCAGCTCGTCGAGCCAGCGCCGGATGTGGGCGTAGGGTTCGAACGGCATCTGCGACTCGCGCCAGTAAGCCGCCATCGAGGCGAGCTGGAAGTCGGCGATGGTCAGCCGGCCGCAGGCGATGTAGCGGCGATCGGCGAGATGCGCATCGAGCACGCGAGCGAATTTCGCCAGGCGCGCGGCCTCGCCCTGCAACGACTCGGTGTCCGGCGGGCCGAAGCCGAAGGTGCTCTTGACCACATGTTCGAAGTAGAACGGCGACACCGCCTCGGCCCAGTGGCAGTCGTTCCACGACAGCCAGCGCAACACCTCGACCTGTTCGTCGGGGCAGTGCGCCGGCCACATGTCCGAGCCTTGCTTGATGCACAGGTAGGCCATGATCGCCGAGGACTCCCACAGCACGCGTTCGCCGTCGACCAGAGTCGGCGCCTTGCAGTTGGGATTGAGCGCGGCATAGTCGGCGGCCTTGAGTTCGCCGGCCATCAGGTCCTTTTCGATCAACTCGGCGTCGATGCCGAGGTGCTTGACCAGCGCCAGGACCCGCCGTGGCGCCTGGGCCCTGATCCAATAGATCCTCATACCGGTGCTCCGTCGCTTGGGGTGGTATCCATCCGACGAACGGCGAGGCGGCGAATCGACACGGCCGGGCTGGCGCTGTCGGCGCAAAACGCGTGCGAAGCGGCGGTCGGAGCCGGTGCCGCCGACTTAGTATCGATTGTAGTTGGTTGATTTTAAAGAGTATTTTAATCGATGCGTGGTGGGCGGCAAATATCGCCGCAGGGCGCGGCCTGGCGATGCTCCGGCCAACCCGAGGCCGCAGGCGATTGCGACCTCCCGCGGGCCGGCCGCCACCCCAACGGACCGAACGAGGGCCGCGTATCGTGTCGGGATGATGCATGAGTTCCTCACATCGAACCGCGCCGAGCTCATAGCCCGGTGCCGGGTCAAGGTGGCCCGGCGCGCGCCGCCGGGCGTGCCGGAAGTGGAGCTGGAACACGGCATCACCGTATTCCTGGAGCAGCTCATCAAGACCCTGCGGGTGGAACAGACTTCCGAGCCTGCGCGCAGCCGCAAGGTGTCGGGGCCCACCGGCGGAGGCCAGCCCGCGTTGTCGGAGATCGGCGAAACCGCGGCGCTGCACGGCAAGGAGTTGCTGGCTCACGGTTTCAGCATCGATGAGGTCGTCCACGATTACGGCGACCTGTGCCAGGCCATCACCGACCTGGCGGTGGAACGCGGCGTGCAAATCGACATCGACGAGTTCAGGACGCTCAATCGTTGCCTCGACAATGCGATCGCCAACGCGGTGACCGAATTCGGCTATCAACACGATTTCGCCCTCGCCGGCCAGCAGGTCGACGCCCTGAACGAAAAGCTGGGCTTCTTCGCTCACGAGCTTCGCAACCACCTGTGCACCGCGACGCTGGCGCTGTCGATCATCAAGGAAGGCAACGTCGGCCTGGGCGGCGCCACCGGCGGCGTGCTCGATCGCGCCCTGGTGAGCCTGGGCAACCTGATCGACCGATCGCTGGCCGAGGTCCGCATGACCGCGGGGATGCCGGTGCATCAGCATCTGTTCTCGCTGTCGGATTTCATCGCCGAGATCAAATTGTCGGCCTCGCTCGAAGCGCAGGTGAGAAATTGCAGCCTGGCCGTATCGAACGTCGACCCGATGCTGGCGGTCGATGCCGACCGCGATCTGCTGCTGTCGGCGGTGGGCAATCTGCTGCAGAACGCGTTCAAGTTCTCCCATCCCGGCAGCGAGATCGTCCTCAACGCCTATGCCGCGGCCGATCGCATCCTGATCGATGTCGAGGATCGTTGCGGCGGCCTGCCGCCGGGCGATGCGGAAGCCTTGTTCCAGCCGTTCTCCCAGGCCGGCGCGGACACCAGCGGATTGGGTCTGGGGTTGTCGATCGCCCGCCGCAGCATCCTGGCCAACAACGGCGATCTGAGCGTCCGCAACCTTCCCGGTTCGGGCTGCGTGTTCACCATCGACCTGCCGCGCCGTTCGCTGGAAGAAGCCAAGCGCTAGGCGCGCAGGCGGCGGCCTGGAGGTCCGATGCGCCGGTGCCGGCGGGCCGGATGCGTTGCGGCCATGCGCAGCGCGCTCAGGCGGTCTGCGTTTCCTCGGAGGCGTCGTCTTCGCTGCTGCGCATGCCGAGTTTCTGCATCAGCCGGTAAAGCGTCACCCGCGACACACCGAGTTCGCGCGCCGACTCGCCGAGACGGCGGCGGTTGCGGTGCAGCGCGCGTTCGATCGCTTCGCGGGTCGCGGTGTCGCGCGCTTCTTCCAGGGTCATCGGCGGTGCGTCGCCGACCGGACCGATGCGCAGGTCGGCGGCGGTGATGTAGCGGCCTTCGGCCATCACCGCCGCCTGACGCACTCGGTTGATCAGCTCGCGCACGTTGCCGGGCCAGGCGTGGCGGTGCATCGCATGGCGCGCGCACGGCGAAAAACCTTTCAGGCCGCGGCTGTTTTCCTGCGCATACCGTTGCAGCGCGTAGTCGGCGAGCAGGTCGATGTCGCCGCCGCGTTCGCGTAGCGGCGGCAGCTGCAGGCGCAGCACGCACAGGCGGTGATAGAGGTCGCTGCGGAAACGGCCTTCGGCGACCGCGAGCTCGAGGTCGTGGTGGGTCGCCGAGACGATGCGCACGTCGATCTTGACCGGCTCCTGGCCGCCGGGACGGTCGATGCTGCCCTGTTCGAGGAAGCGCAGCAGCGAGGTTTGGCCTTCCAGCGGCAGTTCGCCGATTTCGTCGAGGAACAAGGTGCCGCCGTGGGCCATCTCGATGCGGCCGGGCTTGCGCTGCTGCGCGCCGGCGACGCCGCCGCGTTCGTAGCCGAACAGCTCCGACTCGACCAAGTGGTGCGCAATCGCGCCGCAATTGATCGCCACGAACGGACTGCGCTGGCGGCGCGAATGGCGGTGGATCGCCATCGCCGCGAGTTCCTTGCCGGTGCCGGTCTCGCCGCAGATGAAGGCCGGCGCACCGGTCGAGGCGGCCTTCTTCAGGATCCGGCCCAGGGTGCGCATGGGTTCGCTGTCGCCGATCAGGCCGTCGACGTAGCCCGAGCCGGCATCGTCGCTGTGGCCGCAGGCCAGCGCGGCCATGCCGTAGGCGTGGCCGATCACCGTATGCAGCACGGTTTCGGGGCAGGGCAGGGTGACGTAGTCGTAACAGTAGTCGCGGATCAGCCGGCGCACGACCGGATCTTCGACCTGGTCGGCGGCGATGCCGGCGATCCAGCCGGCGTTGTGCGCGCTCAAGGCCGGACCGAGCTCGTCGAGGTCGCGCGCGTCGAAGCCTTCGCGCAGGTCGATCAATACCGCATGCGGCAGACGCAGGTCGGCGTACAGCATGCGCATCGCGGCGCGCGCGTCGACCGCGCGGCGCAGGGTCCAGCCCAGGGTCTGCAGCGCGGTCAGGGCGTGCATGCGCCCGGCGCCGCCGGGACTCAGGTAAAGCAGCTCGCGGCCGGCGAAGTCGCGCGCCGCGGCGAGTTTGCGCGAGGCCACGCCGCCGGCCGCGTAGCGACCTCCCACGTCGCGCCGAGTACTGTTCGACATCGCTGTTCCCCGTGGGCGCAAGGCGCCGACACACTGCAAGTGTTACTACCAACGCACACTCGAAGCAAAGCCGGTCATCGGGCGACCGCTATCGGCGGCGATGCGCGTTTAGGCACCGCCGCGATCGATTCATCCCTGGGGTTCATCGACGACGCGCGCGGGGGACGGCCGATGTCCCCCCGGCGAACGGTGGCGCGGCGACACCCTGCCGAAGCCGGCAGGGCACGCCTGTTCAGCTGTGAACCTCAGGCCCTGGCTCAGGCCTGTTCAGCGTCGTGCTCGCGGTGGTAGCGCACCGCGGTCTCGACTTCGGCCTTGCTGCCGAGGAACACCGGCACGCGCATGTGCAGGCCGGTCGGCTGCACTTCGAGCATGCGCTGGCGGCCGGTGCTGGCGGCGCCGCCGGCCTGTTCGACCAGGAAGCTCATCGGGTTGGCCTCGTACATCAGGCGCAGCTTGCCGCCCTTGTCGGCGCACTTGGCGTCGAGCGGATAGCTGAAGATGCCGCCGCGGGTCAGGATGCGGTGCACGTCGGCGACCATCGAGGCGACCCAGCGCATGTTGAAGTCCTTGCCGCGCGGGCCTTCCTTGCCGGCCAGCAGATCGGCCACGTAGGCCTGCATCGGCGGCTGCCAGTGGCGCTGGTTCGACATGTTGACCGCGAACTCCTTGGTTTCCTCGGGAATGGTCATGTTGCGCGTGGTCATCACGAAGCTGCCGACTTCGCGGTCGAGGGTAAAGGCGTGGGTGCCGTTGCCGATGGTCAGCACCAGCATCGTGCTCGGGCCATAGGTCGTGTAGCCGGCGCAGACCTGTTCGGTGCCGGGCTGGAGGAAGTCCTTGTCGGCGGCCTGGGTCACCCCGTCGGGGCAGCGCAGCACCGAGAAGATCGTGCCGACCGAAATGTTGACGTCGATGTTGGACGAGCCGTCGAGGGGATCGAACAGCAGCAGGTAGTTGCCGCGCGGGTAGACGTCGGGGATCGGGTGCGAGGTGTCCATCTCCTCCGAGGCCAGGCCGGCGAGGTGGCCGCCCCAGGCATTGGCTTCGAGCAGAATCTCGTTGCTGAGCACGTCGAGCTTCTTCTGCGCCTCGCCCTGAATGTTCATGCGGGCCTCGCCGGGGTTGCCGGCTTCGCCGAGTACCCCGCCGAGCGCACCCTTGCCGACCGCGATCGAGATGGTCTTGCAGGCGCGGGCGACGACTTCGATCAGCAGGCGCAGGTCGGGGTTGATCCGCCCGGCGCGTTGTTCTTCGATCAGGTAGCGGGTCAGGGAGATGGAGCTGGGCACGGGGGAGGTGGCGGACATGGCGGAGGGCGGTGGCAGGCAAGGGGCGCCATTGTCGCCGATGCCGCGCGCGCGGCGCAGTCGGGCCGGCGCCGCGCGGCCGATCCGGCCCCGGTCAGTCGGCGCGCAGTCCGTCCGGGCGCAGGTTGTCGGCCTCGCGGCGCAGGTGGCGTTCGGTCACCCCGAAGGTCTGGGCGACCTCGCGCTGGCTGCGCCCGGCGCGCACCGCGGCGCGGATGCCGACCCGGCGCAGGCCGACGAACACGCCCCAGGCCGAAGGGATCTCGATGGTGCCGGCGGCGCTGGCGCGGTCGAGCAGGCGCCGATGGGTGAGCGGGTCCAGGGCCACGCCGAGCCGGGTCGAGCACGCGTTGCGGCTGCGCGAGAGGTACAGCCGGCGCCCGCCGTGGCGGCGCACCAGCCGCAGCATGGCGTCGAAGCCTTCGAGCGCGGCGATCTCGGCCGCGACCCAGGGCAGCGACGACAGCACCTCGATCCGGTGCTCTTCGCAGAAGCGGCACAAGGCCTCGAACTCGGCCGATTCCGGTTCCGGCAGGCCGGCGAAGCAGGGATGCGAATCGACGGCCGCTTCCTCGGCGTGTGTGCGTAGAGAGATAGTCATGTCCGCCAGAACGCGGCCGGCGCGCGGCCGTGAAGCGGCGAGGGCGGTGCGCAGGGCGATCCGCGACGCAGGCGGCGTTTGCGCGCCGGATCCGACGCGATGCCGAAGCCTTTGCGATGCCATAGCCCTCGCGATGCCGGAACCGACGCGATGCCGCGCTGCGGACCGCGTCCGCATATCGCGCCGCGGCCGGGGCCGCTAGAAGGAACGCTGGCGCGGCATCCGCTGCGTCTCACCCACAGGAGACTTCAGATGCCTTATCAGATCACTCGTTGCCGCACGCCGCTCGACATCGGCGAATGCCAGTGGGCCAGCGCGCAGGCGATTCTGCCGGTCAACGGCCAGCCCGTGCCGACGGTGCAGTTCGGCAACTTCACTTCCTGCATCGGCATCGTCGCCAGCAATGTCGATGCCACCGAGATCATCGGCATCCATCTGGTGATGGTGAACGACCAGGACCAGCAGTTCACCGCCGCCGACGTGCCCACCGTAACCGCGTTGCTGGCCGGCTTCCCGGAGAATCAATCCATCGTCGGCCAGATCGCGCTATGGCAGGACAATGTTCCCGACGCTTTCGCCGCGTTGGTCGACGCGCTGCCGAACGCCGGGCAATCCGATCAGGGCGACGGCACCTACGGCGCCGGCCTCAACAGCGTCGACCAGCTGGAAGTGTTGTTCCAGCCGCTCTGACCGTCGCGGCGATCCGCCCGATCCGGCGCAAGCGGGCAGGCGACGAGGCGCTACCATGGCGCGTTCGTCCGCCTGCCCCGGTGCCGTGTCCGAAACCGCGCCCAGCCGCAAAGTCCTGCACGTCGACATGGACGCGTTCTACGCGTCGGTCGAGCAGCGCGATGCGCCGGAGCTGCGCGGCCAGCCGGTGGTGGTGGCCTGGCGCGGCGCGCGTTCGGTGGTGTGCGCGGCCAGTTACGAGGCGCGCAAGTTCGGCGTGCGTTCGGCGATGCCGGCGGTGCGCGCCGAGCGCCTGTGCCCGCACGCGGTGTTCGTGCCGCCGGACTTCGCGCGCTACAAGGCGGTCTCGCGCCAGGTGCGCGAGATCTTCGCCCGCCACACCGACCTGATCGAACCCTTGTCGCTCGACGAGGCCTATCTCGACGTCACCACCACCAAGACCGGCCTGCCCTCGGCCACTGCGACCGCCGAGGCGATCCGCACGGCGATCCGCGAAGAGACCCGGCTGACCGCATCGGCCGGAGTGGCGTCGAACAAGTTCCTGGCCAAGATCGCCTCGGACTGGCGCAAGCCCGATGGGCTGTTCGTGATCCGCCCGCACCAGGTCGAGGCCTTTCTGGCGCCGCTGCCGGTCGGGCGCCTGCCCGGGGTCGGCAAGGTCATGGAGGCCAAGCTCGCCGAACTCGGCGTCGGCGTGGTCGCCGATCTGCGCGCGCTCGGCGCGCTCGCACTGGAGCAGCGTTTCGGCCGCTGGGGACGGCGCCTGCACGAACTCTCGCTCGGCATCGACCACAACGCGGTCGAACCGGAGCGGCCGACCCTGCAGGTGTCTTCGGAGGACACCTTCGAGCGCGACCTGCCGCTGGAGCAGGTCGAGGCCGACATCCGCCGGCTGGCGGCCAAGACCTGGGCCGGCTATCGACGCGAACTGCAGCGCAGCCCGGGGCGGGTCGCCCGCACCGTGGTGCTGAAGCTCAAGACCGCCGACTTCCGCATCCTCACCCGCAGCCTGACCGCGGCGCATCCGCCGGCCGACGAGACCGAGCTGGCCGACATCGCCTGCGCGCTGCGCGCGCGGGTCGAGCTGCCGGCGCAGACCCTGTTCCGGTTGGTCGGCGTCGGCCTGTCGGGTTTCGCCGAAGACGAGGACGGCGCCGTCCAGTCGGACCTGTTCGAACGCTCACCGGACCGCGACTGAGCGGAACCTCGCGCTCAGGCCGCGGCGGTCTCGCTGTCCATCCGCACCACGTAGCGCATCGCGTCCATGCGCAGTGCGCGCACCGGGGCATCGGCCTCGCGCGCGGCCTCGCTCCACAGCGGCGACTGGCACTGCAGGTTGAGGCAACCGAACCGGCGCGCCGCGTCGAGCGCCTGGCGGAACAGCTCGGCCTCGATGCCGCGGCCCCGCCACGGCGCGCGCAGGTAAGGGTCGTCGAGCTGCAGGCAATAGGCGCGTTCGAGCATCGAGAAGCCGGCGGTGGCGCTGGCGTAGCCGACGTGCAGGCCGTCGACCTCGGCGATCCAGGCCCAGGCGCCGAACGGCGGCTCGAACAGCACTTCCATCAGCTCCAGCGCATCGTTGCGCGGCGGGCCGTAGGGCCGGCGTTCCAGGGCGAGCTGCTCGGCGTGTTCGTTGCACAGCTCGATCAGCACGGCGGCGTCTTCGCGCACTACCGGGCGGACCACCAGGCCGGCCAGGGTCCGGGGCGCGGGGGCGGTCGGGTCGGGAGCGGCAGGCTGGGGTTTCATGGGCGGCGGGTTCCGGGAGGGGGAGGGAAAGGAGGCGTCAGGGAGCGGGGCGTCGGCGCTGCGCAGGGTTCGCGGCCGCGACGCGAGTGCGTCGATCGGCA
The DNA here is from genome assembly GCF_059758755.1 of Lysobacter sp. GQ73. Lineage (NCBI taxonomy): Bacteria > Pseudomonadati > Pseudomonadota > Gammaproteobacteria > Lysobacterales > Lysobacteraceae > Lysobacter > Lysobacter sp. GQ73. The sequence goes on along the minus strand of NZ_JCAXEE010000002.1, from coordinate 1,046,862 downwards.
CCGGCGGCGGGGGTAGCATCGTCGGCGGCGATGCGCGCGGAGCGCCGCTGCGGGCGGCGAAGAACGGCGGGGCGGGCATGGCGAGGCTCCTGACCGGAATGCAGCGCATCCTGCGCGCCTGCTTTTAAGAAGTTTTTAATCGTGCCGGCGCACTGTGCGGCTGGCGATGCGACAAGGTGACGCAAGGCGAGGCATGAACATCCTGCTGGTGGAAGACGACGCGATGCTCGCCGAGGCGGTGCGCGCGGGCCTGATGCACGACGGTTGGCGGGTCGACTGGGTCGCCGATGCGCCCTTGGCGAAGACCGCCCTGGTCGATCACGACTTCGATGCGGTCCTGCTCGATCTCGGCCTGCCCGGCGGCAGCGGCCTGGGCGTGCTGGCGACCCTGCGCGGCCGCTACGACGCGACCCCGGTGCTGATCGTGACCGCGCGCGACAAGCTCAGCGAACGCATCGCCGGGCTCGATGCCGGCGCCGACGACTACATCGTCAAGCCGTTCCAGCTCGACGAGTTGTGCGCGCGCCTGCGCGCGGTGATGCGGCGCAGCCAGGGCCGGGTCTCGCCGGTGCTGAGCTGCGGCACGGTGGTGCTCGACCCGGCGCGGCGCCTGGTCAGTCGCGACGGCGAACCGGTCGCGCTGAGCGGGCACGAGTTCCGCACCCTGATGCTGCTGCTCGAACGCCAGGGCCGGGTGGTCACTCGCGAGCAACTCGAGGAAGCCGTGTACGGCAGCTCCGGCACCATCGAAAGCAACACCATCGCGGTGTACGTGCACCAGCTGCGGCGCAAGCTCGGCGAACACCTGATCGTGACCGTGCACGGCTACGGCTATCGCGTCGGCGCGGGGGCGGCATGAGCGCGCCCGCACCCGCGAAGCCTGCGGCTGCCGCGTCCGCGGTTGCTGCGCCCGCGGCTGTCGCCGACAAGCGTTGCCGCGGCACCCGCTCGCTGCGCTGGCGCCTGACCTTCGTCCTGATCAAGAGCGTGCTGCTGGCCTGGTTCGTATGGATGGGCTGCCAGATCTGGCAGCTCGGCCGCGAGCACACCGGTTTTCTCGACAACTCGCTGCGCGAGATCGCCGAGCAGGTGCTGGCGTCGATGCCGGAGGGATTGGAGCGGCTGCCCTCGCGCGACCCGAAGCGGGTCACCGTGCCGGTCGAGGCCGATCGCAAGATGAGCTTCCAGGTGTGGGCGCAGGGCCGCAACGTGGTGTATTCGGCGGCCGCGCCGCTGGAGCCGTTGAAGCCCGACTTCCGCGACGGCTTCGCCCGCCGCGAGATCCACGGCGAGCGCTGGCAGGTCTACAGCCTCACCGACCCCCTGCGCGGCCTGGTGGTGCAGGTCGGCCGCACCAAGCAGATGGCGATCCAGGAACTGCAGGGCTGGATTCTCGGCAGCCTGCTCGCCGCGGCCTTGATCCTGGTGGTGTTCGGGTTGGCGATGTGGATGGTGATCGGCCGTTCGCTGCGGCCGCTGACGACCTTGCGCGACACCCTGCGCGAGCGCCCGCCGCTAGATCTCACGCCGCTGCCCAGCGCCGAGTTGCCGAACGAGTTCCGGCCGCTGGTCGACGCCTTCAACAGCCAGCTCGAACGCGTCGACACCGCGGTCCAGCACGAGCGCCGGTTCATCGCCGACGCCGCCCACGAATTGCGTACGCCGCTGGCGGTGCTCAGCACCCATGCCGAGCTGGCCCTGCGCGCCGACACCCTGGAAGAAAAGAACGCCGCCTTGCTGCGCTTGCGCGCCGGCGTGCAACGCAGCGCGCGCCTGTCCGAGCAGTTGCTCGACCTGGCCCGGCTCGATGCCGGCGAAGAATCGGTGCGGCTGGCGCCGCTGGATCTGTCCGACTTGATCGTGCTGGTGATCCGCGACTTCGAGACGCTCGCCCGCGAACGCCGCCAGCGCATCACCCTGCGCGCCGAACCGACCCGCTTGCTCGGCGACGTCGACCAGCTCGGCATCCTGCTGCGCAACCTGATCGACAACGCGGTACGCCATGCCGGCGCCGACGGTACCGTCGCGGTTTCCTGCCATGCCGAAGGCGACGGTGCGGTCGCGCTGTGCGTCGCCGACAACGGCCCCGGCGTCGCGGTCGACGACTGCCAACGCATCTTCGACCGCTTCTACCGCGCGCCCGGCAGCCCGGACGGCGGCAGCGGCATCGGCCTGTCGTTGGTCGCCCGCATCGCCCAGACCCATGGCGCCCGCATCGAATGCGGCGAAGGCCTGGAGCGCGGCGCCGACGACCCGCGCGGCCCAGGCCGCGGATTCGAAGTGCGGGTGCTGTTCCCGGTGGCGCCGGCGGCTTGAGCTCCGGTTGAGGCCGGGACTCGGAGCGACGGCGGCGAGGGCGACGACAGCGACGACAGCGGCAAATCTCCCCTGGCCCCTTTCGTCGAAGAGCGGGAGGGGGCGCCTTGCCTTGCTTTCTCCATTGCCCGTGCTTTCGCTTTCGCCCTCCCGCTGCGCCCTGCTGACAGCAGGCTGGCAGCAGCCCCCGCGCACAGTGGCGGCGTGCGATCGGCACGGCCTGGCCCGACGCGGCCACGGGGGAAGCGCGAGATGGACCGGCAACGACGATTGATCCTGCAGGTGGGGGCGAGCGCGCAGCTCGCAGCGATGAGCTCGGTCCTGCAGGCGGCGCCGTTCGCCGCGACCGCGGCGGCCCCGGCCGGCGGCGGCCCGACCGCGCCCGATCGCGACGGCCGCCACGATTTCGACTTCTATCACGGTCGTTGGCAGGTCAAGAACCGCCGCCTGGCCAAGCGCCTGGCCGGCAGCGACGACTGGATCGAATTCGACGCCACCGACGAATGCCGGCCGGTGCTCGGCGGTCTCGGCAGCGTCGACCGCTACCTCACTGCCTGGGGCGGCGGCATCGAAGGCTTCGCCCTGCGCCTGTATCAACCGGCGACGAAGCTGTGGCAGGTGTACTGGGCCAGCGATCGCGACGGCGTGCTCGAAGCGCCGCTCAGCGGCGGCTTCCGCGACGGCATCGGCGTGTTCCACGGGCTGGAAGCGCACGAAGGCCGGATGCTGCCTTCGCGCGCGACCTGGTCGGAGATCACCGCCGACAGCGTGCGCTGGGAGCAGGCCTTGTCGGCGGACGGCGGCCGCAGCTGGGAAACCAACTGGATCATGTGGATGACGCGGCGGGCCTGAGCCCGCATGCGAGGAGCGACGCGATGAACGACACCACTGCGGCCGACGGCCGCCACGATTTCGATTTCCTGCACGGCCGTTGGCAGGTGCACAACGAACGCCTGCGCCAGCGCCTGGTCGGGTCCGAAGACTGGGAGATCTTCCCGGCCGTCCAGACCTGCGCACCGGTGCTCGGCGGGCTGGGCAATGTCGATGCCTTCGTCTCCGACTGGGGCCGCCCCGGCGCCGAGGACGGCTTCCAGGGCATGACTTTGCGCCTGTTCAACCTCGAGCGCCGGCAATGGAGCATCTATTGGGCCGGCAGCCACGACGGCGTGCTCGAGCCGCCGGTGGTCGGCGGCTACGACAACGGGGTCGGCGTATTCCACGGCGAACTCGAACACGAGGGCCGGCCGGTGCCGGCCAAGTTCGTATGGAACGCCATCAGCGCCAACACCGCGCACTGGCAGCAGGAATTCTCGCCCGACGGCGGCGTCAGCTGGGAAACCAACTGGCATATGTGGATGCACCGCAGCGACGAACACGGCCGCCTGCTGCACGAGGATGCGGTGATCGAACTGCGCCAGTACCGCATGCAGCCGGGCCGCCGCGACGAACTGATCGATCTGTTCGAGCGCGAATTCATCGAGCCGCAGGAAGCGGTGGGGATGCACGTGATCGCGCAGTTCCGCGACCTCGACCATGCCGATCGCTACACCTGGGTGCGCGGGTTTCCCAATCACGCCTTGCGCGCGGCCTCGCTCGACGCCTTCTACGGCGGACCGATCTGGAAGCGGCACCGCGAGGCCGCCAACGCGACCCTGCTCGACAACGACGACGTGCTGATGCTGAGGCCGGCGCGGCCGGGTTCGGGCTTCGCGGCCGCGCCGAGCGCGCGCGCGTCGGTCGGCAGCGCCGCGAGCGGCGAGGGCGTGGTCGCGATCGGGATCTGCGAGCTGAACGCGCCGGCCGAGGACGGTTTCGCCGAGTTGTTCGAGCAGCGTTTCGCGCCCTTGCTCGGCGCCGGCGCCGAACTGCTGGCGACCTATGCGACCGATCCGTCGCCGAACGGCTACCCGCGCCTGCCGGTGCGCGAGCGCGAGGCGGTGCTGGTCTGGTTCGCCCGGTATCCCGACGAAGCCGCGCAGCGTGCCCACTTCGCCGCCCTGGACGGCGACCCGCGTTGGCGCGCGCTGCTGGCCGACGCCATGCTCGGCGACCTCAAGCAGGCGCCGCAGCTGCTGCGCCTGGCGCCGACCGCGCGTTCGGAACTGCGGGCATGAATATCGGCGGTCGCGGTCCGGATCCCATGCGGCCGCTTGAGCCCGGCGCGGCGGCGCGGGATCATGCCGGATGCGCCGCGCCGACCGCCTGTTCCTGCTGATCCATGCCCTGCGCGGACGCCGCCATGCGATCACCGCCCAGCAGCTGGCGCAGACCCTGGAGGTGTCGCTGCGCACGGTCTACCGCGACGTCGCCGACCTGCAGCGCTCCGGCGTGCCGATCGAGGGCGAGGCCGGAGTCGGCTATCTGCTGCGCAAGGGCGCGGACATCCCCCCGCTGATGTTCAATCCCGACGAGCTCGAAGCCCTGGTGGTCGGCACGCGGTTCGTGCGCGCCTTCGGCGGCGAGCGTCTGGGCCGCGGCGCGATCGCGGCCCTGCTCAAGATCGAAGCGGTGCTGCCGCCGGAATTGCGCGCGCGCAGCGCCCGCACCCGCATCTTCGCCCCACAGCTCGACAACCGCATCGAAGCCAGCGGCCTGATCGACGCCCTGCACGGCGCGGTGCTCGAACAACGCGTGCTGCGCCTGGTCTATCGCGATGGCGAAGCGCGTGCGAGCGCGCGCGACATCGAACCGCTGTGCCTGTCGTTCTGGGGCGGCAGCTGGACCCTGGGCGCCTGGTGTCGCCTGCGCACCGACTTCCGCAGCTTCCGGCCCGACCGCATCGTCGAGTACGCCGCCACCGGCGAGAGCTTCGTCGACACCCGCGAGCGCGGCCTCGACGCCTACCTGCGCTCGGTGGGGGCGGCGGCGACGGACTCGGGATAAGGGGGCAAGCGAACGGTTTCACTCTCCGAGTCGCGAGTCCCAAGCCCGAATCCCAAGCCCCGAACCACTCAACGAATCCTCACCGCCTCCAGCCGCGCCAACTTGTCCGGGTTGCGCATGATGAAGATGTCGCGCAAGCGGTCGTTCTCGTCGTAGCCGAAACTCACCGCGGCCTCGATGCGGCCGTCGCGTTCGAGGATCACGCCGCGCGAGCCGTTGAGGTCGACGAAGGTCCAGTGATCGTTGCGGCAGGCCGGGTGCAGCACGCTTTCGATGAAACCCAGCACCGCGTCGCGGCCATGCAGGGCCTCGGCGACGGCGGTGACCTTGCCGCCGCCGTCGGCGTGCAGGGCGATCTGCTCGGACAGCAGGGCGGCCAGCGGCGCGGTGCGGCCCTCGGTCAATGCGGTCTCGAACGCGGCCAAGAGCTGGTCCTGTTGCTCGGCCGGGGTGACGTGGCGGACCTTTTCCTGTTCGACGTTGGCGCGCGCGCGCTGGACCAGCTTGCGGCAGGCGGCCTCCTCGATTTCCAGGGTGCGGGCGACGTCGGCGTAGGACTGCTCGAAGATCTCGTGCAGCAGATACGCTGCGCGCTCCTTCGGGGTCAGCCGTTCGAGCAGCAGCAGGAACGCGGTCGACAGCGACGAGGCCAGCGACAGCTGCTCGTCGGGACGCTCGGCCGCGGCGGTCTGGATCGGTTCGGGCAGCCAGGAGCCGACGTAGTCGACACGGGTGCGGTGGGCCGAGCGCAGCAGGTCGATGCAGCGGCGCGTGCAGGCGGTGGTCAGCCAGGCGCCCGGGTTGTCGATCGCGCCGCGATCGGTCGCCTGCCACTTCAGAAAGGTGTCCTGGACCGCGTCTTCGGCGTCGGCGCGCGAGCCGAGGATGCGGTAAGCCAGGCCGATCAGCATCGGCACCGATTGCGCGAACAGTTGGGAGTCTTCGGAAGCGTTCATGGCTCGGTTCTAAGCGCGGGCGGTGCGCGCTCGCGTCGTGGGATGTTGGGCTGGCGAGTATGTAGGGCGCGCGGCCCTCACCCAACTCCTCTCCCGCACTCGAGAGAGGAGCTCAGAGCAGCGGACCGCAGCGACCGCTCAGTGCCTGGATACCTGCAGCCGGTTCCACAGGTTGATCATCGCCACCGCCGCGCTGAGCGCGCCGATCAGCTGGTCGCTGTAATGCTCGCGCAGGGCCTCGCGCAGCGCGCCGTAATCGGTGCGCTCGTCCAGCGTGGTCAGCGCCTCGGTCCAGGCCAGGGCGGCGCGCTCGGCGGCGCTGAAGTCGCCGACATGGCGCCACACGACCAGGCGGTCGAGGCGGTCGTTGCTCTCGCCGTCGGCGCGGGCCTCGCGCAGATGCATCTTGACGCAGAAGGCGCAGCCGTTGATTTGCGACGCGCGCAGCTTGATCAGGTGGTAGATGGGCCGCTCCAGGCCCAGGCCCGAGACAGCGGTCTCGACCTGGCCGAGCTGGGCCAGGATCTCGGGAATCTCGCGTTCGTACTTGATCGGGGCGGTATTGCTCATGGGGCGTTCTCCGGTGGGGATTGCGGGGCTTATATCGGTTCGACGATCCACCGGGCCGCCGTGTGACATCCGCGGGGCGAAAAGTTATCTGGGCCCCGCAGGACAGGCCCTGTCCGGTATCCCGACGTCATCCAGCGCGGCAGATCCCGCCACCGGGGTGTATCGATCGAGCAGGGTGTATCGATCGGGCAGCAGGCTATCTGCTCGTGGCTCTTGCTCCGCGGAGCATCGATTTCGCGAAGGCCGTAGAAGACCCGGAGGGCGACCCGCAGGGATGCGGGCCGCTTTTCATCGGGACAGGGGGTCCTGTATGTAGATCCCCGCGTCGGCATCGCTCGTGCGGGCCTTTGATTCAAAGAGAAGCCACTTCTTTGGCTATCTTTCTTTTGTTGCTGTAGACAAAAGAAGGTAACCCGTCGCTTCAGTGGCGGAAGCTTTGGGTTTGATCTTGATCTTCCACGAGGAATGCGCCGCAAGACCGCCGCAACGATGTCGCGGCTCGCGCCGCTCCCACCCTGCCAAGGCACGCCGCTTCGATGAATGACGGCGGCTTCGTTGTTTCTGCGCCTTCCTTGGTCGCGACTCACGTCGCTCCTACAGTGAGAGGTTCGCAGCGATACGCTGATGCAGCAGTCTCCAGGGTAGGAGCGACGCAAGTCGCGACCGCGCCGTCGCCGGTTGCGGCGTTTCTTGCCGCGGAGCGGTAAAGCCACATCGAGATCTGAAGCTTCCGTCCGCTGACGCGGCCGGGTTACTTTCTTTTTCTAAGCCCGAAAGTCCTTCTGGATTCCCTTCGGTGAAAGCGAACCGAAGAAAAGGGCTCTCCTTGCAAGGGCACCGGCCCACGCGATCGCTGCCGACGCAGGGATGCTCCAGACAGGCCATCCATGGCCTGCTTGCGCGCGGCCCGCCTCCCTGCGGGCCGCCCTACGGATGTTCATTCGACCGGCAAAGCCGCGAAGCGGAAGGCAGGGCAACGGCTGAAGACAACTGCAAGTGCGTCGCGACCGAGAACGATCGGCCCCGCCTTCGCGGGGATGATGCTTGCAAGGGGCACGGGAAACCTACCTCTCCTCGTTCCCGCGTAGACGGGAATCTGGGGCTCTACCGCGACATGACTTCGAAGTCTTTGCTACCGGCCAGGACGCGTGACGCCCTGACCGTCGCGGGGATGACGCTCTGAGAGGTCGGGCCGTGAAAGGTTTTGACGACCACCGCCGCCATTGCGCAGCAACAGTCTCCCCACTTCTTCCTCACTTCGCCTCGGCCAGTACCTTCGCCCGGCCGTAAGGCTGGCCATCGAGCTTGCCGCGCTTGATCCAGTCCAGTTGCATCGCGAAGTAACCTTCGGCGACACGGGTGTGCCGGCGTTCGCCCTTGGCATCGATTTCGAAATCGAGCATGCCATGGTCCGACTGCGGGAACAGCACGGTGGTGATGGGTCGGCCTTCCCCGGCCAGGCCGACCAGGCGCTTTTGGGTTTCGTCCGACGGCGCTTCGAGGTCGGAGCCGCCCAGTATCCACAACTGCGGCACCGGCAGGCTGCGCAGCACCGGCATCGGGTCGTAGTCCCAGCTTAGGTCGACGTCCTGCTTGGCCAACTCGGCCAGCACCTCGGCCCGGGTGCTGTTGATCACCAGGCCGGTGTACTCGCCCTTGAGCGCCTTCCACCATGGCTGCGCCGCGTACTTGGCGCGCAGCGCGTCGAGTTCCTGCCAGCCGCGCTGGCCGTCGCTGGAGGCGATCAGGCCGGTGGCATCGGAGACTTCGCGCGCCTTGGCCAGGGTCGGCGCATCGCCGAAGCCGGCCGCGCGCAGGTCCATCGCGACCTGGTCGCGGTCTTCGGCCAGCACGCCGTCGGCGAGGCCGAAACCGACCACGACGAACTCGGCTTGCGGCTCCTTGCTCGCCGCCAGCGGCGCGACCCAGCCGCCCTGGCTGCCGCCGTGGAAGCCGGTGCGGCCGGCGCGCGGTCCGGCCAGGCGCTTGGCCTCGCGCAACGCCGCCGCGGCATCATCGGAAAGTTGGTAGAAGTTCTGGTTGTACTTGCCGGTCGAACCGCCGGTGCCGCGCTTGTCGTAGACGAACACGCCGATCCCGTGGGCCGGGAACAGGTTCTGCAGGTGATACAGGTCGACGCCGGAGTAGTTCTCCGAGCCGTGCACCAGCACCACCAGCGGCACCGGGCCCTCGCCGGGCGGCAGCACCAGGCGGCCGCGCAGGTCGACGCCGTTGCCCTGGAACCGGGTTTCGGTAACGTCGAACTTCAGTTTGCGACCGTCATGGCCGTCATAACGGATGCGGCCGTCGGCGCAATCGCCGAACGACACCGTCACGCCGTCGGCCCGGTCGGTCCAGCCGAGGGTGCTGGTCCAGGCGCCGTCCTTGAGCGTCAGCTTGCCGGTGCGGCCGTCGAGCAGGCGCCAGCGCAGCACACCGGCGGCGCTGGTGCGGGCGACATCGACCACGCGATCGTCGTCGAGGCGATAGGCGCCGGTGTGGCATTGCGCCTGCGTCGAGGCCGGGTCGGCGGCGGGCTTGGCGGCCTGCTCGGCGGCTTGCACCGCGGGTTCGGCGGCGAGAGCGCCGCCGCTCACCAACAATGCGATCGGCAGGGCGTGGCGGTACAGGGCGGATCGGTTCATGAGCGTCGCCGTTTCGGTGAAGAGTGATGCTGAGATGCGCCGTTCGTCCTGCAGGTTGCAAGCCGCCGGGCTCAATTCGGCCGGATCCGGCTCAACCGTCGCCACTTTCTTTTACCCGTGCGTTGTGATCGGTGGCCCCGCGGGCGATGCGTCATGCGCTGGCGCGGACCGCGTTCGTCGGCGCTGCGACGGGCTTCCAGCGCCGGTCGAACCACAGCTTGGCGCCAACGGCTACGATCAGCGGGCCGAACCAGGCCGCGTAATGCAGGGCCGCGCCGTCGATCGCCGGCAGCAGGCGCGGCAAGCCGATGCCGAGCAAGGCGACATGGGTGGCGATGCCGTTGCCGAGCATCGCGGTGTAGTGCTCGATCAGCCACCAGCGCGGCCGCTGGGCCAACCGGTCGCGGCGCCAGCGCTTGTGCAGCAGGTCGGCGCCGACGAACAAGCCGATGCTGGAGAACCCGCTTAGCAGCGGTGCGCCGACCTTGAGGCCGAGCGCGAGGATGGCGGCGCCCGACAGCAACGACAACACGGCCAGGGCGACGTAGACCGGGCCCGTGTAGCGCACCACGTCGCGCTTGTCGCGCACCGCCCGCCAGCTGGTCCACACGCCGGTGGCGGTGATCACCAACAGGTAGCCGAGGAAAGCCGCGGTCACCGGATGGCCGTCCTGCCACTGGTGCCAGGCCATCGGCACGGCGGTGACGAGGATGCCGGTCATCGCGAGCAGGAAGGCCTGGCCGGCGCGCCGGTGCAGCGGGCTGCCCTTGCGGGCCAGGCCCGCGCTCCAGAAGCCGGCCAGCGCCACGCAGCCGATCGCGATGTGCAGGTATTTGATCCATTCGTAAGCCGATGCCATGGCGGCGTCTCCTCGGGTCCGGCGCGGTTACCGGGTGGGGCCATGGTGGTCGCGCGCGGTCGCGGCGACAGGGCCCGACAGTCAGGACTTCACCCTGCCGGAAGTCACTTTCTGCGCCGCGGCCATTGCCACCGCCGGCGCCCACGCGCAGCATCCCGGCATGCCCGCCGCCCTGCGCGTGATCTTCCAAGCCATCAACCTGCCTGCCGTGCTGACCTGGCTGGCGGTGGCGCTGTCGTTGCGCCACGACGGTGCCCGCGACCAGCTCGCGCAATGGGCGGCGATGATCGGTTTTCTGCTGAGTTTTCTCGCCAGCGATCTGGTGCCGCCGTCGCGGCCGCGCTGGACGCTGGCGCTGTTCGCGGTCGAAACGGTGTGCGCGCTTGCGGTGTGCTGGCTGGCGCCGAAGGGCGGCACTTCGCCGGCGCTGCTGGTGGTGCTGATCGCCCACCTCGCCCTGGTCTACCCGCCGCGGCCGGTGTTGATCCTGGCCCTGCTGTTGAACTTGGCGCTGTACCTGATCATGCGCGCCGCCGGGCACAGCGCGCCTTTGGTGGTGACGCTGATTTTTGCCGGCTTCGAAAGTTTCGCGGCGATGGTCGCCCATTACGCGCGCAGCGCCGAACACACTCGCGACCAGCTCGCCCTGGTCAATGCCGACCTGCTCGCTACCCGCGCGTTGCTCGCCGACAGCGCGCGCGACGCCGAGCGCCTGCGCGTGGCGCGCGAGCTGCACGACGTCGCCGGGCACAAACTCACCGCGATGACGTTGAACCTGCGCGCGCTCGCCGCCGATCCCGCCCTCGGCCAACGCGACGAGGTGCAGTTGGCGCAGCGGCTGGCCGGCGAATTGCTCGGCGACATCCGCGACGTGGTGCAGGCGCTGCGCGATTCGCGCGGCCTCGACCTCGCCACCGCCCTGCGCGCGCTCGCCGCGCCGATGCCGCGGCCGGCCCTGGAGCTCGACATCGACGAGCGCATCCACCTGACCGACCCGGCGCTCGCCGAGACCTTGCTGCGCCTGGTCCAGGAGGCGCTGACCAACAGCGCCCGCCACGCCGATGCCGAGCGGGTGCGCGTCTCGATCCATCGCGACGGCGATCATCTGCAGATCCGGGTCGAAGACGACGGCCGCCTGCGCGGCGCATTGCGCGAAGGCAACGGTCTGGCCGGCATGCGCGAGCGCATCGCCGCGGCCGGTGGCAGCCTGAGTTTCGCCCGCAACGAGCGCGGCGCGATGCGGATCGAGGCGAGGTTGCCGGGATGAGCGAACCCCTGCGCATCGGGCTCGCCGACGACCAGATGCTGGTGCGCGCCGGCCTGCGCGCCCTGCTCGAACGCCTGGGTATGCGCATCGCTTTCGAGGCCGACGACGGCCAGGCCTTGCTCGACCGTCTCGCCGACACCCCGGTCGACGTGATCCTCAGCGACATCCGCATGCCCGGCGTCGACGGCATCGACGCCTTGCTGCGCCTGCGCGCGCGCGGCGACCGCACCCCGGTGTTGCTGCTGACCACCTTCGACGACAGCGAACTGCTGCTGCGCGCGACCGAAGCCGGCGCGCAGGGGTTCCTGCTCAAGGACGCGGCCCCGGAAGACCTGCGCGAGGCGATCGTGCGCGTCGCCGCCGGCGAAGTCCTGTTGCAGCCGGTCAGCACCGAACCGGTCCGTGCGCGTTACCGCTACCACGCCGACGACGCCCCGCGCGCCTTGTTCACCGAGCGTGAAGTGTCGGTATTGCGGCTGATGGCCGGCGGTTACTCCAACAAGGAGATCGCCCGCGCGATGTTTCTGGCCGAGGGCACGGTCAAGAACTACGTCTCGGTGATCCTGGAAAAGCTCGACACCCGCGACCGCACCCGCGCGGTGCTGAAGGCGATCACCTTGCGGGTGATTTGAGGGGCGGGAATAGCTTCGGCTGCCCCCTGTAGGAGCGACGTGAGTCGCGACCGCGAAACACGCAGAAACGACGAGGCCGTCGGCGTTCGCAGAAGCGGCGTGCCTTCGCCAGGGTAGGAGCGGCGCAAGCCGCGACCACGCTGCTGCGGTCTCGCGGCGTCTCTTTCAATTAAAGATCAGGATCAGGATCAGGATCAGGGTCAGGGTCAGGGTCAAACCCAAAGCTTCCGCCACTAAAGCGGCGGGTTACTTTCTTTTGTCTAAAGCAACAAAAGAAAGGTAATCAAAGAAAGGTGCTTTCTTTGAATCAAGGGCCCGTGTGTTCGATGCCGACGCGGTGATTTTTCATACGGGACCTCCCTGTCCCGATGAAAAACGGCCCGCATCCCTGCGGGCCGCCCTCCGGGTCTTCTTTAGCCTTCGCTAGTGCGCGGCGTAAAGCCTAAATGAAAGCAATAGCCGCAGTCACAGCCTTGGCCGACGGATACGCGTGCGACGTAGCGGTCGTTGTAGAAGCGACGCGAGTCGCGACCGCGACCTCGCACTATCGCGTCGATGCCGGCCGTAGCTCGTCAGGGTAGGAGCGGCGCAAGCCGCGACCGCGAATTTTCGGCCGGCGACGCAGGCGATCGGAGTTGCGCGGTCGCGGCTTGCGCCGCTCCTACTCGAGAGTAGCGACGATCGTTGCCGTTGCGATCGCCCTGTTTTGATTTGCTTTGCCGGTCAAGTGAAAACCCGTAGGGCGGCCCGCAGGGAGGCGGGCCGTGCGCAGGCAGACCATGGATGGCCTGTCTGGAGCATCTCTGCGCCGGCTTCGATCGTGCGGGCCTTTGACTAAAACAAAAGCACTTTTCTTTGGTTACCTTTCTTTTGTTGCTTCAGACAAAAGAAAGTAACCCGCCGCTTTAGTGGCGGAAGCTTTGGGATTGATCTTGATCTTCGTCTTCAACGAGTAATGCGTCGCGAGACCGTCGCAGCGATGCCGCGGCTTGCGCCACCCCTACCCTGCGACATTCCACGGCGTGATCCGGCAACGGCGATGCGGTGTCCATCCGTCCGGTATAACTGCATCCGCATCCGTCCTGCCCGATGGCGAAAGGTCGCCGCGGCGCTCAGACGTCCCCATCCGTCAGCCAACCCTCGCCGGTGCCGCGATGGAACACGGTATCGGTGGCGAGAACGTCGCCGGCCGGGACCGAGTCCTGGATGGCGAGGCGGTCGTAGATCGGGGTGAAGTCCGGTTCGGTCGCACGCATCAGCTGTTCGAAGCTGTCGATGACGAAATAGGTCTTCTGATAGGTGTCGATGCGGTAGCGGGTGCGCATGATCCGCTCCAGGTCGAAGCCGATCCGGTTCGGGGCATCCGATTCCAGGCAGTGGATCGATTCGCTCTTCGACGAGACGATGCCGCTGCCGTAGATGCGCAAGCCGTCGGCCTGTTTGATCAGGCCGAATTCCACGGTGTACCAATACAGACGGGTCAAGTGGACCAACGCCTCGGGGTTGATCCCGTGGGCTTTGACGCCGCCGCGGCCGTAGGCCTCCATGTAGTCGGCGAACACCGGGTTCATCAGCAGCGGCACATGGCCGAACAGGTCGTGGAACAGATCCGGCTCGGCGAGGTAGTCGATCTGCTCGGGCTTGCGGATCCACCAGGTCACCGGGAAACGGCGGTTGGCGAGGTGGTCGAAGAAGGTCAGTTCCGGCAGCAGGCCTTCGACGCCGATCAGCTCCCAGCCGGTATGCGCGCGCAGCACGCGGTTGAGATCGTCGAACTTCGGAATCTGGTGCGGGCTCATGTGCATGGCCCGCTGCGCGGTCAGGAACTCGTCGCTGGCCCGGCCGACCAACACCTGCTGCTGGCGCTCGAACAACTGCGCCCACACCGCATGGTCCTGGCTTGAATACGACGCCCACGGCTGCTCGATCACGGCGGTCGTATAGACCGGCACGTAGCCCTTGTCGGTGAGCTGGTGTTCGACGCGCTGTGGGGTGGCGGGGGTCATGGCCGTGGGGCTCCTGGAACGTCCCGGACAGTTGGGGACCAGACGACTTTAACCGCGCTTCGGCGCAATAGGCTTGCGTTATTGCGCGTGGATGGCCGATTGGCGCAATATTATTGCGTCATGACCGCCATGGGCGCTGAATGTGGCCATCGTAGAACTCGACCGTACCGACATCGTCCTGCTCGCCGAACTGCAGCGCGACGGCCGCCTGACCAATGCCGAGCTGGCCGAACGCGTGCATCTGTCGGCCTCGGCCTGCCTGCGCCGGGTCCAGCGGCTGGAGCGCGAAGGGGTGATCTCCGGATACCGCGCCGAGGTCGACCCGGAACGCCTCGGCCTGGGCCTGCAGGCCTTCGTGCGGGTGCGCCTGGGCCGCCACGACAGCGAGGCGGTCGCCGCCTTCGCCGAGTTCGTCGAAACCTGGGACGAGGTGGTGGCCTGTTACGCGCTGACCGGCGACATGGACTATCTGCTGCAGATCGTCGTGCGCGACCTCGAGCATCTGTCGCGCTTCCTGCTCGACCGGCTGCTCAACCAGGCCGGCGGCGCCGACATCAATTCCAGCCTGGTGCTGCGTACGGTCAAGTCCTTCCGCGGCCTGCCGCTGCCGCCGCGCTGACCCGTCCGGCGTTGTCGCCGGGCGCGGCTTCGGGTTCGGCGCCGGGATCGCCCTGAGGTTCGCTGCGCGGCGGCTCGGTTGGCTTGGCGGGTGTGGCCGGCTCGCGCGGCGCCGCTTGCCCGTCGAGCAGATCGATGCGTTGGCCGCTGCCCTTGATCGCCACTTCCAGCAATGAATAGGTCCAGCGGTCGGCCTCGCGTTCGCCCTTGATGTAGAGGGTCGCCTCGCCCTTGGGACCGGTCAGCGGCACCGACAGGTCGGCTCGGCCGTTCGCGTTCTCGGTGGTGAGCGTGCCCTGGATCATGCTGCCGGTGCGCAGCGGCGTGCCGAGCGCGGCCACGACTTCGGCGTTGCCCTCGGCCAGGACGACGGCATGCCGATACGGTTCGCTGGCTTTCATCACGCCCGACAGGCCCTTGATGCCCAGGCCGATGACGCCGACCAGCAGCAGCCCGGCGAGCAGGACCAGGGTCAGGCAACCGCTCGGCACCGCCCACTTCCAGTTGCGGCTCCACCAGCCCGGGTTCGGACGATCGTCGTTCATGGGGCGCTCCGCGGAATCGATTGGCGGTCAGTGTCGCCGCGGATCGCATCGCTGACCAGCGACGCCGCTGGCCCGCGAGGTGCGGGCGAGTGCGGCAACGCCTGCTTCAGGCGCCGTCGATCGCCGCCAGCGCCGCCGCGCGCGCGTGCAGGGCGGTGGTGTCGAACAAGGGAATCTCGACATCGCCGGCGCCGATCAACAGGCCGATTTCGGTGCAGCCCAGGATCACGCCCTGGGCGCCGCGCGCGACCAGCCCGGCGATGACCTCGCGATAGGCCTGGCGCGACTCGTCGCGTATCCGCCCCAGGCACAGCTCTTCGTAAATGACCCGGTGGACCAGATCGCGGCCGGCCGCGTCGGGCACGATCACCTCGAGGCCGTGGCGCTCGATCAATCGCTGCCGGTAAAACTCTTGCTCCATGGTGAAGCGCGTGCCGAGCAGGCCGATCCGGCTCAGGCCGGCGGCGCGGATCGCCGCGCCGGTGGGGTCGGCGATATGCAGCAGGGGCAGGCCGGAGGCGGCTTCGACCGCATCGGCGACTTTGTGCATGGTGTTGGTGCAGATCACCAGCAACTGCGCGCCGCCGTCGCGCAAGCAGCGCGCGGCCTGGCCGAGCAGCACGCCGGCCGCGTCCCAGTCGCCGGCATGCTGCAGACGTTCGACCTCGGCGAAATCGACGCTGTACAACAGCAGCTTGGCCGAATGCAGCCCACCGAGGCGGTCGCGCACAGTCTCGTTGATCAGCCGGTAATACGGCAGGGTCGATTCCCAGCTCATGCCGCCGAGCAGGCCCAGCGTTCTCATCGCGATGTCGCTCATCGCCGCAGTATAGCCAAGCGGCCTGCGTGCTCGGCGACTCAGCGCGGCGCAGCGTCTTCGCCGGCCGCAGTGGGCGATGCGTCGAGAGTGCCGAAGCGCTGACCGAAGAAATCGCCGGCATTCCAGCGCGGCCGTTGCGGCGCGTCGGCGATCGACTGGCCGATGCGCGCGTTGAGCCGGGCCAGACGCGCGGCGTCGGCGTACTGGATCGGTTGGCTCGCGTCGTCGCCGGGCTGGTGATAGCGCTCGCGCAGGAAATCGCGCTGGTGCTTGCCGGCATCGACGCCCGACTGCTGCGCTTGCACGCCGCCGGTCAGGTACACCGCCGGCACGCCGGCGCGGATGAAGGCGAACTGGTCGCTGCGGACGAATACGCTTTCCTGCGGCGAAGGGTCGGGCGACAGGCTCACCCCGACCTCGGCCGCGGCCTGGTCGAGCACCGCCTGCAGGCTGGAATGCTCGACCCCGATCGGCACCACGTCGCGGGTCGGCACCAGCAACACCGGCATGTCCATGTTGACGTTGGCGACCAGCGAATCGCGCGGCACGGTCGGGTGCCGCGCGTACCACTCGGCGCCGAGCAGGCCTTTTTCTTCGGCGGTGACCGCGACGAACAGCAGCGAGCGTTTCGGCGGCGTTTGCGAACGCGCGAGCTGCTGCGCGGCTTCGAGCATGATCGCCACGCCCAGTGCATTGTCGAGGGCGCCGTTGTAGATCGCGTCGCCATGCACCGGCGCGCCGATGCCGATATGGTCGAGGTGGGCGCTGAACAGCACGTGCTCGCGCTTGAGCGTAGCGTCGGCGCCGGGCAGCACCGCGACCACGTTGCGCGACTCGGCCGGCTCGATCCGGGTCTGCGCCGACAATTCGATCGTGCCCGGCAGCTCGAAGCCGCGCAGCGTGCCCGCGCGCGCATCGCGGAACAGTCCCGCGGCGCTGCGGTCGCCGGTGTCGAGCAGGGCGCCGGCGCTGGCGGCGCTGACCTGGGCGATGACCTGCAATTGCGGGAAGGTGTCGAGCGGTCGCCCGTCGGCGTCGCGCAGGCGCATGCCGGGTCGAGCCCAGTTCTCGGCGCCGCGCGCCCAGGGCTGGCGCTGTTCCTCTTCGTCGGTAGACACGATCACCGCGCCGACCGCGCCGCGTTCGGCCAGGGCGGCGAATTTCTCGCGGAACGAGCTGTAGAACGCGCGCCGGTCGGTGTCGAAGCGCGGCGGCGCGCCGTGGAACAGCACCGCGATCTTGCCGCGCACATCGATGCCGGCGAAATCGTCGTGCTGCAGTTCCGGCGCCCGCACCGCCTGGCCGACGAACACCGCCGCCGCGGTCACGCGCGCATCGGTGCGGTCGAAGTTGAGCTGTGGCAGAAACTGCTCGCGGAACTTCAGCGCGGTGGCAGAGCCGTCGCGGCGTATCACCAGGGTGCCGCCGCCGTCGACGCGCTTCGCGCTCAGCATCGGTACCCGTTGGAAGTAGCGGCCGTCGTCGCCGGCCGGACGCAGTCCGATCGCGCGCAGGCGTTCGGCGACGTACAGCGCCGCCAGGTCGTAGCCGCGCGTACCGGCCTCGCGGCCTTCGAGCAGATCGTCGGCGAGAAAACGCAGGTCCGCTTCGATCCGTCGCGCGTCGGCGCCGGCGCTTTCGTCGTAGCCGTCCGCTGCCGGCGGCGCCGGCGCGGGGCGTTGGCAGGCGGCGAGGGCGGCGATCAGGCAGAGGCCGGCGACGGATCGGAAGGGCGAGTAGCGCATCGATTCCCCAAGCGATGAGGTCGCGGAGCCCCGCGACGGCTGCGCTTGCGACGCTATCACCGCAGGGTGGCGGCGCCAAGTTGGGGGATCGGGTCGTGGTTGGGGAGCGAGATAGCGCCAGAGCGAAGCAGAGCCGGAGCATCCCCTCGGCCGCCCTCCTCAAGGGGCTCGGTGCGTGCGGACTGCGGCCTCGGGGCACTCTGGAGCCGGGGCGTTTCTAGAGAGGCTATGACGATGCGATAACGGTCGCGAAAGTCGTGCGCCGGTGCGACTTGCAGCGATCGCGTTCGTCATGGCGCGGGGCCGAGCGTGACGCCCCGCGGAAGAGTGCGAAGGCGGTCGCAAAGACGCGATCTGCCGCGGAAAACCTGTCCGAGGGCAGCGCACGCCCGCGTTGGTCAGAAGGCTCACCCACAACAGGAGCCGATCATGTCCAACGCAAGCAAGCCCATCGTCGCCGCCTACTGCGAAGGCCTGTTCTCCAAGACCGGTGGCAGGGACTATATCGAGGGTCTCAAGGCGTCTGGTTTCAACACCGCGATCCTGGCCCTGGCGCATCCGCACTACCAGGACAGGTCGCCGCCGGCGCCGGACAAGTACAAAGGCGATCTGTACTACAACGATCTCGAAATCGTCTCCAACGGCCGGTACGTCGGTCCGCCGGAGTGGCTGCCGCTGGTCAATTCCCTGACCCTGGGCGCGACCGGCATCGAGCGCGTGTGGTTGTCGATCGGCGGCGGTGGGGTCGGCGACTACGGCAACATCCGCAAGCTGATCGCCGAGTTCGGCAGCGGCGAGAAGAATCCGCTGTTCCAGAACCTGGTCGCGTTGAAGAATACCTTCCCGGCGATCGAGGCCGTCGACCTGGACGACGAGGAGATGCAGGACCAGAAGCTGATCGTCGATTTCAGCCGCATGCTCGGCAAGGCCGGCTTCAAGGTCACCTTCTGCCCCTACTACAACCCCGAGTTCTGGGTCGGCTGCCTGGCCGAACTGCAGAAGACCGATCCCGGCCTGGTGATCGCGTTCAACCTGCAGTGCTATTCCGGCGGCGCCGGCAACAATCCCGAAGATTGGATCCAGGCGCTGCAAAAAACGTTTGGCAGCGGCTTCCCGGCCCGCTTCGTGATCCCGGGCCTGGCGACCGATTCCACCCCGAACCAGGTCCAGCAGCAGTTTGCGCAGTGGGCCAGCGACGGCATCGGCGGCGGTTTCCTGTGGACCTACGAGTCGTCCGGAACGCAGGCGCCGGACTACGCCTCGGCGATCGCCACCGGCCTCGGCACGGCTGCCGCCTTGCGCGGCTCAGTCGAAGTAGAACGACGCCCCCACCCCAGCCTGTAGATCGGGGCTGCCGCGGTCGAGGCCGAGGTCGAACGAGGCATCGAGCTGCACGCGCGGCGTGGCCATCCAGGTCACGCCGCCGCCGGCGACCGAAGTCGCCGACTCGCCGTCGGCTTTCGACACGCCGGCTTCGAGGTAGGCGCCGACGCGGTCGCTGAGCGCGAAGCTCAGGCTCGGCGACCAGGTCCAGGTGTCGCGGCCGTCGCTGCGGTCGAGGTTGAAGTACAGCGCGCCGGCGAGGCGCTCGTCGAAGTCGTAGCCGAGCGTGGTGCCGAGGGTGTACTGGGTGGCGCCGTTGCTGAAGTCGCGGTCGCCGCTGGCCGCGGTGACCGCGCCGAGCACCGCCCACGAGAACGCCTCGTGCGAAGCCGGCAGCGCCACCTTGATCGCCAGGCCGGTGTCGCCGGCGCCGTGGCGCGAGCGGCGGCCGTCGCCGTCGCGTTCGCGCAGCCGGTTGTAGGCCGAGGTCGCCAGCTGCAGCTCGACCCGGTCGCTCAGGCCCTGTCGCAGATTGGTGTTGGCGCTGTAGAGCCGGCTGCGGGCGCCGCCGTCGTCGTCGCGGACGAAATCCGGCAAGCCCTGCTCCCAGGCGAAAGCGCCGCGCGGCAGGGTGTCGGTCGAGAACGAGATGCCGGGCCGGTCGAACGAGGGCGGCTCGGCCGGCCCGGAGCTTTGCGCGATGGCCGGCGCGCCCGCGAGGGCGAGCGTCGCGGCGAGCGCAGCGTTCAGGCCTGTTCGTGCCGCGGCAGGCGCGGCGCTCGGCCTCACGGCTGGACCCACTGGCCGCGCTGCATCTCGCAGGCTTGCTTGATCCCGGCGATCTGCCTGGCGTTGCGCTTGTAGTAATAGATGCGCGCCTTGACGTTCATGGGCGAATCGCAGACCGCCACCGCGCCCGAGGGGCAGGCCGCGACCGGCCGCGCCGAGACCTGGCCGCCGATCTCCGCCAGGCCCGGCAGCGAGCTGTTGCATTGCGGCTGCCTGGCCTCGTCGGAAGCCGGCAGGTCGGTCTCGGTGCATTCGTTGATCATCTGGCCGAGGACCTGGCCTTCGATCATGCAGGCGCTCTTGGCGTGAACGAACGGCGAGGCGGCGAGCAATAGGCTGCACGCGAACGGGACAGTCAGGCGGCGCATGGTCGGCTCCAGGGAAGGGATCGCGGCGTCGCGCAGACCTGCCGTCGCGATGCCTGCGCCGATGCGGCCGCGACCGGACGGCCCGCCTGCGGACCCGGCGCCACTTTAGCGTCAGGCGGTGCGGAGCGCGTGGCGCGCAGCTCAGTCCTCGTGCCGCTGTCGCGACGGAAATTCCAGGACCACGCCGCGTTCGCCGTCGACCGGGCGGTTCCACAGCACCGGCACCCGTTGCGGGCTCGGCGGTTCCAGTTCGTCGTGGGCCGGCACCAGTTCTTCGTCCTCGTCCTCCCAGCTGTAGCGCTTGCGCGGCGGCAGCGGGTCGCGCAGGCGGAACAGGAAGGCGGCGACGACGCCGGCGGCCGCGCCGCCCAGGTGGGCCTGCCACGACACGCCGATCTCGCGCGGCAGCACGGTCAGCAGCATGCCGCCGTAGAGCAGGAAGGCGATCATCGCCGCGGCGATCGAGGGGCGGTCGCGACGCAGCAGGCCCAGGGTCAGGACCAGGAACATCAGGCCATGAGTGAGGCCGCTGGCGCCCAGGTGATAGCTGCCCGGATCGCCGAGCAGCCAGGCGCCGAGGCCGGCGCCCAGCCACAGGATCGGCAGCGCGCGCAGGGTCGCCTTCGGGTAGACCGCGCCGGCCAGGGTGCCGAGCAGCAACAGCGAGGTCGCGTTCGCGGCCAGGTGCTCGATCGAGCCGTGCAGCAGCGGCGCGGTCAGCAGGCCGACCAGGCCCTGCGCCGACCACGGCTGGACGGTGAAGGCGCGCACGTCGAACTGGCCTTGGGCGCTGAACACCGCCGCCAGCAGCAGGACGAAGGCCAGGCTGGCGTTGAGCGCCCGCACCAGACGGCTGCGGTCGGCCTTGCGCTGAGCCGGGGTGTCGGGGATCGGGGCTTCGGTGGGCAGGTGCATGTCACCGAGATTGGCACCGCCCGGAAGGAATACAAGCCGCGTTCGTCGGGCTGGTTTGTCCCGCCAGCGGGACGGCGGCCCGGGGCCGGGCGCGGGCCAGGCCGGGCAAGCGGCCCGGCCCCGGTAGAATGGCGGGATGAATAACGAACTCCCCACCGTACGCCTCAAGAACGCCTGGAAATCCACCCACCCCTGGATCTTCCAGCGCCTGGTCGACAAGCCGGCCCAGCGCCCCAAGCCGGGCTCGATCGTCAACGTGCTCGGCGTCGACGGCGACTGGATCGGCCGCGGCTTCTACAACGGCCACTCGCGCATCGCCCTGCGCATGCTCGAGAACGACCCCGACGTCGAAGTCGACGCCGACTGGTTCGCGCGCAAGATCGCCGCGGCCGTGTCGCTGCGCCGCGACGTGCTCAAGCTCGACGAGGTCAGCGACGCCTGGCGCGTGGTGCATAGCGAGGGCGACGGCCTCAGCGGCCTGGTGGTCGACCGCTACGGCGACCTGTTGGTGGTCGAGTACTTCAGCGCCGGCGCCTTCCGTCACCGCGAATGGATCTACGACGCGCTGCGCCAGCAGTTCCCGGGCTGCCGTTTCTACGCCTTCGCCGACGAGCACGTGCAGAAGCAGGAGAGCTTCGACTTCCGCGGCACCGAAGCGGTGCCGCCGGCGACGATCACCGAGTACGGCATCAAGTTCCGCGCCGACCCCGCCGGCGCGCACAAGACCGGCTTCTTCGCCGACCAGCGCGACAACCGCGAATGGCTGTCGCAGCAGGTCGCCGGCAAGCGCGTGCTCGACCTGTGCTGCAACACCGGCGGCTTCGGCGTGTACGCGAAGGTGCGCGGCGCCGAGGAAGTGGTCGGCGTGGACATCGATGCCGACGTGATCAACATCGCCAAGGCCAACGCCAAGCTCAACGGCGCCCAGGTCAAGTTCGTCCAGGCCGACATCTTTCCCTACCTGCGCGACGTCGCCAACGCCGGCGATCTCTACGACGTGGTGATCCTCGACCCGGCCAAGATGACCCGCGACCGCGAGCAGGTGATTCCGGCGCTGAAGAAGTACCTCGACATGAACAAGCTGGCGCTCGGCGCGCTCAAGCCCGGCGGCCTGTTCGCGACTTTCTCCTGCACCGGCCTGGTCAGCGAAGACCAGTTCCTCGACATGCTGCGCCGCGCCGCGTTCTATGCCGGGCGCACCGTGCAGGTGCTCAAGGTGTCCGGCGCGGGCGCGGATCATCCGTGGTTGGCGCAGGTGCCCGAGTCGCGGTACCTGAAGGCGGTGTTTTGTCGGGTGTTGGATTGAGTCGATCGACAGGCTTGTCGTATGGGGTCGGTGGTGCATGCCGCCGATCCGATCGATGGGCGATCCGGCGCGGTGCCGATTCGCGGCGCCTCGCGGCTTCACCTGTAGGAGCGGCGTAAGCCGCGACCAAGGGACGGATAGAAATCGCATCGCCGTCGTCACTCATCGAAGCCGTGAACCGTCGCGGGGAGTAGGAGCGACGCAAGTCGCGACCGCGCCGTATCCGGTTGCGGCGTTTCTTACCCAGGGCTTTGAAGCCACAGCAAGAGCAAAGCTTCCGCCCCCTGAAGGGTGCGGGTAACTTTCTCGTCCAAAGCAACAAAAGAAAGTCACCAAAGAAAAGTGCTTCTTCCTGCAAGGGCACCAGCCCGCACGATCGGTGCCGGCGCAGGGATGCTCCAGACAGGCCATCCTTGGCCTGCTTGCACACGGCCCGCATCCCTGCGGGCCGCCCTCCGGGTCTGCTTTTGACCGGCGAAGCGGCAAGCAAAGCCATAAAGCAAACCAGATCAAAATCTCGACAACGACAACGACAACGACAACGACAACGACAACGACAACGACAACGACAACGACAACGACAACGACGCCGCGTACCGACCACTGTAGGAGCGGCGTAAGCCGCGATCGCGCAATCCCAATCGCCTACGCCGCCGGCCGTAGATTCGCGGTCGCGGCTTGCGCCGCTCCTACCCTGCGAAAGCGTGCCGCTTCGATGGACGGCAATGGCTATGTCGTCTCGGCGCGTCCCTTGGTCGCGGTTCACGCCGCTCCTACAAGGGATGGCGCTGCGTTCCGATGCTCTACCGCCGGCTTCGGCTTGGCGCCGCCGCGCACTCGCGAAGGCCATCGCAGACCCGGAGGGCGGCCTGCTGGGATGCAGGCCGTTTTTCATCGGGACAAGGATGTCCCGTATGAAAAATCCCCGCGGATGCACCGTTCGTGCGGGCCTGTGATTCAAAACAAAGCATTTTTCTTTGGTTACCTTTCTTTTGTTGCTTTAGACAAAAGAAAGTAACCCGCCGCTTTAGCGGCGGAAGCGTTGGTTTGATCTTGATCCGCATTTTTCTGATCGAGGCGCCGCGAGATAAAAGCAACGATGTCGCGGCTTGCGCCGCTCCTACCCTGGCGAAAGGCATGCCGCTCCGACGAATGACGACTGCCTTGTTACCCCTGCGCGTTCCGCGGTCGCGGCTCACGCCGCTCCTACAGTTGGTTTGATCTTGATCCGCATTTTTCTGATCGAGGCGCCGCGAGATAAAAGCAACGATGTCGCGGCTTGCGCCGCTCCTACCCTGGCGAGAGGCATGCCGCTCCGACGAATGACGACTGCCTTGCTACCCCTGCGCGTTCCGCGGTCGCGGCTCACGCCGCTCCTACAGAAGGAGGCGACTCGTCGCGCTCCCAACGCAAGCGCATGCGCCCACGCCTCAATCCCGCCACCACAGCACCGCCGGCGGGTCGTCCGGCAAGGCGAACTCAAGGCGCTTCAGCGCGTCCAGGTCGAGGCCGGGCAGGTGCACGCTCATCGCGGTCGCGACTTCGCGGTAGCCCGGCCAGTCGGTGCGCAGTTCCAGGCTGTCGCCGCTGACGGTGCCCAGTTCGACGAAGATCAGCTTGCGGTCGACCACGTCGATCGCATAGCCGTCGATGCCGTCGATGTCGGTCCAGCGGATGCCGTGGACGCGGCCGGCGCCGTCGTCGCGCCAGATGCCGCGCGGGTCGGCGTAGAGCCGGGGAGCTTGCGGGTCCATGCATGCAGTCCTTGCGGTGGCCGGTCGGCGAAGCCGATCGGGGCGAATCCAGATTGGCACAGTTCCCTGGCACGGTTCGGTTCCGTACGGAACTCGGCGCCCCGGATTCAGTCGCGATCTGCGACCGGTTTCGCACTTCCTGGTCGGGCCCGGCCGCGGTTCCGACCGACGGCGGCGCAGATCGTGTGCGGTCTCCAGCGCGACCTAAGCGCTGGTGATCGCAGAGCCTGAGACTCACCCCGTTAGACTGGCGGCATGAATGACGTCTCTTTGTTGCTGATCCTGCTGCTGCTCGCCGTCGGGGCTGTGATCGTTCTATTGGTGGTCCTGCTGCTGCGCCGCCCCGAGCTACGCCTGGAGCAGGCCTTGCGCGAGGAGCAGCGCGACGGCCGCGGCGAACTGCGCCAACAGCTCGACAGCCTGTCGGCGCAGCAGGAAACCCGTATCGAGGGCTTCGGCAACCGGCTCGGCGATCTGACCGTGCGCACCGATCAGCGCCTGGATGCCTTGAGTCAGTTGCTGACCGAGGATGCGCGCAAGGGCCGCAGCGAGTCGGCCGAGCAACAGCAGCGCTTCGCCGAGCTGTTGGGCCAGCGCCTCAACGAGCTCACCCAGCGCAACGAGCAGCGCATCGGCGAATTGCGCCAGACCCTGGAAACGCGCTTGCGCGAGTTGCAGGTCGACAACGCCGCCAAGCTGGAGCAGATGCGCGCGACGGTCGACGAGAAGCTGCACGCGACCCTGGAGACCCGCCTGACCGAGAGCTTCGGCAACGTCACCCAGATGCTGGCCCAGGTGCACCAGGGGCTCGGCGACATGAACAAGCTGGCCTCCGACGTCGGCGGCCTGCAGCGCGTGCTGACCAACGTCAAATCGCGCGGCATCTTCGGCGAGGTGCAACTGGCGGGCTTGCTCGAACAGGTGTTCGCGCCCGACCAGTACGCCTCGAACGTCGCGACGGTGCCGGGCAGCAGCGAGCGGGTCGAGTTCGCCGTGCGCTTTCCCGGTCCGGGCGGCGAGGCGCCGGTGTGGCTGCCGATCGACGCCAAGTTTCCGCGCGAGGACTACGAGCGCCTGCTCGACGCGCAAGAGCGCCTCGATCTCGAGGGCGCGCGCGCCGCCGGCGACGCCCTGGAGCGCCGGGTGCGCGACCAGGCCCGCGACATTCAGAAGAAGTACGTGGCGCCGCCGGAGACCACCGAGTTCGCGATCCTGTTCCTGCCGACCGAGGGCCTGTATGCCGAAGTCCTGCGCCGGCCGGGCCTGGTCGAAATGCTGCAGCGCGACCTGCGCATCACCGTGGCCGGGCCGACCACCCTGCTCGCCCTGTTGACCAGTTTCCAGCTCGGTTTCCGCACCCTGGCGATCCAGAAGCGCTCGAGCGAAGTGTGGAAGACGCTCAGCGCGGTCAAGACCGAGTTCGGAAAGTTCGGCGAGGTGCTCGACAACGTCAAGGGCAAGCTCGATCAGGCCAGCAAGCAGATCGAACAGACCGGGGTCAGGACGCGCGCGATCCAGCGCCGCCTGCGCGAGGTCGAGGCGATGCCCGGCGATGCCGCGGCGCGACTGCTGGGGCAGGACAAGGACCTCGAAGAATAAGCCCGGTCCGCGTCAGCGGCCGGTCCTGCGAGGCATCCCAAACCAGAACGGCCCGGATTCGCATCCGGGCCGTTCGTCGTTGCGCGCTGCCGCGAGGCGATCGCGAACCTCAGCGCCCGCCGTCGGTCGGCATCACCGGCATCGCATCGGCCGGCACGCTCGGGTTGCTGTCGTCCTGCAGATATTCCGGCAGGGCGCTGTCGCCGTTCTTGTCGAGGCGGTCGCCGAAGATCTGGTAGTCGCGGCGTTGCGACCAGGAGTCGCGGACCAGGGCGTATTCGTCCTCGGCGCCGTCGCGCAGGCTGTCGAGCGGCAGCAGCTGGGCGCGCACGTCGACCAGTTGCAGGCCCTGCAGCGGGATCCGGATGCGGTCGCGTTCGACGTGGCGCAGCGGGCTCAGCGGCGCATCGCCGAGGGCGCCGAACGAGTCGCGCACGGTGCGCGGGCCGAAGAACGGCAGCTCGACATAGCGCGAGCGCTTCCACCCCCACACGCCCAGGGTCTGGCCGAAGTCTTCGCTGCGGTTGGGCAGCTTGGCGTCGCTGGCCGGGTCGAACAGGCCGCCGATGCCGAGGGTGGTGTTGAGCGCGAACCGGCCGAGCGCCTGCGCGGCCTGCTTGGGCTTGCCCTGCAGCAGCGCGTTGACGATCGACACCGGCTGGCCGAGGTTGTTGAAGAAGTTGCTCACGCCCAGGCGTACCGGACGCGGCACCACCTTGGAATAGGCGCGCGCGAGCGGACGGGCCACGCCGCGATCCACCGCCATGTTGAAGCGGTGCATCTTGCGGTTGTACTTCTCCCACGGGTCGAACGCGCCCGGCACCGAGGCCGGCGCCGGCAGGGTCGGGTCGGCGACCGGGTCGTACTCCTGCGACGGGGTGCCGTAGAGCGCATCGAAATCGCGCTCGGCTTCGGTGCGCTGGTCGTCGGCCGGGCCCGGCTCGACCGCGGCGGCGGCCGGCGGCGGCACGGCGGCTTCGACCGCCGGCGCATTCGGATCGGGCGGTGCCGATTGGACCTGGCTCGATTCGACCTGGGCGACGGCGTAGTCGAGAGCGGGCTCGGCCGTTGCAGCCTGCGTCGTATCGGCCGGCGTGGCCGCCGTATCGGCGAGCGCGAGCGCTTCGACGGATGGCGTCGCAAGCGCCGGTTCGTTCTGCGCCGTGGCGCTTACGGCGGTTGCTTCGGCGGCGGTCGGGTTCGCGTCCTGCGCGAAAGCCGGAACGGAATGCAGCGCGGCCAAAGCCAGGCCGAGCGAGAGTGAGAGTGCGTGGGGGCGCATGGTTGCAGTCTAGTCTTCCGGGACAACGGGTGGGGGCAGCCAGGCCGGATCCGTCGGCGTTGGCGACCGCAACAGGAGAGTTCTGCGACGGAGTTCGTGTATCAGCGACCGGAACTTGAGAGTCTGAAACTCAGCGACCGAAGCCGAGCGCGTCGTCGAGCCGGTAGGCCGCGCGCAACTCGCTCAGCCCGGCCGGCGTGCCGACCACTTCGACGCCTTCGACCTGCGCGGCCAGCTCGGCCAACAGCGCCAGGCCGGCGCTGTCGACGGTGCTCACCGCGCTCAGGTCGAAACGGCGCACGCCGCCGATCAGCGCGCGCGCCTGCGGCCACAGCATCGCCGCCGCGGCGCGGTCCAGCGCGCCGCTGAACATCAGCGCCTCGCCGTCCTTGCGCACGCCGGCGCCGTCGCGGGCCGTCGCTGCGCCCATGCTCAGTTGCCGCCCGCCTGGGCCTGCAGCTTGCCGGCCTTGAGGTCCTTGGCGACCTGGGCGATCGACTTCTGGCTCAGCGGGGTGTCGAACTGATTGCGGAAGGTCTGCACGAAGCTGACGCCTTCGACCATCACGTCGAACACCTTCCACTGGGCGCCGCTCTTGCGCAGCAGGTAGTCGACCGGAATCGGCTCGCCGCCCTGGCGCAGGAACTCGCTGGAGACCTTGACGATGGCGCCGCCGCGCAGCGGGGTCTCGGATTTGATCCGGACCTTGAGCTTGGTGTTGAAGTCGAGCAGGGCCGAGCCGTAGCGCTGCATCAGGCTGCCGGTGAGGGCATCGGCGAACGCGGCGACGTCGGCGTCCGAAGCGCCGCGGCCGTGCGTGCCCAGGACCAGGCGCGCGGCGTAGTCGCGGTCGAACACCTGGTTGAACTCGGTCGAGATGAACTGGCTGAGTGCGGCGCGGTTCTTGCTGAACTCGGCGCGGCGCGCTTCCAGGGTCGACAGGATGCGGGTGCTGTTGTTCAGCACCATCGCGCTCGGGGTGCCGGCGGCGGGGGCGGTGCCCGGCGCCGCGGTGACCTGGGCGAGGGCGAGCGTGGGAGCGCCGGCGAGCAGGGCCGAGGCGAGGACGATGGAGATCAGTGAACGCTTCATTGCTTGGTCTCGTCGGTGGAGGGGGCGGCTTCGCCCTGGAGATAGTCGGGAACGCCGGCGTCGGCGGGCTTGGCGGCCGAGTCGCCGGCCGCATTGCCGCCTTGTGCGCCACCGCCGCTGAACATGTACTTGCCGACCAGCTGAATCAGGTCGACGGCCGGCTGGGTCAGGTAGATCTCGTCGCCGGGCTTGAGGTTTTCCGGGTCGCCGCCCGGGGTCAGGCCGATATAACTTTCGCCGAGCAGGCCGCTGGTGAAGATGCCGGCGGCGGTGTCGGCCGACAGGTTCCGGTAGCGGTTGTCGATCGCCAGGGTCACGATCGAGCTGTACTTGACCGGGTCGAGCGAGATGTCGGCGACCTGGCCCACGGTGACGCCGCCGATCTTGACCGGCGCGTTCGGCCGCAGCGCGCCGATGGTGGTGAAGCGCGCGGTGATCTCGTAGCTGCTGCGGCCGAAGCCGAACTTGCCGTTGGTGGAGGCGATCGCCAGCACCAGCAGCGAAGCCAGGGCGAGCAGCAGGAATGCGCCTACGGCGAATTCGATGCGGGGACTGCGGACGGACATGGCATCACCTTGGGGATAAAGCCCGCGCGGTTCGGCGCGGCGATGTAACGGTTGGACTGGCTTGCGGGTCGATCGATCGGTGTACTGAGCAACAAGCAAAAACGGATCAATGAAGCCCTTCTCCCGCTGGGAGAGGGGGTGAGGGCGGTGCGCCTGCGCCGCTTCGACCTCGTCCCGTACCCTCATCCGGCCCTGCGGGCCACCTTACTTACTTGAACAGCAGCGCCGACATCACGAAGTTGAACATCAGCACCAGCAGCGAGGCGTTGACCACGGCGCGGGTGGTGGCCACCGAGGTGCCCTCGATGGTCGGCTCGGCGTGGTAGCCGACATACGCCGCGACCAGGGCCGCGGTCGCGCCGAACACCGCCGACTTCACGAAGGCCATCAGGAAGTCGTCGTAGAAGTCGACGCTGTCCTTGAGCACCTGCCAGAAGATCCCCGACTCGATGCCGATCACGTGCACCGACTCGAAATAGCTCGCGCTGATGGCCAGGCTGCAGAAAAAGCCGGTCAGCAGCGGCACGCACAGCACCGCCGCCCAGAAGCGCGGCGCCACCGCCTTGGCGATCGGGTCGATCGCCATCAGGCCGAGCGCGGTGATCTGGTCGGTCGCGCGCATCAGGCCCAGTTCGGCGGCGATCGAACTGCCGGCGCGGCCGATGAACAGCAGCGCGGTCAGCACCGGCCCCAGCTCGCGGTACATGCCCAGGCCGAGCATGGCGCTGACCTGGTTGGCCGCGCCGTAGGTGTCGAGCGCACGATAGCCCAGCAGAGTCACCGATAAGCCGACGAACGCGCCGCCAACGGCGATGATCGGCAGCGAACGTGCACCTATCTTGTAAATTTCGCGGGTCAGCTCGCGGAAGAAGTCGCGGGTCGGCTTGGACGCGCGCAACACCGACAGCGAGAACAGGCCGGCACGGCCCAGCGAGCGGGTCGCAGCGATGAAGGGCATCAGGCGGCCTCCGTGGTGGTGCGCGGTGCGGCGTCGAACCCGATCGGGCCGTCGGGTTCGCCGAGCAGGAATTGACGCACCAGCGGGTCCTGGCTGCGTTCGAGTTCGCTCGGCGTGCCCGAGAACACGATGCCGCCGTTGGCGATCACGATGGCGTGGTCGGCGACCGGCAGAGTCTCGTGGACGTGGTGGGTGACCACGATGCTGGTCAGGCCGAGGGTGTCGTTGAGGCGGCGCACCAGACTCATGACCACGCCCGAGGCGATCGGGTCCAGCCCGGTCAGCGGCTCGTCGTAGATCATCAGCGGCGGGTCCAGCGCCAGCGCGCGCGCCAGCGCGACCCGGCGCGCCATGCCGCCGGACAGTTCGCGCGGGAAGGCGTCGGCGGCGGCGTGCAGGCCGACCGCATGCAGCTTCATCAGCACCAGGCGCTCGATCAGCGCCTTCGGCAGGCGGGTGTGCGCGCGCAGCGGCAGGGCGACGTTCTCGGCGGCGGTGAGATCGGTCAGCAGGCCGTTGCCCTGCAGCAGCACGCCGATGCCCTTGCGCAATTCGAGCAGCTCGCGCGGGTCCTGCGGCACGCGCTGGCCGAACACCTCGACCGTGCCCGCGGCGGGGGCGAGTTCGCCGGTCAGGGCCGACAGCAGGGTCGACTTGCCGCTGCCCGAGGGGCCCAGCACCGCGACGATGCTGCCGCGCGGCACCGACAGATTGATCCCGCGCAGCACGCTGCGGCCGCCGCGATCGAGGCGGAGGTCGGTCAGGCGGACGATGGGCGGTTCGGTCGTCATGCGGTAAGACAGTCCGTGCGAGGGCGATGAGACGGTCGGACAAGCGCTGCAAAACGGCGCAGCTTGGCCCAGCCAGCCTGAACCGGGGTCGAGCGTCGGCCATTGTCGCAGGTTAGGCGGCCTCGCTCGCAGCGGTGGCGAGACGGAGCGTTCGGCCGTAATGCGGCCGGGCCAGGGTGGGCGCTGGGGATTAAGACGGTTTTAAGGGTGCTGGGGGGCGGGAGCCGGAGCGGGAGTGAGAAGCGAGGAGTGAGGAGTGAGGAGGTGAGGAGGGAGTAACTAGTGGGGAGGAACTAGGAACTAGATCCCTATCGGAGAGGGGGCAGGGGGATTGCTCTTGCGCTTGCGCGCTTGTCATCGCGCAACCGCCACAACCGGCGGCAGCGCTTCCGGCGCCCTTGCGGCAAGATGGCGGGATGCCCGCGCGCGCCGATTTCCGTCTCTACCATTCCAATGCGCTGGACGTGCTGGCCGGTCTGCTCGCGCAGGAGCTGCGCACGCCCGCGCCGGGGCAGCCGCTGCTGGCGCCTGACGTGATCCTGATCCCGCAGGTGGCGATGCGGCGCTGGCTGCAGGCGACGTTGGCGCAGGCCTACGGCATCGCCGCGAACCTGGAATTCCTGACCCCGGGCGAATTCGTCCAGCGTGCGCTCGACGCCAATGCCTCCGACGAGGACTTGGCCCATCCCGGCGAGGACCTCGACGCCCAGGCCCTGCGCTGGCGCCTCTACAGCGTGCTGTCGCAGCCGGCGCAGCTGCGCGAGCCGGCGCTGGCGCCGCTGCGCGCCTACCTCGACGGCGACGACCCGCTGAAGTCGTGGTCGCTGTCGGGCGAACTGGCCTCGCTGTTCGAGAAATACCAGGCCTGGCGCCGTGACTGGCTGCTGGCCTGGGACGCCGGGCGTGAGCGCGACGATCCGCAGGCGGCGCTGTGGCGCCGGGTCGCCGCCGGCCGCCGTTACCGCGCGCGCCGCATCGACGATTACCTGGCCCGGTTCCAGGGCGAGGCCGGCATCGCCCGGCCGCCGCGCGGGCTGCCGCCGCGGCTGTTCGCCTTCGCCACGCTCAATGTCTCGCCGGACGTGCTGCGGATGATCGCGACCCAAGCGATCGCCGGCACCCTGCATTTCTATCTGCCGACCCCGACGCGCAAGTACTGGGGCGACCTGGGCACCCTGGCCGAACGCCTGCGCCTGGGCGAGGACGCCGCCTTCGGCGACGACGACAACCCGCTGCTGCAGGCCTGGGGCGCGGCCGGCCGCGATTTCATGGCGGTGCTCGGCGGCTACGAGGTCGTGCACCCCTCCGGCGAAATCGCCGCCTACGCCGATCCCGAGGAGAGCCGCCACGACGACCCCTCGCGCGACAGCCTGCTGCAGCGCCTGCAACGCGACCTGTTGCATCGGCGCGCGCTGCCGGCCGTGCCGTGGCGCGAGCGCGTCGATCGCGCGGATGCCAGCCTGCAGGTGCACGCCTGCCACACCCGCTTGCGCGAAGTGCAGGTGTTGCACGACCAGTTGCAGGGCCTGCTCGATCCGAACTCGGCCGAGGGCCGGCGTTTCGACCCGCCGCTGCAGCCGCGCGAGATCGCGGTGCTGGCGCCCGACATCGACCCCTACGCGCCGCACATCGCCGCGGTGTTCGGCGGCCTGGCCGGGCGGCCGGGCTTCATTCCGTATGCGCTCGCCGACGCCAGCCCGCTCGCCTCCGAACCGCTCGCGGAAGTGTTCCTGCGCCTGCTGGCCTTGCCGGTGTCGCGATTCGGACTCAGCGAAATCCTCGACCTGCTGGCGACGCCGGCGATCGCCGACCAGGCCGGCCTCGACGGCGCCGGCCTCGAACGCCTGCGCACCTGGCTGCAGAACGCCGGCGCGCGCTGGGGCATCGACGCGGCTCACCGCAGCCGCCACAACGCCCCCGGCGACGACGCCTACACCTGGGCGTTCGCGCTCGACCGTCTGCTGCTCGGCCACGCCGCCGGCGACGGCGCCGCGGCCGACGAGATGATCGCCGGCATCGCGCCTTACGCCGAACTCGAAGGCGCCTCGCTGGATGCGCTGGATGCGTTGATCCGTTTGCTGCGGGTGCTGGCGCGCTTCGAGCGCGCGCTCGATGCCGAGCTGAGCCCGGCGCAATGGGCCGACCGCCTGCTCGGCCTGCTGCGGGCGATGCTGCCCGAACGCCCGCGCGACCCCACCGACCAGCGCACCCTCGAACGCCTGCGCAACCTGATCGAAAGCTTCGCCCGCGATGCCGGCAAGGCCGGCTTCGACGGCACGGTCGGCGCCGAAATCGTGCGCAGCCATTTCCGCGCCGCGCTGGCCGAGGCCGACACCCGCGCGCCGCTGCTGACCGGCGGCGTCAGCTTCGGCCGCATGGTGCCGATGCGGTTGATTCCGTTCCGGGTGATCTGCCTGCTCGGCATGAACGACGGCGACTACCCGCGCCGCGACCCGGCCGGCGGCCTCAACCGGCTCGCCGCCGAACTCGGCACCGCCGCGCGCCGCCACGGCGACCGCTCGCTGCGCGACGACGACCGCTTCTTGTTCCTGCAGTTGTTCGGCGCCGCCTCCGACACGTTCTATCTGAGCTACCTCGGCGCCGATCCGCGCGACGGCAGCCAGCGCGAACCCTCGACGTTGGTCTCGGAACTGCTCGACGTCGCCGCGCGCTATCACGCCGATCCGGCCGCGGCGCGCAACGAGTTCGTGGTGCGCCAACCGCTGCAGCCGTTCGCCGCGGCCGCGTTCGGCGCCGGCGAACGCGAGCCGGAGCCGCGCCGTTTCAGCTATCGCGCCGAATGGCGGCCGGCGGTCGATGCCGGCGCGCTGGGCCTGCGCGGCGAGATCGGCCCCTGGCTCCACGAACCGCTGCCGCCCGACCCGGACGCGGCCGACGACGGCAGCGTGGCCTACCAGGACCTGCGCAGCTTCCTGCGCGACCCGCCGACCGCGTTCCTGCGCCAGCGCCTGGGCTTGCGTCTGCCCGACGAGATCGACGCCGGCGACGACGTCGAGCCGCTGGTGCTGCCCGGGCCGGGCCTGTTTCGCCAGCAACTGCAGCGCGCGGTGTTCGACGACCTGATCGCCGGCGGCGGCCGGATCGATCGCGACCGGCTGCAGGCGAGCCTGCGTGCCCGCGCGTTGCTGCCGTCCGGCCCGCTCGGCCGACGCCAGCTCGATGCCTTGCTCGGGCAGGTGCGGCCCTACGCCGATGCCTTCGCGCGTTGGCGCAGCGGCGAGGCCGAGGCGCTGCCGTTCGAACTCGACCTCGGCGACGCGCGCCTGCTCGGCCGGCTCGACGATGTCTATGCCGGCGGATTGGCGCGGCTGCGTTTCGACAGCCTGCACGGGCCGTCGCAGATCGCTCATGGTCTGGATTGGCTGGTGCTGTCGGCGCTCGGCGACCGCCGTCCGCTGGCCCAGTTCGCCCAGACCGACCGCGGGCCCGGCCCGCATCTGCGCGAAGCGCTGGCGCCGCAGCAGGCCCAGGCGGCGTTGCGCAGCCTGCTGCGCCTGCGCGATTACGGCCTGCGCGCGCCGCTGCCGTTCCTGCCGCGCGCCGGCTGGCTCTGGTACGAAGCCGCGAGCCAGGACAAGGACGGCTGGGGCAAGGCCGAGAGCCAGTGGCACGGCAGCCCGCGCACCTGGGGCGAGGCGACCACGCCGGGCGCGCGCCTGGCCTTGCGCGGGCGCGATCCGTTCCGCGATCCAGTGTTGGGCGAAGAATTCCGCGAGATCGCCAGGCTGGTGTTCGGCGCCGTGGTCCACGGCCGCGACGAAGGCGGCGGCGCATGAGCGCGCCGCGCGATCCGTTCCTGGACCTGCCGCTCGACGGCCTGCGCCTGATCGAGGCCAGCGCCGGCACCGGCAAGACCTACACCCTGGCGACGCTGGTCACCCGTCTGGTGATCGAGCGCGGGCTGCGCATCGGCGAGGTGCTCGCGGTGACCTTCACCGACGCCGCCACCCAAGAGCTGCGCGAACGCCTGCGCCGCCGCCTGCTGTTGGCCGCGCGCATCGCCGCCGACGACCCGGCCCTGCCGCGCGACGGCGACGACGGCGAACGCGCGCTGACCCGCAGTCTGGTCGAGGCGCAGGCCGCGCAGGAAGGCGCCGCGCCGTTGCGCGCGCGCCTGGCGCGCGCCGCGCGCGAGATCGACCTGGCCGCGGTGGTCACCATCCACGGCTTCTGTGCGCGAGTCCTGGCCGAGCACGCGCTCGAGACCGGACAACCGTTCGCGCCGCCGGAGATGATCGGCAGCGAACGCGAACTGCACGACGAGATCGCGGTGGACCTGTGGCGCGCCTTCGGCAGCGACGCGACTGCGGCCGAACTGTTGTCGCTGCAATGGCCGGGCGGCCCGCCTTCGCTCGCGGCCGATCTGGGCCCGCTGCTGCGCACCGCACAGTTGCTGCCGCCGGTGCCGGCGATGTCGGAGGATCCCTTGCCGGCGCTGCAACAGGCCGCGCAAACCTTGAGCGCTGTGTTCGCCGAGCACGGCGAAGAGGCCTGCGCGCGGCTCGACGCCGCGATCGCCGCGAAGGTGCTCAACGGCAACAGTTACCGGGCCAATCTGCCGCGCGAGTTGTGGCTGCTGCTGAGCCAGTGGTGCGCGCACGGCGATGCCGGCCAGGCGCTGGATCCCAGGATCGAGCGGTTGACCCCGGCGACCCTGGCCGCGCGCACCAACAAGGGCAAGGAGGCGGCGACGCCGTCGTCGCCGCTGTTCGACGCCGTCGCTGGCTACCTCGATGCCGCCCAGCAGCGTGCGCAGTGGCTGGCGGCGCAGGCGGTGGCGCTGGTGCACCGGGTGCGCGAGCAGGCCGGCAAGCGCCTGAGCGAACTCAAGCGGGTGCGCCGGGTGCAGAGCTTCGACGACCTGATCGCCGACGTGGCCGCGGCACTGGAAGGGCCGCACGGCGAGACCCTGGCCGAACGCCTGCGCGAGCAATACGCGGTCGCCCTGGTGGACGAATTCCAGGACACCGACGCGCGCCAGTGGCGGATCTTCGAGCGGGTGTTCGGCGCGCGCGCGCTGTTCCTCATCGGTGATCCCAAGCAGGCGATCTACGGCTTCCGCGGCGGCGACGTGCACACCTATCTGGGCGCGGCCCAGCGCGCCGAGCAGGCGCCGCCGCTGGATCACAATTTCCGTTCGCGGCCGTCGCTGCTGCGCGCGGTCTCGGCGCTGTACGCCCAGGCTGGCGAAGCCGCCTTCATCGATGCAAGGATCCGCTTCCGCGAAGTCCGGCCCGGCGGCGCGGTCGCCGATGCCGACCTGCAGCGCGACGGGGCGGTCGCGCCGGCGCTGACCCTACGCCGGCTGCCGGCGCCCGACGACGGCCGCAAGAAAGCCGAATGGAATGCGCCGGAGTCGCGCGAACTGGCGACCCGCGCCTGCGTCGCCGCGATCCACGCCTGGTTGCGCGACGCACGCGACGGCCGCGCCAGCATCGCCGGCCGGCCGGTGCAGCCGGCCGACATCGCCGTGCTGGTGCGCAGCCACGACGAGGCCGCGCGGATCCAGCAGGCCTTGATCGCCGCCGGCATTCCGGCGGTCGCGGCGGGGCGGCGCAGCCTGTTCGCGACCGAACAGGCGCTGGACGTGTTGAGCCTGTTCGATGCCTTGCTGCACCCTGGCGACGGCGGCCGCCTGCGCGCCGCGCTCGCGACCGCTTTGATCGGCCTCGACGCCAGCGCGATCGCGCGGCTGTCCGAGGACGAGCCCTGGCAGCGCGACTGGCAGTTGCGTGCACTGGGCTGGCGCGAGCGCTGGCAGCGGCACGGGCCCCTGGCCCTGATCGCCGACCTGTGCGCCGAGCAGGCGCCGCGCCTGCTGACCCTGGCCGATGGCGAGCGCCGCCTGACCAACCTGATGCAGCTCGGCGAAACCCTGCAGGAAGCCGATACCCGCTCGCTCGGCCTGCACGGCCTGTGCGACTGGCTGCGCCTGCGCATCGCCGAGGCCGACGACAGCGACGAGAAACAGCAACTGCGCCTGGAATCGGACGCGCGCCGGGTGCAGATCCTGACTCTGCACAAGAGCAAGGGCCTGGAGTTCGGCCTGGTGTTCCTGCCGTTCATCGCGATCGGCCGTGAGCCGCGCGGCGGGCGCTTGTGCGAATACCCCGACCCGGAACTCGGCCGCGTGCTGCAGTTGCAGACCGAAGTGGTCGACCCGCACGCGCCCGACTGGGACAGCGCGCGCGAACGCGCCGCGCTCGAAGCGCGCTCGGAAGACGCGCGCCTGCTGTATGTCGGCCTGACCCGCGCGCGCCATGCGCTGTGGCTGGCGAGCGGGCCCTTGTACCTGGCCGCGGCCTCGCCGTTGCGGGCGATGGTCGCCGACCCGGAGGCGCTGGCCGCCGGCCAGGCCGACGCCATCGTCGTCGACGACGGCGCGCTCGAAGCCGCGCCGGCGCCGCTGTTGCCGGCCGCGACCGGTGCGGTGCCGCCGGCGCGGGTCGCCCGCCGCAACCCGGCGCGCGACTGGTGGGTGTACAGCTTCACCCAGCTCACCAACGAGGACAGCGGTGGCGAGGCCCCGCTGGTGGCCATGGACGAACGCGGCGCCGAGGACGAACCGGAGACCACGCCGGCCCTGCTGACTCCGGCCGATGCGCGCTTCTCCGGCAGCCGCTTCGGCAATGTCGTCCACGACGCGCTCGAACGGGTCGACTTCGGCGCCTGGCGCGGATGGACGCCGGACCGGGCCGAGCCGCCGGGCGAGGGCGAAGTGCTGGCCTCGGCTCTGCGCGCCGAGGGCTATACCGAGGCCGACCTCGACGAAGGGTTGCCGGTGCTGGCTTCGCTGGTCGGCCGGACCCTGACCGCGGCGCTGCCCGAGGGCGCGCGCCTGTGCGAGGTGCCCGAGCGCGAGCGACGCGCCGAAATGGAGTTCCACTTCGCGCTCGAATCGGCGCCGATCGACGCCCTGCTCGAGGCGATGCATGCGCACGGCTGGTTGCGCGAGCGCCATGCCTTCGGATTGCGGCGCCGGCTCGAGGGCCTGATGACCGGCAAGATCGACCTGGTCTACGTCCACGACGGCCGCTATTACGTGCTCGACTACAAGACCAACCGGCTCCCTGCCTACGACGCCGCGCACGTCGAGCGCGCCATGGACGAAAGCGAGTACACCCTGCAATCGCTGATCTACACCATCGCCCTGCACCGCTGGCTGCGCTTCCGCCTCGGCGAGGGCTACGACTACGCGCGCGATTTCGGCGGCGTGCGCTATCTGTTCTGCCGCGGTCTCGATCCCGAAGATCCGGCCGCCGGGGTGTACGCGCACCAGCCGGCGCGCGCCCTGGTCGATGCGGTCGATGCCTTGTTCGCCGGACGCGGAGGCGCGGCATGAGCCTGCTCGACACGCTGTACCGCGAAGGCGCCCTGCGCACGATCGACCACGCGCTGGCGCAGGCGCTGCGCCGGCTCGACCGGGACACGCCCGATGCGGTGCTGGCCGCGGCCGCGTTGGCCTCGCAGGCGATCGCTCACGGTCACGCCGCGTTCGATCCGTCGAGGCCGTGGCTGTTGAGCGATGCGGCGATCGACTGGCCGTCGGCCGAGGAATGGCTGGCGGCGTTGCGAGATTCGCGCTGGATCGCCACGCCGGCCGACGGCGCGCCCGCGCATCGCGATGCGCCCCTGGTGCTGGAACGCGGCCTGCTGTACCTGCGGCGTTATCGCGAATACGAACGCCGGCTTGCTGCCGGCCTGCGCCGGATCGCCGGATCGGCGCCGCCGGCGCCCGACCTCGCCGCGCTGGCGCCGTTGTTCGCCGCGCTGTTTCCGCAGGCGCGCGACGACGACCGCCAGGCGCGCGCGGCCGCGGTGGCCTTGCTGCAATCGCTGCTGCTCGCCACCGGCGGCCCCGGCACCGGAAAGACCACGACCATCGCACGCCTGCTGCTGTTGCTGATCGCGCAGGCGCGGCTCGAAGGCGCGCCTGCGCCGCGAATCGCGCTGGCGGCGCCGACCGGGCGCGCCGCCGAGCGCATGGCCGAGAGCCTGCGCGCGGCGGCTTTACGGCTGCGCGAGTTCGACGGCGTCGATGCGGCCTTGTGCGAGGCCTTGCCGGTCGAGGCGAGCACCCTGCACCGGCTGCTCGGCAGCGTGCCCGACAGCCCGCGCTTCATGCACGACGCCAGCCGGCCCTTGCCGTTCGACATCGTCGTGGTCGACGAGGCCTCGATGGTCGACCTGCCGCTGATGTGCAAGCTGGTCGAGGCGGTCGCCGACGGCGCGCGCCTGATCCTGCTCGGCGACCGCGATCAACTGCCCTCGGTCGAAGCCGGCGACGTGCTCGCCGCGATCGTCGATGCCGCCGGCGACGACGACGGGCTACCGCCCGCGCTGGCCGAACGGTTGCGGCCCCTGCTCGGCGAGGCGTTGAAGATCCAGCCCGACCCGACCCCGCTCGGCGCCTACCGCGTGCACCTGCGCCGCGGCTATCGCCAGGCCGAGAGCCTGGACCTGGCGCCGCTGGCCGAGGCCACCCGCACCGGCGACGCCGACGCGGTGCTGGCGTTGTTGCGCGGCGGCCGCCTGGCCGGCGTGCAGTTCCACGAAGACGTGCACGACCCGCTCAGCGGCCCCGGCCGCGAACTGCTGCTGCCGACCTGGCGCGCGCTGGCCGGCACCGTCGACCCGCTCGAAGCGCTGGCGCTGGCCGCGCGTTTGCGCCTGCTGACCGCCTTGCGCGACGGCGGCCAGGGCGCGGCGCCGTTGAACGCGCGCATCGAGGAAGCCCTGGCCGGCGCGCACCGCCCGCCGTACTTCCATGGGCGCCTGTTGCTGATCACCGAGAACAGCTACCGCCACGGCCTGTTCAACGGCGACATCGGTGTGTGCCTGCGCGCCGACGCGACCGCGCGACCGCCCGGCGCGCGCGAGCACGACACCGGCGCCGCGACCACGGTGGCCTGGTTCGCCGGCGGCAGCGACGGCGCACGCGGCTTCCATCCCTCGGCCCTGCCGGCGCATGGCGGTGCGTTCGCGATGACCGTGCACAAGGCCCAGGGCTCCGAATTCGACAGCGTCTGGCTGCAACTGCCGCGCCAGGACGCGCGTCATCTGTCGCGCGAACTGCTCTACACCGGCATGACCCGCGCGCGGCAATCGCTGCACATCGCCGCCAGCGAACCGGTGCTGCGCCAGGCCCTGTCGCGGCACGCGGCACGGGTGTCGGGATTGGCCTGGCGGCTGGGTGGGTGAGGGATTGATCGGACCTGTGTTGGTCTGTGATTGGGGGCGGGCCTCGAGATCAGGCGACTAGCCTTTCCTGCAAGTCGAGCGACTGGCTTTTGCCGCCTTTGAAAAAGACGGGCAGGGGATTTGCCTCCGCCTCCGCCGTTGTCATTGCCGTTGCCGCTGTTGCTGTTGCTGTTGCTGTGCGCAGCATCGCACTAGCGAAGGCTAAAGAAGATCCAAAGGGCGGCCCGCAGGGATGCGGGCCGTTTTTCATCGGGACAAGGATGTCCCGTATGAAAAATCCCCGCGGATGCACCGCTCGTGCGGGCCCTTGATTCAAAGAAAAGCATTTTTCTTTGGTTACCTTTCTTTTGTTGCTTATGACAAAAGAAAGTAACCCGCCGCTTTAGTGGCGGAAGCTTTGGGTTTGATCTTGATCTGTTTGATCCTGATCTTTCTTGAGCCGTGCGCCGCAAGACCGGCGCAGCGATGTCGCGGCTTGCGCCGCTCCTACCCCGGCGAAGGTACGCCGCTTCTACGCATGCCGACGGCCTCGTGGTTTCTGCGCGTCCCGTGGTCGCGACTCACGTCGCTCCTACAAAGGCCGAGCCTGCGACGCAATGCCGCGAATCCATCCCTGTAGGAGCGACGTAAGTCGCGACCGCGCCGCCACGATCTCGCGCCGATGCCGGCGGCAGCCCGTCAGGGTAGGAGCGGCGCAAGCCGCGACCGCGCAACCGGCGGCTGTTGCGCCTCTGGCTGCGGAGCGGAGAAGCAACATCAAGATCTAAAGCTTCCGCAAGGTCTAAAGCTTCCGCCCCCTAAAGGGTGCGGGTAACTTTCTTTTGTCCAAAGCAACAAAAGAAAGTCACCAAAGAAAAGTGCTTTTCCCTGCAAGGGCACAAGCCCGCACGATCGATGCCGACGCAGGGATGCTCCAGACAGGCCATCCATGGCCTGCTTGCGCACGGCCCGCA
Source organism: Lysobacter sp. GQ73 (assembly GCF_059758755.1). Lineage (NCBI taxonomy): Bacteria > Pseudomonadati > Pseudomonadota > Gammaproteobacteria > Lysobacterales > Lysobacteraceae > Lysobacter > Lysobacter sp. GQ73. Next base: position 1,006,082 of record NZ_JCAXEE010000002.1, on the reverse strand, counting down.
TCCCTGCGGGCCGCCCTATGGGTCTTCATTTGACCGGCAAAGCGAAGTCGCAAAGCAAAGCCGCAATGCAAGCGGATCAAAATCACGGCAACGGCAACGGCAACGGCAACGGCAACGGCAACGGCAACGGCAACGGCAAGCTGCCGCCTGGATGCGGCATCGCGACGACGGCGCCGGTCCGGATCAGCTCGCCACCGCACTCACCCCAGCGCCACCCTCACACCAACGCCGCGTCCTCATCGCTCGGGGTGTCGTCCTTGCGCGCGACATCCCCGGTCGGCTTGGCGTTGCGCGCCGGCGATTTACTGCGTACGTCGACGGCTTCGGCGATCGCCTCGATCGCTTCCACCACCGGCACGGCGATGGTGCGCTGGTCGTTGGCTTCCTTGGCCAGGCCGTGGGCAAGCGCGGCTTCGGCTTCCTCGGAGGCCTTGCGGAAGCGCTTGGCGTCCGGGCACAGCACCTGCATGTAGTCGGCGTCGAAGTTCAGGCGCTCGACCAGGAAGTCGACGAAGGCCCGGACCTTGGGAGATTGCACCTGCCCGCGCGGGAACACCGCGTTGAACTCGTACTCCGGGCCGGTCCAGCCGGCCAGCACGCGCTGCACGTAGCCCTGTTCGGCGAAGGCCTTGACGGTGACGTCGGCGGCCAGCATCAGCGCTTCGCCGCACAGCAGGGCGCCGCGCAGCGGGCCCGGGTCGTTGGCGACCATGACCGGGTCGATCACGTAATCGACGTTGCGCTCGCCGTCGTTGAGGGTCCACACGTATTCGTTGTTGCGGCGCGACTTCGGCATCGCCAGGGTGCGGTGGTGGCGCAGGTCGTCGGGGTGCAGGGGCTCGCCGTGGCGGGCCAGGTAGTTCGGGCTGGCGTAGATCTGGGTGCGGAAGACCGCCAGGCGGCGCTTGATCAGGTTGGAGTCGGGCAGGTCGCCGACCCGCAGGGCCACGTCGATGCCCTTGTCGATCAGGTCGACGGTGTCGTTGCTGAGGTTCATCTCGACCCGCACTTCCGGGTGGCGCGCGTGGAACTCGCCGAGCAGCGGCGCGATCCAGGTGATGCCGACCGAATACGGCGCGGTGATGCGCAGCCAGCCGCGCGGGCCGCCCTGCAGCTGGCCGACCGCGCTCTCGGCCTCGGCCAGTTCGCGGGCGATGCGCTGGCAGTGCTCGAAGTACAGGTTGCCGGCCTCGGTCAGGCCGAGCTTGCGGGTCGTGCGATGCAACAGCTGCGCGCCGAGCCGGGTTTCGAGTTCCTGGACCTTGCGGCTGACCGTGGTCTTGGGCAGGCGCAGGACGCGGGCGGCGGCGATGAAGCTGCCGCTTTCGACCACCTTGACGAAGATCAGGGTGTCGTTGAGATCGTGAGCCATGGGCGATGGCCTCCGTAGGAGTGTGGATCGAACGGGAGCCTGCCGCGCGCCGCGCCTTGCATCGGCGTTGCGGGGTTCCCGTCAGTTCAAAAACTCGGCGCCGAAAGCTGGACGCCCAAAACACGACGCATATAGCAGGTGCGGTTGCGGGTGACGGCTGTCATGGCGCCTTGCTGACCCCGCCCACTGCCTGGGCGGAGCGGCGGCGGCGACAGTAACGGCATCGTCGCGGGCTGCGAGCAAGCTCGATCCCCGCGTCCCCCTCGGCCCTGCCGTCATGTCTGGGGCCGGTCACGGGGCATTCAAGGAGGCAGAGAGGGCATTGGCCCGATGTCGGGACAATTATTCCCTGAATCAGTGGCTAATCAAGTGCCGTCCGTCTCTCTACTCTTTGCCGCAGATCGACACGAGTCCCCCCGCCATGTTGACCCCCCGACAAGCCCGATTCGCATTTCTACCGCTGATGCTGGTGGCCATGTCCGTCCTGATCGGGCTGGCCGTGGTCGTGTTCCGTCAAGGCCTGGCGCAAGGCGCCGAAGAGGCCTGGATGCTGGCCTGGGTGCTGGCCTTCATCATCGCGCTGCCCTCGGCGATGCTGCTGATGCCGGCCGTCAGCGCGGTGCTCGCGCATTACACCCGAGGTCATTCCGGCAATGACACTCGTCATGGGATCATCCCGATGACGGGAGAGAAAGTCCCGGGAGCGGGACAATGAAAGCCCCTTTGGTTGTACTCGGTGCCACCGGCGGTGTCGGTCGCGGGGTCGTCCAGGCCGCCCTCGACGGCGGTCGGCCGGTCATCGCGGTCGCCCGTCAGGCCAGCGAACTGAAAGTGCTCAAGGCCGCCTACCCCCACGCCGACCTGACCACGATCGCCGGCTCGGTGAGCAACGACCCGGCCGGCGCCAAGCTCGCCCGCGCCCTGCGCAAACTCGGCCGTCCCCTGGCCGGGGTGGTCGCGGCGGTGTGCGGCAGCGCCGAACGCGGCCGCCTGCTCGACAACCCGGCCGAGTTCCTGCGCCGCAAGCTCGACGAGGATCTCCTCCCCCACCTCGCCGCAGCGCGCCACCTGCTGCCTTTGCTGGCCGAACACGATCGCGGCGGCACCTACGTGCTGATCGGCGGTCCCGGCAGCGAGCACCCCTGGGCCGGTTACGGCCACCGTTCGATCGGTGCCGCGGCCCTGCGCATGCTCGCGCGCGTGCTGCACGACGAAGCGCGCCAGCTCGCAGTGCGGGTGCAACTGCTCGCGGTCGACACGCCGGTGTGCACCGAGTTCAACCAACGCAATGCCTGCCCGGAATGGCCGAGCGCCCTGTCGGTCGGCCAGCGCGCGCTGGCCCTGATCGACCACGACCCCGACAGCGAGCCGCCGCACGCGGTGGTGCCGTACGCCTCGCGCGTGGCGCCGCCGCCGCAGTTGCCGCCGCGCGCCGCGCGCGTCCCCCCAGCGCCCGCCAGCCGCTCGCCAGCCGGTGCCCCCGCCTATCCCACCACCGTCCGTCCCACCCCTAAATCGGCTTCAACCGATGCGTGTTCGCAAGATCCGGACAGCACCGCCGAGGAAACCGCGCAACGCTGTCTCCAGGACGCGCGCGCACTGTTGAAGTCGTTGACCTCCAAGAATCCCAAACAGGAACCCACCCCCCGATGAGCACCAGCAACTACTTCGCCCGTTCCGGCCGCGCCGGCGTCGGGCTCTCCGTGCTCGCGCTGGCCGCGAGTGTCGTCATTGCCTTGGCCGTGGTCGGTTGCGGCAGCCAGGCCGCCACCCCCGAAGGCGCGCCGCCGCCGCCGGACGTCAGCGTCGCCCAGGTGCTGACCAAGCAGGTGCGGCAGTGGGACGAGTTCACCGGCCGCGTCACCGCGGTGGAATCGGTCGAACTGCGGCCCCGCGTCAGCGGCTACGTCGAGCGCGTCGCCTATGAGGAAGGCCAGGAGGTCAAGAAGGGCGATCTGTTGTTCGTGATCGACCAGCGCCGGTACCGCGCCGAGCTCAACCGCGCCCAGGCCGAACTGGAACGCGCGCGCGCCGAAGCGCGCCTGGCCCAGACCCAGGACAAGCGTGCCCAGACCCTGGTCGAGGCCAAGGCGATCTCGCGCGAAGAGTTCGAGACCCGCCGCGCCGCGACCACCCAGGGCAACGCCTCGGTCCGCGCCGCCGAAGCCGCGGTGGCCTCGGCCCAGCTCGATCTGACCTTCACCGAAGTGCGCGCGCCGATCAGCGGCCGCGCCGGCCGCGCGCTGGTCACCGCGGGCAACCTCGCCCAGGCCGACCAGACCCTGCTGACCACGCTGGTCTCGCAGAACCCGATGTACGTGTATTTCGAAAGCGACGAGCAGACCTACCTGCGCTACAAAGAACTGGCCCGCAAGGGCGAGCGCGCCGAGAACAAGAACCCGGTCCGCATCGGCCTGGCCAGCGAAACCGGCTATCCGCACCAGGGCACGGTCGACTTCACCGACAACCAGGTCGACCCGCGCACCGGCACCATCCGCGCCCGCGCGGTGGTCGACAACGGCGACCGCATCTTCACCCAGGGCCTGTTCGCGCGCGTCCAGCTCGAAGGCACCGGCGACTTCAAGGCCATGCTGGTCGACGACAAGGCCGTGCTCACCGACCAAGACCGCAAGTACGTCTACGTGCTCGGCCCGAAGAACGAGGCGGTCCGCAAGGACGTCGTCCTCGGCCGCATGATCGACGGCCTGCGGGTGGTCAACTCGGGCCTGGCGCCGACCGACAAGGTCATCGTCCACGGCGTGCAGAAGGTGTTCTTCCCGGGCATGCCGGTGGCGCCGAAGACCATCGCGATGGGCGCGCCGGCACCGGCGCCGGCCGCGCCGGGCGCGGCGGCCGGAGCCTTGTGACCGACCGATGACGGACGCGCCGCGGCATCCGCCGCGGCGACGCTCGAACACTAGAAACCACGAAACCCCCAGGCCGCCGTCCCGCGAATGCGGGCCTGCAGGCCTCCGGGCGAGAACGCTTGAAGTCTCCGGATTTCCGCCCGCGCGGCAACGACGGGCAAAAAACGAGCGCTCTCATCGGGTTTCGGCAATCAAGGCCCGCGTCCCCACGGCGCGGGCCGGGAATCATGCGGCTCAACGCCGCGCCAAGGAATCCGTCATGGACTTTTCCAAATTTTTCATCGATCGGCCGATCTTCGCCGCGGTGCTGTCGATCGTGATCTTCGCCGCCGGCCTGATCGCGATACCGATCCTGCCGATCAGCGAATATCCCGAAGTCATCCCGCCGTCGGTGATGGTGCGCACGGTGTACCCGGGCGCCAACCCCAAGGTCATCGCCGAGACCGTCGCCACGCCGCTGGAGGAAGCGATCAACGGCGTCGAGGACATGATGTACATCAAGTCGGTCGCCGGTTCCGACGGCGTGCTGGCGATCACCGTCACCTTCAAACCGGGCACCGATCCGGACGACGCGGCGGTGCGCGTGCAGAACCGGGTCAGCCAGGCGCTGGCGCGACTGCCCGAGGACGTGCGCCGGCAAGGCGTGACGACCCAGAAGCAGGCGCCGGTGTTCCTGATGGTGGTGCACCTGACCTCGCCCAACGGCAAGTACGACACCCTGTACCTGCGCAACTACGCGCGCCTGCACGTCAAGGATCAGCTCGCTCGCCTGTCCGGCGTCGGCGACGCGCAGATCTTCGGCGGCGGCGACTATGCGATGCGCGTGTGGCTGGACCCGGACAAGGTCGCCTCGCGCGGCCTGACCGCCGGCGACGTGCTGCGCGCGATGCGCGAGCAGAACGTACAGGTCTCGGCCGGCCAGCTCGGCGCCGACCCGATGCCCAACAGCGACTTCCTCACTCTGATCAACGCCAAGGGCCGCCTGCAGAGCCAGGAAGAGTTCGGCAACATCGTGGTCAAGAGCGGCACCGACGGCGAAATCGTCCGCCTGTCCGACGTCGCCCGCCTGGAACTGGGCGCCGGCGACTACAGCCTGCGCTCCCAGCTCGACGGCAAGAACGCGGTCGGCATCGGTATCTTCCAGTCGCCCGGCGCGAACGCGCTGCAGATCCAGGAGCAGGTGATCGCCAACATGGATCGCCTGTCCAAGACGTTCCCGGACGGCATCAAGTACGAAGCGGTGTACGACACCACCATCTTCGTGCGCGACTCGATCAAGGCGGTGGTCACGACCCTGCTGGAAGCCATCGCGCTGGTGGTGCTGGTGGTGATCCTGTTCCTGCAGACCTGGCGCGCCTCGATCATTCCGTTGCTGGCGGTGCCGGTGTCGGTGGTCGGCACCTTCGCCGCGCTGTACCTGCTCGGGTTCTCGATCAACACCCTGAGCCTGTTCGGGCTGGTGCTGGCGATCGGCATCGTGGTCGACGACGCGATCGTGGTGGTGGAAAACGTCGAACGCAACATCGAGGAAGGCCTGACCCCGCTCGCGGCGGCGCACCAGGCGATGAAGGAAGTGTCCGGCCCGATCGTCGCGATCGCGCTGGTGCTGTGCGCGGTGTTCGTGCCGATGGCGTTCCTGTCGGGCGTGACCGGCCAGTTCTACAAGCAGTTCGCGGTGACCATCGCCATCTCGACGGTGATCTCGGCGATCAACTCGCTGACCCTGTCGCCGGCGCTGGCCGCGCGCTTGCTGCGCCCGCACAGTGCGCCGAAGGATGCGCCGACCCGTTTGATCGACCGCCTGTTCGGCTGGCTGTTCCGTCCGTTCAACCGCTTCTTCGCCTCGAGCTCGCAGAAGTACCAGGGCGCGGTCTCGCGCACGCTGGGCAAGCGCGGCGCGGTGTTCGTGGTGTATGCGGTGCTGCTGGTCGCGACCGGCCTGATGTTCAAGGTGGTGCCGGCCGGCTTCATCCCGCTGCAGGACAAGCTGTACCTGATCGCCGCGGTGAAGTTGCCGGAAGGCTCGTCGATCGCGCGTACCGATGCGCTGCTCAAGAAGGTCACCGACGTCGCCGCCAAGATCGACGGCGTGCAGAACACCATGGCCTTCCCGGGCTTGAACGCGGTGCAGTTCACCAACACGCCCAACACCGGCGTGGCGTTCCTGCCGCTCAAGCCGTTCAGCGAGCGCAGCCGCACCGCGGTGGAGATCACCGCCGAGCTCAACCAGAAGATCGCCGGCTTCCAGGAGGGCTTCACCTTCGCCCTGATGCCGCCGCCGATCCTCGGCCTGGGCAACGGCGCGGGCTACCAGTTGTTCATCGAAGACCGCAGCAACCTGGGTTACGGCGCCTTGCAGAACGCGGTCAGCGCGTTCCAGGGCACGGTCATGCAGACCCCCGGCATGGGCTATGCGAACACCACCTACCAGGCCAACGTGCCGCAGCTCGACGCCGAAGTCGACCGGATCAAGGCCAAGGCCCAGGGCGTGCCGTTGACCGACCTGTTCGACACCCTGCAGACCTACCTGGGTTCGGCCTACGTCAACGATTTCAACCAGTTCGGCCGCACCTGGCAGGTGATCGCCCAGGCCGACGGCTCGTTCCGCGACAGCGTCGAGGACATCGCCAACCTGCGGACCCGCAACGACCGCGGCGAGATGGTGCCGATCGGCTCGATGGTCACGGTCAAGCAGACCTTCGGCCCCGACCCGGTGCTGCGCTACAACGGCTATCCGGCCGCCGACATCGCCGGCGACGTCGATCCGCGCGTGATGTCCTCGGCGCAGGCCATGGACGTGGTCAAGGACGTGGCCGCCAAGGTGTTGCCGCACGGCATGGAAATCGAATGGACCGACCTGAGCTACCAGCAGGCCAGCCAGGGCAATGCCGCCTTGATCGTGTTCCCGCTCGCCATCCTGCTCGCCTTCCTGGTGCTGGCGGCGCTGTACGAAAGCTGGACCCTGCCGCTGGCGGTGATCCTGATCGTGCCGATGTGCATGCTGTCGGCCCTGGCCGGCGTGTGGCTCACCGGCGGCGACAACAACGTGTTCGTGCAGGTCGGGCTGGTGGTGCTGATGGGCCTGGCGTGCAAGAACGCGATCCTGATCGTCGAGTTCGCCCGCGAACTCGAACTGCAGGGCAAGGGCATCGTGGAGTCGGCCCTGGAAGCCTGCCGCCTGCGCCTGCGCCCGATCGTGATGACCTCGATCGCCTTCATCGCCGGCACCGTGCCGCTGGTGCTGTCGCACGGCGCCGGTGCGGAAATCCGCTCGGTCACCGGCATCACCGTGTTCGCCGGCATGTTGGGCGTGACCCTGTTCGGCCTGTTCCTGACGCCGGTGTTCTACGTCGCCCTGCGCAAGCTGGTCGGCCAGAAGCTGGTCTCGCACGGCGAACACACCCCTTTGGAGAAAGTCCATGCGTAAGTTGACCTTGCCCGCGGTGGCCGTGCTGACGCTCGCCCTGGCCGCCTGCGCCGTCGGTCCGGACTATGTCCGGCCGACCCTGGCCACGCCGGAAGCGTTCGCCCGCGCCGACGCGACCGCCGCCACCGACGGCACCGCCGTGGCCGATGCCAACGCCGAGTTCTGGCAGGGCTTCAACGACCCGCTGCTGACCCGGCTGGTCGAGGAGTCGCTGTCGGCCAACCACGACCTGCGCATCGCCCTGGCCAACTACGACCGCGCCAATGCGTTGTTGCGCGGCGCCAAGTTCGACCGTTTCCCGACCATCACCGGCAGCGCCAGCGGCAGCGAATCGCGTTCGAGCTCCGACCAGATGCCGGGCGCCTCCAACGCGGCGCGCGACAACGAGAGCTACAGCGTCCAGGCCAATGCGAGCTGGGAGCTCGACCTGTTCGGCCGGGTGCGCCGCAACATCGAGTCCGAGCGCGCCGAAGCCTGGGCCGGCGCGGCCGACCTGCAGGCGATGCAGGTGTCGATCGTCGGCGAGGTGGCGCGCAGCTACGTCGAGCTGCGCGGCCTGCAGGAACGCCTGCGCGTCGCCCGCGTCAACGCCGACAACCAGAAGGAAACCCTGCGCTTGGTGCAGGCGCGCTTCGACGCCGGCCGCGGCACCGAGTTCGATACCTCGCGTGCCCGCGCCCAGCTCGAAGCGACTCTGGCCCGGGTGCCGAACCTGGAAGCGCAGGTCGCGGTCACCCAGCATCGCCTCGCGGTGCTGACCGGCCAGACCCCGGACGCGTTGATCGCCACCCTCGACGAGGCCGCGGCCCTGCCGTCGCTGCCGGCCCGGCTGGATGCCGGCACCCCGGGCGAGCTGCTGCGCCGTCGTCCCGACGTCGCCGCGGCCGAGCACCGCCTGCACGCGGCCACCGCGCGCATCGGCGTGGCCACCGCCGACTTGTTTCCTCGCTTCACCCTCAGCGGCCTGATCGGTTCGCAGGCGATCGACACCAGCGCCCTGTTCGAACGCGCCAGCGAAACCCGCCTGGTCGCGCTCGGCATCGACTGGTCGTTCCTCGACATCGGCCGCGTGCGCGCGCGCATCAAGGCCGCCGATGCCACCGCCGAGGGCGAACTCGCCCGCTATCAGCAGAGCGTGTTGCTGGCGCTGGAAGACACCGAGAATGCGTTGGTGCGTTATGCACGGGCGCGGGTCGAGGATCAGCACCTGGAACGGGCGGCGCTCGACAGCGCCAAGGCCGCCCAGCTCGCACGCGTGCGCTACGAGGCCGGCGCCGCCGACCTGTTCGAAGTGCTCGACGCCGAACGTACCCAGTTGCAGGCCCAGGATGCGTTCGCCGATGGCCGTACCCGCAGCGTCACCGGCGCGATCGCGCTGTACAAGGCGATGGCCGGCGGCTGGCCGGGCCGCGAGCCGGTGCGCGAGGGCGTGGCCCGGCGTTGATGGTTCCCCTTGACCGACGATAAAGCGGGCGCGGCGGGGCTCCCTTCCCCTCTCATTCGCCGTGACCCGTCGTCGGTCTTTTTATTCCGCTCCGGCCGGTCGCGCGACCGGCCGGGGTTTTCGTATGGGTTGCCGATGCTTTAGCTGGGCATTCCGGCCTTCGCGGGAATGACGGATCGCGATGACGGAGTGGCGGGGCGCGGGGTCTTTCACCGCCGGGCCGCCCATCGAACGTCGTCGCCAAGCCGCATCCGCCCCCGCCGGGCCCTCGACCGAGCGCTCCTCCGCGGCTCATGCAGCCCCGCGCCGACTCGGGCTAGACTGCGCAGCTTCATGGTGCGGGAGCGGATCCGGGTATGCGCATGGGCCTGTGGGCGCTGCTGATCGCGTTGGCCTGCGCCTGTCTGCCGGCCGCCGCGCAGTCGCTGAAAGTCGAAGTGCTGCTGACCGACACCGACCTGCAGGCGCCGCCGGTCGGCGCGCCGGTGATCCGCCAGCTGGTCGCCGAGCGGCCCGACGAATCGATCCGTTTCAGCCTGCCGCGCCGCGACGAGGGCTATTGGCTGCGCCTGACCAGCCAGCGCGCGATCGGCAAGTACGAAGGCCAGCTGCTGGTCCTGCGCGGTCCGCGCGCGATGGGCCCGCTGCTGTATTACCCGCCCGGCGCCGGTCCGCGCGAAGTCGAAGACGCCGAACACGGCGGCGTGCCGCTGATGCGCCGCGGCTGGGTGCTGGCTTTGCCCAACGGCTGGCCGCCGTCCTCGGTCGCCTACCTGCGGATCAAGGGCCGCGCGGCGATGAGCGAGATCCGCCTGTCGTTCGCGAGCATTCCCGAGCTGGCCCGGCAGGAGCGCGGCGACGCCCGCTTCATGGCCGCGGCCTTCACCGCGATGATGCTGATGGCGGTGGCGATGGTCGGGGTGTGGGTCGCGTTCCGCGACTTCGTCTATCTCGGCTACGGCGCCTACCTGGCCTGCATCGCCACCTATCTGCTGCTGTTGTCCGGCGACGCGTCCGAGATGTGGGGCCTGGCCGGGCTGGCCAGCGAACCGGCGATCGGCTGGGCGCTGGCGACCCTGGCGACGATCTTCCAGCTCGGCTTCAGCCTGCGCTTCCTCGACCTGCCGCGGCTGATGCCGCGCACCGCCTGGGTGCTGCGCGCGATCCAATGGGCCAACATGTTCTGGCTGCTGGTATTGGTGATCCTGCGCGAGCATTCCTACGGTTGGTGGTACATCGGCGGCAACCTGTTGTTGCTGCTCGGCGTGCCGTTGATGCTGGTGATCGCGGTCGCGGCCTGGCGCAAGGGAGCGCCGTACGCCGGTTATTACCTGCTGGGCTGGACCCCGATGCTGGTGTTCGCCGCCGCGCTCGCCGCCAACGCGCTCGGCCTGCGCGACGCCGAGTGGGCCGAACGCGGCCTCGCCCTGACCGCGGTGCTGGAGTCGGCCGTGCTCGCGCTGGCCCTGAGCCAGCACGCCGCCAACCGCCATCGCATCCTGCTGCTGGCGCGGCAGTCGGTCGAACGCGACCCGCTGACCGGCGCGCTCAATGCCCAGGTGCTGGAACAGATGCTCGAAGCCTGGTCCTCGCCGGGCAGCCTGAACGTCAATACCTACGGCCTGTTGCTGGTCGACCTCGACGGCTTCGGCGAGGTCAACGCGCGCTACGGCCGCGCGGTCGGCGACGCTCTGCTGCAGCAGGCCCTGTCGCGCATGCGCGGGGTGTTGCGGCCCGACGACACCATCGCGCGCATGGCCGGCGACTGCTTCGGCATCGTCAGCGAATGCGAACGGGTCGAGTGCGAGCTGCTCGCGCGTCGCCTGGCCGAGACCTTCGCCCAGCGCCCGTTCCGCATCGACGGTCACGAAATCACCATGAGCGTGAGCATCGGCCTGGCCATCTCGCAGCGCGGCGAGCAGGTCGCTGAGCTGTTCGAGCGCGTGCGCCAGGCCTTGCGCAGCGCCACCGTCGCCGGCCGCAACGCGGTCAGCGTGGCTCAGGGACGCGACGTCGCGACCGCCTTGCCGGCCGAATGATCCTCACACGGCGCTGACGCCGCTGAGCGCGGCGCCACCGGCATCTGAATACCGGCGCCTGCGCGACCGGTCTTCACCTGCATTGCATCGGCAAGGGCCTAGCGTGGTCGCCATGGACGCAGGTGGCGTCCGTGGAACCCGATCCAGGCCATGAAACATCACGATGCAAAGGGGGTCGGTGCGGCAGCGGCCGAGGCGATCGACCCTGGCGAATACCGCGAGCATTTCCAGCGCGAGTATCGCTTCGCGTCTTACTACAGCGCCGGCCGCGAGTGGCCCGATTACGAGCCGGCCTACCGCTACGGCTACGACAGCTACCTCGACCGCGGCGGCCGCCGCTTCGAGGAGGTCGAGGACGAACTCGGGCGCGAATGGGACCGCCATCGCGCCAGTTCGCGCCTGCATTGGACCGAAGCGCGCGAGGCCGTGCGCGACGGATGGCATCACATCGAGCGCAATCTGCCCCACGCACTCGACCGGTCGCTGCGCTGACGGCTCGCGCGATGACCACCGCTCCCTAGGCGCTCTCCCCCGGGGAGTCTACTGGTCGCCCCTCCGGGCGGCCTTTTTTTTGCCGGCCGTGGCGGTTCGCCGGCGCGCGGGCGCGGCGATGGCGGCCAAGGCAACCCGGCGTTGCGCCGGCGCACTCGGCGTGCGCGGCGCGGTGGAGTAGGATGCCCCTCCCACCTGCAAGAGGCCGGACCATGGCCGACAACGACAGCAAGCCGTCCCGCGAACAGGCCGAAGCCGCCGTCCGCACCCTGCTGAGCTGGGCCGGCGAAGATCCCGCCCGCGAAGGCCTGCTCGACACGCCCAAGCGCGTGGTCGAGGCCTACGGCGATTGGTTCAGCGGCTACGGCGACGATCCGCGCGAGTACCTGGCGCGCACCTTCGAGGAGGTGGCCGGCTACGACGAGATGATCGTGCTGCGCGACATCGAGTTCGAAAGCCATTGCGAGCACCACATGGCCCCGATCATCGGCAAGGCCCATGTCGGCTACCTGCCCAGCGGCAAGGTCGTCGGCATCAGCAAGCTCGCTCGCGTGGTGGAGACCTATGCGCGGCGTTTCCAGGTCCAGGAAAAGATGACCGCGCAGATCGCCCAGTCGATCCAGGACGTGCTGCAGCCGCTCGGCGTCGGTGTGGTCATCGAAGGCGCCCACGAATGCATGACCACCCGCGGCGTGCACAAGCGCGGCGTCAGCATGATCACCTCGAAGATGCTCGGCATGTTCCGCGACGACGCCCGCACCCGCGCCGAATTCCTGCGCTTCATCGACGTCGGTCCGGGTCGCTGAGTTCTTGAGGCAGGGGCTGATGCCCCTTGCCCTCATCCGGCCTTCGGCCCCCCTTCTCCCGCTTGCGGGAGAAGGAAAGCACGCCACTCCCGCTTGCGGGAGAAGGAAAGCAAGCGACTCCCGCTTGCGGGAGAAGGAAAGCACGCCACTCCCGCTTGCGGGAGAAGGGAAAGGTAAGCGCTGTGGTTTCGATTGCGCGGCGGCCGGTCACCCGCTTCCAGTCCCTCTCCCGTTGACGGGAGAGAGATTGGGGTGAGGGCGACCGCCGAGCCGCTCAACCCGCCTGGGCGAGCCGCTCGTCCCGGGCCGCCACCGGCGCCTGCACGCTCAACAGCGTCACGATCCCCGCTGCCGCCTCGCGGCCTTCGAACGCCGCGGTCACCACCAGGTCGGCGCCGCGCACCGCGTCGCCGCCGGCGAATACCTTCGGGTTCGTGGTCTGGTACGGCAGTCCGGTCGCGCTCTTGCGCCGCGTCGCACAGCTTTCGCTGGTCGCCAACACCTTGATGCGGCCGTTGTCGGTCAACTCGATGCCCTGCTGCGCCAGCCAGGCCGGCGGGTCGGGCTGGAAACCGAAGGCGATGATGACCACGTCGGCCTCGAGCACCGACTCGCTGCCCTCGACCACTTCCGCGCGCTGGCGGCCGCGCGCATCCGGCGCGCCCAGCCGGGTCTCGGCCACCCGCACCGCATTGACCGCGGTGCCGTCGCCGAGCAGTTCCAGCGGCTGGCGATTGAACAGGAACTCCACGCCTTCTTCGCGCGCGTTGCCGACCTCGCGCGCCGAGCCGGGCATGTTGGCCTCGTCGCGCCGGTACACGCAGCGCACCTGCGCCGCGCCCATGCGCACCGCGCTGCGCACGCAATCCATGCCGGTGTCGCCGCCGCCGAGCACGACCACGCGCTTGCCGCGCAGGTCGGGCAGTTCCAACTGGTCTTCCCAACCGGCGATCGGTTGCGAACGCACCCTGTCGCCTTCGCTGTGCACGACGCGGCCGTTCTGGACCAGGAACGGCAGCGCCGGCAGCACGTTGCGCAGGTCCTGGCCGGGCAGGCCGCCGTCGGTGTAGCGGTACGACCCCAGGCCCAGGAACACCGCGTCGAACTGGACGATCAGATCGTCCAGGCTCAGGTCGCGGCCGATCTCGACGCCGAGCCTGAACTGCACGCCCATGCCTTCGAGCACCTCGCGGCGCTGGCGCATCACCGACTTTTCCAGCTTGAAGCTGGGGATGCCGAAATGCAGCAGCCCGCCGATGTCTTCGTAGCGGTCGAACACCACCGCCTGGATGCCGGCGCGGGCCAGGCGGTCGGCGCAGGACAGCCCGGCCGGGCCGGCGCCGACGATGGCGACGCGCCGGTCGCTGGGCTTGACCGCCGACAGGTCCGGGCGCCAGCCGCTGGCGAGCGCGCTGTCGACGATGTACTTCTCGACCGCGCCGATGGTCACCGCGCCGAAGCCGTCGTTGAGGGTGCAACTGCCTTCGCACAGGCGGTCCTGCGGGCAGACGCGGCCGCAGATCTCCGGCAGCGGGTTGGTCTCGTGGCACAGCGCCGCGGCCTCGTGGACGCGGCCTTCGCGGGCGAGCTCGAGCCAGTTCGGAATGTAGTTGTGCAGCGGGCAGGCCCAGCCGCAGTAGGGGTTGCCGCAGTCGAGGCAGCGGCCGGCCTGCTTCTTGGCTTCGGCTTCGGCGAAGCGGCCGTACAGCTCGCTCCAGTCGCCGTCCAGGCGCAGTTGCAGGGGGATGCGCGCGGGCATTTCGCGCGGCGCATCGCGGAATTGGAAGACGGGCTTCTTGCTCATGCCGGCTGGACCCGTTGGCGTTGTCGACAGAGGATGGTGCGGTTCGCGTGAGCGGCAAGGGCCACCGCAAATTTCGCCTGGCTCCCCTTTTGCAAAGGGGGAAACCCGATCGGATGTTTCGTCTTCGAGCCGAGCCGCTCGGTCGGTTTTACCGTCGGGGAAGAAAGGCGCTGGCCCGAATGTTCAAAACGCGAAATGCCGATCGTCGCCGTACCCGTCATTGCCGTCTCCGTTACTGCCTTTGCCGTTCCCCCCGTCGCAAAAGGGGTGCAGGGGGGAGTCGCTCCCGCCGTTGCCGTTTCCCGAAGCGTCATCACGCCGCACTCCTCAAAGTCTCGGCCAGCGACTCCAGGCTTGCCGCCTTGGGCTTCACCAGCCAGAACTTGCCCATGTAGTCGCGCATCTCGTCGAGGATGCGCCGCGCCCAGGCGCTGCCGGTCAGGGCGACGTGGGTTTCGAGCAGGTCGTGCAGGTGCGAGCGGTGATGCTCGAAGCCGTCGGCGGAAATGCGCAGGATGTCGATCAGCTCGTGGTTGTAGCGGTCGACGAAGTCGCGCTCGGTGTCGAGCACGTAGGCCATGCCGCCGGTGAAGCCGGCGCCGAAGTTGAGGCCGGTGCGGCCGAGCACCGCGACCACGCCGCCGGTCATGTATTCGCAGCAATGGTCGCCGGCGCCTTCGACCACCGCGGTCGCGCCGGAGTTGCGCACGCCGAAGCGTTCGCCGGCGCGGCCGGCGGCATACAGCTCGCCGCCGGTGGCGCCGTACAGACAGGTGTTGCCGAGGATCGGCGTTTCGTGGGCGACGTAGCGCGCGCCGCCCGGCGGGCGCAGGACGATGCGGCCGCCGGCCATGCCCTTGCCGACGTAGTCGTTGGCTTCGCCCGACAGCTCGAAGTGCAGGCCCCCGGCCTGGAACGCGCCGAAGCTCTGCCCGGCGGTGCCGCTGAAGCGCAAGGTCAGCGGCGCGTCGCTCATGCCGCGGTCGCCGTGCAGGCGGGCGATGCGCCCGGACAGGCGCGCGCCGATGCTGCGGTCGGTGTTGCGGATCCTGTAGCTGTACTCGCCGCCGGACTTGTTCGCGATCGCGTCGGCCAGATCGCTTTCGAGTTGCGCCGACAGGCCCTCGGGCGCTTGCGGCGGGGCCGGCATGCCGCAGTGGCCGCCGTGGGCGAGCCCGGAACCGGCGAGCAGGGGCGCCAGGTCGAGGCGCTGCTGGCGCGCGCTGTCGCCGGCGCTCTGGCGCAGCAGGTCGGTGCGGCCGACGATTTCGCCGAGCGTGCGCACGCCGAGCGAGGCCAGCCAATGCCGCACTTCTTCGGCGAGCAGGCGGAAGAAGTTCTCGACGCGCTCGGGCAGGCCGGTGAAATGGTCGCGGCGCAGGCCCGCGTCCTGGGTCGCCACGCCGGTCGCGCAGTTGTTGAGGTGGCAGATGCGCAGGTACTTGCAGCCCAGCGCGATCATCGGCGCGGTGCCGAAGCCGAAGCTTTCGGCGCCGAGCAGGGCGGCCTTGACCACGTCGAGGCCGCTCTTGAGGCCGCCGTCGGTCTGCAGGATCACCCGCTCGCGCAGGTCGTTGGCGAGCAAGGCCTGGCGCGCTTCGGCCAGCCCGAGTTCCCACGGCGTGCCGGCGTAGCGGATCGACGACAGCGGGCTGGCGCCGGTGCCGCCGTCGTGGCCGGACACGGTGACCAGGTCGGCGCCGGCCTTGACCACGCCGGTGGCGATGGTGCCGACGCCGGCGTGCGAGACCAGCTTGACCGAGATCAACGCCTGCGGATTGACCTGGCGCAGGTCGTGGATGAGTTGCGCCAGGTCCTCGATCGAATAGATGTCGTGATGCGGCGGCGGCGAGATCAGGCCGATGCCGGGCATCGCGTAGCGCAGTCGCGCGATCAGCTCGTTGACCTTGTGCCCCGGCAACTGGCCGCCTTCGCCGGGCTTGGCGCCCTGGGCGACCTTGATCTGCAGCACTTCGGCGTTGACCAGGTATTCCGGGGTCACGCCGAACCGGCCCGAGGCGATCTGCTTGATCTTGGAGACCTTGTCGGTGCGATAGCGCGCCGGGTCTTCGCCGCCTTCGCCGGAGTTCGAGCGCCCGCCGAGGCGGTTCATCGCGATCGCCAGCGCTTCGTGCGCTTCCGGCGACAGCGCGCCCAGGCTCATCGCCGCCGAGTCGAAACGGCGCACGATGGCCTCGACCGGTTCGACCTCGTCGAGCGGAATCGCGGCGGCGGCATCGGTGTTGAGTTCGAGCAGGTCTCGCAGCGCCGCGGTCGGGCGTTCGTTGACCGCTTCGGCGTAATGCTGCCAGTCGGCCCAGTCGCCGCTGGCGACCGCGCGCTGCAGGCGGGTGACCACGTCGGGGTTGAACAGATGGTATTCGCCGCCCGGCGTGTACTTCAGCAGGCCGCCGATCTCGGGCAGGCGGTTGGCGTCCCAGCCCAGGTCGGCCAGGGTCTGGTTGTCCTGCTGCAGCAGCTCGAAGCCGGCGCCGCTGATCCGCGAGGGCGTGCCGGCGAAACACAGCTCGACCACCTCGCGGTCCAGGCCGATGATCTCGAACAGCTGCGCGCCGCGGTAACTGCCGATGGTCGCGATGCCCATCTTCGAGATGATCTTGAGCAGGCCCTTCTTGATCGCGCGACGGTAGCTGCGGCCGATCTGCGCGACCTCGCCGTGCTTGGTGCGCAGGATGCCGCGCGCACCGAGGTCGTGCAGGGTCTGGTAAGCCAGGTAGGGATAGACCGCGGTCGCGCCGAAACCGATCAGGCAGGCGAAGTGGTGCGGGTCGCGCGCGGTGCCGGTCTCGATGATCAGGTTGGCTTCGCAGCGCAGGCCGACCCGGACCAGGTGCTGGTGGATCGCGCCGGTCGCGAGCAGCGCGTGCATCATCAGGCATTCGCGGCGCGGGCGGCGGTCGCTGATGATCAGCAGCACGATGCCGTCGCGGGTGGCTTCCTCGGCTTCCAGGCACAACCGCTGGATCGCCGCTTTGAGGCCTTCCTCGGCGCTGTAGTTCAGGTCGATGTAGCGGTGCGACTGGTCGTACGGCGCCATCGACAGCAGCTGGCGCAGCTTGCGTTGCGCGAGCACCGGCGAATTCAGGTGGATATGGCCGACGTTGCCCGGGCCGTCGACGAAGACGTTGCCCTCGCGCCCGATCTGGGTCGCCAGCGACATCACGCAGTCCTCGCGCAGCGGGTCCATCGGCGGGTTGGTGACCTGGGCGAAGGCCTGGCGGAAGTGGTCGTACAGCGAGCGCACCTGTTGCGACAGCACCGCCATCGGCACGTCGTCGCCCATCGAGCCGGTCGCCTCCTGCTCGATCTCGGCGAGCGGGCGCAGCACTTGCTCGCGTTCTTCGCGGGTCAGCTGGAACAGCTTCTGGAAACCGGCCAGGGTGTCGTGGTCGAAGGGCTCGGCGGTCAGGTTGGGGTCGATCAACTCGCTGTGCAGGTAGGTCATGCCCTGCTTGAGCCAGCGCTTGTACGGCGCGCGGGCGCGGTTGATGCGGTCGATCGCCTCGGAGTCGAGCAGCTCGCCCTGGTACAGGTCGGCGGCGATCATCTCGCCGGGGCCGAGCTTGCCCTTGGCTTCGATCTCTTCGACCGGCAGTTCCCACACCCCGGCTTCGGAGGCGATCAGGAAGTGGCGGTCGCGCGAACGCAGCCAGCGCGCCGGGCGCAGGCCGTTGCGGTCGAGGGTGCAGGCGGCGTAGCGGCCGTCGCAGGTGACGATGCCGGCCGGGCCGTCCCAGGGTTCGGTGTTGAGCGCGTAGTACTCGTAGAACGCGGCGAGGTCGGCGTCCTTGTACTCCAGCGACTGGGTCGCCGGCGGAATCAGGATGCGCATCGCCTTGAGCAGGTCCATGCCGCCGGCCTGCAGCACCTCGAGCATGTTGTCGAGGCTCTGCGAGTCCGAGCCGTCGGTGCCGACGACCTGGTCGAACTCGCGCAGGTCCAGCACCGGCGTGCGCCAGGCGTGCGCGCGCGCCTGCGCCCAGGCGCGGTTGCCGGCGATGGTGTTGATCTCGCCGTTGTGGGCGAGCAGGCGGAACGGCTGCGCCAGCGGCCAGCGCGGCGTGGTGTTGGTGGAGAAGCGCTGGTGGAACACCACCGCGCTCGCGGCGAGTTCCGGGCGTTGCAGGTCCGGGTACAGCTGCATCAGCCGGTCCGGCAGCACCATGCCCTTGTAGCCGATGCTGGCCGAGGACAGGCTGACCACATAGAAGTCGCGGAAAGCTTCGGCGTCGGTCTGGCGCAGGCGCTGTTCGGCGCGGCGGCGCGCCAGGAACAGGGAGCGCTGGAAGCCGGCCGGGTCGAACGGCGCGGCGGCATCGACGAAGATCTGCTCGATCCGCGGCATGGTCTGGCGGGCGAGTTCGCCGCAGGCCGCCAGATCGACCGGCACCACCCGCCAACCGGTCACGCGCATGCCTTCGCTGCGCAGGGTTTCGTTGAGTACGTCGCGGGCCTGGGCGGCCAGCGCGGTGTCGCGCGGCAAAAACACCAGGCCGGAAGCGAAGTGTGGGCCCGGGCGGATGTTGGCCTCGCGGGCGATCAGGCGCAGGAAAGCGTCGGGATGGCGAATCAGCAAGCCGCAACCGTCGCCGCTGAGCCCGTCGGCGGCGACGCCGCCGCGGTGAGTCATGCGCGAGAGCGCCTCGAGGGCGCGGTCGACCAGGGCGCGGCTGGGGCGATCGTCGAGTTGCGCGATCAGTCCGAAACCGCAGCTGTCCCGCTCGTCGCGGGGGTCGTACAGACTTTGTTGCCTGGCTTGCATCGCATCTCCGGACCGGTGGGGTGTTCCGTGGATCGCTAGCTCGCTATCGCTTTACGTTGTGGTCTGACCGGGTCCTTGCGTCGATGTTCTAAAACTGGTCCCTGGAGGCGGTTCCCCAACGCGAAGCGATGTTCGCGATATCGATTGGTGGCTTGGCGGTGTTGCGGGAGGTTCGTGGTGCGGCATCGGTTCGACGCGTGGATCTGCTGCGCGCAGGGCGCATCCGCCACTGGCGCGGGACTGATCCCGCACCGGCAGTCTCAAAACCGAGCGTGTTTCGACTAAACCACAAATTGTGCGATGCGGCAATTCGCCCCGCGGCGCGGATTCTGACCCGCTGACACGCGCCCGCGGCTGTGAGCGCACGCGCTCACACACGATTTTGTAAGCCAATGATCCGGATGGAAAAATTCTCGATTCGCCGAGCAATTAGTAACGTACGAAACCATCGCGCGATGACAAACGTCCCTGCCGCGCATCCGCTGCCGCGCTAGACTGCGCCACTCGCAAGGCTTTCGCCCTCCGGCACCCATGACCTCTCCCTTCGCTCCTGCTTCGGGCGCGCGTCGTGCTGCGCTCGTCTTCATCTTCATCACCGTGCTGATCGACGTGCTGTCGTTCGGCCTGATCATTCCGGTGTTGCCGCACCTGATCGAGGACTTCGTCGGCGGCGACACCGCCAAGGCGGCGTACTGGGTCGGCCTGTTCGGCACCGTGTTCGCGCTGATCCAGTTCGTGTTCTCGCCGATCCAGGGCAGCCTGTCGGACCGTTACGGTCGGCGCCCGGTGATCCTGATCTCCTGCCTCGGCCTGGGCCTGGACTTCATCCTGATGGCGGTGGCCAACACCCTGCCGCTGTTGCTGATCGGCCGGATCATCTCCGGCATCACCGCGGCCAGCTTCACCACCGCCAACGCCTACGTCGCCGACGTCACCCCTCCGGAACAGCGCGCCAAGAGCTTCGGCATGATCGGCGCGGCGTTCGGCGTGGGCTTCGTGGTCGGCCCGGTGATCGGCAGCCAGCTCGGCGCGATCGACATGCGCCTGCCGTTCTGGTTCGCCGCCGGCCTGGCCCTGCTGAACTTCTTCTACGGCTGGTTCGTGCTGCCCGAATCGCTGCCGCCGGAAAAGCGCACCGCGCGCTTCGACTGGGCCCATGCCAATCCGTTCGGCTCGCTGATGCTGCTCAAGCGTTACCCGCAGGTGTTCGGCCTGGCCGCGGTGGTGTTCATCGCCAACATGGCCCACTACGTCTACCCGAGCATCTTCGTGCTGTTCGCCGGCTATCAATACCAGTGGGGCCTGGACCAGGTCGGCTGGGTGCTGGCGGTGGTCGGCGTGTTCAACATCATCGTCAACGTCGGCCTGATCGGCCGCGCCGTCGCCTGGCTCGGCGAACGCCGCACCTTGTTGCTCGGTCTGGCTTGCGGGGTGATCGGCTTCATCGTCTACGGCAGCGCCGACACCGGCCTGGTGTTCCTGCTCGGCCTGCCGATCAGCGCGCTGTGGGCGATGGCGGCGCCGGCGACCCAGGCCCTGGTCACGCGCCAGGTCGGCGCCCACGAGCAGGGCCGCATCCAGGGCGCGTTGATGAGCCTGGTGAGCCTGGCCGGCGTGGTCGGGCCGGCGATCTTCGCCAGCAGCTTCGGCTACTTCATCGGCAAGTCCGCGCCGATCCACCTGCCGGGCGCGCCCTGGTACATCGCCGCGGCCCTGCTCGGCATCGGCCTGCTGATCGCCTGGCGCTATGCGCGAGTGCCGGCGCAGGCGCCGGCCGCGGCCGACGCGGTGGCCTGAACCAACGACACTGGCGGGGCTGCGAGGCATCGGCGAAGGTCGCCTGCACCATCCCCACAGGAGCTTCGCATGCGTGTATTCACCGGCCTCGCCGTTCTGACCGCCGCCGCGATGCTCGGCGCCTGCAGCGGCGTCGAGTACCGCGACACCAACGCTGCGGTCGATGCGCGCCCGGAATGCGCGAGCGGCCCGACGCGTCCCGGCGAGACCCCGCCGGCCTGGTGCGAGCGCAAGCTCGAAGCGAAGTGGGACTCGCGGGGCGGGTCGGAAAAGGTCGACTTCAAGAAGCAGGACGACGAGCGCTGAGCCGCGTGTCTTCATAGCGTCGGCCTTCGGGCCGCGCGTCTTGGCGCGGCCTTGACGGTCGGCCCCGTATTGCTGGGGCATGAGCGAACGCGCACCGTCCGCCACCGTCAATCGCCGCGCCGCGCGCGCGGCCGGCCTGCGTTACGTCAACGACGGCGAACCCGGGATCGAGCGGCGCCGCGCCGGCCGCGGTTTCGCCTACCGCGATGCGCGCGGCCGCGCGGTGCGGGCGGCGAAGACCCTTGCGCGGATCCGCGCCCTGGCGATCCCGCCGGCCTATACCGAGGTGTGGATCTGCAGCGACGCGCGCGGTCACATCCAGGCCACCGGCCGCGATGCGCGCGGACGCAAGCAGTACCGCTATCACCCGCAGTGGCGGCAGCGCCGCGACGAGGGCAAGTTCGAGCGGGTGATCGCATTCGGCCGCGCCCTGCCGGCGCTGCGCCGCAGCGTGCGCCGCGACCTGAAGTTGCCCGGCTTCCCGCGCGACAAGGTGCTGGCGATCGTGGTGGCGGTGATGGCCGAGACCCTGCTGCGCATCGGCAACCACGAGTACGCGCGCAGCAACCGTTCGTTCGGCCTGACCACCCTGCACAACCGCCACGTCGAGTTCCTGCGCGACGGCCGCGCGCGCTTTCGTTTTCGCGGCAAGAGCGGGCTGGCCCAGGAGGTCGATCTCGACAACGCCAAGCTGACCCGGTTGGTGCGGCGGTGCCAGCAACTGCCCGGGCAGGCCCTGTTCCAGTACCGCGACGACGACGGCCGGGTGCAGCCGGTCGATTCCGGCGCGGTCAACGACTACCTGCAACGCGCGATGGGCAGCGATTTCAGCGCCAAGGATTTCCGTACCTGGGGCGGCACCCTGGCGGCGTTCCGTCGCCTGGCCGCGATGCCCCTGCCCGAGCCCGCGCGCGGCGGCGCGCCGAGCGAGCGCGCATTGGCGACGGCGCAGAACGCGGTGATCGGCGAAGTCGCCCAGGCCCTGCGCAACACCCCGTCGGTCTGCCGCAAGGCCTACATCGACCCGGCGGTGTTCGCCGGCTGGCGCGAAGGCCGCCTGGCGCGCTACGCCGACGGCGCCCGCGGCGAGCTGCAGTGGGAACGCGCCGCCTTGCGGTTCCTGAAGCAGGCGCGGCGCGGCTGATATCGCGGCCCGGCCCTAAAGGGTAGGAGCGGCGCGAGCCGCGACCGCGGACCCCGCAGCCGGCGGGCAGCGGCATCAGTACGGGCTATTACGTGGTCGCGGCTCACGCCGCTCCTACAGGTCACAGATCGCAGCGCACGTGCCGATCGCGACGCAACCAAAGGGTAGGCGCGGCGCAAGCCGCGACCGCGAACCTGCGGCCGGCAACGTTCGCGCGAGCGGCGGCGTGGCCGCGGCTCGCGCCGTCCTACTCCAAAGCAGTGATGTCGCCGGAAGCCGGCGGCATCAGGACTCGCTCACGGCGCCATCTGCTCGAGTTCGGCCTGCGGCAGCGGCAGCAGCGCCCAGAACGGCACCCGCGACTTCGCCCAATCCTGGGCCGCATCGTTGAGGATCTCGACCAGGGTCGTGGCGTCGTCGGCATGCCCGGCCTGCCAGGGGCCGGCGTGTTCGATCAGCAGCAGATAGCCCGGCGCCGGCCACCACGACAGGTCGTTGACGCAGTCGTTGAGCGCATCCCAGTTGTGACCGAACCAGGCCGGGAATCGCAGGCCCGCGGCGATGCGCGCCAGCGCGTCGTCCTTGCCCGTGCAACCGGCGAAGTCGACCCGGGCGACCGCGAACTCGAGTTCGGCTGCGGCATCGGCCAACGCGCGCGCGTCGCGCGCGTCGATGAAATAGGCGCCGGCCTGGGCCGGGTCGGCGAGCAATTCGCGCGGATCGATCGAGCCGCTCACCGTGCGCCCCCGTCGGTCCGCAGGTCGAAGCGGGTGAAGCTGCGGTAGTGATCGCCGGTGTAGTAGTACTCCGACGGCGGGCGGCCGCCGGTGACGATGCGGCGCGCCCCGCGGTCCGCAGAACCCGGCGTTTCCACCGTGTACTCGCGGTAATAACCGCGCGGTTGGCGCGGCAGGCGCTGTTCGCGGTTCTGGAACACGCCGCCGTCCTGTCGGTGCTCGAACGGGCCGCCGCTGGCGATGCGGCGCAAGGTGTCGTTCGCTTCCGGCGGCAGCGCGATCGAAGCGACCGGCAGGGCCTCGTCGTGGCCGCGGGCGGCGTCCTCGCGCCTGGGCTCGACGCGCCCGGCCTTGTCGCGCGCCGCGGGCTGCGAGTTCGCTACCGGTGCATGCGAGGGCGCGGTTGGTTGCGGCGACAGCAGGCCGCGTTGGCTCCAGGCCCACAGGCCGATCACGGCCACGGCGGCGATCAGCCAGAGATTACGGCGCATCGGAGACTCCTGGCGGACGACGCCGGCAGTTTAGGTCATGGGACCCGGCCGCGCTCGCGGCTTCGACAGGCGACACCCCGATGCGTGCGGCCGTTCGATCATCCATCGCGCTGCGCCCCGTCGCGGCCCATGCGACGGCCTCGTGGTCTCATGGTGGGGATCGAACGGCGCGCTCGACTCGCGTCCGGCGAACCGGGCGATCCACCCGGGCGATCCACCTGGACGATCCACCTGGACGATCAACCACTCACTCGCAAGGAGATGCAGGCAATGGAGATGATCCGTGTTTCTTCCTCGGCCATCGAGGCGATCGGCTACGACCTTGCCACCGGGTTGCTGAGGATCCGCTTCGTCGAGGGCCAGGACTACGATTTTCACGGCGTGCCCGAGAGCGTCAGCCTGGGCCTGATCGCGGCCACCTCGAAAGGCGGCTATTACCACGCCCACATCCGCGATCGTTACGCCAGCTGAGCAGCGTCGGCGCGCGCACGCCGGCGAACCGGATTCGCCGGCATGCGATGAGGCCCGGAGTCTAGGCAGCTACTGCGATCAACCGCAGCCGATGTCGACGATGACGTTGTTCTCGTCGACATGGACGTTGACGCGGCCGTCCAGGTACTCCTTGGTGATCATCTGGCCCGGCTTGAGCACCCGCACGGTGTGGCCGCCGGCGCTGGTCTTCGCCTGCTCGACGGTGGCCGCATCGGCGGTCTTGCCGACCAGGCCGGCCTTGGCGGGCGCGGCATTGCAGGTCGGACGCGACGGCATCGGAGAGGGCTCGCCGGAGGCGACGTTGCCGGGGTTCTGAGCGCCGGCGGGTTCGACCGCGGCGCTCGGCATTTCATCGGCGGCGCGGGGGCCGGCGCAGGCGGCCATCGCCAGCGGCAACGACACCGCGAGCACGGCGCTGGACAGCAGACGATGCAGGGGCAGGCGGTGCTGAGATTGCGACAGAGCGGTCCGGTTCGACATGGCCAAGTCCTTCGCTGGATGCGCGCGCGGCGCGATGGCCCGAGCCTGCCCCGGTACAGCTGTGCCCAGGGTTAACGCCGGCCGCGGATGCCGCGATCCGCGACCGCGCGCACAGGCCCTTAGCCGCAACGCAGGCCGGTGATGGCGCCGCGCTCGTTGACGTCGATGTTGAGGCGGTCTTGCTGGAAGTCCATCGTCGCCGCCATGCCCGGGGTCAGCACGCGCACGGTGCGGCTGCCGGTCTCGACGCGGACGCGTTCGACCACGTCGGCGCTCGGGGAGCGGCCGATGGCCCAGCGCGCGGCTTCGGCGTTGCAGGCGGCCGGGCTGATATCGGTCGGCGGGATCGGCGTGGCGCAGGCGGCGAGCGCCAGGGTCAGGGCGGCGCCGGCAATGAGCGAACGGAATCCGACGAGGCGGTCAGCGGGGTGCAGGGACATGGCGAGGCTCCGGGACTTGGTCGCTGGCAGAGTGCGACCGGTGGCGTGTGCGGCGTATGAAGGCCGCGGGCCGCGCAGTGTAGCCGGGCCGTTCGCAGCGCAGATGACGTCTCCTCGCCGATGCCCGGGGCGCGGACCGGCACGTCGCCGTCCTGTCGCCAGCCCTGCGTCAACAATGTCTTACACGCCCATCGCTCATACCGGCAAGGCCGCCTGCGCCTCGACCAGCTTCAGCATCAGCTGGGCCAGGGTCACCACGTCCTGGTGATTGTGCGCGGCGACGCGGTGCAGCAAGGCCGAACTGCCGCCGCGCAGGAACTGCAGCCACGCGGCCGGCGCCTGCGAACCGGGCAGATCGTCTTCGCGCACGATTCGCAACAGTTCGCGTTCGATGGTCGCGAGCTTGCAGTTTTCCCACACGCCGCGATACAGGCGCCGGGTCGGGAACAGCAGGTCGACATGGTCGAGCCCGGCCAGCGGGTTGGCGATGCGGGCGAGGCGATAGCGCGTATTGAGCAGCGGCGCGTCGTAACAGCGGCCGTTGTAGCTCGACAGCACCGTGTCCGGCCTCAGCCATTGCGCGAAGGCGCGCAGCATCGCCGGTTCGGCGGCGAGGGTGGCGATGGTGAGCTGGCGGATGCGCAGGCCGTCGCCATGCGCCTCGTGGCGATGCCAATCGGCCGCACCGATCATGAAAGCGCGGGTGCCCGTGCCGCCGGCCAGACCGGTGGTCTCGGTATCGAAAAACATCAGACGGCGCGGGTCGAGCGCATCGTCGGGCCGCTTGGCGAAGGCCAGCGACAGCGCGGCCTGCGGCACCGGCAAGCGCAGGTGGACCTCGGTGAAGAACAGGCCGGGCGAGATTTCACGGCCGGGCACCGAGCGGTCGGCGACGGCGTGCAGTACTGCAGGCCGCGACTGCGGCGAGGCTGCCTGCGGCGATGACGCGCCCGGCTTGCGCTCGCGTTGCGCGATCAGCCGGCGCAGCGCGTCGAGGTCGGGGCGCACAGAGCGAATCTCCGGCAACCCGTCTTTTCCGAACAGCGGCGCGCCGGCGTCGGAGGGGCCAGGGCGAACCGCTCCCGGCGCCTTGCCGTCATGAGGTGGGGTACCGGCCAAGGGCGTAGAGGGACGCGTGCCGTCGAAGCGCGAACGAGGCAGAGTTGCGCCGGCTTTCGATGCTTCGATAACCGCATCGTTCGTTTCCCGCGCAGCCGCTTCCCGCGCAGCGACGCGGCTCCCCGCTTCGAAAAACAGGGATTGGGGAAGATTTGCTTTACCTTCCGGCACGCCCGCATCGACCGGTGCCGCATCCGCCCGCCCGGCCTGCCGCTGCAGCATCCGCAGCTTGGCGATATCGATGCTCACGCGTCCCCGCTCTTGACGAGTTCGCTCTCGACGAGCTCGCCCTGATCGAGCTGGCCTTCGCCGAGCAGACTCAGCACCCGGCGCGCCAGCGATTTCGGCGTATTTTCGCTGCGGGTTTCGTCGACCGCCAGGATCGGGCCGACGCAGGCCGGGCAGCCGGCGCGGCAATCGCAGCGTTCGATCAGTTCGCGCGCGCGCGCCACCAGTTCGGCCTGGCGCAACCACAGCGGCTCGCTGAGACCCACGCCGCCCGGGAAGTTGTCGTACAGGTAGACCGTCGGCACGAACTGCTGCACCTCCAGCGAGGCCATCGAGCCGCCCGGCACCAACTCGTGACCATTGCCGCGCAACTGCCCGCGCCCGCCGGCGTCCTGGGTCGCGAACCAGGCGCCGTCGCCGTTGCCGACCGACTTCTGCAGGTCGCGCGCGTCGGCCATCACCGCGACCGTGGCGACCACGTGCAGGGCATGGGCGGCGCCGAGAAAGCCGTCCAGCGCGTCCTGTTTCGAGTCGAAGCGCGACAGCAATACGCCTTGCGGCAACTGCCACCACACCGCGGTCGTATGCAGCTCCTGGTCGGGCAGGTTGACCGGGCCGTAGCCGATGTTCTCGTGGGTGTAGTAACGGATTTTCTTGTAGCCGGCGACGCGCCGCACCACGTGGACCTCCCCGTGGTGGCTGTCGCCGCGCCCGGCTTCGCCGCCGTCGAAGCGGTCCAGCACCTTGAGCTTGGTGTAGTCGATCGAGTCGGTGTAGTAGTCGACGTGGGTGCGGGTGACGTAGGCCTTGCGGCCTTCCCAGTCGAGGCGCTCGACCTGGTAGGGCAGCGACTGGATCATGTGGATCGCGCCTTCGTACAAGGTCAGCGCGGCGGCCGAGTAATCGACCTCGGCGATGATCGCCTGGCGGCCGTCGCTGCGGTCGACCACGACGAAGTTGCCGTCGGCGACCGAGCGCAGGCTGACCGCATTGGCCGGGTAGCTGTCGGCGATCCACTCCCAGCGTTCGCCCTCGCGATGGACCACGCCGGTCTCGGCCAGCGCCTGCAGGTACACCTCCGGGTCGATCGGGCCGAACGACTCGCCGTGCTGGAACGGCAGCTCGAAGGCGGCGCAGCGGATGTGGTCGAACAAGATCAGCGGCTGGTCCGGGGCGATCCGCGCGTGCTCGGGCGGGGCGTCGGCGAAGAAGTCCGGATGCCGCACCACGTATTGATCGAGCGGTTGCGAATTGGCCACCAGCACGCCGAGCGAAGGCTGCTGGCGCCGCCCGGCGCGGCCGAAGCGTTGCCAGGTCGCAGCGACCGAACCCGGATAGCCGTTGAGCACCACCACGTCCAGGCTGCCGATGTCGACGCCGAGTTCCAGCGCCGAGGTCGAGACGATGCCGTCGATGCGGCCGTCGCGCATCGCCCGTTCGGCCTCGCGACGCTCGGTCGGCAGGTAGCCGCCGCGGTAGGCGCGGATGCGCGCGGGCTTGCGCGGGTCGTGGTCGAACACGTCCTTGAGGTATTTGGTCAGCACCTCGACCATCAGCCGGGTCTGGGCGAACACCAGGGTCTTGAGTCCTGCCTTGATCGCGATGCGGGCGATGCGGTTGCTCTGCGAGCGCGCCGAAGCGCGCAGGCCGAGGTCGGGATTGACCACCGGCGGGTTCCACAGCAGCACGTGCTTGTCGCCGGTCGGCGCGCCGGAATCGAGGATCGCGCGCACCGGCCGTTCGATCAGCGCCTGCGCGTGCGCCTGCGGGTTGCCGATCGTCGCCGAGCACAGGATGAACTGCGGCGCGACCCCGTAGAACGCGCAGATCCGCTTGAGCCGGCGCAGCACGTCGGCGACGTGGCTGCCGAACACGCCGCGGTAGGTGTGGATCTCGTCGATCACGACATAGCGCAGGTTTTCGAAGAACTGCGCCCACTTGGTGTGATGCGGCAGGATCGCCTGGTGCAGCATGTCCGGGTTGGAGACGACGATGTCGCCGTGCAGGCGGATCGCCTGGCGCGCATCGCCGGGCGTGTCGCCGTCGAAGGTGAAGGCCTTGACCCCGAGGTCGCCGGCGCGGTTGAGTTCCAGCAGTTCGGCGACCTGGTCCTGCGCGAGCGCCTTGGTCGGGAACAGATACAGCGCCTTGGCGCCCTGGGTCATCGCCGCGGCCACCACCGGCAAGGTGTAGCACAGCGACTTGCCCGAGGCGGTCGGGGTGACCACCGCGACGTGTTCGCCTGCCTGGGCCGCGTCCCAAGCCTCCGCCTGGTGGCTGTAGAGGCGTTCGATGCCGCGCGCGCGCAGCGCCGCCTTGAGCGGCTCCGGCAAGGCCTCCGGCAGCGGCGCATAGCGGCCCTCGCGGCCGGGCAGGGTGAAGCGTCCGGTGATGCGGTCGCGGTAACGGTGCTGCAGGCGGTCGGCCAGCGCGCCGCCGTGGCGTGCGTCGACGGCCTCGTCGGCGCGGGCCAGGGCGCGCTGCGCGGCCGCGGCCGGGACGAGGTCGCGAGGGGACGGATCGATCAGGGCGGACATATCGGGGCGGGGCGACGGCTGCAGGGACGGAGTCTCGTTGTACGTCGTCGTGGTCTCAAGCTATGAGACGGCGTTGAACCAGGAGGCCGATGCGGTGAACGATTCAGTTCAAAATCCTCGCCAGCCGGTATCCTCTTGCGCCGCCAGCACGCCCCACGCCTCGTCCCATGAAGATCGGTATCGATTTCGGCACCAGCTATTCGGCCGCCGCGGCCCTCGTCGAGGGCGAGGTCCGCACGATCCGGTTCGGCGAGGAGCGCCAGTTCCGCACCACGGTGTACTTCCCGGAGGCGGTGCCGGACCCGAGCCAGTTCGAGCTGACCGACGCGCTCGAAGCCGAGGTCGAGGCGCAGGTGCGCAATGCGCGCACCCAGCAGACCCGTGCGATCAACGAGGCGCAGGCGCGGCGCGAGCACGCCGCGCGCTTGCCGGTGGAGCAACGCGAGGCGGCGCTGGCGATGATCCCGACGCCGGCGCAGCGTTCCGAGCCGGACCTGCGCCGCGACGCCATCCGCGCGGTGCGCCGGCAGTGGCTGGAGCAGCAGGTGCGCGAGGCGCGCGCCTCGGCGGCCTCGTTGCAGAACGCGGTTTACGGCGAGGAAGCGGTCGAGGCCTACCTCAGCGAAGGCTTCGGCAACCTGGTGCAGTCGCCCAAGTCGATGCTCGGCTACCAGCTCGCGCCGCACGTGCGCCAGACCATCGTCGGCATCGCCGGCTACATCCTCGAACACATCCGCCTGACCGCCGGCCAGCAACTCGGCGCCAACGTGCGCCGCGCGGTGCTCGGCCGCCCGGTCCAGTTCCGCAGCTCGCTCGGCGCGGCCGGCGGCGACCAGGCCCTGGAGATCATGACCGAGGCGGCCGCCAGCGCCGGCTTCGACGAGGTCAGCTTCCTCGAAGAACCGGTCGCAGCGGCGCTGGGCTATCACGCCCAGAGCGCCGAACGTCACCGCACCCTGGTGGTCGACATCGGCGGCGGCACCACCGACATCACCCTGGCCGAAGTCGGCGGCCCGCAGGCGCCGGTGGTGCTGGGCTCCTGGGGCATCGCCCGCGGTGGCGTCGACGTCGACCTGTCGCTGAGCCTGTCGCGCTTCATGCCGCTGTTCGGCAAGGGCGCGACGCGGGTGCCGGCGCACCATTACGTCGAGGCCGCGACGGTCCACGACGTGGTGCGCCAGCGCGAGTTCCAGCGCCGCGACAGCTACCACGAAGTCGACGCGCCGTTCGGCCCGCGCCTGATCTCGCTGCAGCAGGCCGGCAACACCACCCGCCTGAGCCGGGCGGTGGAATCGACCAAGATCCAGCTGAGCGCGCAGGGCGACAGCCGGGCCGCGCTGGACTACATCGAGCGCGACCTCGCCCTGGCCTCGACCGCCGAGGACCTGGCCCGCGCCGCCGATCCTTTCCTCGGCAACCTGGCCGAACTGCTGCGCGAGGTCGGCGCCGAGATCGCCGCCGAGCACGGCGCGGCGCCGGCGGCGGTGTTCCTGACCGGCGGCATGTCGCGCGCGCCCTATGTGCGCGAAACCGTGCGCCAGTGCTTCCCGAACGCGCGCCAGGTCGCCGGCGACGCCTCGCTCGGCGTGGTCTCGGGGCTGGCGTTCGCGGCGGCGCGGGAAGCTTGAGCGACGAAGTCCGGCGCCAAGCCGGCCGACCGTCCTCGGAACACGCCCAGGCCTATGGCAAGGTAGGGGCACCGCGTGTGCCGCCGATCTCAACGATCGCCGCTTGATCCGCATTGCGATACGCAGCGAAGACGTGCTCGGATGGGCCCGGGTCAGAGAGGAAGGATCGCCGCCATGAAGCCCCATTCCCCCTCCTGCGACCGCAACCGCGATCCGATCCTCGCGGTGTTGCGCGAGCATTTCGCCGGGCGCCGGCGGGTGCTGGAGATCGGCAGCGGCACGGGGCAGCATGCGGTGTACTTCGCCGCGGCGATGCCGTGGCTGAGTTGGCAGTGTTCGGACCGCGCCGAGTACCTGCCCGGCATCGCGCTGTGGCTCGACGAGGCGGGGTTGCCGAACACGCCGCCGGCGGTCGGACTCGACGTGGCCTGGCCGCGATGGCCGGGCGAGGGCGAGGCGCCGCGCTTCGATGCGGCGTTCAGCGCCAACAGCCTGCACATCATGGGCTGGTCGCAGGTCGAGGCCTTCTTCGCCGGGCTCGGCCGGGTGCTGGCGGCGGACGCGACGGTCGTGGTCTACGGGCCGTTCAATTACCGCGGCGAATTCAGCAGCGACAGCAACCGCGAGTTCGACGGCTGGCTGAAGGCGCGCGACCCGCAGTCGGGGGTGCGCGACTTCGAGGCGGTCGATGCCCTGGCCGCGGCCATCGGGCTGCGTCTGGTCGCCGACCGGGCGATGCCGGCCAATAACCGTTGCCTGGTGTGGCGTCGGTCGCCGCCGCACAATGCCTGATCCCTCGGCTACCCGGCTCCGGCCATGACGCCTCGCCTGCCTTGCCTGGCCCTGTTGTCGTTGCTGTTCTTGCCGGGCTGCGGCCGTGACTCGGTGCCGGCATCGCCCGAGACTGCAACCCACCCCCCGACCCAGACCGCCGACGCGCCGTGGCGGGTGTCGGCCTGGCCCTTGCAGGTCGACGCGGCGGCGGCTCAACCGGATCTGATCGCCACGCCCGATGGACGAGTGTGGCTGTCGTGGATCACCGGCGAGGCCGGCAAGTTCGCCTTGCGCTACGCCGTCGCCGACCGCGACGGCGGTTGGCCGCGGCCGCCGCAGTCGATCGCGGTGGGCGAGGACTGGTTCGTCAATTGGGCCGACACCCCGCATCTGGCGGTGAGCGCGGACGGCGCGGTGTGGGCGCATTGGCTGCAGAAATCCGCGCAGGCGCCGTACGCCTACGACGTGGTGCTGGTGCGCTCGGCCGACGGCCGCGCGCCGTGGTCGGCGCCGCTCAAGGTCAATACCGACGGCGGCCAGAGCGAGCACGGTTTCGTCTCGATCTGGCCCGACGGCGCCGACGCGGTCGGCGTGGCCTGGCTCGATGGTCGCCACAGCAACAGCGGCGAGTCCGGCCACGGCGGCGGCCACGCGGCGGGCTCCGGCGCGATGAGCCTGCGCAGCGTGCGGATCGGCGCCGACCTGCATCGTTACGATGAGGTCGAACTCGACGCCATGACCTGCGATTGCTGCCAGACCGACGTGGCGATGACCGCGCGCGGTCCGCTGTTGGTCTATCGCGACCGCAGCGAGGGCGAGGTGCGCGATATCGCCGTCACCCGTCGCGACCGGAGCGGTTGGACGCAGCCGAAGCCGGTGCATGCCGACGGCTGGGTCATGCCGGCCTGCCCGGTCAACGGACCCTCGGTCAGCGCGCGCGGCGAAAGCGCGCTGGTGGCCTGGTACACCGCCGCCGGCGACACGCCGACGGTGCAGGCGGCCTACAGCGACGATGCCGGCGATCGCTTCGGCGCGCCGCTGGTGCTCGACCGCGGCGAACCGGTGCAGGGACGGGTCGACACCGCGCTGAGCGCCGATGCGGCGTGGGTGCTGTGGCTGCGCGAGGAGCGCGGCGGCCAGAGCCTGCAGCTCGCGCGCCTGGCGCCGGACCTGTCGCGGGTGCGCCAGCGCATCGAGGTCGCGCGCCTGCAGGGGCGCGGCCGCGGCACCGGGTTCGCGCAGATGGCGATGACCGACGCAGCGGTGCACGTGGTCTGGACCGACTATGTCGGCGGCGCGGCGGTCCTGCGCGGAGCGCGGGTTCAGCCCGAGGCGACGGTGGTCAGCAAGGGCGAATCGAACATCGCCGCCGGCGATATCGCCGGTTCGGCCAGCGGCACCCGTTCGCCGTAACGCTCGCGCAGCTTGGCCTTCACCGCCGGGTCGTCGAGTTTGAAGCTGCGCAGCGGCTGCAGCGCGCCGATGCGCACGCCCAGGGCGCGGTCGTACAGCTTCCAGACCAGCTCCGAGCAATAGATGCGCTGGTCCGACCACTCGAACGTCAGGTCGTAGCGGCGTCCGCGGAAGGTGTCCGCGGCATCGCGCAGCTGGCTCGCCTGCTGCGCGTTCAAGGGCGTGCGCAGGCGCTTGAGCACGTAATGGCCGCCTTCGCCGCGCGCGATCCAGCGCTGCAAGGGGGTGTAGGCGACCGGGTCGATCGCCTCGAACACGTAGGGCCGGCCGTCGCGATGCAGGATCATCCCCATGTGGCTGTAGCGCGAGCCGGTCGCGCGCTGGATCGCCTGGCTCTGCGAAGAGCGCGAGACGTGGAAGATCAGGTCGCCGTCGCGTACCTGCGGCGGCCGCGCCTCGGCGCAGCCGGCGCCGGCCAGGGCGAGCAGGGCCGACAGCAGCGCGCAGGCCACGGCAGGAAGTTTCGTCATCGCCGGCTCAGCCGGCCGTCGCCGGCGCGGTCGAGAACAGCCGCAGTTCCTTGGCGTCCTCGCTCATGCGGACCATGCCCTCGAAGCGCAGGCCCAGCCGCTCCAGCACTTTGATCGAAGGTTGATTGTCGGGGTCGGTGATCGCCAGCACCCGCGACAGCGCCAAGGCTTCGCGCGCATGGCGCAGCACCGCCTCGCCGGATTCCAGCGCATAGCCGCGCGACCAGTGGCGCGGCAGGAAGGCGTAGCCCAGGTCGGGGTCGGGCAGGGTCTCGCGCCGCAGCAGGCCGCACATGCCGATGACCTCGCCGCTGTCGCGCAGCTCCACCCGCCACAGGCCATAGCCGTTGCGCGCGTAGCTCTGCGACGGGCCGTCGAGGATGTAGCGGACGGCGCCGTCGAGATCGCGCACGCCGCGGTCGCCGATGTTGGCGATGAAGGAGGGTTCGTTGAGCAGTTCGAGGATGAAGCCGGCATCGTCCGGCGTGAGTTCGCGCAACAGCAGGCGTTCGGTCTGGATCGGCGCGGTGGACGGCATCTTGGGCTGCATCGGCGGCATCGGTTCGCTGGGGTGCGGCGCGCTCGTCGCCGCCGGGGTCGGTGCACGATACGCCAGCGCGTGGCCTCCGCGCAGCATCGGAACGCGCCCGGGTTTGCGCTACCCTGCCGGGCCACGCACCGGCAGGTCCCGACCATGGATTCCAGCGACGCGGTCCAGAACATCCACCCGGTTTCGGACGAAAAGCGGCGCGCGGTGCTCGCCGCCCTGGAGGCGGTCGAACGCGAGCACGACGTGCGCATCGTCTATGCCTGCGAATCCGGCAGCCGCGGCTGGGGTTTCTCATCGCCCGACAGCGACTACGACGGCCGTTTCGTCTACGTCCATCGCCGGCCCTGGTATCTGACGGTCAACGAACGCACCGGGCCGGGCGAGCCGCAGCGCGACGTGATCGAGCTGCCGATCGACGACGAACTCGACATCAGCGGCTGGGACCTGCGCAAGGCGCTGCGGCTGCTGTCCAAGTCCAACCCGACCCTGTCGGAATGGCTGCGTTCGCCGATCGTCTACCGCGAGGACGGCACGCTCAGCGCCGGACTGCGGACCCTGGCCGACGAGTTCTACTCGCCGGTCGCCGCCTGGCACCATTACTTCAGTCTGGCCCACGGCACCTTCCGCGCGCACCTGGGCGGCGAACACATCCGCACCAAGAAATACCTGTACGTGCTGCGCCCGGTGCTGGCCTGCCAGTGGATCGAACGCGAGCAAGGCCCGCCGCCGATGGCGTTCGAGGATCTGCTGGAACGCCTGTTGCCCGACGGCGAAGTGCGCGAGGCGATCGAGGCCTTGCTGGCGCGCAAGCGCCACAGCGCCGAGGTGTCGGCCGGGCCGCGCGTGCCGGCGATCAGCGACTTCCTCGCCGCGGAGCTGGCGCGCATGCAGGGCCTGGGGCAGGGCTTGCCGCCGGGCCATGGGCGGGCGGACCGGCTCGACGAGTTTTTTCGGTCGGCCTTGGTGGATTAGGCGAGGCTGCTAGGGGGCGCCGGCGGTCGAGGGTTCGCGGTCGCGGCTTGCGCCGCTCCTCCCCAGGAGCGACGCCAGCAAGGGTAGGAGCGGCGCGAGCCGCGACCGCGCCGATGCGATGACCGCGCAAGCTTCAGTGCGCGAACCGCTGGCCGCCTTACCTGGACAGCTGCAGCGACTGCTGCAAAGGCTCGATCGTGCCCTCGCCGCGCATGACCTTCTTGTACTCGGCGCGCGACACCGACACGTAACGGTCGTTGCCGCCGATCTCGACCTGCGGCCCGTCCTGCACGGCGCGGCCGGCTTCGTCGACGCGCACGGTCATGGTCGCCTTCTTGCCGGAGTGGCAGATGGTCTTGATCTCGGTCAGCTCATCGGCCCAGGCCAACAGATACTGGCTGCCTTCGAACAGCTCGCCGCGGAAGTCGGTGCGCAGCCCGTAGCACAGCACCGGGATGCGCAGGTCGTCGACGATTTCGCTGAGTTGCCAGACCTGCGAGCGGGTGAGGAACTGGGCCTCGTCGACGAGCACGCAATGCAGTTGCCCGTGCGCGGCGATGTCGGCGCGGATCAGCCGTTCCAGGTCGGCGTCGTGGCCGAAGGCGACCGCGTCGGCGCGCAGCCCGATCCGCGAGGCCACCGTGCCGCTGCCGGCGCGATCGTCCAGGCGCGGGGTCAGGATCGCCACGCGCATGCCGCGCTCCTGGTAGTTATGCGCCGACTGCAGCAGCGTCGTGGTCTTGCCGGCGTTCATCGCCGAATAATAGAAATAGAGCTTGGCCATGGCCGCAGTTTAGGGCGCGGCGCGGCGCCGCCACAGACTTGACGCGCGGCGCCCGGGCACTGAAGGGCGCGGCCCGCCCATTCAGTCGGGCCGCGCGCGGTGTCGCGTCAGCGGGGACGCGGCGGGTCGTTCGTGCCCTGCGCGGCGGGCGGCGGCGCCGCGGCGCCTTCCGGATACATCGCCTCGACATCGCCGATGTTGACCGTGCCGCCGAGTTTCAGCCGCCACAGCCGGTCCTGGCGCTGCCAGTACTGCTCGGCGTTCCAGTTGGCGTCGGCGTACAGCCCGCCGGTCGGGGCGACCGCGCCGGAGGCGTCGCGCTGCCCGGCCAGCACGCCGACGTCGGTGCCGATGCGGCTGCCGGTGATCTGGTTGCGCAGGCGTTGCAGGCGGCGGGCGTAGCGCGGCTTGACCGTCGGGTCGCCGTACTCGCGATACAGCGCCGGGCCCTGTTCGAGCGCGCGCTGGCGTTCGGCCGCGCTGAGCTGCGCCCAATAGCGTTCGCGCAGGCCGATCAGGTCGCGGTAGCCGCGTTCGGCGGCGAGGTCCATCCAGACATAGGCCAGGGCGCGGTCGGCCGGCACGCCTTCGCCCTTCCAGTACATCTCGGCGACCAGGCCCTGCGCGGGCTTGTCGCCGAAGTAGCCGGCGCGGCGAAAACGATCGAAGGCGATCGCGTGATGGCCGCGCCGATACGACTGCAGGCCGAGCTGGCGGTATTCGACGTCGGGATGCAGATGCATGTAGCCGACGTCGGCCAGCGCGGCATCGGCGGCCGGGTCGGGCCCGGTCGGCGTCGCCGCCGGACTGGCGCCCGCCGCCAATGAGAGAGCGAACAGCCCCACGATCAGACGTCCCGTCACGGCATGCGCTCCGGTGCTCGCGCCGGGCGGAGGGCCGGCGCGGCGGCGAGGGTAGCAATCCCGGGCCGAGCGCGCAGCCGCGTCGCGCGCTTCAGGGGCGCTGACCGCTCATGATCTGTTCCAGGGTGCCGACTTCGACGCTGCCGCCGCTTTGCCAGACCGCGTCCTCGACCGCCCAGTAGCGGCGAGTGTCCAGGCGCCAGTCGGCGTACATCGGGCGCAGGTCGAGCGCGTCGCCGGGGTCGAAAAGGTCCGAGCCTCCGCGCGAGGCGAACACGCGCAGGTTGCCGGTGCTCAGGCCGGCCGGGCTGCCGGTGATGCGGCTGCGGGCGCGGGCGACTTCGCGCTCCATGCGCGGCTTGGCGACTTCGTCGGCGTACTCGTCGAAGATCGCCACACCCGCCTGCAGGGCGCGCCGGCGTTCGCTCTCGTCGAGCTCTTGCCAGATCTTCTCGCGCAGCAAGACGAATTGCGGGTAGCCGCGCTCGGCGGCGAGGTCGGCCCAGGCGTAGGCGAGGGCGCGGTCGTGCGGCACCCCGAGGCCGTGCCAGTACATCAGGCTGAGCCGGTGCTGCGAATACTTGTCGGCATAGCGCGCGGCGCGGCGGAAGAAACGCGAGGCGTCCTGCCACTGCCCGTGGCCGGCCGCGTTGGTGCCGTACAAGCGCCACAGTTCGTTGGGGTGGGTCGCCGACAGGCGCTGGCGGGAATCGAACTCGCGGTGGCCGATGCGGTCGGTTTCGGCGCTGGCCAGCCGTTCCGGGGTCGCCTCGACCGGCGTCGAAGCGGTGGTGGGCGTGCCGGCGGGCGCCGCGCCGACGGCCAGAGTGGCCAAGGCCAGGCCGATGCCGGTCAGCAGGGCGACGAGATCACGGGTCATGGCGAGCTCCGACGAGGCCCGGTGCGGTGCGGGCCTGCGCCGCCCAGCCTACTCCAGCCGCCCGCTCCGGTCGTAGCGGCCGGGCGGTTAGACTGTGCGGCCTGACCGGCCCTTGCCGGCGATCCGATACTCCATGCACGGTCTCAATCCTCCCCAGCGCGCCGCCGTCCTCAACACCGAAGGGCCCTTGCTCGTGCTTGCCGGCGCCGGCAGCGGCAAGACCCGCGTCATCGTCGAGAAGATCGCCCACCTGATCGCGTCCGGCCGCATGCCGGCCAAGCGCATCGCCGCGATCACCTTCACCAACAAGTCCGCCAAGGAAATGCGCGAGCGCGTGGCCAAGCGGATCCGCGGCGACGGCGCCGACGGACTGACCATCTGCACCTTCCATGCGCTGGGGCTGAAGTTCCTCCAGTACGAACACGCCAAGCTCGGCCTGCGCCGCGGCTTCAGCGTGTTCGACAGCGACGACAGCAACGCCCAGATCAAGGACCTGCTGCCGGCCGGCAGCAAGCCCGACGTGATCGACGAGATGCGCAACCTGATTTCGCGCGCCAAGAACTCCGGCCTGTCGCCCGCCGAAGCCATGCGCGAATCGCGCAGCGCGCGCGAGATCGAGGCGGCGACGGTGTACGAGATGTACCAGGCGCGCCTGACCACCTTCAACGCGGTCGACTTCGACGACCTGATCCGCCTGCCGGTGCAGTTGCTCGAAGCCGACCCCGAGGTGCAGCTGGCATGGCGCGAACGCATCGGCTACCTGCTGGTCGACGAGTGCCAGGACACCAACGACGCCCAGTACCGGCTGCTCAAGGCCCTGGCCGGTCCGCGCGGCCTGTTCACCTGCGTGGGCGACGACGACCAGTCGATCTACGCCTGGCGCGGCGCCAACCCCGACAACCTGCTGGAGCTGGGCAAGGACTATCCGAACCTGCAAATCATCAAGCTCGAACAGAACTACCGCTGCAGCAACCGGGTGTTGCGTGCGGCCAATGCGCTGATCGCCAACAATCCGCACGAACACCCCAAGACCCTGTGGAGCGACCAGGCCGACGGCGAGCGCATCCGGGTCTGGGAATGTCGCGACAGCGCCCACGAGGCCGAGAAGGTCGCCGCCGAAATCCAGTACCTGGCGCAGAAGAACGAGGCGATGTGGGCCGATTTCTGCATCCTGTTCCGCGGCAACCACCAAAGCCGCGCGCTGGAAAAAGCGCTGCAATTGCTGCGCGTGCCCTATCACCTCAGCGGCGGCACCGCGTTCCTGGAGCGCGGCGAGGTCAAGGACGCGCTGTCCTGGCTGCGCCTGATCGCCAACCCCGACGACGACGCGGCCTTTCTGCGCGCGGTGACCTCGCCCAAGCGCGAGATCGGTGCGACTACCCTGGCCAAGCTCGCCGAGATGGCGCAGCACGCGCAGCTGCCGATGTCGCGCATGGCCGAATCGATCAACGCGATCAAGCAGCTCAGCCCGCGCGCCGGCACCGCGCTCGACGGCTTCGTGCAGATCCTGCGCTTCCTGCGCGCCGAAGCGCAGCGCATCAGCCCCGGCGAACTGGTCGGCGTGCTGGCCGAGCGCAGCGGCCTGCTGGCCTCGATCCGCGCCCAGTGCAAGGACGAGGCCTCGTTCCAGCGGCGCAAGGAAAACCTCGGCGAGCTTTCGGGCTGGTTCGACGGCGGCAAGGGCGCGGGCCCGGGCGAACTGGCCGCGCAGCTGGCGCTGCTGTCGCATGCCGACAAGGGCGAGGCCGGCAACCAGGTGCGGCTGATGAGCCTGCACGCGGCCAAGGGCCTGGAGTTCCGTTACGTATTCATCGTCGGCGTCGAAGACGGCAACCTGCCGCACGACGCCAGCCTCGACGAAGGCCGCCTCGACGAGGAGCGGCGGCTGATGTACGTGGGCATCACCCGCGCCAAGGAAGCGCTGTACCTGTCGCATGCGCGCGAAACCCAGCGCTGGGGCGA
Organism: Lysobacter sp. GQ73; assembly: GCF_059758755.1. Classification (NCBI taxonomy): domain Bacteria; kingdom Pseudomonadati; phylum Pseudomonadota; class Gammaproteobacteria; order Lysobacterales; family Lysobacteraceae; genus Lysobacter; species Lysobacter sp. GQ73. The sequence goes on along the minus strand of NZ_JCAXEE010000002.1, from coordinate 966,921 downwards.
ACGCATCCGGCTCAAGCCGAGCCGCTTCATCGACGAACTGCCCGCGGCCGAACTGCAGCGCGACGGCGCCGACCCGGTCGCCGACGCGGCGCGCAAGCACGAGCGCGCGAACGCGGGGTTCGCGGCGATCAAGGCGTTGCTGGAAAACGGTTGAGTCCGGGGCGTGCCGGAGCGCCGAGAAAGTCCCCTGCCCCCTGCTGGAAGGGTGGCGTGATGCAGGCAGCCCCCACAACGCCGAGCCGACCTAGCGACACGGCGACGGAACGCGCCGACACCTGGCCCCCTTTGCAGAAGGGGGCAGGCGCCTGCATCGCGCCGACGTCAGCCGCGTGGCGGCTGCCCGGGATTTGCGGTTCGCGCGCAACACCCGGCGGCCTGCGCAAAGCGCAAACCCCGCCACGCCGGCTGCGGTCGAATCGGCTAGTCTTTGCCGCACTCGTCCACGAACGCGCAACGACATGGCCCTGTTGATCAACGCCTACTCCACGCTCGCCGCGCCGCCGGCGCCGGATTTCCTCGCCGCGCCGCCGGCCTATCGCGACCGCAGCGATGCCGAACTGGTGCCGCATCTGCAGGGCTTCGTCGGCTACGTGCTCGGCACGCTTGCGGACGGCATGGACGCGCGCACCTTCGCGGTGATCCGCCATCTGCAGCGGGTCCAGAGCCATTACAGCTTCGAGGTCGAGGACGGCGCGTTCGAGGCCCTGGCCTCGTGGGCGCAGGCCGCGAACGCGGTCTGCTTCCTGCCCGACGGCTCGGTGCGCGACCCGGCCGGGCAAGTGCTGGTCAGCCAGGGCGAACCCGCGGTCGATGCCGATTCGGCGCTGCCGTATCCGGCCGACGCGCGCGAACGCAAGGCGCGCAGCGAAGCCGAATTGCAGGCGCTCGGTGCGACCGTGCCGGCGCATCTGCCGCCGGTGCTCGGCGCCGGCGAAGTGCGCCTGCGCACGCCGGAGGAGGCCATGCGGCGCATGCTGGCGCTGACCGCGGTCGCGGTGCGCGCCGAATCGCTGGGCAGCGACCCGCTGTCGGCGGCTGAAATCGCCCTCAAGCTCGGCCCGGGCGTCGCCGCGCTGACCCCGGCCGAGCGCGAATTCATCGATGCTCAAACGCCCGACGAGGAAACCTGGGCCAATCACGGTTGGCGCTACGAAAGCGCGGCGTTGCTGCAGTGGGCGCTGCGCCTGACCGAGACGCTGCCGCCGCCGACCGCGATCTGCGATGCCGGCGAGGTCGCCCAGACCGCGATCGAACACGCCGACGAAGCCCGGATCGCCGCCGCGCGGCTGCGCCCGGTGCCGGAACTGCTCGACGCCCTCGATGGGATCTATCGCCGTCATTGGCTGGTCCGCCAGGCCCGCCTCGACGAAAAAGCGCCGCCGGCCGACCTGCACCCGAGCATCGTCTACGAGCGCCATTACGCGCTCAACTGGCTGCTGCGATTCGACGAGCAGGAGTGGGACGAGGTGGGGACGCCTACTTGAGGTCGGGAACGAGTCGGGAGGAACGAGTAACGAGTCGCAGCAGTTGTCGCATCGCTCTCGTTACTCGTTGCTGACCACTCCTCAGGCGAGAAGTGAGCCAAGAGGAGTGAGTAGCGAGTGGAAGCAGCTGACGCTTCACTCCTCGCTATTAACTTCCAGTTCCTAGCCACTAGTTCCTGAGTTCCTCAGGCGAGAAGTGAGTGAAGAGGGGTGAGTAGCGAGTCTCAGCAACTGCCGAATCGCTGGTGCTCCGCCTTCGTTACTCGTTCCTGATCACCAGTTCTTCAGGCGAGAAGCGAGCCAAGAGGAATGAGTAGCGAGTCGAAGCAGCGCCCTCGTCGCTCCTCGCTACCAACTTCCAGTTCCTAGCCACTAGTTCCTAAGTTCCTCAGGCAAGACGTCCTCGCTCCTCTCACTCCTCACTCCTCTTGACTCACTTCTAGCTCCAGATTCCTGCCCCCTAGTTCTTCGGCCCCCACCCACCTCCAGCCCCCCAGCCCGCCGCCATGCCCCTCTACACCGTCCGCGACGCCACGCCCGCCGATCATCCGGCGGTGCTCGCGCTCAATCTCGAATCCGAGGCCTTGATGAGCCCGCTCGACGCGCAGCGGCTGGCCGATCTGGACCGGCAGGCGGTGTATCACCGGGTGGTCTGCGACGGGGACGCCGTCGTCGCGTTCCTGCTCGCGTTCCGCGAAGGCGCCGACTACGACAGCCCGAACTATCGCTGGTTCTCCGAGCGCTATCCGGCGTTCCTTTACGTCGACCGCATCGCCGTCGCCGCCAGCCACCGCGGGCGCAAGCTCGGCGGCCTGCTCTACGACGATCTGTTCGGCTTCGCCCGCGAACAGGGCTTCGACCGGGTCGTCTGCGAGTTCTACATCGTGCCGTTCAACGAAGCCTCCAGCCGCTTCCACGCGGGCTACGGTTTCGGCGAAGTCGGCACCCAATGGGTGGCCGGCGATACCAAGCAGGTCTCGCTGCAGGTCGCGCCGGTGCCGGCGTAGGCAACGAAGCCCGCCGAAGCCACTGTCCCAATCGAAACCCAACTGCCGGAGCGGTCATGCGCCTAGCCCTGTCGATCCCATTGTTGCTCGCCGTCGCCGCGCACGGCGCCATCGCCGGCGAAACCCGCAAGCCTGAGTTCCTGAACAAGCCCGAATTCCTGCGCTCGCCCGACCCGGCCGCGGCCAAGCTGCCGTTCTCCGAAGCGGTGCGCAGCGGCGACCTGCTGTTCCTGTCGGGCCAGATCGGCACCGTGCCCGGCGGCGATAACGCGCTGGCCCAGGGCGGCATCGCCGCCGAAGCCGAGCAGACCCTGCGCAACGTCCGCCAGGTACTCGAACGCCACGGCGCCTCGATGAGCGATGTCGTCAAATGCACGGTGTTCCTGGCCGACATCGCCGACTGGCCGGCCTTCAACGAGGTCTACCGCAAGCACTTCAATGCACCGTTCCCGGCACGCAGTGCCTTGGCCGCGTCCGGGCTCGCCCTGGGCGCGAAAGTCGAAGTGGAATGCATTGCCCAGGCGCCGCCGCGCGAGCGCCGCTGACCGGCCGGGCCGCGGGAGCGCGGAAGAGCTCCGCAGCGCCCTGAACCATCGCGGCCGAGCCGGCAATCGACAGGGTTTTGCCGCGGGGCCTACACTCCCCGCTTTGCCACGACCGAGCGCCCGCGCATGCAGATCCGCGCCTTGCCCCTGACCGTCCTCGCCTGCGCGCTCGCCCTGAGCGCGTGCAAACCGGCGACCCCGCCGGCCGCCCCCGCGGCTTCGGCGGACACCAAGCCCGCCCCGACGACCGCGCCGGCCGCGACCAGCGCCGACGACAACCTCAACGCGGTGCTGTGGATGCAGCGCTCGGTCGAATACCGCGCCACGACCGAGACGGTCTATCGCGCGGCCGCCGACAAGCTCGACACCGCGCTCAAGCAGCCCAACTGGGATGCGCTGGTGCCCGACGAGCGCGGCAACCCGGTCAAGGGCCTGAAGCCGGCCGTGATCATGGACGTCGACGAGACCGTGCTCGATAACTCGCCTTACCAGGCGCGCCTGGTGCGCGACGGCAAGGAATACGACGAAGTCACCTGGGACGCCTGGGTCGCCGAGAAGAAGGCCAAGCCGCTGCCGGGCGTGGTCGATTTCGCCAAGGCCGCGCAGGCCAAGGGCATCACCATCCTGTATCTGTCCAACCGCGCGGTGCACCTCAAGGAAGCCACCTTGGCCAACCTGCGCAGCGCCGGCCTGCCGGTCGCCGACGACCAGGTGTTCCTCGGCCTCGGCACGGTGGTCGAAGGCTGCGAGCAGAACGGCAGCGAGAAGAATTGCCGCCGCCTGCTGGCCGGGCGCCAGTACCGCGTGCTGATGCAGTTCGGCGATCAGCTCGGCGACTTCGTCCAGGTCGTCGCCAACACGGCGGAAGGCCGCGACGCTTTGCTGCAGCAGTACCACGACTGGTTCGGCGAACGCTGGTGGATGCTGCCGAACCCGAGCTACGGCTCGTGGGAGGCGATGACCTTCAACAACGACTTCAGCCAGCCGCGCGAGACCCGCCGCCAGGCCAAGCGCGCCGCCCTCGATCTGGCGCCGTGACGCGGTCTCAGGCGTATTGGCGACGATTTATTCATATAAATCAGTAAGTTACATCGCAACACTTCAGGTGTTGCATTAACTTTGGCGCGGCGTTAGGCTGCGCCCATCCCGGTGCCAGCCGGGGCCATGCCACAACTCGTAATCTTCCGGCGCAAGCCGGCTTGAAGGAGGCCTTGCGCCTCCTTTTTCTTTTCGTTTGCGCCGCGTGCGGCCACGCGCCGTGGGTATGTGCATCGCGACGCAAGGCCCATCCGTCGGCGATGCGCTCAGTACGTCACCGTCACCGTGACGGTGTCGCTGTAGCTGCCGATGCTCGGGGCTTGCGCGCCGACGCGGCCGTACACCGGCAGCGATTGCGCGCCGCCGCTGCCGGTGCCGGCCAGGGTGTCGCTGCCGAGAGTGTTGCCCCAGCGCAGGGTGCGCGTGCTGTTGCGATACAACTCGTAGACCACGAACTGGCCGGCGCCGTTGCGCATGCGCCGGGTCGTGCCGCTGGCGTACAGGCCGTTGTTGAGGCCGATCTGCCAGGGGGTGCGGCCGCTGCAGACCAGGCCGATCGAGGTGGTCTGGTCGACGTTCGAGGTGATCGGGCCGGGCACGTTGCCGAAGGCCAGGTTGGGCACCGGCTTGGGCGTCAGGGTGCAGCTGTTCGGCACCGACCCGTTGACGGTGAAAGGGAATTGGCTGGGAGTGCCTGCGCCGGTGCCACCCGCGATGCACGAGGCGGGCATCCCCGGAGTACCGAGCAAGGCTTCGGCATAGCGGAACTCGATCAGGGTGTCGGCGGCGGCGGTGAAGCGATTGACGTAAGTGCCGGCATTGAGCCCGGACTGGGCCGGGATGCGGCCGTACAGGGTCGCGTTAAGGGTCTGGCTGCCACCGAGCAAAGGCACGGCATAACTGAATTCCAATAGCAACGGATTGGGCACGGTGGCACTACCGCGCGAGCCCCAGATCGCAGTGCGCGCGGGATCGGTGTAAAGCTGCATATTCATCGGATCGCCGAAGCCGTTGATCATGCGGCGCGGATTGAGCGTGCCGCCGCCGTCGGTGCCGCTGCGGATGCTCAGGCACATGCTGACTTTGGCATTGGCGAGCAAGGACAAGCCAAAGGTGTTGCAGGTGACGCTTAAGGTGGCGGTCGCATCGGTGACGCCGCCGCTGGTCGGCGCGAAATTGAGATTGGTCATCGTGCCCGTGCAGGTCGTCGCCGCCGATGCGGGACGCGCGAACAGCGACAACACCAGCAACAGGCACAAGGCCGCGATGCGTAGACCATTCATGGCGACACCTGCTTCTGGCAGATCAGCGGGCCGATGCGCGGCACGCCGCCGCCGGCGGGATAGTCGAAGCGCACGCTGCAGGGCCCGTCGGCGGTATCGACGCGCACGGCGTTGTGCTCCTGCAGATTGTCGAAGTAGGTTTCGCCGTCGTAGCCGACCACTACGTTCGCGCTCGCATTCGAATCCGCATTCGCGCCCGCGTCGAGCCGCACGCGGCTGCCGACCGGCAAGGGTTCTCCGCGGGCATCGTGCAGCACCACCACCGCGGCGCGGATTTGCTCGATGCCGAAGCGCACCAGGGTGCCGGACCGGTCCTGGGGCGTGGCCTGCACTTCGACCCGGTCCAGGCGCAGGTCGGCCGGCAGTTCCATCGGGTCGATCGCGATGCGGTTGCGTTGCCAGGCATTGAGCGGCGTCACCAGCAGCATGCCGTCGCGGTCGGTGCGGCCGATCGGGCGGTTCTCGAGCAGCACCGGCACGTCGGCGCGGCCGTCGGTCGATACCACCGCGAACGCGTCGCTGACGTTGCGCGCGGCGAAGGCGTGGCCGCCCATCCACACCAGCGAGCCGCTGGCGCTGGCATAGCCGTAGTCGACATCGCCCTGGCGCGCGAGGCCGAGGCTGTAGCGCCCGAACGCGGTCAGCCAGCCCGCTTCGGCCAGGCCGCCTTCTTCGCCGTCGCCGCCGCGCGCCTGCAGGCGCCAGCCGAAGCCGCCGTCGCCGGGCATCGGCCGGCTCAGGTCGAGCACCGCCTGGTCGCGGCCGCGGTTGCGCTGCACCGAGGCGCTGAGCTGCAGGCTGCGATCGAAGTTCATCGAGAAGCCGAGGTAGACGTTGCGGTCTTCGGAGCGGTCGAGGTTCTGGTTGTAGGACAAGCTGAAGGTCGCGCCGCTGCGGAAGTTGCGCGACCAGGTCGCGCTGCCGTAGCGGGCCGGGGTTTCGCCGCGATAGAGCAGGCGCACGTAACTCAGGCCGATGCTGCCGAGCCGGGTATCGTTCCAACTCGCCACCGCGCGCTCGCTGACCCGCGGGGGAGCGAGGCCGTAGCGCGAGGCGACGTCGCGATACGCGCCGTGCGTGCGCTGGGTGTCGGCGGCGAGGTTGAAGCGTCCATTGCTCCAGTTGTAGGCGGCGGCGTACAGCCAGCCGGCCTCGTGGCGATGGTCGTGGCGACTCTGGCCGTGAGCGAGCGAAGCGCTGACCACGCCGGCGCGGCCGAGCAGCCAGATCCCGCCGAGGCCGCCGTTGACCACGCCGTCGCCGCCTTCGGCATGCGCCTCGACGGTGAATTCGTCGCTGACGCCATAGCGCAGGTCGGCGCTGGCGAGCGGCTCGTTGCCGTAGGCGAACGAACGCAGGGCGTAATCCTCGCGCGCCAGGCCCAGGCTCAGCGACCAATCCGACAGGCCCTTGGCCAACAGTTGTTGGGCGGCATAGAACGGGAAATCGATCTGGCGGGTGCGGCCGAAGGCGTCGGTGACGACCAACTGTGCATTGCCGGCGCCGGTGATGCCGGGAATGGTCGCGAGCTGGAACGGGCCCGGCGGCAGCTCGCCGCTGTACTGGCGGATGCCGTTGACGTACAGGTCGACCGCCGAGGGCACCGCGACTTCGCCGAGAAGAGTCGGCAGCGGCGTGGTGATGCGGTACGGCTGCAGGCCGAAGTCGCGGCCGATGCGCACGCCGCCCAGGCGCAGCGGCCGGGTCCAGTCGAGTTGGCCGCTGATCACGTCGCCGACGCTGACGCTGACCATCGAGCCCGGCGAGGACCAGCGCCAGCTGCTGTCCAGGCGCACCGATTCGGTTCGCCGCGATTCGCCCTCGCTGCGATGACTGCGGGTCACCGCGGTCTGGCTGAAGACGCCGCGGCCGAGGCCGAACGCACGCAGCTCGGCGAAGGCGCTGGTGCTGTCGCCGTGGTCGTCGCGGCTGCTGTAGAAATCGTAATTGAGCAGCAGGCCGGGTGAAGCGCTCGCATCGGGGACATCGGTGCCCGGTGCGTTGAGGCGGGTGGTGGCCAGCGACAACAGCGACAGCGGCGCGTCGATCGCGACGCGCTGCAGCGCCGCGTCGTAGCGCACGGCGACGCCGGGCAGGCTGTCGGGCGCCAGCGACTCGGCCTCGCCGCGGCCGTCGAGGACGAAGCCGATCTGGCGCAGGGTGGCGACACTGGCGAACAAGCGGCCGTCGCGCAGCTCGAACGGTTGCGGCGTGCCGTAGGCGGTCTGGTTGAGGCTGACTTCGAGATAGAGCTGCAGCGGTGCGCTGGCGGCGTTGCTCTCGCCGGCGCGGGCCAGGATCAACGGCGGCAGTTCCGCCGCAAGGCTCGCGGACGATGCCAGGAGCAGGCCGGCGGACACGGCTTCAGCGAGCCGGCGGGTCCAGCGCCAGCGTCCGCTCGGTCGATTCGCCATTGATCCTCGCCTTGAAGGTGCCCGGCGCGCGCAGCAACTCGGCCGGCGCCGCCAGCGTCCAGCGCATGCCTTGGCCGGCCAGGGCGTAACCCAACAGGCCCGACCCGATCGGATGGCGGCCTCCCTGTGCGTCGACGAAAACCAGATCGGCCAGTTGCGCGTGCTGGCCGCCGCGGTTGCGTACGCTCAGGCGCGGCTGTTCGCCTTCGAAACTTAGTTGCGCGCGCAGCTCCGGCGCGCTCGGCGCCTCGCCGCCCGGCGCGAGGAACACCGGCACCGAATAGCGCAGGACGAATTGCAGGCCGCCTGCTTGTTCGCGATCGCCGGGCGGCAGTTCGTCGACGATCAGCCGATAGCTTTCTTCGGCCGCGGGTGGTGCGCCGAGCCGGATCACCCGCACCAACTGGCGCGCTCCGGGCGCCAGTTCCAGCATCGGCGGGCTGATCGCCAGGGCACGGGTGGCCTCGAAGCGTTCTTCGTTGTTTTCCTGGACCCAGCGGAACACCCGCACCTGCGCCTGCAACGCTTTGCTGCCGGTGTTGCTGAGCCACAGGCCGTCGGCGCGCTGCTTGGCCTGCAGGGTCAGGATGGTGGGCGTGACCTGCAGCCCGGTCGCGGCGACCGGCGCCCATGCCAGCGCGCCCCATAGCGCCGCGGCGGCGAGAGCGGCGCGGACGGCATGAACGAGCCGGCGGCCGTTCATCGTCCGGTCCTGCTCAGTAGGTCACCGTGGCGGTCACCACGTCATTGTAAGTAGCAGCGGGAAAGTTCGCGCTCGGGGTCCTCCCGTAGACCGGCAGGTTCTGCGCCGCGCCGGTGCCGGTGCCCGCGAGGACGTTGCCGCCGCCGCCGGTGGTGCTGCCCCAGACGTCGCCGGCGCCGCGCGCGGCGGCGCGATACAGCTGGTAGGGCACTTCATTGGTGCCGTCGCTCATCGCGCGGCTGTTGACGTCGGCGCCGTTCTGGCCGTTGTCGAGCGCGATCGTATACGCCGTGCCCGGCGTGCAGTTCACGGTCAACTGGCCCTGCTGGTCGACGTTGGTCGCGGTCGAGGCGACGCTGCCGAAATTGACGTCGGTGGCCGCGACGGTGTGGATGTCGCAGCTGCTCGTGATGGTAATGGTGACGTCGAACTGGGTGGAGTCGTCGGCGGCGTAGGCGGGTGCGGTGCCTGCGAGAAGGAGGGCGGCGAACAGACGGGTCGAGGTAGGACGCATGGATCGGTGCTCCTGCGCTGATTGCGCTCTGACGTTCCGGCGTTTTGCCGGTCTGCCTGGTTAAGAACGCATAAAACATGCCATTCAGGGCAAAGTAGCCGGACATATGCGGACAAACGGTGACTCCGGTCACGCGATATGAGCTAAGGCCTATTCAGTAATATATTCGTGATGCGAATCACGTTTCTTCGGTGATGCCGCTGCCACGCTCGACCCGACGCAGCACGTCAACTAATGTGCTTCGTGGTCACTGCCGCGAGTGACGCTTGTGTCGGCCGGGGTGCGCCGCCAAGATGCCCGTCCGCGACTGGGGAGCCGCACCCGATGCCCAACGTCCGACGCGCATGTATCGCGCTGTTGTCGACCGCTGTCCTGTTGGCGGCGGCCGGCTGTGAGCGCGCCGCGCCGCCGACCGACCCGGTGCCGACCCTGCCGGCCCAGGCGGTGACCCAGTTGGTCGCCGACCTGCGCCGCAACGATCTGGCCGCCTACGCCCGCCATGCGGTGACGCCGGAGCTGCATGCCCGGCTCGAGACCGCCTGGAGCGAGGGCCGCACGGTGTGGCCGCTGACCGAGCTGCCGCTGGACGACCGTTTCCCGAGCTTCATCGCCGCGCTCGCCGCCCAGGACGCCGAGCGCAGCCTGGTCGCCACCTACCGCCGCCAGTTCGCCGGCGCCGACAAAGAGCTGCACTCGGCGGCCAAGACCATGGGCCTGTTCGCGATCCAGTACGTGCGCAGCGAGGCCGCCTACAGCGACACCGAGCGCGACCACCACGCGCAATTGATCGCCGCGCTCAGCGCCTGGGCGCAGGCCGCCCCGCTCGGCGATTCGGCGCGGGCACGGGTGGCGATTCCGCAGTTGGTTTCGGCGGCGCGCGCGACCGGACTGGCGGCGCCGGACGCGTTCGCACGCACCGGCATGGACCGCAGCCTGCGCCGGCTCGGGCCCTTCGTCGAGCGGCTCAAGCAAGTGGTGAACACGTACGGCCTCGACCTCGATGCCGCCCTCGCCAGCGTGCAGGCCACCCTGGCCGAACAGACCGGCGACCGCGCACGCGTGCGGGTGCGCTACCGACTCGCCGGCGAACCGGTCGATGCCTATGTCCTGGTCGAGCGCCGCGACGGTCGCTGGTACCTGAGCGACGTGCTGCGCCACGCCGAGAGCGAAGCCCAGGCGCCGCCGAAGCCGGCCCGGGCCGAGCCGGCGGCGGCCAAGCCCAAGTCGTCGCAGGCGAACGCCGCGGCGGCACCCGCGCACGCGGCTCCCCCCGTGCAGGTGCGCTGAGCCCCGTCCGGCCTGAGTTTCGCCGCATCGGCGAGGCCGGCGCAGGGCATATGCAGTCCGATCGGGCGGCCCGATCGGTCAGGCGCGCTCCGAGGTCGAATAGGCATAATGACCGGGATGCCGAAACAAACGCCCCTGCCTTTCCCCGACGCCGCTTCGGCCGAATCCGCACGTACGTCGGCCGATGGCGTCGACCCGGCGGCCGACCCGGCGACGGCCGATGCCGGGCCCGCCGGCCTGCCGCCGCACCGGGCGAGCCCGCCCGCCGATGACGCGGTCGAGCCGGCGTCCGCGACCGGACCGGCTGTGACGCCGCCCGCCGAGCCTGCCATCGAACCGCCCGCCGACGCCGCACCCCAGCCCGAACCTGTGTCCGAAACCGTAATCGAGCCCGTGACCGAATCCGCCGCCGACCGCGAGCCCGCCGCCGCGCCAGCGCCCGCCGCCGCCGCGGTCGAGCCCGAGCCCGCCCAGCCCGAACTGCCGATCGCCGCGCCGCCCGCGGCCGCCGCCGAGCCGCGCCCGCGCGCGCAGCCGGCGCACCGCCCATGGTGGGCGCGACTGCTCGGCAAGATCATGGCGCCGTGGGTGTCGCTGACGATCGAGCCGAAGGCGCCGTCCGAACACATCGCCGAGGAGTGGCACGGCCGCCCGGTCTGCTACGTGCTCGAAGACTACGGCCTGTCGAACGCGCTGATCCTCGAACGCGCCTGCCGCGAGAGCGGCCTGCCCTCGCCGCTGCAACCGTTGCCGGGCGACCCGCTCGGCCGCAAGCGCGCCTATGTCGCGCTGTCGCGGCGCCACGCCGGCACCCTGGCGCCGTCCGGTCCGCCTTCGGCCAAGACCCATTCCGGCTCGCTCGCGCGCCTGCTCGATGCGCACCGCGACGACCCCGCGCTCGACGTGCAGCTGGTGCCGGTATCGATCTTCGTCGGCCGTGCGCCGGACCGCAGCAGCGGTTGGTTCTCGGTGCTGTTCTCGGAAAACTGGACCCTGGTAGGCCGCTTCCGCCGCCTGCTCGCGATCGCCCTCAACGGCCGCCACACCATGGTGCGGTTCTCGCCGCCGGTGTCGCTGCGCGGCATCCTCGACGAAGGCCTGCCCTCCGAACGCACCGTGCGCAAGCTCTCGCGCGTGCTGCGCACTCACTTCCGCCGCATCCGCGCGGCGGTGATCGGCCCCGACCTGTCGACCCGGCGCATGCTGATCGACCGCGTGCTCGCGTCCGATCCGGTCAAGGACGCGATCGCCGACCAGGCCCGCCGCGACGGCAGCGACAGCACCGAAGCGTGGAAGAAAGCCCACGCCATGGCCTACGAGATCGCCGCCGACTATTCGCATCCGGTGGTGCGCTCGCTGAGCTTCATCCTGACCCCGGTGTGGAACCGCATCTACCGCGGCGTGCTGGTGCATCACCTCGACCAGCTCAAGCAGGACGCGCCCGGCCACGAAGTCGTCTACGTGCCCTGCCACCGCAGCCACATGGACTACCTGCTGCTGAGCTACCTGCTCTACACCAAGGGCATCGTGCCGCCGCACATCGTCGCCGGCATCAACCTCAACCTGCCGGTGGTCGGCACCATCCTGCGCAAGGGCGGCGCCTTCTTCATCCGCCGCAGCATTCGCGGCAGCGCCCTGTATTCGGCGATCCTCAGCGAGTACGTCGCCCAGCTGGTGTCGGGCGGCTATTCGATCGAGTACTTCATCGAAGGCGGGCGCTCGCGCACCGGCCGGCTGCTGCCGCCGAAGGGCGGCATGATCGTGATGACCGTGCGCGGCTTCCTGCGCCAGCCGACCCGGCCGGTGCTGTTCCAGCCGATCTACGTCGGCTACGAAAAGCTCATGGAAGGCAACAGCTACCTCGACGAGCTGTCCGGCAAGCCGAAGGAAAAGGAATCGATCTGGCAGTTGCTGTGGGGCATCCCCAAGGTGCTGCGTTCGAACTACGGCCAGGTCGTGGTGAACTTCGGCGAGCCGATCCGGCTCAACGACATGCTCGCCCGGCACGCGCCCGAATGGGACGGCCGTCCGCTCGACGAGGAAGACAAGCCGAGCTGGCTGTCGGCGACGGTCGATGCGGTCGCCGAGCAGATCCAGGTCAACGTCAACCGCGCCGCCGACGTCAACCCGATCAACCTGCTCGCGCTGGCCCTGCTGTCGACGCCCAAGCACGCGATGGGCGAGGCCGACCTGCTCGCGCAGATCGCCCTGTCCAAGACCTTGCTGGCCGAGCTGCCGTACTCCGACCGCGTCACCGTCACCCCGCACACGCCGCAGGAAATCGTCGCTCACGGCGAAGAAATCAACGTGCTCGAACGCATCGCCCATCCGCTCGGCGACGTGCTCGGCGTCGACGGCGACGACAAGGCGGTGCTGCTGAGTTATTTCCGCAACAACGTCCTGCACCTGTTCACCGCGGCTTCGTGGATCGCCTGCTGCTTCCAGCACAACCGGCGCATGAGCCTGGCCGGCGTGCTGCGCCTGGGCCGCAGCGTCTATCCTTTCCTGCAGGCCGAGCTGTTCCTGCCGTGGACCGAGGACGAATTCGCCGAGCGCCTGGTGCGCACGGTCGATGTGTTCGTCCGCTCCGGCCTGCTCGAACGGGTCAGCGACGACGACGGCGGCATCCTCGCCCGCAACGCCGGCCAGACCGACGAAGTGTTCCGCTTGCGCGCGATCGGCCACTCCCTGCAGCAGGCTTTCGAGCGCTACTACATCGCCATTTCGGTGCTGGTGAAGAACGGTCCCGGCACGATGTCGGCCGGCGAACTCGAAAGCCTGTGCCAGCTCGCCGCCCAGCGCCTGTCGCTGCTGTACGCACCGGCTGCGCCGGAGTTCTTCGACAAGACCCTGTTCCGCGGCTTCATCCAGAAACTGCGCGAGCTGCGCCTGGTCTGGCCCGACAGCGAAGGCAAGCTCGCCTTCGACCAGCGCCTGGACGCCTGGGCGAAGGACGCCAAGGTCATTCTCGGCCGCGAGTTGCGGCACACCATCGAGAAGATCAGCCCGGAGATGGCGGCGAAGCCGGCGGCGCAGGACCCGGCGAGCGCCTGAGGGCGTTGGCCGCTCCTCCGTATATCTCTGAAGGTCTCGTTTCCCCTGTGGCGGCGTAAGCCGCGACTGCGCATCCCCGTGGCCTGTCGATAGCGATGCTTCTATGTTGCCGTTGCCGTTGCCGTTGCCGTTGCTGTGCCGTTGCGGTTGCGGTTGCCGTTGCCGTTGCCGTTGCTGTGCGCAGCTTCGCGCTAGCGAAGGCCATAGAAGACCCGGAGGGCGGCCCGCAGGGATGCGGGCCGTTTTTCATCGGGACAGGGATGTCCCGTATGAAAAATCCCTGCGGATGCATCGAACGCGCGGGCCTGTGATTCAAAACAAAGCACTTTTCTTTGGTTACCTTTCTTTTGTTGCTTATGACAAAAGAAAGTAACCCGCCGCTTTAGTGGCGGAAGCTTTGGGTTTGATCTTGATCCTGATCTTTGATCTTTGATCTTGATCCCCGATGAGAGGTATGCCGCAAGACCGCCGCAACGATGTCGCGGCTTGCGCCGCTCCTACCCTGGCGAAAGCGCACCGCTTCGACGGATGACGACGGCCTCGTCATCTCTGCGTGTTCCGCGGTCGCGACTTACGTCGCTCCTACAAAGGCCCGGCCCTGCACGCAATGCTGCGTAGCGATCCCTGTAGGAGCGGCGTAAGCCGCGACCGCGAGGCCTCGATCTTGCACCGATGCCGACGGCAGCCCGTTAGGGTAGGAGCGACGCAAGTCGCGACCGCGTCGTCACGCGCTGCTGCGTCAACGGCCGTAAGGCGGTGAAGCCAAGGCAAGATCTAAAGCTTCCGTCCGCTGAGGCGGCCGGGTTACTTTCTTTTGCTGAGCCCAAAAGAAAGGTAACCAAAGAAAAGGGCTCTCCCTGCAAGGGCACAAGCCCGCGCGATCGCTGCCGACGCAGGGATGCTCCAGACAGGCCATCCCTGGCCTGCTTGCGCACGGCCCGCGTCCCTGCGGGCCGCCCTACGGGTCTGCTGTTGACCGGCAAAGCAGCGGATCAAAATCTCGGCAACGGCAACGGCAACGGCAACGGCAACGGCACCGACACCGACACCGACACCGACCTTGGCTCGACCGCCGGACCGGTCCGGATCCGGCCGGCCGGTCCGCCGACCCCGGCCACTGCCAACCGCGACGACAGCCGGGTACCATCGCCGGGTTCCCGCCCGGCTGCCGTCGATGTCCACGTCCTCGCTGTCCACGCCGACGCTGTCGGTACCTTCATCGTCTTCCGCCGACTCCGGCGCCGTCGGTGCATCCGCCCGGGGCAGCGCCTGGCTGGAGATCCCGCTGCTCTCTGCGCGCTTGCTGTGGCGTCACTGGCCGGCGCTGGCGTTCTGGTTCTTCGCCCAGCGGGTCTGCTACGACTTGCTGATGGGGTTGGCGGTCAAGCTCGGCGAACGTTCGGTGCTGCTGTCGTTCGCGGTGCTGTCGGTGCTGATCGTGACCCAGCTCGCCGGCACCATCCTGATGTTCCAGTCGCTGCGGCCGTCGCTGCCGATGCTCGCCGGCGGCGCGACCACCCCGGACACCGCGGCGGTGCGCAAGCAATGGATCACTGCGCTGGCCATCGCGATGCTGCCGTTCTTCGCCTATTACGCCGGCTGGGGCCTGCTGGAAGACCTGCGCCGCAACTTCCGCACCGCCTATGTCTTCAGCGTCTGGGACAAGGAAAACCTCAACGAGGTGCTCAAGCTGAAGGGTTTGTGGATCGCGCTCGCGGTGGCCTGGGCGGTGCGCTGGTTCAGCAAGCGCCGCGCGGAAGCCACCGGGCATGCGCTGTGGAACGTGGTCGCAACCAGCTGCGAGGCCTATTGGGTGTTCGTCGGCGTCGCCGCGATCGCCCAGGCCGTCAACGGCCTGAAGGACTGGTGGCACGAGCGGGTGGTCTACGCCGCGGTGACCCAGTGGTGGGACGACCCCATGTCGGCGTTCAAGCTGCTGGCCCCGGCCAAGCGCGGCATCGTGCCGGTGTGGGACTACGTGAGCACCGCGGCCGGTGCGGTGGCGCTGCCGCTGATCTGGCTGGCGATCACCGCGATCATCTACGGCATCGACCTGCGCCGCGCGCAACGCCTGGATGCCGCCGACGAAACCCTGGGCAAGGTCAGCGCACGCTTCAAGGCCATGCATTTCAGCTTGCGCATTCTCGCCGACAAGGCCAGCGCCGGCTGGACCAGCAAGGGCATCCCGGTCGTCAACAGCCTGCGCCTGGTGCTGCGCGCCGGCCTGCCGGCCCTGTTGACCCTGTGCGTGTGCTGGCAGCTGCTGTCGTTCATCGACTCGTGGTCGTGGCGCCTGATGGAGCACGTGGTGGGGCCGCAGGATCGCGAATGGCAGAGCGTGGTCGGCCAGCCCTTGGCGGTCTTCCTCAATACGCCGTTGTCGTTCCGCACTTCGTTTTTTACCGATGTATTGCGGGTCGTATTGTTGGCGGCGACGTTCGATCGCGCCATCGCGAGGTTGCCGCGCGCGGCTTGAGTTCTGGCCCTTAGCCGTTGCTGTTGCCGTTGCTGTGCCGTTGCGATTGCCGTTGCCGTTGCCGTTGCTGTGCTGTTGCTGTGCGCAGCTTCGCGCTAGCGAAGGCCATAGAAGACCCGGAGGGCGGCCCGCAGGGATGCGGGCCGTTTTTCATCGGGACAGGGATGTCCCGTATGAAAAATCCCTGCGGATGCATCGAACGCGCGGGCCTGTGATTCAAAACAAAGCACTTTTCTTTGGTTACCTTTCTTTTGTTGCTTATGACAAAAGAAAGTAACCCGCCGCTTTAGTGGCGGAAGCTTTGGGTTTGATCTTGATCTTGATCTTGATTTTGATCTTTGATTTCGCTCGTTTGAGCGATGCGCCGCAAGACCGTAACGACGATGTCGCGGCTTGCGCCGCTCCTACCCTGGCGAAAGCACGCCGCCTTCTACGAAGGCCGATGGCCTCGTTATCTCTGCGCGTTCGGTGGTCGCGACTCACGTCGCTCCTACAGGGATAGATTCGTAGTGACACGCAGGTGCGGCGGCTCCAGGGTAGGAGCGGCGCAAGCCGCGACCGCGCAACCGGCGGTTGTTGCGCCTCTGGCTGCGGAGCGGAGAAGCAACATCAAGATCTAAAACTTCCGTCCGCTGACGCGGCCGGGTTACTTTCTTTTGCTGAGCCCAAAAGAAAAGTAACCAAAGAAAAGGGCTCTCCTTGCAAGGGCACCAGCCCGCACGATCGGTGCCGACGCAGGGATGCTCCAGACAGGCCATCCATGGCCTGCTTGCGCACGGCCCGCATCCCTGCGGGCCGCCCTACGGGTCTGCTGTTGACCGGCAAAGCAGCAGATCAAAATCTGGGCAACGGCAACGGCAACGGCAACGGCAACGGCAACGGCGTTCCGGTTCAGGGTAGGCGTCCAACGCCGTTATGGTTGCGATTCGTGGTCGCGGCTTGCGCCGCTCTTACCCAGGGACCCGAGCTGCGGGGACGTGTCGTGAAGCCGCAAGGACGCGGTTGCGGCTTGCGCCGCTTCCGCCGAAGAGGCCCCGATCTGCAGAAGGCGAAGGTGCGAAACCGCAGGGCCGTGGTCGCGGCTTGCGCCGCTCCTACACAGGCAAGGACGGTGCGGACGAGGTAGTACCCATCAGCTCGCACGAATCAGCCAGGCGAATCGAAACCAAGAATCTAAACGGTCAAAGCGCGAAGCGCAGGTAACGGCCCTTCGAGGTCTGCGAGTTGCGCAGGTCGATCCGCGCCTGCAATCCGTCGAGCCGCTGCGTGCGCGGCAACAGATAGGCGTGCTGGAAACGGAATGGGCGGCCCGGCAGGGCGATGATCGACTTGTATTGCGCGTCCTGTCCGCTGCCGCAGGTGGTCGGCAGCTTGGGGCCTCTCAGCCGCGGCAAGCCGGCCGGGTTCGCGTCCCATAGCCGGCCCTGCGCATCGGAGACTTGGCCCTTGCACAGGTCGAGGTGCTTGGCCTGGGTGCCGGAATCGGCGATCACTTCGAACTGCAGCAGCAAGACCCCGGCGTCCTTGCGCACCGAGCCGCCGATGCGCGGATCGCGCGGGGCCAGGGCTTCGGCCGAAACCAGGCGCCAACGCGCGCCTTCGTAGCGCGCCCACTCGCCCTTGGGCACGTCGATGGCGTGCGAGGGGTGGCGGTTCTGGTACGCCTGCAAGGCCTCGCGGTAGGGCGCATAGATCGCCCAGGCGCCCAGCACCAGGGTGCCGAGCAGCCACAGGGCGTTGCGGCGCCACCATCCGCCCGGCGAGGCGCTGCGGTCGAGGTCGCTGGAATCGGGCATCGTGGCGTTCATGGGCGCAGGTCCAGTACCGGCTTGGCTTCGGCCATCAGCTTGCGCGCGCGCGCCGCGTCGATGCCCAGGTCGACGTCGACCAAGCTGTCGCCGCCGTTCGGCAGGCCGTTGCCCCAGTAGAACTGCAGGTGCGCGCCCTCCAGGCGGTCGACCGGCACTTCGAAGAACCAGGCGCCGCTTTCCGGCAGCCCGGGCGCGACCACGCGTTCGCGCAGGTTGACGCCCTTGAGCTTGGGCCGGTCCTGGCTGGAAGCGACATAGGTCAGGC
Source organism: Lysobacter sp. GQ73 (assembly GCF_059758755.1). Lineage (NCBI taxonomy): Bacteria > Pseudomonadati > Pseudomonadota > Gammaproteobacteria > Lysobacterales > Lysobacteraceae > Lysobacter > Lysobacter sp. GQ73. The sequence continues at coordinate 949,040 of NZ_JCAXEE010000002.1, read as the reverse complement.
CGTCGCGGGTGCGCAGTTGCGCGCCGACGTAGCCGCTGCGCTCGAGCGCTTCGACTTTGGCGACCACCGACATCCATACCCCGGGGGTGCGCAGCAGATAATCCTCAGGATGACTGTAGTCGCCCTTGAGCAGGTAGGCGTGCGCGGTCTTGAAGCCGCTGACGTCGACCGCGAAGTTGCGGCCTTCGACCCGGCCGAGCCCCTGCGCACGCTGCACCAGCGGCGTGTCGCGCTGTTCGTAGCTGGACTCGCCCTTGCGCAGGGCGACCACCGCGATCAGGGCCAGGACGATCCACAGCGCGTCGCGCCAACGCCAGCGCGGCAGCCGCCAGGCGCGGTGTGCGGCGGGCGCGCTCACGGCGCCACCGCCCGGTCGCGCAGGTCCTGCACGGCCATCGCGTACTTGGCGGCGGGCTTGCCCTGGACCCAGGCGCCCTCGTCGTTGAGATAGGCCTTGGCCTTGTAGGCGCGGGCGAACACGCCGAAGGTCGCCTGCGGCGTATAGACGTAATTCTTCGGCAAGGTCCAGACCAGGTCGATGCGTTGCTTCAGGCGCGGATGCAGGTCGCCGGCGACGGAGTGGTCGTCGGACCGCATCAGCAGGTCGGACTCGATCGGTTCGCGCTTGCTGGACACCAGGATCAGGTCCTGCTGCGGGTAGCCGAACGCGCTGAAGCTGCGCGGCGTGCGGTTTTCGACTTCGACCTGCAGCACCAGATAGGTCTTCGGGTTGTAGGCGTCGACCCGGCCGCCGGGTTTGTAGCGCGCGACCCAGGCCCGCAGCGGCGTCACCGCCAGGGCGCCGCCCTGGTAGCGGTGGCCGGCCTTGTATTCCGGCAGGGGCTTGCTCTTGGCCTGGCCGAAACCGCCGAGCGCGGCGGTGGCGACGACGGCCACGAGCGCCAAGGCCGCAGCGCCCTGCCACCAGGGGTTGCGTGCCGTCTGGACCAGTTCGTCCTTGTTCGCCATGCCGCTGTCTGCCGATCGAGTGGCCGCACCCTATCACAGGCCGAAGGCGGTGCAGCGAGCGCGGTCTCGATACGCGATGCGGCCGCCGCGGTTCAGGCCGGTTCGTCGGGAATCAGCGCGCTTTCGAGCCGGGCGATGCAGTCCTTGAGCCAGAGCTTGCGCTTCTTGAGGCGCTTGACGGTCAGTTCGTCGGCCTGCGGATCGAGGGCCAGGCGGTCGATGGCCGCGTCGAGATCGCGATGTTCCTGGCGCAGCTCGGCAAGCTGGCGGGCGGTCTCGGAGGGATCGGCGCTTACGGTCATGCGCACCAGCTTAACGCGCCGCCATGACCGACGTCATCGGCCGTCCGGCCGGCGCGCGGGCGATGTTCACCGACCCGTAGCGTAGAATTGGCGCCCTCATGAGCATCGTCCTGCCCCTCGCCGAACCCACCCGTCCTGCCCGCGCCGACGCCCGCCGCGGCGGCGAAGGCGAACGCCTCGCCACCCGCCTGCGTCACCAGGTCGGCCGCGCCATCGCCGACTTCGGCATGATCGAAGAGGGCGACAAGGTCATGGTCTGCCTGTCCGGCGGCAAGGACAGCTACACCCTGCTCGACATTCTGCTGCAGCTGCAGAAGAAGGCGCCGGTGAAGTTCGAACTGGTCGCGGTGAACCTGGACCAGAAGCAGCCGGATTTCCCCGAGCACGTGTTGCCGGCCTATCTCGAATCGATCGGGGTGGCGTACAAGATCCTCGAGCAGGACACCTATTCGGTGGTGACCCGGGTCGTGCCCGAGGGCAAGACCATGTGTTCGCTGTGCTCGCGCTTGCGCCGCGGCGCGCTGTACACCTATGCCGAGGAGCAGGGCTTCACCAAGATCGCCCTGGGCCATCACCGCGACGACCTGGTCGCGACCTTCTTCCTCAATCTGTTCTTCCACGCCAAGCTCAGCGGCATGCCGCCCAAGCTGCTGTCCGACGACGGCAAGCACGTGGTGATCCGGCCGCTGGCCTATGTGCGCGAGGACGACATCCTCGATTACGCCGCGATCAAGGGCTTCCCGATCATCCCGTGCAATCTGTGCGGTTCGCAGGAGAACCTGCAGCGCAAGCAGGTCAAGCGGATGATGGACGCCTGGGAGCGCGAGACGCCCGGCCGCATCGAGACCATCTCGCGCGCGCTCGGCGACATCCGTCCCTCGCAGCTGAGCGATCCGAAACTGTTCGATTTCCTCGGCCTGGGCCGCGCCGGCGGCGTGCCGGCCGCGGACGCGCCGGTGTGGCTGGACGAGGCGCCGGCCGACACGAACCAAGCGCAGGCTGGATGAGGCGCCGCTCCGCAAGCGCGGCGCCACGCCGCCGATCCCTAATACTTTCCTTATTCCCGGCTGCCTAGATGTTCTTTCGCAATCTGACCTTCTTCCGCTTTCCCACCACCCACAAGTTCGACGAACTCGACAAAGGCCTCGAAGAGTGCCGGCTCAAGCCGGTCGGCCCGCTCGAGCTGTCCTCGCGCGGTTTCATCTCGCCGTTCGGCCGCGACGCCGAGGACGCGATGATGAGCAACCGCATCGGCGATGCGATCTGGCTGACCGTCGGCGGCGAAGACCGCCTACTGCCGGGTTCGGTGATCAACGACATGCTGGCCAAGAAGCTGGCCGAGATCGAGCAGAAAGAAGGCCGCAAGCCCGGCGGCCGCACCCGCAAGCGCCTCAAGGACGAGCTGATCGTCGACCTGATGCCGCGCGCCTTCATCAAGCCCAGCCGCACCGATGCGATGATCGATCTCGAACACGGCCTGGTCATCGTCGACACCTCCAGCCGCAAGTCGGGCGAGAACGTGATCAGCGAGATCCGCCGCGCGATCGGCAGCTTACCGGCCTTGCCCTTGAACGCCGAGATCGCCCCGCGCTCGATCCTGACCGGCTGGGTCGCCGGCGAGGAGCTGCCCGACGGCATCAGCCTGGGCGACGAATGCGAACTGCGCGACCCGGTCGACCAGGGCGCGGTGGTCAAGTGCCAGCGCCAGGAACTGGAGAGCGACGAGATCGCCAAGCACCTGGAAACCGGCAAGCAGGTCACCCGCCTGGCGCTGACCCTGGACGACCACGTTTCGTTCGTGATCGGCGAAGACCTGGTGGTGCGCAAGTTCAAGCTGCTCGACGGCGCCGTGGATCAGCTCGAACACAGCGAAGGCGACGGCCTGCGCGCCGAACTCGACGCGCGCTTCGCGCTGATGAGCGCGGAAGTGAAGCGCCTGTTCCGGGTGCTGGAATCGGCGCTGAAGCTGAGCAAGGTCGAAGCCTGATCCACGCGCCGTCCCGGACGGCGTAAGCCCCTCGTCCGCTCGCGGGAGAGGGGTTGGGGCGAGGGCACGTATGCGGCCAGGGCGTCGAAAGCCTGCCCGCCGGGTCGGACCGCGCCGCATCCCGCCGTCCGGTTTCTTCGTTGCCGCTTCCGCGCAACGCCCGCGGCGTTATGCTTCGGCCATGGCGGTCCCCCACCCATGACGAGCCTCCGGCGCCTGCTGACCGGCCAGCCGCAAGCCGCGTCGCGCACGGTCTCGCGCGAAACCCTCGCGATCGATCTCGGCAACGGCCGCATCGTCGAAGTGTTGCGGGTGCGCGATCCTCGCGCGCGCCGGATCAAGCTCAGCGTCGACGAGCGCGGTCCGCGCCTGACCTTGCCGATGCGCGCCAGCGAAATCGCCGGTCAGCGCTTCGTGATCGAACACGGCGACTGGCTGCTGGCGCAGATCGCCCAGGCCGGCAGCGATGCGACCCGCCTGCAGCCGCACGTCGAGGCGACGATCCCGCTACGGGGCGCGCAGTGGCCGGTGCGCTGGCAAGTCGCGCGTTACCTGCGTCTGCAACTGAGCGAGGACGCGGTCGACATCGCCGCGCCCGAGGCGCTCAATGCGGTCGCGTTGCAGCGCGCCCTGCGCGATTTCTACGAAGGTCAGGCGCGCGCCGACGTCGGCCGCTGGCTGCCGAAGTACCTGCCCGGCCTGCCGCGCGCGCCGTCGCGGCTGCGCTATCGGGTGATGTCCTCGCAATGGGGCTCGCTCGCCCCCGACGGCGGACTGACCCTGGACCTGTCGCTGGTGCTGGCGCCGCCGCCGGCGTTCGAGTACGTGCTGGTGCACGAGCTCTGTCACCTGATCCATGCCGACCATTCGCGCGCGTTCTGGCGCGAGGTCGAGGCGCGTTGCCCCGATTGGCGCGATCAGCGCGAGTACTTCCGCGCCTGCGGCCGCAGCCTCAAGGCCGGCCTGCGCCGCCTGGTCGCGGCCGACTGACCCGCCGTCACGCAAGCCGGCGCTCGGCCGGTGCGGCTCGTCGGCGCCGTCAGCCGCCGAGAAAAGCGCGCAGCAGTTCGCCGACTTCGCGCGGCTGCTCCATGTGCAGGTGATGGGTCCCGGCCAGCACGTGCATCTCCCCGCGCGGCAGCAGGGTCGCGCGTTCGCGGCGCAGTTCGTCGGGCATGTAGGGCTGGGCCGGGTCGGCCCAGACCATGCAGGTCGGGCTTTCGATCGCCGCGATCAGCGAGCGCATCTGCGCTTCGCTCATGCGGATGGCCGTGGCCAGGGTCAGGCGCGGATCGCTGCGCCAGACGAAACCGCCCTGGCGGTCGTCGCTGCGCACCGGCGCCACGCCGCGTTCGACCAGCAGGCGCGCGACCGGTTCGCTGAGGCCGTTGGCGGTCATGCGCGCACGCACCGCGGTGGCGATGTCGCCGAACACGCGCAAGCGCTTGCCGGCCAACGCGGCCTGGCCGGCGAAGGCTTCGCGCAGGCGCGCGGCGACCCGGTCCTCGGGCTCGGCCAGCGAGCCCAACGCCTCGATCAGCAGCAGCCGGTCGACCCGTTGCGGCGTGGCCGCGGCGATCACGCTGGCGGTGGCGCCGCCGAGCGAATGGCCGAGCACGTGGAAGCGATCCCAGCCGAGCGCGTCGGCGACCGCGAGCGCGGCGCGCGCGGCGGCGATCAGGGTGTAGTCGGCGGCCGGCGGCAGATGCGCGCTGGCGCCGTGGCCGGGCAGGTCCGGGGCGACCAGGTCGAAGCCTTCGAACCAGGGCGCGATCGGCACGAAGCTCGCGGCGTTGTCGAGCCAACCGTGCAGGGCGAGCAGGCGCGGCGCGCCGATATGGCCGTTGCGCAGGCCGGCGAGGCGGCCGAACACGCTGTCGACCGCGAATTCCTGCAGCGCCGTCATCGGCCCCAGGCCCCGAGTTCGCGCCGGGCGATGCCGGCCAGCAGCGCAGCATGCGCCGGCGATTCGTTGAGGCAGGGGATGTAGCGCAATTGGCCGCCGTGTTCGGCGAAGTCCTCGGCCAGCATCATCGCGACCTCTTCCAGGGTTTCCAGGCAGTCGACCGCGAAGCCCGGGGCGATCACGTCGACGCGCTTGATGCCGCGGGCGGTCAGCGCCGACAGCGTGTCGACGGTCGAGGGTTCCAGCCAGCGTTCTCGGCCGAAGCGCGATTGGTAACTCAGGGTCCAGGCTTCGTCGGGCAGGTGCAGGGCCTCGGCGATGGCGCGCGCACTGTCCCGGCATTGGCGGGCATAAGGATCGCCGCCGTCGACGAAGCGCTGCGGCAGGCCGTGGAACGAGAACAGCAGATGCTCGCCCGGGCCGTGGGTGGCACGGTGACGATGGATCGAATCGGCGACCGCCGCGACCCACTCGGGGTCGTCGTGATAGTGGTCGACCATGCGCGTCGCCAGACCCTCGGCGCGACCGAGCACGTCGCCGACCGAGGCGGTGGTCGAGGTCGAATACTGCGGATACAGCGGCAGCGCCAGTACCCGCCGCACGCCCTCGGCCTGAAGCCGTTGCAGCAACTGCTTCCACGAGGGTTGGCCGTAGCGCATCGCGTGCAGTACGCGCACCTCGGGCAGTTCGTGCTGGACGGCCTGGGCCAGGCGGCGGGTGTGCACGGCCAGCGGCGAGCCTTCCGGCAGCCAGACGCTGGCGTATTTGTTGGCGACCTTGCCGCTGCGCAGCGGCAGGATCGCGAAATGCAGCAGCGGGCACCACAGCCAGCGGCTCATGTCGACGACGCGGCGGTCGTGCAGGAATTCGGACAGATAGCGGCGCACGGCGCGCGTGTTCGGCGCCTCGGGCGTGCCGAGATTGACCAGGACCACGGCGGTATCGGCGGTGGGGGGGCTGTCGCGGTCGGCGAGGCTGGCGGTTGCGGGCATGGACATAGGATGACACCCGTCGCCCCGCCAGCGAAATCTCCGCGGGATCGAAGTTTTCGATCGCAGCGATAGGAAGGCCGCGCGCAGCGGCCGGCCGGGCCGCTGCGCGTGTCGACCTTGCCGAGTCTGGCGGTGGCTGCGGTGCGCGGGATCGCGCTAGTGTCTTGCCGTGAGCGCATGGCGGTCCGGGAGTACGAAGGCATGTTCGAGAAAGCGTTGATGTCGGGTCTGGTCGCCGCGGCCTGTGGCATGCCGGCGGCCGCGCAGCAATTGCCCGAGCGCGACTATCGGCCGCCGATCGGCGCGCCGGCCTATGCCGCCGGGCGGGGGCCGACCGTATGCGTCGACGAGGCCCACCATAATTTCCACACCCTCGAGGGGCGCTATTGGTCGTTCGGCGAGCTGCTGCGGCGCGACGGCTATGCGGTGCGCCCGCTGCGCGCGCAGTTCGCGCGCGCGGCCTTGGCGCCGTGCGCGATCCTGGTGATCGCCAATGCCCAGCCCAGTGCGGCGGAGTGGAGCGACTATCCCTATCCGACCCCGTCGGCGTTCAGCGCCGCCGAGATCCGTGCGGTCCGGCACTGGGTGCGCGCCGGCGGAAGCTTGTGGCTGATCGCCGACCACATGCCGCTGGCGGGCGCGGCCGCAGGGCTTGCGGCGGCGTTCGGAGTGACGTTCAACGACGGCTTCGCCATGCCCGGCTACGACGCCGATCCGGCACGCCGCGCCGAGATATTCCAGCGGCCGAGCCTGTTCCGCGTCGACGACGGCAGCCTGCGCGGGCATGCGATCGTGCGCGGCCGCAACGAATCCGAAGCGGTCGCGCAGGTGCGCAGCTTCACCGGCCAGGCGTTCCGGGCGCCGGCGAACGCCGAGCCGCTGCTGGTTCTGCCGCAGGGCTATGTCTCGCTGATGCCGAAGCGGGCCTGGCGTTTCGACGCCGACACCGTGCGCGTGCCGGTCGGCGGCTGGTTGCAGGGCGCGGTGATGCGGGCGGGCAAGGGGCGCGCGGCCTTTCTCGGCGAAGCGGCGATGTTCAGCACCCAGGTGCAGGGCGCCGGACGGCGCCCGATGGGCATGAATGCGCCCGGCGCCGAGCGCAATTACCAGTTCACCTTGAACCTCGCTCACTGGTTGTCGGGCCTGCTCGATCCGGCGTCGGCCTCGCCGAAGCCGACGCGTTGAGCGACGGTGTCCTAGGCCGGATCGCGTACGAGGGGCCGCACGCGGCGCGAGCCCGTGGCCGAAATTCCGCGACGATTCATCGCGGTGTCGCTAGCCTCGCCCTGGGCTCGGTCCTGCGATCGGGTCCGTTACGATGAACGTGCCCGCTGCGCGTTCGCGACCTGCCGAACCGCGCCGCGAGCCGCGCCAGGTCGATGCGACGTACCGTCGAGCGCGCCGAGCATGTTCTACTTCCGAACATGATTCACTGCCGCTGTCCGCCGGAGTCCCCCATGTCCCGTTCCTTGCCTCGCGTCCTGAGTCTGAGTCTCGCCCTGAGCCTGGGTATCGCCGCCACCGCCGCCGTGGCCGGCCCGACCGAGGATCAACGCGCACGCGATGCGGTGCGCGTGCTCGGCGACATCCAGCAGATTCCCGAATCCTCGATCCCCGACAAGCTGTTCGACGAGGCGCGCGCGATAGTCGTGGTGCCCGACACCTTGAAGATCGGCCTGGTGGTCGGCGGCCGCCGCGGCCACGGCCTGGTCTCGGTCAAGAACCCCGATGGCACCTGGTCGAACCCGAGCTTCGTCAAGCTCACCGGCGGCAGCTTCGGCTTCCAGGCCGGCGTGCAGTCCTCCGACATCGTGCTGGTGTTCCGCGGCGACCGCGGCCTGGATTCGATCGTCAACGGCAAGGTCACCCTCGGCGCCGACGCCAGCGTCGCCGCCGGCCCGGTCGGCCGCACCGCCGCGGCCGCCACCGACGGCCAGCTCAAGGCCGAGATCTGGTCGTGGTCGCGCGCGCGCGGCCTGTTCGCCGGCATCGCCCTCGACGGCGCCGCGCTGTCGATCGACGACGACGCCAACCAGGCCGTCTACGGCGAAGGCAGCACCCCGCGGATGATTTTCGAGGGCCGCGCCAACGGCCAGCCGTCCACCGCCGTGGTCGATTTCCGCGACCGCCTCGAAGAAGCCAGCGCGACCGCGCGCGCCAACCGCACCGCCGAGGACCAGCGCCCCGCGCTCGGCGCCACGGTGTATCCCGAAGGCGGCACGGCGCCTGCCCAACCCGCTCCGGCCGAACCGGCGCGGGTGCGCCTGGCCCCGGCCCAGCCGGCCCAGCCGGCCCAGCCGCAGCCCGTTCAGGGTCAGCCGCAGCCGTTCGAGACCGTGCCGGCCAACCCGGCCAAGGTCGAACCGCTGCCCTGATCCGTCGCTGCCCGGATCGGTGCGGACCGCTTCGGACCGGTGCGGATCCGCTCATAAGACGGGCGCATGACGGTTCGGCCGCGGCCGCAGCCGCGCCGGTGCGTGACCGCGGACGCATTGCCCGCAACCGGCCGCGGTCGATCTCGTTCGAGCGGCCGGGGTCGCAACCTTCTGTTACAAAGGTTGCGGTATCCTCACGGACCCGGTTGCGCGCAGCGGCATCGCGCCGGCCGCGGACGCGCTGATCGGACCAGCCGGCTTGAGGTTCTCATCCACTATCAACGGGTTTAACGGGACACCGCCATGGGCAGCATGAGTTGGATTCACTGGGTCGTCGTCCTGCTGATCGTCGTTCTGGTTTTCGGCACCAAGCGTCTGGGCAACATCGGCAAAGACGTCGGCGAAGCCGTGAAGGGCTTCAAGAAGGGCATGCACGACGACGACAAGCCGACGCAGCAGCTCAACGACGAAACGCGTAACGACAACGCCTCCGACAAGACATCGTCCTCGCGCAACGACGAGCACACCCCGCGCTGACGCTCGCGGCCCCGACGCGCTCCGCCCTTCCGCAGGCCCGCCCCAGACCATGTTCGACATAGGCTTCTCGGAAGTCTTCGTGATCGCGATCGTGGCTTTGATCGTGCTCGGTCCCGAACGCTTGCCCAAGGCCGCGCGTTTCGCCGGCCTGTGGGTGCGGCGCGCGCGCGCGCAGTGGTATTCGGTCAAGTCCGAGCTCGAGAACGAGATCGCCGACGAGGACCTCAAGCGCAGCCTGCGCCAGGCCCAGGACGACCTGCGCGACGCGCAGGGCCAGTTGCGCGACAGCGGCCGGGCCATGCGCGATGAGGTCGATGCGATGAACCGCAGCATCGCCGCGCCGGTCGGCGCCGCCGCCCGCCCGGCCGAGAACGCCGCCGCCGGCGCGCACGACCCCTCGCCGACGGCCGATGCGGCCGCCGGCGATGTCGCGGCGACCGAAGCCGCACCGGTCGAAGACGCGCCGCCGACCCACGACTACGCCAGCGCCGCCTTGCCGGACTATCGCCCTTCTCCCAAGACCCCGACCGATGAGCGACGCTGACTCCCGCGCGCCGCAGGCCGGCGGCCCCGCCGACGAAGCCTCGCCCGAACCGCGCCTGCTCGATCACCTGATCGAACTGCGCGCGCGCCTGTTGCGCGGGGTGACCGGCCTGATCGTCGTGTTCCTCGGCTTCCTGCCGTTCGCCAACAAGCTCTATCACTACCTGGCGACGCCGCTGCTGGCCAAGCTGCCGGCCGGCAGCCAGCTGATCGCGGTCGAAGTCGCCTCGCCGTTCTCGGCGCCGCTCAAGCTGGCCTTCTTCGCCGCGCTGATGGTCACCATGCCCTGGCTGCTGTACCAGGCCTGGGCCTTCGTCGCGCCCGGCCTGTACCGGCGAGAAAAGCGCCTGGCCCTGCCGCTGCTGGTGTCGGCGCTGGTGCTGTTCTACGCCGGCTGCGCGTTCGCGTTCTTCCTGGTGCTGCCGTCGGTGTTCGGGTTCCTGGTCAAGGTCACCCCGGTCGGCGTGGCGATGATGACCGACATCAACGCCTACCTGGATTTCGTACTGATCCTGTTCCTGGCCTTCGGCATCAGTTTCGAAGTGCCGGTGGCGCTGGTGATCCTGGCCCTGCTCGGCTGGGTCACCCCGGCCCAGCTCAAGGAAGCGCGCGGCTACGCGGTGGTCGGCATCTTCGTCATCGCCGCGGTGATTACGCCGCCGGACGTGGTATCGCAGCTGATGCTGGCGATTCCGATGTGCATCCTCTACGAGATCGGCATCATCGCCGCGAAGTGGGTGGCCTCAGACCGTCGCGACCGCGACGACGAGGACGATGCCCCGACCGGGGACGCGCGCGACCGATGAGTGCGGCGCCCATGAGCGCGCGAACCGCGAGCGCGCCGGCGGCGAATCTGTCGGCGGGGTTCTGGCCGCGCTACGCGGCCTGGTCGCTCGATGCCGCCGCGGTCGCCGCGGCGACGAGCGTCGTCGGCGCCGGCCACTGGCTGGCCCTGGCCGAATCGGCCCGGCGCGCCTATGCGGCGATGGCCGCGCGCACCGCCGAGGTGATGTCGGCGGCGGTGCTCGACGACCTGTCCTTCGGCGGCTTCGCCCAACGGCTGATCGCCGACCCGGCCCTGCACGCCGCCGCCACGACCACGGTCGCCGCGCTGACCGCGCTGGTGCTCGGCTGGGTCCTGGCCTTCGCCCTGTTAGGCGCGGTCTACGAGATCGGTTTCGTGCTGACGCCGTGGCAGGCCACGCCCGGCAAGCGCGCGCTGCGCCTGCGCGTGACCGGCATGGACGGACGGGCGCTGGGCGCCGGCCGCATCGCCTTGCGCTATTTCGGCGGCGGCCTGTCGTGGCTGAGCTTGAACATCGGCCATCTGCTGGCGATGGCGAAACCGGACTACCGCGCCTTGCACGATCGCCTGGCCGGCGCGCGGGTGGTGCGCGACGGCGAGCCGGGGATGCCGCTCTGGGGCTGGGCCTGGGTGGCGCTGCAGTTGTCGGCGAGCTTGTTCGCGCTGGCCCGGTTGTTCGGCGCGATGCAGGCGACGATGGATGCGGCCGTGTACCAGGCCGGCGGCCTGTAGTGCTGGTTCTGGTTTGTAATTCGCGAGCTCCCGCGCGGGCTCAAGCTTCCAGCTGGCCCGGGCGCGGCGTCGACGAAGTCCCCGGCGCGGCCGGCTGCTCGCCCTGGCCGAACACGTCGCGCCAGGCGTAGTAGCAGGTGCCGACCATGACCACCACCACCACCGCGCCATAGGCCAGGTACAGCGATGCGGCGAGCAGAGCGCCGAGCACCGGGTGGACCAGGCTGCCGACCTGCACCAGCACGATCGCGATCACGCTGGCCAGCACCGCCGACACCACCACGCCGAGCACGAACAGCATCGCCGCGAGCAGATAGGCGCCGAGGTTCCACAACGATGCGCTGAGGCTGTGCTTGACCGCGTCCGACAGGCTGAGCCCGGAGAACATGATCAACGGCACCGAGATCAGCAGGATCGCGTTGCTGAAGTAATTGAACAGGAACTGCACCAGCATCATCAGGCCCGGGTGATCGGGCTCCGGCGCGGTCGCGACATGGCCGCTGAGCGCGCCGCGCATCATTTCCAGATACTGCGGCCAGTAGTCCTGGCCGGCCAGCCACACCACCAGCGCGGTGCTGATCAAGGTCAGAGCGATCTGGATCAGGCCGAGCAGGGCGAGCGGGCCGACCTTGCCCAGGCGCAACGGCGCGAACAGGTCGCGCGCGCGCGTCGGCCGCCCGGCCTCGGCTTCGCGGATCACGTGCATCAGGCCGGCGAGCAGGATCGGCAGCGCCAACACCAGGGCGACGAACATCGGGATCACCGCGGTCACGATGCTGGCCATGTCCGGGTTGGCGCCGCCGGCCAGACTGCGCGCCGGGCTCGCCAGCACCAGCGCCAGCAGGTAGAGCACCGCCATGAACAGCAGCGCCGCGCCGAAGATCGCGCGCGGATTGCGCGTGCCCAGGTTGATCGCGCGGATCAGCCATTGCACGCCGTGGGTCAGCGGTACCTTGCGCATCGGTTGCGTCATCGGATCGGTCCTGGCCTCGCGGCCGCCTTGCTGGTGATTGCGGTGGTGCGCGCGAGCTGCGCGCGCACGAGATTAAAGCCGGCGACGCGGCAGCGAGCGAAGCCGGAGCCGCCGGCCCGCACGCCCGCGGCGCTCAACGCCCGTGCAGCGTGCGCGCATGGCCGACGAAACGCCGCAGCACGCGCCGCGCGAACGGCGTGGCGCTGACGCTGCCGGCGATGCTGCGCGGACAATGGCCTTCGCTGCGCAGCGCGTCCTGGCGCGCCCGCACGTAGCCGCGCATGTGCGTGGCGCTGAATTCGGGATGGAACTGCACGCCCCAGGCGCGATCGCCCCAGCGGAAGGCGTGGCAGGCGTCGTGGGCCGAGCGCGCCAGCACGGTGGCGCCTTCCGGCGGGCGCAGCACGGTCTGCAGATGGGTGGCCTGGGCCGGGAACTGGCTCGGCAGGCCGGCGAACAAGGGGTCGTCGCCGGCGCTGGCGTGCAGCTCCAGGCCGATCGTGCCCATCTCGCGGCCGGCTGGGTGGTTACCGACTTCGCCGCCGAGGGCGTGGGCGAGCAACTGGTGGCCGTAGCAGATGCCGAACAGCGGCAGGCGCGCGTGCGCGGCCTCGCGCAACCACTGCGCGCTGCGTTCGCTCCAGTCGGCGCGGTCGGTGACCATCGCGCCCGAGCCGGTGACGATGGCGCCGGCGAAGCCCTCGCGGCTCGGCAGGGCTTCGCCGTGCTCGACGTCGACCACCACCGCCTCGTCGCGCTCCAGCCCGGCGGCGACCCGGATCCAATGCGGAAAACCGCGGTGGCGGCGCATGGAGGCGACCGGCTGGCCGGTCTCTAGGATCAGGAAGGGCGGATTCACGGCGTGGCGGCAGGCGGGAAACGGTGCGAAACCAGGGGGAAAGCCCTGGCGCGCAAGGCTCGTCGCTATACTAACCCGCTTTGCTGCACTGCGATGAGACCATGGCCGCGAGCGACCACCCGACCCCGCTGATCACCTTCCAGAGCATGATCCAGCGCCTGAACGCCTTCTGGGCTGAACAGGGCTGCGTGCTGATCCAGCCGCTCGACCTCGAAGTCGGCGCCGGTACCTTCCACCCGGCGACCTTCCTGCGCGCGCTCGGTCCGGAGCCGTGGAACGCCGCCTACGTGCAGCCTTGCCGCCGCCCCACCGACGGCCGCTACGGCGACAACCCCAACCGCCTACAGCGCTACTACCAGTACCAGGTGGCGATGAAGCCCAGCCCCGACAACATCGTCGAGCTGTACTTCGATTCGCTCAAGGCGCTCGGCGTCGACCCGATGGTGCACGACCTGCGCCTGGTCGAAGACAACTGGGAATCGCCGACCCTCGGCGCCTGGGGCCTGGGCTGGGAGGTCTGGCTCAACGGCATGGAAGTCACCCAGTTCACCTACTTCCAGCAGGCCGGCGGCCTGGAGTGCAAGCCGGTGCTCGGCGAGATCACCTACGGTCTCGAGCGCCTGTGCATGTACCTGCAGAACGTCGACAACGTGTTCGACCTGGTCTGGACCTACGGGCCCGATGGCGTGCCGGTGACCTACCGCGACGTCTACCACCAGAACGAAGTCGAGCAGAGCGCCTACAACTTCGAGCACGCCGACGTCGCCGAGCTGTTCCATCGCTTCGACGCCTGCGAGGCCGAAGCCGCCAAGCTGATCGGGCTCGGCCTGCCGCTGCCGGCCTACGACCAGGTCTGCAAGGCCAGCCACTCGTTCAACCTGCTCGATGCGCGTCGCGCGATCAGTGTGACCGAGCGCCAGCGCTACATCCTGCGCGTGCGCAAGATCGCCCAAGGCGTGGCCGAGGCGTATCACGCGCAGCGCGAGAAGCTCGGTTTCCCCGGCCTCAAGCGCGCGTCGGAAGCCGCAGCCGCCTGACGCTTCGAAACTCATCTCCCGCATGCGGGGGATGGGGCGGGGCGAGGGCCGGCATGAAGTCCGCCGGCCTCGCACCGAACACCTGCAGTTCGCTCAAATCACCCACCTCGCCGCAGCAAGCGCGGGGCGTCTTCACCGAAGACGAAAACGCAAAGGCATCCGCATGAGCACGACGCAACCTCTACTGATCGAACTGGGCACCGAGGAACTGCCGGTCAAGGCCCTGCCGGGCCTGGCCCAGGCCTTCTTCGACGGCGTGCTGGACGGTCTGCACAAGCGCGGCATCGGTTTCGATCGCGAAGGCGCCAAGCCGCTGTATACGCCGCGCCGCCTGGCCGTGCGCCTCAACGGCGTGGCCACCCAGCAGCCCGAGCAGAAGAGCGAAGTGCTCGGCCCTTATCTCAACATCGCCCTCGACGCCGAGGGCCAGCCGACCAAGGCCTTGCAGGGCTTCGCCCAGAAGGCCGGCATCGACTGGAACCAGCTCGAACGCACCAGCGACGCCAAGGGCGAGCGTTTCGTCCACCGCGCGACCAAGCCCGGCGCCGACACCGCCAGCCTGCTGCCGGAGATCGTGCGCGAGGCGCTGGCGGCGATGCCGATTCCCAAGCCGATGCGCTGGGGCGACCACGACTACGGTTTCGCCCGGCCGGTGCATTGGCTGGTGCTGCTGCTCGGCAGCGAAGTGGTGCCGGCGCAGGTGCTCGGCGTGCGCAGCGACCGCATGAGCCGCGGCCACCGCTTCATGCACGACAAGCCGGTCTGGTTCAGCGCGCCCGAGGACTATGTCGAGTCCCTGCGCAGCGCTCACGTGCTGGTCGACGCCGACGAGCGCCGCGAGCGGATCGTGCGCGAAGTCGCCGCCGCCGCGCAGCAGGCCGGCGGCCATGCGCGCATCGACGAGGGCATCCTCGAAGAGGTCAACGGCCTGACCGAGTGGCCGGTCGCCATCGTCTGCGGTTTCGAGCGCGAATTCCTGGCGGTGCCGCAGGAAGCGCTGATAGCGACCATGGAAGCCAATCAGAAGTTCTTCCCGGTGCTCGACGCGCAGGGCCAGTTGACCGAACGCTTCATCGGCATCGCCAACATCCAGTCCAGGAACGAAGCCGAGGTCCGCAAGGGCTACGAGCGGGTGATCCGTCCGCGCTTCGCCGACGCCAAGTTCTTCTTCGACGAAGACCTCAAGCAGGGTCTGGAATCGATGGGCGAGGGCCTCAAGACGGTGACCTACCAGGCCAAGCTCGGCAGCGTCGCCGACAAGGTCGCGCGCGTGGCCGCACTGGCCGAGGCGATCGCGCCGGCGGCCGGCGTCGACCCGGCGCAGGCCAGGCGTGCGGCGGAACTGTCGAAGAACGACCTGCAGTCGCGTATGGTCAACGAATTCCCGGAACTGCAGGGCATCGCCGGCCGTTATTACGCCCAGGCCGCGAACGAACCGGCCGAGGTCGCCGCGGCGATCGACGAGGCCTATATGCCGCGTTTCGCCGGCGACGCGATCGCGCCGTCTTCAATGGGTCGTGTTCTTGCAATAGCCGAGCGCCTAGACACCATCGCGAGCGGTTTCGCGGCTGGGCTGAAGCCTACCGGAAATAAGGATCCATTCGCATTAAGGCGTAACGCACTGGGGCTAGTCAGGACGATCATTGAAAGTGGTACTGCTCAGAACGACTACGGATTTATCTACCATGCGGCTTCTGCTGCGCTATTTTCCGTTTTTGTTAAGGATGTAGAGGAGCGAAAGGTCGCTGATCTCGCATCTCAGATCGAAGACATCAAAAAACATGGCGCAGTGCGACGTGGCGAGGGGCAAAGGCCGCTTCCGGCAGATATCAAGCAAGTGACACGGAAAGAGGTCAATGATCTTGCTGGCCAAATTTATGACTTTGTTGTGGATCGTCTAGAAAGCTATTACGCGGATGCCGATATCTCTGTGCAGCAATTTGAATCGGTAGCGCATGCGCTGCCTACTTCGTTTCTCGACTTCGACCGCCGCCTCAAGGCCATCGCCGAGTTCGCCAAGTTGCCCGAGGCCGAGGCGCTGGCCGCGGCCAACAAGCGCATCCGCAACATCCTCAAGAAGGTCGACGGCGAGGTGCCGACCGCGATCGACCCGGCGCGGTTCGTCGAGGACGCCGAGCGCGAGCTCGCCGAAGTCGTCGATGCCGCGATCGCCGATACCGACCCGTTGCTGGCGCAACGCGATTACGTCGCGGTGCTCGGCCGCCTGGCCCGCCTGCGCCCGCAGGTCGACGCCTTCTTCACCCACGTGATGGTCAACGTCGACGATCTGGCGGTACGCAACAACCGCCTGGCCCTGCTCAAGCGCCTGTCCGACCGGCTCGGCAGCGTCGCCGCAATCGAGCATCTGTCGATCTGACTACGAGCACATCGCAGAAAGCGAAAGGCCGGCGCAAGCCGGCCTTTTTGTTGGGGCGGGTTGAAAGCCATGCGGCAGGCGAATCGCCGGCCCGAACCGGGCTTCGAGTCCCATAAAAAAGGAGCCGGCTTGCGCCGGCTCCGTTCTTGCGCTGCAAGTATCCGAGTGGAACTCAGAAGAACTTGTAGTTCACGCCGACGTAGTAGGCGCGGCCGATCGCGTCGTACAGCGCCGAGCCGAAGCCCGTGCCGAACAGGTTGACCGGCGGATCGGAGTCGAACACGTTGGTCACGCCGGCGTAGAGCTGCACGCCGGTGTCCTTGATCGTGTAGCTGCCGCGCATATCGTGGAACACGCCCGAGCCGGCCGAGATCACGTTGGTCTGACGCGGATTGGACGCATAGCTCTCGTTGGTGACGCGCAAGCCGCCCGAAGCGAAGCGCGTCGACCAGTTGACGTCCCAGTTGTCGCGGCTGTAGCCGGCGCGCAAGGTCGCCTTCCACTCCGGGAAACCGAGGGTCTTGTTGTCGTCGCTGAACTCGGACGGGTCTTCCTGGAACGGATAGCTCTTGTAGTTCAGAACCTTCGTCGCGTTGAGGTCCCAACGCATGCGGCCGCCCCAGAGATCGTGGCTGTAATACACCGCAATATCGACGCCGTCGGTCTCGATCGCCGAAATGTTCTGGTTGATCGAAGTCAGGAACTCGATCTGACCGTCCGGTCCACGGCGAGCGTTGCGGCAGTAGATGTTGTCGATGCCCGTCGGCGAATCCACGCAGCGGTCGGCGACCGTCTGGAAATCGGGTGCCGAGATCGCATTCTCGATCTTGATTTCCCAGTAATCGGCGTTGATGCCGAAGCCTTCGAGGAAGGTCGGCGTGAACACCAGGCCTGCGGTCCAGCTGCGGCCGGTTTCAGCGTCGAGATCCGGATTGCTGCCCGACAGACCTTCGTTGGTGGCGGTGAACTCGTCGGTGAAGTTGGCCGGCAGGCCCAGCGCGGCGCAGTTGCGGGCGCGCACGGCGGGATCCTTCGCGTTCGGGATTTCCTGCACGTCGCAGGGGTCGTCGACGAAGCCGAAGTTCTGCGATTGGCCACCGAACAGTTCGTCGATGCCGGGCGCACGTACGGCGGCGGACATATTGCCGCGCAGACGCAGGCTGTCGTTGAACGCCCAGTCGAGGTTGTAGCGCCAGGCGCGGGTGCTGCCGACGGTGTCGTACTTGGAGTAGCGCGCCGCGCCGCCGACGGTCAGGCTCTTGATCGCCGGCAGGTCGGCCAGCAACGGCACCGCGACTTCGGCCCAGATTTCCTGGACGTCGTAGCTGCCGCGCGAGCTCGGGATGGCGTTGAGGAAGGTCTCGCCGGCGATGTCCAGCGGATCGTTGATCGCCTGGCTGGTCTCACGACGGTACTCGACACCGGTGCCGAAGCTGACCGGACCGGCCTTGAGCTCGAACAGGTTGTTGTTGGTCAGCGAACCGCCGGCCACGAACTGGGTCAGGCGCGTCTTGGAGATCGTGGTGACGTTGAACCAATCCGCTGCCGCCGGGCTGATCGCGCCGGCGCCGAACACCGAGAACGGGATGCAGCTGGCAGCCACTTCGGGCGAGATGATGCCGTCGGGCGTTGCGGTATTGAAGTAATACGCTTCGTTGACCGCGGTAGGATCGATCTTCGAGCGGCAGACGATCTGTCCGGTGTTCGGATCTTCCACCGCATCGAGGCCGGCGTAGAAGCGCTCCATGTGGCGGTTGTTGAGGTTGCGGCGACGTTCGTGGGTGCGGCCATAGTTGACCGACACGTCGTACAGCCAATCGCTGGTCAGCGCGCCTTCGACGCCGAACACGACGCGGGCGGTCTGGCGGTCGGTGTCTTCGCCGCGCAGGCCGGCATCGACGTCGTTACGGGTGACGTTGATGGAATCGCGCGCGCCCATGAGGGCCGCCAACTCCGGCGTCACATAGGCGTTGTCGGCCATGATGATGTGCGGGTTGGTGCTGCCCGCGAACGCCGGCGAGAAGAACGACTTGGTGTGGACCTTGCTGTACATGCCTTCGAAGTACAGGCGGTGATCCTGGTTCAAGTCGAAGCTGGCCACCGAACTGACCGTGGTGCGCTTGTAATCGGGCTGCAGCAGGACCTGCTGGTTGCCGTCGGAGCGATCGCAATCGACGCAGTTGCCGTTCGCGTCGGACAGACCGGTGAAGCGCTGCTTGCGCACGCTGCCGTTCGGGTCGAAGACGTAACGCAGGGCGCGGTTGCCGGTGGCGCCGAGCGAGAAGGTGCCGCCCTCGGTGAGGGTGTAGTTGCCGCCGTTCGGCAGCAGCACCTGATCGGTCGCGCCGCCCGGAGTGCGCACAGTGCGGTAGGCCTGGTTACCGAAGCGGTCCTTGAACCACAACGGATCCTGGTTGCTGTGCTCGATCGACACGGCGACGTTGCCGCGGTCTTCTGCGAAGTTGGTGCCGGCGGTCAGCGAAAACAGGCGCTCGGTGAAGCCGCCGTGCTGGCTGTCGCCGATCTGGAAGTGAGCGTTGGCGCCTTCATACTTCTTCTTGAGGATGAAGTTGACCACGCCGGACACGGCGTCGGCACCGTACACGGCCGAAGCGCCGCCGGTAATGACTTCAACGCGCTCGACCCAGTCGGCCGGGATCAGGTTGGTGTCGACGGCGGTGGTGCCGGCGGACGCGCCAACCATGCGGCGACCGTTGACCAGCACCAGGGTGCGGGACGTGCCGAGGTTGCGCAGATCCTGCATGGCCACGCCGGCGGTGCCGATGAAGCGGCCCGAGTTGCCCATCGTGAACGTGGTGGCCAGCTGCGGCATCGTCGTCAGCAGGTCGCCGATATTGACCGCGCCGGTCGCTTTGATGTCCTCGGCGGTCAGGACGCTGACCGGGGCCGGGGAGACGACGTTCGGGTTGGAGATGCGCGAACCGGTAACGGTAACGGTTTCGATCTTGGTGACGTCTTCATTCGAAGCCGTTTCCGCCTGCTGTGCATAGGCGGGCGCGATGGCGCCGACCAGCGCGGTGCAAACAGCAGTGGTGAGTATTTTTCTATTCACGAAATGGACTCCTGAAATATGCAGTGACATTGCTTCCCTACCGTGTGGCTTCCCTGTGGATGGAAGTGGTGGTTTGGCTGTTTCTAGGAGACCCCGATGAGCCCGCCGCGCAGCCCCCAGCGCATGCGGTCAGTTCCCCTGAGGCCGAAATTACGACTTCTTAACGGCAGATGCAATTAATCTGCAAAGTGGCTGAACAAAATTCGTAAGCAATACAAGCCTTTACCGGTTATCCTGCTCGCTATGCCATTGATCCCCCGCCTTTTTTTCGCCGTCGCCCTGGTTCTTGGAGTCGCCGGCGCGGCCCGGGCGGCCAAAGTCGGCAAAGTTGAGATCGTCGGCCTCGATGAGGCCATGACCCAGAACGTCCGCGTGTCCCTGTCCCTGGTCGATACGATCGGCAAGGACGTGTCCGGGCGCCGCCTGGCCTATCTGCTGCGCGAGGCCGAGAACGAGGCGCGCGAGGCCCTGGAGCCGTTCGGCTATTACTCGCCGACGATCAAGGTCGAGGATTCCCGGGGCACCCGCCGCCGCGATCCGGCGCTACCGGCCGACTCCAGCCCGGCCGATGCCGGCACCGATCAGGACGCGGCCACCCAGGACCCCGCCAGCCAGGACCCGGCCGCCCCGGCCGCCGCCTCGGCGGCGACCCCGTCGGTGCCGATCACCGTCACCCTGACCATCGACAAGGGCGAACCGGTCAAGGTGCGGCGCTCGGACGTCGCCATCCTCGGCGCCGGCAGCGACGACCGTTACCTCAAGCAGGACCTCGAGGCGTTCCGGCCCGGCCCGGACCAGGTCTTCAATCACGAGCTGTACGAGGCCAGCAAGACCAAGATCACCCGGCGCCTGGCCGAGCGCGGCTACTTCGATGCCGATTTTTCCTCGCGCCGGGTGGAAGTGACGCGCGCAGAACGTGCCGCCGACATCGATCTGGTCTGGACCAGCGGCCAGCGCTACGACATGGGCCCGATCACCTTCGAGCAGACGCCCAAACGGATCATCCGCGACAGCCTGCTCGAGCGCCTGGTGTATTGGGAACAGGGCAGTTACTACCACCAGGGCAAGCTCGACCGCTTCCGCGAGTCGCTGTCGCGGCTGGACTACTTCGCCAGCATCGACATCGAGCCGCAGCCGGACCAGGCGGTCGACGGCCAGGTGCCGGTCAAGGTGACCCTGACCCCGGCCAAGCGCAGCATCTACACCGCCGGCCTGAGCTACGGCACCGTCAGCGGCGCCGGCGTGCGCCTGGGCCTGGAGCGGCGCTACCTCAACGACCGCGGCCACAAGGCCCTGGCCCAGGTCGACTTCGCCCAACGCCGCAAGACCGCGACCCTGCAATACCGTATCCCGGCTTTCGCCTGGCTCGACGGCTGGTACACCTTCAGCCTGCAAGGCACCGACGAGCAGACCGACTACATCGACTCGCGCCGCATCGAACTGGTCGCCAGCCGCAGCGGCAAGATCAACCAGCGCTGGACCGCGACCGCCTCGGTGCACGGCCTGCGTGAGCGCTGGGCCTATGCCGACGAGGACGACGACGATCCGACCACGCCGGTCGAATACCGCTCGGCGACCTTCCTGTATCCCTCGTTCCGGGTCGAGTACGTCGATGCCGACGACCGGCTGTATCCGCGCAACGGCATCGCCGCCACCGCAATGCTGCGCGGCGGCCTGGAAAGCGTCGGTTCGGATGCGAACTTCCTGCAGCTGCACACCACCGCGCGCTGGTACAAGGGCCTGGGCCCGCGCAGCCGGCTGATCGCCCGCGGCGAACTCGGCCACACCTTCACCGATGCCTTGGTCGACATGCCGCCGACCCTGCGCTTCTACGCCGGCGGCGACCGCAGCATCCGCGGCTACGAATGGCGCGAAGTCGGGCCGCGCATCCCGGCGGGCGAGGGCCGCAAAGCTTTCGCGCTCGGCGCCAAGAACGTGGTCACCGGCAGCGTCGAGTACGAGCAGTACTTCAACGACAGCTGGGGCGCGGCGGTGTTCGTCGACAGCGGCAGCGCGTTCGACAACACCCCGAAGCTGCGCACCGGCGTCGGCGTGGGCCTGCGTTGGCGCTCGCCGGTCGGCCCGTTGCGGGTCGACATAGCACGCGGCCTGGACGACCCGGATTCGGGTTTCCAGCTGTATCTCAACATCGGCGCCGATCTCTAAGGCACGCGGCCAGGACGACCCTGCAACGACATGAGCGATACGCCGAAAACTCCCGAACAACTGTTGCTCGAACGCCGCCAGCGCCGCCGCGCGGCGGCCAAGCGCTGGGCCTGGCGCAGCGGCATCGTCGCGGCGATCGCGACCCTGGCGATCGCATTCGGCGTGTACTGGCTGATCAGCACCATCGCCGGCCGCGACCTGTTGCTGGCGCAGATCGTCGCGCGTCTGCCGGCCGACTCGACCTTTACCTGGACCGCGGCCGAAGGCCCGGTGTCGGGGCCGCTGACCCTGCGCGGCGTGCGCTTCACGTACAAGGGCACTGTGTTCACCGCCGAGCGGGTCTTCGTCGATCCGGCATTGCGTCCCTTGCTGGGCCGCAAGCTGCGCCTGGACGCGCTGCAGGTCGAAAACGCGACCCTCGACCTGCCCAAGAGCGACGAGCCCTTCGAGCTGCCGAGCTGGCCCGAGGTGCTGCCGCAGATCGAACCGCCGCTGGCCTTGCAGGCCGACGACGTACGCATCGACGGCTTCAAGCTCAGTCAGGTCGGCGAGCCGTTGATCGAGGTGCGCCGCCTGCGCGCCGGGCTCGATGCGCAGTCGGGCAAGCTGCATGTCGAGAAAGTCGAAGCGATCACCGACCGCGGCCGTTTCACCATGCACGGCGAGTACGAACCGCGCAACGACTTCAAGACCGACCTGGTCGCCACCGCGGTGCTGCCCAGCGCGCCGGGGCGCACGCCGCCGCGGCTGGGCCTGGTCGCGCGCGGCGATCTGTCGCGCATGGACGTCGCCATCGCCGGCGCCGCCCCCGGCCCGGTGCGCGCCAGCCTGACCCTGCGCGGCAAGGACGATCCGCGCTGGCAGTTGCGCGCGCGCGCCGATGCGCTCGACGTCGGCCTGCTGCTGTCGCCCGACGCCAAGCCCAGCGACACGCCGATGGCGCTGCGCTTCGACGCCGGCGGCGTCGGCGGCAAGGCCGATCTCAACGGCGAGTTCCGCCAGGGCGACCTGGCGGTAACGGTGCTGCCCTCGAAGATCGCGCTGAAGGACCAGGTGCTGGACGTGCAGCCGCTGGCGTTGAAGTTGCTCGACGGTACCGCGACCCTGCGCGGCCATGCCGACTTCACCGATGCCGAGAACGGCCGGTTCAAGTTCGCCGTCAACGCCGATAATTTGCGTTGGGGCGGCCAACCCGCGGCGACCACCGCGAGCGCGGCTGCGCTGGCCAAACCCTCGCGCGCGCCGCAGGCCCCGGCCACGCCGGCGATCGTGCTGGAGAACGCGCAGCTCGGTTTCGCCGGCACGGTCAAGGCCTGGGCCGCGATCGGCCACGCCCGCCTGCTGCGCGACAAACAGGCCGCGACGGTCGAGTTCGACGGCCGCGGCGACGACCGGCGCATGAGCCTGAAGACGCTCAAGGCGAAGATGCCGACCGGCCAGCTCGACGGCAGCGGCGACATCGCCTGGGCGCCGGCGCTCGGTTGGAACCTCGAGGCGACGCTGTCGGGTTTCGACCCGGGTTATTTCGCCCCGGAATGGAAGGGCGCGGTCGACGGCCAGCTCGCCAGCACCGGCGCTACCCGCGACGACGGCGGCCTGGAAGTCCGCGTCGATGCCGAACGCCTCGGCGGCCGCCTGCGCGACCGGCCGCTCGGCGGCCGCGGCCGGTTCGCGATGCACGGCGCGGCGACCGGCAAGAGCGACGACGCCTACGAAGGCGAGGTCGCGCTCAGCCTCGGCGGCAGCCGCGTCGACGCCAAGGGCAAGCTCGCCCAGGCGATCGAACTCGACGCCAGACTCGCACCGCTGCTGCTCAACGATCTGCTGCCGAACACCGCCGGCAGCCTCAAGGGCACGCTCAAGCTCAGCGGCGCGCGCGATGCGCCGAACATCGACGCCGACCTCACCGGCAGCGGCCTCAAGTACCGCGACTACACCGCGGCGAGTTTCAGCGCCAAGGGCCGCCTGCCCTGGCGCGGCCGCGGCGGCGAACTGGCGCTGCGCGCGAGCGAGCTCAACGCCGGCCTCGCGCTGTCCTCGCTCAGCGTCGATGCGCGCGGCGCGGTCGAGTCGCTGCAACTGCAGGCGCAGGCCGACAGCGAGCTCGCCCAGCTCGCACTGGCCGGTCACGCCGACAAGCGCGGGGCGACTTGGCAGGGCGCGCTGGCCTCGCTGCAGCTGACGCCGAGCAAGGGCGCGTCGTGGCGCTTGCAGCAGGCGGCGCAGTTCCGTTGGGACGGGCGCAACGGCGCGTTGTCCAACGCCTGCCTGGCGTCGAGCAGCGGCGGCTCGCTATGCGCCAGCGCGGACTGGCCGCGGCGTGGTCTCGACATCAAGGGCCAGGGGCTGCCGTTGTCGCTGGCCCAGGCCTATCTGCCCGAACGCAGCGACAAGCGGCCGTGGCTGCTGCGTGGCGAAATCGCGCTGGACGGCGCGCTGCGTCCGGTCGGCAACGGTTGGCGCGGCCAGGTCGAGGTCACTTCGAGCGGCGGCGGCCTCAAGTTCAGCGAGCGCGCGCGCCGCGAGTTGCTGCGCTACAACGCCCTGTCGCTGAAGGCGACGTTCGACCCGAACAAGCTCAACGCTGAACTCAAGGCGGGCTTCAACGACGACGGCCACATCGACGCCAGGATCGCCACCGGCTGGGACGCCTACGCGCCCTTGTCGGGCGAGGTTTCGGTCGACACCGACGAACTGACCTGGCTGGAGATGTTCTCGCCCGACATCGTCGAGCCCAAGGGACGCCTGGAAGGCCGCATCAGCCTGGCCGGCACGCGTTCGCAGCCGCTGCTCGGCGGACAGGCGCAGCTGAGCCAGTTCACCACCGAACTGCCGGCGCTCGGCATCGTCCTGCAGAACGGCAACGTCCGCCTCGACGCGCAAAGCGACGGCAGCGCGCGCATCGCCGGCAGCGTGCGTTCCGGCGAAGGCACCTTGAACATCGACGGCACGCTCGGTTGGCAGGGGGACGACACGCCGTTGGTGCTGAACCTGCGCGGCACCAACGTGCTCGCCTCCGACACCCGCGACCTGCATGCGATCGTCAACCCCGACCTGACCGTGCGCTACGCCGCCAAACAGCCGTTGCAGGTCACCGGCACGGTCACCGTCCCGACCGCGCGCATCGACCTGGAGCGCCTCGACCAGGGAGTGTCGGTGTCCGAGGACGTGGTCGTGCTCGATCCGGTCGATCCCGAAGACACCGGCGCCTCGCCGCTCGACCTCGACCTGACCCTGGTCGTCGGCGAGCAGGTCAAGCTCAACGGCTTCGGCCTCGACGGCAAGCTCGGCGGCCAGATGCGGGTGCGTTCGCGTCCCGGTCGCGAGATGACCGCGAACGGTGCGCTCAACGTCGAGGGCCGCTACACCGCTTACGGCCAGAAACTGCAGGTCACCCGCGGCCGCCTGGCCTGGAACAACGGCCCGGTGTCGGACCCGATCCTCGACGTGCGCGCCGAACGCGAAGTCGGCGCGGTCACCGCCGGCGTCGACATCAGCGGCCGGGTCAGCTCGCCGCAGGTCAACGTCTGGTCGAACCCGGCCAGTTCGCAGTCCGAGGCGCTCGCCTACCTCGCGCTCGGCCGGCCGCTGTCGTCGGTCAGCGGCGACGAAGGCCGCCAGCTCAACGCCGCCAGCGCCGCGCTGTCGGCCGGCGGCGGCATGCTCGCCTCGCAGCTCGGCGCCAAGATCGGCCTCGACGACGCCGGCGTGATGGAAAGCCGCGCGCTCGGCGGTTCGGTGCTCGGCGTCGGCAAATACCTGTCGCCGCGCCTGTACGTCGGCTACGGCGTGTCCCTGCTCGGCACCGGCCAGGTGCTGACCCTGAAGTACCTGCTGCGCAAGGGCTTCGACATCGAGATCGAGTCGAGCACGATCGAGAACCGCGCTTCGATCAACTGGCGCAAGGAAAAGTAAGCCGATGGCGTGCGCGGACCGCATCGACTCCCTCGGTGCGACGGCAAGGAGTTACCCACGATGACGCTGCGCGAGCATGCCGTGCTGATGGCCGGCTACAACCGCTGGATGAACGACAAGGTTTACGCAGCGGTTTCGCGGCTGCCGCCCGATGCGGTGGCCGAGGACCGCGGTGCGTTCTTCGGTTCGATTCTCGGCACGCTCAATCATCTGCTGGCGGCCGATCTGATCTGGCTGCACCGCTTCGCGAACCATCCTGCGCGTTTCGCCGCCCTGGATCCGGTTCGCGGCATGGCCCATCCGCTCGGCATCGACCAGATCCTGCACGATCGTCTGGCGCCGTTGCAGGCGCAGCGCCGCGAACTGGATGCGGCGATCGAAGCCTGGGCGGCGGAGCTGGGCGATGAGGATCTCGACCACGTGCTCAGTTACGCCAACATGAAAGGCATCGTGTCGCGGCGTCCGTTCGCCGGCTTGGTGATGCATTTTTTCAACCACCAGACCCACCACCGCGGCCAGGTCACGACCTTGTTGACCCAGGCCGGCCAGGATGTCGGCTCGACCGATCTGATGATGCTGGTGCCGGCGCTGGAGTGAGGCCGGGCGGGCTCAGCCCGCGCACTGCGCGCGCAACCGTTCCACCTCGCGCGCGACCTCGCTGCCGTCCGGGCGGGCATCGCCGATGCTGCGCAGCAGGCCGTCGAGGGTCGCCCGCGCCTGCCCGCGTTGCGGCCCGCCGCAGCGCACGTGCGCGGCATAGGCCTGGGCGCGCCAGCCGAGTTCGCGCAGCGTCTCGTCGGTGGTCGGCAGTTCCGACAGCGAATCCAGGTGGGCGAGCGCGGCGGCGTCGCCGGACAGCGCCTGGACCTGGGCCAGGTCGAGTTCGGCGTGGCGGGTGTTCGGATGGCGCTCGCCGTAACCCTTGCGGGTCAGGCTGACCGCGCGTTGCAGATGGTCGATGCCGCGGTCGCGTTGGTCGAGCGCGATCTCGACCTCGCCGAGCAGGCGCTCGGTGTCGCCGATCACGCCGTGTTCGGCGCCGAACTCGGCCACCCGCAGTGCGCGGATTTCGTCGAGCAGCAGCCGCGCCATGGTGTGGCGGCCGGTCGCATGCAGCACCGTGGCCTGGGCGAACAAGGCCTCGGCGAGACGACCGCGGTCGAGGTGCTTGCGCGAGATCGTCACCGCATGGTCGAGCTCGCTCAGGGCGCGGTCGACGTCGCCGCGTTCCCAGGCGACCAGGCCCAGGCTGCTGTGCAGACCGGCGAGATCGGAATGGTCGGCGCCCAGGCGCGGCGTCAGCACGTTGCGCAGCTGTTCCAGTTCGATCTGCGCCTGCGCGTATTGGCCTTGTTCGATATGGAAGGCGGCGAGCTGGCGGCGCACGGCCAGGGTCGCCGGATGCTGGCCGCCGTTGACCTCCAGGGCGATCGCCAACGCTTCCCTGGCATCGCGCTCGGCGTCGTTGAGTTGGCCGAGGTCGTGGCGCAGTGCGGCCAGGTTGCGGCTGATCTCGACCTGCAGCGGGTGGCGGTCGCCGACGCTCTGCTGCAGCCGCCGGCGCGCCTGCTCGAAGCCCTGCAGGGCCTGCCGGCTTTGTCCGGCGTCGGCCTGCAGGCTGGCGAGATCCATCAGGTTCTCGACTTCGCCGACCTCGCCGTTCTCGAGTATTTCCCGGCGCAGCGCGAGCGAGCGTTCGAACAATTGGCGTGCGCCCTGGCGTTCGCCGTTGGCCTGGCGGCAACGGCCGAGTTCGGAATAGAACTCGCTGGCCTGATTCGGCAACTGCGCCTGTTCGCGCCGGGCCAGGTCGAGCCCGGGCTGCATCAGCGCGGCGCACTCGCGCGGCTGGGCGAGCAAGCGCAGCACCTTGCCGCGCTGGGTGATCGACTCCAGGCGCAGGCTTTCGGGAATGTCCTGGTCGGTACTGGCGATGATGCTGGCCTGGCGGTCGAGCAGCGCGCGCGCTTCGTTGTAGTCGCCCAGGCTGGTGCGCATGCGCGCGATCACCCCGAACAGCTCGGCGCGTGCGCGCGGCTGCCGGGCGAGTTCGCGGGTGCCGCGGATCACCGAGGCGTCGAGCAGGCCGCGCAGGTCGAGCGCTTCGCCTTCAGGCGTGCCGCGCGCGCTTTCGAACAGGCCGACCATGAAGTCCTGCATCGCCTGGGCGCGGCTGGCTTCGCCGACCGCTTCGCGCGCCTGCCAGGCCACAATGCCGAGCGCGGCGCTGAGCACCACCGCGACCAGGGCCGCGGTCGCCAGCGCCCAGCGGTGGCGGGCGACGTACTTGTTGAAGCGGTAGCGCAGGCTCTGCGCCCGCGCCAGCACCGGCCGGCCGGACTCGAAACGCTGCAGGTCCAGCGACAGCGCCTCGACCGAGGGATAGCGCTGTTCGGGCCGCTTCGACAGGGTCTTGAGGACGATGTTGTCGAGGTCGCCGCTGAGCTGGCGGGCGAGGCGGCGCACCGAGTTCGGGTCGACCTCGGCATCGTCGGTGTCGACGTAGCGCAGCACCGCCTGCGAGGGCCGCAGCGGGTCGGCGGCGAGGATCGCCTCTTCCCACTCGGCGTCGGTCTGGCGCTTGAGGCGGTAGGGCTTGGAATCGGTCAGCAGCTCGTACAGCACCACGCCGAGCGAATACACGTCGGTCATGGTGGTGACCGGCTCGCCGCGCACCTGTTCCGGCGCGGCGTAGTGCAGGGTGAAGGCGCGCGCGCCGGTGCGGGTCTGCTCCGGCAGCGGCACGTCGTTGCTGTCGAGCAGCTTGGCGATGCCGAAGTCGAGCAGGCGCACGTCGCCGGCCGGCGTCACCATGATGTTCGACGGCTTGAGGTCGCGGTGGACGATCAGGTTGGCGTGGGCGTGGCTGACCGCGTCGCAGATCTGCTGGAACATGCGCAGGCGCTTGTCGAGCGGGGTGCGCTGGTTGCGGCAGTAGTCGGTGATCGGCTCGCCTTCGACGTACTCCAGGGCGAGGTAGGGCAGGCCGTCGCGGCTGATGCCGGCGTCGAGCAGGCGGGCGATGTGCGGATGCGCCAGGCGAGCGAGGATCTGGCGCTCGCGGGTGAAGCGGGTGCGCAGGTTGGTGTCGGCCAGGCCGGGACGCAGCAGCTTCAGCGCGACCCGGCGCTGGTACAGGCCGTCGGCGCGCGAGGCCAGCCAGACCTGGCCCATGCCGCCTTCGCCGAGCAGGCTTTCCAGGCGGTAGGCGCCGACTTCCACGCCGGGGCGCATGCCGGTGTTCTGCGGCGCGACCAGCGGCTCGGACAGAAAATCCTCGTGGCCGTCTTCGAGCGCGATCAGCCCGGCGAGTTGATCGGCGAGCTCGGCGTCGTCGGCGCGCAGCTCGCGCAGGCGCTCGGCGCGCGCGGCCGGTTCCAGCTCGAGCAGCGCGTCGAGCAAAGGGGACAGGCGTTGCCAGCGTTCGGCGTCCATGCGCGGTCAGTCGGTGGCGATACGACGGTCGTCGGCGATGTGGATCATGGCCAGGCGCATGGGATGCGGGCGCGCTGCACGGCGGTGACGGAACGCGGCACGCGCCGTGCGTCAGCGATTGGGCTCGTCTTGCAGCGAGGCCAGCAGGAACAGGCGGGCCTTCTGCCAGTCGCGGCGGATGCTGCGTTCGGAGCGCTGCAGCAGCGCGGCGATTTCGAGTTCCGACAGACCGGCGAAATAGCGCAGTTCCACCACCTGGGCCAGGCGCTGGTCGACCGCGGCCAATTTGGTCAGGGCGGTGTCCAGGCCGAGCGTGTCCTCGTCCAGGCGCAGGCCGCCTTCGACGTCGTCGGGCAACTCGGTGACGCGGTGCAGGTCGCCGCCGCGCTTCTGCGCCAGGCGCTGGCGCGCGTAGTCGACGACCACGCTGCGCATCGCCGAGGCGGCGTAGGCGAAGAAATGCGCGCGATCGTCGAACTGGGCTTCGCGGCGGCCGACCAGCTTGAGGTAGGCCTCGTGCACCAGCGCGGTCGCATCCAGGGTCTGGCCGTGCTGGCCGGCGAGCTGGCGCCGCGCCATGGTGTGCAACTCCTGGTACAGAGTCGCGAGCACGCGATCGAGTGCGCCGCGGTCGCCTTCGCGGGCGGCATCCAACAGGATCGTGATGTCAGCGCTTTCGGCCATATCGCCCCTCGACTCGGCGGAGACTATAGCGCGTTCATCTTCATATGATAGCGACGGCGGTGGCATCGCCCCGGCGGCGGCCGCGCCGTCCGTCCGGAATCGGGGGGCCGGACCCCCGTGGCCCCCGCGCCCGGACGGGCCTGCCGGCGCCCGGGCCGCCGCGCTTCAGCGTTGGCAGTGCCCGCACCAGACCGTGGTGCGCTGGCCGATGCTGGCCTGCTTGAGCGGCCGGCCGCAGCGCGGGCAGGGCTCGCCGCCGCGCCCATAGGCCGACAGCTCCTGCTCGAAATAGCCCGGCGCGCCGTCCGGGCTGATGAAGTCGCGCAGGGTGGTGCCGCCGCGCTGGATGGCGTAGGCCAGGATGTCCTTGATCGAAGCCGCGAGCGCGGCATAACGCTCCCGCGAGACCTTGCCGGCCGCGCGCAGCGGCGACACCCCGGCCGCGAACAAAGCCTCGGCCGCGTAGATGTTGCCGACCCCGACCACCACCCGCTGGTCCATCAGGAAGGTCTTCACCGGCGCCTTGCGGCCGCGGCTGAGCTCGAACAGATAGTCGCCGTCGAAGGCCTCCGAGAGCGGTTCCGGGCCGAGGTCGCGCAGCAGTTCGTGGGTCTCGCCGGGCGCCTGCCACAGCAGGCAGCCGAACCGGCGCGGGTCGTTGAAGCGCAGCACCCGGTCGGAATCGAGCAGCAGGTCGACGTGGTCGTGCGCGCGCACCGGCGTGTCGGCGGGCAGCACGCGCAGGCTGCCGGACATGCCCAAGTGCAGCAGGGCGCTGCCGGCGGCGGTGTCGAGCAACAGGTACTTGGCGCGGCGGCGCACCGCGTCGATGCGTTCGCCCGGCAGGGTGTCCTCGATCTGCAGCGGGATCGGCCAGCGCAGGTTGGGGCGGCGCAGGATCGCGGTGACGACGCGGCGGCCTTCCAGGTGCGGCGCCAGGCCGCGCCGGGTGGTTTCGACTTCGGGCAATTCAGGCATGCGGCAAGGGTACTATCCCGGCCAGGCCGCGCATCGTTCGATGGCCGGAACCGGGAGTCGCTTCATGCCGCACGCGCCAGCGTCCGAGGAAGCCGTCGCAAACGGGGCGGGGTTAGCCGCCAGGGCGCCCGAGCCCGAGGCCGCGCCGCCGCCGGGCCGGCGCCTGCGCAGTTTCGCCAGCGCCGAGATCGACATGGCGCTCGACGCCCTGGGCTGGCGCGGCAATCGGATCCATGCCGGCGTGCACCTGGCGCGCAAGGGCTTGCGCCGGGTCCGCGCCACGGTCGCGCTCGGCGGCGGGGCGCTCGGTCCGGGCGCGGCGCTGGTCGACCGCGAACTGCGCCGGCTCAACCGTAACTTGTCGGTGCTGCGCGACGCGCACGCGCTGGTCGAAACTCTGGATCGGCTGCTGCGCCTGCCGCTGGAAGCCGAGGTCCGCACTTTGTTGCGCCGTGCCCGCCGCCGTGCCGCGCAGGCCCGCGCGCAGGTCGCGCGCCAGGCCCGCGCCGAAGACCCCGACCTCGGCGCGCGCCGCTCCTTGTTGCGAGTGCTGCGCGCCGCGCTGCGCGCTTTGCCCTGGGACGGCCTGACCGCGGAAGACTGGCGCGGCGCGGTCACCGCGAGCCTGGCGCGCGTCGCGCGTTGCGCCGAGCGCGCGCGGCGCAGCGGGCTCGACGAGGATTGGCACGACTGGCGCCGGCGCGCGCGGCGGCTGTCGCAGCAGCAGCGCGCGCTGAAAGCGGCCAGGCTCGGCCGCGACGCGCCGAAATTCGACAAGCACACGATCGAGCGGCTGGGGGCGGCCCAGGACCTGAACCTGCTGCTCGACCATTGCGGGCGCCGTTCGGTGTTCGGCAAGGCCGACCGCGGCGCCTTGCGGCGCTACGCGCAGGGCGAGCTGGCGCGGTCGCGCGGGGAGATCGTGAACGCGGATGCGACCGAGGGCGGCCCGGAATAGGGGCATTCGCGAGGCCTGCCCTCACCCCGGCCTCTCCCGCGATCGGAAGAGGCGCCAAGCCGAATGCGGGGCAGGCCGACCGATCTCGCGACCGCCGGTCGGCCGGCGCCAGCTGAACCCCTTCAGCCGCGCCCGCTGCGGCGCGCCTTGCCCGTTGGAATAAACGACCCCATCACATCGCAGAGCCGTACCGGCGCGAAGGGTCCGCGCCTGGTGGCATCATCTGCCCAGGACCGGCCGCTTCGGGCCGGCCCCCGTGGTCTGTCGGAGTTTCGAAATGCCCGCTTCCCTGATCGATTTCCTCGCCGGCGGCCTGGTCCAGGCCGGCTTCTGGGAGCTCGCCGCGTACTTCCTCGCGGTCACCCAGCTCACCATCATGTCGGTGACGCTGTATCTGCACCGTTCGATGGCGCACCGCTCGGTCGATTTCCATCCCGCGTTGGCGCATGTGTTCCGTTTCTGGACCTGGCTGACCACCTCGATGATCACCAAGGAGTGGGCGGCGATTCATCGCAAGCATCACGCCAAGTGCGAGACCGAGGAAGACCCGCACAGCCCGCAGTTCAAGGGCATCGACACGGTGATGTGGCGCGGCGTCGAGCTGTACCGCGAAGCGCGCGCCGAGCGCGAGGACATCGAGAAGTACGGCAAGGGCTGCCCGGACGACTGGATCGAACGCAAGCTCTACACCCCGCACGCGACCATGGGTCCGGTGCTGCTGCTGTTCCTCAGCTTCGCCCTGTTCGGCTTCGCCGGCGTGGCGATCTGGGCGCTGCAGATGGTGTGGATTCCGTTCTGGGCCGCCGGCGTGGTCAACGGCCTCGGCCACTGGTGGGGCTATCGCAACTTCGAGACCACCGACACCGCGACCAACCTGACCCCGTGGGGTTTCTGGATCGGCGGCGAAGAGCTGCACAACAATCACCACGCGTTCCCGAGCTCGGCCAAGTTCGCCCTGCGCAAGTGGGAGTTCGATATCGGCTGGACGGTGATCCGCGGCCTGCAGGCGTTGCGCCTGGCCAAGGTGCTGCGGGTCGCCCCGGCTCTGGACGTGCGCCCCAACATCGCCATGCCCGACACCGAAACCCTGCGCGCCTTGCTCGCGATCCGCTTCCAGGCGATGACCGACTACTACCGCAGCGTGACCTTGCCGAGCCTGCGCGAAGAAGCCGCGCAGGCCGGCGACCGCATGCGCACCCTGCCGCGCCGCCTGCGCAAGGGCCTGGCCGATGGCGGCCGCTGGCTCGACGACGGCGCGCGCGCGCGCCTGCAGAGCTGGATCGACGAGCGTCCGCGCATGGCGACCCTGGCCGAATTCCGCCAGCGCCTGGCGCAGGTGCTCGACGACCGCTCGCACGATGCGCAAGCGACCTTGAACCGTCTGCACGCCTGGTGCGTCGACGCCGAGGCCAGCGGCATCCAGCAGCTGCAGGCGTTCTCCGCGCGCATGAAGGGCTACGCCCTGGCGCCGGCGCGCCACTGACCGAAGCCGGTTCGCCGGCCTGTCGTTACAGCAGAACCCGCGCAGCGATGCGCGGGTTTTTTCATGCCGGCGTGCGACGGCTCGACCGACGGCCCGCGCGGCGCCCGCCTCAAGACCGCGACGCCGATCAGCATTTGCCGGCCGGCGAGGGTGTAGCGTGCTGGGCAATGGAGTCGCCGCGCCGGACCGCGTCCCGCGCTGCATAAGGAGATGCCGCATGCGCAGGGACATCGCTGCCCGAATCACCGCAGCCGCAATCATCGCCGCCGACCGTGCGCCGTTTCCGATTCCCTTCAACCTGCCCGCCCGTGCCGTCTTGCGCGGCGCGCGAGCGATGTCGTTCCAAGGACGAACCCGCCATCCGTGAACGCGTCGCGCCAGGGATGGGGCCGCGCTTCAAGCACAGGAGACAGAACAGATGAAGGTATTCCGTAGCAAGCGCATCAAGCTGCTCATGCTGGCCTCGTTGTTCGCTGCCGGCATCGGCTTCGGCGTGGCCCAGGCCGACAGCCCCTACCGCGAAGGCTGCCCGCCGAAAGTCGGCTGCAAGTACGGCGGCCAGCGCATCGGCTGCTGCCTGCTTCCCTGAGGAATCGGGCGCATGAAGACCCTGCGTGGCACCCGCACGAGATACCTGGCGATCGCGGCGCTGTTCGCCGCGTCGGTCGGGTTCGGCGCGGCCCAGGCCGACAACCGCTACGCCGAGGGCTGCGCGCCCAAGGCCGGTTGCCAGTTCGGCGGCACTCGCTTCGCCTGCTGCATGGACGATTCCTGATCTCAGCCGCCGATAGGCGTGCGTGAGCGGCTTCGCGCCGCGCGCACCGGGTGGCCGGCGTCGCCTTCGCGCGGCGCCGGCGCCCGATCCGGAACTTTCCGGATACCGCCGCTCCCAATTCAGACCGATCCGGGGCAGCCGGTCGGCAACGTCGGCGTTCGCCGCCCTGCGCGTTGGTCGCCGCTCCGTGCCCGGACTTGCCTGGCGCTGCCGCGCGCGTCAGGCTGCGCGGCAAAGCCGCCGCTCCCGGCGTCATCCGGTTCCCGCGCATGCGCCGATGGTTCGCGATCGCCTTGTGTTTTCCGCTGCTGAGCGCGGCCCAGCCGGTCGCCTCGACCGGCGACTATCTCTCGCGCATGGACGGCGACCAGGACGGCAGGATCTCGCTGCTGGAATACCAGGACTGGCTCAGCTACGCCTTCGACGCGATGGACGCCAACCGCGACGGTCTGCTCGATGCGCAGGAGCAGCCCGCGAGCGGCCGCGGCGCGCGCGCCGCCTTGTCGCGCGAGCAGCATCGGCTCACCCTGGCCGAGCGTTTCGGCAAACAGGACCGCAACCGCGATGGCTGGCTCGACGCGCGCGAACTCGCCTCGCCGCCGCAGTGACCCCCCATCCCGCGCCCATGCGGATCGCCGATTCGGTGGAGGCGTGCAGGCCGATGCGATGCGCTCCGGCCGATTTTCCGCAGTCCCGTTCTCCGCAGTCCGTCGCAATGCCCGGATCGCGCAATTGCCGCGCCCGCGCCGCGCGTGATACCTAGTCGCGATGAATTACGCATTGCCCCGCGGCGAACTCGATACCTTGTTCGCCGGCCCCCAGTCGGTCACCTCCGAACAACGCCGCGAACTGGCCGAACTGATCGTCGAACGCTTGCGCCAGGTCCACGGCGAGCGCCTGCTCGCGGTCGCCCTGTACGGCTCCACCGCGCGCGAAGGCGACGGTCCGTACTCGGATCTCGAACTGTGGGCGGTGCTCGACGACGATGCGCTCGGCGCCGATTACGACGACACCCTGGAGTGGGTGCACGGTCGCGGCAAGGCCGAGCTCAACCTGATGTCGCGCACCGCCATCGAGGCCTATGCGCGCGAAGTCGACGAAGGCTGGGCGCTCAGCCACGGCCAGTTCGTCCATGCGCGCGCGCTGTGGATCGCGCCCGATCATGGCGCCCTGGTCGAAACCTTGCGCTCGCTCGCCGCGCACCCGAACGATGCCGCGGTCGACGCGGCCCTGGCCGAGATCGTCGTCGGCGAGTTGTACGAGCTGGTCGGCAAGTTGCGCAATCGCTACGCGCGCAAGCCGATGGCGCTGATCGCGTGCGAGTTCGCCCAGCACCTGGCCTGCCTGATCGGCCTGGCCGAGCGGCACGTGTTCGCATCGAGCGGGACCATGTTCGACGAGGCCGCCGACCTGCCCGGGCCGGACGGCGCGGCGCAGTTGTTCGGTCTCGTCGCACAGGGCGACCTGCGCGACGAAGTGGTGTTGACCCTGGCGATGGAACGGGTCTGGGCCGGCCTGGAGGAATGGGCGCATGCGGCCTCGTTGAACGAGGCGCTGGAAGCGCGCTGCGCTGCCTCGGAGCGCTGAACGCGGCCGATCCGGTACAGTCCGCATCGTCGACGGGACCGCCGCGGGCGGATTGGGCGCGTCCGCATCGGCGCGACGCGCGCATCGCCGCCCGGATCCTGCGCAGTGCCGTCGACCATCCGACTCCGGGTTCGCGATCGACCGACGAGGGCCTCGTGCCATGGGCCGACTGCTGCACCCCTGGTTCGCCGAAGCGCGTCTCGTCGCCGCGCGCGGCGGCGCCTGGCGGCGCGGCCGGGCCCTGCTCGCGACAGCGGCCGCCGCGATCGCCGTACCGGTGTCGCTGCGCGGCTGGGGCGGCGATGCCGCGGCGCTGGCCGAGGCTCTGCCGCGCTTGATCGAGCGTTTGCCGCTGCCGTTCGGCCTGCTCGCGATCGCCCTCGCCTACGCGGTCGCTCGCGGAAGGTCGATCGCCCTCGACGATTACCTGCGCCTGGGCTGGTGGGCGGCGGCGCCGATCGAGCCGGCGCGGGCGACGCGCAGCCTGGTCCTGTTGGCCGGCCTGGCGACCTTGGCGGCGATGGCGTTCGCCGCCGCGGTGTTGGCCGCCTGCGGCGGCGAGCCCGCCAGTCTGCGCGCCGCGTACTGGATCGTCGACGGCGGGCTCGCGTTCGGCGCCGTGCTCGGATTGTTCGCGGCGCTGCGCCATCGCCGTCATCCTCATCACCGCCTGCGCGAAGGTGCGCGCCAGCCGCTGTTCGGCCTGGCCTGGCTCGACGATGCGCGGCTGCCGCACCTCAGCGACTGGCAGCGGCGCGAAGGCGTGCTGCGTTGGCGGCGTGGCGGCCACGCCTGGATGATCGGCGCGGTGCTGTTCGGCCTGCCGAGTTCCACCGGCCTCGGCAGCGGCCTCGGCGTGCTGCTGATCGCCATCGCGCTGGCCTGGTTCAGCCTGATCCTGCAGGCCTGCGTCGCGGCGACCCTCGAGGCCGATGCCCTGCTGGCGAGCACCCCGCGCGCGCCGCGCCGGCTGGCGTGGGCGGCCTGGCGCTATCCGGCCTTCGCCTTCGTCTGCGCGGTGGCGTTCGCAGGCGGCGGCGCCGCGCTGTTGGGCCTGAGCTGGCGCGCCGCGCCGGTGTTGTTCTCGATCCTGCTGGTTCTTTCGGCGCCGGCCTGGCTCGCGCTGCGTCCCGTCTTACATCGGTATCTGTCGCGATGACCGTCCTGCTCGAACTCGAAGGCCTGCAGCACCGCTACGACGAGCACGCCGTGCTGCACGGCATCGACCTGCGCCTGCACGCCGGCGAATTCGCCGCCCTGATCGGGCCGAACGGTTCCGGCAAGACCACCTTGCTGCACTGCCTGGCCGGCCTGCAGCGGGCGAGCGCCGGACGGGTGCTGATCGGCGGTCACGACCTCGCTCGCGAACCGCTGCAGGCGCGGCGCCGGCTCGGCTTCGCGGTCGACCCGGCGCGGCTGCCGCCGTTGCTGACCGGGCGCGAATGCCTGCGCCTGTTCGCCGGCACCCGCGAGCTCGGCGAGATACCCGCGCCGACCCTGGCGCTGGCCGAGACCCTGGCATTGGCGCCGATGCTGGATCGCCGCATCGGCCAGTACTCGCTCGGCACCCGCCAGAAACTGGCGATCGCGCTGGGCCTGCTCGGCGAACCGCCGCTGCTGGTGCTCGACGAACCGCTCAACGGACTCGACCCGCTCAGCGCCTACGCACTCAAGCGCCATCTGCAGCAGCTCGCCCACGAGCATGGCACCGCGGTGTTGCTGGCGACTCATTCGCTCGACGTCGCCGAACGCTTCATCAGTCGCGCGCTGCTGCTGATGGACGGCCGCCTGCGCCGCGACTGGCAGGCCGGCGAACTCGACGCGATCCGTGCCGACCCGCGGCGATCGCTGGAGCAGTCGATGGTGGAGGCCCTGGCGGCGGAACGGCCTGCGGTTGCGGATTAGTTGGCGGTGGCGGCGCGTCGTCGTCCTCCTATGGCCGGTGACATCGTCGCACCCAAAAGCGGCTGCGTCGCGACCGGGGCCGGGGTAGGGGCGGCGCGAGCCGCGACCGCGACACTGCAAACGATCGCGCAGCGACCCACGCCGACCGAACCGGCACGACGATTCTTCCTTCGAGAGGGGGAAAGGGGAGTTGATTTGGCCACGCAGCTCAACGCTTATCGGCCGGTTTCATCATCATCGCCTTCCGCCAGGAGCGTCGTAGACGCCATGGCGCGGTCGCGGCTTGCGCCGCTCCTACCCAAGAGCGGCTGCGTCGCGACCGGGGCCGGGGTAGGAGCGGCGCGAGTCGCGACTGCGGTACTGCAAACGATC
This sequence comes from Lysobacter sp. GQ73, assembly GCF_059758755.1. Taxonomy (NCBI): domain Bacteria; kingdom Pseudomonadati; phylum Pseudomonadota; class Gammaproteobacteria; order Lysobacterales; family Lysobacteraceae; genus Lysobacter; species Lysobacter sp. GQ73. The sequence goes on along the minus strand of NZ_JCAXEE010000002.1, from coordinate 911,315 downwards.
GCGCAGCGATCCAAACCGAACGAACCGACAAGACGATTCTTCCTTCGAGAGGGGGGGATTTGATTTGGCCACGCAGCTCAACGCTTATCGGCCGGTCTCAACATCATCGCCTTCCGCCAGTAACGTCGTAGACGTCACTGCGCGGTCGCGGCTCGCGCCGCTCCTACCCAGGAGCCCAAGAGCTCAAGAGCCCACGAGCCCGGACGGGCATGACCGAGCGGCTCATCGGAGCGGCGATGGGCTGCTACCATGCCCACCGTTGCAGAAGAGTGGCGCCGGCCGATGGCCGCTGCCCGCCGAAGGCGCAGGCTCCCATAATCGCTCAGGCTCGGCCCTCGCGGCCGGAACACTGCAACGAACACGCCGATCTGGAGAGAGGCCGCGACGCGGCCCACCGAAGGGGCAAGCGGCCGCTGTCGCGACAGCGCGCCGCCCAAACTCTCAGGTAAAAGGACAGCGGGAGCGGCACCGCGGCCTTCGGGCCACGGAGACAGGCAGACGGGTGCGGCCCATGGCCGCGCGCGCATGCCGTGCCGCCCGGCCGCTGCGTGCTCGCCGCAGCGGCGCGTTCGCGTCTTCGTGCCCGGCCGCGGTTCATTCGTGCCCCTCCGACGGAGAACCGCCGTGTTGCTGCAACTGATCTATCTCATCGCCATCAGCGCAGAAGCCATGACCGGCGCGCTCGCCGCCGGCAAGCGGCGCATGGACTTGTTCGGCGTGGTCATCATCGCCAGCGTCACCGCGCTTGGCGGCGGTTCGCTGCGCGACATCGTGCTCGGCCACTATCCGCTCGGCTGGGTGCGTCATCCCGAGTACCTCGGCTACACCATCGGCGCGGCGATCGCGGCGACTTTCCTGGCCAAGAAACTGCACCGCTTGCGTCGCGCCTTCCTCTGGCTCGATGCGCTCGGCCTGATCGCCTTCACCCTGATCGGCTGCTCGGTCGCGCGCGAAGGCGGGCACGCGCCGGCCATCGTCGTCATCGCCGGCATGTTGACCGGGGCCTTCGGCGGCGTGCTGCGCGACGTGCTGTGCAACGAGATCCCGCTGGTGTTCCAGCGCGAGCTGTACGCGGTGATCTCGCTGCTGACCGGCGTGGCCTATCTGGCGATGCTGCGCTTCGGCGTCGCCGAGAACCTCAGCGTGCTGCTGTGTCTTGGCGGCGGCTTCGCCTTGCGTTTGTTGGCGATCCGCTACGAATGGGAGATGCCGAAGTTCGTCCACCCCTGAGCGCCGCCGGCGGTGCGATCACGAGGTCTCGCCGAGCACCTCGGCGACGCGTCGGCGCAGCGCCGGCAACAGTTCGGCCGCGAACCAGGGATGGCGCTTGAGCCAGGCCTGGTTGCGCGGGCTCGGGTGCGGCAAGGCCACCGCCTGCGGCCACTGCGCGCGCCAAGCCTCGACCGCCTCGGTCAGGGTCGCGCCGGCCTTGGGCAGATGCCACAGCTGCGCGTAGCGGCCGACCGCCAGGGTCAGGCGTACAGCGCGCAGCTGCGGCAACAGTCGGCGGTGCCAGGTCGCCGCGCATTCCGGCCGCGGCGGCAGGTCGCCCGAGGCGCCGGTGCCCGGATAGCAAAACCCCATCGGCACGATCGCCACCCGCGTTTCGTCGTAGAACGTGGCGCGGTCCAGCCCGAGCCAGTCGCGCAAGCGCTCGCCGCTCGCATCGTCGAACGGAATCCCGGAAGCATGCACCTTGCGTCCCGGCGCTTGCCCGGCGATCAACAACCTCGCCCGCGGGTCCGCCTGCACCACCGGCCGAGGCCCGTGCGGCAGGTGCGCAGCGCATAGGGTGCAGGCGCGGATCGCTTGAATCAGCATGGGCTCGGGACTCGGGACTCGGGACTCGGGACTCGGGACTCGGGACTCGGGACTCGGGACTCGGTATTCGGTATTCGGAAGGCTAAAGCAAAAGCGCCGAGCGTGGCATGCAGCATCTGCTTGAACGATTCAGGCCTTTAGATGGATTGCAGTGACGAGTATTGCGGCAACCGGTTGATAAGACAGGACGAGGCCGATGCACCTCACGCGATTCGAATCCATGCTCTCCGAGTCCCGAGTCCCGAGTCCCGAGTCCCGGCTCTTCGGGCCCCAAGCCCCGAACCCAACGCAAAAGCAAAACGCCGGCCCCAAGGCCGGCGTTCGCTCGAAACATCGACGCAACTCACTCACGCCGTGATATCGCGATCCTTGGTTTCCGGCAGGAACAGCGCGCCGATCACCACCGTCATCGAGGCGACGATGATCGGATACCACAGGCCGCTGTAGATGTCGCCGGTGGCGGCGACGATGGCGAAGGCGGTGAACGGCAGGAAGCCGCCGAACCAGCCGTTGCCGATGTGGTAGGGCAAGGACATCGAGGTGTAGCGGATGCGCGTCGGGAACAGTTCGACCAGCCAGGCGGCGATCGGGCCGTAGACCATCGTGACCAGCAGCACCAGGAAGGTCAGCAGCGCGATCACCATCGGCTTGTTGATCTGCGCCGGGTCGGCCTTGGCCGGATAGCCCGCGGTCTGCAGCGCGTCGGTCAATTGCTTGCCGAAGGCGTCCGACTGGGTCTTGAACGTGGCGCTGTCGAGCGACTCGCCCTCGAAGCTGCTCAGGCTGGTGCCGCCGATGCTGACCGTGGCCACGCTGCCGGCCGGGCCGACTGCGTTGACGTAGGGAATGCCCTTCTTGGCCAGCGCCGACTTGATGATGTCGCAGGACTGCTTGAAGGTCGCCTTGCCGACCGGGTCGAACTGGAACGCGCAGCGGTCCGGATCGGCGGTGACGGTGACCGGCGAGGCGGCGACCGCGGCTTCCAGCGCCGGGTTGACGTTATGGGTCAGCGCCTTGAACACCGGGAAGTAGGTGAACACCGCGATCAGGCAGCCGGCCAGTACGATCTTCTTGCGGCCGATCTTGTCCGACAGCCAGCCGAACAGGATGAAGCCGCCGGTGGCCAGGGCCAGGGCGATGGCGATGAAGATGTCGGCCTGGTTCGGGTCCATGCCGAGGGTCTTGGTCAGGAAGAACAGCGAGTAGAACTGACCGCCGTACCACACCACGGCCTGGCCGGCGGTGGCGCCGAGCAGGGCCAGCAGGGCGATCTTGCCGTTCTTGGAGAAGAAGCTCTCGGTGATCGGTGCCTTGGAGGTCTTGCCCTCGGCTTTCATCTGCTGGAACAGCGGCGATTCGGCCAGTTGCAGGCGGATCCACACCGACACGCCGAGCAGCAGCACCGACACCCAGAACGGAATGCGCCAGCCCCAGGACTCGAAGTCTTCCTTGCCGAGGTAGTTGCGGCAGGCCCAGATCACCAGCAGCGACATGAACAGTCCGAGCGTCGCGGTGGTCTGGATGAAGCTGGTGTACAAGCCGCGCTTGCCGTTGGGCGCGTGCTCGGCGACATAGGTCGCCGCGCCGCCGTACTCGCCGCCGAGCGCCAGGCCCTGCAACAGGCGCAGGGTGATCAGGATGATCGGCGCGGCGATGCCCATGGTGGCGTAGCTGGGCAGCACGCCGACCAGGAAGGTCGCCAGGCCCATGATCACGATGGTGACGAGGAAGGTGTACTTGCGCCCGATCATGTCGCCGAGGCGGCCGAACACCAGCGCGCCGAACGGCCGCACCGCGAAGCCGGCGGCGAAGGCGAGCAGGGCGAAGATGAACTGACTGGTCTCGTTCAGGCCGCCGAAGAACTGCTTGCCGATGATCACGGCGAGCGAACCGTAGAGGTAGAAGTCGTACCACTCGAACACGGTGCCGAGGCTGGACGCGAAGATGACCTTCTTGTGGCCCTTGGTCAGCGGCGCACTGGGCGTCGCCGGGTTTGCGGTGATGCTGGACATGTCTGTTCCCCCGAACAGTGGAGAGGAGCGGGCCGGGGCCCGCCGGGGCGATTGGATGTTGCGATGAATCCTTGCTTCGCGATCTCCGCGACGGCGGGGTTCCAGGGACCTTCGGCGCTTGCGCACGGGAGCCCCGGATCCCGCTCTCGCGGGCACGACGATGGCGCGACGCGAACGCCGCGCCGTGCGGTCAGAAGCTGTACTTGACGTGGGTCTGCAGGCGGTTGATCTCGCCGCGGTCGCCGCTTTCGATCTCGCGCTGGCCCCAGATGTACTCGGCACCCACGTCGAGTTTCGGGATCGGGGTATAGATCAGGTTGATGTGGGCCGATTGCGCCGACTTGGTGATGCCCAGGCCGGTCAATGCGGTCTCGTTGTCGTACTGCGCGCGCGAATAGAACAGATTGCCGCGCAGCTTCGGGGTGAACACGTGGCGCCAGCCGACGAAGCCCGAGACCAGGTCGATGTTCTCCAGGTCGCCGCTGGCGTCGAGCACCGCGTCGTTGTTGAGCGCCAGGCCGACGTAACGGCCGATGCCGCTGCCGGCGGTGACCATGTAGCGCAGGTCGTCCTTGGCGCCGAGGTTCCACTTGCCCGACAGGCTCAGGCCGTAGCCGGAGTTGCTGTCGTTGGCGCGGCCGGACTGGTACTTGAGCTGGCGCGCCAGCGCGCCGACGCTGAAGTGGCCCCAGTCGCCCTTGGCGGTGTAGCGCGCGGTCACGTCCGGCACCGCGCCGTCGTCGCCGGCGACCTGGGCCATGTTGCCGCGGAACGGCGTGTACACGGTTTCCGGGTTTTCGATCGAGAACGACCACGGCCCGCTGGTGTAGCGCAACTGCGCCTGGCGCACGAACACCGTGCCCTCGGTGGGGCCGAGGAAGTCGACCGTGTCCGGCAGCGCCGCGGTGTCCTGGAAGTTCGACCAGGCCTGGCCGGCCATCCACTTGTTCCAGGTCACGTAGGCCTGGCGCAGGGTCAGCGCATAAGTGTTGGTGGCGACCTCGTTGCCGGTGAAGGCGGTGGTGCCGCCGCCGAACAGGTCGAATTCCAGATAGCCCTTGAGCTTGTCGCCGCTCTCCAGGTCGGTATCGGCGGCGAACCAGAAGCGCGAGAAGTTCGCGCCCATGTCGGTGTCGCTGCCGCCTTCGCGGGTGGCCGCGCCGCCGACCGGGATCGCCTTGGGCACGTAGAACAGGCGTCCTACCGAGCCGTCGGCGATGTCGCCGTCGTTGGTCTGAGTGACCGAGGCGTCGAGCTTGATGAAGCCGCCGTAGCTGAAACGGGTGCCGGGGTTGCCGGCGGTCGAGATCGGCGTGCTCTGGATGCCCGGCTTGGCAGCCGTCGCCGCGGTCGCGGTCGGCGCGGCGGCCTGCGCGGCCTTGACCTCGGTGACCTGGGTCTGCACCTGCTGCTGTTGCGAGACCAGTTGCTGGACCATGCGCTCGAGTTCGGCGACGCGGGTTTCGAGTTCTTTTTCCTTCGCCGTCTGCGCGAAGGCCAGTCCGGGCAGCGCCAGGGCGACCAGCAAGGCCGTGGCCAGGGGCCGCCGTCGCATTGCCGCGCGCTGCGGTGCCGTGCGCGTGAACACACTAGTGAACGTCATGATTCCCTCCCGAGGAACGCCGCGCGGTACGTGCGGCTGCGGCCAGCCTGCGCGCCGCCGCGACGGCTTCACCATTCGCCATTGGTCGTAACGCCGCGATTCAGTTCCCCATTTGCGACCGAGTTACGACCAAGGTCTAAACCGCCGCGGCCGCGGCGGTCGCGACGGATGCGGCACACTGGGCGACCTCGCGCGCCCGCGCGCAAGCCCCGCTCGCCGCGACGCGGATCCGGACCGACCGGGAACGATCGCGGCATAGGCGTCGCGCGCCGGGTCGGCTATAACGAAGCCCGCGCCTCGACACTGCCAGCCCACGGAGCCCCCACTCATGACCCACCCCGTCACCGTCTATCCGACCGACGCGGACTTCGCTGCGAAGTCGCGCTACCGGCGCGAAGACTACGAGCGTCTCTACGCCGAATCGGTCGCCGACCCCGACGCGTTCTGGGGCGGCGTGGCCAAGCGCCTGGACTGGTTCAAGGCGCCGACCAAGATCAAGAACGTCAGCTACGACCTGGCCGACTTCCGCATCCATTGGTACGAAGACGGCGAGCTCAACGCGAGCGTCAACTGCCTCGACCGCCACCTGGCCGAGCGCGGCGACAAGACCGCGCTGCTGTTCGAGCACGACGATCCGAACCTGCCGGCTGAGCACATCACGTATCGCGAGCTGCATGTGCGCGTGTGCCGCCTGGCCAATGCGCTGCGCAACCTCGGCGTCAGGAAGGGCGACCGCATCACCATCTACCTGCCGATGATTCCCGAGGCGGTGGTGGCGATGCTCGCCTGCGCGCGGGTCGGCGCGATCCACTCGGTGGTGTTCGGCGGCTTCGCCCCGAACTCGATCGCCGACCGCGTCGCCGACTGCGCCAGCAAGCTGGTGATCACCGCCGACGAAGGTCTGCGCGGCGGCAAGAAGATTCCGCTCAAGGCCAACGTCGATGCGGCCCTGAAGCTGCCCGGCACCAACTCGGTCGAAACCGTGCTGGTGGTGCGCCACACCGGCGCAGCGGTCGACATGCAGATGCCGCGCGACCGCTGGTACGACGCCGTGGTCGAAGGCCAGCCGGAGACCTGCGAGCCCGAACGCATGAACGCGGAAGATCCGTTGTTCATCCTTTACACCTCCGGCAGCACCGGCAAGCCCAAGGGCGTGCTGCACACCACCGGCGGCTACCTGGTCTATGCCAGCTTCACCCACGAAGCGGTGTTCGATTTGCGCGAGGACGACATCTACTGGTGCACCGCCGACGTCGGCTGGGTCACCGGCCACAGCTACATCGTCTACGGCCCGCTCGCCAACGGCGCCACCGCGCTGGTGTTCGAGGGCGTGCCGAACTACCCGGACGTGTCGCGTTTCTGGAACGTGATCGACAAACACCAGGTGAGCGTGTTCTACACCGCGCCGACCGCGATCCGCGCGCTGATGCGCGACGGCGACGAACCGGTCAAGAAGACCTCGCGCGCCTCGCTGCGCTTGCTCGGCACGGTCGGCGAGCCGATCAACCCCGAAGCCTGGCGTTGGTATTACGAAGTGGTCGGCGACTCGCGCTGCCCGATCGTCGACACCTGGTGGCAGACTGAGACCGGCGGCATCCTGATCACTCCGCTGGCCGGTGCGATCGACCTCAAGCCCGGTTCGGCGAGCAAGCCCTTCTTCGGCGTGCAGCCGGCCCTGGTCGACGCCAACGGCGGCGAACTCGAAGGCGAAGCCGAGGGCAACCTGGTGCTGAAGGACTCGTGGCCGGGCCAGATGCGCACGGTCTACGGCGACCACCCGCGCTTCATCGAGACTTATTTCAAGACCTATCCGGGCAACTACTTCACCGGCGACGGTTGCCGCCGCGATGCCGACGGCTATTACTGGATCACCGGCCGCGTCGACGACGTCATCAACGTCAGCGGCCACCGCATCGGCACCGCCGAAGTCGAGAGCGCCCTGGTTTCGCATCCCAAGGTCGCCGAAGCGGCCGTGGTCGGCTTCCCGCACGACCTCAAGGGCCAGGGCATCTACGCCTACGTGACCCTGATCGCCGGCGAAGCGCAGAACGACGAACTGCGCAAGGAACTGGTGGCCTGGGTACGCAAGGAAATCGGCCCGATCGCCACGCCCGATCATCTGCAATGGGCGCCCGGCCTGCCGAAGACCCGTTCGGGCAAGATCATGCGCCGCATCCTGCGCAAGATCGCCGAGAACGCCCCGGACCAGCTCGGCGACACCAGCACCCTGGCCGACCCCTCGGTGGTCGAGAGCCTGGTGAGCGAGCGACTGGGACGATAAGAGCGTCACTGCCTGGCTGGCACGGCTGTTATCGCGGTCGTGCTGGTTGCGGTGGGGCGGTTGTAGTAACAACAGCAACAGCAACAGCAACAGCAACAGCAACAGCAAATCCCCCCAGCCCCCTTTTTCAAAGGGGGGATTCGGTAGGAAGGTTATTCATGGGCTGGGTGATTCGTGAGCGAGGCTACGAATGGCCTTGCTTGGACAGTTCAAGCTCCACTTCAAGCTCCACTTCAAGCGTCGGCTCAAGCTGGCATTGGTATACCCGTGCTGTTGCTGTTCCCCCCTTTGAAAAAGGGGGGGCGGGGGGATTTGCTTCGGCTGTCAGCTTTCAACGCGGCTTAGTCTCAGACGCTCCAGCACCACCCGATGTATCTCCTCCATCACCGCAGCCGTTTCCCTGAGCACCTGCAGGTTGTCGAAGCGGATCACCTTCAGCCCGAGCATCTCCAACGCGACCGTCCTTCTTGCATCCGCCGCCAGGCCAGACTCGGTCATGTGCTGCGCGCCATCGACTTCGACGATCAGCGCCGCCGCCGGCGCATAGAAGTCGACCACATAACGCAGCAACGGCTTCTGCCGGTAGAACTGCACGCCGAGTATCTGCTTGCGCCGCAACAGCCACCACAACCGCTGTTCGGCGGCGCTGGCGTCGCCTCGCAGGCGGCGCGCGGGCGTTTTGAGACCGGGTTCATACGAATGCATACCCACATTTCACCCGCCTTCACCCATCGTCCAATAGCGGACGAACCCCCTGTACGACGTAAGATTCCTGCCATGTACGTCGTCCGCAGCGCCCTTCCCCCGACCAGGCCCGCCCCATGCCGACCCTGCTGATCGCCGACGACCACCCGCTGTTCCGCGAGGCCTTGCGCGGCGCGGTGGCGCGGGTGCTGCCGGATGCGGCCCTGCGCGAGGCCGACAGCGTCGACGCGCTGTATGCGCTGGTCGAGGCCGAATCCGATGCCGACCTGCTGCTGCTGGATCTCAACATGCCCGGCGCGCAAGGCTTCAGCGCGCTGGTGCATCTGCGCGCGCTGCATCCGCAGCTGCCGATCGTGGTGGTGTCGGCGCGCGAGGAGCCGGCGACGATGCGCCGCGCGCTCGATCACGGCGCGGTCGGCTTCATCCCCAAGTCCGCCGACGCGGCGACGCTCGGCGCGGCGCTGACCACGGTGCTCGACGGCGACCGCTGGGCGCCGGCGGCGGCCTTCGCCGCGCCGGCCGCGAACGCCGACGAGCACGAAGCCGCGCAGCGCCTGCGCGACCTCACCCCGCAGCAGTTCCGGGTCCTGCAGATGCTCGGCGCCGGGCTGCTCAACAAACAGATCGGCTACGAACTCGGCGTCTCCGAAGCGACGGTCAAGGCCCACGTCACCGCGATCCTGCGCAAGCTCGGCGCCAACAACCGCACCCAGGCGGTGCTGATCGCCGGACGCCTTGCGCTCGACCCCAGCGCGATCGTGCCGCCGCCGGAAGAAGTAGAGTAAGCGAGTCGGCCACGCAACCCGCGTCGCGCGCGCTGCCCCCACCGATCTGAAACGGCCGCCGATGGACCCAGGCCCGAACTTCCCCGATCCGGTCACCAAGACGATCCAGATCCAGGCCGCTCCCGCGACGGTCTGGCAGGCGCTGACCGATCCCGCGCGCATGGCGGCATGGATGTCGGAAGAACCGCTCGAAGTCGTCACCGACTGGAGCGCCGGCGGCCCGATCCTGCTCCGCGGCCTGCTGCACGGGCGGTTGCGCTTCGAAAACCGCGGTGTCGTGCGCGTATTCGAACGCGAGCGCGCACTCGAATACACCCATTGGAGTTCGCTGTCGCGGCGAACGCTCGCCGACCTGCCCGAGAACCACGTCGGGATTGGACTGCTGCTGCATCCGGACGGCGGCGGCACCCGACTCGAGCTGAGGCTGAGCAATCTCGGTCACTACGCGATCTACGGTCATCTGAACTTCTATTGGGAAGTCAGCTTGGCCGTGCTCAAGCGCTACTGCGAAACCGGGGAAGCCTAAGGGTTCGCCGTTCGTCGGCGCACAGCGGGCCGCCGCGATCGGTCGTTGATCGGACTGCGTCCTGGTCGGCATAGTCGTCGTGCTCGCACCGCCCGCCCGGAGGACACCCGCATGCAGCATCGTACCCGGTGGTTATCGTTCGCGGCCATTCTGGCGTTCGCCTCGCCGGCCGCCGCGCGGGACAGCGATTGCGATTTCGACCAGGCCTATCTGGCCAAGCGCATGCAGCAGGTCGCCGCGCGCCACGGCGGCCGGCTCGACGCGAGCGGCAACGCCGTATGGATGCTGAGCAACGGCGAAACGGTCATCGTCGCCAGCGGCGGCTGCGTGCATTACGGCACCACGGTGAGCCTGATCTATGCGCCGGGCTTTGCCGCCCCTTCGCGGGAAGTCGCGATCGAGCGCCTGCTCGCCGCGATATCGAAGTACTGGCAGCCCGGCGCGGCACGGCGCCTGCAGGCCGCGCTGCGCGCCGGCGTGTATGAGACGCGGACCTTGGACGACGGCAGCGCCGAGCAGATCGGCGCACTCGACCCCGGCGCGGGGTTCTCGTTCGAATACCGCCTGATCCTCGGCGAGCGCGAGGCGCGGATCGGCTGGGAAGAAGCCTGATCGGCGAAACCGCGAGCCGCGCACAAACTTGTCAACCGCGTTGCGCGGGTGTTAGCTGGCCGCCTCAAACATCGCCGAGCAGTCGCAGTCGGCCGCGCAGGCGTCACGCCACAGCATGCGGTCCGAACGCAGGCGCAATGAAGCGGGAGCTAGAAGGCAAGGTCGCGGTGATCCACGGCGGTGGCGGCGCCATCGGCGGTGCGGTGGCGCGCGCGTTCGCGCACCAGGGCGCGGGCCTGTTTCTCGCCGGCCGCAGCCGGACGCGCCTCGATGCGGCGGTCGCCGACATCGTCGGCGCCGGCGGCGTCGCCGAAAGCGCGCTGGTCGATGCGCTCGATGCGGATGCGGTCGAGCGCCATGCCGAGGCGGTCGCGGCGAAGCCGGCGCCATCGACATCGTGTTCAACGCGGTGGCCTTCGTGCACCTGCAGGGCGTACCGTGCGCCGAATTGCCGCTGGCCGATTTCGAGTATCCGGTGCATTCGTACCTCCGCTCGAACTACCTCACCGCGCGGGCGGCGGCGCGTCACATGGGCGAGTGCGGCGGCGTCATCCTGAGCCTGGTCACCCCGGCCGCGCGCATGACCGGGCGCGGTTATCTCGGCCATTGCGTCGCCTGCGCCGGCGTCGAAGCGATCTCGCGCCATCTCGCCGGGGGATTCGGCGGACGCGGCATCCGCACGGTCTGCCTGCGTTCGCATGCGATCCCCGAAGCGCTGGAGGCCGGCTCGCACAGCCGCGAGGTGTTCCAGCCGCTCGCCGACCAGGCCGGCATCTCGGTCGAGGCGATGCCGCGGGGGGCGGCCGAGAGCACCTTGCTCAAGCGCCTGCCGACGTTGGCCGAGATCGCCGGCAGCGAGGTGTATGCCGCTTCCGATCGCGCGGCGGCGACGACCGGCGGCATCCTCAATCTCACCGGCGGTTTCCTGGTGGATTGAGGCGCGAGCGACTCAGGGCTCGTCGCGTTGCGCGTCCGGCGCCCACACCACGCCGAGCGCGCGGATGCCGAAGCCGGACACGCGCTGTACCTCGCGCCATGGGTCGAGCGAGGTGTCGAACTCGATGATCTCGTAGGACCGGCCGCAAGTGCGCCAATCCGCGCACGGCGCGATGTTCGGTGCCTGATCCCAGGGAATGCCCGACAGCCGCCGCAACTCCACCCACGCCTCGGCCAGCGAGCCGTGCTGGCTCAGCGGTTCGGCGTGATCGGTGTCTTCGATGATGAAGCGCGTCGCCATGCTGTCGATGCGTTACCCGGAAAGAGGGACTGCGGGGCGAAGCCGGCGTTCGGGCCGGCCTTCCCCAAGACCGGCGATCCCGCGGCATCGTAGCCGGGCTCATGCCTCAGGACAAATCGCCGCGGCGGCGAAGCTGCGCGAACCGCAAGCGCGATGCAGGATCAACCGCGACGGCGGGGACGCGGGCGCGAAAACCCGGATCGCGATCACAGCCGGACGCAGCGCTTCGGCGATCGTGGAAGAGACACGGCTAAACGGCTCCTGCGCCGGCCATGACGGCTCGGCGCGAACGAAGGCGCGTATCGCGAGGCGTGCGCATCGAGAGCACGCACGAGTTCGCCGTCGCGACGGCCGCTAGGGCAGGGTGAACTTGCGCATCGCGCGCAGCGGCCACAGCGAGGTGAAGCGCGCGCCGCCGACCAGGCGATGCGCGGCCGACATGCCCTGCAACAGGCCCAGGCGTTCCAGCACGTCTTTCGCGCGGCGGAACGAATGGCGAGGGTCGGCGGTCAGCATGAACAGATTGATCTCTTTCGCGCTGACGTCGTACCCCTCCAGCTCGACCGTGTCGCCCAGCGCCGCCTTCAGATCGGCCTCGATCGTCGCCAGGAAGGCTTCGTCGGCCAGCGACTTGCGCCAGAACTTGATGATGAGTTGATGTTCCATTCCGCCGATTGTAGGCGCAACCGCGATCGCTGCGATCCGTGCGCGTCGCGATGCCGATGCGCGGGCCGAAAAACAGCGGCCCGGTTTCCCGGGCCGCTGGTCGAACCAGCCTGTTTGCCTGCCGCTCAGTCCTCCGCGCTTTGATAGGCGACGAGATAGCGGCCGGCAGCGACGGCGAAGGCCGCGCGGGTCACCGTCTTGCCGGGGTCGAAGTAGGCGTGCAGGGTCGGCTGCAGATCGAACGGGCCCTGGACGACGGCGAAGCGCGCGTTGATCAGCCCGCGGTCGAGGGCGAGCTGCACGTAACCGCGCAGGCTGGCCGGGATCGACGCCGCATCGTCCACCGGGATGCGCTTGCCGTCGTAGAACGCGGTCAGCTGGCCGTTGAACGCGCGCGCTTCGCCTTGCAGGGCCAGGCTCTGTACCAGCGAATAGGCCAGGCTGACCCGGCTGACGCTGTCGTTCGGCCGGAACGCGCCGTTGAGCGTGCCCATCACGCCGTCCTGCGACTGGCTCAGGTCGCGCAGCGCGCCGCCGTTGGCGACCGCGGACTCGGCGTAGGCATAACGCGCATCGCCCGGCGCGAGGTCGCTGAAGCTGGAGCGGCCGTTGAACGGCAGGTGCTGGCGCACGCTCTGGCCCATCAACAGGTACTGCGCCAGTTCGCTGCGCTTGAGCGTGGCATCGGGGCGGAATTGCTGGTCCGAGTAACCGTCGACCAGTCGGTGGGCCACGGCGAACTCGATCGCCGAGCGCGCCGGATGCGTGGCGACGTCGGCCATGCCGGTGTAGCCGCCGCTCTTGAGGAAGCTGATCTCGCCCTCGACCGTGCCGGGCAGACCGTAACCGTTGGTGACCTTGGCCGGGTCGAGGTTGGTGCCCGACACCGAACCGACGCCGCGCACGCTGACCTTCCACACGCCGGGCTTGCCGGGCGCGCCGGTGGTGACGGTGTCGCCGAGCACCGGCAGGGCGATCGAGGAGCCGTACTTGATCCCGTCCGGGTCGGTCAGCACCACCGCCAGGGTGTTCTCGCCGATGGTGGCGCGCGCCGCGACCCAGGCGATGTCGCTGCCGACGGTGAAGCTTTGCTCCTCGACCGCGCCGACCGGCGCGAAGTCGACCGAGAACGGCAGGTTCGGTACGCCGCCGGACAGGATCGCATTGGCGTTGAACGCGCGCAGCGGGTTGACCGTGGCGCCGAAGCCGTAACGCAGCGCGGCCGCCTCGGCCACCGCGGTGTAGGCGTTGACGTGGCCGGCGCCGGCTTCCCAGGCCAGGCGCCCGGTCATGTTGGTCGAGGTGCGTTCGAGGATGTCCTTGATCTGCGCCGGGGTCAGGTTCGGGTTGGCTTCCAGCATCAGCGCGACGATGCCGGCGACGTGCGGCGTCGCCATCGAGGTGCCGCTCATGTGGGTGTAGTGGGCGAGGTAGGCCGGCGCCAGGGTCTCGGCGTCGTGCTGCGCTTCGGTCGCCGGCAGGGCGCCGGTGAGCGCGCGGGTGGACACGATGTCGACACCCGGGGCGACGAGGGTCGGCTGGTTGACGTAGGTCCACTGGCGGCCGTCGGGCATGCTGAAGCGGCCGCTTTCGCCGCGCTTGCCGCGCGAGGAGAAACCGGTCAGCACGCCGTCCTTTTCGCCGGCGCCGACCGAGATCACCCACGGCGCCTGCGCATAGGGGTTGTGGGTGTCTTCGCCGGGGCCGTCGTTGCCGGCGGCGAACACGCTGACGATGCCGCGCTTGTACAACTCGTAGGTCGACACGTTGACCGGGTTGAGCGGATCGAAAGCGCCGCTGCTGCCCCAGGAGTTGCTGGTCACGCGGATCGGATGCTCGAAGCTGAACTGCTTGGTCGCGGCGTAGTCGAGGCCGCCGACCGCGTCGAGGATCAACAGCACCGCGCCGGAGCCGTAACCGACCAGGGCCGCGCCCGGCGCCACGCCGCGGTACAGGCCGTTGGAGCGGGCGCCGTTGCCGCCGATGGTGCCGGCGCAATGGGTGCCGTGGCCGGAGCCGAGATCGGTGTTGATCACGCCTTCGGTGTAGGAGATCGGCAGCATCGAGTCGAGCGAGTTGAGGTTGGTGGTGCCGAAGGTGTTCTCGACCACGTGCTCGCGGAACTTCAGGTCGTCGTGGGTGGCGTCGATGCCGGAGTCGTTGACCACCACGGTGATGCCGGCGCCGCTGAACGGCACTGCGCGCACGTAGTCGCCCGGGTTGTTTACGGTACGGGCGGCGCCGGTGATCTCGCGTGCTTCCTTGTTGAAATACCGCAGCGGCGCGTTCCAGTAGATCGAGGCCACGTCGTCGCGCTGGGCCAGGGCGCGGATCTCCGCCGGCGTCGCCAGCGCGCCGGCGATCGGCAGGGTCCGCATGGTCACGCCCCGGTCGATGCCGAGCGCGCGCAACGCCGCGACCTGGGCCGGAGTCACCGGGCTCGACTGCTTGTAGCTGACCACCACCTGCAGCGGCTCGGTGCCGGCGACGGCGGCCATGCGCTTGAGCAACTGCGGGTCGAGATGGGCGTCGGCCAGGGCGACGCCGCTGGCGAGTACGCCGGCGGCGATGGCGCAGATGCGGAAGGTCTTGCGGGGAATTCGCGATGACATGGTCGAATGGCTCCGGAAACGCCCAGGACGTGAGGCGTCTACCGAGTATTCGCAGCCGCCGGCGGCGATCCATCGGGACTTCCCCCCAATCGGCTGGGGAGAAACCCTCAGGCCCCGGTATGGGTTTCGGGGAGCGTCTTTATGTGGGGAACGCGGAAAACCCCCAGTCAGCCCGGCAGCGGGGGACTGCTCGGCCGGTCGCCCGGCACCGCGCCCGGCGCTGAGTGGAATCCCCTAGAGACACACATCACATTTCGGTTTAGCCTGCCGTTTCGCATGGCCGTACGCCGGAGTGAGCGATGGGGAAGTTCGCGTTCGCGTGGAGGCTGCTGGCCGTCGCCGCTCTGTCCGTATCCAGCGCC
The DNA here is from genome assembly GCF_059758755.1 of Lysobacter sp. GQ73. NCBI lineage: Bacteria > Pseudomonadati > Pseudomonadota > Gammaproteobacteria > Lysobacterales > Lysobacteraceae > Lysobacter > Lysobacter sp. GQ73. The sequence goes on along the minus strand of NZ_JCAXEE010000002.1, from coordinate 896,093 downwards.
GCCGTCTCGGCGCAATCGCTGCCGGTCTCCGTCGACGCCTCCGGCACCACCGCCACGATCGTGGTCGGCGACCCCGCCCTGCCGCTCGCCGATCTGACCCTGAGCTTCGACGATGCCAGCGGCCTGCAGGCCTCCAGCCTCGGGGTCAGCGCGCAACTGGTCAGCCTCAGCGACAGCGCCCTGCTCGCGCGCCTGCCGGGCCTCGGCCTGACCCCGCTCGATCCGGCCTTCCCGGTGCTGATCACCATCGAGCCGCCGGTCCTCGGCGGGCTCAGCTTCCATCGCAGCGTGCGGGTCGAAGTGCATACCCACGCGCTGAGCTACAGCGCGGGCAGTTCCTATCGCTTGTTTAAGGCGCCGCTCGGCGGCAGCTTCCGCGATATCTCCGACGAAATCGCCCCGGGCAGCGTGCGCGCGCGCGGCACCACCGGCGGCTTCTCGCAGTTCCTGGTGCTGCCCGACCTGCGCCCCACCGGCAGCGTGATCGCGCAGAAGATCGCCTGGCTGCGGGGCCGCGTCGACCTGCTGCCGCCGGCCGAGCAGCCGAGCTTCGATGCCTGGCTCGACACCGTCGCCAGCGCGGTCGCCGCGGGGCAATACGCCGATGCGATTACCGCGCTCGATGCGTTCCGCGCCCGCGCGGTCGCCCGCGCCGGCAGCCCGATCGCCGACCGGTGGCGCGCCGCCCGCGACCTCGACAACCAGGCCGGCGAATTGATCGCCGGGGCGGCGACCTTGAAGTTCAGCGTCGCCTACCTGCGCGACTTCGGCCAGTAAGCACATTGCAGCATCGGCGGGTCGCGCCGCGCCGCCTGCCTTTCCTGCATCGGCGAGGCTAAGATGGGCCGATGCAGGCGCGCCTGATCGCCTATCCGCCAGATCATGCCGCGGTCGTCCGCTCGTTGCGACCGGGCGATACGCTGAGCATCGGCCGTGCGCCCGATTGCGGCCTGGTCATCCAGCACCCGTCGATTTCGCGTCGCCACGCCGAACTGTGCGGCGATGCACAAGGCTGGCGCCTGCGCGACCTCGGCAGCAAGAACGGCAGCTTCGCCGACGGCCTCGCGGTCGACGAACTGGTCATGAGCGAGCCGTACTGGCTGCGCTTCGGCGACGTCCATTGCGAGTTCGCCCCGCTCAGCGCCGCCGAGATCGCCGCCGGCGACCACGGCCAGTCGCTGCGGCGCGCCGCCGCCACCGCGCACACGATGCGCCTGCAGGGCCTGACCCGGCTCGACGATCTGCTCGACGGCAGCCTGCGCGCGGTGCTCGAACTGGCCCAATGCGAGCGCGGTTTCGTCCTGTTCGAGGCCGGCGACGGCTACCGCGTCCACAGCAGCCTGGCGCTCGACCCGGGCCGGCTCGGCGCCCGCGAATTTTCCGGCAGCGTCGGCGCGGTGCGGCGGGCCCTGCAGCAACGCCGCGCGGTGGTCGCCAACGACGTCGGCAGCGACGCCTGGCTGGCCACGCGCGCCTCGGTGGTCGCGGCCGGCATCAATGCGCTGGTATGCCTGCCGCTGCTCGACGGCGACCAGACCCTCGGCGTGCTCTACGCCGACCGAGTGCGCCCGGGGCCGGCCATCACCACCCTCGACCTGGAACTGCTCGAAGCCTTCGCCGAAGGCGCGGCGGTGTGGATCGCGGTGCGCCGCACCAGCGAATGGCTCGAGGCCCAGCCGGCCGCGCCGCAGTGGGAGCGCATCGTCGCCGCCCACCTCGGGGAGGCCGGATGAGCGCCGCGGGCGGTTCCGACCAGGACGCGACCGCCACCGGTCTCTACCGACATGCCGACCTGGCGCCCGGCAGCGTATTGGCCGGGCGCTTCCGCATCGAATCGATGCTCGGGGTCGGCGGCATGGGCGTGGTCTATCGCGCCACCGACCTCGCCCTGGACATCCAGGTCGCGTTGAAATTGCTGCGCCCGGAATTGATGCACCGCCCGGACGCGTTCGAGCGCTTTCGCCAGGAACTGTTGCTGGCGCGACAGGTGTCGAGCCCCCACGTCGTGCGGATCCACGATCTGGCCCAGCACGAAGGCCGCTGGCTGATCAGCATGGATTTCGTCGACGGCGAATCGCTCGACCGCCGCCTCGACCGCGACGGGCCGTTCGCCGTCGACACCGTCCTTCGCATCGCCCGCCAACTCGCCGAAGGCCTCGGCGCCGCCCACGCCAAGGGCGTGGTGCATCGCGACCTCAAGCCGGCCAACGTGCTGCTGGACGCGCAGGGCGATGCCTACATCAGCGACTTCGGCGTGGCGCGTTCGCTTGCGAGCAGCGGCCTGACCCAGTCCGGCGCGGTGATCGGCACGCCGGACTACCTGTCGCCGGAACAGGCGCGCGGCGAGGCGCTCGATGCGCGCAGCGATCTGTATGCGCTCGGCCTGATCCTCTACGAAATGCTGACCGGCAAGCTGCCGTTCGCCGGCGGCACGGTCAGCGAGGTGCTGGCACAGCGCATGCTGCGCACGCCGCCGCCGGTGACCTCGCTGCGCACCGAACTGCCGGCCTGGATCGCGCGCCTGGTCGACAAGCTGCTGCGGCCGCAACCGGCGCACCGCTTCAAGGATGCGGCCGCAGTGATCGCGGCACTCGATGCGAAAGCAGTGCCGCGCGACGGCTATCGCGAAGGCGGCCGCGCCGCGCGCATGCGCTGGCTGGCCGCGGCTGCGGTGCTGGTCGCGCTCGCCGGCGCGGGCGTCTGGTGGTGGCAGCGCGACAGCGCGCCGGTGCAACCGGCCTCGGCGCCGCTCGACCGGCTGCTGGTCCTGCCGATCCGCTACGGCGGCGACGACGCCCTGGCGCCGCGCTTGCTCGGCCTGGGCTCGCACCTGCGCGATGCGCTCGCCGCTTCGCCCGGCGTCGCCGTGGTCGACGAAGAGCGCACCGTGCAGGCGCTGCGGCAACTCGACCCGACCGGCGACGCGGTGCCCGACCTCGCCGCGCTGCGCCGGCTCGCCGCGGCGCGGCGGGTGCTGCAGCCGCGCCTGATCGAACGCGACGGCCGCTGGCGCGTCGACGCCGAGTTGCGCGTCGGCGACGCGCCGGCGCAGAGCCTCGCCGGGCCGCTGGCCGCCGAGCCGGGCGCGGCCTTGCAGGCCTGGGCGGCGAAGCCGGACACCGTGCGCGCGTTGGCCTTGCCGGCGGCGATCGCGCTGGCCTTGCCCGACACCGGCAAGGCGCTCGATGCCTACGGCGCCGGCCTGCTGGCGCGTCGCGAAGGCCGCTTGGCCGACGCGTTGAACCAGTTCGGCCTCGCCGCCGCCGCCGCGCCCGACTACGCCATGGCCTGGCTCGCGCAGGGCGAAGCCGCCATCGCCATCGGCGAGCAGGACGCCGCCTTCGAAGCGATCGAACGCGGTCAGGCCGTGGCCGGCATCGGCGAACGCCTGCGCCGCCGGCTCGACGCCGAACACGCGCTGCTGCAAGGCGACCCGCCCAAGGCGGTCGCGGCCTGGCGCGAATGGCTGGCCAAGACCCCGGACGACAGTTACGCCGAACTCAATATCGCCCGCGGCCTCGGTGCCGGCGGCGATTTCAAGGCCGCGGTGGCGGCTTTGTTGGGCCTCGCCGAGCGCGACGGCGGCGACCCGCGGGTGTGGTTCGAGCTGGGCAAGTTTTCGATCCTGCAGGGACAGGCGCGACGTGCGGTCGACGAGTATTTGGTGCGCGCGCTGGTGCTGTTCAAGCGCAGCCGCAACCTCGGCGGGGAGGCCGAAACCGTCAACGCGCTCGGCGTCGGCTACGGCCGTCTCGGCCAGTCGGCCGACGCCGCCGAGCAATACCGCAAGGCGGTGGATCTGCGGCGCGCGCTCGGCAACCGCCGCGGCGTCGCGACCAGCCTGCGCAACCTCGCCAACGTGCTCGCCACCTCCGGCAAGTTCGACGAGGCCGCCGCCGCGTTGGCGCAGGCGCGCGCGCTGCATGTCGAACTCGACGATCGCGCCGGCTTGGCCGCGGTCGAGAACGAACTCGGCCTGCTCGCCGAGGAGCGCGGCGATTACCCCGGCGCGCTCGAGGCCTTCCGCCGCGCCCTGCAGGCCTGGCGCGAAGTCGAGGACCCGCACGGCACCGCGCAGGCGCTCAACAACATCGGCTTCGCCGACTATCAGCTCGGCGCCTACGACGACGCCCAGGTGTACTGGCAACAGGCCGCCGAAGCCTATGCCGCGCTGGGCGAGCAGACCGGGCGCATCCGCACCGAACAGAACCTCGGCCTGCTCGCGACCGCGCGCGGCCAGTGGGGCGAGGCGCGCCGACTGTTGCAGCATTCGCTGAGCGCGGCCGAGCAGCAGCAGATGCTGGAAGAGGCCGCAGTGAGCCGGCGCAATCTCGCCGAGCTGGAACTGCTGCAAGGCCACTACGGCGAGGCGATCGCCCAGGCGCGCCAGGCCGGCGAATTGTTCCGGCAACGCGAAGACGTACGCGGCCAGGTCGACGTCGACCTGTTGCGGGTGCAGGCCCTGATCGAGGCGCACGCCTGGGACGAGGCGCGGCGCCTGCTGGACGAACAACGCCAGCCGCTCGCCCAGGCTTCCAGCGAGCAGCGCGCGATCGCCCATCTGCTGCAGGCGCAGTTGGCGATGCGCGAAGGCCGCGCGGCACAGGCCGCGCCGGCCCTGCGTCAGGCGCGCCAGCTCGCCGAAGCCTCGGGCGTGCGTCAGCTGCAATTGCAGATCGCGCTGGAGCAGGCCCGCAACGAAAGCGCCGACCGCGCGCTGGCGCGTGGGCTCGACCGCGCCAGTGCCGGCCTCGGCCACGCCGGCCTGCGTCTGGCCTGGCTCGAGCTGGCGATGCGGAACGCGTTGTCGGCCGGCGATCCCGCCGCCGCCGTCGCGCACTACCGCGAGGCCGTGCAGCGCCTGCGCGACGGCGATTTCCATCGCGCCCTGGCGCTGCACCGGCTCGGCGCGCGCGCCTACGCCGCGGTCGGAGACATCGCCGGCGAACGCAGCGCACGCAACAAGGCCGATGCCGCATTGAAAATCTTGCGCGACGGATTGCCGCAGGCCCTGCGCGCCGGCTTCGACCGCGTCGAGTCGACGCCGGGCGAGGAAACCTCATGAACCGATCCGATCCCACCGAGCCGGACCTGTCGCTGGATCGCATCCGCGATCAATACCGCAGCCTGCTGCAGCGCCTGGAAGCCAACGAACGCGAGTTCCGCCGGCTTGGCCGCTCGGTGTGGCGCGTGCAGGAAGACGAACGCCGCCGCCTCGCGCGCGAACTGCACGACGGCATCGGCCAGAACCTGACCGCGCTCAAGCACCGCCTGGTCCAACTCGGTGAGGGCTTGTCCGACGAGCAGCGCACGCGCCTGCAAGCGGCGATCGCGCTATGCGCCGACACGCTCGAAGACACCCGCGAACTTTCGCGCCTGCTGCGTCCGCCGATCCTCGACGACCTCGGCCTGGAACCGGCGCTGCGCTGGCTGGCGCGAAGCCAGAGCGAAGCCAGCGGCATGGAGATCGCGATCGAGATCGAAGACCTGCCGGCGCTCGAGGGCGACCTGCAGACCCTGCTGTTCCGCGTCGCCCAGGAAGCGCTCCACAATGCAGCCAAACACGCGCAGGCACGCAGTGTGCTTTTGCGCCTCGTCGCGCGCGGCGGCCTGCTGCAGCTGCAAGTCGTCGACGACGGTTGCGGTTACGACCCCGATGCGGTCGCCGCATCCGGCGGCTGTGGCCTGGGCGGCATGCGCGAACGCTTGCGCCTGTACGACGGCAGGCTCGAAATTCACTCCGTGCTGGGCGAAGGCACGCGTTTGCGCGCGGTGCTGCCGTTGCCGCCCGTCGCCGACACTTGAGACTTGACGGCGGCGAAGCCGGCGCGCACCTTGCCCGCATGACGAGCTTCACCATTCGCGTTCTGATCGCAGACGACCACACTCTCGTGCGCGAGAGTCTGGTGAGCCTGTTGCAGGCCGACGGCGCGATCGAAGTCGTGGCCCAGGCCGCCGACGGCCTGGAAACCGTCGCCCGCGCGATCGCCACCCGCCCCGACATCGTCGTCGCCGACATCTCGATGCCCAGCCTCAACGGCATCGAAGTCGTGCGCCGTTTGCGCGAGGCCGTGCCCGACGCCCGCGTGCTGGTGCTGACCATGCATCAGGAAGAAGAATACGTATTGCAGGCGGTGCGCGCCGGCGCGTCCGGCTACCTGGTCAAGGACAGCGCCGCCTCGGAACTGCTGGCCGCCGTGCGCAGCCTGCATGCCGGCCGCACCTATTTCGGCCCGCAGGCGGCCAAGGCCATGGCCGAACAGATGCGCCACCCCGAGCGCACCGTCGAAGACCCCTACGGCCGCTTGACCCCACGCGAACGCGAAGTGTTCCATCTGATCGCCGAGGGCCTGACCACCAAGGAAATCGCCCGCAAGCTCGACATCAGCGCCAAGACCGCCGAGAACCACCGCGCCCGCGTGCTCGACAAACTCGACGTGCGCAACACCGCCGAACTGGTGCGCTATGCGCTGCGCAAAGGCCTGCTCGACTGAACGTGCTCCGCGGCACACCGAGCACCGCAATTTTGCGTATCGCGACGAGACTTCAGCACGCCCAGGGTAGGAGCGGCGCAAGCCGCGACCGCGCCCCTTCCGCCTCGCGGCGAAACTCGCAGTCCCACGGTAGGAGCGGCGTAAGCCGCGACCGCGTCCCCTCACGTCGCTTCGTTACCGCGACACACCGCCCCATTGCTCATGCAGTACCGCGATACCGCAGGATCGAAACTAGGCGGCGCGTAGGAGATTGCTGCGCTATCGGATGACTGAACTCACAGCGGATCGTCTTCCGACAAGGTCGAGGGCCGGCAGGAGGCAGGCATCGGGCCTTGGCGCTAAGCCCCATAGCCAGGCGGCGCCTGGAAACCGCCAAGCTCCTGTGCGATCAGCCGGGCCACTTCGATGGTGGTTCGATCGCCATATTCCGGGCCGATGATCTGCAGGCCGATCGGCAGCCCGGCGGCCGACAGTCCACTCGGAAACGCTGTGCTCGGCAAATAGGCGGCGGTCGCAAGGCCGATCCAGAAGTAATGCTCGTAGTGCGAAGTCGATGTGTCGTCGACGGCGAGCACTCTTTCGGGCTTGGGGCGATGGTCGTGTGCGTAGGCCGTTGTCGCCGAGACCGGGCATATCACTACATCCCACTCGTCGAAAAAGGCGCGCCATCGCAGTCGGTCATTGGTGCGCGCTTCATCGTGGTCGGACCAGCTTCGATGATCCAGTACGCGGGCACGTGTCAGCATCGCCAACGGCGAGTCGTCGTCCGCATCGAGCTCCGCGGCCAGACGTCGGTTCATGAAATGGTATTCGTCGGGAAGGCCGACGAGCCCGGTCGAGGCCAACAGGTTCAGATAAGTGTGGTGCGATTGCCTTGGAGAGATCTCAGGACGCGCCAGATCCGAGACTATCGCCCCCGCGCGAGCGAGAACCTCTCCGACCTCCTGCACGCGATCGGATGTCTCGACCGAGGTGGGGGCGAAATCCTCCCGCGGCCAAATCGCAACGCGCAGGCCACGTAAAGTGCGTGCCTTCGGTGGCGGAAGCATCAGTCTCCAGCCCGGCGAGCGGAACCGGTCGGGACCCGCTACGACGTCCAGCGCCAGTTCCAGGTCTTCGGCGCTTCGTCCCATCGGCCCGACGACATTGAGGTCCGGCGCGGATACGACCCCAAGGGGGTTGTGACCGAGCGTGGGAACGATGCCATACGTGGGCTTGTGTCCATACACGCCGCAGAAGTGGGACGGGTTTCGGATCGACCCGCCGATATCGGAGGCGAATTCCAGGCCGGTCAAACCGGCCGCCAGCGCCGCGGCCGACCCGCCGGAAGACCCGCCCGGCGACCGCTGCGTATCCCAGGGGTTGTTGGTGATTCCATAAAGGTCGTTGTAACTCTGCCAGTCGCCGAGTCGCAGCGGGACGTTGGTTTTCCCGATGAAATGGGCGCCGGCCGCCTTCAGCCGCTCGACCACCGTGGCGTCGTTCGTGGCGAGGTGGTGCCGCTGCTCCGGCACGCCCCAGGTCGTCGGCAACCCGGTAACGTCGAAGGCTTCCTTGATCGTCATCGGGACGCCGTGCAACGGTCCCAACCGGTGTCCCCGGGCAAGCGACTCGTCCGCCGACCTTGCCGCTTCCAAGGCGCGTTCGAAATCCCTCACCACGACGGCATTCAACGCCTTATCGAATCGCTCGATGCGCTCGATGCGCTCGATGTAGTGCTGAGTGAGCTCGAACGAGCTGATTTGTTTTCGCTGAATCAGCTGCGCCAGGTCGGTCGCCGACGAAAACGCCAACCCTCCAATCGCGAGGCCATTCTGCGCGGGTGCGTGCGAAGGATCGCAGGGAGCTGCGGCGCCGCCCGACGCCCCAAGAAGGTCGCGCCTGGAAATCGGAGTCATGATGGCCCTGCCTGTAGGTCGGCGTCTTCGATCGAGGGCGTTTCCGCCTTGATTCTCGCTTGCTTATCCTGCTCCGGCGAATTCTAACGGGAACACCAGCAGCCGCAATGGGCCGCAACACACTCAAGATCCTGGCCCTGGAAACCGGACCGGAGCGCATTTTCCAGGGCTATCGGCTTGTGGCTTGACAGGCCGATGGCTATGGCCGGACCCTTTGCGGCATGAATATCGATATCGAAAAGCTCAGCCTGTCGGAACTGACGTCCCTTCTGACCGCCGCCGAGCGGCGGAAACAGTTGCTATCCAGTCGTCGTCCGATGGCCCAAGTGCGTAAAAAGGTGATCGCACTTGCCGTTGAGCATGGTTACACGATCGACGAGCTTTATGGGGATCGGCCGGTCGCCGAGGCGGCTCCCAAGAAGCGCTCGCCGCGTCGGAAGACCGGCAAAGTGGCGGCCAAGTACCGCGATCCGGACAACAAGCGCAACACCTGGTCGGGGCGTGGACGGATGCCGCGTTGGCTGGCACAGAAGACCAAGCACGGCCGCAGCGTCGCCGATTTCCTGATCCCCGGTTTGGCCAGGCCCACCGCGCGCAAGAGCAGTTCGATCGGGCAGAAGACGCTCGTCAAGCAAGGCTGACGCGTCGTTCGCGACGCTTGAAGAAGCTTGTGCGTGCTGAGCCCCTTCACTGAAAGGCCAGCGCGAGCACGCGCAGTGCATCGCGCGTTCGCCGGTCGTTGAGGTTGCTGTAGAGCATCACATCTTGCGAGCGAATCGGCGGCAGCGACAACGGCCCGCCGACGTCGACCGTGCCCGGCGGCGCCGCGCGCCGCGCCAGCAGCGCCACCGCGAGGCCGGCGACGGCGGCGGCGCCGAGGATCGCGGCGCCTTTGCCGACGAAAACTTCGCGCCATTCGACGCCGGCCCGGTCGAGCGCGCGTACCGCTTCGATGCGGATGCGGCAGGACTCGCCTTGGGTCGCCAGCGGCAGCGGTTGGCCGGCTCGCGGCTCCCAGCCGGCCGCCGCGAACCACGAAAAGGATTCCGCGGACACGATCTTGCCTCGCTTGCCGCGGTCCTCGGGACGCAGCACCAGCACGGCATCGAGTTCCCCCCGCTCCTGGGCTTGCATGAGGTCCTGGGTGCCGCCGATGCGAATCTCGACCAGCAGACTCGGATCGTGGTCGCGCATCTGGCGTAGCAGCAGCGGAAGTTCGCTGCCGACCAGTTGTTGATTGATGCCGATCGCCAGCCGGCGCGGTTCGGTCTCGAAGGCCGCGATCGCGCGGTCGTGAGACGACACCAGTTCGCGCGCCACGCCGAGAAAGGCCAGCCCTTCGGCCGACAGGCGGACATGCCGCGGCGTGCGTTCGAGCAGGCGGCGGCCGAGCTGCCCTTCCAGGCGTTGCAGCTTGAGGCTGACCGCGGACTGGGTCGTGCCCAGTACGTCGGCCGCGCGGGTGAAGCTCTGCAGGTCGGCCGCCAGCAAAAAGGCCCTGACCGCGTCCACGTCCATCGCCTTCGTCTGCATGGATTCGATTTTGAAATGACAGATACCCTTTTAGATGCGTTTCTCATATCGATCAAGCGGCCTAGCATGGACCCGTCGATTCCGACCCATAAAGGACTCACCGCGATGAAATCATTGTCCGGCGTATTCGCCGTCATGCTGGCGGGGCTGGCCGTCCGCGACGCGCCGCAGCCGGCAAGCGTCTTTCCTCTGCAAGGCACCTGGACCCTGGTCGCGGCGGACAAGCGCCTGCCGGACGGGAAGACCGTGCGCGACTACGGCGAGCACCCGAAGGGCCGGCTCGTCGTCGACGCCGAGGGACGATACTCGCTGCAGATCTTCAAGTCCGAGCGTCCGCGTTTCGCCAGCGACAGCAAGGCCGACGCCAGCGCCGACGAATTCAGGTCTGCGGTCATGGGCAGCAGCACCCACTACGGCAGCTTGGCGATCGACGAACGCGCGGGCGTGCTGGCGTTCTCGATCGAAGGCTCGTCCTTCCCGAACTGGGAAGGCACGACCCAGAAGCGCCGGTACCGGTTGGACGGCGCCGAGCTGCGCTACCAGGTGCCGCCGCGGGCGGATGGGAGCATCCCGTTGTCGGTATGGCGCCGGCTCGATTAAGCCCTGCCGTGTTCGGAGGCGTTCGCGCCCCGATTCACTCATCCACCGATGGAGCCGGCATGCCGCACTTCGTAATCGACTGTTCCGGACAGCTGCTTCGGATTCACAGCGAAGAATCGATCCTCGCTCGGGTGCATCGAGTGGCGAACGCTTCGGGCCTGTTCGAAGAATCGGACATCAAGGTCCGTATCCGCCCCTACGCCATCCACGCGGTCGGCGGCGGGCGCGAAGATTTCATTCACGCCTTCGCCTGGATCATGCAGGGGCGCAGCATCGAGCAGCGCGTCGCCTTGGCGCAGGCCATCGTCGCCGAGCTCGCCGGGATGTTCCCGCAACTTCCGCGCATTGCCGCGAACATCGCCGAGTTCGAACAGGCGACCTACTTCAATCGCGACATGTTGTAGCTCGCCGGCCGGCCGGCCGGCACCGGCACCGGCACCGGCACCGGCGCGATGGCGGCGTCTTGCGTCGGCCGGGAGAGGCTTCGAGACCGGTCCGCTCAGGGTTCCGGAATGACTGCGGCAGCGAACGGCGCGAGCACCGTCCAGCCGAGGTTCGCATACAGGCCGCGGCCGTCTTCGGTCGCGACCAGGAGCGGCCGGCTGGCGGAGGATCGCTTCGCGCTGCCCAGCGCGATCATTACTGCGACGCCGAGGCCTTTGCGGCGGTGGTCCGGCGCGGTTTCGATGCGATCGTAGACGAAGGCGTCTGCGGTTTCCGCCGCGCATCCGGTCGCGGCCAGCTCGCCGTTCGGCGCGATGACGCTGGCCCGGTTGACCGGGCCGGTTCGATGCAGCTCGATCCGGTATCCATCCGCCAGGGGCTTGGCGTCGAGGTGCGCCGTGGCCGTCGTCATCAGATAGTTCGCGGGCTGGATCTCCCAGCGGGCCGGCAGCGCGCTTCGCAACTCCCCGTCGGTGCCGCACAGCTTCAGGTAGTGCCGGGGCGCGGTGATCTCGCGGGCGATTTCGCCCAGGCCCTCGCACAGCCGCGGGAACACCCAGCGCTTGGTTTCCTTTTCCGAGTGAGTGTCGACACGAAAGCCGCCGCGGTCGTGCACGGGAGCCGGAGCGCCGCGGGCGATGGAATGCGCGGCTTGCCAGGCGAGCAGGAGTTGCGGGTCGATGCGGGATTCGGTCATGGCGGGTGTCGGTGGGGCTCGTTGGGGGGCAGCTCCGGCGAGCGCGGATGCAGTGTCGTCGGCTATCGGCGGCCCCGTGGCCTGCGACTAGAGCATCGTCTTGTCTCAGCAGCCAAGACGATAGTGATTCGGGCAAGACGAAGAGGGCGAATCTCTGGGACGATTCGCCCGCGCATAGCCGGCGGCGCCCCTCAGGTCGCCGTCCGCGCCCGATGCTTCGCCGTCCGCGTATCGCGCACCGGCGGCAGGCCGAATACGCGGCCGTATTCGCGAGTGAATTGCGGGACGCTTTCGTAGCCGACCGCGAACGCGGCGCTGCTGGCGCTGACGCCCTCCGACAGCATCAGCCGCCGGGCCTCGATCAGGCGCAGCTGCTTCTGGAACTGCAGCGGCGACAGCGAGGTGACTTCGCGGAAACGTTGGTAGAACGAGGACGGGCTCATGCCGGCGGCCGCGGCGAGGCGTTCGACCGGCAGCGATTGGGCGAACTCGGCGCGCAGCACGGTCACCGCGCGCGCGATGCGCTGGGCGTTGCCGTTGGGCCAGCCCAGGCGACGGATCGCGGCGCCGTGCCGGCCCAGCAGCAGCCAGTAATGCAGTTCGCGCAGCAACTGGGTCTGCAGCACCGGTATCGCCGCGGGGCGGTCGAGCAGCCGCATCAGGCGCAAGGCCGCATCGGCGACTTCGCTGTCGGTCGGCTCGACCCGCACCGGGAAGCGGTCGGCGCTGGGCGCCGCCTGCATTTCCGTGGCCAGGTCCGCGATGACCGCGGCGTCGAGTTCCATCACGAAGGACAGGTAGGGCGCGGCGGCGCTGGCCTGGGTGATCTGGCTGACGGTCGGCACGTCGGCGGCGATCAGCAGCGAATCGCCGGCGCCGAAGGCGAAGCTCTGGGAGCCCATGGCGACCTGCTTGCTGCCTTGCAGGACCAGGCAGACCAGCGGCCGCGAGATTTCGTGGAGCAGGCCGCTGGGCGCGGTGGCGCGGATCGCGGCCAGGCCGGGGATCGGGGTGCGGGCCAGGCCGGCCGAATCGGCGTAGGCCTGGGCGTAATGGGCGAGGGTATCGAGAAGAGTGGTCACGGAGGCGAGCCTACTGCGTCGCTGCGACGGCACGGGCCAGCCTGGAGGATCAGGCAAACAACGCCGAGATTCCAGCAACCGGCGGCGGGACGCGAGTCCGATAGTGGCGCCCTCATTCGTCCCAGGAGCCGTCCCATGAACCAGATCGCCCTCGTCACCGGCGCCAGCCGCGGGCTCGGCCGCAACACCGCGCTCAACATCGCCCGCCAGGGCGGCGACGTCGTCCTCACCTACCAGCGCCGGGCCGAGGACGCAGCCGCGGTGGTCGCCGAGATCCAGGCGATGGGACGCAAGGCGGTGGCCTTGCCGCTCGACACCGGCGACATCGATGCATTTGCGCCGCTCGTGCAAAGCTTGCGCTCGGTGTTGCAGGCCACTTGGCAACGCGAGACCTTCGATCACCTGGTCAACAATGCCGGCCACGGCGACTATGCGCCGTTCGAGCAGACCACGCAGGCGCAGTTCGACCGCCTGGTCGACGTCCACTTCAAGGGCGTGTTCTTCCTGACCCAGGCCTTGCTGCCGCTGATCGCCGACGGCGGCCGCATCGTCAACCTGTCGACCGGGCTGACCCGCTTCTCGGCGCCGGGCTGGTCGGCGTATGCGGCGGCGAAGGGCGCGGTCGAGGTGCTGACCTTGTATCTGGCGAAGGAACTCGGCAGCCGCGGCATCGCGGTCAACACGGTGGCGCCGGGCGCGATCGAGACCGACTTCTTCGGCGGCGCGGTGCGCGACACGCCGGAGTTCAACCGCCACTTCGCGCAGATGACCGCGCTCGGCCGGGTCGGCCTGCCCGACGACATCGGCCCGATGATCGCCGGCCTGCTGTCCGAGCAGAACCGCTGGGTCAACGCGCAGCGGATCGAGGTCTCGGGCGGTCAGGCGATCTGAGGCGGCGGCCGCAGCCTGACCTGCGCGGCCTGCTTCTGCGCGGCCAGGAACGCGCGCAGCGAAGCCGGCTTGATCGGCTTGGTCAGCACCCGGCAGCCGCGTTCGCGCGCGGCGAGTTTGAGCGCATCGCTGCCGTCGCCGGTCAGCAGTGCGGCCGGCAACGCGACGCCGAGACGTTCGCGCAGGGCGTCGATGGTGGCGAGGCCGTCGAGGCGGTCGTGGAGGTGGTAGTCGACCAGGGCGACGTCGGGGGTTTGATCGAGCAGCGCCAGCGCATCGTCGACGGTCGCCGCCAGCAGCGCGGTGGCGCCCCAGCGGTCGAGCAGGGCGCGCATGCCGTCTAGGATCTCGCGGTCGTTGTCGATGCACAGCACGCGCAGGCCGGACAGCGAATCGGCCGCCGCCGAATTCGCCGGTTCGGCGACCGGCTGGGCGCGCTGCGCCTGGCCGCGCGGCACGGTGATCGAGAACACGCTGCCGCGGCGGATCTGCGAGCGCACCCGCAAGGGATGGTCGAGGGTGCGGGCGATGCGCTGGCAGATCGACAGGCCCAGGCCGAGGCCGCGTTCGCCGCCGCTGCCGGGCTGATCGAAGCGGCGGAACTCGTCGAAGATCTGTTCGAGGTGATGCTCGGGAATGCCCGGGCCGGTATCCCAGACCTGCAGTTCGATCCGGCCCGGTTGCGAGGGGTCGCGATGCGGGCGCAGGCGCGCGGCCAGCAGCACGCCGCCTTCGCGGGTGTAGCGCAAGGCGTTGGCGAGGAAGTTCTGCAGCGCGCGGCGCAGCAGGCGGCGGTCGCTGCGCACCGGCATCGAGGCCTGGGCCAGTCGCACCCGCAGTTCCAGGCCGCGGCCGGCCGCGCTCGGCGCGTATTGCGCGGCGAGTTCGCGCAGCAGTTCGCCGGCGTCGAAGTCGGTCAACTCCGGGCGCAACGCGCCGGCGTCGAGGCGCGAGATGTCGAGCAAGCCGTCGAGCAGGTCTTCGGCGGCGCGCAGCGAGGCGTCGACTCGTTCGGCCAGGCGCCGTTGCTCGCCTATGTCGTCGCTTTCGCGCAGGGCGGTGGTGAACAGGCGCGCGGCGTTGAGCGGCTGCAGCACGTCGTGGCTGACCGCGGCCAGAAAGCGGGTCTTGGACTGCTGCGCCGATTCGGCTTCCTGGGTGCGTTGCTCGACGCGTTGTTCGAGAGTCTCGTTGGCTTCGCGCAGCGCCTGTTCGGCGCGCTTGTAGTCGGTGACGTCGCTGTAGCTGGTGACGTAGCCGCCGCCGATCAGCGGGCGGCCGACCATCTCGATGACCTGGCCGTTGGCGCGCACGCGCTCGAACACGTGCGGCGCGCCGGCGCGCAGGTGGGCCAGGCGGCGGCCGACCAGTTCCTCGATGGTCTGTTCGTCGAGCGGGCCGGTGCCCATCTCGCCGCGCTCGGCGTTCCAGCGCAGCAGGTCGCCGACCGGGCGGCCGACGTAGAGCATGCCGTCGGGGTAGTCGAAGAGTTCCTGGTAGCGCCGGTTCCAGGCGACCAGGCGCATTTCCGGATCGACCACGCTGACGCCCTGGCTGATGTTCTCCAACGTGGTCGACAGCACCTGGCGGTTGAAGCGCAGTTCCTGGTTGGCCTCGTCGAGCAGGGCGACCACTTCGCCGAGTTCCATGCCCGAGCCGCGCAGGGCGCTGGTCAGGGTCAGGCGCGCCGAGGCCGCACCGATCGCCGCGGCCAGCAGGCGTTCAGTGAACTGGGCCAGGGCGCGGTCGGCCGGCTGCAGCGGCAGCCATTCGCGGCCTTGCTGGTGGGCGTAGTCCTCGAACGCGCGGCGCGCATGACGCTCGCCGACGATGCGTTCGGCCAGCGCGAGCAGTTCGCCGCTGCGCACGCTGCCGGCCCAGCCGCCGGGACCGAGCGCGGGGCGGCGCACGTAGGGGTCGAGGAAGGGCGCGGCGAGCAGTTGATCCTGCAGGCGCGGGCGCTGCCGCACCGAGATGAACAAGAACGCGCCGATGTTGAACAGCAGCGACCAGAAGGTGCCGTGGGTCAGCGGGTCCCAGCCGACCAGGCCGAACAATTGCTCCGGGCGCAGCCAGACGATGTCGAGCGGGCCGGTCGCCAGCCAGTCGCCGGCGATCCAGCCGCCGCGCGCGAGCGCCGGCAGCAGCAGGGTGTAGATCCACACCACGGTGCCGGCGAACAGGCCCGAGAACGCGCCCGAGCGGCTGGCGCCGCGCCAGTACAGGCCGCCGATCAGCGCCGGGGCGAATTGCGCGACCGCGGCGAAGGCGAGCAGGCCGTGCTGGGCCAGACCGTTCGCGCCGAGCGAGCCGCGGTGATAGGCATACGCCATCAGCGCCAGCATCACGATGGTGATGCGCCGCACCCACAGCACCTGCCGGTCGATGCCCTGGCTTTCGTTCAAGGCGCCGCTGCGCAGCAGCAGCGGCACGACCAGGTCGTTGCTGACCATGGTCGACAGCGCGACGCTGGAGACGATGACCATGCCGGTCGCGGCCGAGAAACCGCCGATGTAGACCATCAATGCCAGCGCCTGCTGGTCGAACTGCAGCGGCAGCGCCAGCACGTAGGTGTCGGGCGAGATGCCGCTGCCGGCGAGCACGGCCTGGCCGGTCAGGGTGATCGGCACCACCAGCACCGTGATCAGCGCCAGATAGCCGCCGAACAGCCAGCGCGCCGCGCGCAGGTCGTTCGGGTCCTGGCACTCGACCACGGCGACGTGGAACTGGCGCGGCAGGCAGATGATCGCGGTGAACGCGAGCAAGGTCTGGGTGATGAAGCCGGCCGGCAGGCCCGGCTGGGTCACCACCTGGGCGGCCTGCTGGATCCGCTGCGGGAAGTTGCCGAGGCCGGGCAGGTGGACCAGCGCGAACACGCCGATGGCGATGAAGGCGATCAGCTTGACCAGCGACTCCAGCGCGACCGCGAGCACCATGCCGTGATGGTGTTCGGTGGCGTCGATCTGGCGGGTGCCGAACAGGATCGCGAACACCGCCAGCATCATCGCCACGTAGAACGCCGGGTCGGCGAGCAGGCCGCCGTCGGACGGAACACCGGCCAGCACCTCCACGCTCATCGCCACCGCCTTGAACTGCAGCGCGACGTAGGGCACCGCGGCGGTCAGCGCGACCGCGGCGACCAGCGCGGCCAGGCCGGGCGCGCGGCCGTAGCGCGAAGACAGGAAGTCGGCGATCGAGACGATCCGGTGTTCGCCGGAGATCAGCACCAGGCGTTCGAGGATGCGCCAGCCGAACGCCAGCATCAGCAGCGGGCCGAGGTAGATCGGCAGGAAGCCCAGGCCGGTGCGCGCGGCGGTGCCGACCGCGCCGTAGAAGGTCCACGACGAGCAGTACACGGCGAGCGCGAGCGAGTACACCGCGGTGCGCAGCCAGCGCGCGCGCGGCGTGCGTTCGCGCTGGTCGCCGTAGTAGGCGACCGCGAACAGCAGGCCGACGTAGCCGGCCGATACCAGCAGCAGAATCCAGCCTGGGACCAAGGGCGCGGGTTCGGAATCGGTGAAGTCGGTCGAGTGTACGGCCTGGGCGCGCGGGCCGGACCTGGGGCGGGCTTCGACTTTGGCCGCGGGCGGCATGGAGGGCGCGGCGGCGCCCGGGTCGGTGCTGCCCGGCGGGAGCCGGGCGGGCCGCGCCGCACCGCCGGCACGCTCGCGCTGAGGCCGCGGTCAAGATTCGGCGATACGGCCGTGGACGGAACCACTGCGATCACGGTTTCGGCCGGGGCGATCTGAGAGCGTGCTGCGGCGCCGGCGCTCGCCGTGCGCTCCGACTCGTCACCCCCGGCGTCTGCACCGCGACGCTGTGCCGCCCCATCGGCGGCCGACCGCCGTTGCGACTGCTTTGCGCGCCATCGCCGCTCCAGGAGGGACACCGCAATGAAGTCCGGAACCACGAAAACCTTCGCACCCACCTTGCTCGCCGTCGCCCTGACCACGGGCCTGGTCTGGTCCTACGCCCCGCAGGCCGCCGCCGGCGCCGCGCCCGCGCCGCTCAAGATCGCCGAGCAGCGCAGCACCGACCTGCGCCTCGGCGCCGGCGGCAAGGCCGCGTTCGAACCGGTCGAGATCCGCACGCCCGATGCGGCCTTCATCAAGGTGCACTTCGACCGTTTCTCGCTGCCCGAAGGGGTGATGCTCGAAGTCGCCAGTCCCGACGGCCGCGAGGTCTATCGTTACGGCAACACCCAGCGCGACCGCCATACCGTCGCCAAAGACCTCGGTCAGGACGGCCGCCAGAGCTTCTCGGCGATGTCGATCGGCGGCCCGGTCGCGGTGCTGCGCCTGGTCGGCACGCCGCGCGAGCCGTGGAACTCCGGGCACGGCGTCGTGGTGACGCGTTATCTGGAAGGCTATCCCGAGGCGATGCTCGGCGAATTGCAGGACGCCGATCTGCTCGGCGGCCAGGTCGGCACCAAGTCGATCTGCGGCGTCGACGACAAGAGGGCCGCGGCCTGCTACGCGAGCAGCGACGCCACCGCTTTCGATCGCTCGCGCCCGGTCGCGCGCATGCTCAGCAGCGGCGGCAGCCTGTGCACGGCGTGGCGCGTCGGTCCCGACAACCGCATGTTCACCAACAACCACTGCATCAACACCGCCGCGGCGGTGGCCGGCGCCGAGTTCTGGTTCAACTATCAGCTCAGCAGTTGCGGCGGCAGCCAGGGCACGGTGACCAAGGTCGCCGGCGACCAGATGCTGCGCACCGACGCCACCCTCGACTACACGCTGTTCACGGTCAAGAACTTCGCGACCATCTCGAGCTTCGGTTATCTCGGCCTCGACGTGCGCGCGGCGACCGCGGGCGAGGGCTTGTTCATCTCCGGCCATCCGGGCGGACGCATGAAGGAACTCAGCGTGGTCGACGACCGCAACGGCGGCGGCAGCTGCCGCGTCGATTCGGCCAACGTCAACGGCAACGGCACCAACACCGACATCGGTTATTACTGCGACACCGAAGGCGGCAGCTCGGGCTCGCCGGTGATCGCGCGCTCGACCCGCAAGGCCATCGCCCTGCACCACTTCGGCGGCTGCCTGAACTCCGGCGCGAAGTTCTCGTTGATCTGGCCGCAAGTTTCGACCCACTTCGGCGGCGTAGTGCCGGACGGCGACACCGGCGGCCCGACGCCGGGCCCGCGCTTCGAGAATGCCACCGACTATGCGATCAACGACAACGCCACCGTCGACAGCCCGCTGACCGTGAGCGGCGTCGCAGGCAATGCCCCGGCGACCTTGAAGGTCGAGGTCGCGATCGTGCACACCTATCAGGGCGACCTGAAGGTCGACCTGGTCGCGCCCGACGGCAGCCTCTACAACCTGCACAACCGCAGCGGCGGCAGCGCCGACAACATCAACGCGACCTATACGGTGAATGCGTCGAGCGAAGTCGCCAACGGCGTGTGGAAGCTGCGCGTCAACGACAACGCCGCGCAGGACGTCGGCAAGATCGACCGTTGGGCCCTGCAGTTCTGACGACGCGGTTCGACGAGGCGCGGCCCGCACACGGGCCGCGCTTCGCGTTCACGAAGGCGATACGATCTCTTCGCGGTTCGGTTCCTGCGGGTAGGAGCGCGCAAGCCGCGACCGCGGGATGGCCGGTCGCGTCGCCATCCTGAGGCAGCGTGGTCGCGGCTGGCCTCAAAGCGCGGCGCACTCGAAGAAATCCGCGCCATCCGCCGCCGCGCACGCGTTCAGCTCCTGCGCACACACCCGCTGCGCGCTCGATTCAAGTTCCGCACATCCGCGCCGCGAATCCGATCGCGGTCACGTTTGCGGGCGATTTCGAGCTTGCTTGAAGCATTTGTGCGGCGCTCGCGCTGTGCAAGCTCGTGCGCGGCGCATGCGCGGCGTTCGCAGTCGCGTAGAGAGCGCCGGATCGGAATCTTAGGAGACGACATGACCATCGCAAGGATTTCGCCGCAGGCTTTCGGCCTGTTGATCGGCGCCTGCCTGTTGACCGCCACCGCCTTCGCCGCCGAGCCTCGCCCGGCGCCGCTGACCGCCGGCCAGACCCGCGCCGTCGACTTGCGCCTCGGGCCGCATTCGGGCCTGTCCAAATCGGCGTGGTCGCGTCCGGTGCGGATCAGCACGCCCGATGCGGCCTTCATCAAGGTGCACTTCGAACACTTCGATCTCCCCGCCGGCGTGACCCTGCAGGTGTCGAACCCGCAGGGCACCGAGGTCTATCGCTATCGCCAGGGCGACCTGGGTCGCCACACCGTCGATGCCGCGCTCGGCGAGGACGGCATGACCCGGTTCGGTGCGATGTCGATCGCCGGCAACACCGCGGTGCTGCGCCTGACCGGCACGCCGACCGAGCCGTGGGCGCCGCGCCACGGCGTGCGCGTGAGCCGTTACGACGAAGGCTTGCCGCAAGCGTTGATGGGCGAGTTGAACGATGCCGGCCTGCTCGGCGGCGACATCTCGGCCAAGTCGATCTGCGGGGTCAAGGACAGCCGCCCGGTCGCCTGTTATGCCGGCACCGACGCCACCGCGGTCGCGCGCTCCAAGCCGGTCGCGCTGATCCTGCTCAACGGCACTAAGTGGTGCACCGCCTGGCGCGTGGGCGCCGACAACCGCATCTTCACCAACAACCACTGCCTCGACAGCGCCGCCGACGTGGCCGCGTCCGAGTACTGGTTCAACTATCAGGCCACCACCTGCACCGGCACCACCAGCGGCACGTTGACCAAGGTCGCCGGCGACAAGTTGCTCAAGACCGACCAGACCCTGGACTACAGCCTGCTGACGGTGAAGAACTTCGCCGCGATCTCCGGCTTCGGCTATCTCGGCCTCGACGTGCGCAAGCCGGTGCTTGGCGAAGAGATCTACATCAGCGGTCATCCCGCCACCCGCATGAAGGAGTTGTCGGTCGTCAGCGATCGCGACGGCGGCGGCCGCTGCAAGGTCATCGACGCCGATGCCGATGGTTACGGCACCAACACCGATGCGGGCTACTACTGCGACACCGAAGGCGGCAACTCCGGCTCGCCGGTGCTGGCGCGCTCCTCGCACAAGGTCGTCGCGCTGCACCACTTCGGCGGCAACTGCAATCTGCAGGCGCCGAACCGAGGCGTGAAGATGCAGCTGATCTGGCCGCAGGTGAAGACCTTCTTCAACAACGTGGTGCCCTGACGCGAGCCGTCGCGAGGCCGCGGTTCGCGCGGCCTCGCGGCGCCGTGGCTTGGGGGAATCGCCAAGCTCGATCCACCCTCGCGATACCCCCTGCTGTCATTCCGCGAAAGCGGGGATGCAGGGCTTTATCCAGGCATGAGCGTCCGCGACCATTCGATCCCGAATCCCGAATCCCGAATCCCGAATCCCGAATCCCGAATCCCGAGCCCCGAGCCCCGAGCCCGGAAAAGAAAAAACCCGCCACGGGGCGGGTTCGTTCTGAAGGCTCTGGATCTCCGCTTTCGCGGGGATGATGCAATGGCCAAGGCGTTTCGCGCGAAGCGCGAACGCGCCAGTGCATCACTTGATCTTGCCTTCCTTGTAGATCACGTGCTTGCGGACGACGGGGTCGTACTTCTTGACCTCCATCTTCGCCGGGGTGTTCTTCTTGTTCTTGTCGGTCGTGTAGAAGTGACCGGTGTTCGCCGTCGAGATCAGGCGGATCTTGTCGCGCTTGGAAGCCATGGGTCAGTCCTCCTCAGATCTTTTCGCCGCGGGCGCGGAGCTCGGCGAGAACGGAATCGATGCCGTTCTTGTCGATGGTGCGCAGGGCATGGGCGGAAACACGCAGCTTCACCCAACGGTTCTC
Source organism: Lysobacter sp. GQ73 (assembly GCF_059758755.1). Classification (NCBI taxonomy): domain Bacteria; kingdom Pseudomonadati; phylum Pseudomonadota; class Gammaproteobacteria; order Lysobacterales; family Lysobacteraceae; genus Lysobacter; species Lysobacter sp. GQ73. Next base: position 874,681 of record NZ_JCAXEE010000002.1, on the reverse strand, counting down.
ACTGGCGACCCAGAAACGGCGCTCGTGCAGGTTGGGGAGGAAACGGCGGCGGGTCTTGTTCATGGCATGCGAGACGTTGTTGCCAGTCGTCGTTCGCTTGCCCGTTACTTGGCATACGCGGGACATTACGCACCTCGAAAAGGTCTGTGCTTCCCTTGGCCAGGGAGGCGGCGGCCCCGATGCCGGCATTCGAACGAATGCACGCACCACGCGACACGGGTCAGGATTGAAAACCGCTGCACCGTGGCGGGCCGGAATCGCGTTTCCGGGTCCGCCCGGACACCCCTAGGGGCAAGCCGGACGCAGCGAGCCGCGCATTATGCCGGCAAATTCAAGCCGGAACAAGCACTTGGGCCGGCCAGGGCGAAGCCGCGGCAGTCCGGGGGTAGGAGCGGCGCAAGCCGCGACCGCGGGGCGGCAGGTCGGGACGTAACGGGCCGGGAGAAGTCCGACGAGCACGGGGCACCGCCGTGGCGCGGTAGGCGTAGGGCGCAGGCGCGGCTGGCGCTGCCCCTACCCTGAGAACGCTGAAGTCGCAGTCCAGTTTGAGACAGCTAGTGGCCGTTGCGGTCGCGATGCCAGCCGCGATGCTTGATGTCCAGGTACAGGCTGTAGGCGGCGGTGAAGGCCGGGAACAGGTTCTGGATCACCCCGACCGAGTCCTGCTTCTGCGAGAACACGAAATAGCTCAGGGTCATGACGCTGCCGACGAGGCTCATGTACCAGAACGCGCGCGGGATCACCGGCTTGCCCTGGCGCTTGCTGGCGATGAACTGGACCAGCCAGCGGCCGCCGAACATGAAGGCGCCGACCAGGCCGATCAGCTTCCACGGCGACATGTGCAGCCCGGTCCAGGCCAGCCAGGCGATCGGGGAGTTCATGAAGTCCATGGCGCGCCTCAGCGTTCGACGATGGCGGTGACCTTGGCCCGGCGGATCAGCCAGGCGACGCCGCGCAGGTCGGCGATGCCGACCAGGGCGCGGTTGAGGTTGTTGTACTTGGATACGCCGGTGCTGCGGGCACGGTGGTTGACCGGCACGCTCACGGTCTTCCAGCCGGCGCGCTGGAACAGCGCCGGCAGGTAGCGGTGCATGTGATTGAAGTACGGCAGTTCGAGGAAGGCGGCGCGCTCGAACAGCTTGATCCCGCAGCCGGTGTCGGGGGTGTCGTCGCGCAGCATGCGGCTGCGGATCGCGTTGGCCCACTTGGAGGCCCAACGCTTGCTGCCGGAGTCCTGGCGGTTGACCCGCCAGCCGGCGAACAGCTTCACCTCGGGCGCCGATTCGGCGCGCTTGGCCAGCAGCTTGGGGATGTCGGCCGGATCGTTCTGGCCGTCGCCGTCGAGGGTCGCGATCCAGGCGCCGCGCGCGGCCTTGACGCCGTTGCGCACCGCGGTGCTCTGCCCGCTCTGGGTGACGTGATGCAGCACGCGCAGCTCGGGCACGCCGGCCTTCAGCGCTTCCAGCGCGGCCAGGGTGCCGTCGCGCGAATGATCGTCGACGTAGACGATCTCGAAATCGCCGCCGTCCGACGGCGCGCGGCCGCGCAGCGCGGTGGTGATTTCCTGGATCAGCGGGGCGACGTTGTCCTGTTCGTTGAACACCGGTACGACGACGGACAGTTGTGGGCTTTGCGTCATTGCTTGGAACTCGCGATGGATTCGATGCGATTGCGCCCTGGGGCTGGCAGGTCGGGGCGGACGCGCTGCGGGCGAGTGCAGGCGCGACCGCCGATACGCGACGGCGCCTCAGGCCGCCCTACGCCGCCGGGCGCCCGGTGTTCCGGGCCGACGCCCCGAGAGACAGGAACTGCAGGGCAGGTGGGGGTGGTCGGCTCCGGCCGCAAGCGCGAGGGAGCCAGGATAGTGTGTCATCGCCGCGGCGAAGCGGAGCTTCACATGGTCCGGCGCGGGCGCCGGTCCGGCAGGCTCAGGCCCGCTCGCCGAAGTAGTCGCGGCACCAACCGACCACCCGCGGCAGGCCGAGCTCGATCGAGGTGCTCGGCTCGAAGCCGAACGCGGCATGGGCGCGGCGGGTATCGGCCATGGTTTCGACCATGTCGCCCGGCTGCATCGGCTTGTAGACCTTTTCGGCGCTGCGGCCGGCGGCCTGCTCGATCACCGCGATGAAGCGTTCGAGCTCGACCGGGGTGTGGTTGCCCAGGTTGAACACGCGGTGCGGCGGGTCTTGCTCGGACGGGTGGGCGAGCGCGCCGAGCACGCCGGCGACGATGTCGTCGATGTAGGTGAAGTCGCGGCGCATCCTGCCGTGGTTGAACACCTCGATCGGGCGCCCGGCCAGGACCGCGCGCGAGAACAGCAACGGCGCCATGTCGGGCCGGCCCCAGGGGCCGTAGACGGTGAAGAAGCGCAGGCCGGTCGAGCGCAGACCGTAGAGGTGGGCATAGGTATGCGCCATCAGCTCGTTGGCGGCCTTGGTCGCGGCGTACAGCGAGCGCGGCCGGTCGATACGCTGGTCTTCCGAAAACGGCGGCGTGGCCGAATCGCCGTATACCGACGAGGAACTGGCATAGACCAAGTGCTGCACTTCGCGGTGCCGGCACAGCTCGAGCAGGTTGACGAAGCCGGCCAGGTTGCTGTCGACGTAGGCGTGCGGATGGGTCAGCGAATAGCGCACGCCGGCCTGGGCGGCGAGGTGGATCACCCGCTCGGGCCGCACCTCGTCGAACAGCGCGGCCAAACCGTCGCGATCGCCGAGATCGAGGGCGCGGATGTCGACGTCCGGGCACAGCGCGGCGACGCGGTCGCGCTTGAGCCGGGGGTCGTAGTAGTCGTTGTAGTTGTCGAGGCCGACCACCGCCTGGCCTTGCGCGCGCAGGGCGCGGCAGACGTTGGCGCCGATGAAGCCGGCTGCGCCGGTGACGAGGAGGGTCATGGGAACTGCAACGCGGTGGAGAAGAGGTAGCTTGCCGGACTATCGATGAACCGATGTCGGAGGAAGGTCGTAACGCCCGCGGCGGAGGACGCCGAGGGCGCTGCGACGGCGCCGCTTACTGGACCGCGACCTGGCGCGACAGGCCGAAGGCTTCGTCGAGCTGTTGCTGGCTGCTCGCGTCGATCCAGACGTACACCTTGACCTTGCTCTTGGGCTTGGCGCCCGGCAGGTTGATCACGGTTTCGCGCGAATACGGACGGGCGTTGTTGATCGTCGGCTTCTTGTACCAGGTGACCGCCTGGGTACCGACCGTGCCCTTCTCGGCGCGCGCCTTCTTGTTCGGCTTGAAGCTGCGCTGGCCCAGGTACACGCCCAGGCCCGAGCCGGAGCCGAGGCTCGACGGCAGCTCGAGGTAGCAGATGGTGTAGTTGGCGCCTTGGCGTTCGCCCCATTTCAGGCTGGGGTCGCTGAGTTCGGGGCAGTTGCCCGACTGGGCGAAGGCCAGGGCCGGTGCCAGCAGCAAGGTGGCGGCGGCAATCCATTTCATACGAATCTCCTTTCGGTGGTGTCGGATCGGTGGTCGGACGAAGGGCGATCGAACGACGGCGATGCGTCCGGCCAGGATGGACGGAGCATTTTAGTGGATCGATCCGGCCCTGCCGCCGTAAAGCGTCACAGGACGGCCCCGGCTCGTCCCCGCAGGCTATGCCGGACGAATCGAGTCCGTGCTCGACTCCCGCCCCCGGCGGCCTCCGGCGAGGACCGGCAGGCCGGCGGTGAGGGGTCGAGGATAGCGGCGGCGGATGACCGCCGCGTGCCTGCCGGCGCCGCGTGGGCGGGTCGCGGCGATCGCGATGCGCCTGTGGGTGCCCGCTCGGCCGGCCTCAGGCCTCGACCTTGCCGCGCAGCCGCTCCAGCACGCCCTCGAGCGAATCCAGGTCGGTGTAATGAATGACCAGGCGGCCCTTGCCGCCGCGGCCGTGCAGCACGTTGACCTTGGTGCTCAGCGATTCGGACAGTTCGCGTTCGAGGGTGACGATGTCGGCCTGCGGCTTGGCCTTGGCCGGCTTGGGCTTGCCCGACACCGGCACCTTGCCGGCGGCGAGCTGCTGCACCCGGTGTTCGACGTCGCGCACCGACCACTGGTTCTCGGCGGCCTGGCGGGCCAGCGCGATCGCCGCCTGCGGGGCCAGCGTGAGCAGGGCGCGCGCATGGCCCATCTCGAGGGCGCGGGTCTCGACCAGGATGCGGATCTCGCTCGGCAGTTCGAGCAGGCGCAGCAGGTTGGACACCGCCGCGCGCGAACGGCCGACCGCTTCGGCGGCCTGGGCGTGGGTGAGGTCGAATTCGTCGATCAGCCGTTGCAGCGCAGTGGCTTCTTCGAGCGGGTTGAGGTCTTCGCGCTGGATGTTCTCGATCAGCGCCATCGCGACCACGGTGCGGTCGTCGACTTCGCGGATCACCACCGGGATCACCTCGAGCCCGGCCAGGCGCGAGGCGCGCCAGCGGCGTTCGCCGGCGATGATCTCGTAGGTCTTGCCGCCCCTCTCGCCGATCTCGCGCACCACGATGGGCTGGATCACGCCCTGGGCCTTGATCGATTCGGCCAGCTCGGCGAGTTTGTCCTCGTCCCAGTGCTTGCGCGGCTGGTACTTGCCCGGGCTCAGCGAATCGACCGGCAGGTTGCGCAACAGGTCGCCGGGCTGGGCCTCGACCAGGGCCGGCGCTTCGGCGGCGGCCTTGGGGCCGAGCAAGGCTTCGAGGCCGCGGCCCAGGCCGCGCTTCTTGGCAGGGTGACTCATGCCGGGGTCTCCGCAGTGACGGCCTGCGCGGCGGCCTTGGCGGCCTGGTCGCGTTCGCGCTGGCGGCGCAGCACTTCGCCGGCCAGGCCCATGTAGGCGATGCCGCCGCGGCTGGCCTTGTCGTAGCCGACGATGCTCTGGCCGTGGCTCGGCGCCTCGGCCAGGCGCACGTTGCGCGGCACGATGGTCCGGAACACGCGGTCGCCGAAGTGGTTGGTGAGTTCGGCCGAAACCGCGTTGGCCAGGTTGTTGCGCACGTCGAACATGGTGCGCAACACGCCTTCGATTTCGAGTGAAGGATTGAGGTTGGCCTTGAGCGCCTCGATCGTGTCGACCAGCGCGCTGAGGCCTTCGAGCGCGTAGTACTCGCATTGCATCGGCACGATGATCGAGTCGGCCGCGGTCAACGCGTTCAGGGTCAGCAGCGACAGCGCCGGAGGGCAGTCGATGATGATGAAGTCGTAGCTGCCGCGCAGCGGCGCCAGTGCGCGCTTGAGCCGCTGCTCGCGCGCGTCCTGGCCCATCAGGGTGATCTCGGCCGCGGTCAGATCGATGTTGCCGGGCAGCAGGTCGAAGTCCTCGGGTGCCCGCACGATGGTCGCCGCGGCGTCGGCTTCGCCGAGCAGGACATCGCAGATCGAGTCCTCGAGCTGGCGCTTGTCGACGCCGCTGCCCATGGTCGCGTTGCCCTGCGGGTCCAGGTCGACGAGCAGGACGCGCTTGGGCGTGCGCGCGAGCGCGGCGGCCAGATTGACCGCGGTGGTGGTCTTGCCGACCCCGCCTTTCTGGTTGGCGACGGCGATGATGCGGGCCATGCGGCTCGTCCCCTGCTGTAACGATGAGATGACATGAAGGAGGACGGCGCCTGGCGCCGGCCGGACTGGGGATTATGCCCCAGTCTTAAGCCGGGACTCGGGACTCGGGGTTCGGGACTCGCCGGTCGGGACGGGGGACTCGGGACTCGCGGATCGGGACTGGGACTTGCCGGCCCCTGCCGATCTCCCGCGGTTAAGCCGATCCGCCAGGTCGCGCTGCCTTTGCTTGAACCGGGTTCCGAGCCCCGAACCTCGGGGTGTCGACGGCGCTCTGCCGTTAAGGCGCCTTCGCCAGGTCGCACTGCCCCTGCTTCACCCGAGTCCCCAGTCCCGAGTCCCCGCTGGCGAGTCCCGAGTCCCGGCCGACGAACCTGGGGAGTGTGGACGGCGCGCCCTGCGGTTAAGGCGACTCGCCAGGTCGCGCTGCCTTTGCTTGATCCGAGTCCCCAGTCCCGAGTCCCGAGTCCCGGCTGCCGAGTCCCGGCTCGCGTCGAGCGACCACCACCATATGCCGCTCGGCGGCCAGGCCGGGCACCCGCATCGGTTCGACCGAGCGCACGCTCCAGCCGGACGGCAGGGCGGCGATCTCCTCGTCCGGGCGCACGCCTTTCATCGCCAGCAGCACGCCGTCGGGCTTGAGCAGGTGACCGCCGAGTTCGAGGATCAGCGGCAGAGTCGCCAGGGCGCGCGCGGTGATCGCGTCGTAGGCGCCGGGCTCGGCGAAGGCCTCGATCCGCGACTCGGCCACGCGCGCGTCCTTCAGGCCCAGCTGGCGCAAGGCCTCGCGCATGAAGCGGGCCTTCTTGCCGTTGCTCTCGACCAGGGTCACGCGCAGGCCCGGCTTGACGATGGCCAGCGGGATGCCGGGCAGGCCGGCGCCGGTGCCCAGGTCGGCCAGGGCGCCGCCGCGGCCGGCGAGCGCGTCGACGTAGGGATGCATGGCCAGCGAATCGAGCAGGTGCTTGGCGACCATCTCGTGCGGGTCGCGCACCGCGGTCAGGTTGTAGGTGCGGTTCCAGCGCGCGAGCAGGGCCATGTAGTCCAGCAGCGGCGCCGACAGGGCCGGATCGAGGGCGAGCGCCGACAGGCCGGCTTCGAGCTCGCTGCGCAGCCCGGGCGGTAAGGAGACGGGGGTATTCATCGGCGACAGTATCGCCGATGGGCCGGGCCGGGCGCAGCCAAGGGGCGGCGGCGAAGCTCCCCGAAGCCGCGCCTGCGAAGGGCAGGCCTGCAAAGGGTAGGAGCGGCGCAAGCCGCGACCGCGAAACCGCGGCGGCGAAACCCCGAGGTCCGCATCCGTATCTGGGCGCAGCGCGCGAAAACCCGCGCCGCTTACTCCGCCAGCGGCCGCCACGCCAGCGCGCCCAGGTACCCGGGGGCCGGCTCGATCTCGCGCAGATGCCATTGCTCGGCCCGGCCCAGGGCCGGATCGCATTCGACCAATTGCAACCGGTCGTCGCGTTCCTCGAAACGCAGCTTGTCCAGGCCGAACGACAGGCCGTGGCCGTGCGCCTTGAGCACCGCCTCCTTCGCGCACCACAGGCGCAGGAAGGCGCGGTCGCGGTCGGGGTGCGCCCGCAGCCAGTCGGACTCGCGATCGGTGAAGAAGCGCGCCGACACTTCCAGCGCGCGCGGTCGCCGTTGCAGCCGCTCCAGGTCGACGCCGACCTGCGCCCGATGGGCCAGCGCGACCAACAGGCGCTCGCCGCTGTGGCTCCAATTGCAGTCGTAGCGCTGGTGCGGCGGGTCCAGGTGCGGGCGTTGGCGGCCGTCGCGGGTCAGCGACAGGCGGGGGTCGCCGAGCTGCCTCGCCAGCCATTCGCGCGCCTCCGGCTCGGCCGGCTGTCCGTGCCGATGGGCCAGCCAGGTCCAGCGCAGCTCATGGCCGTCGGAGCGCTCGGTATACGTATCGAGGGGCGAAGACGAATGGCCGGACAGGGACATGAACAGGTGGGCTTTGGCCTGCGGCAGGCCGCTCAGCGTAAGCTAAACCCCGGGGTACGGGTTCATGGCGGCGGCACGGCGCGGGGGCGCGGTGCGGTCGCGCTGCCACGCGGCGACGGTCCGGAACGGACCCTCAGCTGGCGATCAGGCGGGCCCGGGCAAGTTGCGCTATTGGAAACGGCCGTGCGGCCGCGGGAAATCATTGATGTCAGCGGTTATCGATCCGAGCCTCGTTGCGTTCAGCCAGGATCCTGCGTCGCCCGGCGGCGAGTCGTTCGCGCTCGTCGCGGGCGCGCCCGGGCGTGCCCTGGCCTTCGGTGCCGGCGGCGCGATCGACCGTGCCGGTTTCGAGGCCGAGGTGCGCGCGCTCGCCGCGACCCTGCCGGCGGCCCAGTACGCGGTCAACTTGTGCGAAAACCGCTACCGCTTCCTGGTCGCGCTGTGCGCGGTGGCCTTGCGCGGGCAAGCCAATCTGCTGCCGCCGTCGCGCGCGCCGGCGGTGGTCGACGACGTGCTCGCGCGTTATTCCGACAGCTACTGCATCGGCGATCTCGCCCTGGATCCGCTGCCGCCGCGTTATCTGCGCCTGCCGGCCGAACTGCCGCGCGAGGCCGGCGACGCGCTGTCGGCGCAGGCCGCGGCCTTGCTCGCGATCGGCTTCACTTCCGGCAGCACCGGCCAGCCCAAGCCCAACGCCAAGACCTGGCAAGCCTTCCGCACCAGCACCGCGCAGAACCTGATCGCGCTCGGCGACCTGTTGCGCGCCGACGAGGTCACCTACCTGGTCGCGACGGTGCCGCCGCAGCACATGTACGGCATGGAGATGTCGGTGCTGCTGCCTTTGCTCGGCCCGATCGCGGTGCACGCCGATCGGCCGTTTTTCCCGGGCGATGTCGCGCGCGCGCTCGGCGACGCGCCGACTCCGCCGTTGCTGGTGACCACGCCGGTGCATCTGCGCGCGCTGGTCGAGTCCGGCGTCGAACTGCCGCCGCTGGCGGGCATCGTCTCGGCGACCGCGCCGCTGCCGGCCGAACTCGCGGTCGCGGCCGAAACCCGCTACGGCTGCGAGGTGCGCGAAGTGTTCGGCTCGACCGAGACCTGCGTGTTCGCCCGCCGCCGCACCGCGCACGAAGCGGCGTGGACGCCGTTGCCGGGCGTGCGCATATGCCCGCAACCCGACGGCACCGCGATCCATGCGCCGCACCTGCCCGAGCCGGTGGTGCTCGCCGATCTGATGGAAGTCGAAGCCGACGGGCGCTTCGTATTGCGCGGCCGCAGCGCCGACCTGCTGGAGATCGCCGGCAAGCGCGCCTCGCTCGGCGATCTCACCCGCAAGTTGCTCGCGGTCGAGGGCGTGGTCGACGGAGTGATGCTGCAACTCGAGACGGCCGACGCCTTCGGTGTGCGCCGCATCGCCGCGCTGGCGGTCGCGCCGACGCTCGACGAAGCCGCGATCCTGCAGGCGCTGCGGCAAAGCATCGATCCGGTGTTCCTGCCGCGTCCGCTGCGCCGCGTCGACGCCTTGCCGCGCAACGAAACCGGCAAACTGCCGCGCCACGCGGTCGAGGCGATGCTGCGCGAGAGCGAGTAAGCGCGGCGCAAGTCGCCACGGCACGAGTACGAAACCGAAGTCCTTCATGCCGGCTTCGCATCGATGACGCCGAACCGGTGCCGGCCATCGGCGGATCGCGACGTTCATCGGGAGAAACGAAACGCAGGCGCAACGCCCGCGTGAATCCGAGCCAGGCGCAGTGTGCTTTATGCCTGCCAGCGCAGCATTTTCTTCACATTCCTAAGCGCGGTTTCTGACACGACCGTCACGTGGGCCGATTCATGCTTGCCCTGCCCCCGAACGAGGCACAGTGATCGCATTACGGTCATGTCGCCTTGGGCTCATCAGAATCGCTAGGAGAACGCACATGCTCGGTATCATCATTTGGCTGATTGTAGGCGGCGTCATCGGTTGGATCGCCAGCATGATCATGAGGACCGATGGTCAGCAGGGCATCTTCCTCAACATCATCGTCGGCATCGTCGGCGCGTTCCTCGGCGGTTGGCTGGGCGGCGTGCTCGGGATCGGCGGCGGCACCATCAACAGCGGCGCGTTCAGCCTGTCCGGTTTGCTGCTGTCGCTGGTCGGCGCGATCGTCCTGCTCGCGATCGTCAACCTGTTCCGCCGCGGACGCGTGCGCTAAGCGCTGCCGTTTACCGCAACAGAAAAAGCCCGGCTTCGGCCGGGCTTTTTTTGTTGCGGGACTCGGGACTCGGGACTGGGGACTCGGTAACAGCGTTGAAGCGATGCTTGCATCAAGCCACAAGCTTTTTATGCTCTTTCCCGAGTCCCGAGTCCCGAGTCCCGAGTCCCGAGTCCCGAGTCCCGAGTCCCGAGTCCCGAGTCCCGAGTCCCGAGTCCCGAGTCCCGAGTCCCGAGTCCCGAGTCCCTCAAACCACCTCCACCCAGGCCGGGGCGTGGTCGCTCGGGCGGTCCCAGGTGCGCGGTTCGCGGTCGATGCCGGCGGCGACGCAGCGGGCGCGCAGCGATTCGGAGACCAGGGTCAGGTCGATGCGCAGGCCGAGGTTGCGGCGGAAACCGGCCTGGCGGTAATCCCACCACGAGAACTGGCCTTCTTCCTGGCTGTGCAGGCGATAGGCGTCGTGCAGGCCAAGCGCCTGCAGGCGCTGCAGGGCTTCGCGCTCGGCGGTCGAGGTCAGGATGTGGTGTTCGTTCCACACCGCCGGGTCGTGGGTGTCGCGCGCTTCCGGCGCGATGTTGAAATCGCCGAGCACGATCAGGTCGGGATAGCGGGCGAGCTCGCTCTGCACCCAGGCGTGCACGGCGTCGAGCCAGCGCAGCTTGTAGGCGTATTTGTCGGTGCCGACGTCCTGGCCGTTGACCACGTACAGATTGACGATGCGCAGCCCGCCGACGGTCGCGGCGATGACACGCTTTTGCTCGTCGTCGAAACCGGGGATGCCGACTTGCACGTCGCTCGCGCTTTCGCGCGAGAGGATGGCGACCCCGTTGTAGGTCTTCTGCCCGGCGAACACGCTGCGGTAGCCGGCGCCGGCCAGTGCGGTGTCCGGGAAGCGCGCGTCCTCGAGCTTGGTTTCCTGCAGCGCGACGATGTCGGGAGCGAACGTGCCGAGCCACTGTTCCAGATGCGGCAGGCGCACGTTAAGCGAATTGACGTTCCAGCTGACGATTTTCATGGCGGCAAGTGTAGCCGCTCGGTGCCGGTCCGGGCGTTGCCGGCACCGCCGTTGCCGTCGCGCCGCGGTCGAGGCGGGCGCGGCGAGGGCCGCCGGAAACAAGCGCTGCGTTTACTTCGCCAGCCAGCGGATCATCGCATCGATCTTGCCGCGGTACGGCGGCTTGAGCAGGTCGCTCGCGGCGAGGCGGCGCTGGTGGAACACCGGCAGCAATTTGCTGAAGGCGTCGAAGCCGTTGCGGCCGTGGATCGCGCCGATGCCGCTCGGGCCGATGCCGCCGAACGGCAGGTCGTGGGCGCCGAAATGCAGCAGGGTGTCGTTGACGGTGACGCCGCCGGCCAGGGTCTGGGCGAGGATGCGCTCGATCTGGGCGCGGTCGTGGCCGAACGGGTACAGCGCCAGCGGCCGGTCGAGCGCGTTGATGCGGGCGATGGCCTCGTCGAGGCTGCGGTAGGACAGCACCGGCAGGATCGGCCCGAAGATCTCGTGCTGCATGACCTCGGCGTCGGCGCCGGGGTCGATCACCAGCGCCGGCGGGAAAATCCGCTCGGCCACGCGCTGCTCGCGCGGCACGCTGCCGGCGAAGGGTTCGACCACTTCCAGGCCGCGCGCGCGGGCGTCGTCGAGATAGCCCGACAAGCGCGCGTACTGGCTGGCGTTGATGATGCGGGTGTAGTCCTGCGGCGCGACCAGGTCGCCGTAGCGTTCCTTCAATTGCTCGAGCAGGGCGGCGACCAGTTCGTCGCGGCGCGCCGCGTCGACCAGGACGTAGTCGACGCCGATGCAGGTCTGGCCGGCGTTGAACCACTTGCCGCTGGCGATGCGCGCGGCGGCGCGCTCGATCGGGTAGTCGGCGCAGATCAACGCGGGCGCCTTGCCGCCGAGTTCCAGGGTCACCGGGGTCAGATTCGGCGCGGCCGCGGCCATGACCTTGCGCCCGACCGCGGTCGAGCCGGTGAACAGCAAGTGGTCGAACGGCAGCGCCGAGAACGCCGCGCCGATCTCCGGGCCGCCGAGCGCGACCGCGACGCGGTCGTCGGGAAAGACCTCGGCCAGCAACTCGCGCAGGAACTGGGCGGTGCGCGGGGTATGTTCGGAGGGTTTCAGATAGACGTGATTGCCGGCGGCGATCGCCGAGACCAGCGGCACCAGGGCCAGGTTCACCGGGTAGTTCCACGGCGAGAGGATGCCGACCACGCCGACCGGTTCGGGGCGGATCTCGGCGCGCGCCGGCCAGAAGCGCCAGCCGACCGCGGCCCGGCGCGGGCGCATCCAGCGGCGCAGGTGGCCCAGGGCGTGGTCGATCTCGGCCAGGGTGATCATCGCTTCCGAGAGCAGATTCTCGTGGCTGGAGCGGTGGCCGAAATCGGCGCGGATCGCCGCATCCATCGCCGCGCCGCGGGCGCGGAAGGCGTCGCGCAGACGCAGCAGGTCGGCGCGGCGTTGCGCGTAGTCGGGCTTGCGCGCCTGCCAGGCGGCGCGCAGGCGCTCGCGGGTGGGGGCGAGTTCGGTCGGGGCAGTCGTGGCGATCGTATCCATACGCCGCAGTCTAGTCGGGTTCGGGCGCCCGGCGCGCGGGCGCCAGGGGACAACCGAGGGGGGAGGATCGGCCGTTGCGTTCAAGACAGCGCCTCGCTCGCCGTCACCGTACCGTCCGTGGCGGTTGCGCGCCCGCGGCGTCTTGGGTCGGCGCGAGCGCCTACAATGCCCGCATGAGCCTACGTCCCTATCTCGACAAGTTTCCCACCCTCGGCGCGCGCGTCTACGTCGACCCGGCCGCGACCGTGATCGGCGAGGTCGAGCTCGGCGACGACGTCTCGATCTGGCCCAACTGCGTGGTCCGCGGCGACGTCAATTCGATCTCGATCGGCGCGCGCACCAACGTCCAGGACGGCACCATCGTCCACGTCACCCACGAAGGTCCGTTCACCCGGCCCGGCGGCCTGCCGACGGTCATCGCCAACGACGTCACCATCGGCCACGGCGCCATCGTCCATGCCTGCACGGTCGACGAGTTCGCCCTGATCGGCATGGGCGCCAAGCTGCTCGACGGCGCACGCGTGTCGCGCTATGGCTTCGTCGCCGCCGGCGCGGTGCTGTCGCCGGGCAAGATCGTCGGCGAGGGCGAGCTGTGGGTCGGCAACCCGGCCCGCCTCGCGCGCCGCCTCAGCGACCGCGAGATCGAACAGCTGCAATACAGCGCACAGCACTATGTGCGGCTCAAGGATCGCTACCTGGACATGCTGTCGGGCTAGTCGCGGCCGGGCTAGTCAGGGCCGATGGCCGCGTTTACAGTCGCGGCAGGGGAAAGCAGGACTCAGGGAGTCAGGGGTTACATGGAAGAAACGCAGAATCCGTACGCCGCGCCGAACATGCCGGCGCTGCCGAATGCCGAGTGGCAACAAACCGTCCGCGCCGACCGCGGCATGCGCCTGGTCGCCCGCCTGATCGACGGCGGGCTGTCCTTGGCGTGTTTCCTGCCGATGTTCATCGCCGTCGCGATCGATCCGGAAAGCAAGGAACCCTCGGCGATCCAGATGGCCATGATGGGCCTGAGCGTCCTGCTCTTGCTCGGCCTGTTCGTCTACAACCTCGTCCTGCTCAACCAGAGCGGCCAGACCCTCGGCAAGCGATGGATCGGCATCAAGATCGTGCGCACCGACGGCACCCCGGCCTCGCTCGGCCGGATCCTCGGCCTGCGCATGTTCCTGATCGCCCTGATCGAGGCGGTTCCCTGTCTCGGCGGTGTGTTCGCGCTGGTCAACGTGCTGTGGATCTTCGGCGAGGACAGCCTGTGCCTGCATGACCTGATGGCGGATACGAAGGTCATTAACGCCTGATGCTCGACACCTACCGCCAGGTGGTGACGCCGGAGGGCGTGGCCCTGCACCTGCGCGCGGCCGGACCGGTACCGCGGGCGCTGGCCTGGATCATCGACCTGGCCTTGCGCGCGGTCATCTACGTGGCCCTGTTCCGCGCTCTGGTCGGCCTGTTCGGCGAGGCCGGCAACGCCATCCTGGGCCTGGCGGTATTCGTGATGACCTGGTTCTACCAGGTGCTGTTCGAGGTGCTCATGCAAGGGCGTACGCCCGGCAAGTGGGCGCTGGGCCTGCGCGTGGTCGCCGCCGACGGCGCCCCGGTCGGCTGGATGGCCTCGTTCACCCGCAACTTGCTGCGCGTCGTCGATGCGCTGCCGGTCTGCTACGCGGTCGGCCTGGTCACCAGCCTGATCGATCCCTGGGGCCGCCGCCTCGGCGACATGGTCGCCGGCACCCTGGTCGTGCACGCCGCGCGCCAGACCGACATCCGCGCCGCCGCGATCAGCCCGCCGCTGGCGCCGTCGACGGTGCTGCTGCCGCACGAACAGGCGGCCGTGGTCGCGTTCGCCGAACGCGGCCCGGGCCTGACCGCGGCGCGCCAGGCCGAACTGGCCGACCTGACCGAGACCCTGACCCAGGCCCGCGGCGAAACCGCGGTGACCCGCCTGTACGGCATCGCCAACTGGCTGCTGGGGCGGCGATGAGGCAGGAGCATTTCGTCGCCCGCCACGAGGCCGAGTGGCGCGAACTCGAGCGTTGGCTGGAGATGCGCGCTGCGAGCGCCCGCAACGCGCGCAGCCACCGCCGCGACTGGACCGGCCTGCGCGACGACAAGATTCCCGAGCGCCACCGCCGCCTGTGCCAGCAACTGGCGCTGGCGCGCCGGCGCGGCTACAGCGCGGTCGTCACCGATCGCCTGCAGCAGTTGATGCAGCGCGGCCACAGCGTGCTGTACCGGACCAAGCCGGTGCACTGGCGGCGTGCGGCCGAGTACTTGCTGGCCGGTTTCCCGCGCCTGGTCCGCGCCGAGTGGCGCTGCATGCTGGCCGCGGCGCTGCTGTTCTGGCTGCCGTTGATCAGCATCTTCGTCGCCATCCAGATGCGCCCGGAACTCGCCGCGGGCCTGTTCGACGCCCAGTCGCTGGTCCGCTTCGAGCAGATGTACGACCCGGCCAAGCCCGACAGCGCACTGGGCCGCACCAGCGAAGACGACCTGCAGATGTTCGCCCACTACATCGGCAACAACGTCGGCATCGGTTTCCAGACTTTCGCCAGCGGCCTGGTCGCCGGGCTCGGCACGGTGTTCGTGCTGATCTTCAACGGCGTGATGATCGGCGGCGTCGCCGGGCATCTGCAGGCGGTCGGCCACGGCGAGCCGTTCTGGCGTTTCGTCGCCGGCCACTCCGCGCCCGAGCTCACCGCCATCGTCATCTCCGGCGGCGCCGGCCTGCGCCTGGGCCTGAGCCTGATCGCGCCCGGACAGCGCCGGCGTATCGATTCGCTGATCCACGGCGGCCGCCGCGGCGCGCTGATCTGCATCGGCGTGTTCGCGATGCTGGTGTTCGCCGCCTTCGTCGAAGCGTTCTGGTCGTCGATCGGCAGCGTGCCGGCGGGGATCAAGTACGCCGTCGGCCTGGTGCTTTGGGTGCTGGTCGGCCTGTGGCTGCTGCGCGGCGGCCGCAACGCCGTGCACCGCGACGACGAAGACGCGGCATGAAGCTCGAAGCGCTGACCGTCTCGCTGCGTCCGCGCACCGCCTGGGAAGCCTGCGAGCTCGGCATGGCCCTGGTGCGCAGCCACGCCGGCGCGATCTGGAAGCCCTGGCTGCTGGTGACCCTGCCGATCCTGCTGCTGCTCAATGTCGCCGGCTGGGCGCTGGACCTGCTGTGGCTGTCGGGCCTGCTGATGTGGTGGCTCAAGCCCTGGTTCGACCGCATCCCGCTGTTCGTGATCTCGCGCGCGGTGTTCGGCGAGACCCCGGGCACCCGCCAGACCGTGCGCGCGCAGCTGCGCTGGGGTGCGCGCTGGTGGCTGCCCTACCTGACCTGGCGCCGGCTCAGCCCGGCGCGGTCGTTGTACCTGCCGGTGGACCTGCTCGAAGGCGGCGACGGCGGCGAAGCGCGGCAGCGCCGTTCCGCGCTCGGCGCGCCGGTCTACGGCGTGTGCGCTTTGCTGACCCTGGTGTGCGTGAACTTCGAAATGGCGCTGGTCATCGGCAGCGTGCTCGGCGGGTTGATGTTCGTGCCCTTCGATTACCTGCCCGACACCTTCAAGTCGTTGATCGAAGCGATCGGCGTGGAGCCGCAGTGGCTCAGCGCCTTGTTCAACCTGCTGGCCTGGGGCGCGGTCAGCGTGATCGAACCGTTTTACGTCGGCGCCGGCTTCGGCCTGTACCTCAACCGGCGTACCCAGATCGAGGGCTGGGACATCGAGATCGTGTTCCGCCGCCTGCGCGCGCGCCTCGCCGCCGCGGCCGCGCCGATGCTGCTGGTGCTGTGCGCGATGATCGGTTTCTCGCCCGACGCGGCCGCGCAGACGCCGCCCGCGGTCGAGACCGGCGCCGCCGTGGACATCGACGCGGGCGCCGACGCGAGCGGGCAGGCCGCTGCCGACGATGGCGGCGGCGACATCGAGGAAGCCGTAGAGGACGCGGCGAGCGAAGCGCCGATCCGCGAATACGACGACAACGCCAAGAAGACGCGCAGGCTGCCGTCGACGCTCGGCGAGGTCTTTCGCGACGGCCGCAGCGACGATCGCGGCCTGCGCGATGCGGTCGCCCGGGCGATGAAGGACCCGACCGTCGACCCCAAGCGCAAGCAGAGCGTCTGGAAAGCCAAGTCCGAGAGCAAGGACAAGACCAAGGACGAACGCGAGGACGCGATCAACCAGGGCCTGTTCAAGGGGCTCAGCAGCGGCGTGGCGGGGGTTCTGCAGGTCGCGATGTGGAGCGTGGTGGCCCTGATCGTCGTCGCCCTGCTGCTGACCGCTTCGCGTTGGATCGGCTGGTTCCGCGACGGCGGCGTCGACGAGGACGAGGCGCCCGGCGACGTGCGCAACGCACCGCTGCCCGAACACGCGCCGCTGCCCGACGATATCCCGACCGCCATCCGCCGCCTGTGGCAGGCCGGCCGCCGGCGCGATGCGCTGGCCCTGATGTACCGCGCCGCGGTCGAATCGATGGCGCAACGCGCCGACATCGTGCTGGTGCCGGGCGCGACCGAAGCCCAGTGCCTGCGCGCCTCGCGCAAGCTGGCCTCGGCCGAAGACCGCGAGGCGTTCGCGCGTGCGGTGCGCACCTGGCAATACGCGGCGTACGCCGAAACTCTGCCGAGCGGCGACGACTTCGACGATCTGGTGGGCCAGCTGAGCCGGCGCTTCGGGTGGGCGGCATGAACCGCACCGGCCTGATCCTCGCCGGTGTCGGCGCGGCCGCGCTGATCGTGGTGGTGCTGACCGTCGGCGCGCTGTGGCGTCGCGACCACCACAAGGTCGAGGAAACCGTCGCCGCCGCGCGCAGCGGCGAGGCCGCGAGCAATCCGCTGTACGTGCTCAAGCTCGCCCTGCTGCGCGACAAGGTCAAGGTCGAGGCGCGCCAGCGCCTGCAACTGGCGACCCACCCGCTGCAGGCGCGCGACACGGTGCTGATCTACCGCGACCCGCGCACCCTGGCCGGCAGCGAAGCCGAGGCCTTGCTGGGTTGGGTCGAGCGCGGCGGTCACCTGATCGTGCGCACGCCGCCGCTCGAGGACCAGGTCGGCGACTCGCCGGTGCCGGTGCTCGATGCGCTCGGCATCACCCTGCTCGATGCCAGCGACGCCGCCGACCCGGAATACCTGCGCAACGAATGCGTCGGCCTGTACGAGCGCGGCCTGGAACCGAAACCCGTGTTCTGCTCGGCGCGCCGCTTCTATTTCTACAACAGCGACGCCGACCCGGTTTACGCCTGGGGCGACGAGGACAGCGCCTACGTGTATGCGCGCTTTCCGCGCGGCCAGGGCCATGTCGACGTGCTCGCCGACCTCGACTTCCTGTCCAACCGCACCGGCAGCGGCAACCCCCTGCTCGACCGCATCGCCCTGGGCGACGACGAGATCGCCGCGCCGGCGAACGCCGCGTTCGCGCGCCAGGTGCTGGCGCCGAACTACCGCGCCGGCACCGTGCACCTGATCTACGCCGCCGAAGTGCCCAGGCTGTGGAAGACCCTGCTGCGCGAGAGCTGGATGGCCTGGCTGCCGCTGCTGCTGTGCCTGCTCGGCTGGCTGTGGCAGCGCACCCAGCGCTTCGGCCCGCTGCGACCGGCGCCGGCGCTGGAGCGGCGCTCGCTGCTCGAACACATCGTCGCCAGCGGCGAGCACGTGTATCGCTACGGCTACGGCCCGCGCCTGTACGAGTCGGCGCGGCGCGCCTTCATCGCCCGCCTGCGCCGCCGCGACCCCTATGCCGCCGCGCTCGACGGCGAGCCGCAGATCGCGCTGTTGATCGAGCGCTTCAAGGCCGATCCGGCGCCGATCGCCGCCAACGACATCCGCGACGCCCTCACTCCGCCGCCGGTACGCGACCACGCCGCGTTCCGCGCCCGCATCGCCACTTTGATCCGCATGAGAAACCGCTTATGAGCCTCGACGCCGCTCCGCTCGTCCCGATCACCGGCACCGCGCTGGCCGAACGCGCCGCCGCCGTGCGCGACGAAGTCGGCAAGGCCTTCATCGGCCAGGCCGACGTGCTCGACCAGATCCTGATCGCCCTGCTCGCCGGCGGCCACGCACTGCTCGAAGGCGTGCCCGGGCTCGGCAAGACCCTGGTCGTGCGCGCGCTGTCCAAGGCCCTGGACTGTGGATACGCCCGCGTCCAGTTCACCCCCGACCTGATGCCCAGCGACATCAGCGGCCATGCGGTCTACGACCCCAAGACCGAGAGCTTCAACATCCGTCGCGGCCCGGTGTTCACCAACCTGCTGCTCGCCGACGAAATCAACCGCGCTCCGGCCAAGACCCAGTCGGCGCTGCTGGAGGCGATGCAGGAGCTGCAGGTGACCATCGAAGGCCACAGCTTCGAGCTGCCGCCGCCGTTCCTGACCCTGGCCACTCAGAACCCGGTCGAGCAGGAAGGCACCTATCCGTTGCCGGAGGCGCAGCTCGATCGTTTCCTGCTGAAGATACTGATCGGCTACCCGACCCGCGCCGACGAGAAGCGCATGGTGACCGCGGTCAGCCTGGGCCGCAGCGCGTCGGACTTCGACCTGTCTCAGGTGCGGCGCGTGCTCGGCCCGGAAGAGATCGTGGCGATGCAGCAGGGCACCGCGTTGGTGCGGGTCGACGAGACGGTGATCGACTACGTCGTGCGCATCGTCGGCACGACCCGCGACTGGGCCGGCATCGCGCTGGGCGCCGGCCCGCGCGGCAGCCTCGCCCTGGTCCGCGCGGCGCGCGCGCAGGCGGTGCTGTCGGGACGCGACTTCGTCACGCCCGACGACGTGCGCGAAATCGCCAAGCCGGCTTTGCGCCATCGCATCGCGCTCGCGCCCGAGCTGCAGATCGAAGGCCAGTCGCCCGACGACGTGTTGCAGGCGCTGTTGGCCAAGGTCGAAGCGCCCCGGCAATGAGCCGTGCCGCGCCACCGCCGTTGCCCGCCGGCGTCGCCGGCGCCGGCCTGAGCGTGCCGCGCGACCGGGCCCTGCCGCGTCGCGGCTGGGCCCGGCCGGCGCCGCGCTGGATCTGGCTGGCCTTGCCGTGGTCGGCGCTCGGCCTGGCGGCGAGCGCGGGCTGGCTGCAGGTCGCGGCCTGGCAGGTGGCGACCCTGGTCATCGCGCTGATCGCGATCGCCGATCTGCTGCGGCTGTTGTACGCACCGACGCCGCGGGCGGCGCGCCACATGCACGACACCTGGGCGATCGGCGTCGAACGCCCGGTCACGCTCGAGTTCGAAGCCGAGCGCCGGCAGCGCCTGGATGCCTTCGACCTGCACCCCGGCGGCTGGAGCATGCGCAACCTGCCGCGCCGGCTCGACCTGCGCCGCGGCGAGAGCGCCAGCTTCGAGTACGAACTGCGCCCGGGCACCCGAGGCGATTTCCAGTTCGACGGCGTGCAACTGCGCCTGCACTCGCCGTGGGGGCTGTGGTGGCAGTCGCGCATCGGCGGCGAGATCCAGCGCGTGCGCGTCTTCCCCAATTTCGCGCCGTTGGCCAAGTTCGCCATGTTCAGCGCCGAACAGGCCTCGCGCCTGGTCGGCGCGCACGTCAAAAGGCGCCGCGGCGAAGGCACCGACTTCCACCAGATGCGCGAATACCGCGTCGGCGACAGCCTGCGCCAGATCGACTGGAAGGCCACCGCGCGGGCGCGCCGGCTGATCTCGCGCGAGTATCAGGACGAACGTAATCAACAACTGGTGCTGATGCTCGACACCGGCCGCCGCCTGATGGCGCGCGACGGCGAGCATTCGCATTTCGACCACGTGCTCGATGCGGCCCTGGTCGTGGCTTACCTGGCCTTGCGCCAGGGCGACGGCGTCGGCCTGCTCGCGAGCGGCGGCGAAAGCCGCTGGGTGCCGCCGCAGCGCGGCGTCGGCGCGATCGACAACCTGCTGCGCGCCAGTTACGCCCTGCAGCCGCAGCCGGTCGCGACCGACTTCCTCGCCGCCGCGACCGAACTGTCGCTGCGCCAGCGTCGCCGCTCGCTGGTGATGCTGGTGACCAACCTGCGCGACGAGGACATGGACGACCTGCTCGCCGCCGTGCGCATGCTGCGCGGCCGCCACCTCGTCTGCGTCGCCAGCCTGCGCGAAGGCTCGCTCGATCAGGCGCTGGCCGAAGAAGTCGCCGACCTGTCCGGCGCGATCCGCGCCGGCGCCACCGCGCAATACCTGGAACACCGCGTCGCCGCCCACGAAGCATTGCGCAACCATGGCGTGATGGTGCTCGACGTCAGCTGCGACCAACTGGCGGCGTCCTTGGTCGAGAAGTACCTGGCGGTGAAGCGCGACGGTTTGCTGTAGGCGCGGGTGCTGAGTTCAGCCGGGTCAGGGCGACAGCAACAGCAACAGCAACAGTAAATCCCTACGACCGCTGCGCGGTCGTTCGCCCCCTTTTCTAAGCGGCGAGGGCAGGAACGCCGAAGCAAGCCTGCAATCGCAACGCCGTCGCCGCTCCCCCTAGGAAAAGGGGGAGGGCTTGCTCTAACGCCCCTTTACCCCGACCTGCCCCGCAGCCGTGAACGCGACGCCCGAGCGATCACTCCGGCCGGGTCTGCGCTTCCAGCCAGTCCAACCACTGCATGGCCTGCCCACGGTCCTCGCCGCACATCTCGCGCGATGGCTGCAGCGACCCGCAGAACGCCGGCCGCTCCGGCTTGCCGAACAAACGGCAACGCAGATCGTCGCCGAGTTGCACGCAAGGGATGCCGGCCGGCTTGCCGTGCGGCATGCCCGGGATCGGCGAGGTGATCGAAGGCGCGATGCAGCAGGCGCCGCAATGGCTGCGGCAGGCGAAGCTCATGGCGGCGCGGTGAACGGCTCGACCGCGCGTACCGCGCCCAGGGGAATCGCCGCGTACACGTGCGGGAAGAAATCGCCGCTGCGTTCGCTCCATTCGTAGCGCAGGGCCGGGCCGAGCGCGGCCGCGTCGATGCTCAATCGAAGCAAAGCGCCGCGCCCGCGCTGATGGCGTGCGATCACGCCGTCGAGTTGTTCCTGGGTCGCGCAGTGCATGAAGCCTTCGCGCAGCCATCCCTCGGGCGCGTAGGCGCCGGTGGCCTGCGCGCGCTGCCAGTCGACCGGGGCGGCGAAATGAAAGATCGTGTCGGGGCTAGGGGCGGGGCCGGACCGGGTGCCGGCGACGTCCGGTTGCCCGGACGGCTTGCGCTCGGCGGGGCCGGAAACGTTCGCCGCGCCGCGCTCGGGCACCGCGTCGCGGCCGTTCGCGCTCATCGCCGGCTCAGTCGGCGGTGACGAGGGCGTCGGCGCGTTCGCGCAGCATCGCGTAGACCGGATCGGTGTCCGGGCGCTTGCGGTGCCAACGCTCGAAACTCTCGGCGGCCTGTTCGACGAGCATGCCGAGCCCGTCGATGCGGTCGTGCGCGCCGGCAACCTTGGCCCAGGCCAGGAACGGAATCGCCACCTCGCCGTAGCTCAGGTCGACCGCGGCGGTGCGCGGTGTCGCCAGGCTCATCGGCAGGGTCGGCATGGCGTCGTCGCGCGCGGCCGAGGTCGCGTTGACGATCAGGTCGAAGTTGCCGAGCGTGCCGACGTCGGCGAGATAGCGCGGATGCACGCGGCCCGGCATGCCGAGCGCGTCGGCCAGGGCGTCGGCGCGTTCGCTGGTGCGGTTGACGATATAGAGGTCGCCGATGCCGGCGTCGAGCAGGGCCGGGGCGACGCCGCGCGCGGCGCCGCCGGCGCCGATCAACAAGGTGCGGCGCGAACGCAGGTCCAGGCCGTGACGCTCGGTGAGGTCGCGGATCAGGCCGGTGCCGTCGGTGTTGTCGCCTTCCCAGCCGGTTGCGCTGCGGATCAGGGTGTTGACCGCGCCGGCGCGTTGCGCGCGTTCGCTGAGGTGGCTGCAGATGCCGGCCGCGCGCGTCTTCAGCGGCAGGGTGATGTTGGCGCCCAGGCCGCCTTCGGCCGCGAACGCGGCGAGGGCGGCGTCGAACTGCTCGGGCGCGGCGTCGATCGCGATGTAGTCCAGGGCGATGCCGAGCTGGCGCCCGAACGCGGCATGGATGCGCGGCGACAGCGAATGCGAGACCGGGTGACCGAATACCGCATAACGAAGGACCGGGCTGGACGAACTGGAATCGATCGACATGGACGCGCCTCGTTCTAGACTGGTGACCCTCAATGCGGGAGACGCACGATGCGGCACGCCAGGGTCCGGTTCGGCCTCAGTCTACTCCTCGCCTGCGGGCTCGCCAGCACGGTTCAGGCCGCCCTGTCCGAATTCGGCATAGAAGGCATGGGAGTCGTATCGACCGTGCACAGCGAGGTGCGAGGCGCGGTGGCTCCCGACGGACGGCGCATCGTCTGGGGCAGCACCGACCGCCGCGGCGGCGCCGGCGGATGGGACCTGTGGCAGGCCCGCCTGACCGATGGCC
Organism: Lysobacter sp. GQ73; assembly: GCF_059758755.1. Lineage (NCBI taxonomy): Bacteria > Pseudomonadati > Pseudomonadota > Gammaproteobacteria > Lysobacterales > Lysobacteraceae > Lysobacter > Lysobacter sp. GQ73. The sequence goes on along the minus strand of NZ_JCAXEE010000002.1, from coordinate 852,114 downwards.
GCTGGCAGGACCCGACGCCGTTGTCGGTGAACGCCCAGGCCAACGATTTCGACCCGGCCTTCAGCGCCGATGGGCGTTGGCTGTATTTCTTCTCGAACCGTCCCGGCGGCCACGGCGGCGACGATCTTTATCGCGCCGCGGTGCGCGAGGACGGCAGTTACGGCCCGGCCGAAAACCTCGGTCCCGGCGTCAACGGCCGCGGCGACGAATGGGCGCCGACGCCGAGCCGCGACGGCCGCCATCTCTTGTTCGCCAGCGACGGCTTCGGCGGCAGCGGCGGTCACGATCTGTTCGTCGCGCATTGGAACGGCCGGGCCTTCGCCGGGCGCACGCCGGTGCCTGGGGTCAACAGCGCCGACGACGAATTCGACGCGGCCTGGCTCGGCGACGGCAAGACCCTCGTGTTCGCGCGTTCCAAGGACGTCGAGAAACAACCGATCCGCCTGTACATCGCGCACTGCGACGGCACGCGCTATGCGCAGGCCGCGCCGCTCGCGCTGTCGTTCAATACCGAAGAGGCCTACACGCTCGGCCCGGCGGTCGACTGGAACAAACCCGGCGAGCTGCTGGTCAGCGGCTCGGCGAAGGCGCCGCGCGCCGGCAAGATGGACCTGTACCGGATGAAGGCGCCGGCGGCCGCGGGCAAGGACGGTTGCCTGTTATAGGAATTCTCGGAGCTAAGAATTAGAACCTGTAGCAATGGCCTGTGCTAGTCCTTCACGGAGAAGAGATGAACACATTATTGGAATTCTTGAGCAAAGTCCCGGCAGTAATTTGGTCTGGGCTTATCGCGTCACTAGTGACACTTTCTGGGGTCATGCTATCAAATTGGAGTAATACAGCTCGTCTTCTAAAGCAGCTGAGTCACGACAGAGAAGAGAAAGCGCGAGAAAGAAAGGCGGTTCTGCGCAGGGATGTCTATCTTCAGGCCGCAGGTGAATTTGTTCGCGCCGGCAGCAGGATTGGGTCTATTCCCCAGATAGATCCGACCAAGACAAACTATGCAGAAGGATTTGAAGATCTATTCGTAACAGCTTCAAAGCTGCAACTTGTTTCCAATGCTTCGACTTCAAATCTCGTCGGCGAGCTCATGGCCGTATACGGAGAGATCCTGCTTGATGTTGCAAGGGTCGTAAGTCCATTGCACGAAATCAAAATCGAATTAGGTCTCGTGAATCAAATGTATGAAAAGTACGTTGGCGAAACTAATAGAATTATTTCGGCAATGACTAGCTTTAACGAATCTGCAAAAAGAGAGTCGGAAGTGTTTTTCGCGTTATCGCAATCTTTTGAGTTCAATCAGAAGCAGTTCAGTGAATATGCAGCGCGGCGCCAGGAGCTAATGGAGAAGCAGATTGCACTGCAGTCTGACTTCTCGAGAGAGGTAATCTCGATGATCAAGAGGATTGAAGAAGCACGTACTCCAGTGATGATCGCTATCCGTCAGGAGCTTGATCTAGATGGGGATATTGAAAGCTTCAAAAAACAGGCGATTAAAAATCAAGGCCGTATCGAAGCGGCATTAGACATCGCGCTCAAAGACATGGGGCGCGGGTAACTCAGCGCGCCTCGCGCATCCACTGTGCCGCATCGAGCGCGAAGTAGGTCAGCACGCCGTCGGCGCCGGCGCGCTTGATCGAGGTCAGCGCTTCCATCACGCAGCCGCGTTCGTCGAGCCAGCCGTTCTGGATCGCGGCGCGCAGCATCGCGTACTCGCCGCTGACCTGATAGACGAAGGTCGGCACGCCGAACTCGTCCTTCACCCGGCGCACGATGTCGAGGTAGGGCATGCCCGGTTTGACCATGACCATGTCGGCGCCCTCGTCGAGGTCCAGCGCGACTTCGCGCAACGCCTCGTCGCTGTTGGCCGGGTCCATCTGGTAGGTGTACTTGTTGCCCTTGCCGAGCGCACCGGCCGAGCCGACCGCGTCGCGGAACGGGCCGTAGAAGCTCGACGCGTACTTGGCGCTGTAGGCCAGGATGCGGGTGTGGATGTGGCCGTCGAGTTCGAGCGCGTTGCGGATCTGGCCGATGCGGCCGTCCATCATGTCGCTGGGCGCGACCACGTCGCTTCCGGCGGCGGCGTGCGACAGCGCCTGCTTGACCAGGGCTTCGACGGTCTCGTCGTTCATGACGTAGCCGCGGTCGTCGACCAGGCCGTCCTGGCCGTGGCTGGTGTAGGGGTCGAGGGCGACGTCGGTGATCACGCCGAGGTCGGGGAAGCGCTGCTTGAGCGCGCGGATCGCGCGCTGGCACAGGCCGTCTTCGTCCCAGGCGGCGACCGCGTCGAGCGACTTGGCCTCCGGCGCGGTGACCGGGAACAGCGCGAGCGCGGGCACGCGCAGCTCGCTGGCGCGCTCGGCGACGCGCAGCAATTCGTCGATCGACAGACGCTCGATGCCCGGCATCGAGCCGACCGGCGCGCGGCCGTCGAGTTCGTGGACGAACACCGGATAGATCAGGTCGTCGGCGGTGAGGACGGTCTCGCGCATCAGGCGCCGCGAGAAGTCGTCGCGGCGCATCCGCCGCGGGCGCGAATAGGGATAGGTCATGGGCGCTAGTTTACCCCCGCCGGTCGCGGCGGCCTGCGACCGGCGGTCGCGCCGGGGCGCGGACGCTGCGTTCTGCCGACGCGCACAGGTCCGGCAGCGCGCCCGCACAAACCAGGAGTCCGGCCGGGTTTGCCGGTTCGGGCCGAATACACGCACTCGGCCCGGGGTTTGGGAGGCTGGCGCTGGCCCGCCTGCTCGGGCGGCGACTCGCGCCGCCGGCCGGCTGCGGCTTACTCCGAATACACCCGATAGCGCAGCGGGCGCACATGCACGGTGCTGCCCGGGGCCGGGGTGACCGCGTCCGGGGTCGCGACCAGGTCGAGTTCCAGCGGGCGGGTCTGGCCTTCGACCAACAGTTCCAGGGTGATCCGCTCGGCCAGACGGTGCGCGGACAGCACCCGGGCCGGCAGGCCTTCTCCGTCTGCGACCAGGGCCATGTCGTGCGGCCGCACGTACAGGCGCGCGCGGCTGCGGCTGCGGCTGTCGACCGGCAGGCGCAGGGCGTGGCCGTCGACCGAGAGCTGGCCGCCCTCGGTCTGGCCTTCGATGACGTTGGCGCGACCGATGAAGTCGAACACATAGGCCGAGGCCGGCGCGCTGTAGATCTCGTCGGGCGTGCCGGCCTGCTCGATGCGGCCGTCCTTGAGCACGACCACCCGGTCGGCCAGCTCCAGCGCTTCTTCCTGGTCGTGGGTGACGAACAAGGTGGTCTGCCCGGTCTGGTCGTGCAGGCGCCGCAGCCAGCGGCGCAGTTCGATGCGGACCTTGGCGTCGAGCGCGCCGAAGGGTTCGTCGAGCAACAGCACGGTCGGGTCGATCGCGAGTGCGCGGGCCAGGGCGACGCGCTGCTTCTGTCCGCCCGATAATTGTTCCGGATAGCGCGCGCCGAGCTCCGGCAACTGGATCAGGTTCAACAGCTCCTGCACGCGCTGGGCGATGGCGGCCTTGTCGGGCCGGCGCGCGCGCGGCCGGCTGCGCAGGCCGAAGGCGATGTTCTCGGCCACGCTCATGTGCTTGAACAAGGCGTAGTGCTGGAACACGAAGCCGACGTTGCGCTCGCGCAGGCTCAGCCGGGTCGCGTCGCGGTCGCCGAACAGCAGGCGGCCCGAGTCGGGTTGCAGCAGGCCGGCGATCACCCGCAACAACGTGGTCTTGCCCGAGCCGGACGGCCCCAGCAAGGCGACCAGTTCGCCCGAGGCGACGTCGAGGTCGACCGAGTCCAGTGCGGCGACGCTCGCGTAGCGCTTGGCGATGGCTTGAATGTGCAGATCCATGTCGGGCGGCTACCTATCGAATCAATGTCGGCGATGCGAACGCGCGAGCGCGTCGCCGTGGCGTGCCTCGAGCCAGATCTTGAACACCAGCGTGACCAGGGCCAGGCCGGCGAGCAGGGAGGCGACGGCGAACGCGGCCGCGGCTTCGCCGCCGAGTTGTTTGTACAACACCTCCACGTGCAGCGAGAGCGTGTTGGTCTTGCCCATGATGTTGCCCGACACCACCGTGACTGCGCCGAACTCGCCCATGGCGCGCGCGCTGCACAGCAGCACGCCGTACAGCAGGCCCCATTTGATGTTCGGCAGGGTCACCCGGAAGAACATCGTCCAGGCGCCGGCGCCGAGCGAACGCGCCGCGAGTTCCTCGTCGCTGCCTTGCTGCTCCATCAGCGGGATCAGCTCGCGCACCACGAACGGGAAGGTCACGAACATCGTCGCCAGGACGATGCCGGGCGTGGCGAACAGGATCTTGATGTCGTACTGGTTGAGCAGGTCGGCGAAATAGCCGTGGGTGGGGCTGAACAACAGCACCAGGCACAGGCCGGCGACCACCGGCGATACCGCGAACGGCAGGTCGATCAAGGCCAGCAGGGTGCGCTTGGCGCGGAACTCGAAACGGGTCAGCGCCCAGGCCATGAACACGCCGCAGATCGCGTTGACCGGCACCACCACCGCCGCGGTCAGCAGGGTCAGGCGCAGCGCCGACAAGGTATGCGGCTCGGTCACCGCGGCGATCCAGACCTTGAGCCCGCTGCCGAACGCGGCGCCGAGCAGCATCAGCAGCGGCAGCACCAGCACCAGGGCCATGATCGCGACCGCCAGGGCGATCAGGGTCCAGCGCACCCAGGCCGGTTCCTGCAATTGGTCGCGCGCGTCAGCCATCGCGGCGGCTCCCGTGCGCGAACAGCGCCGAGGCCGCGTTGATCGCGACCAGGCAGGCGAACGACATCAGCAGCAGCAAGGTCGCCAGCACGATCGCCGCGGTCACCCCGCCTTCTTCTTCCAGGCGGATGGTGATCAGCAGCGGTGCGATCTCGGTCTTCATCGGCAGGTTGCCGGCGATGAAGATCACCGAGCCGAACTCGCCCAGGCCGCGCGCGAACGCCAGCGAGAAACCGGTCAGCAGCGCCGGCAGCAGCTCGGGCAGGATCACCCGGCGCAAGGTGGTCAGACGCGAAGCGCCGAGCGAGGCCGCGGCTTCCTCCTGTTCGCGGCCCAGCGTTTCCAGCACCGGCTGCAGCGTGCGCACCGCGAACGGCAGTCCGATGAAGATCAGGGCGATGACGATGCCGGTGGTGTTGTTGACCAGCTTGATCCCGAGCGGCTGCAGCAACTGGCCTATCCAGCCGTTCTCGTCGTAGATCGCCGCCAGGGTGATGCCGGCGACCGCGGTCGGCAGCGCGAACGGCAGGTCGACCAGCGCATCGAGCAGGCGCCGGCCGGCGAAGCGGTAGCGTTCGAGCACCCAGGCGATCAGGGCGCCGCCGAACAGCGAGCAGACCGCGGCGATGAAGGCGGTGGCGAAGCTGACCTTGAGCGAGGCGATCACCCGCGGATCGCCGATCGCGCGCAGCCAGCCGTCCAGCCCGAGCCCGCCGGAGCGCAGGATCAGCGCGGCCAGCGGCAGCAGCACGATCAGGCCGAGCCAGGTCAGGCCCAGTCCCAGGCCGAGCCCGAAACCGGGCAACGGCCGGCGCCAGCGAACGGCGGAGGTCGGCAGGGGCAGGGCGTGCTCGCTCATGTGGCGTGGGCGGCCGTCTGAAGTCGGGGACAGAGGGGTGGGACGCTATCCCAGCGACGGGCGCCCAGGGAAATGCGCGTTGGTTGTTTCGAGGTGCGAGATGGCGATATGGCCAGGATGGCGCGGCCCGGAATCGCGGCGGGTGAAGCCGCGCGGGCCGGGCTAGGCGGGCCCAGCGGCGCTGGCCCTCCCGCGACCGCCGTGGCCCCCTCGGCCCGTGGAGCGCCGCGGGTCGGCTGGCCGCCCCGTCCGGACCGTCGATTCGCGGGATTGCGGTGCACAGGCTCATCTCTGCAGGGGCGAGCGAGTCGCGACCGCGGTCCTTCAACTCGCGCCGTATCGATAGGACTTTTGTAGGAGCGAGGTGAGTCGCGACCGCGGAACGTGCAGAGACAACGAACCCGCCGCTGTTCGTCGGAACGGCGTGTTCTCGCAGGGTAGGAGCGGCGCGAGCCGCGACATCGCTGCAGCGGTCTTGCGGCGCTTCTCTCAATCAGCATCAAGATCAACATCAAACCCAAAGCTTCCGCCACTAAAGCGGCGGGTTACTTTCTTTTGTCTAAAGCAACAAAAGAAAGGTAACCAAAGAAAAGTGCTTTTCTTTGAATCAAGGGCCCGCATGATCGATGCCGACGCGGGGATTTTTCATACGGGACATCCTTGTCCCGATGAAAAACGGCCTGCATCCCTGCAGGCCGCCCTTCGGGTCTCCCATGGCCTTCGCGAGTGCGCGGCGTAAAGCCGAAACGAAATCCACAGCCACAGCCACAGCCTTGATCGGCGGATACGCGTGCGACGTAGCGATCATTGTAGGAGCGACGTGAGTCGCGACCGCGGCCTCGCATTATCGCGTCGATGCCGGCCGTAGCTCGTCAGGGTAGGAGCGGCGCAAGCCGCGACCGGGCCATTACGGTCTTGCGGCGTATGGTGCATGGAAGGTCAACATTAAAATCAAAGCCAAAGCTCCGCCACTAAAGCGGAGGGTTACTTTCTTTTGTCTAAAGCAACAAAAGAAAGGTAACCAAAGAAAAGTGCTTTGTTTTGAATCAAGGGCCCGCACGAGCGGTGCATCCGCGGTGATTTTTCATACGGGACCTCCCTGTCCCGATGAAAAACGGCCTGCATCCCTGCAGGCCGCCTTCCGGGTCTTCTGTTGCCTTCGCTAGTGCGCGGCGGCGCACGGCGGGAGCGAGGAGCGGGAAACTAGGAACGAGCAACTAGGAATCAGAAACCAGAAACCAGGGTCAACGATGCCGGCCCGACCGACGGCGCGGCTCGCCGGCCGCCCGAGAGCCGCGGCTTGCTTTGCCGCCGCGGCGGCGGATGCGCGATGTGGGTTGCACAGGCAAGCCGCCGGCGCCCGTTCCCTGCGGGTTTACTTCGGCAGATAGATCTTGTCGAAGAAGCCGCCGTCGGAGAAATGCGCGGCCTGGGCCTTCTTCCAGCCGCCGAACGCGCCGTCGATGGTGACTTGCTTTACCGCCGGGAACTTGGCGAGCTCGGCCGCAGGCACCTTGCCCGGTTCGGCCGGACGATAGCCGTGCTTGGCGGCGAGGCGCTGGCCTTCGGGGGTGTACAGGAAACGCAGATAGGCCTCGGCCTGCTTGCGCGTACCGTGCTTGTCGACGTTCTTGTCGACCCAGGCCACCGGCGGCTCGGCCTTGATGCTCAGGCTCGGCACGACGATTTCGTACTTGCCGCGATTGGCCGGCTGCTCGAGGGTCAACAAGGCCTCGTTCTCCCAGGCCAGCAGCACGTCGCCGATGCCGCGGTCGACGAAGGTCGTGGTCGAGCCGCGCGCGCCGGTATCGAGCACCGGCACGTTCTTGAACAACCGGGTGAGATAGTCGATCACCTTGTCGCCGTCGCGGTATTTGGTCGAGGCCCAGGCCCAGGCGGCGAGGTAGTTCCAGCGCGCGCCGCCGGAGGTCTTCGGGTTCGGCGTGATCACGCCGAGGCCGGCCTGGGTCAGGTCGCCCCAGTCCTTGATGCCCTTCGGATTGCCCTTGCGCACCAGGAACACGATGGTCGAGGTGTAGGGCGAGCTGTGGTGCGGCAGGCGGCTCTGCCAGTTCGCCGGCAACTGCTTGGCGCTGGCGATGGTGTCGATGTCGCCGGCCAGCGCCAGGGTCACCACGTCGGCTTCGAGGCCGTCGACCACCGAGCGCGCCTGCTTGCCGGAGCCGCCGTGCGAAGCGCGCAGGTTGAGAGTCTCGCCGGTCTGCTGTTTCCACTGCGCGGCGAATACCTGGTTGACCTCGGCGTAGAACTCGCGGGTGGGGTCGTAGGACACGTTGAGCAATTCGACGTCTTTGGCCGAGGCCGAGGCCGAGGCGGCGGCCAGGGCCAGGCCGAGCAACATCAGGCGGAAGCGGGTTTTCATCGGTGAGTCCTGTGTGGGGCGACTGGGTAAGGAGGGTCGAAAGTGCGGCCTGCGGTGCCGGCGTCAGAAGGCGAACTGGGCGCGGGCGAAGAAGGCCTTCTCGTCTTCGCGATCGCGGCCCGCGGCGGCGCCTCCGTCGAATTCGGTCTGGGTGTAGTTGGCGACGAGCTTGAGATTGCCGGTGAGGTACCAGTTCAAACCCAGGCCCCAGGAGCGGGCCGCGTCGGCGACGGCGTTGCGGTCGGCGAAACGAGGGAAGGCCGCCTCGTCGATCTCCAGGCGCCCGTAGCGCGCGACCAGTTCGAACGCGCCCCAGCCTGCACCGCCGAGCGTAAACGGTTGATTAGGCCGGGCCACGCCCTTGTAGCCGGCGTCCTCGCCGGTCAGCACGTAGCCGCCGGTGAGCTGCCAGGCGCGGTGCTCGAGTTCGTCGGCGACCGCGCCGATGCGCAATTCCTGGCTGGAGCTGACGTACTCGCCGAGCAGGCTGAAGCCGTTGCGGTAGTACCAGGCCTGCGGCGACCAGCGTGTGTGTGCGCCGTCGGCCAGGGCGGTGCCGCGGTAATTGAAGAACTGGGTCTGCCCCGGGGTGCGATAGCGCGGCAGGAAGTTGTTGCCGCTGCCCTGCTTGTCGCCGCGGCTGCCGGCGAGGCCGAAGCCCAGGCCCGCCAGCGCGTTGCTGCGGTTCTTCCACGGCTCGAAGAACCAGCGCCCGGCGAGCTCGAAGTCGTTGTCGGGATTGACGGTCGGGCTGTCGCGGCCGTCGACCGCGCCGTTGTAGACGCCGAGTGCGTACGACACCGTCGCCTGCGCGAACTCGCCCTGCAGTTGCACGCCGAGGTCGCGGTTCGGGGTGAGTTCCGAGGCCAGGCCGAGTTCGATAAGCGCGGTCGAACCGCTGGACTGCAGGCGTTCCAGCCCGACCGGACTCTTGAACTTGCCGATGCGCACGGTGGCGCGCGGATCGAATTTCAGATCGAGGTAGGCATCGGCGATGGTGGCGCTGTCGCCGGCGAACTCCGGGGTCAGGCGGAAGCCGACCAACGAGCCCCAACTGCCTTCGATGGTCGGCATGATCCTGCGGAACAGGAAGCTGTCGTTCTGCGGCGCCGTTTCGTCGCCGATGAAGAAGCGGCCGTCGGCCTGCACCAGCGCCTTGAACTTCAGTTCCACATCGCCCGGCGGCGGCGATTTTACCGCCAGCCCCTTGCTCGCGCTGAGCGTCACCGACGGCGTGCTCGCGGCTCTGGCCGCGCTTTCCTCGGCCTGCAGTTCCAGGCGGCGTTCGATCACCCGCAGGCGTTGGTCGAGTTCGGCCAGATTGCCGCCGTTGGCGGCCGTATTGGCGCCGACCGCGCCGGCTCCGGCCTCGCCGCCGCCCAGGCGTTGTTCGATCGCGCGCAACCGCTTGGCGAGTTCTTCGACCGTGAGCGGAGCCGTCTGCGCCTGGGCCGGCAAGGCGAGTGCGCAGGCCAGTGCGCCCCACCGCCATGGCGTGGCGCGCGGCGCGGCCTTCGCGAGTCGGCCCGGGGTGTGCATGATGAGCTCCTTCAACGATGACTGGACAGGCGGCGAGCTCGAGGCTCGGGCCGGACGACGGGCAATGCGGATCGAGCGGCTTCGGCGCGCCGCGTACTTCAGCCTTGGCGTCGACAGCGGGTATCGAGGCGCACGACGCTCACGGACGCGGGCTCCGCGGCGGCGTCGCCGGCAGGCGTTGGCTGCGGGTGATGCTGACGATGCGCGAGCTGTGCACGACGACTTCGATCTGGCCCTGGCCGAGCTCGCGCACCGCGCTCAGCAGCTGGTACTCGCTGTCGCTGAGGTTGACGATGTTGATCTCGGGTTCGACCGCCGGCCCGGGCCGGTCGGGTTCGACTGTCCGCGTCCGTGCGGCCGCGCGTTCGCGCCGGCGCGGTTCGCTCGATGCGCGCGGGCCGGCGCCGTGTTCGCCCGGTACCCGCCGGCTCACGCGCCGTCTCCGGCCAGCGCGGCCAGGCTGGACCCCGGCGCCTGCGCCAGCTCGTGCAGGCTGCGCCGGTCGAGCACGTCGGAGATCGCGTCGCGCGCTTCGCGCATCAGCGAACGCAGGCTGCAGGCGTCCGGATCGGGGCAGTCGGAGCAGGGCTGATAGGCGCTGACGCTGGCGCAACGTACCGGCGCCAGCGGCCCGTCGATGGCACGGATCAGGTCGCCGATCATGATCTGGTCGGCCGGGCGGGCCAGGGCGTGGCCGCCCTTCTGGCCGCGCCGGCTGTCGATGAAACCGGCCTGGCGCAGGTCGACCAGGATGGTTTCGAGGAACTTGCCCGGCGCGCGGCTGTGCTCGGCGATCGTGCGCGCCTGCAGCCTGCCGCCCCGGGGCCGGCCGCCGTCGGCACGCGCCAGCGCGCACATCGCGCGCAGTGCGTACTTGGCCTTCATCGTCAGCATTTCCCATTCACCATGTAGGGAATGTCGCCGCGACCGGAGGCTCAGGGGAAAAGGTATTGCCTCATCTGCTTATGACTTGGGGCTATGTGGGCGGGGCGGGGCGGGTGGCGATGGCGCGGCCCGAGCGAGAGCCAGAGACAAATCCCCCTGACTCCCTTTCACAGGCAGGCGCTTCGGGCGAGCGTGGCCGACGCACGCGAAGCCGTTACGATGAGCGCCAATGCGTTCTCTCGCCTCGCTTCCGCCGCTCGCCCGCACCTGTCTGTCGGTGCTCGCCGTCCTCGCCGCCGCCTGCTGGCTCGCGCCGGCGTTGGGCCGCTACGGGCCGATCCTGCCCGACTGGGACGCGCTGTCGGTGCGGCCGGGCACGGCCGGGCACTGGTTCGGGACCGATGCGATCGGGCGCGACGTGTTCGCGCGCACTCTCGCCGGCGGGCGCCTGTCGCTCGGCATCGGCCTGCTCGCCAGCGTAGTCGCCCTGGTCATCGGCCTGGGCTACGGCGCCGTCGCAGGGCTCGCCGGCGGCAGAGTCGAGCGCGCGATGTTGCGAGTGCTCGACGTGTTCTCGGCGCTGCCGTTCCTGTTGGTGGTGATCCTGCTGCTGACCCTGTTCGAGCGCTCGCTGTGGTTGCTGCTCGCGGCGATCGGCGGTTATGTATGGATCGACCTGGCGCGGGTGATGCGCGCGGAGGCCGCGCGCCTGCGCGAGGCGCCGTTCGTGCTCGCCGCGCAGGCGGCCGGAGCGAGTTTCGGCCAGCGCCTGCGCTGGCACGTATTGCCGAACCTGATGCCGCTGGCCTTCGTCTACCTCGGCCTGATCCTGCCGCAAGCGATCCTGGTCGAGAGTTTCCTCGGCTTTCTCGGCCTGTCGATCGACGAGCCCTCGTCGAGTTGGGGCGGCCTGCTCGCCGAAGGCGTGCAGGAGCTCGACAGCGCGCCGTGGACCTTGCTGTTCCCGGCCGGGTTCCTGGTCGCGACCCTGGCCGCGTTCCAGTTCCTCGGCGACGGCCTGCGCGATTGGCTCGACGTGCGCGGCGATGTCCCCGACGGCGAGGCCAAGGTCGGGGCCGCGGCCGCATGAGCGCATTGCTGGATCTGCAGGCGTTGACGGTGGGGACGCGCACGCGCGGTGTGCTCGGCCCGCTCGATCTGCAACTGCAGGCCGGCGAATGCCTCGGCATGGTCGGCGAAAGCGGCAGCGGCAAGAGCCTGACCGCCCTGGCCTTGCTCGGCCTGTTGCCGCCCGAGCTGCGCGGCGAAGGGCGCCTGCAGGTCGACGGCGAACCCATCGCCCTCGGCGGCGCCGCGCACGCGCGCCTGCGCGGGCGCAGCCTGGCCTGGGTGCCGCAGGACCCGCTCGCGGCGCTGCACCCGCTGCGCCGGGTCGGCGCGCAACTGCTCGAAACCCTGCGCGCGGTCTGCGGCCTGTCGCCGGCGGCCGCGGGCGAGCGCGCCCTGGCCTTGTTCGAACGCGTGCAGCTGCCCGATCCGGCCAACGCGCTGCGACGTTATCCGCACCAGTTCTCTGGCGGCCAGCGCCAGCGCATCGCGATCGCCCTGGCGCTGGCGACGCGGCCGCGGGTGTTGATCGCCGACGAGCCGACTTCGGCCCTGGATGCGCGCATCGCCCGCGACATCCTCGACCTGCTCGATCGCCTGCGCCGCGAAGACGATCTCGCGTTATTGCTGATCAGCCACGACCTGCCGCTGGTCGGTGCCTACGCACAACGACTGTTGGTGTTGCAGCGTGGCGCGGTGGTCGAACGTGGCGACACCGCCGCGGTGTTCGCCGCGCCGACCCAGGCCTATACGCGCGAGCTGCTCGCCGCCGAGCGCATCGAAGCCTTGCCGGAAAGCGCGTCGCAGGCGCCGGTGCTGTTGCGCGGCGAAGGCCTGCGCATGCGCTATCCGCGCGCGGCGCACAGCGCGCTCGACGGCGTCGACATCGAGCTGCGCCGCGGCGAGGGCCTGGCCTTGGTCGGCGAAAGCGGCAGCGGCAAGAGCACGCTCGGCCGGGTAGTGCTGCGCCTGCTGCGCGGCGCGCAGGGCCGGGTGTCGATCGACGGCACCGAGCTCGGCAGCCTCGACGCGCCCGGCTTGCGCCGCCTGCGCGCACGCACCGGAGTGGTGTTCCAGGACCCCTACGCCTCGCTCGATCCGCGCCTGCGCATCGCCGAGATCGTGTCCGAACCCTTGCGCATTCACGGCCGCGGCGATGCCGCCGCGCGTCGCCGCCATGCCGCCGGGTTGATGCAGGCGGTGGGGCTGGACGAGGCCATGCTCGATCGCTATCCGCACCAGTTCTCCGGCGGCCAGCGCCAACGCATCGCGATCGCGCGCGCACTGGCGACCGACCCGGAGCTGTTGGTCTGCGACGAAGCGGTGTCGGCGCTGGACGCGCATCACCGCGCGGCGATCCTGGCCCTGCTCGCGCGACTCAAGCGCGAGCGCGGCCTGGCCCTGTTGTTCGTGACCCACGACCTCGCCGCGGCGGCGGCGGTGGCCGAGCGCATCGCCGTGCTCGAAGCCGGCCGCATCGTCGAAACCGGGCCGACCGCGCAGGTGCTGCGCGCGCCGCAGCACGCGCATACGCGGGCGCTGCTCGCCGCACGTCCGAGCCAAGGCTGACAGGTTCAACGCGGACGACCCGGCGCACACGAAGAGTCCGTACCGAGATCGCGCCCCGGAGCAGGGATGACGAATGCGGCGCCAGTTAGGCGGCTAAGACGAACGCACCCGGATTCAGCCGCCGCTCGCGCTGCGACGCCAGGACGAGCTCGCGCTCAGGCCGGCGTCAGACGATGCCGCCGCCGATGCCGAGGCGGACCACGCCGACCACGATCACGATCGCGTTGAGCAGCAGGCCGGTCTTGGCGCGGCCGTTCTTCTCCGAACTCGTGAACAGCACGCCGATCGCGGCGATGATCGCGCCGACCGCGGCGAACGGGATCAGGAACCAGTTGCCCCAGCCCAGCAGCGGGATCAGGGCGAGGATCATCCACAGCAGCGCGACGATGCCCCAGAGCAGGCTGATCAATCCCATCGTGTCGTACTCCGCAGTCGGCCGGTTTGGCCACATGGGCAACGTAGCGTCTGCCGGGGCGATTTCAAGTGCCGGAGGTGGCCGGGACCGATGGAAGCGCGCGTCGAGGCGACGCCGCCGCTGGCGCCGTAGTGGCGCCGGCATGCCCCGATTGATCGGCGATTCATCGCCGATTGCGGGTGATGAACGCCGCGCGACGGCGCTCAGCCGTGCGAGCCGTCGATCTCGACGCGCAACTCGTGGCGGCAGATCGCCGCATGCAGCAGGATGCGCGGCACCCGCTCGCCGAAGCGGCGTTCGAGCGCGGCGGCGACGTTGTCGATCTCCTCGGCGTCGCGCACGTACACCTTCAGGCAGGAGCCGCCGCCGAATGCGGTCGGCAGCTGCGGCCGGCGCTGGCGGGCGACGCCGAGCAGGCTGTCGAAGTTGGCCAGGGTCTCGTCGAGCTGGGCCAACACCGAATCGGCATGCCTGGATTCGTGGCCGACCACGGCCGCGGTGCCCGACAACAGCAGGGGCATCGCCGCCGGCTGCGGCGGCAGCATGGCGCGGGCGAAACTCGGCGGCTGCGGCCCGTACTTGCGCGGGTAGCGGTAAGCGCTGACCTGGCGCGGGTTTTCCAGCGGGGTGCCGGGCGTGCGCGAGGCCAGCCAGTACACCTGCAGGCGGCGCGCGCCGTCGACGCGGCCGATCGCGGTCGCCGCCGGCAGGCGGGCGATGTCGAAATCGCCCAGGCCCTTGGCGCGGCCCACGCAGAACACCCGGTAGCGCTCTTCGTCGCCGTGGCCGAGGGTGATGCCGTCGAGGTAGTTCCAGATCCGCAGCAAGTGCGGATAGCCGCGCGCTTCGGTGAAGGCGATCAGCTTGCGGTACAGGTATTCGGCGGCGCGCGCGATCTCGCCGTTGGTGGCTTCGCCCGGCAGCGGTTCGGGTTCGTCGAATTCGATCACGCCGAACTGCAGTGCGCCGTCTTCCGACCAGGCCAGGTCGCCGTCGCGGCCCTTGATCACCGGGCCGCGGCCGCGCCAGCGCTCCAGGCGCCGGTCGCCGAAGGGTTCCAGCGCCACCCGCAGATAGCGCGGGTCGTCGTGCCGCGGCGCCTGGGTGCCGAAGCCGAACACCGCCAGGGTGTCGTCCTGCGCCAGCAGCTCGGCCGGCGTGGCCGCGACGTAGTCGACCTGCAGTTGCGGCGGCATCGCCAGCATGGCTTCGGCCGCGCTCACGGGTTGCCCCGTTGCAGGGTGTCGCCGCGGAAATCCACGCCGACCTGGCGCTTGCGCCGCCACCAGCCGCGCAAGGCCTGCGGCGCCATGCGCAGCGCGGTCATCGCATAGACGAAGCGGAACACGCGCAGGCGGCGCAGCACTTCGCGGTTGTCGAACACGTCGCCGGCGAGCATCGAGATCACCGCCTGCTCGATCTGCCAGAAGTTGCGCGGGGCGTTGAACAGCTCGCGCATCACCGGCGTGGTGAAGCGATAGATGAACCACTGGAAATGGCGCAGGCCGCGCTTGAGGCGCTTGACCATCGCGGCCTGCAGTTCGGCCTCGCGCGCCGGCTCGCGCAGGGCGCCGTCGACCACCGCGGCGGCCTGCTCGCCGCTGTTCATGCCGAGGTAGACGCCGGAGGAGAACACCGGGTCGACGAAGGCGTAGGCGTCGCCGACCATGACCCAGCCCGGGCCGGTCATGCGCGAGCAGGTGTAGGAATAGTTGCCGGTGACGTGGACGTCTCCGCAGCGCTGCGCGCCCTGCATTCGCCGCCACACCGAGGGCTCGGACTCCAGCGTCCGCATCAGGAAGGCTTCGCTGTCGCCGCGGCGCTGCTTGAGGTATTCGGGGAAGCACACCGCGCCGACGCTCATCACGTCGCGCTGCAGCGGGATCAGCCACATCCAGCCGTGGGCGAAACGCTGCACGGTGATGTTGCCGGCGTCCTTGCCCTCGCGGCGCTGCACGCCGGTGAAGTGGCTGAAGATCGCCGCAGACTGGTGCAACGGGTTCTTCTGCTTGAGCTTGAGCTGGCCGCCGAGGAAGGTGTCGCGGCCGCTGCCGTCGACCAGGTAGCGCGGGCGCACCCGCAACTCGCTGCCGTCGTCGCCGCGGGCGTGGACCACGGCCGGGCGGCCGTCGGCGCCGAACTCGATCTTCTCGACCTTGACCCGCTCGCGCGCGTCGACGCCGTTGGCCCGGGCGTGGCGGAACAGCAGTTCGTCGAACTCCTCGCGCTTGACCTGGAAAGCGTAGCCATAGACCGGGTTGAGCGCGCGCTCGAAGCGGAAGGTGTTGTAGCGCTCGGCGTCGATCGGGAACTCGGCGCCGGGCTTGTGGATGCCGATCGCGCGCACCTGTTCGAGCACGCCGAGGCGATCGAGGATGGCCAGGTTCATCGGCAGCAACGATTCGCCGATGTGGAAGCGCGGGTGGCTGCCCTTTTCCAGCAGCAACACCTTCCAGCCCTTGCGCGCGAGCAGGGTCGCCGCGGTGGTGCCGGCCGGGCCGCCGCCGATCACCAGGACATCGGTGTCGATGGTCTGCGCGGCGTGGGAGGGGCTGGCCTTGCTGGAAGCAGCGGTGGCCGTCGGTGCGGCCGCGTCGGGCGCGGAGTCGGGCGGATTCATGCGCAAATGATAGCCTGCCGCCTCGGCCCGCTGCGCGACGGCGGCGGGTCGCCGGCGCCGTCGCGCCGCTGCGGCGCATCGCCTCAAGTGCCTGATAACGCAGGCCCGCCGCGGGCGGAAGCGGTCGCGGGACGGCACCGCAGGACGGGGCCGCCGCGCCCGGCGGTTGCGCCTGCGGCGCCGATGGCGGATCGTTGCGCCCCTCGTCCCACCGTGACCGGATCGCCCGATGTCTGAACAAAGTCCCGCCGAACGCGAACTGGCGCAGCTGCTGGTCGAGAGCCTGAACCTCGAAGACGTGGCACCGGAGGGGATCGATCCGGAAGCGGCGCTGTTCAACGAAGGCCTCGGCCTGGACTCGATCGACGCGCTCGAACTCGCCCTGGCGATCACCAAGCGCTACGGCTTCCAGCTGCGCTCCGACAGCGACGAGAACCGCCGCATCTTCGCTTCGCTGCGCGCGCTGTCGGCGCATATCGAGCAGCAGCGGGCCGCCTGAACGCCGCCGGCCGCGCGGCGACGAACCGCCCGCGCATGCGCCCGTCCCCGGAACCGACGTGAACCCTCCTTCGCCCAGCGCCCTGGCGCGCCTGTTGCTGGCGATCGCCTACCCGGTGCTCGCGCATTGGGCCAGCCACGACGGTGGCGGCGCACTGGCGGCGCTGGCCCTGGCCGATCTGGTCGTGTTCGTCACCATCGACGGCCTGCTGGGCCTGCGCTGGCGCGCCTGGGCGGCGACCCTGATCCTGCTCGCGGCGCTGGCCGCGACCGCCTTCACCCCGTACGCGCAGATGCTGCTGCTGGCCCCGCCGATGCTGTTCAACGGCTGGCTGGCATGGTGGTTCGGGCGCAGCCTGCGCGCGCCGCGCGTAGCGCTGATCACCCGCATCGTCGCGGCCCTGCACGAATGCCCGGTGCCGGCGCTGGCGCCGGAGCTGTATCGCTACACCCGCCGCCTGACCGCGCTGTGGGCGGCGGTGCTGGCGCTGCTGGCGCTGGTCAACGGCGCCCTGGCGATGATCGCCGTGCCCGACGGCGGGCTGGCGCGCCTGGGCCAGGTGCCGCCGATCGCGATCACCCAGGAGCAATGGTCCTGGTTCGCCAACCTGATCAACTACGGCATCGTCGGGGGGATGTTCGCCGGCGAGTACCTGGTCCGGCAGCGGCGCTTTCCGGTGCGGCCGGAGAGCGGCTTCTTCGATTTCATGCACCGCATGGCCAAGCTCGGCCCGGGTTTCTGGCGCGAGCTGTTCTCCTGAGGGCCTGAGGATGAAGGCCGGCCGCCGGCTGCCTGCCGCCGTCCGCTCCAGCTTGGCCGGTATCGCGCAAGCCCGGCGTTCAAGCACCGCCGCACACTGCGCTTTCGGTAATTCAAGGGCCGCCGTCGCAATTCGACGCCCCGCTGAATGCGCGTGCTTTATCCTGTGACCCTCGCCCCAGCCATCGACCGTCGCCGCCCGCCCGCATGCCCTTCGCGATCCCGTCCGATCATCCCTGCCTGCCCGGCCATTTCCCGGGGCGTCCGCTGGTGCCCGGCGTGGTCCTGCTGGAGCAGGTGATCGCCGCGGTCGAGGCCGCGCACGGGCCGCTGAGCGGATGGCGCCTGCCGCAGGTGAAGTTCCTGCTGCCGCTGCTGCCGGAGCAGGCGGCGCAGGTCGAACTGGAAACGCTCGGCGCGGCGCGCTGGCGTTTTCGGGTCCGTCGCGGCGACGACCTGCTCGCGAGCGGCGAAGTCGTCGCCGACCCGTCTGCCGCGGAGGCCTCGGCATGAGCGGCGAACACTGGAAACAACGCCCCGAAGGCGGCGGCCGCCTCGCCTTCCGCCTGATCGGCTTCATCGCCCGGCGCGGCGGCCGCTCGATCGCGCGCCTGACCCTGTACCCGATCGTCGCCTACTTCCTGGCCGTGCGCGGCCCGGAGCGGCGCGCCTCGCGCGACTACCTGGCGCGGGTGCTCGACCGCGCGCCGCGCCTGCTCGACATCGCCCGCCACATCCACACCTTCGCCGCGACCATCCTCGACCGCCTGTACATGCTCAGCGGGCGGATGGCGCCGTTCGACGTGCGCGTGGAAGGACTGGACAAACTCGAGCCCTATCTCGACCGCGGCCAGGGCCTGCTGCTGTTCGGCTCGCACCTGGGCAGCTTCGAAGCCTTGCGGGTGCTGTCGCGCAGCCGGCCCGGCCTGAAGCTTCGGGTGGTGTTCGACCGCGGCCACAACCCGGCCCTGACCCAGATGCTCGATGCGCTGGACCCGCAGATCGCGCGCACCGTCATCGACGCCGGCCAGGACGGCCCCTCGATCGTGTTCGCGATCAAGCAGGCCACCGACGAAGGCGCGATCGTGGCCTTGCTGGTCGACCGCGCCGCGCCGCACGAGCCGCGCACCACTGCGTCCTTCCTCGGCGCCCCGGCCGAGTTCCCGACCGCGCCGTGGCTGATCGCGGCGGCGCTGAAAGTACCGGTGGTGCTGGCCTTCGGCCTGTACCGTGGCGGTGCGCGCTACGACCTGGTGTTCGAGGCGTTCAGCGAAGGTGTGGCGATCGAGCGGCATAACCGCCCGGCGATACTCGCCGCGCTGGTCCAGCGTTACGCCGAGCGCCTGCAGGCGCAGGCGCGCGGCGCCCCCTACAACTGGTTCAACTTCTACGACTTCTGGCATGCCGATGACGCTCATCAAGCCTTGCATGTGGACTCTGGCGCTGATGCTCGGCGCCGGGTCGCTGCGCGCCGCTCCGGTTACTGAGGCCGCCGCGGCCCAGGGCGCGCCGGCCGGGGCGTCGGCTGCCGAAGCCGCGGTCGCGGCCGATCCGGACTGGATCCTGCCCCGGCTGGCGCAGCCGGTGCCGGCCCGCACCGACTTCGTCGAAGTGCGCGGCTCGGCCCTGCTCAAGGCGCCGCTGCGCCTGTCGGGCGAATACCGCCGTCCCGACGCGGCCACCCTGGTGCGCGAGGTGCGCGCGCCGTACGCCGAAACCACCACCATCCGCACCGGCGCCAAGCCCGGCCAGGGCGAGGTCGGTATCGTCCGCCCGGGCAAGCCGGCCAAGCGCTTCTCGCTGGCGCGCGCGCCCGAGCTGGTCGCCCTGCAGGCCAGCTTCGGCGCCTTGCTCGGCGGCGACCGCGCCCTGCTCGAACAGCATTACCGCGTGGCCGCCGAAGGCACCCGCCGGCAGTGGACCATCAGCCTGACCCCGAAGGACGCCGGCCTCGCCGCGCGCGTGCGCGAGATCGTCCTGCTCGGCCGCGACGACGAACTGCGCTGCATCGAAACCCGGCCGGCGCGCGGCAACGAACAGCAGCGCACCTTGTTGGCCAGCGCCGCGCGCGCCGCCGCCGGCGTCGCCGACGCCAGCCAGCTCGCGGCGCTGTGCCGCGGCCACGGCGCGGCGCGTTGATGACGCCGGCACGACGTCTCGGGCTCGCCCTGCTGTGGCTGGCCCTGCTCGCGCTGGCCGGCTGGGCGATCGGCAGCCGCCTGCAACTCAGCGGCGACCTGCGCCGCTTCATGCCGAGCGCGCAAACGCCGGCGCAGAAACTGCTGATCGACGAACTCGGCGAGGGCCCGGGCTCGCGCCTGTTGCTGCTGGCGATCGAAGGCGACGAGCCGGCGACCCTCGCCGCGCAATCGGCGGCGCTGCGCGAACGCCTCGCCGCACAGCCGCAGTTCAAGCTGGTCGCCAACGGCGCCGGGCAGGGACTGGACGCGGTGCCGCAACGCCTGCGTCCGTATCGCTATCTGCTGACGCCGACTTTCGACGAGCAGCCGCTCGACGCCGCCTACCTGCGCGAGCAACTCGACACCCGCGTGCAGGATCTCGGTTCGCCGGCCGGCGAATTGATCGAACCGCTGCTGCCGAGCGATCCGACTCTGGAAATGCTGCGCCTGGCCGAAGCCTGGCAGCCGGCGCAGGCGCCGCAGAGCGTGCACGGCGTGTGGTTCGATCGCGCCGGCAAGCAGGCCCTGCTGGCGGTCGAGACGCGCGCGGCCGGCTTCGACCCGACCGGCCAGCAAGGCGCGCTCGATGAAATCCACGCGGCCTTCGCGCAAGCGCGCGGCGCCAGCCCGGCCCGGCTGACGATCAGCGGCCCGGGCGCGTTCTCGGTCGAGATCGGCGGGCGCACCCAGCGCGAAGCGAGCCTGATCGGCACGATCGACAGTGTCGTGTTCGTGCTGCTGCTGTGGCTGGCCTACCGCAGCTGGAAGGCGCCGTTGCTCGGCGGCCTGCCGCTGGCGACCGCGGGCCTGGCCGGGCTCGGCGCGGTCGCCGCGCTGTTCGACGGCGTGCACGGCATCACCGTCGCCTTCGGTTTCACCCTGATCGGCGTGGTTCAGGACTACCCGATCCATTTGTTCAGTCACCAACGCCCCGGCCTGTCGCCGTGGGCCAGCGCGCGCAGCCTGTGGCCGACCCTCGGCACCGGCGTGGCCTCGACCTGCATCGCCTACCTGACCTTCTTCGTGTCCGGCGTCGACGGCCTGCAGCAGCTCGCGGTGTTCACCATCGTCGGCCTCGCCACCGCCGCGCTGGCGACGCGCTTCGTGTTGCCGGCGCTGATCGACCCTGCGCCGCGCGACGCCGCCGGTTCGCCGGCGCTGGCGCGGCTGTGGACGCGGCTGGCGCGCTGGCCGCGACTCGGCGTGGCCGGGGTGTCGCTGATCGCGGCCCTGGCGCTGGCGGTGATCCTGTTCGTGCCGGGCCCGTTCTGGCAGAACGACCTGGCCAAGCTGACCCCGGTGCCGGCCGACGCGCTCGCGCGCGACGCGCAGTTGCGCGAGGAACTCGGCGCGCCCGACGTGCGCTACGTCGTCGCCATCGAGGGCCGCGACGCCGAAGCCGCGCTGCAGTCCTCGGAAGCCTTGCTGGCCGACCTGCCGGCGCTGCGCCAGCGCGGTGCGATCGCCGGCTACGACCTCGCCGCGCGTTACCTGCCCAGCGCCAGGACCCAGCGCGAACGCCAGCAGCGCCTGCCCGATGCGGCGAGCCTGCGCAGCGCGCTCGACACCGCGGTCGCGGCGACGCCGTTCCGCAGCGATGCCTTCGCCGATTTCCTCGCCGACGTCGAACGCGCGCGACAGGCGCCGCCGCTGACCCCGCGCGACCTCGCCGGCACGCCGCTCGCGGTCAGCGTCGAAGGCCTGCTGCTGCAACGCGGCGACCACGCCACCGCCCTGGTGTCGCTGACCGGGCTCAACGATCCGGCCGCGGTCGCGACGGTGGTGCGCCGACACGGCGGCCAGTTGCTCGATCTCAAGCAAGCCTCCGAATCCCTGGTCGCCGACTATCGCGGCCGCGTGCTGATGGCGCTCGGCCTGGCCGGGGTGTTGCTCGCCGCTGCGGTCTGGGTGGCCCTGCGCTCGCCGCGCCGGGTGTTGCGCGTGCTCGCGCCGATGGCCCTGAGCAGCCTGCTGATCCTGGCGGTGCTGCGCGGCCTCGGCGTCGAGCTCAACCTGTTCCATCTGGTCTCGCTGATCCTCGCCGCCGGCCTGGGCCTGGACTACGCGCTGTTCTTCGACCACGCCGGCGACGATCGCGACGAACAACTGCGCACCCTGCACGCGGTGATCGTGTGCAGCCTGACCACGCTGCTGGTGTTCTCGCTGCTCGGGCTGTCGTCGATCCCGGTGCTGCGCGCGATCGGCGGCACGGTCGCGCTCGGCGTGGCGTTCAACTTCGCGCTGGCCTTGCTGATCGTGCGCGAACCGGCGGCGCCGGAGGCCGGCGATGCGCACGCGTGAGGCGATCGCCGCGCTGATCCCGCACCAGGGCCTGATGTGCCTGTGGGAAGAGCTCGTCGAGTGGGACGAGGAGCGCATCGTGCTGCGCAGCCACGGCCATCGCGATCCGGCGCATCCCCTGCGTCGCGGCGGCGTCCTGCACGCGGTGCACCTGTGCGAGTACGGCGCCCAGTCCATGGCCGTGCACGGCGGCCTGCTCGCGCGAAGGCACGGTGGCGCGGCCAAGCCCGGCGTCCTGGTGGCGCTGCGCGGGGTGCGCTTGCGGCTCGCGCGCATCGACGAGCTGCCCGGCGCGATCGAAGGCCGCGCGCACAAGCTCATCGACACCGGCGAGAGCTGGCAATACGAGTTCGAACTGCATCACGCCGGCGTGCCGATCGCGCAGGGACGCGCGGCGGTGATGGCGCGGCCGGACTGAATCTGCGCCGCGGCGCATCGCACCGTGCGTGTTCACACCCGGCCGGCGCCGGCGTTTCCTGGTGCAGAGGCGGCGATCGCGCCGCATCGCGTCCGGGAGCTTCGTGCATGCCGCTGCAGTTCCATTTCGACGATCTCAGCCCGCACCATGCCATCGACGAAGGCCGGGTCGGCCATCGCCTGCGCCTGCGCATCGTCCTGGGCCGCCGCGAAGGCGCGCGCCTGCACTGGCTCGAGCGCTGCGACCGGCCCTACGACGAAGACATGCCGGCCGATACCTGGGTCGACATGTTCCGCATCGCCGGCGGGCGCTCGGCGATCTTCGCCCAGTGGCTCGGCACCGCCACCGACGAGGGGCGGATCGAACTCGACTTCGACGCGTTGGCGACGATGCGGCTGGCGCCGGACGCGCAACGCACCCTGCAATGGTGGGTAGTCGCGGTCGACGGCGAGGACGAGGACGGCGCCTGCGCCTGGGCGCTATGGCGCGGCGAACAGCGCCTGCGCTGCGACGGGCAGGGGCGGCCGGTCGAGCGCGATCTGGTGCAGATCGACAGCCGTCGCGGCGACGACGGCGATCCGCCGTATCCGGATGGTTTCCGCGTTTCGACCTGAGCCGCGCGCGGTGGCGCCGACCGGCCGGCCAGGAGCGGCGACTCCCCGCTCCGCCGCGTGGCTTTCGCCACGGCGGCGGGGCGGGGACAATCGGACTTTGCCGCCCGGAGTCGCCCGCATGCCCAGCTCGCCCCCCTCGCCGCGCCGTGTCCTCGTCACCGGCGGCAGCGGCGATCTCGGCCAGGCGATCTGTCTCGCCCTGGCGACGGCCGGCTGGCAGGTGATCGTGCACGCCAACCAGCACCTGGAGCGCGCGCAGCAGGTGGTCGCGCAGATTCGCGAGGCCGGCGGCCAAGCCTCCGCGGTCGCCTTCGACGTCGCCGACGATCGGGCCGCGCGCAGCGCCCTGGAAGCCCTGCTCGAAGCCGGACCGATCCAGGGCGTGGTCAACAACGCCGGCATCCACGACGACGCGCCGATGGCCGGCATGAGCCTGGCCCAGTGGACGCGGGTGATCGACGTGTCCCTGCACGGCTTCTTCCACGTCACCCAGCCCTTGCTGCTGCCGATGGCGCGCGCGCGTTGGGGGCGCATCGTCAACGTGTCTTCGGTCGCGGCGGTGCTCGGCAACCGCGGCCAGACCAATTACGCCGCGGCCAAGGCGGCGCTGCACGGCGCCTCCAGGTCGCTGGCGCGCGAGATGGCCAGCCGCGGCATCACCGTCAACGTGGTCGCGCCCGGCGTGATCGAAGGGCGCATGGCCGAGGCGGCGTTCAGCGCCGAAGCGATCAAGCAGATGGTCCCGGCCGGCCGCGCCGGCCGCGCCGACGAAGTCGCCGCGCTGGTCGCGTTCCTGTGCTCGGACGCGGCCGGCTACATCAACGGCCAGGTGATCGGGATCAACGGCGGCATGGGCTGAGGGGCGCGGCCCGGTCGACGTGTACAGGCCGACGAGGGCGGGCCGACGAGGGCGGGCCGACGAGGGCGGGCGATGCGGGCGTCGGAAATCATGACCGCCGGGGCCGGGAGGCCTGCTTCAGCGCCGCGCTCGGCCAGCCTTGCGCCCGCGCGCCGATGCCGAGCATCGCTGGGCGGCGACCGCTCACCGGGCGCTCACCCGACGCCGGGCCGCCCGGCGTAGCATGAGCTGTCCGCCGCGAAGGCCGTACGGGAGACTTCCGATGTCGCGCAGCCTGTTCATCGCTTTGTTCGCGCTGGCCTTGTCGGCCTGCGCCAGTTCCCACGTGATCACCGGCCAGCCGCGGCCGCCGGTGCCGGTGTCGCAGGTGCGGGTGTATTTCGCGCCGCCGCCGAGCCGCTACGAGGAAATCGCCCTGCTCGAAAGCAACAGCGGCGCGTTCACCTACGGCGAGCAGAACAAGATGGATTCGGTGGTGGCCAAGCTGCGCGCCGAAGCGGCCAAGCTCGGCGCCAACGGCGTGCTGTTCCAGGGCACCCAGGACGGCTACGGCGGCAGCGGCGTCAGCGTCGGCGCCGGCGGCGGCAGTTTCGGCGGGCGCCACTACAGCGGCGGCGGCGTCGGGGTCAGCATCAGCCCGCGGCAGAAGTTCGCGCGCGGCGTGGCGATCTACGTGCTGAATCCGCCGCCGATGAACGACCCGGGCCCGCAGGCGCCGCCGGCTAATCCGCCGCGCAACTGAGGCGGCGCACGGCGTTCTTGTGGCACCTGCCGTCGTCATCCCCGCTGAGGCGGGGGTGAATGGATGCGCTTGCGAGCCGCTGGCTCGCGCATCCGTGAACGCCAGGGGCGCAGAGAGTTCCAGCGTTTTGGCCCGAAAGCCCTGGATTCCCTTCTTCGCGCGACTCACGCGCGGGTAGGCGACGAAGACGACTCGCACGCTCGGCGAGCCTGCTTCTGCGGTAGAGCTCAACGCGTATGCGTTTGCGCCTTGTGCTCGGCCGCGCCGGAAAACTCGCCGCTCGGGTCGTCGATCAGCGGCGGGTTGGCGCGGATGCTGCGATAGACCGCGGGGATGCCGCCGCGGCGCAGGCATTGGCCGACGATGTGGCTGGTGATGCGGCTGAAATCTCGCAGCGGTTTGAAATGGCTGGCGCGGAATTGTTCCTGCGAATCCTGGTTCCCATAGCGCGATTCGATCGGCACCGAGACGCAGCGGGTGCCCAGTTGCTGCGCCGCCGACATCAGGATCTGCGCCTCGAACACGAAGTCTTCGCCGGGCACGTCGCCCAGGGCGACCACCGCGGCCGGGTACAGGCGCTGGCCGCTCTGGCTGTCGGCGATCTGGTAACCGGTGCCCCAGGCCACGCCCCAGTCGCCGAAATTATTGGCCAGGCGCCGGTAGGTCGGCTGCGAGGCGCGCTTGCGCAGGCGCGCGCCGATCACGATGTGGTCGGGATAGCGGTTGGCGCTTTCGATCAGCCGCGGGATGTCCTCGGCGGCGTGCTGGCCGTCGCCGTCCATGGTCAGCACGGCGGCGAAGCCGCGGCGCAGGGCCTCGGCGAAACCGTCGCGCAGGCTCGCTCCCTTGCCCTGGCGCTGCGCGTGACGCAACAAGGTCACCGGCAGGTCGGCGATGCGATCGGCGGTGCCGTCGTCGGAACCGTCGTCGATCACGATCACGTGCGTGCACTGGGCCAGCGCGCCTTCGACCACTTCGCGGATGCGCAAGGCCTCGTTGAGCGCCGGAATGACGACCGCGACGTTGTCGCGATCCAGGCGCGGCGGACGGGTCCGGTGCGCGGTCGCCGTCGCTGGCGTGTGGCCGTCGCGTCCTGGCGAACCGGGTCCTTCAATCATGGATCAGCTCCACCCGCAGGGTCCGGCCGCTACCGGCCGGCAATGCGAGGCGATCATGGCCCGAGGCCAAGGCGTCGAACAAGGGCAGCATCGCGGCGCTGGCGTTGCCGGTTCCGCGACGGGACAGCCTGCCCTCGAGCGGCGACGGCGGCTCGTCGCTGAGCCAGGCGCGCAGCAGCGGTCCGTGTGCGCGGCGTTCGGCCGGCGCGCGCGCGAGCACCAATGCCGCGCCGAGCAGGCCGTCGCTGGGCCACATCGTCTGCAGCGGGCCGGTCGCGGCGCCGTCGTAGCCGACCAGCAGCACCGCCTCGTCGCCGGCGGCGATCTGGGCCAGCGCTTCGATCAAGCCCTGGGCGAAGGTCGCTTCGAGCGCGCTCAGCGCGGTGGTGGGGCGCATCGCGCCGGCGCCGATGGTCCAGTAGCCGGCGGCGGCGTTGTGCACCGAATTGTGGAAGCGGGTCGGCGAGATCGTCCGCGGTTCGCTCGCCAAGGTCGCGCACATGTAGTCGGTGATCGCCATGTCGCCGTGGCAGGACACGAATACCGAGGGCAGTTCGGCCGGATCGCGGGCGGCGGCCTGGCAGGCGGCGAGCGCGACTTCCAGGGCCACCGCCACCGTCTCCGGCGCGCGCCGGCGTTCGTTCGGCGCCAGCAACTGCGGCGACGGCCGCGAAGGCGCGTCGGCGACGAGTTCGCCGTGCACGGCGAAAGCGCGAGCGGCCTCCCACGAGGGCAGGCCGCGGCTCCAATAGCCCACGCTTTCGACGACGGCGCTGAGCACCGGCGAGCGCCTCGTCGGCGGGTCGAGATCGGCGGCGGTCATGGGCGCGCGAACACCAGCGAGCAATTGTTGCCGCCGAAGCCGAAGGAATTGTTCATGGCGTAGCGGATCCGGGTGTCGGCCGAATCGAAGCGGATCTGCGGGCCGTTGGCCGGATCGGGCACGACGCTGTTGAGCGTGCCCGGCAGATGCTCGCGTTCGAGGGCGAGCAGGGCGATGGCCGACTCGACGATGCCGGCCGCGCCGAGCGTATGCCCGGTCCAGCCCTTGGTCGAGGAGGCGTGCAGGGTGTCGGGGAACAGCGCGGCGATCGCCAGCGCTTCGATCCTGTCGTTGGCCGGCGTGGCGGTGCCGTGCAGGTTGAGGTAACCGACCTCGGCCGCGTCGACGCCGGCGCGGGCCATCGCGTCGCTCATCGCCAGGCGCGCGCCCAGGCCTTCGGGATGCGGCGAGGACATGTGGTGGGCATCGCTGGATTCGCCGTAGCCGCGCAGCTCGAGCGCGGCGCGTTCGCCTTCGTCGAGGCGTTCGAGCACGGCGTAGCCGCCGGCCTCGCCGAGCGACAGGCCGATGCGCTCGGCATCGAAAGGGCGGCAGGGCGCGCTGGAGACCAGTTGCAGCGAGTTGAAACCGAACAACACGCTGCCGCACAGCGTGTCGACGCCGCCGACCAGGGCCGCGTCGGCCAGGCCCGCGGCGATCAGGCGCGCCGCTTGGGCGAACACCTTGGCGCTCGACGAGCAGGCGGTGGCGACGGTCACGCAGGGGCCGCGCAGGCCGGTCGCGGCGGCGACGAAGGCGCCCAGCGAATGCGGCGTATGCAGGGTCGGCCGGGCCAGGTCTTCGGGGAATGCGCGGCCGTCGTCGCGCAGGCGGGTATAGGCCTCCTCGGTCGCGCCGATGCTCGAGGTGGAGGTGCCGACGATCACCGCGACCCGTCCGGCGCCGTGGCGGGCGACCGCAGCGGCCAGCGCTTCGCGCACGCCGTCGTGCTGCAAGCTCAGCCAGGCCAGGCGGTTGTTGCGGCATTCCCACCCGCTCAGCGCGTCCGGCAGGTCGGCGTCCTCGAGCCCTTCGACCCGGCCGATCCAGCAGTCCAGCGGCGCCTCGCCGGCGGCGAGCGGGGCGAAGTCGTTGGGCCGCAGGCCGCTGCGCCGCTCGCGCAGGGCGTCCGCCTGGGCGTCCAGGCCGCGGCCGAGCGCAGTGGTCGCGGTGTAGGCGCGGATCGCCAGCGGCGGCATCGGTAAAGGTGGGGACGTCACGTAGTCGGTAGAATCGCGCGGTGGGGAACGCCCGCAGTATAGCGAGGGGCGCTCGGGGCGCCGCCGGCGGGGCCGCGCGGTCCCGCTCGGCTGCCGCGATGCAGCGACGCTGAATGCTTCATGCGCGGGCGATCGAATCGGTCGGTGAATGCGTCTGAATCGCCTGTCCGCGCCGCGATGTCGCCTTGCGGCGGCGGCGCGGCATCCTCATACCGCAGTAACTCGTCGCCTCGTTCCGGTTTTCCTACCCATGCAGGTCGCTTCCGCCGCCATGTCCCACCGCCTCGGCCACCGCTTGTCCCTGTTGGGCGATCGCGACGTGCTGCACGTCGCCGCGGTGGCCTCGGCCGCATGCGTGCTCAGCGCCGGCCTGGTCTACGTCGGCTACTTCGTGCACGTGTTGCGGGTCGCGCGCAATGCGCCCTGCCAGCCCGAGCGAGGCGAATGCGTGCTGCTGTTCGGCAAGCATGCGCCCGGCGGCCGCCTCGACCAGGATTTCGAGGCGCGCCTGGACCGCGCGGTGTCGCTGTGGCGCGAGCGTCCGCCGCGCAACGTGGTGCTGCTCGGCGGCGGCGCCGCCGACGAGCCCAGCGAGGCCGAACTCGCGCGCCACGGCCTGCTCGCGCGCGGTTTCGCCGCGGATGCGCCGATGCAGCTGGAGTCGGAGTCGCGCGACACCCTGCAGAACCTGCGCAACGCCCGGGTCGTGCTCGGCGAGGGCATGCGCTCGCGCGTCACTTTGCTGAGCAGCCGCTACCACCTCGCGCGCTGCGCCCTGTTCGCGCGCCAGCTCGGTTACGACTGGGAGCTGTGCGCGGCCGAGCCGCGCCTGCGCCTGAGCCCGCGCATGATGTGGCGCCTGGCCGGCGAGGCGGCGTACGTGTGCATGAGCGACATCGGTGCGCGCTGGGCGCGGCTGACCGGCAACCGGCGCATGCTCGCGCGGGTCAGCTGAGCCCAATCGCTGAACCGCACCGCTGAACCGCGGGTGGCGTCCGGCCGCGCGACGCAGTTTCGCAATGCGAAAATCCGGCGTCGTGACCGGCGTCTGCGGCCCGTGTGACGGTTATCCGCAGTCGCCTGGACCGAACGTCCCTGCGCGCGCAGGTCTCGCCGGGCGGGCACGCGGCGCGAGGCTCAGACGCTGGCGCTGCGACGGGCCTTCGCCGGCCGCGCGGCCGGCACGCGGATCGGCTCGGCGGCGATCTTGCGCGACAGCGCCTCGCGCAGATGCGCTTCGTTGCCCGAGCACACCGCGAGCACGCGGCAGGGGCTCGCCGATGCGGCGATGTAGGCATGGCCCATCGCGCTGTCGAAATAGATCGAGTCGCCGACGTCCAGGCGCGCCGGCGCGTACAGCTCGCTGTGCAGTTCGACCGTGCCTTCCAGGACCAGGGCGAATTCCTCGCCGGTGTGGCGGATCAAATCGCCGAACTCTTCCAGCGAGCGCGCGTGGACCTCGGCGATGATCGGCACCAGGCGCTTGTTGAGCAGTTCCGAGGCCGGATAGAAGTGGTGGTAGTGCTCGGTGCGGATCGCATAACCCTCGCCGGCGCGGGTGATGCTGCGGCGTCCGCTGAAGTGTTCGTTGACTCCCGGCGGTTGCGACGAGAACAACTCGCCGATGTCGACTTCCAGGCCCTGGGCGATGCGGGTGAGCTTGTCGAAACTCAACGACATCTTGCCGTTCTCGATCTTCGACAGAGTCGAGATCGGCAGGCCGGTGCGCGCGCCGATCTCGGCCAGGGTCCAGCCGCGCTGACGGCGCAGCATCCGCAGCGCGATCCCGGGGTTCGGGACCGCGGGAGCGGCCGTGGTTACGTTCTGGCTGCGCTTGGCGGGCATGAAGGCGGCCGAGAGGGGTCACGGACGACTCTAGGCGGCCCCCCAGGCCTTGCCAAGCCGCTAAAGCCAACCGTTGTTTAATTATCGAAAATAGTTTTCCGATCCGGAAAGCGGGACGGCGCAGCCGCAGCCGCCCGGGAACAGGCGGATCCTCCCGTTTCGCAGAGGGATCGGGGCGATCG
This sequence comes from Lysobacter sp. GQ73, assembly GCF_059758755.1. Lineage (NCBI taxonomy): Bacteria > Pseudomonadati > Pseudomonadota > Gammaproteobacteria > Lysobacterales > Lysobacteraceae > Lysobacter > Lysobacter sp. GQ73. The sequence goes on along the minus strand of NZ_JCAXEE010000002.1, from coordinate 822,508 downwards.
TCCGCGCTTCGCAGTCCGGGGCGCCGCCGCCGCGACCGCGTACACTCGCCGCGAACGTCCGCGCCCGGGGGCGACCGCCAGCGCATGCCGCGGAATACCGGGCGACGGCGCAGCTGCTTTCGGGGGTCAGATGAAGTCCAAGCGTTCGATGCGCGGCATCGCGGTGTCCGGCGTCGCGGTGATGATGTTGGCCGGTTCCCTGTGGGCGCAGTCGCCGCCGGCGGACCCGCCCGAAGCGGCCAAACCGCCGCCCGCGCCGGCCAAGGTCGAGTCAACCGGAGCCGCGCCAACTCAAGCCGCACCAACTCAAGCCGAGCCGATCAAAGCCGAGCCGATCAAGGCAGCGGCGTCCACGGCCGCAGCCGCCCCCCCGCGCACGCCCCCGCCGGTGGCGAGCCCGGCCCGGCCGGCCGCGTCGTCGGCGTTTCCGGCCGCCACCCGGGCGCTGCCGCTGTCGGGCGCCGCGCCGACCGCGCCCGCCAACACCAACACCAACACCAACACGAGTGCGGCCCGGCCCACGCGTGCTTCGCCGGTGCCCTCGAAAGTGCCGAACCCGTCGACGGATACGCCGGTCGCCGACGAGGCGGCGGCCATCGCGGTGAAGGCCGCGCCGGTGAAAGCCGCGCCGGCCAAGCCCGCGGCGGGCCCGGCGGCGGCGCCGGACCGGGCATCGCAAGCCACGACCGCGGCCAACGCGCCGGCGAGCTTCGCGCCGCTGCCGGAACCGTTGCCGGAGGCGATCGCCGACGCGATCGACCCGGCGCCGCCGACGCAGACCGGCGCCCGGTCCGAGGACGGCCAGGCGATCCAGGCCGCACTCGCCGGCGGCGACGCAGCGGCCAGCGAAATCCTGCTCGAGCCCGGCGCGGCCGCGCCGATTCCGGTGCTCAGCGCGCCGGACCTGGAAGCCTACGTCGACGGCCTGGTGCCGTTGGCGATCGCGCGCGGCGGACTCGCCGGCGCGGTCGTGGTGGTGGTGCGCGACGGCCAGGTGCTGTTGGCGAAAGGTTACGGCTACGCCGACGTAGAGCAGCGCAGGCCGATGGACGCCGCGCGCACTCTGGTGCGCCCGGGCTCGATCTCGAAATTGTTCGTCTGGACCGCGGCGATGCAGTTGGTCGAGCAGGGCAAGCTCGACCTCGACGCCGACGTCAACCGCTACCTCGACTTCACGATCCGCGACTACGCCGGCCAGCCGGCGACGATGCGCCAGCTGATGACCCACACCGCCGGTTTCGAGGAGTCGGCCAAGCATCTGTTCGCCGCCGACCCATCGCGGCTGTTGCCGCTCGAGCGGTACCTGAAGCGGGTGCAGCCCGAGCGCATCTATCCGCCCGGCAAGGTGCCGGCGTATTCCAATTACGGCGCCGCGCTCGCCGCCTACATCGTCCAGCGCATCAGCAAGCAGCCTTTCGACGACTACATCGAAGCCAAGGTGTTCGCGCCGCTGCGCATGCGCCAGTCGAGCTTCCGCCAGCCGCTGCCGAAGGGCCTCGCCGGCGACATGGCCAAGAGTTACAAGACCGCCGGCGCCGCGCCGATTCCGTTCGAGCTGGTCAACCCGGCGCCCGCCGGCAGCCTGTCGACCACCGGCCTGGACATGGCGCGTTTCATGATCGCGCAGCTCGACCAGCGCGGCGCCGGCGCGGCGACGATCCTGCAACCGCACAGCCTGCAGACCCTGCATGCGACCGCCTCGCGGCCGATCCCGGGCCTGGATGCGATGGCGCTGGGGTTCTTTCGTCGCGACACCCGCGGCCCGGTGGCGATCGGCCACGGCGGCGCGACCGAGGCTTTCCAGAGCAATCTGGTATTGCTGCCGGCGCACGGGCTCGGCCTGTTCGTGTCCGCCGACGGCCCCGGCAGCGCCGGGCGCGCGCTGCATCGCGACCTGATCCAGGGAGTGATCCAGCGCTATTTCCCGGTGCGTGCGGCGCAACAGCCGACGCTGCCGACGGCGCGTCTGCACGCCGAGCAACTCGCCGGCCGCTACGAGAACAGCCGTTCGTCGAGCAGCAATTTCCTCGCTATCGCGCGCCTGCTCGGCAGCGCCAAGATCGAGGTCAACGACGACGACACCCTGAGCGTGTCGGCGTTCCGCACGCCCGACGGCCGGCCCAAGCGCTGGCGCGAAGTCGAGCCCTATCTCTGGCGCGAAGTCGGCGGCGACAGCCTGCTCGCGGCCAAGCTCGACGGCAACCAAGTGATCGCGGTCAGCAGCGATGACGTGCCGGCGGCGATGTGGCTGCAGCCGGTGCCGGGATGGCGTTCGCCGGGCTGGATGCTGCCGTTGTTGTGCCTCGCGCTCGCGGTGCAGGCACTGGCGGTCCTGTTGTGGCCGGTCGCGGCGTTGGTGCGCCGCCACACCCAACGGCGATTGCTGCTGAGCGAACGCGATCGCCGCCTGCGGTTGCTGAGTTTCCTCGGCTTGATCGGCAATCTCGCGCTGGCCTTGCTGTGGCTGTGGATCGTCGTCCGCATCGACGCTTCGGTGCGGATGCTCGACGGCGCGCTCGATCCCTGGATTCGCCTCGCTCAGTTGCTGGGGCTGGCGAGCGTGGCGACGGCGGTGGTCGCGGTGCTCAACGCGCGCGCGGTGTGGCGCGCGTCGCCGCAGCGCCTGCGCCGGGTCTGCGCGATCGCGGTCGCCGCGGCCAGCGTGGCGATGGTCTGGTACGTATTTGCGTTGCGGACGATGAGTTGGTCGCTGGTGTATTGAGTCGCCGCGGCGAGCATCGCCTGAAACGACGAGGCCGCGGAGCGATCCGCGGCCTCGTTGCCTGATGCGGGATGTCGCCCTCGGCTCAGCGCTTGCCCTTTTGCGCCGGCACGAAGTCCTCGCGCACCGCCTTGCCGAGCAGGTCCGGCGGCAGCAGGCCCTGGTCGAGCAGGTAGTTGTTGAACTTGAGCCGGTCGAAGCGATCGCCGAGCGCAAGTTCGGTTTCCATGCGCAGTTCCAGGATGCGGCTGTAGCCGTAGAAATAACTGCCGGCCTGGCCCGGTGCGCGGAACATGTAGCGGTCGAGTTCCTGCTTGGCCATCGCCTCGGACAGGCCGACCTGCTCGGACAGCACCCGCCCGGCGTTGGCGCGGTCGGTGAGGCCGAGGTTGAGCATCGGGTCGAGGATCGCGCGCGCCGCGCGCAGCAGGCGGAACTGCAGCGCGATCAGCTGCCCGTCGAGCGGCTCGTACGGCACCATCTCGGCTTCCGCGTACAGCGCCCAGCCTTCGACGTTGACCGAGTTGAAGGCGAACATCGAACGCGCCAGCGAGATGCCGCGCTCGACCATCGCGGTGAACTGCAGTTCGTGGCCCGGACGGCCCTCGTGCGCGGACAGGGTCCAGGCCACCGACTCGTAGTTGAAGTCGTCGTACTGCAGGGCCTTGCCGTCGGGGCTCGGCACCGACAGAGGCAGCACGAACTGGCCTTGTTGACCGGTGTTGCCGACCAGCGGCGCCGGCAGGAAGTGCGGCGCCGGCTGCGCCGCCGATTCGGCCTCGCTGCCCAGGCGCATCACCATCGGCCGCTGCGGAACGTCTACGATCCCCTGCTCGCGGATGATCGGGTCGATCGCATCGATCACCTTGCGATAGCGCGGTTCGAGCTGGTCGTTGGGGATGGTGTCGCGCTTGAGCGCGCGTATGACCTGCACATAGTCCTGCGGGTCGGCGACCTTGAGCCCCTTGGCCTTAGCGACCAGCGGCGCGAGTTGCGTCATCGCCGCGCGGGTTTCCATGAACTCGACCTGGGCGCGGCGGATCAGCAACTGCGGGTCGACGTCGATGCCGAACTGCTTGAGCGAATAGGCGTACAGCTCGGGCGGCAGGCGCGCGTCGCTGCGCGCCTTCGGCAGCACCGTGCTGCGGGTCCACTGGCCGTACTCGCGCAGCTGGGTCTCCATCGCCCTCAGCGCCGGCTCGGCGCCGCCGATCTTGTATTTCTCGAACAGCTTGCGGATGCCGGCGACATAGGTGTCGACGTTGCTCAGGGCCTGCTCGACCTCGAGCTTGGTCGGCTGCAGCAGGTTGGTATCGCTCAGGCGCTCCTCATAGCGCTGGCGCGCGAGCGCGGTCAGCGGCTCGCTGCCCGGCGCCAGGCCGACATAGGCGTTCAGGCGCGCGAGCGCGGCGCCGTGGCGTTCGGGGGTCTGCTCCGACAGCAGCGCCTGCATGCCCGAGAACACGGTCTGCGGCGCGTCGAACCACGGCAGCATCAGGCGCTCGTTGAGCGCGCTGCCTTCGATGTTGTCCTCGGCGGCCTGGATCATGATCTGCAGGTCCTGGCGCACGTCGGGGTTGCGCTCGACTTCGAGCTTGGCCTGCAGCCCGCGCTTGGCCTCGGCCATCGCCGCGCGGAAGCGCTTGCCGACCTCGGGCTTGAGGTCGCTGACCTTGTCGTCGTAGCCGGGCACGCCGAAGAACGACATCTGTTCGGGGGCGAAACGGCCCTGCGCTTCGATCAGGATCTTGGCGTATTCGTTGCTCTGCGCGACCCAGGCCGGCACCGGCTTGGCGGCGGCTTGCGGTGCAGCCTTCGGCGCGGGGGCGGCGCCGGCGGGGGCGAAGGCGAGTGTGGGCGCGGACAGCGCGAGGGCGACGGCGAAAACGAGCGGCTTCATGAGGTGGCTCACTGGGTTGAAGCGGCCAGCATCGGCGCGGCGGCGCGCCGGGCCAAGCGCCGAAGGTCATGCGACGGGGCGGGATCGATTGGAGAACCACGAGTTCGAGCGGGCCGGGACCGCCACGACGATGCTGCGCCGGGCGGTCCTGTCGAAGGGGGCGTGGTCTAAGCGTTCACAGCAGATCGATCGAGGTGTGGTCCGCGTCGAGATTGACCCGCATCACGTGATAGCGCCAGGCGCCCTGCTCCTTGACCGCTTCGATCTGCACGTCGCCCTTGCCCTTAGGGCCGCGCACGAAGATGAACAACTTGGCCACGCCGTCCTCCTTCGGCTCGACCGCGCCGAGCACGAAGGTGTCCTCGAGCGGCTCGCCGAGCGCGGCTTTCACTTCGGGATTCGCGCGCGCCCGTTCCATCGCCTCGATGAACGGCGGGGTGTAGCGCATCGAATCCATCACCGAATAAGTCATCCATGCCCCGATCGCGAGGCTCAGGGTGAACAACGTGCCCAGGGCCAGCAGCAGGGTCAGGATCCAGTGACGCTGTACCCAGGGCTTGCGGTACGGCGCGGCGGGGCGGGAGGCGTTCATGGCAGGGCATCCATTCGGCGGCGTCGGCGCGCTCAGGGCTTGAGGCAGCGGTCGAAGAAGTCTTCGGTCAGGCGCAGCCGGTGCAGGTTGTCGCGGCCGCGCAGGCCGTGCTTGGCGCCCGGATAGGTCATCAGCTCGAACGGTTGGCCGCGCTGTTGCAGAGCGCTCATCAGCACGGTCGAGTTGGTGAACAGGACGTTGTCGTCGGCCATGCCGTGGATCAGCAACAGCTTCGAGGTCAGCCCGTCGATGTGCTCGAGCACGCGGCCTTCGCGATAGCCCTCGGGGTTGGCCTTCGGCAAGCCCATGTAGCGCTCGGTGTAGTGCGTGTCGTATAGGCCCCAGTCGGTGACCGGCGCGCCGGCGACGCCGCAGGCGTAGCGGTCGCTGGCCTTGGCCAGCAGCATCAAGGTCATGTAGCCGCCGTTGGACCACCCGTAGACGCCGATCTTGTCGCCGTCGACCCAGGGCTGCGACTGCAACCACTCGACGCCCTTGAGCTGGTCGGCCACTTCCACCGTCCCCTGCCTGCCGTACAGCGCGCCACCGAAGGCCGCGCCGCGGCGCGGCGTGCCGCGGTTGTCGATCGAGAACACCACGTAGCCGCGCTGGGCCAGGTACTGGTTGAAGTCCGGCGACCAGGTGCGCTTGACGGTCTGGGTGGCCGGGCCGCCGTAGACGTAGACCACCACCGGATAGCGCCGGCCCGGATCGAAGCCGGTCGGCTTGATCAGGCTGTAATGCAGCGGGGTCTTGCCGTCGGCGGCGCGGATGGTGCCGTATTCGACCGGGCGCTGAGCGGCGCGGTACGGCGCGAACGGATGCGCGGCGTCGTCGAGATCGTTGTCGATCAGCGCGGCGATGCGGGTGCCGTCGTTGCGGTACAGCTCCAGCTGCGGCGGCGTGGTCGGGTTCGACCAGGCGTCGACGTAGACCTTGGCGTTGTCGGCGAAGCTGGCCGAGTGGTAGCCGTCGGCCTTGGACAGGCGTTCGACCGGGCCGCCGGCGAGGGCGACGCGATAAACCTGGCTGTCGAGCGGCGAGTCCTTGCCGGCGGCGAAATAGACCTGGCCGGCGTCTTCGTCGACCGCGAGCACGCTGTCGACCGGCCAGTCGCCGGAGGTCAGCGCGGTCGCCTTGCCGTCGTCGCCGAGCAGGTACAGATGCTCATGGCCGCTGCGCTCGCTGTTCCACAGCAGGCGGCCGTCCTTGAGGAAGCGCAGGTCGTTGTGCAACGGCACCCAGGTCTTGGAGCGCTCGCTGACCAGGGTGCGCTGCTTGCCGCTGCCGAGGTCGGTCTCGATCAGCTCGAGCAGGTGCTGGTCGCGCGACTGGCGCTGGAAAGTCAGGCGCTGCGGATCGCGCCAATCGACGCGGGCCAGGTAGATGTCCGGGTTCTTGCCGAGGTCGATCTCGCGCGGCGCGGCCTTGGCGCCGACCGGCGCGACCAGCAGGCGCACGCCGACGTTGGCGTCGCCGGCCGCCGGATAACGCTGCTCGACCACGTCGGTGCGGTCCGGGTAGACCTCGTAGCGCTTCTGCACCGGCACTGCCGATTCGTCGATCCGCGCATAGGCGATCGCGCTGTCGTCGGGCGCCCACCAGTAACCGGTGTGGCGGTCCATTTCCTCGTCGGCGACGAATTCGGCGACGCCGTTGCCGATGGTGTCGCTGCCGTCGAAAGTGAGCTGGGTCGCCTTGCCGTCGGCCAGGGCGATCACCCACAGGTTGCGCTCGCGCACGAAGCTGACGTAACCGCCCTTCGGCGACAGCTTGGGATCGGTGGCGAAGCCTTCGCCGTGGGTGAGCTTGCGCACCGCGGCCTTGCCCGACTTGCCCAGGTCGTACAGGTACAGCTCGCCGCCGAGCGGGAACAGCAGGCGCTTGCCGTCGGGCGACCACTGGTAGTCGACGATGCCCGACAGCGCGGCGATGCGCTGGCGTTCGCGGCGCGCCTTCTCGGCGTCGCTGAGCACTTCCGCGCCCGGCAGCACGTCGTCGGAATCGACCAGCAGCTCGGTCTTGCCGCTGGCGATGTCGTACGCCCACAGGTCCAGGCGGTTCTTGTCGCGCTGCTTGCCGCGCAGGAAACCGACCCGGCTGCCGTCGGGCGCGATCTTGGCCTTGACCAGGCTCGGCCCCGACAGGGGCGCATCGCCGGTCAGCGCTTCCAGGGTCAGCCGGCCCGGCGCCGGCGCGGTGGCGGGCGAGGCGGCGAGGGCGAGGCTGGGCGTGGCGGCGATCGACATGGCGAGCAGGCAGGAAGCGAGGCGGTTGTTCATGCGGGCGAGGGTTCCGGAGCGTGGCCTCGGCGGCGAGGCGTCAAGGGGTTGGGGTCGGCGTGCCGAACAGATGGCGGCGCATCTCGTCGGTCATCGTACGGTCGGCACGGTAGGCCCGGCCCATCTCGTAGACGCGCCCGAACGCCGGCCGCGACGACAGCGCATCGTGCCAGCGCTGCACGTTCGGATAAGCGCTCAGGTCGACGTGATGCCATTCGTGCTCGCGGGTCCAGGGGTAACAGGCGAAATCGGCGATGCTGAGTGTATCGGCGGCGACGAACTCGCGCCCGGCCAGGCGCCGGTCGAGCACGCCGTACAGGCGCTCGGTCTCGCGCTGGTAACGATCGATCGCATACGGCACCTTTTCCGGCGCGTAGCGGTTGAAGTGATGGTTCTGGCCCAGCATCGGGCCGTAGCCGCCGACCTGCCAGAACAGCCATTCGCCGACCTCGACCTGTCCGCGCAGGTCGGCGGGCAGGAACAAGCCGGTCTTGGCCGCCAGATACTGCAAGATCGCTCCGGACTCGAACACGCTGATCGGCGCGCCGCCATCCGCCGGGGCATGGTCGACGATCGCCGGCATGCGGTTGTTCGGCGAAATGCGCAGGAATTCGGGCTTGAACTGGTCGCCGGCGCCGATGTCGACCGGCTTGATCGCATAGTCGAGCCCGGTCCCCGCCTGCAGGGCCTCTTCCAGGAACAGGGTGATCTTGTGGCCGTTCGGGGTCGGCCAGTAATAAAGGTCGATCATCGGCAACTCCGCGTCGAAAGGCCGCAGTGTAAGCGCGGCTCCGCGGCCGCGGCGGCCCGGCCGGTGGAATGGCGTGTGCCGGCGGCGCTGTGTCGTGGCGCCGCCGGCTCCGACTTCGGCTCCGGCTGAACCTCGGGCCGGCCCGACGTGGCGGCGTCATCCCGGCCCGGCTACTCTTGGCCCCTGTATCGCTTCAGTTACGGGCTTCGCATGACCGATCCAAAGATCAACCGACTCAACCCCCTGCCGGCGCTGATCTTCAGCTCGCGCTGGCTGCAGCTGCCGCTTTATCTGGGCCTGATCGTCGCCCAGGGCGTGTACGTCTTTCAGTTCGTCAAGGAACTGATCCACCTGGTGCACGACGCCGCGACGCTGACCGAGCAGGGGATCATGCTGATCGTGCTCGGCCTGATCGACGTGGTGATGATCTCCAACCTGCTGGTGATGGTGATCGTCGGCGGCTACGAAACCTTCGTCTCGCGCCTGCGCCTGGAAGGCCACCCCGACCAGCCCGAATGGCTGAGCCACGTCAATGCGAGCGTGCTCAAGGTCAAGCTGGCGATGGCGATCATCGGCATCTCCTCGATCCACTTGCTCAAGACCTTCATCGGCGCCGGCAGCCTCGGCCTGCCCTTGTGCGGCACGCCCGAAGCCTTCACCGCCGCGCAGGCCGCCGCGCTCGCCACCGCCAACGGCGTGGCCAACGCGACCGCGCGCTGCTCGGAGCTGACCTCCGACGGGGTGATGTGGCAGGCGATCATCCACTTGCTGTTCATCGTCTCGGCGATCGGCATCGCCTGGACCGACAAGCTCATGAGCACCACGGTGCAGAAGCCGGGCAAGTCCGCCCACTGAGCCGGGCGACGACGCGGCCGCCGGCTCAGCGCGCGCTGGGCGCGGCGGCCGGTCGCGGTCGCATGATCGCGCGCCGCAGCCGCACCGCGTCGGCGCGATCGGAAAAAACCAGGCGGCCGTCCTGGCTGTCGAGGCCGAGCGCGCGATACGCCGCCTGCGTCGAGGGGAATTCGCGCATCGCCGCATAACGGCGGAACAGGTCGGCGAACACCTTGCCGCCGCCGAGCCGGTCGAGTTCGGCGACGAACTCGGCCGGGGCGATTTCGCGCTCGCCGTACAGGCAGCAACGCGCATAACGCGACAGCACCGTGTCGAGGTCGAGGCGGCGTTCGCGTCGCAACGCCAGGTCGGCCTCGAGCCAGAACAGCGCGCCGCCCCAGTAGATGCGCATGGTGCTGGCGCGGTTCCAGCCGATCTCGCCCAGCGGCGCGCCGGCGCCGGCCGTGCGGCCGCGCGAGAAGCCGGCATCGAGCCGGCGCCAGGCCTCCTCGCCGTCGAACTGGCCGGCGCGGGCGCGCAACACGTTCTGGTAATAGCTCGCCAGGCCCTCGGCGAGCCAGCGGCCGTCCTGGCCGAGATAGGGGTGGAACAGGTGCGAGAGCTCGTGCACGGCGGTCCAGTCGTCGCGCAGTTCGTCGATGCCGGCGTCCGGGCGCACGTACAGCAGCACCGACACGCCGCCGTCGCGCCGGGTCTGGCCCCAGGGCACCGGGCTGGGATCGCCGCGGCGAGCGCTCTGTCGCCCGGCGCCGTCGCGGCTTTGCCGGATCAGCACTTTCGCCTCGCGCAGCGGCAGCCGGCCGTAGGCGGTCAGGGCGGCGTCGGTGCATTCGGCGAGCCAGCGCTGCAGCTCGTCGACGCGCGCGCGGTCGGTGACGCCCTCGACGATCACCCGCAGACGCGCATCGCCGACCCGGATCACCCGTTCATGGTTTTGGACCTGGGCCGCCGCACCCGCGCTGCAGGCGAGCACAGCGCCGCCGAGCAGGACGCAGGCGAACAGGCGGGGCAACGACGGCAGGCGGGCGGCCATGGTCTGTGTTGGAACGCGATGCGCTGCGAAGGTTCCCGTTTCCATCGCAGCTACAATGGCGGCATGGACGTATCGCATTTGCTCGACGCACTCAATCCCGCCCAGCGCGAAGCCGTTTCGGCGCCTCCCGGTCATTATCTCGTGCTCGCCGGCGCCGGCAGCGGCAAGACCCGCGTGTTGACCCACCGCATCGCCTGGATCAACGAGGTCTTCGGCGTGCCGACCCACGGCATCCTCGCGGTGACTTTCACCAACAAGGCCGCCGGCGAAATGCGCGGCCGCGTCGACGCGCAACTGCGCCAAGGCGCGCGCGGCATGTGGATCGGCACCTTCCACGGCCTGGCCCACCGCCTGCTGCGCCTGCACTGGCAGGAAGCCAAATTGCCGGAAGGCTTCCAGGTGCTCGACAGCGACGACCAACTGCGCCTGGTCAAGCGCGTGGTGCAGGCGCTGGAGCTCGACGAGACCCGCTTCCCGCCGCGCCAGATCGTGTGGTGGATCAACGCCCAGAAGGACGAAGGCCGGCGGCCGCGCAACATCCAGCCGGCCGGCGACGAATGGGCCGACGTGATGCTGCGTTGCTACGAGGCCTACCAGGAACGCTGCGAACGCGCCGGCCTGGTCGATTTCGCCGAACTGCTGCTGCGCGCTCACGAACTGCTGCGCGACAACGCGGCGCTGCTCGCCCATTACCGCAACCGCTTCCGCGAGATTCTGGTCGACGAGTTCCAGGACACCAACGCGATCCAGTACGCCTTCGTGCGGGTGCTCGCCGGCGACTCCGGCCGGGTGTTCGTGGTGGGCGACGACGACCAGGCCATTTACGGCTGGCGCGGCGCCAAGGTCGAGAACGTGCAACGCTTCCTGCGCGACTTCCCCGGGGCCAGCACCATCCGCCTGGAACAGAACTACCGTTCCAGCGCCAACATCCTCGATGCCGCCAACGCGGTCATCGCCCACAACCCCGACCGGCTCGGCAAGAAACTGTGGACCGACACCGGCCAAGGCGAGGCGATCGACCTGTACGCGGCCTACAACGAGATGGACGAGGCGCGCTTCGTGGTCGAACGCCTGCGCCAGTGGGTGCGCGACGGCGGCAGCTATGGCGACGTCGCCGTGCTCTACCGCAGCAACGCGCAATCGCGCGCCTACGAAGAAGCCCTGCTGTCGGAGCAGGTGCCGTACCGCGTCTACGGCGGCCAACGATTCTTCGAGCGCGCCGAAATCAAGGACACCCTGGCGTACCTGCGCATGATCGCCAACCGCGCCGACGACGCCGCGTTCGAGCGCGCGGTCAACACCCCGACCCGCGGCATCGGCGAGCGCACCCTCGACGAGGTGCGCAAGCGCGCCCGCGCCGATGCGGTCTCGCTGTGGGACGCGGCGCGGCGCATTTCCGAGGAGAACGGGCTCGCCGCGCGCGCGCGCAACGCCCTGGCCGGGTTCGCCCTGTTGATCGACACGCTCGAAAACGACGTGGCCGAGATGCCGCTGCCGGAGAAGATCGACCACATCCTGCAGCGCTCGGGCCTGCGCGAGCATTACGCCAACGAGTCGCGCGGCCAGCTCGATTCGCGCACCGACAACCTCGACGAACTGGTCTCGGTGGCCTCGCGCTTCACCCGCTCCGACGAGGACGAGGCCGCGGCGATGCCCGAGCTGATCGCCTTCCTCAGCTACGCCGCGCTCGAGGCCGGCGAAGGCCAGGCCCAGGCCGGCGAGGACGGGGTGCAGCTGATGACCCTGCACAGCGCCAAGGGCCTGGAGTTCCCGCTGGTGTTCCTCGGCGGTCTGGAAGAAGGCCTGTTTCCGAGCGGGCGTTCGACGGAGGAGTCCGGGCGGCTGGAGGAAGAGCGCCGCCTGGCCTACGTCGGCATCACCCGCGCCCGCGAAAAGCTGGTGCTGAGCTACGCCGAGACCCGCCGCATCCACGGCATGGACATGTACGGCGTGCCCTCGCGTTTCCTGCGCGAGATCCCGCCGGCCCTGCTCAACGAAGTGCGGCCGAAGGTGCAGGTGTCGCGCCCGGTCCACGGCGCCGGCTCGCGCCGCGTCGATTATGGCCATGCCGCGATCGAAGCGCCGCCGGTCAAGCTCGGCTCGCAGGTGCGCCATGCCAGCTTCGGCACCGGCACGGTGACCGATTACGAAGGCACCGGCGCCCATGCGCGGGTGCAGGTCAACTTCGACGATGCCGGCAGCAAGTGGCTGGTGCTGGCCTACGCGAACCTGCAGCCACTCTAGTCAACGTTCGACGCGTCGATGAAAGCGCCAAGTTCTCTCAGCCCGCATGCCGACGTGCGTCGTCGGCTCGGAGTCCTGCCGCACTCCGCACTCGGGAGATCGGCATAGGGTCGGTTCGGTGTGGCGCTCCGCACGTCATCCCCGCGAAGGCGGGGATCCAGGGCCTTACCGAAGCATTACTCTGAAGTCTCCGGATCCCCGCCTTCGCGGGGACGACAGCTCAAAGCCGCCGCCGGACCGAGTCGCCGCTCAAGCAAAGGAATGCATCATGAAACGAAACACCAGCGGATTTCTGCTGAGCCTGGCGGCGCTGTCGATCGCGGTGTTCGTGCTCGGCGACATCTACGTGTTCTCCAAGGTGTCGATCCGTCCCGGCTGGGCCGGGTTCCTGCCGCATTGGCTCGGGGTGTCGGACTTCGTCGGCCTGTGCTGCCTCGCCCCGGCCGCTTTGTTGCCGCAACGCCTGCGCTCGGCCGCGGCGGCGCTGGCGAAATGCGTGGCGCTGGCGCCGTTGCCGGTGTTGATCGCGTACTCGATCGATCACGCCGATGCCGGGCTGTGGATGAATCTGCTCTTCAACTACGGCTGGGTCGGCCTGCAGTGCCTGATCCCGGCGGCGATGTGGTTCGCCGTGCGCGGCCTCGTCGAGGGCGTACGCGCGCTGGCCAAGCGCGCGTGCGACCGTTGAGCGCGACCGCAGCCCCGAACCCAGGGCCGCGACTACGCCTGGCTCAGAACGCGTAGCGCAGCACCAACTGGTACACCGGGCCGGCCTTCTCGCTCTCGCGTTCGTACTCGTCGTAGTCGCGGTCCTGTTGGTCGCCGAGCGTATCGAACTTGTGGAAAGCCTCGTCCTTGGAGGCGTCGAGCAGGTTCGAGCCGGTCAGCCGCACCGCCACCTGCGAGCCGAAGCGCTTCTCGACGAAAGCTTCCAGGTCGGCGCCGTAGCGCGTCGACACTTCCTCGCCGAGCACGCGCGAAGCGGCATCCCCCTGGCGGCGGTAACTCGCGCCGAACGACATGCCCAGGCTCGGCAGGTCCTGGATGAAGCCGACGTTGAGCACCGAGCGCGGCTGGTTGTTGAAGCGGCGTCGGCCAAAGTCGTCGTCGACCTCGCTGTCCAGCCAGGAGTAGTTGAGGAACACGCCGGTGTCGGTCAGGCCCAGCGCGGTGAGCGGCGTGGACAGGTCGAACTCGGCGCCGTAGACGCGGCCGTCGCCGACGTTGGCCGCGGTGTATACGAAGCTGTCCGGGTCCAGCACCGGATAGCCGGGCGTGACCGGGCCCGCGCCGGGATGTTCGTCGAGGAACTCCTCGATCGCGTCCTCGTGATCGTCCAGTGCGGTCGCGCTGGGCCGGCCGGTGCCGACTATCTCGATCAAGTCGCGCACCTTGCGATAGAACAGGTTGAGGCCGACCACGCCGCGCCGGCCGAGCCGGCGTTCGTAGCCCAGGTCCAGGCCCCAGGCGGTTTCCGGGCGCAGCGCCGGGTTGCCGAGGAAATCGTTGTCGCCGTATTCCTCCTCCAGGGTCAGCGGCAGCGACTGGTTGAAATCCGGCCGGCGCACGGTGCGCGCGATCGAGGCGCTGAGCCGGTCGTTGTCGCCGAGCTTGAAGCGCAGATGCGCCGAGGGCAGCAACAGGCCGTAGTCCTCGTCGATGCGCACCGCGTCTTCGTCGTCCCCGGCCAGGCTGCGGATCTTCGAGCGAGTGCTCTCGTAGCGCAGGCCGGTTTCCCAATCGATGCGGCCGCGCTGGCCGGAGAACATCAGGTAGGGGTCGAGGCGGCGTTCCTCGATCCGGCTGGCCTGGCGTTCGAACTCGGCATAGGCTGGCAAGGGCTCGCCTTCGTCCTCGGCCTCCACTTCGCTGGTGCGCAGCGAGGCAGTGCGGCGCTTGTCCAGGCCGTCGACGCCGAACTCCATCTTGGCCGCGCCGAACGCGCGGCGGTGGGCCAGCTTGAGGCTGAACTCGCTGTCGCGGGTGTCGCCGAGGATGCGCGCGCCCTCGAAGCCGTCGAACGAGGGGGGGCTGTCTTCGTCGTCGTAGCCGACTTCCTGTTCGGTGTCGCGGCGGCGGTCCTCGAAGCGCGCATAGCCCAGGTCGATTTCGCTGCGGCCGCCGGCCAGGTCGAAGGCGTAGCGCGCGTTGAGGCTGGCGTTGTCCTGCTCGATGTCGACCTTCTGGTCGTTGACCGACAGCAGATGGGCGCGCGCCAGGCTGCCCGGGTCGTTGTACTCGCGCGAATGTTCGGTTTCGGTGCGCTCGGTGCGCACGTAGAACCCGTCGACGCTGAGCCGGCCGTTGCCGATCTCGCGGGTATAGGACAGGTTGCCGGAATAATCGGTGCCGTCGCGCACGTCGCTCTGGTCTTCGCGGTCGACGAAGTCGCCGTCGGGCGCCTCGTAACGCTCGCTGCGCTTGTGCTTGGGGTTGTGCCGGCCCTGCACGTTGAGGCCGCCGAGCAGGCGGCCGCCGCCGAACTCGCCGCTGCCGACCGCGCCCAGCACCGGCTTGATCTTGTCGTCGTCGAAGTACAGCGCGCCGGCGCGCAGATAGCCGCCGTCGAACTCGTAGGCGTCGCGCAACACGATGTTGAGCGCGCCGGCGACGGCGTCGCCGGACCGGTTGGCGCTGGGGCTGCGGATGATCTCGATGCGTTCGACCAGTTCGGCCGGAATGCGGTCGACGTAGAACGAGCGGTCGCCGCCGGCGCCGGGCACCTTCTTGCCGTTGATCAGGATCTGGGTGTAGCCAGGGTCGAGGCCGCGCAAACGCGCGCCGTCGTACTCGAGCACGTCGGAGACGAAACCCACGCTCGGCACGCGCTTGAGCATGTCGCCGACGGTCAGGGGTTCGAAGCGCTGGAAATAATCCAGCCCGTAGCTCAGGGTCGGCGCGGTGGCCTCGCTGCGATCGCGGTAGGCGATTTCGCCGGTCACCGTGACCCGGTCGAGTTCGGTCGCCGCGGCGGCCGCGGCGCTGGTGGCGGGCGTCTCGACGGCGAGGGCGGGTGCGGCGAGCGAGATCAGCACGGCGGCGCTGAGTGCGTGTGGGCTGAGCTTGAAACGTCGCGGGCTGCGCATGAAGTTCGCCGGTGAAGGGATGGCGAGCGTTGTAAGTCCACGCGATGGCAGGACGATGACTGTGTGCGCGATTTCTGCTTTTGCCGTGACATGCGTACGCCGGCGTTGTCATGAAACCTGCATGTGACGCTTCTATAACAGCGTTCGGGGAATTGCCGCGAACTCAAGCATGCCGATGCGCTCAACACTGATCCTGTCCGTCGCCCTGGTCCTGGCCGGTTGCGCGACCTCGGACGCGCCGCGCGCGAACGCCGAGACCGCCCGGGGCGGCTCTGTTCGGGCCGGCTCTGTTCGGGCCGCACCGGGTCAGCCCGCACAACGCGAGCCCGACGAACGCGGCGTAGACGAAGCCGATCCTTTGCTCGCGCGCGCCGGCATCGACCATCGGCAGATCGACGAGGCCTTCCTGACCCCGGCCACGCCGCAGGACAACATCGATTCGCCGGCGGTCTGGCGCGCGCCGAACGGACGCTTGTGGCTGCTGGCGACCGCCAAGCAGGGCGATGCGCTGGTGATCTACGACGGCGACCGCGGCGATGCGGTCGGCCGGTACGGGCGCGAGGGCGGCGGCCTCGGCGAATTCCGCCGGCCCAACGGCATCGCCGTGTTCGGCGACCTGGCCTTCGTGGTCGAACGCGACAATCGCCGAGTGCAGGTGCTGTCGCTGTCGCTGCCGGCGGCGCCGCTGAATCTGCCGGGCATCGCCGACACGCGCACGCCGCAGCTGCGCGCCTTGACCGCCTTCGGCGCCGACCGGCTGCGGCAGCCCTACGGTCTGTGGGTGCGCGCCGTGAGCGCGGACGCGCTGGAAGTGATCGTCACCGACGCTTACATGGCCGGCAAGGACGCCCGCGGCGACGAGATTCCGCCGCCGCTGCGGCAACTCGACCGGCGCATGCAGCGCTATCGCCTGGAACTGGGCGGCGCCAAACCGGGCGTGCGCCACGTCGGCGCGTTCGGCGACACCGGCGCGGCCGGCGCGATCCGCGTGCCCGAATCGATCTGGGGCGACCCCGCGCACGATCGCCTGTTGATCGCCGAGGAAGACCTGGCCACCGGCACGGCGGTGCGCGACTACACTCTGGACGGGCGCTACCGCGGCCGAACCCTCGGCCTGGGACTGTTCAAGGCGCAGGCCGAAGGCATCGCGCTATGGCAGTGCGAGGACGGCAGCGGTTACTGGATCGCGACCGACCAATACAAGGATCGCAGCCTGTTTCACGTGTTCGACCGCGCCAGCCTGCGCCATCTGGGCGCGTTCGCCGGCGGCACTGTCGGCAACACCGACGGCGTGTGGCTGCAGCAGGCCGGCTCGACCCGTTTCCCAGACGGCGTGTTCTATGCGGTGCACGACGATCAGGCGGTCGGCGCCTTCGACTGGCGGGATATCGCGCGCGCCTTGAACCTGCGCAGCAGCTGCCAGACGCATCCCGCGGGCTGAGCTCGTCCGTTGGGGCTCAGCGGTCGGCGAGCCTGAACGATTTCAGCAGCAGGTCGAAACCGGGCTGGGTCTGCGGCAGGTCTTCTTCGGCGCTCTGGGTGATCAGGAACGCGGTGCGATGCGCGCCGGTGATCTTGCGGTACTCGCGCCGGTGCGGCACCTGCACGCCGCCCAGGCTCAGCACGTAGCGCTCGCGGATCGTGCCTTCGGCGAAGGACGAGCGGTCGAAACGGCTGCTGCCGCTGATCATCGACGGCATCGCCTTGTCGGTGTCGGCGGAAAAGCCGCGGGCGAAATCCTCGAGTTCGGCGGTGGTGTCGGCCTGCACGATGGCGACGAAGATCGCCGAGCCGGGACTCTCCACGGCCATGTAGTGGACCGCGTCGATGCGTCTGTCCTCGGCCATGCTCCAGTTGCCGGGGATGCTCATGCGCACGCCGAGGCGGTCGTAGCTGAGCGGCCGGGAAACGTCCGCGGCGGGTTCGCCGCAGGCGCTCAAAGCGACGGCGCAGACGCCGGCCAGCCACCACCGGTACCAATGCCCGCGGAACCGCCGTCCGCGGAAGAAACACGAATGCTTTGCGGATTCGCGAGCCATCGACATCTTCCCTGAGTGCCGCCACCCCTGTGGACACGGCGCTCACCCTAGCAGCTCGCCGCCGGTTCCTCGCCTGCCGTTGGTCCTGGGAAGCAGGCCCCGGCGGGCACGACCAACGACACTGGGCCGCGGCCGCAATGCCGGCCTAGGCTGCGGTTTCTCGACCGTCGAATGGGGCCTGCCGATGTCCTTGCGTTTCGTCCTCGCCGCAGCGCTGGCCGTCAGCGCGCTGCCGGCCGCCGCCGCCGACCTGCACGGCGACCCGCGCAACCTGCAGCCGGCCGACCTGTTCGATCTGGAATGGGCCGACCGACCGGCGCTGTCGCCGGACGGCCGCCGCATCGTTTACCAGCGCAAGTTCTTCGAGCGGATGAAGGACCGCCGCCGCAGCAACCTGTGGCTGGTCGATGCCGGCAGCGGCCAGCAGCGGCCGTTGACCAGCGGCGCGGCCAGCGACGGCGCCGCGGCATGGTCGCCGTCGGGCGATCGCATCGCCTGGGTGTCCGATCGCGACGGCTCGACCCAGATCTGGGTGCGCTGGATGGACAGCGGCCAGCAATCGCCGGTCAGCCGCCTGACCGAGGCCCCGAGCGGGCTGACCTGGTCGCCGGACGGCCGCTGGCTCGCCTTCACCATGCACGTCGCCGCCGACACCACGCCGCTGGCGAAGTTGCCGGCCAAGCCGAAGGGCGCGGAGTGGGCCGACGAGGTCAAGCTGATCGAGCGGATGAACTACCGCGCCGACGGCGCCGGCTACCTCAAGCCCGGCTACGAGCACGTGTTCGTGATGCCGGCCGACGGCGGCACCCCGCGCCAGGTCACCCAGGGCGATTTCCAGCACGGCTCGACCCTGGCCTGGAGCCGCGACGGCCGCTCGCTGTTCGTCGAGGCCAATCGCCGCGACGACCACGAGTACCACCCGATCGAAAGCGAGATCTACCGCGTCGACGTCGCCACCGGCGCCGCGGTCGCGCTCACCGAGCGGGTCGGCCCGGACCGCGCGCCGGTGCTGTCGCCGGACGGACGCAAGCTCGCCTACCTCGGCTACGACGATCGCAAGCGCAGCTACCAGATCGCCCACCTGTACGTGCTCGATCTAGACACCGGCGTTTCCCGCGCGCTCACCGAGGGCTTCGACTACGAGATCGAGAACCCGCAGTGGGACCGCGACGGCCGCGGCCTGTATGTCGGCTACGACCGCGACGGCGTCAGCCATCTGGGCTGGATCGCCGCGAGCGGCGGCAAAGTCGAATCGGTGACCGACGATGTCGGCGGCACCGCGGTCGGCCGGCCCTATCCCGGCGGCAGCTTCTCGGTCGCCGGCGGCCGCGTCGCCTACACCCACGGCACCGCCGCGCGCATGGCCGACGTCGCGGTGGTCGCGCGCGGCGCCAAGCCGCGCGTGCTGACCGATCTCAACGCCGACTCGCTGGCGCGCAAACGCCTGGGCGAGGTCGAGACCTTGTGGACGAAGTCCTCGGCCGACGGCCTCGCCGTGCAGGGCTGGATCGTCAAGCCGCCGCAGTTCCAGCCGGGCAAGCGCTATCCGTTGCTGCTGGAAATCCATGGCGGCCCTTACCAGAACTACGGTCCGCGCTTCGCCGTGGAAACCCAGCTGTACGCCGCCGCCGGTTACCTCGTGCTGTACCTCAACCCGCGCGGCAGCACCAGCTATGGACAGGCCTTCGCCGACCACATTCACCAGAACTATCCGAGCCACGACTACGACGACCTGATGAGCGCGGTCGACGCGACCATCGCCAAGGGTTATGTCGACCCGCAGCAGCTGTTCGTGACCGGCGGTTCCGGCGGCGGCGTGCTGACCGCCTGGATCGTCGGCCACACCGACCGCTTCCGCGCCGCCGTGGTCGCCAAGCCGGTGATCAACTGGACCAGTTTCGCCCTGACCTCGGATGGGCCGTCCTACGTCACCCAGCATTGGTTCCCGAGCGGGCCGTGGGAGGCGCAGGAGCTGTACTGGAAACTGTCGCCGCTGGCCCACGTCGGCAAGGTCGTTACCCCGACCATGCTGATCACCGGCGAGAACGACTACCGCACGCCGATCTCCGAGACCGAGCAGTACTACACCGCGCTGAAGCTGCGCCGCGTCGACACCGCGATGATCCGCATTCCCGGCGCCTCACACGGCATCGGCACGCGGCCCAGCGAAACCCTGGCGCAGGTGCTCAATACGCTGGAGTGGTTCGAGCGTTATCGCAACAAAGCGGCTGCCGTGGCGCCGGCCGAGGCCAAAACAGTGGCGCCCACCGGTGCGGGCTCCTGAGCGACCCACCGCGTTGGACCGCTTGTCGTGCGCACGCGCTGATGCCGCGTAACGACAAGCCGAGGGCCTAAGGCAAAGGCTTCCGCGCGCTGAAGCGCGCGGGTAACTTTCTTCTGTCCAATGCGACAAGAAAAGTCACCAACGAAAAACGCTTTGTTCAAATCGAATGCCCGCAAGTGCAGGCATACGCGGGCATGCGCCACACGGGACATCCCTGTCCCGGCGGCTCACGGCGCGCATCCCTGCGCGCCGCCCTCCGGGTGTCTTTCGGTCTCGCGAGTTTCAGGCTGCGCACAGCCACAGCCACAGCGCCGGGCGTAGCCGGGGCGATGCAGCCCGGGTTTCGATCGGCTCGGTTCAATCCAGCTTCACCCCGAAATGGAACGCCTCGATGCGCAGGCGCTCGCGCAGGTAGAAGGCGTGCGCGTCCTGGCGGTGGGTGCCGGAATCCAGTTGCAGGCGCACGCAGCCCAGGCGCTTGGCCTCGGCCTTGAGCCAGTCCAGCATCGCCTTGCCGTAGCCGCGGCTGCGCACGGCCTGGTCGGTGATCAGGTCGTCGACGTAGACGTGCAGGCCGACCGCGAGCATCTCCATCACCCGCCAGCAGGCGAACGCCCGCGGCACGCCCTGTTCGTCGTAGGCGACCGTGGCCCGGCAGCCCTCGGCGATCTGGCGGTGCATCTGGGCGACGAACGCGTTCTCGTCGAGGTGTGGGCGCAGCTGCGACACCAGCGGCCAGACGGCGCGCAGTTCGGTGTCTCCGACGATGGTCTGGATGTTCATGAAGACAGGAATGAGTTATGAGAAGTGAGGAGTGAGCGCAAGCGTGGGCTTACGCGCATTCCTCACGTCTCGGCGGAGCTGCAGGCAGGGCCGCGAGCGCAGACGAGCCTAGCTCACTGCTCACTCCTCTCCACTCGCTCCTCAGCCGGTCAGTCACCAACTGAAGAGCTTGTAATACACCGGCGAGACCGTGCCCTCGCCCTTGCTGGTGTCGAGGCGGCCGTCGCCGTCGTTGTCGACCAGGTAATAGGTCGGGCCGCGGGCGGGGGTGACCTTGACCGCGCGCAGCTGGCCGGCGATCCGGTACTCCTCGATCACGTCGCCGTTCTCGACGGTGCGGGTGCGCACGTCGGCGCCCTGCAGGGCGGCGGTGGGGTCGTCGCCGGCGCCGCCGGTGCTGGCGCAGGCGGCGAGGAGGGCGGCGATCAGGGCGGGGACGATCGGTGCGGCGGCTTTGCGGGCCGGCGATGCGGTAGGGGCGCGCATGGCGGTTCTCCGTGTCTCAGGCCGACAGCATACGCCGCGCGCCCGTTAAGCGGCTGCATCCGCGGCCGTGGTCGCAGCCCCGACGATGGGGCAGCGTAGAATCGCCGGCATGAAAAGACTCGTCCTGATCGATGGCTCCAGCTATCTCTACCGCGCCTTCCACGCGTTGCCGCCGCTGAGCAACGACGCCGGCGAACCGACCGGCGCCCTGTTCGGCGTGGTCAACATGCTGCGCT
Organism: Lysobacter sp. GQ73; assembly: GCF_059758755.1. Lineage (NCBI taxonomy): Bacteria > Pseudomonadati > Pseudomonadota > Gammaproteobacteria > Lysobacterales > Lysobacteraceae > Lysobacter > Lysobacter sp. GQ73. The sequence goes on along the minus strand of NZ_JCAXEE010000002.1, from coordinate 801,215 downwards.
CGACCTTGAACGAGAGGCCCGACTACGTGGCCTTCGTCGTCGACGCGCCGGGCAAGACCTTCCGCGACGACCTCGACCCGCAGTACAAGGCCAATCGCCCGCCGATGCCGGACGACCTGCGCGCGCAGGTGGTGCCGATGTGCCAGATCGTCGAGGCGCTCGGCCTGCCGATCCTGCGCATCGACGGGGTCGAGGCCGACGACGTGATCGGCACCCTGGCGCTGCAGGCCGCGGATGCCGGCATCGAGGTGACCATCTCGACCGGCGACAAGGACTTCGCCCAGCTGGTGCGGCCGGGCGTGGCCCTGGTCAACACCATGAGCGGCAGCCGCATGGATTCCGACGAGGCGGTGTTCGCCAAGTTCGGCGTGCAGCCCAACCAGATCGTGGACCTGCTGTCGCTGATGGGCGACAGCGTCGACAACATCCCCGGCGTCGACAAGTGCGGGCCCAAGACCGCGGCCAAGTGGCTCGGCGAGTACGGCACCCTGGAAAACGTCATCGCCCACGCCGGCCAGATCAAGGGCAAGATCGGCGAGAACCTGCGCGCCGCGCTCGGCCGGCTGCCGCTCAACCGCCAGCTGACCACGATCAAGACCGACGTCGCGCTCGACCAGGGCCCAGAGCAACTGGCCCTGCGCGAACGCGACGCCGAAGCGCTGCGCACCCTGTACGCGCGCTACGGCTTCAAGCAGGCGCTGCGCGAGCTCGAGGGCGGCGCCAACGCCACCGCCAACGAAATCGCCGCCGACCGCGCCGGCCTGCGCGCGACCGCGGCCGGCCATGCCCGCGCCTCGGCCAGCGCCGAGGCGCCGGATGCGGCACTGTCGGTCCAGGGCGAGTACGAGGCGGTGACCACCCAGCCGCAACTCGACGCGCTGGTGGCGGCGCTGCAGGCGGCCGACGAGTTCGCCTTCGACACCGAGACCGATTCGCTCGACCCGATGCGCGCCAACCTGGTCGGGCTGAGCTTCGCCACCGAGACCGGCCGCGCGGTGTACATCCCGCTCGGACACGATTACCCCGGCGCGCCGGTCCAGCTCGACCGCGCCGCGGTGCTCGACGCGCTGCGCCCGGTGCTGACCGACCCGGCCCGGCGCAAGCTCGGCCAGCACGGCAAGTACGACCTGCACGTGCTGCGCCGGCACGGCGTCGACCTGCTCGGCTATGCCGACGACACCATGCTCGAAAGCTTCGTCTACAACGCCACCGCCAGCCGCCACGACATGGACTCGCTGGCCAAGCGTTACCTCGGCTACGACACGATCAAGTACGCCGACGTCGCCGGCAAGGGCGCCAAGGCGATCGCGTTCTCGCAGGTCGCCATCGACGACGCCACCCGCTACGCCGCCGAGGACGCCGACGTGACCCTGCGCCTGCACCGGGTGCTCGGCGCGCGCCTCGCCGCCGAGCCGGACCTCGAGCGCGTCTACCGCGAGATCGAAATGCCGTTGGTGCCGGTGCTCGAACGGATCGAGGCCAACGGGGTGATGATCGACGGCGACGAACTGCGCCGGCAGTCGCAGGACCTCGGCAAGCGCATGCTCGATGCGCAGATCAAGGCCACCGAGCTGGCCGGGCGCAGCTTCAACCTGGATTCGCCGAAACAGTTGCAGGCTTTGTTGTTCGACGAGCTGAAACTGCCGGTGCTGGTGAAGACGCCGACCGGCCAGCCGAGCACCAACGAGGAGGCGCTCGAAGCGATCGCCGACCAGCACGAACTGCCGCGGGTGATCCTCGAATACCGCGGCCTGGCGAAACTGCGCAGCACCTACACCGACAAACTGTCGGAAATGGTCAACCCGGACACCGGGCGCGTGCACACCAGCTATCACCAGGCCGGCGCCGCGACCGGGCGACTGGCGTCGAGCGACCCGAACCTGCAGAACATCCCGATCCGCACCGAGGACGGCCGCCGCATCCGCCGCGCTTTCGTCGCCCCGGAAGGACGACGCCTGGTCGCCTGCGACTATTCGCAGATCGAGCTGCGGATCATGGCCCATCTGTCCGAGGACGTCGGCCTGGTGCGCGCGTTCGAATCCGGCGCCGACGTGCACCGCGCGACTGCGGCCGAAGTGTTCGGCAAGAAGTCCCTCGAGGAGGTCAGCGGCAACGAACGCCGCGCCGCCAAGGCGATCAACTTCGGCCTGATGTACGGCATGAGCGCGTTCGGTCTGGCGCGCCAGCTCGGTATCGGCCGCGGCGAAGCGCAGGACTACATCGCCCTGTATTTCAGCCGCTACCCCGGCGTGCGCGACTTCATGGAGCGCACCCGCCAGGACGCGCGCGAGCGCGGCTACGTCGAGACGGTGTTCGGCCGGCGCCTGTACCTGGAGAACATCAAGGCCAGCAACCAGGGCCTGCGCGCGGGCGCCGAACGCGCCGCGATCAACGCGCCGATGCAGGGCACCGCGGCCGACATCATCAAGCGCGCGATGATCGACATCGACGCCTGGCTGGCCGCGCATGCGAGCCGCGCGAAGATGATCCTGCAGGTCCACGACGAACTGGTGTTCGAGGTCGAGGACGGGTTCGTCGACACCCTGGTGGGCGAGGCCTCAAGGCGGATGGCGGCGGCGGCCAGCCTGCGGGTACCGCTGGTCGTCGACAGCGGGGTCGGCATTAATTGGGACGAAGCGCATTGATTATGCGGAAACCATTGATTTTGCTGGAATTGGTTTAATGAATCAGTCCTGAATCCAACAATTTATTAACTACGATCTTCACGAACTATCCATGTGCGGGATGGTCATATAGGTCGCGACAGATGCAACGTCTGTCGCTGATCTCTCCCTCCCCTGGAGTGATCCCCCGGAGCGAACGACCCCTCCCCAGGTCACGCTCCACCAGCCCCGCCGGCCCCCCCTGCCTGCGGGGCTTTTTATTGCCCGGGAGAAAGTTTACTAAGCACACTTAGCCTGTGCCAAGGTCGCGCCAAATCCCGCGCCAACCCCCTGAGCCCGGGCCGAGCCCGCACGCAGGCGCGTCGCCCCAGCCTGCGCTGTTTATCGCCGATGGGTTTATCGGCGATGCGCGATGGGTTTATCGACGGGGGCCTGCGCGGCCGCCGGGTTTTAGAATCGATAGGTCAGCGACAGGGACAGCTCGCGGCCCGGCGACGGGAAACCGATATAGCTTTTCGAACCGGCCTGATAACCGTAGCTGCCGTGGTCGTAATAAAACCGGTCGAACAGATTGTTGACCGCCGCGCCGAGTTTCAGGCGATCGTCGCCGAGCAGGTTCCAGTTCGCCATCAGATCGACCACCGCATAGCCGGGCTTGTCCGGCGCATCGGCGGCGATGCTGTTGGCTTCGTCCTCGACCAGGCGCGCGCGCACCGCGTACTGGGCCTGCCCCGACTCGGGCTGCCAGTCGTAGCGCACGGTCCAGGTGCGGCCGATGCTGGTGCCCAGGCCGAGGTCGGCGTCGTTGAGCGGGCGGTCGTCGAAGCTGTTGTCCGACTGCCACACGCCGACGCTCAGGCCCGAGCGCAGCCAGCGCTTGCCGATCTCGGCTTCGTAGCCTTCGACCTCGGCGTCGCCGATGTTCTCCCAATAGCCCCAGGCGGTGTGGCCCGAGTACACCGCCGAGATGTAATGCTCGATGTTCTGGCGGAACGCGGTGGCGCGGGCGAAATAGCCGTTGCGCTCCCACGACACGCCGAATTCGAGGTTGTCGGCGCGTTCGCCTTCGAGATCGCCGCGGTGGGTGTACAGCGCACTGAAGAAAGCCTCGCGGATGGTCACGCCGCGGAAGGCTTCCGAATAGGCCAGGCGGAAGCTCAGCGGCTCGACCGGCGTCCAGGCGATCGACAGGTTCGGGCTGAGCCTGGACTCGTCGTTGGCGGCGCCGGCGCTGACGCCGGACACGCCCTCGTGGCGGTAGTCGTCGTAGCGCAGGCCCGCCGACAGCTTCCATTGCGGCGACACGGTCCACTCGCCCTGGGCGTAAGCGCCGAACACGCGCGCGGTCTGCTCGGTGCGGCCCCAGAACGGCGGCGGCGTGGCCTGCTGGCGCGCGTGCAGGCGGTCGCTGCGGTAGTCTAGTCCGTAAGTGAGCGCCAGCGACTGCCACGACGCGGTGTTGCGCAGGTCCAGGCCGGTGCTGGTCTGTTCGCCGGCGCTGTAGAGCTGGCCGGTAGTGTTGCGGCGGTTGTGGTAGTCGCTGCGGGTGCGGTAGGCGTTGAGGCGCAGGTTCACGGCCTCGCTGTCGGGGTCGTAGCGGTGTTCGTAGGAGACCGTGTCGCGGCGCATGCGGTGGTCGGACAGGATGTAGCGGCCGTTGAAGTTGGTCATGTGCGGCCGTTCGTAATAGGTGCCGGTGTCGTCCAACTGCTCGGCCGACAGATCGAAGCTGTGCGCGTCGAACAGGCCGCTGAGCTTGAATTGGGCGCGCTCGTGCCGGTAGGCGGTCGGCTTGACCCGGTCGCCGTGGCCGTCGTCGTAGTCGCCGCCGTCCTGGTAGACGTAGGTCGCGAGCACGCCGAGCCGGTCGGACAGGCGGCCGTAGCCGGCCAGCACGCCCTTGTAGCTGTTGCCGCCGTTGAGGCCGGCCGCGGCCTTGACCAGGAAGCCCGCGTCCTGGTCCGGGCGCAGCAGGTCGAAGGCGTCGCGGGTGCGCACGCGCAGCGCGCCGGTCAGCGCGCCGGCGCCGCCGGTGGCCGCGCCCGCGCCGGCGTCCAGTTCGATCGACTTGATGAACTCCGGCTCGATCTGGACCCGGGTCTGGTGGTGATACAGCTCGGCCGGCTCCTGCGCACCGTCGATGGTGACGTTGAGCATGGTGTCCTCGAAGCCGCGCACGTAGATCTTCTGCGCGACCGGCGAGCCGCCGCCGACCGCGACGCCGGACTCGTTGGACAGCAGGTCGCTGAGGTCGGAGGCCTGGGTCAGCTCGATCTCGCCGCGGTCGAGGTCGAAATTGCCCGGCTCGCGCTCGGCGACCACGGTGATCGAATCCAGGGTGCGCGCCGTGTCGCCGGCCTCGGCGGAGTGGGCGAGCGGGGTGCAGGCCAACAGGGCCAGGCCGGACAGCAGACGCGAAGACGGGGCGGACATGGGGCGGCGTTCCTTCGGATGGGCGCGCAGACGCCTGCGGCCGGAACGGCGCAGGCGGACGCTGGGCAGGGAAGGCTTCGCGCTGGCTAGAGGACCCCGGGCGGGCGAAGCCTGGGCATTTTGCGGTCCGCGTTCGCAGGATGCAAATGCGAATCATGATCAACAAGCGTCGGCCCGCGACGGCTGGCGCAGCTCGCCACGCGCGATGACGCCCGATGCACGCTGCGGCGGGCCACAATTGGGCCTCGCCTTTCGGGAGCCGAGCCATGTCCGACGCCTTCGACCTGTCGATGCCGTGGTGGCAGTACCTGGTGCGCGCCTGCATCGTCTACTTCGTGCTGCTGGCGATGATCCGGCTGTCGGGCAAGCGCACGATGGGCCAGTTCACCTCGTTCGACATGCTGTTGATCGTGCTGCTCGGCAACGCGGTGCAGAACGCCCTGCTCGGGACCGACACCTCGGTCGGCGGCGGCCTGATCCTGGCCGCGACCCTGATGCTGTTGAACTGGGGCGTGGGCTACGTCGCGGCGCGCAACGACCGCATCGAGCGGGCGCTCGAAGGCGTGCCGGTGGTGCTGGCGCGCGAGGGCCACGTATTCCGCGACGTGCTGCGCCGCGAGCTGGTCAGCCGCGCCGATTTCGACAAGGCCATGCGCGAGAACGATTGCGCCCAGATCGACGACATCGCGGTGGCGATGCTGGAGACCAATGGGCATATCACTATCTTGAAGCGGCGAACTGGGGACTAAGAGCTAGAACGAGTAGTGAGCAGTGAGCAGAAGCAAGCCTGCGACGGCTTTACTCACTCCTCACTTCTCTGCGCTCACTTCTCCACTCCCAGCCAATCGCGCGGCACCAGGTAGCCGGCCAGCCGCGCTTCGTCGCTGTCGGGCTCGGGCTGGAAGCCGTATTCCCAACGCACCAGCGGCGGCAGGCTCATCAGGATCGACTCGGTGCGGCCGCCCGACTGCAGGCCGAACAGGGTGCCGCGGTCGAACACCAGGTTGAACTCGACGTAGCGGCCGCGCCGGTACAGCTGGAACTGACGCTCGCGTTCCCCGTAAGCCATGTCCTTGCGGCGTTCGACCAGGGGCAGGTAGGCCTCGAGAAAGCCGTCGCCGACTGCGCGCTGATAGGCGAAATCGCGTCCGAAGTCGCCGTGCAGATCGTCGAAGAACAGGCCGCCGACGCCGCGGGTCTCGTTGCGGTGCTTGAGGAAGAAATATTCATCGCACCAGCGCTTGTGCGCTCGGTAGCGTTCGTCGCCGCCGAACGGCTCGCACAGCGCGCGCGCGGTGCGGTGCCAGTGCAGCACGTCTTCGTCGAAAGGGTAGAACGGGGTCAGGTCGAAGCCGCCGCCGAACCACCAGGCCACGGTCTCGCCGTCGCGCATCGCGCGGAAATGGCGCACGTTGGCGTGGGTGGTCGGCAGGTAGGGGTTGTGCGGGTGGAACACCAGCGATACCCCGACCGCGCGCCAGGAGGCACCGGCGAGTTCCGGCCGCGCCGCGCTCGCCGACGGCGGCAGGGTGGTGCCGGAGACGTCGGAAAAGCCGATCCCGGCCTGCTCGAAGACGTTGCCGCCGCGCAGGATGCGCGTGCGTCCGCCGCCGCCTTCGGCGCGCTGCCATACGTCCTCGGCGAAGCGCGCCCCACCGTCGGCCTGTTCGATGGCGGCGCACAGGCGGTCCTGCAGGCCGGAGAGATAGTCGCGTACGCGGTCGAAATCGTTCATGCGCGCATTCTAGCGGCGTTGGCCCGGCGCGGACTTGATCTGGGTCAGATGGTTTAGGAACCAGGAACGAGCAACGAGCAACGAGTCGCGGGCACCGGCTCCACTCGTTCCTCGTTCCCCGTACTAGTTCCTAGTGACTCCTGGTTTCTAGTTCCTAGCTTCGTCACTTCAAGGTGCGATTGAACAGCTCGTGGATGCGGCGATACTCGTCGTACCACGAGTCGGCGCGCACGAAGCTGTGGCGCTCCATCGGGTAGGGCGCGAGCTCCCACTTGTCCTTGCGCAGCTCGATCAGGCGCTGGCTCAGCATCACCGAGTCCTTGAAGAACACGTTGTCGTCGATCATGCCGTGGGCGATCAGCAGGTGATCCTGGAGGCCGCTGGCGTACTCGATCGGCGAGGACTTCTTGTAGGCCTCCGGGTCGAGCTCGGGGGTGTTGAGGATGTTCGAGGTGTATTCGTGGTTGTACTGCGACCAGTCGGCGACCGGACGCAGCGCGGCGCCGGCCTTGAAGGTGCCGGGTTCGCGGAACAGGGCCATGAAGGTCATGAAGCCGCCGTAGGAACCGCCGTAGATGCCGGCGCGGTCGCGATCGCCCTGCTTGTTGGCGACCAGCCATTCCAGGCCGTCCAGATAATCCTCGAGTTCCGGGTGGCCCATTTGCCGGTAGATCGCAGTGCGCCAGTCGCGGCCGTAGCCCTCGGAGGCGCGGTAGTCGAGGTCGAGCACGACATAGCCTTCCTGCACGAGCAGGTTGTGGAACATCTGCTCGCGGAAGTAGTTGGGGTAACGCGTGCTGACGTTCTGCAGGTAGCCGGCGCCGTGCACGAACATCACGATCGGGTACTTCTTGCCCGGCTGGTAATTCTTCGGCCCGTAGAACTTGCCCCAGACGGTGCCGGCGCCGTGCCTGGACGGCACCTGCACGTACTCGGGCTGGATCCACTCGCGCGCGCGGAAGCCGGGCTTGCGGGTGTCGGTCAGGGCGACGGTGTTTTCGCCGCTGGCGTCGACCACCGCGAGCTGCGGCGGGGTGTAACTGTCGGAATGGCGCACCAGCACCTTGCGGCCGTCCGGCGAGAGCATGAAGTTCTCGACGCCGTCGAGCGCGGTCACTTCGCGCACCGCGCCGCCGTTGCGGTCGACCGCGCAGACTTCGTAGTCGCCGGGCCACTTGCGGTTGCACAGGAAGAAGAAGGTCTTGCCGTCGGCGCTCAGTTCCGGCTCGGAGGCCTCCCAGCGGCCGGAGGTGATCGCGCGCGGCGCGCCCGCGCCGCTGGCGATGTACAGATGCGAATAGCCGCTCTGTTCCGACAGCAGCCACAGCTCGCTGTCGCCCTGGCCGGCGCCGGGCAGCCAGCCGAAATCGTTGAAGTTCCAGCCGATCCAGGCCGGATCGGTGAGGCGGTGGCGGGGCTGCAGTGCGGCCTTGGCCAGATCGACCGAGGCCAGCCAGCGGTCTTTGTTGTCGATCGCGCGCACCAGCACCGCGGCCTGGCGGCCGTCGTCGCTCCAGCGGATCGAGACGCCGCTGCCGTCGCCGTCGGTCTCGATGCGGACCGGGCGCTCGCCCTTCAGCGGGTCCTTCCTGGCCGCCTTGCGCAGCGCGGCGAGCGGGTCCTCGCCGATGCCGGGCAGCCCGCCGAACTTGAGTTCGCTGGCCTTGGCGTTGGCCACGTCGACCAGCCACAGCTTTTGCGGCAGCGGTTCGTTGCGGCCGACGCGGGTGCGGACTTCCTCGAATTCCTCGTAGCCCGACTCGGTCACGTACTTGGGCATCTTGCCGGGGGTGCCGGCATCGCCTTTCTTGGCCTGGGTGACGACCAGCAGCCAGCGCGCGTCCGGCGACAGCGCGCTGTCCACGATCTCGACGTCGTCGCCGAGGTAGGCCGGCTTGGGCGCGCGGCTGCCGTCGCTGCGGCGCCAGGCCTCGTCCTGTTCGCGCGCGGCTTCGCGCTGGGCGCGGTCCTCGCGCAGGGTCTGCAGCATCGCCAACTGGCGTTCGCGCAGGTCGTCGGCCTTCGGCGGCTTGGCCGGGTCGTTCTCGGCGCGGACCTGGGCGGCCTGGCTCAGGCCCTGGCCGGCGCGCCACTGGTACCACTGGTTGTCGACCCGGAACACCAGGTTGCCGTCGCGGCTCCACTGCGGCCGCGACTCGGTGTCGTTGCTGCGGGTGACCTGGGTCAGCGCGCCGCTGCGCAGGTCGCGCACGAAGATGTCGCCGTTGCGCACGAAGGCCATGCGCGTGCGCTGGGCGTCGTAGGCCGGGTTGGCGCCGTCGAGATCGTTGCGCGCGGCGCCGTCGAGACGCTGCGCGGCGCCGCCGGCGACGCCGACCTGCCAGGTGTCGCGGATGATCGAATCGTCGCGCTTGAGCTGGTACTGCACGCGCTGGCCGTCCCAACTCCACCAGGCGCGTTCGACCGGCGGTCCGATCCAGTCCGGGTTGGCCATGGTGTCGGCCAGGGTCAGCGGCGCGGCGGACTGGGCGAAGGCGGCGGAGGCGAACAGCGCGCAAGGCAGCGCGGCGAGCGTGGCGAAGGAAAGGCGCATCGAGCGGGCTCTGGGACAAAAGTCCGCGCAGGGTAGCAGCCCGACAGCGCCCGCCGGGCCGGCCGTTGGTCATGCCTGGACGCGCGCTCTGCCTGCTCCGGCGCCGGTCGCGGCCCGCCAAGCCGGCAGCGTCGCCGGCGGCTTGTCCGAGCCTGCACGCAGGCTTTGCCGAAACCGTGCTCAGGCGCCGCGCCGCTCCGGCGTGGATGGGCTCCTCGCCGGCGTCGCGCGCCGCGACGTCCGCGTGCCGCATTTTGTCGCACGAGGCCGGCCGGTTTCGGGCGGTTCCGTGATCCAGTCCCGGGCCGGGCCGCGCCGTTCGCGATTTCATCCAGCCCTTGAGGCACCGGGCTTCGGCCGCGGTCGCGCGCGCCAGCGCCGCGGCTTGCGCGTCGAACGAACACGTCGCGATCACGTCTTTGCGGTTTAGGTGGTTCGACGAAATCGCCGCGATCGGCGTTTACCGGGCCGATACCGCGGCGCAAGATGAACAGGCCGGCGCACTGTATGGCGCCGTGGAGGCAATACACGTGGACGCCTTGTTGCTGTCGCGTATCCAGTTCGGCTTCGTGATTTCGTTCCATATCCTGTTTCCGGCCTTCACCATCGGCCTGGCCAGCTGGCTGGCCTTCGTCGAATGGCGCTGGCTGCGCACCCGCGACACGCTCTGGCGCGACCTGTATTTCTTCTGGACCAAGATCTTCGCCGTGTCGTTCGGCATGGGCGTGGTGTCCGGCATCGTCATGAGTTTCCAGTTCGGCACCAACTGGGCGGTGCTCAGCGAACAGGCCGGCAACATCCTCGGCCCGCTGCTGTCGTACGAGGTGCTGACCGCGTTCTTCCTGGAGGCGACCTTCCTCGGGGTGATGCTGTTCGGCTGGAACCGGGTCAAGGAACGCATGCATTTCCTCGCCACCTGCATGGTCGCGCTGGGCACGCTGATCTCGACGTTCTGGATCATCTCGGCCAACAGCTGGATGCAGACGCCGGCCGGCTACAAGATCGTCGAAGGCGTGTTCGAGCCCGACAGCTGGTGGGCGATCGTGTTCAACCCCTCGTTCCCGTACCGCCTGGCGCACATGGTGCTGGCGGCCTTCATCACCACCTGCTTCGTGATCGGCGGCGTCGCTGCCTCGTATCTGTTGCGCGGCGTGCACGTCGAGGCCGGCAAGCGGATGCTCAGGGCGGCGGTGATCTTCGCCGCGATCACAGTGCCGGCGCAGGTCTTCGTCGGCGACCTGCACGGCCTGAACGTGCGCGAGCACCAACCGATCAAGGTCGCGGCGATGGAAGCGCACTGGGAGTCGGGCGCGCCCGGCGAAGGCGTTCCGCTGGTCCTGTTCGCGGTGCCGAACGAAGAAACCGAACGCAACGACTACGAGATCGCGGTGCCCAAGCTCGGCAGCCTGATCCTCACCCACAGCCTCGACGGCGAGATCCAGCCGCTGAAGTCGGTGCCGGCCAGCGAGCGGCCGCCGGTCAAGCCGGTGTTCTACGCCTTCCGGGTCATGGTCGGGCTCGGCCTGGCGATGCTGGCGCTGGTGCTGTTCTCGCTGTGGCAGTGGTGGCGCGGGCGTCTGTACGTATCGCGCGCGGCGCTGTGGGGCTGGCGGACGCTGACTTTGAGCGGTTTTGTCGCCCTGCTGTCGGGCTGGTACGTGGTCGAGATCGGCCGCCAGCCGTATGTAATCTATGGCCTGCTGCGCACCGCCGACGCGGTCAGCCCGATCGCCGCGGCCAGCGTGATGACCTCGCTGATCGTGTTCGCGGTGGTCTATTTCGTGGTGTTCGGCGCCGGCATCAGCTATCTGGTCAAGCTGATCCGCAAGGGCCCGCATCCGCACGAGCCGCCACCGCGCAGCGAGCAGGGCGAGAAGACTCCGGCGCGGCCGCTGTCGCTGCCGGACGAATCCAGCGAAACCGGCGCCTAGCGCGACGGCTCGAATGGCGCGCGACGGCCGATGCCGCGCGCGCTCATGCAAAGCACGATGGAGTAGGACGATGGAATACTGGCTGCCCGTGATCTGGTTCGGCGTGATCGGCTTCGGCGTGCTGATGTACGTGTTGCTCGACGGCTTCGTGCTCGGCCTCGGCATCCTGGCGCCGTTCGCCGAGGACGAAGGCCAGCTCGACCACATGATGAATACCGCCGCGCCGATCTGGGACGGCAACGAAACCTGGCTGGTGCTCGGCGGCGCGGGTTTGCTGGCGGCGTTTCCGAAGGCCTATGCGCTGGTGCTGTCGGCGCTGTACCTGCCGGTGTTGCTGATGCTGATCGCGCTGGTGTTCCGCGGCGTCGCCTTCGAGTTCCGCTTCAAGGCGCGGCGCGCCAAGCCGGCCTGGGGCGCGGCGTTCGCGCTGGGCTCGATCTTCTGCGCCTTCGCCCAGGGCCTGATCCTCGGTGCGATCGTCGAGGGCATGCCGATGCAGGAAGGCAAGTACGTCGGCGGCATGTTCGACTGGTTCAGTCCGTTCTCGATGCTGACCGGCGTGGCGGTGGTGTTCGGTTATGCGCTGCTCGGTTCGACCTGGTTGATCCTCAAGACCGACGGCCGCATGCAGCAGATCGCCCGCACCCTGGCGCGGCCGCTGGTGCTGGTGGTGGCGGCGTTCATCGGCCTGGTCAGCGCCTGGCTGCCGTTTCTGGACTCGCGGATCATGGCGCGCTGGTTCGAGGGCGGTAACTTCCTGTGGCTGTTCCCGGTGCCGCTGCTGGTGATCGGCAACGCCTACGCGCTGTGGCGCGCGGTGATGCGCGAGGGCCGCGACGCCCAGCCCTTCGTCTACGCCTTGCTGTTCTTCGTGCTGGGCTTCCTCGGCCTGGTGCTGGGGATCTGGCCGAACATCGTGCCCGGGCTGTCGATCTGGGACGCGGCCTCGCCGCCGTCGTCGCAAGGGTTCGTGCTGGCCGGGCTGGTGGTGCTGCTGCCGGCGATCCTGGGCTACACGTACTGGTCGTACCGTGTGTTCCGCGGCAAGATCGCCGCCGACGCCGGGTATCATTGAGGCGGCCCGGCGTTCGCAGGTAGGACCGGGACGCCGCCCATCGGGGCCGCCGTCCGCACGACTGGGTCGTCGAAGCGGGCCGGTCCTAACACTTCGGCTTGCGCCTGGCGCTGAACGCCCAGGTTCGCGACACCCGGACGGGCGGGTATGCTGTACATCACATCTGCGGCGCAGAAAAACCCGTCCCCCGGCCGTACCGCCCGCCCAATGCAAGCCTACGTTTACAAAAGTCTCCGCAAGGCAGACACCTATGTATTTTTGAGCGAGCGCGACGATTTCGCCCGTTTGCCCGATGCTGTGCGCGACCAACTCGGCACCCTGCAGTTCGTGCTCGAAACCGCGCTGACCCCGGAACGCAAACTCGCCCGCGCCGATGCTGCGCTGGTCCGGGAAAATCTGCGCCTGCGCGGTTTCCATCTCCAGTTCCCGCCGGCCCTCGATCAGGCGCGGACACCCGATGCCTGAGGCCCAGACCCCGCGCGCGCCGTCCCGCGACTTGGCCCTCGCGCTCGCCGCCGGCCTGGTGCTGGCGCTGGCGACCGGTTTCGGCGGCAGCCTCGGCGGTGCGTTGGCGGCCTTGATCGGCGGCGCCCTGGCCCAGCCGGCGTTCGCGATCGCCGCGCGGCTGTGGCAGCGGCGCGACGCCGCGCTGCAGTGGCGCAGCGAATTGCCGGTGCTGGCGACGCTGTGGGGCGGCGCGACCGCCGCCGCCGCGGTGCTGGTCGCCTGGCCGCTGAGCGCCCTGCTGCAAAGCGGCTCGCTGCTGGCGGCGCTCGGCCTGAGCGTGGTCGCCGGGCTGGTGCTGCTGGCGCTGTGGCGGCTGTGGCCGCTGTGGCAGGAAGCCGAGCGCGAAGGCGCGGCGCTGGCGCCGCAATGGGCGCGGCTGCCCGACCTCGATCTCGGCGCCTGGCGCGGCCTCGGCGTGGCGGCGATCGTCGCCGGCCTGGTCGGGCTGATCCTGGTGCTGGCCTGGCCGGGCCTGTTGAACGGTGGCCTGCGCTGGACTCTGGCGGTGCTGTTCGCCCTGGTCTCGCCGGCCCTGCACGTGCTGTTGCAGCGGATCGCGCCGGCCGACTACCTGCCCGGCGTCGATTTCGACCCGGAACTCGACACCGTCACCCAGGTCGACGAACTCGGCGACGACGAAGCGCTGGAGCCGGCCCTGTACGCCGCCGCGCGCGCCGGCAAGGTCGAGCGCGCGCTGGAGCTGATCGAGCTCGGCGCTGACGTCAATGCATTGCCGGCCGCCGAGGACCGCGACCGACGCAGCCTGCCGGTGCTGGCCGCGGTGCTCCCCGACCTGCGCCTGTTGCGCGCCCTGATCGGCGCGGGCGTCGATCTGAACGCCGCCACCGCCGGCATGACCCCGCTGCTGGCGGCCACCCGCGACAGTTGGCACGGCCGTCCCGACGCGGTCATGACCCTGCTCGCCAACGGCGCCGACCCGCGTCTGGCCGACCACGAAGGCAACACCCCGCTGCACCATGCCGCGCGCAGTTCCGACCCCGGCGTCGCCGCCTTGTTGCGCGATGCCCAGGCCGAACTCGACCCGGTCAACCACGACGGTTTCTCCCCGCTCGGCGTGGCCTGCGCCAGCGGCAACTGGCGCCTGGCCAAATTCCTGCTCGAGCGCGGCGCCAAGACCGAACAGCCCGGCGGCGCCCCGGCGCTGCTGGCCGCAGCCGGCGGCGAGGAGGACGACCCGGCCGGCGTGCAACTGCTGCTCAAGCACAAGGCGCGCATCGACGCGCGCGACGGCCAGCGCCGCAGCGCCCTGCATGTGGCCGCGTTCGCCGGCCATCTCGACATCGTCACCGCGCTGCTCGCCGCCGGCGCCGACGCCGGCGCGATCGACAACCAGCAGCGCACGCCGCTGCTCGAAGCCGCGCGCGGCGCGCGCCCGGCGGTGCTCGAACGCCTGCTGGAACACCTGCCGCAGGGCGGCGTTGCCGAAGCCGCGGCGCTCGACGCCGACGGCGCCAGCGCGCTGATCCTGGCCTGCCAGGCCGAGACCGCCTCGCCGCCGCTGGTGGTGCGCCTGCTCGACCTCGGCATCGACCCGGAACTGCGCGACCGCCACGGCAAGCGCGCGGTCGACCGCGCCGCCGAAGCCGGCCGCTGGTCGCTGGTGGCTGCGCTCGACCGCGCCTATCCCTTGCCGGCGGCGGTCAGCGGCGAAGGCGACAGCGAGGACGGCGAGGGCGAGCGGGTCATCGTCGACCGCATGCCCGCCGCACTGCTGCGCGACGGCCTGCGCGAAGGCCGCGCCGCCGAACTGACCGGCCTGGCCAAGCTGCTCAGCCCGAGCGAGCTCGGCGCGCAATTGCACGAAGAAGACGGCCAGGTTCCTTCGGCCGAGCGGATCGACTGGCTGCTCGGCCAGGGTGCCGACGTCAACGTGCGCGACGCCAACGGCGACACCGTGGTGTTCGCCCTGCTCGACCGCACCCCGGACGCACTGCCTGCCCTGCAGGCCTTGCTGCGCCATGGCGTCTCGCCGGCCGGTCGCGGCGGCCTCGGCCGGTTCCTGGCGACCTGTTCGGCCGGCGACCAGGCCTCGCGCGGCCTGGAGCAGTTCGCCCTCGACCTGATCGAACGCGGCGCCGACGTGTTTTCGCCGACCCCGGCCGGCGATCCGCCGCTGGCGATCGCGGTCCGGCTGGGCTGGTCGCGCCTGCTCGAACGCCTGCTCGCCGCCGGCGTCGACCTCAACACCCGCGACAGCCACGGCATGAGCGCGCTGCACTTGGCCGCCGCGCTCGGCCGCGAAGGCATGCTCAAGCGCCTGGTCGCGAACGGCGCGGCGCCCGACCTGCTCGCCGCCGACGGCCAGACTCCGCTCGGCGTGGCCCTGTCCTCGGGCCGCCGCGATCTGGCCGACTGGCTGGACTGGCGCGGCTGGGCGTTGCCGCGCCGCCCGCTGCACGCCCAGGACGTCCCCGCCGCGGCCATCGTCGGCGACGCCGACGCGGTGCGCCGCCTGCTCGATCTCGGCCTGCCGGTCGATGCGCTCGACAGCCAGGGCTGCACCGCGCTGCTGCGCGCCGCCGGTGGCGGCCATCGCGTCGTGGTCGACTTGCTGCTCGCGCGTGGCGCCGACCCGCAACTCGCCGCGCATTCCGGCGCGACCCCGCTGTCGGCCGCGGTCAGCATGCGCCACGCCGAAATCGTCGACCGCCTGGTCGCCGCCGGCGCCTCGCTGGAGCAGCGCCTGCCCGGCGACCTGACCGTGCTGATGGTCGCCTGCGCGCTCGGCCTGACCGACCTGGCCGCGCGCCTGCTGACCGCAGGCGCCGACGTCCATGCCCGCGACGCGCAAGGCCGCATGGCCCTGCATTGCGCGGCGATGTACGGCTTCACCGCGCGCGAGCGCAGCCGCCTGGTGGCCCTGTTCGACACCTTGTTGCTCGCCGGCGTCGATGCCGACCAGTCCGCCGCCGGCGCGACCCCGCTGCTGTTGCTGCTGGGCGCGCGCGCCGAACCCGGCACCGCCGCCGACGAGGACGTGCTGATCGCCGGCCTCGAACTGCTGCTCGACCACGATGCCTCGCTCGACGTCCAGGACCCGCGCGGTTTCGGCCCGCTGCACCTGGCCGCGCTGCACGGCCTGTTGCGGGTGGTTCAGCGGCTGATGCGCCATGGCGCCAACCCCGACATGCGCGATGCGCTCAACCGCACCCCGCGCGAGATCGCGGTGATGCGCGGCTTCATCGACATCGCCGCCGAGTTCACCCCGCCGGCGCCGGGCAACGGCGGCAACGTTTCGATGGCGCGATTCCTGCGCGGGCCGGGCGGCTGAGTTCGGGCCCGTCTCGCATCTGGCCGAGGTCGCCGGCTGCAAGGGTAGGAGCGGCGCGAGCCGCGACCGCGCTAATCAATCTTGCGGCGTCCCTACCGTGAGCGGCATAAGCCGCGACCAAGGAACGCGTAGAGATCGCATCGCCGTCGTCACCGATCGAAGCCGTGAACCGTCGCGGGGGTAGGAGCGAGGCAAGTCGCGACGGCGGCGCTTCAACCTCGCTGCGCCACCGGCTGGGCCCCTGTAGGAGCGACGTGAGTCGCGACCGCGTTGTAGCGCTTTACTGCGTAACTTTGGATCAAAAGCAAAGCTTCCGCTCCGTAAAGGGTGCGGGTAACTTTCTCGTCCAAAGCAACAAAAGAAGTCACCAAAGAAAAGTGCTTCTTCTTGCAAGGGCACAAGCCCGCACGATCGAAGCCGACGCAGGGATGCTCCAGACAGGCCATCCATGGCCTGCTTGCGCACGGCCCGCCTCCCTGCGGGCCGCCCTACGGGTCTTCTTTTGACCGTCAGAGCGGCAAGTCAAAATCAAGGCAACGGCGTTGCGATCTGACCACGGCAGGAGCGGCGTAAGCCGCGACCACGCAATCCCGATCGCCTACGCCGGCAGCCGCAGATTCGCGGTCGCGGCTTACGCCGCTCCTACCCCGGCGAAAGCACGCGGCTTCGATGGATGACATTGGCCTTGTCGTCTCTGCACGTTCCCGTCGCGGCTCACGCCGCTCCTACAGGGATGACGTCACCGCCACCGTGATGTTCTGGCTCCAGCTACAGCTCTGACTGTGCGTTTTGTTGCTTCAGACAAAAGAAAGTAACCCGCCGCTTTAGTGGCGGAAGCTTTGGGTTTGATCTTGATCTTGCTGGGTAGCGAAGCCGCAAGACCGAACCGTCGCGGTCGCGACTCACGTCGCTCCTGCAAAAGTCCTACCCATTCGACGCGAGTCGAGAGATCGCGGTCGCGGCTCGCGCCGCTCCTGCGCTGGCGATAACCCGCCGCCTAGCCCAATGACGACGGCCTCGTCATCTCTGCGCGTCCCGCGGTCGCGACTCACGTCGCTCCTACAGCGATAGCTTCGAAGCACACCGGTAGGTGCGCCGCGCGTATTCCGAGCGCCGCGCCGCCGGCACCGCTCAATGCCGCGTCACATGCTCCGGCACCGGCCCCTGCTTCTCGACCATGTCGGCGAGCATGCCTTCGCCCCGGTCGGCATCGAACAGTTCTTCCAGTTCCTTGCGCGCATCGCGGGCGCTCTGGATCAGCGCGTCTTCGTCGTCGTGGACCAGGTACTGGGCGTTGAGCATGCGCTCGTCGAGCTCGCGGAAGCGTTCGACATGATCGCGCGCCGTCTCCGGGGCGACACCGAGTTCGACCAGCACGTCCTCGCCGAGCTTGAGGCTGGAATGGAAGGTCTCGCGCATCGGTTCGGCGCCGAGGTCCATCAGGTCCCAGGCGTGGCGGCGGTCGCGCGCGCGGGCGAACACTTTCGCCTTCGGGTACAGGCGGCGGATCGTGCGCACGGTGCGGATGCCGCTGTCGCGGTCGTCGATGGCGATCACGAAGACCTTCACCTGCGCCGCGCCGGCCGAGCGCAGCAGTTCAGGGCGGGCCGGGTCGCCGTAATAGATCATGTTGCCGAAGCGGCGCATGAAGTCGACCTGCTCGGCGCTGTTCTCGATGGCGATGAACGGGGTGCGGTGCGCGACCAGCAGGCGCGCGACGATCTGGCCGAAACGGCCCATGCCGGCGATCAGTACTTGCGGGTGGTGGTCGGGAATGTCGTCGTAGGGCCGCTTGGGCTTCTCGGCGGGCGCCGCGTCTAGCATGCGCTGGGCGCCGATCATCAGCAGCGGGGTCAGCGCCATCGACACGCCGACCGCAGCGATCAGGCGGTCGCGGGTCGGGTCGTCGAGCAGGTTGGCCTTGACCGCTTCGTTGAACACGATGAAGGCGAACTCGCCGCCCAGCGACATCACCGTCGCCAACTGGAACGCGCCGCGTTTCTCCAGCCCGCCGGCGCTGATGCCGACTGCGAACAACAGGATGAACTTCACCGACAGCAGCACCAGCACGATGCTGGCGATGGTGCCCGGCTCGGCCAGCACCCGCTGCAGGTCGATGCTCATGCCCACGGCCATGAAGAACAGGCCGAGCAGCAGGCCCTTGAACGGTTCGATCTGCGACTCGAGCTCGTGGCGGAATTCCGAATCGGCCAGCAGCACGCCGGCGAGGAATGCGCCGAGGCCGGCCGAGAGGCCGGCGATCTGCATGATCCAGGCCGAGCCGAGCACGGTCAGCAAGGCCGCGCCGGTGAAGACCTCGGGCATCTGGGTGCGCGCGACCACGCGGAACACTTGGCGCAGCAGCACCCGGCCGCCGAACACCACCGCGGCGATCGCGCCGACCGCCTTGGCCACCGCCATCCAGTTCAGGCCCTCGACCGCGGCGGCCTTGCCCAACAGCGGAATCGCCGCGAGCAGGGGAATCGCGGCAAGGTCCTGGAACAGCAAGATCGCGAAGGCGAGCCGGCCGTAGTCGGTGGCGAGGCCCTTGCGTTCGGACAACAACTGCAGGCAGACCGCGGTCGAGGACAGGGCCAGGCCGAGGCCGACCACGGTTGCCGCCTTCCAGCCCATGTGGCCGCCGAACATCGCCAGCGCGCCCAGCGCCAGGCCGCTCAGCAGCACCTGCAGGCCGCCGGCGCCGAACACCGGCTTGCGCATGACCCGCAGGCGCGCCGGCGACAGCTCCAGGCCGATCACGAACAGCATCATGACCACGCCGATCTCGGAGGCCGCCAGCACCGGTTCGGCGTCGCGGATCACCTTGACCCCGTAGGGCCCCAGCACCACGCCCGCGGTCAGGTAGCCGAGCACCGCGCCCAGGCCGAAACGACGGAACACCGGCACCGCGATGACCGCGGCCAGCAGGAACAACAACGCGAGTTCGAGACCGCCACCGTGCATGAGCACCTCCGGCTGGGATTATGGCGCGATACGCCGGGGCTGCGACGATCGCATCCGCGCTGGTTTACGCAACGCTGCGTAGCGGAGCAGGATGACGCCGGGACTTTGCAGTGGTTGCCCGCTGGGCGGATTTCAATCGGGCGCGGGGACTGCGCTGCACGGATATTGATCGCGGATTGCGATGGGCGACTGGTCCGAGCGATTTTTTCCAGGCGTTTTGCTGAAGCGATGGCCGCGGCGCCGCCGTTCGACTCGAGCGCGTTCTCAATCGCAGCCCCTGCGAAGGCTTCCGGGGACAATGACGGGCGAGCCGCCGGACGCTTTCGAGCATGCGGCGGCGTGCAGGAACGCAGTCCGTCCACGAACAAGGAGGTTCATCATGCGAGTGCTGCTGGCGGTGTTGGCGTTAGTGTTGCTGAGCGGTTGTCAGCCGGGTTGGGAAGAGCAGGCGCGCGGCGCGGCGGTGTTGGCCGCGCCGCATCGGCCGGCCGGCGGGGAGCCCCCGCGCGGGCTCTGATGGCGGAGCGGACGCTCCGCAGGGCATCCCGGCCCATGACCGGGCCGGGATGCGGCGCAAGTTCGTCCTGAACCTTGAACCCATCGTCCGGAGCGAGCGCCCGCGCCCGAAGCCACGGCGAGGGCGAATCCGCACCCCTCCATTCGGTACCGAATTGCCCTGGAAGCTGAACGAGAGGCATGATGCGGGTCCGCCGGCGGCCTGGCCGCGGGCGGCCGGGTTCTAGGGGACCCGGTCACCGACAAGGAGCAGTGCATATGAATGCAGCAGTCGATTCGAATCCCGGCGGCGGTATCACGCCGGCCGGCGCCAACCACCCACGCTGGTACGCCGGGCAGCCGGCCGCGCAGGACGGAACTTCGGGCTATACCGCGTTGCTGCCCGCCGACGACGAGTGGTCGCGCGACACCGTATTGCGGGCGATCGTCGCCGACGCCTTGCAGCGCAACGGCGAGGTGGTCGACGAAGACACGCTCGAAGCCACCGTAGCCGCAGCGGGCGCGCCCGGTGGCGCGCTGGCGCAGGCCGCGCTGAGCTGGAAGTTGCACCCCGGCGAAACCCGCGCCGACGGCCGCGTGTCGCCGCCGTTCCACGGCTATGCGGTCGAGGTGCCGGCCGAATTGCAGACCTCGCTGGTCGGCTACGCCAAGACTTGGTCGGCGCAGCGCGATGCGGCGCCGCCTGCGCCGATCGACGGCGCGATGATGCAGTTGACCACGCTCGCCCGCAGCGGCGGTCACCGCGACATCGAACAGACCCTGGAAGCCATCGACGCAGCGATCAAGGCCGGCAGCGCGGCCAGCCAGGCCGGGCGCCCGCTCGACGCGGTGGCGATGAGCGCGGTGCTGGAATTCGCGACGCGCAGCGGCCACGAGCGCGAAGCGGCGAAACTGTTGGAACGCTACAGCGCGATCAAGGACGTGACCGCTGGCGTCAAGACCCTCGGCCAGAACGCCGGCCGGGTGTTCAACGGCCGCGATCCGGTCACCGGCAAGGCGCTGCGCACCGACGATCGGGTCGACGCCGCGTTCGACTTGCTCGACGGCGGCTTCAAGATCGCCGGCGGCATCGGCAACGTCGCCCTGATGATGGGCGCGCGCAACGCCGGCCTGGTCGGCAGCCTGATCGGCATCGCCCCGATGGGCGCGGCCATCGTCGCCTTCGCCGCCGGTGCGTTCGAGCTGATCAAGCGCGCGCGCGAAGCCTTGCTGGCGCCGCGCTGGGACGAGTTCCGCGAGCGCTTCCCGTTCGCCGAAGGCATGGAGCCCAAGCGCGCCATGAACGGGGTGCTGCGGCAGATCGCCGGCATGCCGGTCGACGCCGGCAACGCCTTGTCGACGGCGACGCGCATCCTCGACGGGCTCGGCGAGAACCCGGAAACCCGCGAGCGCTTCCTCGCCTTCCTCAAGCAGAAGGTGCAGCCCGAGTCGCTGGTCGACACGCTCGCCGCCGGCGGCCTGGACCGTTTGAATTCGCAGCAGGCGATGCAGCTGGCGCAGGCCGCCAAGGGTTCGGCGAAGGAGTTCATGGACCTGGAGCTGCAGGACGTCAAGCGCTACGTGCGCGATCGCGATGGCGATCGCGAGCGCGGCACTTATCTGTTGCCGCCGGAACTGCGCGACGTCGCCAACCGCAACAACAACCGCGTCGGCGGCGCGGTCGAGGACGGGCTGCGGGTGGCGGCGATCCTGAGCAGCGGCGCCAACGCGCTCAACGGCATGTACAAGGAGATGCTCGGCAAGGTCCAGGGCAGCGAGCTGGGCCAAGGCAAGCTCAACGAGCAGCAACAGAAGAATCTCGCCGCGGCCCTGGTGCCGGCCATGCGCGAGGGCGGCCTGACCCAGGTCGATCATCTGCTGGCGAGCAAGGACGGCAGCAAGCTGTTCGCGGTGCAGGGCGATCCGCAGTCGCCGACCCGGCGCATGGTCACCGTCGACGTCGCCGCCGCCTCGCAGCAGAGCGTGGAAGCCAGCAGCCAGCTCGCCGCGCGCGCGATGGCCACGGCCGAGGCCCCGACGCTGCAGGTCAATCAGGGCGGCGGGCGCGGGTTCTGAGGAAGCGTTCGCGCACGGGCCGCATGCGGATCGCGCATGCGGTCTGTGCGAGAGACGCAGTGATGGTTTCGTCGCGACCCGGAGGCTGCGTTGTCGCGGCTTGCGCCGCTCCTACCCTGAAGCGACGCCGATCCTGCACCGCGTTTGATTGCTGCTTCAGGCGTGGCTGTGGCTGTGGGCCGCTTCGCACTAGCGAGCGCCAAAGAAGACCCAAAGGGCGGTCCGCAGGGATGCGGGCCGTTTTTCATCTGGACAGGGAGGTCCCGTATGTAGATCCCTGCGCAAGCACCGATTGTGCGGGCTTGTGATTCAAAGAGAAGCACTTCTTTGGTTACCTTTCTTTGTTGCTTCAGACAAAAGAAAGTAACCCGCCGCTTTAGTGGCGGAAGCTTTGGGGTTGATCTTGATCTTGATCGAGATGTTTCTCGAACCGCGCGCCGCAAGACCGTAACGGCGCGGTCGCGGCTCGCGCCGCTCCTACCTTGGCGAGGACACGCGGTTTCTTCGGATGACGGCGGCCTCGCGATCTCTGCGCATCCCGCGGTCGCGACTCACGTCGCTCCTGCAGGGGAGCCACCGAAGACGACGCAAGATCGGGACATGGTGGTCGCGGCTGCGTCGCTCCTACCCTGTCCAGGCTGCGGCCGCCACCGCCGCGAGAGTGAGAGGTCGCGGTCGCGACTTACGTCGCTCCTACACAAAGCCACAACCGCGAAGCGAGACCGAGACGCGAACCCGAACCCACAAACCCCGGCGTCGCTTCCCGACATGCGAACCATCCGCGCCCACAAAAGAAAACGCCCCGCATCGCGGGGCGTTCTCGTTACCGCGCCGGTAAAACTCAGCGCTTCATCGAACTGAAGAACTCGTCGTTCGACTTGGTGGTCTTCATCTTGTCGAGCAGGAACTCCATCGCGCCGATTTCGTCCATGCCGTGCAGCAGCTTGCGCAGGATCCAGATCTTCTGCAGCAGCTCCGGTTCGATCAGCAAATCCTCGCGGCGGGTGCCGGAGCGGTTGATGTCGATGGCCGGGTACACGCGCTTTTCGGCGATGCGGCGGTTCAAGTGGACTTCCGAGTTGCCGGTGCCCTTGAACTCTTCGTAGATCACCTCGTCCATCTTGCTGCCGGTGTCGATCAGCGCGGTGGCGATGATGGTCAGCGAGCCGCCTTCCTCGACATTGCGCGCGGCGCCGAAGAAGCGCTTCGGGCGGTGCAGGGCGTTGGCGTCGACGCCGCCCGACAGCACCTTGCCCGAGCTCGGCACGACGTTGTTGTAGGCGCGGGCCAAACGGGTGATCGAATCGAGCAGGATCACCACGTCCTTCTTGTGTTCGACCAGGCGCTTGGCGCGCTCGATCACCATCTCGGCGACCTGGACGTGGCGCGCGGCCGGTTCGTCGAAGGTCGAGGAGACCACTTCGCCGCGCACGGTGCGCTGCATTTCGGTCACTTCTTCCGGACGCTCGTCGACCAGCAGCACGATCAGGTGCACGTCGGGATGGTTGTGGGTGATCGCGGTGGCGACCTGCTGCATCATCATCGTCTTGCCGGCCTTGGGCGGCGAGACGATCAGGGCGCGCTGGCCTTTGCCCTGCGGCGCCATCAGGTCGAGGATGCGGCCGGTGATGTCCTCGGTCGAACCGTCGCCGCGCTCGAGCTTGAACTTGCGCCGCGGGAACAGCGGGGTCAGGTTCTCGAACAGGACCTTGTTCTTGGACGCTTCCAGCGGCTCGCCGTTGATGCTGTCGACGACCGACAGCGCGAAATAGCGCTCGCCGTCCTTCGGGAAGCGGATGCGGCCCGACAGATGGTCGCCGGTGCGCAGGTTGAAGCGGCGGATCTGGCTCGGCGAGATGTAGGTGTCGTCCGGGCCGGCGAGGTAGGAGGCCTCGGCCGCGCGCAGGAAGCCGAAGCCGTCGGGCAGGATTTCCAGCACGCCGTCGGCAGCGACGCCTTCGCCGTGGCGGGTCAGGACCTTGAGCAGGGCGAAGATGACGTCCTGCTTGCGGGCGCGGGCCACGCCTTCCTGGATGCTGAGCTGGTCGGCCAGGTCGAGCAGCTTCGGCGCCGGCATCCGCTTGAGGTCGCCCAGCGAGTACTGCGGGAAACCCTCGGGCACCTGCGGGTGCGGGCGCGGGACGAAGTTCTCGCCGTTGCCGTTTTCGAACGAACCGTCTTCATCGCGCTGCTGCGGGCGGTTGTTGCGGTCGCGGTCGCGGCGGTTGCGGAAACGGTCGCGACGGTTGCCGCCGCGGTTATCGAAACCGGCGTCGCGCTGCTGGCCTTGCTGCGCCTGCGGGTTGCCGCGGTCGTTGCCCTGGGCCTGGCCCTGGCCCTGGCCTTGCGGCGCGGCGCTCTCGACGCCGGAGGCGGCCGGGGCGGACTCGCTGGCGCTGGCGGCCGGAGCAGGGGTGGGGGCGGGGGCGGGAGTGCGGGGCGCGGCGGCAGCCGGAGCCAGCGCGGCCGGAGGCGGCGCGGCGGGCGGCGCCGCAGGAATCAGGGGGCTGGCATCGCTGGCAGCGGCCGGAGCGGACTCGGCGGCTTTGCTGACGCGCGGCTTGCGCACGCGCTTTTCGGCGATGTCGCCAGCGTCGGGGGTCTTATCGGACAAGCGGAGGTTCCTCGCTAAGCGGCGAGCGCTCGCATCGGGCGAGCGGGACGTCAGGGACGTGGGTTGATAGATGGGTATCAGACGGGGTGCGGCGGGTGGGACGCGAGGTCCGACGCCGGGTGTTGCGAAACTAGCACTGCTGCCGCGTGGCGGCAAGCTTCCCGAGCCGGGCCGTTCACCTTGCCGGGCAAGGCCCGGAGCGCTTGCGCCCGCGCGGGGGCGGGCGTAAGCGAGGCGGCTTCACACGACAGGAAGCCTCAGATGGCCTTGTCGATCATCTGGGTCAGCAGCGACTTGATGTTCGGCGGCGCGCCGAGCTGGCTCGAATGGACCTGGCCGTCCTTGAACATCAACAACATGGGAATGCTGCGCACGTTGTAGCGAACGCCCAGCGCCGGGAATTCCTGGACGTCGACCTTGACCACCTTGGCCTTGCCTTCGTACTGGTCGGCGAGCTGTTCGACGATCGGGCCGATGGCCTTGCACGGGCCGCACCAGGGGGCCCAGAAATCGACGAGGACGGGTTCGGACGACTGCAGCACGGTGGCGTCGAAGTCGGAATCGCCAGCATGCAGAACTTTTTCGCTCACGGGGGTCTCCTGCGGGGGTACTCGCCCGTACGGAACGGGCTATTCTTGAACGGAACCCCGGGCGGGCCATGCCGGGCGGGGGCTTACGCTAAACTGGGGCGTTTCGCGGCACCTTCAAGGGCTGCGCCACGGTCTCCTCGAGCCTGCCTTCAGAGTTCAACTCGGGCGCCGGCTCGGCCCCGGCAGTCTGCTTCGCCGACGCCACCCACGCAAGCGACCACCAACTGCGCCCAGTGCGCGCGGATCTCTGAGAAGCATGAGCGACAAGCCTTTAACCGATATCACCTTTTCCTCGTTCGACCTGCACCCGAGCCTGTTGGCCGGCCTCGAGGCCGCCGGGTTTTCGCGCTGCACGCCGATCCAGGCGCTGACCCTGCCGCTGGCGCTGACCGGGCGCGACGTCGCCGGCCAGGCCCAGACCGGCACCGGCAAGACCCTGGCCTTCCTGGTCGCGGTGATCAACCGCCTGCTGACCCGCCCGGCCCTGGCCGAGCGCAAGCCCGAAGACCCGCGCGCGCTGATCCTGGCGCCGACCCGCGAGCTGGCGATCCAGATCCACAAGGACGCGGTCAAGTTCGGCTCCGACCTGGGCCTGAAGTTCGCCCTGGTCTACGGCGGGGTCGACTACGACAAGCAGCGCGAGCTGCTGCAGAAGGGCGCCGACGTCATCATCGCCACCCCCGGCCGCCTGATCGACTACGTTAAACAGCACAAGGTCGTGTCGCTGCACGCCTGCGAGATCTGCGTGCTCGACGAAGCCGACCGCATGTTCGACCTGGGCTTCATCAAGGACATCCGCTTCCTGCTGCGGCGCATGCCGATCCGCACCGAGCGCCAGACCTTGCTGTTCTCGGCGACCTTGAGCCACCGCGTGCTCGAGCTGGCCTACGAGCACATGAACGAGCCCGAGAAGGTCGTCGTCGAAACCGAGTTCATCACCGCCGCCAAGGTCCGCCAGAAGGTCTATTTTCCGGCCGACGAAGAGAAAGTGCCGTTGTTGCTGGGCCTGTTGTCGCGCAGCGAAGGCGCGCGGACGATGGTGTTCGTCAACACCAAGGCCTGGGTCGAGCGCGTCGCGCGTTCGCTCGAACGCGGCGGCTACCGAGTGGGCGTGCTGTCGGGCGACGTGCCGCAGAAGAAGCGCGAGTCGCTGCTCAACAAGTTCCAGAAGGGCCAGCTCGAAATCCTGGTCGCCACCGACGTCGCCGCGCGCGGCCTGCACATCGACGGCGTCAGCCACGTCTACAACTACGACCTGCCGTTCGATGCCGAGGACTACGTCCACCGCATCGGCCGCACCGCGCGCCTGGGCGCCGAGGGCGACGCGATCAGCTTCGCCTGCGAACGCTACGCGATGAGCCTGCCCGACATCGAGGCCTACATCGAACAGAAGCTGCCGACCGCGCCGGTCGACGCCGAATTGTTGATCGCGCTGCCGCGCACGCCGCGCGAGATCCCGGCGGGCGAGGAAGGCGAGGAGAACGAGAGCATCGGTTCGATCTTCAAGGAAGCGCGCGAGCAGCGCGCCGCCGACGAACAGCGCCGTGGCGGCGGGCCCGGCGGCCGCAGCGGCAGCCGCAGCGGTTCCGGCTCTGGTTCCGGTTCCGGCCGCGGCCCGCGCAGCGAAGGCCGCCGCGATGGCGCGCCGCGTCGCGAACGTCCGCCGGTCGAGGCCGCCGCGGCCCCACCGGCCGACGGCGAGACCAAGGTCGCCGCGGTCGAGGCCGCGCCGCGTCCGCCGCGCAAGCCCAGGCCGGAAGGCGACGTCGCCGCCGCCGGCGTGCCGGCGGCCGAAGGCGAGCGCGCACCGCGCAAGCGCCGTCGCCGTCGTGGCGGCCGCCGTATCGAAGGCGCCGAAACCGGCGCGCCGACTGCGAACGCAGCCGAGGCCTCGGTGGTCAAGCCGGCGCCGAAGCCCGCCGCCAAGCCGGTGCAGAAGCCCGCGCACAGGCCGGCCGCATCGGCACCGGCCGGCGAGGCTAAGCCCTCGCTGCTGGGCCGCATCGGCCGCAAGCTCAAGTCGCTGGTCGCGCGTCCGCCGCGTTCGCAGCACTGATCGCCTGAGCCGCGCGCGATCGGTCGACGGCAGGCGTGCGGCCTGCCGTCGACGTTCCGCAGCTATCGAGCCCAATCCGGCACCCGACCTCGTCGCCTCGACGAGGTTCGCGCGAGCTTTCGTCACAGCGCCTTGCTGACGAACACCGACCAGGTATTGGCCGAGGTCTCGACGAGTTGGAACACGTCGAGATCGCCGTCGTTGTCGATATCGAGCGACTGCAGCTGATTGCCGTAGCTCGGCGACGGCGGCCAGCCGACGCCGAAGGCGCCGCCGGCGTACGGCCAGGTGGTGAACACGCCGCTGCTGCCGGGTTCGAAATGGCCGCGGCGGCCGCTGCCGCCGGCGCTGCACCAGATCGTCAATCGCCAGTTCGGCGGTGCGCTGCCGAACGAGGGAAACACGATGAAGCGGGCGTTGCCGTAGCCGGTCGAACCGGCCGGACAGGCCAGGGTGGCCACGTTGAGCGGCGGGTCGTACTGCTCGGCGCCGGCGTGACCGGCGTACAGGCCGAGAGCGAGCAGGGCGAGGGTCAACTGCGCCTTGGTCGTTTGCATGAGAATGCTCCTTGAAGAGTCGACGACGGTCCGCGCCGGCCCTCGAGGCCGGCGGCGGTGCTTGCGGGTGTCGGACGATCAAGGTGCTGCAAGGCGTGGCGCGGGCGGGTAAGCACCGGCCCGTTGCGGTCGTGCTGCGCCGGCCGGCCTGGGAGCCGGTCGGTGCCGTCGATGCGTCGTCGATGCCGCGCGACGACCGCAGCGCGAACATAGGCCAAACGCCCGGGCCGAAACGTGATGTCTCCGGCGATTCGCTCTGCGATACTTCCGGCCATGACCGTATTGCGCTTCGACAACGTCAGCAAACGCTACAGCAGCGGGCACGAGGCCCTCAGCGAAGTCAGCTTCGAGGTGGCGCCGGGCGAGATGCTGTTCGTCACCGGTCACTCCGGCGCCGGCAAGAGCACCCTGCTCAAGCTCATCCATCTCAGCGAACGCCCGAGCCGCGGCGCGGTGTTGTTCGGCGAGCGCAACCTGCTCAAGGTCGGCGGCCGCCGCGTGGCCCTGCACCGGCGCGAGATCGGCGTGGTGTTCCAGGACCATCGCCTGCTCGCCGACCGCAGCGTCGCCGACAACGTCGCCCTGCCCCTGTTGTTGCGCGGCCTGCGCCGCGCCGACATCGGCCGACGCGTGCGCATGACCCTGGAGAAGGTCGGCCTGGGCGCGCGCGCTTCGGCTCTGCCGGGCGAGCTGTCGGCCGGGGAGCAGCAACGCGTGGGCATCGCCCGGGCGATCATCGGCGAGCCGCGGTTGTTGGTCGCCGACGAACCCACCGGCAACCTCGACCCGACCCTGTCGGCGGAAATCATGACCCTGTTCCAGTCCCTGCCCGAGCGCGGCACCAGCGTGCTCGTCGCCAGCCACGACCTGGCGCTGGTCAAGCGCATGAAGAAGCGCGTGCTGGTGCTCAACCAGGGCCGCCTGGTCGACGACATCGCGCCCGAGGACCTGGCCGAATGAGTTCCTTTCCGACTCAAGAGTCTCCCCGCGAGACGTCTCCCGGCATCGAAGCCCCGGCCTCGCGCGACGACGACCTCGCGGTCGAGTCGGCGGTGCAGTCGCGGCTCGGGGTGTGGTTCGACCACCATCTGTACAGCCTGGTCGCCAGCGTCGGCCGCCTGCTGAGCAAGCCCTGGGCGGCTTTGCTGACGATCGGGGTAATGGCCGTGGCGCTGGCTCTGCCGCTCGGCCTGTGGGCGGCGCTGAGCAACATCGAACGCTTCGCCGGCGAAGTGCAGCAGTCGCGCCAGATCAGCCTGTTCCTCAAGCCCGAGATCGAGCTCGAACGCGCCCGCGCCCTGGCCGAGGAGCTGCGCGCGCGGCCCGAGGTCGGCGCGGTCGAACTGCGCACGCCGGAACAGGGTCTGGCCGATCTGCGCGAGAAGAGCGGCCTCGGCGACAGCCTCAGCGCGATCGAAGGCAATCCCTTGCCGAGCCTGTTGCTGGTCACGCCGAAGGGCGACGAGCTGGCTCTGGCCGAATCGCTCGGCGCTCTGGCCGAGACCGACCTGGTTCAGCACGACGCCGGCTGGCGCCAGCGCCTCGACGGCTGGCTGCGGTTCGGCATCCGCCTGGCCTGGCTGCTCGCGGCGATGCTGGGTCTGGGCGCCTTGCTGGTGGTCGGCAACACCGTGCGCCTGGACATCCAGTCGCGGCGCGAGGAGATCGGGGTGCTGCAATTGCTCGGCGCCACCGACGGTTTCATCCGCCGGCCGTTCCTGTACCTGGGCGCCTGCTACGGCCTGGCCGCCGGCGCGGTCGCGCTGGCCTTGCTGACCGCAGCCGACCGCACTCTGCGCGAACCGCTGGCCGCCCTCGCGACCAGTTACGGCAGCCATTTCGAGCTGCAGGGCTTCGACCTGGCGCAGGCCCTGGCGATCCTGGCCGGCGCGGCCGCGCTGGGCTGGCTCGGCGCCGGTTTCGTGACCGGCCATTACCTGCGCCAGAGCCGCTCCGGCCAAGGCTGAGCGGCCGCGCGTCGTCGCGCGGTTGTCAGGATGTCGCCTGAGACTCGGATTCGGCGGCCGCTTCCGCCTAGAATCGGGTTCCCCCGCCTGTGCGCTTGGCGTCGATGCCCCTTTGGGCGTCGGCCCTGCGTCGCCGACACGGTACCGCTCCTGATATGCAAAGCCAGAATCTTCGTCACTTCGAAAACACCGCGCCGCGGGTGATGGTGGTCGACGGCTCCAAGCTGGTCCGCAAGCTCATCGCCGATGTCCTGATGCGCGAGCTGCCGAACACCCGCATCGTCCAATGCGGCAGCATCATCGAGGCGCGCGTCGCCCTCGACCACGGCGAGGTCGACCTCGTCACCACTGCCCTGGTCCTGCCCGACGGCGACGGCATCGCCCTGGCGCGCGCGGTGCGCGAAGCCGCGGCGCAGGCCTACGTGCCGGTGATCGTGGTTTCCGGCGACGCCCAGGCGCACCTGGAGGCGCGCCGCTTCACCGAAGACGTCACCGATTATTTCGACAAGGCGCTCGGCCCGAACGCGCTGGCCGAGTTCATCCGCGGCTATGTGCAGCCGCAGCCGATTCCCGGCGCGCGCGTGCTCTACGTCGAAGACAGCCGGGTGGTCGCGGTCGCGACCAAGCGCATGCTCGAGCGCCACGCCCTGCAGGTATTGCACTTCATCGGTGTCGAGGAAGCGCTGGAGCATCTCGAGGCGCATCGCGCCAGCGGCGCGGCCGGCGGCGATGCCGGCGCCGACCTGGTGCTGACCGACGTGTATCTGAAGGGCGAGCTGGGCGGCAAGGATCTGCTCGCCAAGTTGCGCAACGATTTCGCATACGGCAAGCGCCGCCTGCCGGTGCTGGTGATGACCGGCGACGCCAACCGCGACAACCAGAGCGAGCTGCTGCGCGCCGGCGCCAACGACCTCGTGCTCAAGCCGATCGAGGAGCGCCTGCTGGTGACCAAGACCCTGTTCCAGTTGCGCCTGTCGCGGCTGTCCGAGTCGGCGGCGCTGCCGGCATGAGCGACGCCGACCGCGAGCCCAGGCTCGAAGCCTCCTGGAAAGCCCGCGTCGGCGACTGGTTCGCGCGCGAGGACATGCAGTCGCTGTCGCGCTTCCTGCGCGAGCGCAAGGCGGCTGGCGCGCGCATCTTCCCGCCCGGCCCGCAGATTTTCTCGGCCTTCGACGCCACCCCGTTCGACCAGGTCAAAGTCGTCGTCCTCGGCCAGGACCCGTACCACGGCTACGGCCAGGCGCACGGGTTGTGCTTCTCGGTCCAGCCCGGCGTGCCGGTGCCGCCGTCGCTCGACAACATCTTCAAGGAAATCCAGCGCGACCTCGGCATCGCCCGGCCCGATCATGGCTGCCTGCTGCCGTGGGCGCGGCGCGGCGTGCTGCTGCTCAATGCGGTGCTGACGGTCGAGGAAGGCCGCGCCGGCGCGCACCAGGGCAAGGGCTGGGAAGGCTTCACCGACCACGTCGTCGACACCCTCAACCGCGAGCGCGACGGCCTGGTGTTCCTGCTCTGGGGCAGCTACGCCCAGGCCAAGGGCAAGGTGATCGACGCCGGCCGCCATCGCGTGCTGAAGGCGCCGCACCCCTCGCCCCTGTCGGCGCACCGCGGCTTCATGGGCTGCGGGCATTTCTCCGCCGCCAACGAGTACCTCGCGCGCCGCGGCCAGGCCCCGATCGACTGGACCCTGCCGCCGCGCGATGCTCTGACCGCCTAAGCGCCTAAGCGCCTAAGCGCCTAAGCGCCTAAGCGCCTAAGCGCGGAAGGCTTAGGGTAGGAGCGGCGCGAGCCGCGACCGCCCCATGCGGTGTGCGGCGTATGGCGATGTCTGTGCGTGTTGTCGCGTTGCGCTCCGCGATGGTTTCGCCGCGACCCGATGTTTCGCGGTCGCGGCTTGCGCCGCTCCTACCGTGGAAGCAGAGGCCTTCATTCATCCGAAATAAGCCCGCAAGGCCTCGCCGGCTTCGCGCAGGGCCGGGTTCGCATCGGCCGGCGGCGGCAACAGGCGGAACACGCAGGACGGCAAAGGCGGCAGCCGGTTCGAACGCGCGATCATCAGGCCCTCGCCGATCGCCGAGGCGTTAAGGCAGCCCAGGCCGAGCCCCGCGCGCAAGGCGGCCTGTACGCCGGTCACGCCGCTGCCGAGGTGAGCGATGCGATGGGCCACGCGCTGCCGCTGCAGCGCGCGCAAGGCGGTCTGGTGCAGGCTGCAGCTCGGCGGCAGCAGCACCAGCGGCAGGCTCGTCTCATGGCGCAGATCCAATCCGATCGCCGCCGCCCAGGCCAGCGGCTCGCGCCGCAACTCGCCGTGGCTCGCGCGCCGGCGCGGGCGCGAGGCCGATTCGACCTCCATCGTCAGCGCCAGGTCGAACGAGCCCTCGGCATGGGCCTGCGCCAGCGCCGCGCTCTGGCCCATCGTCACCTGCAATTGCAACTGCGGGCAATGGCGGGCGAGGTGGCGCAACACGCCGGCGATGTCGTCGGGGCGGAAATAATCGCTGATCGCCAGTCGCACCTCGGTGCGGCGCAGTTCGCGGCGCACGTCGTGCAGGGCCAGTTCGCCGAGCGCCAGGATCTGCCGCGCGTGGCCGATCAGGCGTTCGCCGGCCGGGGTCGGCACGACGCCGTGGCGCGAGCGCAGCAGCAAGGCGGTGTCGGCGGCGCGTTCGAGTTTCTGGATCTGCTCGCTGACCGCCGACTGCGAGCGGAACACGCGTTCGGCGCCGCCGGAAATGCTGCCGGCCTCGGCGACCGCGACGAAGGCCTTCAACTGTTCGAGGTCGAGCATGCTCATGGCGATCCGTCTTTGGCGATCCTGTGCCATCGGCCGATCCGATGGATACGGCCGGATCTTCCCGCTATTCCGATGGATGACGCAAGCCTAGGCTGTGCCCATCCACCCCGCCGACTTCGGCCCCTCACACAGGACCCAGCCCATGCCGCACATCAACCTGCAACTCTCCGGCGCCCCCGACGCCGAACTCAGCCGCCGCGCCGCGGCGATCGTCGCCGACCTCACCGTGGAGATCCTAGGCAAGCCGCGCGAACTGGTCGCGGTCGCGATCCACTACGTCGACCGCCCGCACTGGTTCATCGACGGCCGTTCGCTGGCGCAGTGGGGACGCAACGCCTATCACCTCGACATCAGCATCACCGACGAGACCAATACCAAGGCCGAGAAGGCGCGATACATGCAAGCGATGCATGCGGCGTTGTCGGCATTGATCGGCGAGGTCCACGAGACGTCCTATATCCACGTCGTCGATGCGCGTGCGGCCGCCTACGGTTACGGCGGCCTGACCCAGGAGCAGCGTTATCAGGCGGCACGGATCGCCGCCGCCTGAAGCGCGGATGCGTCGGCTGCCTAGACTGCCGGTTCAGCCCGCGGCCGCGCCTTCCGCCTGGCTGCGCAGCCAGTCGCGCAGCGCCAGCACCTCTGCGCTCGGCGGGGTGTCTGGCCGCACGAACCAATGCGGATAGCCGTCCAGCACCGGGCCGAACGGCTGCACCAGGCTGCCGGCGGCGAGGTCGTCGGCGACCAACGCCAGGCTCAGCAGGGCGACGCCGTGGCCGGCGATCGCCGCCTGGATCGCATGGCTTTCGTCGGTGAAGCGCAGGCCCGCCTCGACATCGAGCCCGGTCAGGCCGGCGCGTGCGCACCAGGTCTGCCAGGTCGGCGTGTCCTCGGTCGGATGGCGCCACTCCGAATGCAGCAAGGACTGCGTGCGCAGGTCCTCCGGGCCTCGCACCTCCAGGCGCGGGCTGCACACCGGAGCGAAGCGGTTGCCGATCAGCGGTTCGGCGATCAGGCCCGGATAAGGCCCGCGGCCGTAGCGGATCGCCGCGTCGGCGACGCCGCCGTGCAGGTCGACCGGGTCGTCGGAGGCGTGCAGGCGCAAGTCGAGGTCGGGGTAGGCGGCGCGAAACGAGGCCACTCGCGGCACCAGCCATTTGGCGGTGAACGACAGCGGCGCCGACACGGTAAGCGCGCGCCGTTGCCGTCGCGCGGCGATCGCGGCCAGGGCCTCGGCGAAGGCGTCGAAGCCGTCGCGCAGCACCGGATACAGCGCGGCCGCCTCGGCAGTCAGCGCCACCCGCCGGGTCTGGCGCTCGAACAGGCGCACGCCGATCTGCGCTTCCAGCGCGCGGATCTGGTGGCTGACCGCGGTCGGGGTGACCGACAGCTCTTCGGCGGCGCGCTTGAAGCTGTGCAGGCGCGCGGCCGCCTCGAACGCGCGCAGAGAGCCGAGCGGGGGCAGGCGGCGTCCGGACATGGGTGAAGAGAATTCTCCTATCGGCTGAGTAATCGGAGTTTGTCGGGTTTGGAAAGCCGGATCAACATGGCGGAAGCCAGCGCCATCCCGGCCTGAACATGATCAGGGCTCATCCATGGGCCCGTCGCGAGAACCGCCATGACCCGACTCCTGCACATCGATTCCAGCGCCCGTCCCCATGCCTCCGACCGCGAGGCCCACGGCTCGCACAGCCGCCGCCTCAGTGCCCGCTTCGTGCGCCGCTGGCGCGAGCGCCATCCCGACGACGCGATCGTCCAGCGCGATGTCGGCGTGGCCCCGCCGACCCCGGTCAGCGGTCGCTGGATCCATGCCGCCTTCACCCCGCTCGCCCGGCGCGAGGACTGGATGCACGAGGTGCTGGCCGAAAGCGACGCCCTGATCGACGAGTTGATCGCCGCCGACCTGATCGTGATCGGCGTGCCGATGTACAACTTCGGCGTACCGGCCCCGCTCAAGGCCTGGATCGACAACGTCGTGCGGGTCGGCCGCACCTTCGGCTTCGACCGCTCGCGCGAGGGCGAGCCGTACTGGCCGATGCTCGCCGACGCCGGCAAGCGCCTGGTCCTGCTCAGCTCGCGCGGCGACTACGGTTACGGCAAGGGCGAACGGCTGGAGTCGATCAACCACGTCGAACCCTCGGTGCTGACGCCGATGCGCTACCTCGGCATCACCGAGGCGCACGGCGTCGCGATCGAGTACGACGAGTTCGGCGGCGAGGAGCTGCGCCGCTCGATCGAGAGCGCCGAAGCCGAGGTCGACGCCCTGGTCGAGCGGTTGTCGCAGGGCGAAGCGCGCAAGGCGGCTTGAGACGTCGAAGCCGGTCGCGTGGCGAATCCATGCCGCGGAGTTTGCTTTTGGCCTCGCTCGACCTAAGGTGAGCGGCCTGATCGCGAATCGCCGCGATCGCCCGTCACCGCCGAGCCCGCCGCAATGGAACGTCCGTGTTAAGGACCGTCTGCGCCACCCGCTACGTCACCCCGCTGCGCGAGGGCGGCTCGCTGCCGGCCGTGGTCGAAGCCGACGACGATGGCCTGTATGTGATGAAGTTCCGCGGCGCCGGCCAGGGCCGCAAGGCCCTGGTCGCCGAGATCGTGGCCGGCGAACTCGCCCGCCGGCTGGAGCTGCCGGTGCCGGAGATCGTGCTGATCGAGCTCGACCCCGACATGGCCCGCACCGAGCCCGATCCGGAGATCCAGCACCTGATCCGCGCCAGCGAGGGTCTCAACCTCGCCGTCGATTACCTGCCCGGTTCGGTCAACTACGACCCGCTGGTCGACCGCCCGAACGACCAGATGGCCTCGCGCATCGTCTGGTTCGACGCCTTCGTCACCAACGTCGACCGCACCGCGCGCAACACCAACATGCTGCTGTGGCATCGCCGCCTGACCCTGATCGACCACGGCGCCGCGCTGTACTTCCACCACGACTGGGCCAACGCCGGCAATGCCGCGGGCAGCCGCTTCGTCCCGATCAAGGATCACGTGCTGCTGCCGTTCGCCAACGCCATCGCCCAGGTCGATGCGGCGATGGCCGCGGCGGTCACGCCCGAACTGGTGCGCTCCATCGTCGAGCTGGTGCCCGACGACTGGCTGGCCGACGAGCCGGGCTTTGCCGACGCCGCCGCGCACCGCCAGGCCTATGCCGATTATCTGAACCGCCGCGTGCAGGCGCCGCGCGCGTTCGTGGAGGAGGCGCTCCATGCCCGCTCGCTCTCCCTATGACTATGCGGTGATCCGCGTGGTGCCGCGGGTCGAACGCGAAGAATTCGTCAACGTCGGCGTGCTGGTCTCGTGCCCGGGCTCGAGCCTGCTGGTCGCCGGGATCGAACTCGACGAGACGCGCCTGCGCGCGCTCGACCCCGGCGTCGACATCGACGCGGTGCGCCTGCATCTGCAGGCGATCGAACGGATCTGCCGCGGCGGCCGCGACGCCGGTCCGATCGGCCAGTTGCCGGTGCGCGCGCGCTTCCACTGGCTCACCGCCAAACGCAGCTCGATCATCCAGATGTCGCCGGTGCACACCGGCCGCTGCCTGGAGCCTGGGCAGATCGTCGAGCATCTGCTGACGCGCATGGTGCGGCCGATCCCGCCGCGCGAATGAACCCCGCGCCGGCGCGGGCTTGTTGCCCGTCGCCGGCGCCCCTATGTTCGCCAGAGCGCGACTAACGCAACGGAGCCAGAGCGAATGGAGCAGGGCCAGGAAATCTTCGAGCACGCCGGCGACGCCGCCGACCTCAAGCGCGCGGTGGCGCTGCTGGAAACCCCGTCGATCACCGCGCGCATGACCGCCTTCGTCGGCGCGCCGATCGAGTTCGGCATGTCGAAACTGCCCGGCTTCGTCAGCCGCAGGATCCAGAACATCGTCCACGGCGCCCTGCACAAGGCCGCCGCGGCGGCGCTGTGGACGGTCAAGGACGAGCCGACCAAGGCCTCCTCGACCAAGAGCCACAAGCTGGTCGCCGGCGCGGTCGGGGCGGTCGGCGGTTTCTTCGGCGCCGCCGGGCTGGCCGCGGAGCTGCCGGTGTCGACCGTGGTGATGATGCGCGCGGTCGCCGACATCGCCCGCAGCGAGGGCTTTTCGCTATCCGATCCCGAAGTGCAGGCCGCATGCGTGGAAGTGTTCGCCTTCGGCGGCGGCAGCGACGAGGACGATGCGTCCGCGTCCGGCTATTACGCCGTGCGTACCGCGCTGGCCGAAGTCGGCCGGCTGGAACTGGCCGGACTGGCCGGCCGGCGCGGCGCCCAGCACGCCACCCATGCCTACGCCAAGAAACAGGCCACGGCCTGGATGAGCAAGCTGGTCGACGTCGTCGCCACCCGCTTCGGCGTGGTGGTCGGCGAGAAGACCGCGGCGCAGCTGGTGCCGGTGATCGGCGCGGCCACCGCGGCGACGATGAACATGCTGTTCACCAATCACTACCAGGACATGGCGCGCGGGCATTTCATAGTCAAGCGCCTGGAACGCAAATACGGCCACGCCGAAGTCGCCCGCGCCTACGAACGCCAGCGCACCGACCCGACGCTGTCGGCGCCGGCGTCGCCGCCACGGGCCTTGCCGGCGCCGCGCGCGGAGGACGCCGAGGGCGGCTGAGCGGCTGACGGTTGATTGTGAGTAACGAGTAACGAGTAGTTAGCAACTAGCAACAGCAGCTAGTGACTAGTGACTAGTGGTGGGTAGTTGGTAGCTGGAGTGAGTAGCCAATAGCGAGCAGTGAGGAGCTGGCAGCGAGCGGCATTACCCGTCCGCCCGTCATCCCCGCGCAGGCGGGGATCCAAAGGCCTCAAGCGTTCTCGCACGAAAGCCCTCGATCCCCGCCTGCGCGGGATGACAGGTTGCGGGCCTTCGCATCGGCGAGAGCCGGCGTGCGGCGGCACCTCCCGCCGCTCCAGGTAGGAGCGGCGCAAGCCGCGACCGCGGACTGGCCGGTGCGGCGTAACGGCTAGTAACTAGTAGTGAGTAACGAATGATGGGAGGAACGAGCACTAGTTGCTCGTTCCTAGTTCCTACTTGCCACTTCCCCGAGCCCGGCAGCGAACCGCCGATCGCCGCGCGGCTGCCTCAATCGGAACGCAGGCTCAGGGTCGTGCGCGTGCCGCGTTCGGCCGCGTCGAAACGCAGGCTCCAGCCCAGGTGTTCGCACAGGCGCGAGATCAGGTCCAGGCCGATGCCGCCGCCTCCGCGGCCGCCGCGTGCGACCCGCGCATAGATCGCGCTGATTTCTTCCGGGGTCATGCCGTGGCCCGGATCTTCGATGATCACGGTCGCGTCCGCGGACAGGCGAATCGCGATTTCGCCGCGGTCGCTGTTCTCGATGGCGTTGCGCAGCAGATTGCCGATCGCCGCCTGCACGATCGGCAGCGGCGCGACGATCTCGCAATGCGGCAGCGGCGCCAGCGCCAGGCTGAGGTCCTTGTCGCGGGTCAGGTGGCGATGGTCTTCGACGATCTCCGGCAGCAACTGGTCCAGGGCGACGCGGTCGGCGCTCGCGGCCAGGCGCTGCGGGTCCTTGGCCAGGGTCAACAGCAAGGAGATCAGCTGCTCGACGTCGCGGGCGGTGCGGCGGATCCGTTCGAGTTGCAGGCGCGCGCCCGGCGGCAATTCGCGGTGTTCCAGCGCGAGCTCGGTCGAGCCGGCGATCACCGCGATCGGCGTGCGCAGCTCGTGGCTGGCGCTGTCGATGAAGGCGCGTTCGCGCTCGACGAAACGGTCGTTGCGTTCGAGGTAGTCGTTGACCGCATCGGCGATCACCACCAGTTCCGAACTCGCCGCTTCCGGCACTTCGACACGCTGGCCGGCGCGGTCGGGCTGCAGGCCGCCGATGCGCTGGGCCATGTGGCTGAGCGGGCGGACCAGTCGGTGCACGCCCCAGCCGATCATCACGGCCAACAGCAACAGGGTGGTGATCGCGGCGCCGGCGATGGTCAGCGCCATGTCGAACTCGCTGTGCTCCATGTCGGTGATGTCGAGCGACAGGGTCAGGCGCGCGCCGTCGACCTCGCGCACCATCACCACGCGTTCGGTGCCGTCGACCAGGATGTCGTCGTGCACGCCGGGGCCGAGCGCTTGCAGGCCGGCGGGGATCGGCCGCGCGCCGCGACTGTCGTAGAGCTGCAGCGACTCGGTGTCGATCCAGCGGTAATCGGGATCGACTTGGCGGCGCTCGATGAAGTGATCGAGCTCGGAATCCAGCAGCGAGGTCCACACCAGGTGCTCGGCGTGCTCGTTGACGACGAAGCCCTGCACCACCACCGCGACCGACAGCAAGGCGGTATAGCCGAGCACGCCGAGCAGGATGCGGCGCTGCAGGCTCGAACGGAACCCGCCGCGCGCGCCGGCGGCGTCGCGGGCGGAACCGGCGCCGGAGTCAGCCGGCGTGGTCATCGCGGTCGCGCTCCGCGGCCGGTACGGCGATCCGATAGCCGACCCGCGGCAGGGTCTGGATCAGCTTGACCGGATAGGGCCCATCGACGGCGCGGCGCAGTTCGTAGATATGCGAGCGCAGCATGTCGCCGTCGGGCGGGCTGTCGCCCCACAAGGCGTGTTCGAGGCGTTCGCGGGTGACCGCGGCCGGGCTCGACTGCATCAGCACTTCGAGCAACTTGCGGCAAGCCGGATACAGGTGCAGGGCGCGTCCGTCGCGGCTGACCTCCAGGGTGGTCAGGTCGAGCTTGAGGTCGGCCAGTTGCAGCACTTTGCTGCGGTTGCGGCCGGCGGCGCGCGCCGTCAGCGCTTCCAGCCGCACTTCGAGTTCGGGCAGGGCGAAGGGTTTGGTCAAATAGTCGTCGGCGCCGGCGCGGAAGCCGGCGATCTTGTCGGGCAGTTCGTCGCGCGCGGTCAGCATCAGCACCGGTACGTCCGAACCGGCTTCCTCGCGCAGGCAGCGCAGCACCTCGCGCCCGTCCAGGCGCGGCAGCATCCAGTCCAGCACGATCGCGTCGTAGTGTTGGGTCACCGCCAGGTGCAGGCCGGTCGGGCCGTCGGGCGCGGCATCCAGGGTGTAGCCGCGCGCCTCGAAATAATCGAAGAGGTTGGCGACCAGGCTGCGATTGTCTTCCACCACCAACAGGCGCATGCGCCGAGTCTCCCGCCGCGGTTCGCGGCTAGTTGCGATAGTGCCCGATTCGGGCCGGCCGGGCCGCTCAGGGGCCGGTTTGAAGCGGGTTTGGAGCCTTTAGGGACGATGGGGCCATGAGCGCGGGCGGTTACGTTCGCCCGCAGTAAACCGCCAGCATCGCCCGACTCGCGTCGGAACGATGTCGGAGCGCGGCCGTGCCCCCTCGCAGCCCGCGTCGAAGTCGCGCCGCGATCCACGCCGGCAGCTGAACGCTGTCGGCCGCGGCGGCGCGACCGTCTGCCCTTTAACGAAGCGCGAACCTGGCTCCGACCGCTCTCCGACAGCGGCGCTTCGATGATCGCCGCCGGTCCGGTCGATCCCATTGCGGGACGCCTTCGCCGCCTTGCGAGCCCGCCGCCGTCGATGAACGATTCCGCCTATTCCCTCGCCCGCTCCGGGCCTTCTTCGCCGCCCCAGTCATCGTATTTCCTACTCCTGCGCAACCCGTTCCTGCGCAGCCACTTCGTCGCGCCGCTGCTGGTCTGGTGCGCGGTCACCGCCTGGGCGATGAGCGGCGGCGACTTCTGGCTCGCCGATCGCCTCTACGCCTGGCAAGGCGGGCGCTGGGCGCTGCAGAACGCCGACCTGACCG
The DNA here is from genome assembly GCF_059758755.1 of Lysobacter sp. GQ73. Taxonomy (NCBI): domain Bacteria; kingdom Pseudomonadati; phylum Pseudomonadota; class Gammaproteobacteria; order Lysobacterales; family Lysobacteraceae; genus Lysobacter; species Lysobacter sp. GQ73. The sequence continues at coordinate 761,244 of NZ_JCAXEE010000002.1, read as the reverse complement.
AGCGGCTGATCCATCGCTTCGGCCGCGACGCCAGCACCGCCGCCTGGTTCGGCGTGCTCGCACTGTGGCTCGTCGCGCGTCTGCGCCCGGGCCTGAGCGAGTGGCGACGCCCGCTGGCGTATCTGCTGCTCTCGACCGTGCTGGCGATCGCGCTGGTCTCGGCGCTGAAGTCGCTCACCGCCGTCGACTGCCCCTGGGACCTGCGCCGCTACGGCGGGGCCGACGAATTCTTCGGCCTGTTCTCGCAGCGTCCGCCGGGTTCCGGCCGCGGGCGCTGCTTTCCGGCCGGCCACGCCAGCGCCGGCTATGCCTGGGTCGCCCTGTATTTCTTCCTGTCGTGTGTGCAGCCGCGATGGCGCTGGTTCGGGCTGTCGGTCGGCCTCGTCCTGGGCCTGCTGTTCGGCGTCTCGCAACAGCTGCGCGGCGCGCATTTCCTCTCGCACGACCTGTGGACCCTCGCCATCGCCTGGTCGGCGGCGCTGGGGTCGTACCTGGCGATGGCGCCGCTGCGCCGCGCCGCGCCGGCCGCCGTCGCCTTGCCGCCGTCGCCGAGCGCCGGTCGATGAATGCGATCGTTCATGTGCGGCTGCGCTGGCCGGCCTGGTTCGGCTATCGCCCGCAGGCCAGCGTCGAGACCATCGCCCTGGTCGCGAGCCTGTTCTTCGCGGTGTTCGCCAACGGCGCGTTCTGGCGCGCGGCCTCGGCCGCCGGCGCGCTCGGCGCCGGCGACGGCGCCCGGGTCGCCGCCTGCATGTTCGTGGCGATCGTCGCGATCACCCTGCTGCTGCTCGGGCTGTTGTTGAATCGCTGGACGGTGAAGCCGCTGCTGACGGCGCTGTTGCTGGTCACCGCCGCCGCCGCGCATTTCATGAGCCAGTACGGCGTGTACCTCGACACCGGCATGATCCGCAACGTGCTGCAGTCCGACGGCAAGGAGTCCGGCGAATTGCTCAGTGCCGGCCTGATCCTGCCGATGCTGTTGTACGGGGTGCTGCCGTCGCTGCTGCTGTGGCGGGTGAAGCTCACGCCGCGCCCGCTGGGCCGCGCCGTGCTGGTCCGCGTGGGCACGCTGTCGGCCGCGCTCGCGGTCAGCGTGCTGGCGCTGATGCTGTCGTTCCAGGACGTCTCGGCGCTGATGCGCAATCACAAGGAAATCCGCCACCTGGTGACCCCGGCGAATTATCTGGTTTCGCTGGCGCGGGTCGCGTTCGACGACTCGGCCTCGCGGGCGCGCGGCCGCGAGCCGGTCGGCACCGATGCGCGCGTCGTCGCGCGCCCGCCCGGAGCCAAGCCGCGGCTGCTGGTGCTGGTGGTCGGCGAAACCGTGCGCGCGCAGAACTGGGGCCTCAACGGCTACCGGCGCCAGACCACGCCGGAGCTGGCGCGGATCCAGCCGGTCAATTTTTCCGACATGACCGCCTGCGGCAGCAGCACCGAGGTCTCGGTGCCGTGCATGTTCTCGCCGTACGGGCGCGAGCACTACGACAAGCGCCGCATCGAAGGTTCGCAATCGCTGCTCAACGTGCTCGAATACGCCGGCATCCAGACCCTGTGGCGCGACAACCAGACCGGGTGCAAGAACGTCTGCACGGGCCTGGCGTTCGAGTCGTTCGAGCACGACCGCGATCCGGCCTTCTGCGATGCCGAGCGCTGTTTCGACGAGGTCATGCTGCGCGGCCTGCGCGAGCGCCTCGACCGGCGCGGCGGCGACGCGGTGGTGGTGCTGCACCAGCTCGGCAATCACGGGCCGAGCTATTTCCGCCGCTACCCCGAGCGCCTGCGCCGCTACACCCCGACCTGCGACACCAACGAGCTGGGGCGCTGCAGCCGCGAGGAGATCGTCAATGCCTACGACAACGCGGTCCTGGCCACCGACGAATTCCTCGCCCGCACCATCCGCTACCTGGCCGGCGATGCGAGTCGCGACACCGCGCTGATCTATCTGTCCGACCACGGCGAGTCGCTCGGCGAGAACGGGCTGTACCTGCATGGCGTGCCATATGCGATCGCGCCGCAGACCCAGACCCGGGTGCCGATGGTGATGTGGCTGTCGCCGGGGTTCAGCGCCGCGCGCGGCGTCGACCTGCAATGCCTGCGCCGGGAATCGCGGCTGCCGGCCAGCCAGGACAACCTGTTCCACTCGGTGCTCGGCCTGATGCAGGTCGAGACCGGCGTCTATCGCAAGGAACTGGACCTGTTCGCGCCGTGCGTGCCGGGCGCGAGCGCGACCGCGACGGATTGAGACGGCACGGCCCGCGCCGACGCGCTCAGCTCGCGCCCCACCAGCGCCGGTGCAGCACGCGCCGGTGGCTGTAGCGCAACAGGCGCCGGACTTCGCTCTCGTCGGCGCGCTGCGGATACGGCCATTGGGCGCTCTGGGTGCTGTCGGGATGCCAGCCGTTCTGCCGCCACATCGCGTCGACCGCGGCGAAGTAACCGTGGTTGACCAGCACCTCGAACTCGGGCGCGAGGAAACGGTCGAGATCGGTGCGGAACTGGCCGATCACCTCGCGCACCAGACCCGGGCCGTAGCCGTCGGCGCCTTCGTCGCGGGAGCCGTTCAAGCCCCAGTACATGCCGATCAGCGAGCCGCTTTCGGCCTGGCCGAAGAACAGTCGCTTGCGCAGCGCCTCGGCCTGATTGCCGACCACCTGGGTGTAGCGCAGCAGCCGTTGCAGCCACCAACGCCGGCTCTCGAACGCGAACGGTCCGCCGCCGTCGGACACCAGCACTTCGCGATAGCGGCGCATCGCCGGCTCGGTGGCCAGGTTGTCGTAAACGCCGCCGTCGCTGAGCTCGATGCGCCCGCGCAGTTCTTCGCCGTCGTCGCCGCGATAGTGGCCGTGCTGGTAGTCGCCGGGTTCGGTGTCGAAGCGGACCGGGCCGAACACCGGCGGAAACGACGAGGACGCGGCCACCGCGCAGGCCAGCCGGACGCGTCGCGCGCCATCGCGCAGATAACCGGCCAGGTAGTCGCCGACCCGGCGCCGCGAGAACTCCCAGTTGACCCCGAAGGTCAGGTCGGTGGCGCAGAACACGAAGGCCGGCGACTCGGGCAACTGATCGAGGGTGCGTTCGCCGAAGATCGCGGTATAGCGGCGTTCGAGCAGGCCGATCCGGTGCGAGGGCCACAGCCAGTTGTGGGCGAAGGTGGCCAGCACCGGCACGGTGCGCAGGTCGCGGGCGACGACCTCGCGGAACGGTTCGACCACGACCGCGCGAAAATCGATGCGGTCGCTCCAGGCGGCGAAGGCTTCGCCGTCGAGGCGGGTGTCGAGGTAGCGACAGGCCAGCCAGGCCGAGACGATGCTGCCGCCGGAGACCGAGCTGAACAAGCTCACGCCGGCGAGCAGCCCGCTCTCGTGCAGGCGCAACAGGGCGCCGAGATGGAACAGCGCGGCGCGATAGCCGCCGCCGGACAGGCAGACGGCCCGGCCTTCGCGTTCGCCGGCGCCGCGCGTGTCGGCGGCGAGCGCGGCTCGGCGCGCTTCGCGGCGCACGCGCAGCCGTTCGAGTTCGACATCGGTGCTTTTCATGGAGGCGGCCTCGCCGGTTCGAGACGCGACGGGAGCATCGCGCGTTCAGCCGGATATTGTCGCCGGCGAGCGTCTGCGGTGTTGGGACGGGCGCCTTGCGATGCGCCTCGTCCCTGGTGTTTGCCTCTGCCCGCGTCGGTCGCGGCGGCGCGGCTCAGGCTTCCAGTGTCTGGGCGGCCGGCGCACGCATCGGCGCGGCCGGCGCCGCGGCGGCCTCAGCGGACAGGTCATGCCGAGACAGGCCGGGCCGAGGCGGGTCAGGCTGAGTCAGGTCGGGGCCGGCCAAGTCCGGCAGCAAGCCCCATTCGGCCAGCGCGCGCACCGCGGTCGCTCCGCCTTCTTCGGCGCGGATGCGTTGGCCGAGCTGCGAGGCCGCCTGCACCATCGGCGCCTGCAGGCCGGCGGCGATCGCCTGCGCCATCTGCGCCGCGGTTACCGTCACCCGGTCCAGGGCCGGCGGCGCGGCGCCCAGTTCGTGCATGCGCCGCGCCCAGAACGGTTGGTCGCCGAAGAACGGCACGAACACCGAGGGGATGCCGGCGCGCGCGGCCGCCGCGGTGGTGCCGGCACCGCCATGGTGCACGGCCAGGGCCATGCGCGGGAACAGCCAGTCGTGAGGCGCGTTGTCGATCACGTAGGTGCGCTCGTCGCGGCGCCCGGGCTCGCCGCGCAGGCCGCCCCAGCCGGTCGCGAGCACCGCGCGGCGGCCGCTCAGGCGCGCGGCCTCGAGCACGGTCTGGGTGAAGCCCTCGGCGTTGTTGGCCAGCATACTGCCGAAGCCGATGTAGATCGGCGGGTCGCCTTCGTCGAGGAAGTCCTGCAGGGCCGGCGGCGGTTGCCAGGCCTGCGCCTGGTCGAGGAACCAGCCGCCGGTGACCCGCGCCTCCTGCGGCCAGTCGCTCGGTCGCGGCAGGATGTGCCGGCTGTAGCCGTACAGCACGCGTTTGCGCAGGCGATCGCGCTCGAAGTACGGGCCGTACCAGGGATAGCGCGGCAGGCCGAGCTGCGGCCGGATCACGTCGTTGACCGCGGGCTTGAGCGTGTACCAGGCCAACAGCTTCATCAGTTGGTACAGGCCCAGGTTGATCGCGCCGGGGAAGCGCGCCTTCGACCAGAACGCCAGCGGCGAGAGTTCGCGCGACGGAGTGAACGGCTGCAACTGCGCTTGCACGAAGGCGATGCCCTCGGCCTCGCCGAGCGCTTTCGCCAGTTGGGTGGCGATGCCGTTGCCGATCAGCAAAGCCGCGCCTTCGCAGGCCGGGCGCGTTTCGCGCACCCAGGTCGCGGCCATCGAGGCGAATTTCTCGCGCGTGTGCTTGACCAGGAACAAGGGGTTGAGCGCCTTGTCGACGGTCTCGGGGTTGTTGGTCAGCAGATCGCTGAAGTCGGCGCTGAGGGCGAAGAACTCCAGCCCGGCCTCGCGCACCATGCCGGCGAAGTTGTCGCTGGTGACGATGCGCACCCGGTGGCCGGCCTGGCGCAGGGCCACCCCGAGGGCGACGCAGGGACGCGCGTCGCCTTGGGTGCCGACGGTGAAGATGACGATGGCGGCGGACATGGGCGTCTCCTTACGAATACGCGACCGCGAGCGCGGCCGGCGTCGGTGGGGGCGAGGGCAGCGGCCGCGACGCCAGCCGCTCGCGCAGCACGCGGGCGATGTGCGCGGCCGCGCGCGGTTCGAGCATCGACTGGTGGTGGCAGTCGATGTCGTGGATCTCGATGCGCCCGCCGATGTAGGGCTGCCAGGCGGCGGCGTGGTAGTGCAGCAGGCCGTCCAGGTCGACGTGCTCCTTGAGCCCGGCGTTGAAGAACACCACGTCGGTCTCGATCGGCGCCGGCCGGTAGCGCCGCGCCAGCATCAGGTTGTTGCGGGTGACCGCGGTGACGTTCTCGATCAGGCGCGCGTCGGCCTTCATGATTTCCTGCACCAGCGGGATCGAGAACACCTCGTACTCGCGGCACAGCAGGTCGGCCAGGCTGCGCATGTCCTGCGGCGGGTTGTCGCGGATGCGGTGATGGAAACCGAGGAACTTGAGCACCGCCAGCGCTTGCTGCGCTTCGCTCTGGCTCTCGTGGGCGTCGGCCACGAACGGATACGAATCCATCATCGCCAGCAGTTCGACCCGTTCGCCGGTCTGCTGCAGCTGCGCGGCGATGGCGTGCCCGATCAGGCCGCCGAGCGACCAGCCGAGCAACCGGTACGGCCCCTGCGGCTGGACCCGGCGCATCTGCGCGATGTAGTCGGCGGCGATCTCTTCGATGCTGCCGGGCAGGGCGCCGCCGCCGCGCAGGCCCCGCGACTGCAGCGCATACACCGGCAAGGCCTCGTCGAGGTGGCGCAGCATGCCGGCGTAGGACCAACTGAAGCCGGTGACCGGGTGAATGCAGAACAGCGGCCGCTCGCGGTCCGACGGGCGCAGCGACAGCAGCGCGCCGAGCGGGTCGTTCTCGCCGCCGCTGCGTTCCAGGTAGGCGGCCAGGCCGGCGATGGTCGAGCCCTCGAACAGGGCGCCGAGCGACAGCTCGCTGCCGAAGTGCTGCGGGAACGCGGCGACCAGTTCGGCCGCGGTCAGCGAATCGCCGCCGAGCTCGAAGAAGTTGTCGTGGATGCCGACCCGTTCGAGCCCGAAGATCTGCTGCCACAGCGCCACCAGCTTGCGTTCGATGTCGCTGCGCGGCGCGGCGTAGACGGCCTGGCGGCTGCGCTCCGGCGGCGCCAGCGCCTTGCGGTCGAGCTTGCCGCTCGGGGTCAGCGGCAAGGCCGCGAGTTCGACGTAGACGCTCGGCACCATGTACTCGGGCAGTTTGGCGGCAAGGCGGCGGCGCAGGCCGTCGCGGTCGAGGCTCAGGCCGGTGGCCGGCACCAGGTAGGCGGCCAGCATGGCCGGGCCGCTGCCGTCGGCGTGCAGGGCGACCGCGGCCTCGGCCACGGTTTCCTCGGCGCTGAGCAAGGTTTCGATCTCGCCCAGTTCGACCCGGTGGCCGCGGATCTTGACCTGCTGGTCGGCGCGGCCGAGGTATTCGATGACGCCGTCGTCGCGCCAGCGCGTCAGGTCGCCGGTGCGGTACAGGCGCGCCGGCATGCCGGTCTGCTGGTGGCTGGAGGACTGGTCGAACGGATCGGGGATGAAGCGCTCGGCGGTCAGTTCGTCGCGGCCCAGATAGCCCTTGGCCACGCAGGCGCCGCCGATGTAGAGCTCGCCGACGCTGCCGGTCGGCACCGGGTTGAGGGCGCTGTCGAGCACGTAGGCGCGGGTGTTCAACAGCGGCCTGCCGATCGGCGGCGGCGCGCCGTCGGCGATGTCGGCCGCGCTGATTTCGATCGCGCTGGCCCACACCGTGGTCTCGGTGGGCCCGTACAGATTGGTCACCCGCGCGGCCGCGGCAAGCAGGCGCTGGGCGAGCTCCGGCGGCAGCGCTTCGCCGGTCGACAGCGCGTGCACGCCGTCCAGGCGCACCTCGGGGTTGGCCAGCAGCATCCGCCACAGCGACGGCGTGGCCTGGACGAAGTTGAGGCCGTGCTCGGCGATCAGCCGGGCGAGGGCCAGCGGATTGCGCACCACCTCGGCGGTGGTCACGACGATGCGCGCCCCGACGCTGAGCGGCAGGAACAACTCGAAGCAGGCGATGTCGAAGGCGACCGTGGTCTGGGCCAGGAACCGATCGGCCGCGGTCGGCGCGAACAGGCGCTGGGTCGCGAGCAGGAAGTTGGCGAGATTGCGTTGGCTGACTTCGACGCCCTTGGGCCGACCGGTCGAGCCGGAGGTGTAGATCAGGTAGGCAGTCGCGTCGAAACGCGCGCGCGGCAGCGCGAGGGCCGTGTCGATCTCGTAGGCCTCGTCCTGCTCGTGCGCGAACAGCACCGGCAGGGCGCGGCCGGAGAAGGCCTCGGCGAACTGCTGCGTGGTCAGCAGCAGACTCGGCGCGGCGTCGTCGAGGGTCAGGGAGATGCGTTCGGCCGGCGCTTCCGGGTCGAGCGGCAGATAAGCCGCGCCGGCCTTCCACACCGCGAGCAGCGACGCGATCAGGACCTCGTCGCGCGGCAGGCCGATCGCGACGATGTCGCCGGGGCGCACGCCGTGTGCGATCAGGCGATGGGCGAGGCGGCTGCTGCTCTGGTCGAGCTCGCGATAGCTCAGCACGGTGTCGCCGGCGATCACCGCGACCGCGTCCGGAGTGCGCGCGGCCTGCTGCTCGAACTGCTCGAGCGCGGTGGTTTCCGGCAGCGGCGCGTCGGTGTCGTTCCAGCCCCGCAGCAAGCGTTCGCGCTCCTCCTCGCCGAGTACGTCGATCGCACCGAGGCTCAGGGAGGGATCGGCCAGGACCGATTCGATCAGCCGCATCAGCCGGCGCCGGTGCTCGTCGAGTTCGGCGGCCGGATACAGGGTCGGATTGGCGTCGAGATCGAAGCTCAGCCCTTCGCCGTCGTCGCGGTCGTAGACGAACACGGTCAGGTCTTCGGCCGAGCCGTTGTGCAGGTTGTGGCCGGTCGCGCGATGGCCGCCGAAGCTGCCGTAGTCGAAGGGCTCGATGTTGATGCCGAGCCAGGCCAGGTGCTGGTCGGGATTGACCAGGCCGAGGTCGCGGCGCAGGTCCTCGTAGCGGTACTGCTGATGGCGCAGCGCCTGCTTGACCACCCACGAGACCTGCGCGAACAGTTCCGGCATGGTCATCCGCGGGTGCATCGCCAAACGGATCGCGACCACGTTGGCGACCATGCCCGGGGTGCTGCGCAGGGCATGATTGACCCGGCCGGTGACCGGCATGCCGAACACCAGGTCGTGCGCGCCGGTGGCGCGGTGGTAATAGGCGGCGATCAGCGCGATCAGCGCTTGCGGCAGGCTGACCCCGCAGTCGCGCGCGATCTCGATCAGGCGCGTGCGCGCCGCCTCGTCGAGGAGGCCGCGCGCACGGCGCAGGCCGCCGTTGTTTCGCACCCGCCGCCGCGCCAGGGTCACCGCCTCGGGCAGGGCTGCCAATTGCTCGCGCCAGAACGCGCGATCGCGCTGGAAACGCTCGGAGCCGCGGTAGGCGGCTTCGCTTTCGACCAGCGCCGCCAGCGAGCCGTAGCCGCAGGGCGCGGGCTCGCGGCCTTCGACATAGGCGGTGTACAGCTCGCTGATGCGGCGCACCGTCATCCCGCCGCTGTAGCCGTCGTAGATGGTGTGGTGGGCGCGCTGGTACCAGCAATAGCGGTCGTCGGCGAGCTTGAACAAGGCGCCCACCCAGAGCGGGTCGTGGACGAAGTCGACCGGCTTGGCCAGTTCGGCCTGCATCCAGGCCTCCGCGGCGGCGCGCGGGTCGGCTTCCAGGCTGAGGTCGAAATACGGGAAGTCGCTTTCGTATTCGTCGCGCACGATCTGCCGCGGCAGGCCGCCGTGCTCGACGATGCGCACCCGGGTGGCATCGGCTTCGCGGGTGAATTGACGCAGTGCGCGCAGGAACTGCTCGGCATCGACCGGGCCGAGAATCTCCACGGCTTCGGCGATGTTCATGGAGGCTTCGGCCGAGGCGATCTTCTGCCCGACCCACAGTCCGCGCTGGGCGGTGGTCAGGGGCAGGGCGGGGCTGTGGGATTCGTTCATGGCGCGCATCCTTATGAGGCGGCCGTTGGCCGCACGCCGCCAGCGGCCGGCGGACGCAATGCCCGACGACGCGTTGTGTTCGCGCGCGATCCCGCGGCCGACTCGTCGTTACGAGTGGCCCCCTCTCCGTTTGGTTTCGAAACAAAAAGTACGTCGTCGCCGCGGCGTCCGGCGCCGGGGCAGAGCCCTGTCCGTAATCACTGGCTGCGCTGATCGCAGATGGCGGGCTTGAGTTGTTATGTGGTGACTGCGACAACGACTATCCGCATCACGCCTCGTTGCCGCTTGGGAATCAATATCCCTGAGCGCTCAAGCCGTGTCCATCGAGATCGGTGAGAGACGGATCACAAGTCGAATATTTACGGGGACCGCGTTGAGAGCCGGATCACAAGTCGAATATGTGAAGCTTTTTCTACAGCGGACAAGAATCCACGAATATTCTCGTCGCGGCGAGGATTTGGATTTTTATCCCGGGTAATCGGTTGTTCGCGCGGTATCGCAAGCCTGTTGCGAATCACGATCGGTTTGTGACGAAGCGCGGTGGGCAGGCGTCGCGGGTTTTCGGTTTCGCCAACGATTTTGTCGCCCGCGAATATCGGTGCGACTGCGCGCGGCGAGTTGCCGAGGCGGCGCCGCCCGAACTTCGACGCACGGCGGCAAGCGTTCGCGACGCGGGTGAATGCCGCGACCCCAAGCGACCCCGTCGGTCCGGGCCCCCGGCCTGGGCTATGATGAGAGTCATTCTCATCTGAGGCTCGGGCCGATGTCGTCCACGCCGCCGTCGTTCGCCGGTCCGGGACCGGACTTTCCGCCGCTGCGCGGCACGCAGCCCCACCGCGCGGCGCAGGCTGCCACGGCGGCGAGCACGGCGAGCACGGCGATCGCGCCGAGCCGCGACGCCGTGCTCGACGTCGCCGCGCGGCTGTTCGTCGAGCGCGGCACCGAGCGCGTCGCCCTGGCCGACATCGCCGCCGGCGCCGGCCTGGAGCTGGCGGCGCTGCGCGACCACTTCGCCAGCCGCGAGCACCTGTTGCTGGCCTTGCAGCAGCGCTTCGTCGAAGGCTTCCGGGTCCGCCTGTTCGAGGCCATGGAGCGTTGCAGCCCGAACGACTGGCCGGCGCGGCTGCGCGCCTGGGTGCAGAGCGCGGTCGACGGCTATCTGGACCAAGTCGCGTTGCACGACGTGGTCTTCCACGACCAGCGCAGCCACGACCGTCATGCGATGCAGGAAAACCCGGTCGTCGATCAGCTGGTCGAGTTGCTCGAAGGCGGCATCGCCGCGCGGGTCTGGGCCGCGCCGGACCCGCGCCTGACCGCGGTGATCTTCTTCACCGCGATGCACAGCGCGGTCGACCGGGTCATCGCCTGCGGCGAACCGCGCGACCGCCAGCGCCTGGTGCAGACGCTGGTCGGCTACTTCGAGCGCTCGGTGCAGTGGTGGGCGCGCTTCTGAACCCGGCCCACGGCCGCGGTCAGGCGGCGCGCGCGTCGGCGATGCCGCTGCGCAACCAGCCGCGGATCTCCTCGTCGTGCAGGCCCGCATCGGCGAGGGCGATGGCCTGCGCCCAGCATTGCACGGCTTGGCGGCGATCGCCGCCGGCCTGATGGCCGATGGCCTGGTTGGCGAGATCGAGCACCCGCGATTCGAGGTCGTCGGCGGCATTCATTTCCGCATGCATGAAGACTCCTTCCGGCCGCCGTCATCGGCGGCCTGCGCATGGGCTAACGCACCGCGCCGGAAAAAGGGGTCATCGCCGGGCTCCGTTCATTGCAGATGAAACGATTGCTCGAGAGGGGCGGACTCGGCTGGGGATTCTTCGCGCTGGGGGTGACGGCGGCCGCGCCATTCGCCGGGCTGGTGCCAGGGGAAGCGCAGCACGAAGCGCGCGCCGCCCAGCGGCGAGTGCTCGATGTGGACCTCGCCGCCGTGGCGGTCGACCACCTGGCGCACGATGCTGAGGCCGAGACCGAAGCCGCCGGTGGCGCGGTCGCGGCTGCGGTCGAGGCGATAGAAGGGTTCGAACACGCGTAGACGGTCTTCCGGCGGGATGCCGACGCCGTCGTCCTCGACCACCAACTGCCAGCCCTGCTCGACCGCTTCGGCGCTCACCCGGATGCGGCCGTCGGCGTAGCGCAGGGCGTTGCGCATCAGGTTGGAGAAAGCGCGGCCGAGGCTGCGCGGATCGACCACCACTTCGCTCAAGGCCGGCGCGAGCGCCCACTCGATGTGGGTGCTGCGGATGCGCAGCTCCTCGGCCGAGACGCCGGTCGAGGCGCGCAGGAACGCCGACAGCTCGACCCGTTCCAGCGCCGGCATCGGTCCGCTGCGTTCCAGCATGCCCAGGGTCAGCAGCTCGCCGACCAGCAGGTCGAGCTCCTCGACGTCGCAGCGCAGGGCGTGCACGCGGGCGCGGCCGACCCGGTCGTCGAGGGTGTCGCCGAGGTTGGCCAGGCCGAACTCCAGGCGGGTGATCGGCGTACGCAATTCGTGCGAGGCGGCGTTGACCATGTCGCGCTGCGACTGGATCAGGCAGCCGATCTGGTCGGCCATGTTGTTGAAGTACACGCACAGCTGGCGGATAGACGAGCCCGCCGGCAGCCGCGCGCGCGCGGCGAGGTCGCCGTCGCCGAAACGCGCGGCGGCTTCGCGCAGCCGTTCCAGGTCGCGCCAGTGCGGCTGCAGCCAGATCATCAGACCGACCAGCACCATCGCGAACACGGTGACGTAGGCGATGTAACGGATCGGGAAGTCGCTTTCGTCGTAGCTGATCTGGACCACGTCGCCGCGGTCGAGGCGGACGTAGACGTGATGGTGCTCGGTGCTGACGTGGTCGCTGGCGCTGCCGGTCGCGGCCAGTTCGGCCCGCACCCGCGGCGGCAGGCGCAGCGCCGTCGCCGGCGACAGCACGCTGTAGCGGTCCGGGGTGTTGCGGTTGAGCGCGGCCACGCGTTCGGGCAGCTCGTCGACGCCGACGCCGCGCAGGTGCTCGCGCAACAGCGCGAGCTCGCCGCTGAACTCGTGCCGCGCCGATTGCGAGTACTGGTCCGGGAACAGATACGGGAAGGCCTGCTGGACCAGCAACATCGAGCACAACAGCAGGCCGGCCACGGTCAGGTACAGCCGCGCCAGCATCGCGAACATTCAGTCCTCCCAGGCGATCGGACTGAACAGGTAGCCGCGGCCCCAGACGGTCTTGATCTTGCGCGGCTCGTGGGCGTCGTCGCCGAAATGCCGGCGCAGCCGCGAGATGCTCACGTCGACGGTGCGGTCGACGCCGTCGAAGCCGATCCCGCGCCAACGCCGCAGCAACTCGTCGCGGTTGAGCACGCGGCCGGCGGCCTGGGCCAGGATCACGAACAGGTTGTAGTCGGCGGTCTTGAGGTCGATTTCCTGGCCCTTCCATCGCACCTGGCGCGCGGTCAGGTCGATCTGCAGGCCGCCGTAGGACAGCATCGAGGAGCCGGTGGGCTGCGGCCGCGCCTGGCTGCGGCGCAGGATGGCGCGCAATCGCGCCAGCAGCAGCCGTGGTTCGACCGGCTTGAGCACGTAGTCGTCGGCGCCGACTTCCAGGCCGGTGACCTGGTCGAACAGATCGCCGCGCGCGGTCAGCATCACGATCGGCAGGCTCGACTGCTTGCGGATCTGGCGGCAGACATCGAAGCCGTCCATGCCGGGCAGCATCAGATCGAGCACGATCACATCGGGCGGATCGTCCTCGAGCGCGGCCAGCGCCTGGTCGCCGCGCAGCACCACCGAGGTCTGAAAGTCGTAGCGTTGCAGGTACTCGGAGATCAGCCCGGCCAGTCGGGCGTCGTCCTCGATCAGCAGGACTTTATTCATGGCCACCTCGTGCGAGCCGGCATGGTAGCGCCGGCGGGTGGCGGTCGTCGGGACCGTACAAATAAACACATCTGGTATGGAAGGCTGCCGCGGGCGGCGCCTGGCGCGGGACAGGACTCGAGCGTGCGTTCGCAATCTTACCGGGCGATGGGCGGTGAACTCGGAAACGCGGCAGTGAGGGCATCGAAGGCGGCGCCGTGAGTAGGCTTGCTGACAGTGATGCCGCGATCGTACCCAGGGTTGCAAGCGCGATGCGCGGACGGCGGCACGAGCGTCGACGCGATGGCGACGTCTCGATCCGACAGCGTAATGGCGCTGGCTGTACGCAGAGACAAGGCGAAACCGATGGACGGAGCGCGAGCGCCTACCAGCGGCGCATCGGCGGCCATCGCGCAACGCACGACGGCGGCTTTGCGCCGCCGTTTTGGCCGAGACACGAGCCTGGCGATGGCCAGGCACGAACATCTTCGTTGTCGTCGAAACGCGCCCGCGCGGCCACGATTGGTGACAAACGTCATGCCGGCGCGCCGCGCGGCGCTGCGCTCAGAGCGTCGCCCACAGCCGGCGCGCTTCGTGCGCGATCACTTCCGGAAACTCTTCCGGATAGAAGAGCTTCGCGCCTTCGATGAAACGGATGCCGCGCGAGTTCGGGAACAGGCGGTCGAGGTAACGCGGGCTGGCCGGCGAGAAAATCGTATCGCCGGTGCCCCACACGATCCGCACCGGCTGGATGCAGCGCTTGAGCGCCGCCTCGATGCCGGCGAGCGGGTTCGGGTCCAGGCCCATCGCGTAGGCGTCGGTGAGGCGGGTGCGCTGCGGCGTGCTGACCAGCGGGGCGAAGTAGGTCTCGATCGCCTCGTCGGTCGGATGATCGCGATAGGTGAAGCACTGTACGCCGATGCCTTTTTCCGAACGGGCGAAGTCGTGGTCGGCCAGTTGCGGCGGAAACGTGTCGAGGGCGAAGCGGCCGCGGCGCGCGGCTTCGATCACCGGCACCACCGCGGCCGGCGGGCTGTCGTTCTCGACGTCGCAGTTGGTCAGCAGCATGCTGCGCACGCGCTGCGGGTACTCGACCAGGAACATCTGCGCGATCGCGCCGCCGCTGTCGTTGGCGATCAGGTCGACGCTGTCGATGCCGAGCCGGTCGAGCAGGGTCGCGAGCATGTCGACCTGCGCATCCGGCGCCACGCTCTGGCCCTCGGCGACGCGCGTATAGCCCAGGCCCATGAAGTCGGCGGCGATGCAGCGGCGGTACGGCGCCAGATGGGCCATCGCGCCGCGCCACTGGAAACTGTTGAGCGGGAAGCCGTGCAGGAATAGAGCCACCGGCCCCTGGCCGCGTTCGACGTAGGCGATCTCGCCGAACGACGTCGCCAGGTAGCGGCGCGCGGCATGGAAAGCGGCGGCGTTCCAGGGGACGGCATCGGCACTGGCCGCGGTCGCGCCGGACAGGCCGGTGGCGCAGGCGCCGAGCAGGCCGACGCTGGCCGCGCCGACGCCGAGGTGGAGGAAGGTTCTGCGATTCATGTCGTCTCCAGGGGCCCGAGGGCGTTTCGATGGGAGGCGATGATTGGCGCGCGCGGTCATGCCGGCAATGACGCCGCAGGTGTAATCTTCATGACCTCGCAGGTCATGGTTTTGCGGGTGGCCGGCTCCTATCATGGCCGCATGAGCGCTGCCCTCGCACCGAATCCGAAAACCCGCCCGCGCGATCAGGGCGTCGGCGCGTTGCTGCGCGAATGGCGTGGGGTCAGGCGCTGGAGCCAGCTGGACCTGGCCCTGGATGCGGGCGTATCGGCGCGGCATCTGAGCTACGTCGAGACCGGAAAGTCGCAGCCGAGCCGCGAGATGATCGTCAAGCTCGCCGACGCGCTCGACATGCCGCTGCGCGAACGCAACGCGCTGTTGGTGGCGGCCGGCTTCGCGCCGAAGTATCCCGAGACCTCGCTGGCGACACCCGAGTTCGCTCAGATCCGGCGCGCGATCGAATTCATCCTCAAGCAGCAGGAGCCGTATCCGGCGTTCCTGTTGAACCGGCATTGGGACGTGCTGATGGCCAACGAGGCCGCGGTGCGCACCAATGCCTTCGTCATGCGCGGCCGCCCCAACCGCCACGCCAACATGATCCGGCAGATCTTCGACCCCGAAGACCTGCGCCCGGCGGTCGCCAACTGGGAAGAAGTGGCCGGCGAACTGATCCGCCATCTGCACACCGCGGTCGCGGCGACACCGGGCGACGGTGTGGCGCGCGCCTTGCTCGACGAGGCCATGGCCTATCCCGGTGTGCCGAGCCATTGGCGCCGGCGCCAGTTCGATGCGGCGCCGTCGCCGTTGCTGACCACGATCCTGCGCCGCGACCGGTACGAGCTGCGTTTCTTCTCGACCATCACCACCTTCGGCACCCCGCGCGACGTCACCATCGACGAGTTGCACGTGGAGTGCTGTTTCCCGATGGACGAGGCCACCGCGCAGCTCTGCCGCGCTTTGCAGGACGGCTCGCTCGCGGCCTGAGCGAGCCGGACGCCGGGTCTCGAGCGCCCGGCGCCGGCGGGACGAATCCGATAATGCAACCAAATGGTTGCGTTTCGATTCGGGCGGGGCTAGCCTTCGGTTCGGAGGTAACCGCCATGACCGCATCCACCGACCGTATCGAAAGACAGATCCTGCTCAAGGCGCCGCGTTCGCGGGTCTGGCAGGCCCTCGCCGACGCCGAGTCCTTCGGCCAATGGTTCGGCGTCCGCTTCGAGGGCCAACGCTTCGTGCCCGGGCAGACCACCCAGGGCTACATCACCTATCCGGGCTACGAGCACTTGCTGATGCAGGTCGAGGTCCAGCGCGTCGAGCCCGAGCGCCTGCTGTCCTTCCATTGGCATCCCTATGCGGTCGACCCCGAGGTCGATTATTCGCAGGAAGCCCCGACCCTGGTCGAGTTCACCCTCGAAGAGGCCGACGGCGGCACCTTGCTGCGGGTGGTCGAGTCCGGTTTCGACCGCGTGCCGGCCTCGCGCCGCGACGAAGCCTTCCGCATGAACAGCGGCGGCTGGGACGAGCAGATGAAGAACATCGAGCGCTATGTTGGCTAAGCCGGGAGCTTCGGCCCGGCACGCCTCGAAAGGGCCGGCACCGCGAAAACCGGCCCTGCTCAAACCGGTCGTGTCCAAGCCGTCCCTGTCCAAGCCGGTCGTGTCCAAACCGTCTCTATTCAGGTCGGCGCGGGTGTTCGCCGCGCTCAGCGACGAGACTCGCCTGCGTCTCGTCGTGGCCCTGTGCGCCGGCGGGGCGATGTCGATCGCGCAGCTCACCGGCGGCACCGACATCAGCCGCCAGGCGGTGACCAAGCACCTGCAGGTGCTGGCCGGAGCGGGCCTGGTGCGCGACCTCAAGGCCGGGCGCGAACGCCTGTGGGAGTTCGAGCCCGCGCAACTGGACGAAGCGCGGCGCTCGCTCGATGCGATCGCGCAGCAATGGGACCAGGCGCTGCTGCGGCTCAAGGCCTTCGTCGAAGACTGAAGCCGCCGCTCATCGTTCCGCCAGGTCGTGCAGCGGCAGCCGGTGTTCGCGGCAGTACTGCGCGTACTCGGCGCGCTGGGTCTCGGCGCTGGCGCGCAGCCGCACCGCACCGCCGGGGCCGAGGAATTCGACCGTGCCCATCACCACGACCAGGGCGATCATCGGTTCGTCGCCGACGATCTTCCACCAATCGGTATTGCCCGGCGGTTCGTAGACGTAGTCGCCCGGTCCGATCAGTTCGCCGCTGCACAGCAGGCGGCTGCCGCTGAGGTTGTAGGCGTGGATCTCGCCGGTGTGGCGGTGCAGCGGCATGACCACGCCCGGGTCCATGCGCAGCAGTTCGACGAAACCCCGGTCGTCGGCGAGGAAGCGCAGGGGCTTGGCGGCCTTGCCCGGCGTCGAGGAGGGAATCCACGGCAGCTCGGCCGTAGTGGTGAAACGCGCGGGCAGGTAGTCGCGCAGGGCATCGAGTCCGCTGGACATGGGATTGTCTCGTAGGAAGAGGGAGGCGCGGCGCGGCTCAGCCGGCGACCGCGGCGAAATAGCGATCGAACGATGCCTCGACCGCCTCGCGGCCGCCGCCGACGATGTTGCGGCCCCAGGTGTAGCCGTAGACGTCCTCGAACGCATAGCCGGCGAGGCGTTCGCGCATCGCCCGCACGTCGCTGGGCTTCATCGGGATGTAGTTGGGATAGCTGTACATGAAGGTCACGTGTCGGCGGTCGAACACGACCTGCAGCGCGTCGCCCGGGAACAGCGCGCCGCCCGCGCGCGGGCCGTGCTTCCAGTGCAGCGCGGTGCTGCCGGGGAAGTGGCCGCCGCAACGGATCAGGGTTACCCCCTCGGAGAGTCTGTATTCGTCGCCGCGCCAGTAGCGGATGCGCTCGGACCGGCGCTGCACCCATTCGCGATCGGCTTCGTGGAGCAGGATCGGCACGCCGCCGAGCGCTTCGCTCCACTCGACCATCGAGGCGTAGAAGTGCGGATGCGAAATCGCGATCAGATCGACGCCGCCGCGCGCGCGCAGTTCGGCGACGGCCTCGTCGGTGACCAGGGCCAGGCACTCCCACAGGATGTTGCCGGCGTCGGTCTGCAGATACAGCATGCGCTGGTCGATCGCGAACGCCGGCGCCAGGCCGATGCCGAGCACCCCGGCGTCGTCTTCGAGCCGCAGGCTATGGGCTTGCGCCAGCGCTTCGTGGCTGGTCCAGGTCTGGCCCTGCCAGCCGACGTACTGGCGCTCGTCTTCGCAGATCGGGCAATGCGCCGGCAAGCCGGCATGAGCGGCGAACTGGGTGCCGCAGGTTTCGCAGATCGGCAGGGGCATGGCAGGCCTCATCCAAAGTGGTTATGCGGGCGCGGAGCGGTTCAGGCCTCGGCCTTCGCCGGGCCCTGGTTGAACAGCAGCTTTCGCGCTTCGTCCGACAGCGCCGGTGCCTTGCCGTATGGATCGTCGATGCCGGCGTAGACATGCTGGGTGGCAGGGCGCGCGGCGATGGCGTCGAACCAGCGCCGCAGGTGCGGGGTCGCGGCGAGGTCCTGGCCGAGCCCGAGATGCGGCACGACCCAGGGGTAACAGGCGATGTCGGCGATCGAGTAGTCGTCGCCGGCGAGATAGGCGCGGCCGGCGAGGCGGCGATCGAGCACGCCGTACAGACGCTGCACCTCCCGGGTGTAGCGTTCGATCGCATACGCCAGCGGCTCCGGCGCGTACACCCGGAAGTGACCGGCCTGGCCCGCCATCGGGCCGAGCCCGGCCATCTGCCAGAACAGCCACTGGGTGACTTCGAGCCGACCGCGGGCGTCGTCCGGCAGCAGCCGGCGGGTCTTCTCGGCGAGGTAGAGCAGGATCGCGCCCGACTCGAACACCGCCAGCGGCTCGCCGCCGTCGCGCGGCGCGTGGTCGAGGATCGCGGGGATCTTGTTGTTCGGCGAGATGGCCAGGAACTCGGGGCGGAACTGTTCCCCGGCCGACAGGCTGACCGGGACGATCCGGTGGGCGAGGCCGGACTCTTCCAGGAACAGCCGCAGTTTCAAGCCATTCGGGGTCGGGCTGTAGTAAAGATCGATCATTGGGAGGGCTCGTCGGGACGGTTCGTTGAGAAGGGACCGGGCGGCGCGGCGCCGCATCCGTGGAGCCAGCTTAGGAATAGACTGGTGCCCTGGATGAGCCAAAACGGTTGGATTTTATGGGGCCAGTTTTCCCGTTTCCCCTCGCCCTGCCGGAGCACGGCCAGGGCCGCCTGACCCAGGCACTGCACCAGCAACTGCGCTCGGCGATCCTCGACGGCCGCCTCCCCGCGGGCGCGCCGCTGCCGGCGACGCGTCGGGTCGCCGGCGGACTCGGCGTCGCCCGCAACACCGTGGTCGCCGCCTACGACCTGCTGATCGCCGAGGGGTATGCGCTGCCGCGCAAGGGCGCGAAGGCGGTGGTGGCCGACGTCGCCGGCCGCCGCGACCGGCGCGCGCCCGCGCATTTGCCGCAAGGACCGGAAGACCCGCGCCTGAACCCGTTGTGGCGCGCGCCGTTCCTGCATCCCTCGCCGCCGCGCGACCTGCCCGAGCGCTGCTTCCGCCTGGGCATACCCGACCATCGCCATTTCCCGCACGAGGTCTGGCGGCGTTTGTCGGCGCAGAGCCTGCGCGAATGGTCGAAGACGCGGTTCGGCTATCCGCCGTCGGAAGGCATCCCCGCCTTGCGCGAGGCGATCGCCCAGCACGTCGCGTTCGCGCGCGCGGTCGCCTGCGCGGCCGGCGACGTCATCGTCACCTCCGGCGCGCAGCAGGCCTTCGACTTGCTGGCGCGGCTGTTGGTGACGCCGGGCGAGACCCGGGTCGCGGTCGAGGAGCCGGGCTATCCGCCGTTGCGCGCGGCCTTCGCCGCCGCCGGTGCGCGGCTGGTGCCGATGCCGGTCGACGACGAGGGCCTGTGCGTCGATCGCCTGCCCGGGGATGTGCGCGTGATCAGCGTGACGCCGTCGCACCAGTCGCCGACCGGCGTGGCCTTGTCGCTGCGCCGGCGCAAGGCGCTGCTCGAATTCGCCCGCAGCCATCGCGCGGTGGTGATCGAGGACGACTACGACGGCGAGTTCCGCTTCGGCGGCCGCCCGCTCGATGCGCTGCAGACTCTGGATCGCGACGCCCTGGTGTTCTACGTCGGCACCTTTTCCAAGAGCTTGTTCCCGTCGCTGCGCAAGGGCTTCGTGGTGGCGCCGGCGTGGGCGCGCGACGCCCTGATCACGGTCAAGCACTGCGCCGATTCGCACTGCGACACGATCACCCAGTCGGTGCTCGCGGCGTTCATTCGCGATGGTCATCTCGCCCGCCACGTGCGGCGCATGCGGCCGATCTACGGCGAGCGCCGCGAGGTCCTGCTCGACGGCCTGCGGCGCGAGCTGGCGCCGTGGCTGGAGCCGATCCCGTCGGAGGCCGGCCTGCACCTGGCCGCGCGCATCCGCGACCCCGCGCTGGCGCCGGCGATCCTCGCCCGCATGCTGCGCGAGCTGCCCGGCGCGCAGTCGGTCGGCGACTATGCGATGAATGCGCTGGAGCGGCCGGCGCTGAGCTTCGGTTACGGGGTAATCGATGCCGGCGAGATCGCCCCGGCCCTGCGGCGGTTCCGCCGCTCGCTGGAAGCGCTCGGCAACGCTTAGCCGGGCGCCGGCCGGGCTCGGTCCGAGGACGCCGGGGTCGACACCGGGATGAAGCAATGCGGCTTCATCCGGCCGAAGTCGGTCCTGCGTTCGCTGCGCACGCGCGGGTTCGGGTCGAGCACCCGGCCGCCTTCGTCGCCGTGAAGGTAGACCACCCAGTGCCAGCTGTCCTCGCGGCGGTTGTAGCGGATGCCGGCGATGCCGCTGCGGTCGAGTGCATCCCAGCGGGCCAGGCGGCGTTCCGGCCCCGCGTGCAGGCCGAGCAGTTCGAGCATGCGCCGCAACTGCCCGGCGTCGCTGAAATAAGCGTTGCGCACCGTGCGGGCTCGGCCGCCGCGGCCGAGCACCCGGTCGCGCGGGCCGATGCCGAGCCGGCGCGCCAGCGCCCGCGCCTGGACATAGCCGATGCCGCCGAGCATCGCCACGCAGGCCAGGCCGCAGCCGGTGGCGTCTTGCTGGGTCTTACGCTGGATCACGGGCGGTCCGGGGAGGGCGACGCCCCACTGTAGGGCGCGCCGGCCGCCGGGGCGAGGCGGCCGGCGGGGAACCCTGGCGCGGATCCGGGGTCGAACTCCGGGTCGTCGCCGGCCCGTCTCGCGCCGATCTCGCGATCTGGGACCCCGGTCCTGATGGAATGTGCGCCCGGATCGGGCCGATAGTGGTGTTTCGTTGCGCCGGTTCAGCCGGCGGACGGTGCCGAGGTCGGTGGTTCGAACGCCCGGGCCCCGGCCCGAACCGGCCCGGCGCTCGGTCGGCTTTAATAAGTTATTAATTGCAAAGGGTATGTTGATGTCCGCGCCGCCGCTCACCGGTCCGGCGCTCCGCCGCCCGGGCCGCTCCAGGCCCGATCGCCCGTTCCAGTACCGCAACACTGTGAACTTTCTCCAGCTTTAGCAGTCATATATCGCGACTGCTAAGATGACCCCCATGACCTCTATCGCCCGATCCACTGCTCTAGTCGCCAACAACCTGCCTGTGCCCAGCGCGCTCGGTTCGCTGGACGCGTACATCGGCGCCGTGCACCAGATCCCGGTGCTCAGCGTGGAGAACGAGCAGGCGCTGGCGCGCCGCTTCCGCGACGAGGAAGACCTCGACGCGGCCCGCGAACTCGTTCACTCGCACCTGCGCTTCGTCGTCCACGTGGCCCGCGGCTACAACGGCTACGGGCTGCAGATCGGCGACCTGATCCAGGAAGGCAACATCGGCCTGATGAAGGCGGTCAAGCGTTTCGACCCCGATCAGGGCGTGCGCCTGGTTTCGTTCGCGGTCCACTGGATCCGCGCCGAGATGCACGAATTCATCCTCAAGAACTGGCGCATCGTCAAGGTCGCCACGACCAAGGCGCAGCGCAAGCTGTTCTTCAATCTGCGCAGGAGCAAGACCCGCCTGGGCTGGATGAACGCCGAGGAAGTGCGCCTGGTCGCCAAGGACCTCAACGTCTCCGAGCGCGAAGTGCTGGAAATGGAATCGCGCCTGTCCGGCCGCGACATCGGTTTCGACGCGCCGTCCGACGAAGACGACGATCATGCGCCGCCCTCGCCGGCCGCCTACCTGCGCGCGAGCGACGAAGACCCGTCGCAGTCGTACGAGCGCGAGGACGAGGAAGACAGCCAGCTCGCCCTGCTGCGCGAAGGCCTCGCCGGCCTGGATGCGCGTTCGCGCGACATCATCAAGCGTCGCTGGCTCGATGCCGAGAGCAAGATCACCTTGCAGGAACTGGCCGACGAGTACGGCGTCAGCGCCGAGCGCATCCGCCAGATCGAAGCCAATGCGCTGAAGAAGATGCGCGGCCTGTTCGCCGCCTGAGCGGCGACGGACGAGTTCGACGACGACGGCCCGGGAAACCGGGCCGTTCGTTTTTGCGGTGCGCGAACCCCGCGCGGCGTTCGCGTTCGCGCAGCGCAAGAAGCGGATATCGCCGCGCGCGGGACGGGACTACGTTGCCTGCCTGTCCTCCAGGGAATCGCGCCATGTCTCGCTATCGCATCACCGGCCTGTCGCCGGAACCTTTCGCCACCCTCGGCGCGCTCGACGACGCCAGCCTGCGCGCGCACGGCATGCGCCGCGTCGTCGCCGACTCGCCGAACGGTTACCCCTGCCGGATCAGCCTGGCCGACGCCGCGCCCGGCGACTCGGTGTTGCTGCTGACCTACGAGCATCATCCCTGCGACGGCCCGTATCGCTCCAGCGGCCCGATCTACGTGCGCGAGGGCGCCGCCACGGCCTCGTACGACGACGCGCTGCCGCCGTTCCTGCGTACCCGCAACTTGTCCTTGCGCGCCTACGACGCCGAAGGGTGGATGCGCGGCGCGCGGGCCATCGACGGGGCCGACGCCGAAGCGGTGCTGGCGGAACTGCTCGAGGATCCGGACACGACCGAAGTGCATGCCCACAACGCCCGCACCGGGTGCTTCCTGTGCCGGATCGATCGCGTCTGAGGCGAATTTGCGGCCCGCCGCAGCCGATACGAAGGGCGCCGTGAGGCGCCCTTCGTCGCAGCCGCAGCGATGCACGACGCAGCGCGCGGCGTTCTGCTTTCACGACGGCGGTGTTGCGCCGCCGGTCCGCGTCGGCTCGCCGGTGCCGAAGATGATGCGGGCGTGGCGTTGGTAGGTGAAGTACGCCCACGACCAGTTGAGCATCACGATCAGGCGGTTGCGGAAGCCGATCAGGAAGAACACGTGCGCGGCGAGCCAGAACACCCAGGCGAGGAAGCCGGAGAACTTGAAGCCGCGCAGATCCACCACCGCGGCGCGGCGGCCGATCGTGGCGAGGTTGCCGAAGTCGACATAACGGAACGGCTCGACCGCGCGATGGCCGAGGCGAGCGCGTATCGCCGAGGCGACGTGAGCGCCCATCTGCTTGGCCCCGGGCGCGACGCCGGGCACCGGCTGGCCGTTGGCCTGCTTGACGCTGGCCAGGTCGCCGGCGACGAAGATCTCCGGATGCCCGGGCACGCTGAGGTCGGGTTCGACCAGGACCCGGCCGGCGCGGTCGCGCGGCGCATCGAGCAGGGCGCCGAGCGGCGACGCGGCGACGCCCGCTGCCCATAGCACGGTGCGCGACGGTACGAACTCGGCGCCGAGACGATAACCGCGGCCGTCGATCTCGGCGACCGGGGTGCCGGTGACGACTTCGACCCCGAGCCGCTGCAATTGCGCGCGGGCCTTTTCCGACAGCGATTCGGGAAAGTTCGAGAGCACGCGCGGGCCGGCCTCGATCAGGCGCACGCGCGCCTGCGCCGGGTCGATGCGGCGGAATTCGCGGCGCAGGGTCTTGCGCGAAATCTCGGCGAGGGTGCCGGCGAGTTCGACCCCGGTCGGGCCGCCGCCGACCACGGCGAAGTGCAGCCAGGCCGAGCGTTCTTCCTCGGTTTCGGCGGCCTCGGCGCGCTCGAACGCGAGCAGGACCCGGCGGCGGATGTGCAGGGCGTCGTCGAGGGTCTTCAGGCCCGGCGCGTCGTCGGCCCACTCGTCGTGGCCGAAATAGGCATGGGTCGCGCCGCTGGCGAGCAGCAGGTAGTCGTAGCCGACGACCTCGCCGTCGGCGAGGCTGATCTGGCGCGCGTCGGCGGCGATGCCGGTGACTTCGCCCAGGCGCACCTCGACGTTGGCCTGCTTGCGCAGGATGTGGCGCAGCGGCGCGGCGATGTCGGGCGCCGACAGGCCGGCGGTCGCGACCTGGTACAGCAGGGGCTGGAACAGATGATGGTTGCGACGGTCGATCAGGGTGATGCGCACCTCGGCCGAAGCCAGGGCGCGCGTCGCCCACAGACCGCCGAACCCGCCGCCGACGATGACGACGTGCTTGCGGGAATCGCTCATGACGATGGAACCTCGATCAGCCGAGATGACGGGTAAGCAGCTCTTCGAGCTTGCGCTGGTCGGCGGCGAAGCGGCGGATGCCGTCGGCGAGCTTGTCGGTCGCCATCGCGTCCTCGTTGTGCTGCCAGCGGAACCCGGCCTCGTCGAGCGCCGCGCCGGGCGCGGCGCGCTGGCCGTCGTCGTCGAGCGCGCGCGCGACCGGGTCTTGGCCGGCTTCGAGTTCGCCGAGCAGCTCCGGCGAGATGGTCAGGCGGTCGCAACCGGCGAGCGCGAGCACTTGCCCGGTGTTGCGGAAGCTAGCGCCCATCACCACGGTAGCGTAGTCGTGGCGCTTGTAGTACTGCCAGATGCGCGCGACCGACTGCACGCCGGGGTCGTCGGCGGGCGTGGCCGGCTTGGGCGTGCCGTTGGCGAGGTGCCAGTCGAGAATGCGGCCCACGAACGGCGAGATCAGGTACACGCCGGCCTCGGCGCAGGCCACCGCCTGGGCGAACGAGAACAGCAGGGTGAGGTTGCAGTGGATGCCTTCGCGTTCGAGCCGCTCGGCGGCGCGGATGCCCTCCCAGCTCGAAGCGATCTTGATCAACAGGCGGTCGCGGCCGATCCCGGCCTGCTCGTACAGCTCGACGATGCGGCGGGCCTGGGCCAGGGTCGCGTCGGTATCGAAACTCAGGCGCGCGTCGACTTCGGTGGAGACGCGGCCGGGGATCAGCTTGAGGATTTCGCCGCCGATGGCGACGGCCAGGCGCAGGCCGGCGTCGTTGACGCGCGCGGCGGTGTCGGCGCCCTGCGCCGCGGCGACCGCGGTCTGGATCAGCGGCGCATAGGCCGGCAAGGCCGAGGCCTTCAGCAGCAGGGAGGGGTTGGTGGTCGCATCGAGCGGGCGGAAGCGGGCGATGGCTTCGATGTCGCCGGTGTCGGCGACCACGGCGGAGAGTGCGCGCAGTTGTTCGAGCTGATTGGTCATGGCGATGAGAGGTGTCGTGTCGTTAGGGTCCCCGCCATTCTCACTGATCGAGGTTAGCGCGTCATGACTGTGGCGCCCGTTTCGGCCGCCGGGCCGCGGCAAAGCGCCGATCGCGGGCTTGCGCTAGGCTGGCCGCGACAGGGCCGGCACCGGCCCGCAGGGGAATCGCATGGCCGCAGAGGAAAAACGCATCGCGCTGCTGATCGACGCCGACAACGCGCCGGCGGCGAAGATCGACGTGATCCTGACCGAGGTCGCGAGCTACGGCATCGCCAACGTGCGCCGCGCCTACGGCGACTGGAAGAGCCCGAACCTGAAGAGCTGGGAAGCGGTGCTGCACGACTACGCGATCCGGCCGATGCAGCAGTTCGCCTACAGCAAGGGCAAGAACGCCTCCGACATGGCGATGGTGATCGACGCGATGGACCTGCTGTATGCGGGCAACCTCGACGGTTTCGCGATCGTCTCCAGCGACGCCGACTTCACCCCGCTGGTGATGCGCCTGCTGACCGAGGGCGCCAAGGTCTACGGCTTCGGCGAGCAGAAGACGCCCGAGCCCTTCGTCAACGCCTGCTCGAAGTTCACCTATGTCGAGGCCCTGGCCCAGCCGGTCAGCGTCGACGGCCTGCCCGACGAGAGCGCGGCGACCCCGGCGCGCAGCGCCAAGGACCTGCGCAGCGACACGCGCCTGGTGCAGATGCTGCGCCGTGCGGTCGACGCCGCCGGCGGCGACGACGGCTGGTCGCGCCTGGCGACGATCGGACAACAGATCGGCAACCAGGCTTCGTTCGATCCGCGCAACTACGGCTACCGCAAACTCAGCGACCTGATCGAGGCGATGGGCCTGTTCGAGATACGCCGCGACAACCTGACCGTGTGGGTGCGCGACAAGCCCAAGGGCGGGGCGAAGAAAACATCCGAGAGCAAACCGCCGGCGAACCCCCCGCCGGCCGCCAAGCCTGCCGCGAACAAACCGCCGGCGGACAAGCCGGCACAGAACCAGGCACCGGCGAACAAGCCCGCTGCGAACAAACCGAAGGTCAAGCCCAAGACCTGATGCCGTGCGCAGAGCGACGCAGCAAGGGTAGGAGCGGCGCAAGCCGCGACCGCGAATCGTCGATGGCCGCGATGTTCTTTTGGGGCACGAAACATAGTCCTGCGCCGTGGTTTGGCTGTGCCTCTGCATTGGCCTTGGTCGTGGCCGTGCGTAGTTTCGCACTAGCCAAGGCAATAGAAGACCCAAAGGGCGGCCCGCAGGGATGCGGGCCGTTTTTCATCGGGACAGCGATGTCCCGTATGGAAAATCCCTGCGTCGGCATCGCTCGTGCGGGCCTGTGATTCAAGAAAAAGCAACTTCTTTGGTTACCTTTCTTTTGTTGCTTTAGACAAAAGAAAGTAACCCGCCGCTTTAGTGGCGGAAGCTTTGGGTTTGATCTTGATCTTCCCACGAGAGAAGCGCTGCAAGACCATCCCAGCGATGTTGCGGCTTGCGCCGCTCCTACCCTGGCGAAGGCACGCCGCTTCGACGAATGACGACGGCCCTGCCGTGTCTGCGCGTTCCGCGGTCGCGACTCACGTCGCTCCTACAGGGACACACCCGAAGACGACGCGACATTGGGACATGGCGGTCGCGGCTTGCGCCGCTCCTACCCTGGCGAGGGTGCGCCGCTTCGACGAATGACGATGGCCCTGCCGTGTCTGCGCGTTCCGCGGTCGCGACTCACGTCGCTCCTACAGGGACACACCCGAGGACGACGCGACATTGGGACATGTCGGTCGCGGCTTGCGCCGCTCCTACCCTGGCGCGGGCGCGCCGCTTCGACGAATGACGACGGCCTCGTTGTCTCTGCGCGTCCCCGGTCGCGACTCACGTCGCGCCTGTCGGGGTGAATTCGCAGCGGCAAAACCTTGCGCGACACCAGAAGCGCAACTCAATACAAATCGATCGGATCCACATCCAGCGACCAGCGCACCTTGCGCGCTTCCGGGCAGGCATAGATCGTCGGCAGCGCGGCGTCCAGCGCGGCGTGCAGGTGGCGCCGCTCCAGCGCGGTCAGGATCAGCTGCGCGCGCTGGTAGCCGGCGCGGCGCGGCATCGGCGCGGGCAAGGGCCCGTTGATCTCCAATGCGGGCCGCTGCCCCGGCGGCGGGCGCCGGCGCGGGTCGGCGAAGGCGTCGATCTCGCGCCGCGCCTTGGCCAGGAACGCGTTGGCGGCGTCGACCTCCTGCGCTTCGGCGCGCAGCAGGGCCATGTGCGCGAACGGCGGAAAATCGGCGGCCTCGCGCTGCGCCAGTTCGGTTTCGGCGAACGCGGCATAGCCGCCGGTCAACAGGGTGTGCAGCAGCGGATGATCGGGGTGATGGGTCTGCAGCAGCACCTGGCCGGGTTTGTCGGCGCGGCCGGCGCGGCCGGCGACCTGGATCAACAACTGCGCGAGTTTTTCCGGCGCGCGGAAGTCGGCGCTGAACAAGCCTTCGTCGATGCCGACCACCGCGACCAGGGTCAGGTTCGGCAGGTCGTGGCCCTTGGCGAGCATCTGCGTGCCGACCAGGATGCCGGGCGCGGTGCCGAATTCGGCCAGGTGCTGTTCGAGCGCGTCGCGGCGCTGGGTGGTGCCGCGGTCGATGCGCCGCACCGGGTAGTCGGGGAAGCGCGCGCTCAACGACTCTTCGATGCGCTCGGTGCCGGCGCCCTGCGATTGCAAGGCCAGGCCGCCGCAGTCGGGGCAGGCGTCGGGGGCGGGTCGGCGGGTGCCGCAGTGGTGGCATTGCAGGCGCCGGCCGCCGCCGTGCACGGTCATCGGCGTGCCCTTGAGCGGGGTGCTGCAGCGCGGGCAGTGCGCGGTCCAGCCGCAGTCGTGGCATAGCAGCACCGGCGCATAGCCGCGGCGATTCTTGAACACCAGCACCTGGCCGCCGGCGTCGAGCGCGCGGGCGATGGCGTCGACCAGTTCCGGCGACAGCCCGGCCTCGAGCGGGCGCTTGCGCACGTCCACCACCCGCACCTGCGGCGCCTGCGCTTGGCCGGCGCGGCGTTGCAGGCGCAGATGGCCGTAACGGCCGGCCTGGACGTTGCGCAGCGACTCCAGCGACGGCGTCGCGCTGCCGAGCAGGATCGGTATGTTCAGCGCCTTGGCCCGGACCAGGGCGAAGTCGCGGGCGTGGTAACGGATGCCGTCCTGCTGCTTGAAGCTGCCGTCGTGCTCCTCGTCGATCACGATCAGCCCCGGCTGCAGCAGCGGCAGGAACGCCGCCGAACGGGTGCCCACCGCGACCCGCGCCTCGCCGCGCGCGAACGCGGCCCAGGTGCGGGCGCGTTCGCGATCGGACAGGCCCGAGTGCAGGGCATGGATCGGCACCCCGAGGCGGGCGCGGAAGCGCGCCAGGGTCTGCGGGGTCAGGCCGATCTCGGGCACCAGCACCAGGGCCTGCCGGCCGCGCGCCAGGCAGTCGGCGATCGCGTGCAGGTAGACCTCGGTCTTGCCGCTGCCGGTGACGCCGTCGAGCAGGAACGGCACGAAGCCGTCGGCGGCCAGCACCGTGTCGACCGCGGCCTGCTGTTCTTCGTTGAGCGCCGGCCCCGGCCGTGGCGCCGGGGCGCGCGCGCTGGCCGGCACCGCGATGCGTTCGGCCAGGGCGCGCTTGGCCAGGGCGCGCGCGGCGCTGCGCCAGTCGTCGAGGGCCTCGTCGAGGCGGTCTTCGTCCTGCGGGCCGTCCTGCAGCAGGTCGGCGAGGCGGCGCGGGCGGCCGTTGCGCAGGCTTTCGCGGGCGGTGCGGCCGGCCTCGGTCAGGCGCCAGGCCCAGGCGTGGGTGTCGGGCAGCGCTTCGCCGTGGCGTAACGGGCCGGGCAGGGCGGTCGCCAGAACCTCGCCAAGCGGCGCATGGGTGTAGCGGGCCAGCCAGCGCAGCGAATCGAACAGCTCGCCGTGCAGCAGCGGATCGGCGTCGATCCGACCCAGGGCGGTCTTGAGCGCGGCCGGGTCGACCTCGTACTCGGGCGCGCCGACCTCGGCGACCACCCCGACCAGTTCGCGGCGGCCGAACGGCACCCGTACCCGGTGACCGACCGCAGTCCCGGTCTCGCCGTCGGCCTGGCCGCCGGGCGGCAGGTAGTCGAACAGCCGCGGCAACGGCAGCGGCAGGGCGACGCGCCAGACGGTCGCGGGCGGCGGAAAGAGGGCCTCGGGCATGGCGCCAGTCTAGCGACCGCGAACGATCGGCGGCAGCCGAAGGAGTTGCGGGGCATAGCTCGCGGTTACGTGACAATAATCACGTAAGTCGCGGTATACGAAAGAAAAACCTCCTTATCCACACGGGCTGTGGATAAATCTGTGCATGGCGGGTCGGCAGCGGGGCGCGAGAGCGTTGAAATAAGCCCTCGGGTTAGGTTGGTGAAAAAAGTGCCAACGCGGTTATTTTTATAATTATCAATGGCTTAGTCGTGAAACATGGCTGTCATGCGGTTCCTGGGGGCGTCACCCCAAGGCTTGATGACGTTTCCATTACTGCTGTGCACAACCACTTTTGGCCGCAAGCCGCGTCCTGCTTCGCGCTGGCGCGCGTCGACGGTTTGTCAAGCGGTTTTGCGGGTCGCCAGCCTCGCTATGATGGAGCGTATGGTGAAGCCGTCCCGATGAGTTCCAGACCCCCGGCCGCAGGCCCTTCCGCCCCCCGGCAAAACGCTCCGGCAGCCCTCTCCGCCTTCCTTCGCGGAGTCGAACGGCGCGGCGCGGTGCTGGCCGAACTGCAGGCCGGCGATGCCGCTGCCGGCGACGCCGCGCTGGCCTCGGCCATGGCCGGTTTCCGCCAAGTCGCCGCCGAAGCCCCGCTCAGCGACTGGCCGACCCGGTTCTGGGCGCTGTTGCTGTCCCAGCCCGGCCTGCGCCATCGCACCCCGGTCGCGATCGCGGTCGAGGCCACCGACCGGCTCGCCGACCTCGGCAGCGGCCCGCGCGCCGCCCTGCTGCTGCGCCTGGCCGCCGGGCTCGGCGAAGGCGAGGCCGCGGCGGTGCTCGGCGTCGCCCCGGCGACCTACCGCCTGGCCCTGCAACGCGCCCTGCCGCGCCATGCCGACGGCCGCGCCGATCCGCAGGCCTGGCAGCAACTGCGCGAGCAGGTGCACCGCCGGATCAAGACCCTGCCGGCCGAACGCCTGGCACGGCTCGGCCAGGTCCGCGAGGCGGCCTTGCAGGGCGTGGCGGCGGCTACCGGCCCCGGCGCCACTGCGACGGCTGCGCCGCGCCCGCGTCCGCGCTGGCTGATGCCGGTGCTGTGGGGCCTGCTGGCGCTGTGCGCGCTGGCGTTCGCGGCGACCTTCTGGTCGTTCGGGGGACTGGCCGGCGGCTGGCTCGACGGTCCGGACGGGGTGCGAATCAGCGCCCTGCCCGATGCGGCCGCTCCGGCCGAGCGCTACAGCCACGAAGCCGGGCTGGTCGCCCACCGCGATTTCGAGCTGCTCGCCGATCCCGCAGGCCAGGCCGCGGCGAACGAGGTCGACTTCCACAGCTGGTTGGCCGCGCGCGACGCCGGCACGATCCCGCTGCTGCCGCCGCCGCCGCTCGATGCCGCGGTTGCGCCGGAGACCCCTGCCGCGGCACCGGGGTCGCAAAATCATGAGTCCGAAACCGACGGCCTGGAGAGCAACGATGTGTCGCAATGACCGTCACCGTCGCCGTCGCGGGTTCGGCGGCCTGATCCTCGCCGTGGCGGCGGTGTTGGCCCCGGCCGCGGCCTTGCCGCCCGACCTGAGCGAGATCCTGCAGCGCCTGCCGCCGCCGGTACAGGCGCGCTTGCGCGAAAACGGCCAACGCTGGGCCGGCTGGAATCAAGACCAGCGTCGCGACTTCAATCACCGCGCGGCGCAATGGGATGCGTTGGGCGCGCAGCAACGCGGCGAGCGCCGCGAACGCTATCTGGCCTGGCAGGCGCTGAGCGCGGTGGAACGCGCCCAGGTCCAGGCCGCGGCGGCGCGCTACGCCGCGCTGCCGCCGGACCGGCAACTGGCCTTGCGCGCGCAGTTCGACGCGCTCGACCGCAGCGAACGCCGCGGCTGGCTGCTCGGCCCCGCGCTCGGCGCCGATTACCCGGCCCTGCAGCCGTTGCTGGCGCAGATGCCCGAGGGCCAGCACGCGGCGATGCGGGCGGCTTTGCGCGCGATGACGCCGATGCAGCGCAAGGACCTGGCGGTGCTGGTCCAGCGCACCCCGCCGCACGACCGCCAGCGCTTGCGCAGCGGGCTGCTGTCGACCCCGGCGCCGAACCGCGGCGCCTGGCTCAGCGACGAACTGCAGCGCTGAGCGGCGTGACCGCGGTGGCGGCGGCGAACCTTGTTGCATCGGCGGTCGCCGAGGCCTGCCAGCGTCGTTGTCAGCTTCCGTCAGGTCCGCGGCATGATCGTCGAATACATTCGCTACACCCTCGCGCCCGACGCCTGCGAGGCGTTCGAGCGCGACTACGCGCGCGCCGCCGCCGGGTGGCAGGCTTCGCCGCATTGTCTGGCTTACTAGCTCTCGCGCTGTGCCAGCGAACCGCATCGCTATCTGTTGCGGATCGATTGGGACAGCGACTAGGGCGATCTGCAGGGTTTTCGCCGCAGCCCGGAATTCCGCGACTTCCTCGCCGCGATCGGCGGCTACATCGGCGCGATCGAGGAGGTGCGGCACTACGCGCCGACGACGGCGGCCGGCGCCGAAACAACGAGAGGACGAGCGTCGCGCCGTCGCCGTTGGCCGATCGGCGCGGGCGCGTCGCGAGTCAGCGCGGCAGCGTGCGCAACACCCGGCGCGAGGCCCTGAAGCGGCCGTCGAAGCGAGCCACGCCGTCGGCGCGCAGCCGCGGCGCATGCTCGCGCAGGTAGGCCTCGAGGGCGGCCGGGTCGCGCAGGCGGTAGCGCACGCACAGGGCCACGCGGCCGTCGGGCGCCGCGGGCTCCAGGATTTCGTGCAGGTCGGCGCCGAGAAAGCCCGGCAGCGCGCAGATCTCGGCGATGTGCGGACGCAGCCACTGCAGATAGGCCTCGGCGATGGAGGCGTCGAGATCGAGGTCGACCTCGTAGATCGTTTCCCCGCCCGGGTGCGCGCTCACATCCGCACCACGGCGGCCACCATCAGGATCATCGCGGCGAAGGTGAACAACACGAAGTACAGCGTGCCGATCACGCTGTAGCGCAGCAGGGTCAACAGCCAGCCGTTGCCGTACACGCGCTTTTGCATGATCAGCAGGTACAGCGGCATCCACGCCCACAGCAGGCCGATGCCGGTCCCGCTGATCCAGCCGAACGCGCTCCAGTGCGGCGTGATGGCGTTGCCGAGCATCATCAGCACGAAGATCGCCAGGATCGACAGGCACAGGTAGACGTGGCTGTACAAGGCGACCGCCAGGTGCTCCAGGTAGCCGCGGCCCGAGCCCAGGTAGGCGAGTTTCAGCAGCAGGGCGAACAAGGGCACCATCAGGAACAGCGCCGACGGCACCGCGCTGAGCAGCTTGTGGAAATAACGCCAGGGTTCTTTCTGCAGCAGTTTGAAATTGGCCTCGCCGCGGCCGACCTGCTTGTTGAGCCAGTCGTTGGCGAACTTCGGCCACCAGCTCACGGTCAGCGGATTGGTCTGCGCGTTCCAGGGCTTGCCGTTGAACGACAGCGGGTCGTCGATGTCGTTGCAATCGGCTTCGCCGTAGCGGTCGTGATCGGACTCGCGCGTCGCCCGGCCTTCGCTGGCGACGGCGTGAGCGCTTTGCAGCCGGGCGATGCGGCAGCCGGCCTCGGCGTTGATCCGGCGGATGCGGTTGCCCAGTTCGAGCGCCGGGTCCGACTGCGGCGCCAGCTTGGCCAACTCGGCGCGCAGGGGCGCGATGCGCTCGTCGCGCGCGGCTTCGACCTCGGCCAGGGTCTTGGCCTCGGCCAGCGCGTCGACCTGCGGGATCAGTCCTTCGCGCCGGCCTTCGGCCTGCTGCGCGGCGACCTGGGCGCCGTCGAGCCCCTGCGCGACCCGCAGCGCATCGATGCGCTTGTCGGCCTGGCGGTTGAGATTGCGGATCGACACTTCGATCGGGTTGCGCGCCTGCGCCGGCACCGCATCGGCGGCGGCCTGCAGCTCGGTCACCGTGCGCGTGCGCAGGGCCTCGACCTCGGCGATGCTCTTGGCCCGCTTGATCGCCTTCTTGCTGTTGCCCAGCCGCACGGTCGCGCCCTGCGCGTCGTCGAACTGGATGAGATTGCTGTTTTCGTCGATGTGGATCGCGAACTGGGCGACGAAGAACGTCAGCACCGAGACGATCACGAACAGGCGCAGCGGCGCGACGTAGCGCACGCGGTGGCCGCCGATGTAGTTGCGGGCGACCCGGCCCGGAGACAGCAGATCGCGCAAGGTGCGGAAGATGCGCCCGTCCAGGTGCCAGAACGACTCGAACACTTCTTCCAGTGCGTGGCCGGCGTGGCGGATCGGGTTGACCACCGACTGGCTGCAGTGATGGCAGTAATGCCCCTGCAACAAGGTCTGGCAGTTCTCGCAATGGGTCAGGTCGCCGTGGCCGCCGGCGGTTTGGGATGAAGAGTCGCTCATCTGGAATCGATCAGGCTCCCCGGCCTTCACTTTCGAGCGGGTAAGATAGCCGTCCGCCGCGACCCGGCGCCAGCGCCCTAGACCGGATGCGCGGCCGCAGTCGTGCTGTTGGTCCTCTCCCATGTCCGTGTCATCGCCTTCCCTTTCGCGCGCCGGTCTGGCCGCGGAGATCCGTACCACCGTCGTCCTGGCCGCGCCGCTCGTCGCCGGCCACGTGTCCACCGGCCTGATCGGCTTCGTCGACAACACCCTGGCCGGCCACCACAGCACCACCACCCTGGCCTCGGTCACCATCGGCACTGCCTTGTGGTGGCTGCCGATGATGGTGCCGATCGGCACCCTGCTGTCGGTGCCGCCCTCGGTGTCGCAGCTCGAAGGCGCCGGCCGCCGCGGCGAGATCGGCGGCCTGTTCCGCCAGGCCCTGTGGATGGCGGTGCTGCTGAGCGTGTTCCTGTTCGCGTTCCTGACCCTGATCCCGCATGCGCTCGCGGCGATGGGGATCGCCGCGGAAATCATTCCCGGCGCGCGCGACTTCCTGCACGGCATCCGCTGGGGCGTGCCGGCGCTGACCCTGTTCTTCTGCATGCGCTATCTCAGCGAGGGGCTGCACTGGACCTTGCCGACGATGCTGCTCAGCGCCGGCGGCCTGCTGGTGCTGCTGCCGCTCGGCTACGTGCTGACTTTCGGCAAGTTCGGCCTGCCGGAAATGGGCGCCGGCGGGCTCGGCATCGCCTCGGCGGCGATGCTGTGGGTGCAGGCGGTCGGTTTCTTCCTGGTGCTGCGCAAGGCCAAACGCTTCGCCGACCTGCGCCTGTTCGAGCGCTTCGACCCGCCGCATTGGCCGACCATCCGCGGCCTGCTCGCGACCGGCCTGCCGATCGGCGTGACGGTGCTGATGGAAGGCAGTCTGTTCATCGTCACCGCGCTGTTGATCGGCCGCCTCGGCGAAGTGCCGGCCTCGGCGCACCAGATCGCGATCAATCTGTCGGCGCTGTGCTTCATGGTGCCGATGGGCCTGGCCGAGGCGACCACGGTGCGGGTCGGCCATTCGCTGGGCCGGCGCGACTACCACGGCGTGCGCAATGCCGCGTTCGCCGGCTACGCGATCGTGGTCGGCACCCAACTGCTCTCGGGGCTGCTGCTGTTGACCGCCAACGACTTGCTGGTGAGCTTCTACACCGCCGACGCCGCGGTCGCGACCCTGGCCGCTTCGCTGCTGCTGTACGCGGCAGCGTTCCAGTTCCCGGACGGCATCCAGGTGCTTTCGGCAGGCGCGTTGCGCGGGCTCAAGGACACCCGCATGCCGATGATCCTGGCGGCGCTGGCCTATTGGGGCGTCGGCATGCCGGTCGGCGCCGGGCTCGGTCTGGGCCTGGGCTGGGGCCCGAAGGGCATGTGGATCGGCCTGATCGCCGGCCTGACCGTGGCCTCGCTGCTGCTGTGCACGCGCTTCATGCGCTCCAGCGAACCCGAGCGCCTGGCCCGGCGCATGGCCGAGGAATCGCCGCACGAAGTCGACCCGCGCGAGACCGGCTGCACCCGCGAAGCCTGAACGACAGGGCCGTTAGCGGCCCGTTACCGCTTGAAAAACTGCGTTACGAATGGCGGATGAAACCCGGCGCCGCGCCGGGTTAGTCTGCCCCTGTACCCATGGAGCCTGTGCAATGAACGATACCGCCCCGCGTCGCGGCCCCCTGGCCCGTTTCTTCGTCGGCGCCTGGGACACGATGAACTTCACCCGCCGGTTGATCTTCAACCTGGTGTTCTTCGGCTTGTTGTTCGTGTTCCTGATCGCCGTGGTGTTCGGCGGCCGCGCACAGCCCCTGCTCGAACGCACCACCCTGGTGATCGCGCCGGAAGGCAACCTGGTCGAGCAATACAGCACCGACCCGGCTTCGCGCGCGCTCGGCCGCGTGTTCGGCGACAAGGACGAGGAAGTGCAGTTGCGCGACCTGTTGCGCGCGCTGGATGCGGCCAAGGACGACAAGCGCATCGAGCGCGTCGTGCTGCGCCTGGACAAGCTGCAGACCTCGGGCATGGCCTCGATGCGCGAGCTGTCCGCGGCGGTCGCGCGGCTGAAGGCGAGCAAGAAGGAAGTCATCGCCTTCTCCGAGAGCATGGACCAGCGCCAGTACCTGATCGCGGCGCAGGCCAACGAGGTGTTCCTCGACCCGATGGGCGGGCTGCTGCTGGAAGGCCTCGGCCGCTATCGCCAGTACTACCGCGAAGGCCTTCAGGACAAGCTCGGCGTCGACGTGCACCTGTTCCGCGTCGGCGAGTTCAAGTCGGCCGCCGAACCCTACATCCTCGACGCGGCCTCGGAAGAGTCCAAGACCGCCGACCTGTTCTGGATGAACGACCTGTGGTCGCGCTATCTCGGCGACGTCGCCAAGGCGCGCAAGCTCGATCCGGCCCAGCTCGCCGCCGGCATCGACGAGTTGCCGCAGCGCCTGGCCGCGGTCAAGGGCGACCTCGGCAAGTACGCGGTGCAGCAGAAGCTGGTCGACGGCCTGAAGACGCGCGAGGAAGTCGACACCCTGCTGACCAAGCGCGGCGTGGCCGACGAAGACGCCGACGGCGGCTTCCGCCAGATCTCGTTCGAGTCCTATGTCGCCGGCCTCGACCGCGTGGTCAATCCGGCCGACACCCGTCCGCAGGTCGCCATCGTCGTCGCCGAGGGCGAGATCTCCGGCGGCGAGCAGCCGCCGGGCACGATCGGCGGCGTCTCCACCGCGGCCCTGCTGCGCGAGGCGCGCGACGACGATCACGTCAAGGCGCTGGTGCTGCGGGTGGACTCGCCCGGCGGCGAAGTGTTCGCTTCCGAGCAGATCCGCCGCGAGATCGTCGCCCTGAAGGCCGCCGGCAAGCCGGTGGTGGTGTCGATGGGCGACCTGGCCGCCTCGGGCGGTTACTGGATTTCGATGAACGCCGACAAGATCTACGCCGATCCCTCGACCATCACCGGTTCGATCGGCATCTTCGGCATGATCCCGACCGTGCCGCGCGCGCTGGAGAAGATCGGCGTGCACACCGACGGCGTCGGCACCACCCGCCTGGCCGGCGCCTTCGACATCACCCGTCCGCTGTCGCCGGAAGTCGGCGCGGTGATCCAGAACGTGATCGACAAGGGCTATGCCGACTTCACCGGCCGCGTCGCCAGCGCGCGCAAGCGCCCGGTCGCCGACATCGACGCGGTCGCGCGCGGCCGGGTCTGGAGCGGCGCGCAGGCCAAGGAACGCGGTCTGGTCGACGCTCTCGGCGGCCTGCCCGAAGCGATCGCCGATGTCGCCGCCCGCGCCAAGCTCGGCAAGGCCGGGGACTACCGGGTGCGTTACGTCGAGAAGATGCCGACGCCGTTCGAGCGCTTCTTCGCCGGCTTCGCCCAGAGCCGCGCCGGCGCGGCGCTGCTCGGCCAGTCCGATCTCGCCCGCGGCCTGCTCAGCGAGGCGATGCCGCAGGCGGCCGCCGACCTGCGCTTCCTGCGCAGCTCGATCAAGCCGACCAGCGGCGTGCCGATCAAGGCCCTGGCCTACTGCTTCTGCGAGCTCTGAGCCGGGTAAGGCTCGTCAGTTCGCAAGACCGGAGCGCAACACCGAACGGGCCGCATCGCGGCCCGTTCTTTTTGGTCCGCGCCCCGGCCTCAGCCGCCGGCGGCCTCGATCGCCGCGCGCTGCTGCTGCGCGGCTTCGTCGACCGCGTGCTCGGTCGACCTGGCCTGCTCGATCGGGCGCTCGATGGCCTCGCGCATCTGCGTGGCCTGCGGCTCGACCGGGCGTTCCTTGTCCGGAGGCTGCGGCTTGGCGCAGGCCGCCAGCGCGCACAGCAGCGCGGCGCTCGCCAGGCGGGCGGTGGCGGTCGGTACGATCCGTTGAGGCGTCATGGCGGGCTCCTGGGTCGGCGAACGCCGTTATGCTACGCCCGTCGCGCAGCCCGCGCGTCGATCCGAGACTGATCTGGAGGACGGCATGGACCCGAAGCGTTGGCGATTGGACGGACAGCTTGCGCTGGTGACCGGCGGCAGCGCCGGCATCGGCCGCGCGATCGCGCGCGAACTGCTCGGTTTCGGCGCCGACGTGCTGCTGGCCGCGCGCGACGCCGCGGCGCTGGAATCGGCGCGTGCCGAGCTGCTCGAGGACTTTCCCGAGCGCGAGGTGCAGGGCTTCGTCGCCGACGTCGCCGACGACGAACAGCGCCGCGAACTGCTCGACTGGGTCGAGGATTTCGGCGAAGGCCTGCACATCCTGGTCAACAACGCAGGCGGCAACCGCAGCAAGCCGACCAACGACTACACCGAGGACGAGTGGCGGCAGATCTTCGAGATCAACCTGTTCTCGGCCTTCGAGCTGTCGCGCTACGCGCATGCGCTGCTGACCCGCCACGCCTCCTCGAGCATCGTCAACATCGGCAGCGTGTCGGGCAACCTGCACGTGCGCACCGGCGCGCCGTACGGCATGAGCAAGGCGGCGATGCACCAGATGACCCGCAACCTCGCGGTCGAATGGGCCGAGGACGGCATCCGCGTCAACGCGGTGGCGCCGTGGTACATCCGCACCCGCCGCACCTCCGACAAGCTCGCCGACCCGGACTATCTCGACGAGGTGCTGCTGCGCACGCCGTTGGGCCGGATCGGCGAAGCCGAGGAAGTCGCCGCCGCGGTCGCCTTCCTGTGCCTGCCGGCGGCGGGCTACATCACCGGCGAGTGCATCGCGGTGGACGGCGGGTTCCAGCGCTACGGGTTCTGAGCGCGCGGGCATGCGCGACCGGAACCCGCCCTGCTGCGTCTTCGGACGTATCCGGCGCCTGCGCCGAGGCGCGATAACAGCAGGCGCATCGGCCGCGGGCCCGCGTTGCTACTTGTGCGTCCAGGTCGAGGATTGCGACGCCGGCGCGCCGGCGCCGGGACGCCCGACGCCCGACGCACGACTTCAAGGCGCGGCGGATGCCTTGCCGCAGGTGCTCTCGCTGACGATGCGCTGGATCCGCGCGACTTCGGCGGCGGACGCGTCGCGGCTGTCGCTGCGGCCGAAGCGCAGGGCCGACTCGGCTTCGCGCAGGCGCTGTTTCCAGTTTTCGCACAGCGCTTCGTCGGGCAGGCGCTGGCATTGGTCGTCGACCATCTGGCAGGCCACGCCGGCGCCGGACGCGGTGGTGCCCAGGCCGGTGGTCTGCAGCGTCGCGCAGCGCTGCGGCGGGCGGCCGTCGTCGCTGAGGTAACGGCCGTTGTCGTAGGTGCGGCATTCGAACAATACCGGCGGCGGCAGCCGGTCGCCGTCGGCGATGTTGGATTTGGGCGCGACCGGCTTGGCCGCCGGCGGCCGGCTCACCGACGGCAGCTGCGAGGACACCGGCGGGTGCGGCGGCGGGGCGTTGCCGGATGCGATCGGCGGCACCGGCGAGGTGATGAACAACGGCGGCGCCGCGCTCGACGGCGCCGAATCGATCACCCGCTTTTCCTGGCTGCTGCCTTTCGGGCACGGCGTGTCGTTCTGCACGGTCAACTGGCCGAGCGCATCGGTGCAGCGATAGATCACGACCTTGCCCGGTTGGGCGGACACGCCGGCGCAGGCCAGCAGCAAGACGGGCAAGCACCACCACACACGCATCAGTAAGCTCCGCAATCGGCGTTCAGGCGCGCATCGATGCCGCGCTGTTCTTGGGTGATCTGGGCGCGCTCGCTCTGCAGCGCGCTGTTGTAGCGGCGGTCGCCTTCGTAGCGGCGGTCGCGCAGGCGGCTGCAGACTTCCTGCTGCGGCAGTTGCTGGCATTCGTCGCGCACCAGCTGGCTGCCGTAGTAGACGCCGTAACCGTAGTCGTAGCCGCCGGAATAATACCCGCCGGAGCGGGCGGTGCCGGCGTAGGCGACGTTGCCGTGGCGTCCGGCGATGGCGATGCGCGCGCCCGGGTCGCCCAGGCGCGGGGTCGGCGCGCCGACGCGGCCGCCGAGCGAGCTGCGGTTTTGATAAACCGGCACGCCGTAGCCCAGATCGACGATCGGCATCATCCGCGGATTGCCGTCGCCGTTGCTGCTGGTGTAGCGGCTGCCGTCGGGGCGGACGCATTCGTACATCGGCTGCGGCGTGTGCACGATCAAGCGCTGCGGCCGGCGTTCGGAGGCCGCCGGGGCCGGCGCGGCGACCGCGGTTTCGAGCGGGCGCGGCGGCGGGTCGACCGGGCGCATCATGCTCATGGTCTGCTGACGCTGGCCGTCGCTGCACGGCGTGTCGCGCAGGCTGATATGGCCGCGCGCGTCGGTGCAGCGGTAGATCAGCACTTCGGCGGCGCGGGCCGGAGCGAGCAGCGCCGCGCCGCTCAACCAGGCGGCGAGCACGGCCGGGACGAGGCGAAGGCGGCGGCGGGCAGGGGACATGCGCGCATCTTGCGCTTCCGCTGCGTTAGGGGAAAGTCGAAAGGAGGAAGTCGCGCCGCGGCCCGATCAACGGGCTCGGGCGCCGCCGGGGCGTTGCGTTCAGCGTCGCGGCGGCATCGCGCGGCACCGATCCGCGCGGCGTTCAGGCGCGCAGGACATCGCCGCTGAGCGCCTCGCGGATCGGGGTCGGCGCGGCCAGGCCGCCGGTTTCGCCCACGCAGACGCCGTCGCCGAGAGCGAGCAGGGCCGGGTCGAGTTCGTCGCGGCGGAACGCCGGCGGCTGGCCGGCGAGATTGGCGCTGGTCGAGACCAGGGCATGGCCGAAGGCCTCGCACAACGCGCGCGCTTGCGGATGGGCGGTCACCCGCACCGCGACGCTGCGGTGGGTGCCGCTGATCCACGCCGGCACCGCCGCGGTCGCCGGCACCGCCCAGGTATGCGGGCCCGGCCAACTGGCCAGCACGGCCTCGCGGCGTGGCGCCGGCAGCGCGTTCCAGTCCACCCAGGCATCGAGCTGGGCGAGCGAGGCGGCGATCAGGATCACGCCTTTGTCGACCGGCCGCCGCTTGATCGCGAGCAGTCGGTGCACTGCGTGTTCGTCGCGCGGATCGCAGCCCAGGCCCCAGACCGCTTCGGTCGGGTAGACGACGACGCCGGCGCGGGCGAGCGCGGCGGCGGCTTCGGCGATGGACAGGGCTGGCGCGGACATGGCGGCTCCGGACGGTGGCAGCGGCGAGTGTCGCATGCGCGCGCGGCGCCGCTCCAGGCAGACCGCAACAAGCAGGGCCGCTCCAGCCGGAGCGGTCCTGCGCGGTCGAGCGCGGTCAGTGACCGTGGTGGGCGTGTTCGTCGGCGTAGGGCCGGGCCGACTCGGGCAGGCGCACGTCGAAGGCGTAGGAGCGGTTGCCGCTCAGCCAGACGCGATTGCCGGCGGTGCCGGACTTGGCCTGGATCAGGTCGGCGCCGCGCTTCTCGCCGATGCGGGCGAAACGCGAACGCGCGTTGACCTGGTCGCCGACCCGGCGCGGCCAGTCCACCACCGAGGTCTCGCCGGCGCGCAGCACGGTCTCGACCTTTTCCGCATCCGATCCGTCGGCGTTGAACACCCGCAGGGTGACCGTGGTGCCGACTGGATAGTCGTTGGCGACGTTGAGGTGGCCGGCGTCGCGCCAGACCGAGTTGCGCTCGGCCAGTGCGTTGCTGAAGTTGACGTCCATGCAGGTGTAGAAGGCTTCGGTCGAGTCCGAGCGCTGCCAGGTGTTGTAGATCACGTGGCGGCCGGTGCGGTTCGGCAAGGTGCAGGTGATGTGGTAGTTGTTGCCGCTCGACAGCGGCACCTTCGCGCTCTTGCAGAACTGCTGCATGCTGCTCCACTGCAAGGCGGTGCTCGGGTTCCAGCCCTGCGGCGTCACGTAGAACGTCCATTCCTTGGTCGCGTGCGGCGCGGTCGCATAGAAGGTGAAGGTGTGGCTGCTGCCCGAGCGCAGGGTGGTCGCCTGCCAGTCGCTGCGCAGCACGTCGAGGCCGCGGAAGGTCGGATTGCCGCCGCTGCACAGCTTGCCGTCCGGCACCACCGCCTGGTGGTTGCTGTTGGCGTTGGCCTGGTTGATGCCGTTCCAGTCGTAGAACAACTGCGGTCCGGCGACCGCCCACGCGGCGCGGCAGGCCGGGTCGGCCGGGTTCTCTTTATTGCCGAGATAGCACTTGTAGATCCGGCTTTGCGGATTGACGAAGGTACCGTGCGCCCAGACGGCGGACACGGGCGACAGCGCCGCGCACAGGGCGGCGCCGGAGACGAGCAGAACGGTGCGGAAAGTACGGGACATGACGACTCCTGTCGTTGGGATAGGTGAATGCACCCCCCAACAACATCGGTCGCAGATCGATTCGCGCGATTGCTATCGCGTCTTGAATGCGCACGATCCTAGGCGCCGTTCCGGCGCGAATCTGTGCGTGCGGTCGCCGTGCGAGCAGACGCCGGCGCATGGAGCGGCGGCGGAAAGCCCCGAAGCGGGCTTCCCGTCACGCCGCGCGCTCGCTTCAGGCGAGCGCTTTCTTGACCACTTTCTTGACCGCCTTCTTGCTTGCGGGCTTGCTCGCCCCGGCGGCGGCAGGCGCGACCGCGGCGGTGGCCTTGCTCGCGACTTTCTTGACCGCCTTCTTCGCCGCCTTCTTGGCCGGCGCCTTCTTGGCCGCGGCCTTCTTCACCGCTTTCTTGGCCGGTGCCTTCTCGGCGGCGGTCTTCTTGACCGCGGCGGTCTTCTTGGCGGCTTTCTTGGCCGGTTCCTTCTTCGCCGCGCCCTTCTTGCCGAAGCGGCCGCGCATCGGCTTGCCGGTTTCTTCCATCAGCTTGACCACTTCCTCCAGGGTCAGCGAGGCCGGCTCGCGATCCTTCGGAATGCGGCCGTTGAGCTTGCCGTCGCTGATGTAAGGGCCGAAGCGGCCGTTGAGGACCTGGATGTCGCTGCCCTCGAACTCCTTGATGATGCGGTTGCGGGCGATCTCTTCCTTCTCTTCGATCAGGAACACCGCGCGCGCCAGGTCGATCGTGTACGGATCGTCTTCCTTCTTCAGCGAGGCGTACACGCTGCCGCGCTTGGCGAAGGGGCCGAAGCGGCCGACGCCGACGCTGACTTCCTCGTCCTTGTCCAGGCCGAGCTTGCGCGGCAGCTTGAACAGTTCGAGCGAATCCTCGAGCGAGATGGTGTGCATGCTCTGGCCGGGGCGCAACGAGGCGAAGGTCGGCTTGTCCTCGTCCTCGGCGGTGCCGATCTGCGCATACGGTCCGTAGCGGCCCAGGCGCACGCTGACCGGCTTGCCGCTCTTGGGGTCGATGCCGAGTTCGCGCGCGCCGGTGGCTTCGCTGCGATCGACCGATTCCTTCTTGTCCTCGACCAGTTGCTTGAACGGCCCCCAGAACCGCTCCATCAGCGGCACCCACTCTTCCTCGCCGCGCGACACCGCATCGAGCTCGTCTTCGAGCTTGGCGGTGAAGTCGTAGTCGACGTACTGGGTGAAGTGGCCGGACAGGAACTTCGACACCGCGCGGCCGACGTCGCTGGGACGGAAGCGGCGGCTGTCGAGCTCGACGTACTTGCGGAACAGCAGGGTCTGGATGATCGAGGCGTAGGTCGAGGGACGGCCGATGCCGTATTCCTCGAGCGTTTTGACCAGCGAGGCTTCCGAAAAGCGCGGCGGCGGCTCGGTGAAATGCTGGTCGGCGTGGATGCGGTCGAGCGGCACGCGGTCGCCGGTCTTCATCAGCGGCAGCTTGCGGCCTTCGTCCTCGTCCTCGGCGGCCTTGGCGTCCTTGCCTTCCTCGTACACGGCGAGGAAGCCCGGGTCGATCACGGTGGTGCCCGAGGCGCGGAAGCTGTGCTCGGAGCCGGCGGCGAGGTCGACGCTGACCGTGTTGAGCGTGGCCGGCACCATCTGCGAGGCGACCGCGCGCTTCCAGATCAGCTCGTACAGGCGGCGGCCGTCGTCGTCGAGGAAGCGCGAGACCTGCGCGGGCGTGCGCAGCGCCGAGGTCGGGCGGATCGCTTCGTGCGCTTCCTGCGCGTTCTTGGACTTGGTCTGGTAGGTGTTGGGCTTGTCCGGCAGGGCCTTGGTGCCGAAGTCGCGGGCGATCACGTCGCGGATCTCGGCGACGGCCTCCTGCGACAGGCTGACCGAGTCGGTACGCATGTAGCTGATCAGGCCGACCGTGCCCTCGTCGCCGAGCGCCATGCCCTCGTACAGCTTCTGCGCCACGCGCATGGTGCGCGAGGTGGTGAAGCCGAGCTTGCGCGAGGCTTCCTGCTGCAGGGTAGAGGTGGTGAACGGCGCGGCCGGGCGGCGCTTGCGTTCCTTGCTGACGACGTCGGTGACGTGCAGCGCGCCGTTGGCGGCGGCGACCAGGCGCTTGCGCGCGGCCTCGGCGGTGTCGCCCTCGGTGATGGTGAATTGCTCGAACTTCTTGCCGTCGAGCTTGGTCAGCTTGGCGGTGAAGGCCTGGGTCGGGTGCGCGCACTCGGCCTCGATGCTCCAGTACTCGCGGGCGACGAAGGCTTCGATCTCTTCCTCGCGCTCGACGATCATGCGCAGCGCCGGCGACTGCACGCGGCCGGCGGACAGGCCGCGCTGGACCTTGCGCCACAGCACCGGCGAGAGGTTGAAGCCCACCAGGTAGTCGAGCGCGCGGCGCGCCTGCTGCGCATCGACCAGATCGCTGGCGATGGCGCGCGGGTGGCTCATCGCCTCCTTGATCGCGCGCGGGGTGATTTCGGTGAACACCACGCGCTGCAGCGGCTTGCCTTCGAGCAGGCCGCGCTCGCGCAGGATCTCGCCGATGTGCCAGCTGATCGCCTCGCCTTCGCGGTCCGGGTCGGTCGCCAGGAACAGGTTGTCGGCGCTCTTGGCGGCCTTGGCGATCGCGTCTACGTGCTTCTCGTTCTTCTCGATGACGGCGTAGTCCATCGCGAAGTGGTTGTCGGGGTCGACCGCGCCCTCCTTGGGCACCAGGTCGCGGACATGGCCGTAGGAGGCCAGGACGGTGAAATCCTTGCCGAGGTACTTGTTGATCGTCTTGGCCTTGGCGGGCGACTCGACGATGAGGAGGTTCTTGGCCATGGGTACTCCGCAGGCCCGGTGCGGGCGCTGCACGGCAACGATGCCTCGTGAGGGGCAGGGGTTAAGAAGGCGACGCCCGCAGCGTTCGGCCGCGGGCGTTCAGGTTTCCTTTTTCTAGTGGAATCACGAGCCGGCCGCAGCTGTCAAGCGCGGCCTGCCGGAAACGCCAATAAATTGGCACTGAAACACTTGAAGAGGGCGTGATGGCTTGTAGCCTGTTCAGCTTACAGAGCGTTGCGGCTCAGTTCCCGAACATCGGTAGCAAGGCCATCGCGAGCACGACGCCGACATAGAGTAGCCACAGCAGGCCGCCCAGTACGAGCACCA
This sequence comes from Lysobacter sp. GQ73, assembly GCF_059758755.1. Lineage (NCBI taxonomy): Bacteria > Pseudomonadati > Pseudomonadota > Gammaproteobacteria > Lysobacterales > Lysobacteraceae > Lysobacter > Lysobacter sp. GQ73. The sequence continues at coordinate 716,465 of NZ_JCAXEE010000002.1, read as the reverse complement.
CGATCGCGACCGGCCCCAGATCGCGGCGCTGCAGCTCGGGGCGCGCGGTGTAGGCCCAGCGGTCGACCACCTGGGTCTTGGCCAGGATGTCGTGCAGGCCGCGCTTGCGGTCGGTGAAGGCGATCATCAGGAAGCCGACGCACAGGCTCAGGTACGACAGCAGGCTCGAGGCCCAGCGGCCCAGCGCGCGCATCCGGGTCAGGCGGCGGCCGTCGGCGTCGACGACCTTGATCCCGACCGCGAGTTTGCCGAGCGTGGCCTGCATCGAGGAGGACTCGAAGCCGGCGTAGTAGGCCGCGCTGATCAGGCCGATGCAGGTGTAGACCACGCCCATCAGCACCGCGATGGCGACGCCGGGGTTTTCCAGCCAGGCCGACGAGGACAGCCCCGAGGCCGAGGACAGGCCGAAGCCGACCAGGCCCACGGTCAGGACCATGCTGACGGCGTAATAGGCGATGCCGACCAGCAGCGAGTCGATCATGTACGCGGCCAGGCGCTTCCAGAAACCGACATGCACCACCTCGAAGCCGTGGACGACGGTGGCGTCGTCGGCGACGCCGGCGCGCGGCGCCGCATACGGCGAGACGGGCTCGGCCGCGCCGCTGCTGCCGTCGTAGCCGGGCGTGGCGGGAGCAGGGGCGCCAGCGGCCAGGTTGGCGGTGGCAGCCATCGGCGCGGCGGCCGTGCCGGCCGCGGCCTCGGGCTGGGGGTCGCTGCGGAGCGCCGGGTGCTCGGCCGCGACCGCCGCGGCGCCGGCCTGAACTTCCTGCGGGCGCTCCTCGGCCGCGAAGCCGGGCTCGGCGACCAGCTCATGGGCGAGTTCGCGCCAGGGCCGCCACTGCGCCAGGCCGTCGCGCCAGACCAGAGTGTCCGGGCCCAGCTCGCCGCCGTGGTGGAGGGCGGCCATGTCGGCGCCCTCGAGCGGTCCATGCCGGTTGCGCTCGTTGTCGCTGTAATACCACTGGCTCATCGCGAATCTCTGTCCTGTCCTGGTTCGTTGTTGCGGAGGGCGCTCAGCCGCGGCAGTTCTGCGGCAGCAAGCGGTCTTCGACCTCCGAGCTGCAGGTCCACTCGCCGCTCGAGGGGGCCAGCTCCAGCCAGACCTTCTGGCCGTCGGCCTTGCGGCCGATGCCGCGCAGCTCGATTTCGATGCCGCAGCCTTCCAGTTCGCCGAACTTGACCGAAGCCACGCGGGGGCTGGCGTAGGCGATCGCGGGCTGAAAGCCCTGGCTGTCGTTGTCCGGGCATTGTTCGTTGGCGGCCACGTACTCGGCGACCTGGAGCTTGTACTGGCCCGAGCCGTTGATCGCCTCGGTGATCTTGGCCCGCACCGTGTAGTCCTGGTAGGCCGGCAGGGCGATCGCGGCGAGGATGCCGATCATCGGGATCGCGAGCACCGCCAGCACGATCGCGACGATCGCGCAGCCGGACAGGCCGCGCCGCGGCGGCGGCGCCTGGCGCTGGTTGAAGTGCGCGGCGGCGGCATCGGCCGGGTTGGCCGAGCGCTCGGAATAGGGCGGCGGGCCCGACGCCCCCGGGGTCTGCGGCGGCAACGGCGGCGGCGCCACCGGCCTCGGCGCCGACGACAGCAGGTCCTCGTCCAGGCCGAGTTCGCCCGAAAGGCGCTCGAGCGGCAGCCATTCGCGCAGGCCTTCGCGCCACAGCAAGGTGTCGCGCTGGATGCGGCCCTCGCGGTAGTGGCCGCGCACGGCGTCGGCGTCGATCGGGCCGACACGGCCCTGGGCTGCGTCGTGGTAATACCAATTGGTCATGCTGTCCCCCTGATCTCGCGATCGTCCTTGTGAGTGAGCCGCCGGCATGCCGACCCCCGCGAGAGGGCCGTCGGCCGGACGTGGCTATGCCGCCGCGGCCGCCCCAGGCGCACGGTGGACGCAAGAAGCTAGCATGCCGGCCGGCGTTCGGCCTTCGGATCGACTCGGGGAAGCGTCGGCGAGCGGGGATGGCGGCTCGTGCCGCAGCCGGGGCTGCGGCCTGGGGGCGTCGCCGTCGCGGCGACGCGGAGCCGGTTTAGTGCACCGGCTCGGGTTCGTCGGCGAACATCTGGGTTTCCATCCAGGCGTAGGCCGCCTCGGAGCCGGGCTGGTTGAACAGGACCATCAGCACGACCCATTTCAGGTCGTCCAGGTCGAGTTCGTCCTGGTCCAGCGCCATGGCCCGGTCGAGCACGAGCTCGCGCTGGCCGGCGTCGAGGATCCCGTGCTGCTCCAGGAACAACAGGAAGCCGCGGCATTCGACGTCGAGCTTGTCGAGTTCGGGGCCGAAATAGACCCGGGTGGGGCCGCCGGTGCGCGGCGGGCTGACGGCCGGACGCTGCAAGGCCAGCGCATCGAGCCACTCGAACGCCTTGTTGATCTCTGCGGGACTGAACCCGGCCTGGCCCAACTCGTCGAACAGGGGGCCGCTGCGGAGCGAATCGCGGTCGCGGACAAGGTCCGCATCTTCAGTGAAGTAATGCTCGAAAAGGTACAGCAGGACGTCCAGGATGCTCTCTTTCATTTCCCTCGGCCTGCGCCGCATGCGGCGCGGTGAGTAGGAGTTGCTGATTGACCGTCGGGCGGCCGACCTGTCTTGAGTCGGACCGCACGGCGATGACGTGGTTCAGCGGTTGCGGAAATAACGGCCGTGCTGCGCCGCGACGCGACCCTCAAGCTCCATGACCAGCAGCATGGAGGACAGTTCCGCGGTCGTCAATCCAGTGCGTTCGACCAACCGATCCATACCGGTTGGGTCGTGGCCGAGGGCGTCCCACAAGGACTGGTAGTCGGGATCGGTGAAATCCGGGCGGCCGTTAACTCCCTGGGACGGGTCGTCGCCATCGTGATCGCCCTCCATGACGGCCGCGTGGCTGGCAGAGATGGGGATGCCCAGGCGGCGGCGCAAGTCGTCGGCCAGCTCGGCCGCGAGCGGGGCCAGGGCGGCGGCGACTTCGCCCGCGCTTTCGACCAGGCCGGCGCCTTCGCGGATCAGCCGGTGGCAGCCACGCGCCAGCGGGTTGTGGATCGAACCGGGCACGGCGAACACCTCGCGCCCGCATTCGCTGGCCAGGCGCGCGGTGATCAACGCGCCGGAGCGTTCGGCCGCCTCGATCACCAGGGTGCCGAGGCTGAGCCCGGCGAGGATCCGGTTGCGGCTCGGGAAGTGCTCGGGCCGGGCCTGGGTGCCGGGCAGGTGTTCGCTGATCAGCGCGCCTTCGGCGGCGATGCGCGCATGCAGGTCGGCGTTGTTGCGCGGGTAGGCGACGTCGGGGCCGGTGCCGAGCACCGCCAGGGTGACCCCGTCGGCGTCGAGCGCGGCGCGGTGGGCGGCGGTGTCGACCCCGGCGGCGAGGCCGCTGGCGACCGCGAGCCCCGAGCGCGCCAGGGCGCGGGCGAAGTCGGCGGCGTTGTCGCGCCCGCCCGGGGTCGGCGAGCGGCTGCCGACCACGGCCACCGCCGGATGCCAGAGCAGGGCCGGTTCGCCGGCGACGAACAGCGCCAGCGGCGGGTTCGGCGCGCGCCGCAGCAGGCCGGGGTAGTCGGGGTCGTGCCAGCCGACCAGGTGATGGCGGGGTGCGTGCAGCCAGTCGAGCGCCCGCGCCAGGGCGTCCTGGTCCGGTGCGCGCAGGGCCTCGATCTGCTTGGGGGCGAGCCCGGCGGCCTGCCACTGGCTGGTGCCGGCGGCGAGGGCGGCGGCCGGGCTGGGGTGAAGTTCGAGGAGTTGACGCCGTGCGGCGGCGCCGCCGCCGGCGGCGATGAGGGTCAACAGGGCGTGGAGGTCGTCGTCGGACAACTGGATCTGGGGCGAAGGCATGGAACAGCCTAGCCTGCAAACGACGACGGCGCCCGAAGGCGCCGTCGTGGATCGCTGTAGGAAAAGCCCGCAGGCTTTTTCCTCAGAGGTCAGGCAGACCGATCAGTAGGCCGCATCGGGATGCTTGAGCTCGTAGCCGACCTTGGTCTGGCGCACGCCGTCCATGATCAGGCCATAGCTGACCTTGTCGAAGGTGCGGAACACCATGACGTGGCCGGAGAACTCGTCCGGCAGGCGCACGCGCGAGGCCTTGCCGACCAGGGTCGGGTCGCGGTCCGGACCGACCTTGACCCGGTCGACGGCGCGGGTGCCGACCCGCCAGGTCGAGAACACCGTGCCGTTGTCGACGCCGTCGCGGGCACCGACCGACAGGGCGATCACGTCGCGCGGGCCGCCGTGCTTGACCAGGTCGGCCACGGCCAAGACCTGGGCGCGGCCGTAGTCGAACTGGGCCTTGGGCGGATGCGGGAAGAACTGCAGGTCGTAGGGCTGGGCTTCGACCGGGATCAGACGGTCGCCGACGCGGATTTCGCGGCCGGTGTCGTCGATGACCAGGGTGCTGGCCTCCATCCCGTTCTCGGCGCCGCGGCTGACGGTGCCGGTCGAGACCTGCATCAGCTCGTAGCCGAGCAGCTCGCGGCCCTTGTCCGGCACGACCACGTCGGTCCAGATGGCTTCGAAGTCGACCGTGCGGCGACCGCGGAAGTCCAGGTCGGCGGCGCGCATGATGTCGCAGCAGGCCACGCGATCCAGGCGGGTGTAGCGCTGGGTCGGGCGGACCACGGCGTAGCGCGTGCCCGGGGTCTGGTCCGGCAGGTTCTTGATGTAGGCGACCTGGCCCTGGGTGACGCGCAGGCGGTCCTCTTCCAGGCCGACCACGTAGGGCAGGTGCTCGAACTCGTCCACGACCCGAAGGTTCTTCAGGAACGGCTCGATGTCCGACAGCGGGATGCCGCTGATCGGGGCTTCCTGGCGCGGACCCGGCTTGACCTGGGCCGCGACGCGGTCGAGGTAGGCCAGCGAGATCACGTCGCCCGGATAGATCAGGTGCGGATTCTTGATCTGCGGGTTGGCCTGCCAGATTTCCGGCCACAGCCACGGCCGCTTCAGGAAGCGAGCCGAGATGTCCCACAAGGTGTCGCCCCGTTTCACCACGTAGGTGTCGGGGTGGTCGCCACGCAGTTCCGCCGCAATGGCGTACGTGGCAACAGTCAGCAACGCGGCGGCGAAAACCGCGCGGATCGGTTTAAACATGGCGGCCATCTACCTGATTCCCCTTCCAGGTTTGCCCTCTGCGGGCACCCGGACTATAGCCCAGAAGCTGCGAACGTTAGCAGGCCTTTGCAGCCTATAACGGGGTTACAATGCAACCAAAGCTTGCGTATGTGACCCACGCCCCCATTTTCGACGCCATGGCCCTGCTCCCAATCCTAGAATTCCCCGATCCGCGTCTGCGGACCAAGGCCGTGCCGGTCGACGCCGCGCACGTGACCTCGCCGCAGTTCCAGAAGCTGCTAGACGACATGTTCGAGACCATGTACGAATGCCCCGGCATCGGCCTGGCCGCGAGCCAGGTCGACGTGCATCAGCGCTTCATGGTCATCGATGTGTCGGAAGAAAAGAACCAGCCGCTGGTGTTCGTCAATCCTGAGATCGTCGCCAAATCCGGCGAGCAGGTCTACCAGGAAGGCTGCCTGTCGGTGCCCGGCATCTTCGCCGACGTGACCCGCGCCAACGAGATCACGGTCAAGGCGATCGGCCGCGACGGCGCAGCGTTCGAGCTCAGCGCCGACGGTTTGCTCGCGGTGTGCGTGCAGCACGAGATGGATCACCTCGACGGCAAGCTGTTCGTCGACTACCTCTCGCCGCTCAAGCGCGAGATGGTGCGCAAGAAGCTCGCCAAGCAGCGCCGCCAGTCGGCCTGAGCGCCGCGCATCGGGGCGGGAGTGGGGAATCGGCGCGCCGCCGTGCGGCGCGCGCGGGTTTTCTGCTCCCGTTCTTCGTTTCTGTAGTCTTGCGCCCGCGGCGTCGGCCCGGGCGCGATGATGCGCGCCGGTCCGCCGGTCTTTAATTCCCAGTCCCGATCCCCCATTCCCGAGCCCCCATGCGCATCGTATTCGCCGGTACTCCCGACTTCGCCGTACCGAGCCTGCGCGCCGCCGCGCAGCGCAACGAGGTGGTGGCCGTCTACACCCAGCCCGACCGCCCGGCCGGGCGCGGCCGCGAACTGGCGCTGTCGCCGGTCAAGCGCGAGGCGCTGGCGCGCGGCCTGCCGGTGATGCAGCCGGAGAACTTCAAGAGCGCGGCCGCGCGTGCGGCCTTGCGCGAGCTGCAGCCCGACCTGATGGTGGTGGTGGCCTACGGCCTGATCCTGCCGCAGTCGGTGCTCGACATCCCGACCTATGGTTGCTGGAACGTGCACGCCTCGCTGCTGCCGCGCTGGCGCGGCGCGGCGCCGATCCAGCGCGCGATCGAGGCCGGCGACCGCGACAGCGGCGTGTGCCTGATGCAGATGGAGAAGGGCCTGGACACCGGGCCGGTGCTGTTGTCGCAATCGCTGGCGATCGGCGAGGCCGAAACCGGCGGGCAGTTGCACGACCGCCTGGCCGCGCTCGGCGCGCAGGTGCTGAGCGACGGCCTGGGCCTGTTGCGCGCCGGCATGCGCCCGATCGCGCAGCCGCAGCCGCAGGACGGGGTGACCTATGCGCACAAGCTCGACAAGGCCGAGGCGCGCCTGGACTGGGCTCAGCCGGCGCCGGCATTGGCGAACAAGGTGCGCGCGTTCAATCCCTGGCCGATGGCCGATGCGAACATCGCCGGCGAACGCGTGCGCGTGCACGGCGCGATCGCGGTGCCGCTGCAGCATTCGGCCGAACCCGGCAGCGTGCTGCAAGCCGGGCGCGAGGGCATCGACATCGCCTGCGGCGAAGGCGCCCTGCGCATCCGGGTGCTGCAACGCGACGGCGGCAAGGCGATCACCGCCGCGGATTATTTGAACGGCCGGCGCGACCTCGCGGTCGCGCGCTGAGCATGAGCGACCGGCCTACTCCGTCCGACCGAGCGCGCGGCAGCGTCGCGCACGCCGACGGACTGCATAGCGGCAGCAAACCGCGCGCGATCGCCGCACGCGTGCTCGACGCGGTGATGCACCGCGGCCGGTCGCTCAAGGCCGAGTTGGCGAGCGCGCTGCCGGGCCTGGCCGACCCGCGCGACCGCGCCCTGGTCGAGGCGATCTGTTTCGCCGTGTTGCGCCAGCCGCTGCGCTACGAGGGCGCGCTCGCCGCCTGGATGGCGCGGCCGCTGACCCGCCGCGACGGCGAACTGCGCGCGCTGCTGTACGTCGGTCTGGCCCAGCTCGACCCTTTGCAATTGCCGGCGCACGCCGCGCTCGACTCCACCGTCGAGGCCGCGCGCGGCCTGGGCTATCCGCACCAGGCCGGCATGGTCAACGCACTGCTGCGCCGCGCCCAGCGCGAAGGCCTGCCCGCGCTCGACCCCCGCCATTCGCACTGGCCGAGTTGGTTGCGCGGGCGGCTGCGCCGCGACTGGCCCGAACACTACGAGACGATCCTCGCCGAAAGCGCGGTGCCGGCGCCGATGTGGCTGCGGGTCAACCCGCGCCACGGCAGCCGCGAGGCCTATCGCGAACGGCTCGCCGAGGCCGGCCTCGACGCCGAGGCGGTCGAAGGCCTGCCCGATGCGCTGCGCCTGCAGGGTTCGGTGGCGATCGCCGCGCTGCCCGGGTTCGCCGAGGGCGCGGTGTCGATCCAGGACGCCTCCGCGCAATTGGTCGCCGACGCGATCGCGGCCGCGCCCGGTGCGCGCGTGCTCGACGCCTGCGCCGCGCCCGGCGGCAAGAGCGCGCACCTGCTCGAACGCGACCCCGATTCGCGCCTGACCGCGCTCGATGTCGACGCGGCGCGCCTGCAGCGCGTGCGCAGCGGCCTGGCCCGGCTGGGCCTGGCCGAGCGCGCCGAGTTGCGCGTGGCCGACGCCGCCGACCTGCCGGCGTGGTGGGACGGCGAACCCTTCGATGCGGTGCTGCTGGACGCGCCGTGTTCGGCGACCGGCATCGTCCGCCGCCAACCCGACGTGGTGTTGCACCGGCGCGAATCCGACCTCGCCGCCCTGAGGGTGCTGCAGGCCGGCCTGCTCGATGCGCTGTGGCGCACGGTCGCGCCCGGCGGCGTGCTGGTGTACGCGACCTGCTCGATCCTGGCCGAAGAGAACGAGGGTCAGGTGCGCGAGTTCCTGGCCCGCACCGCCGATGCGCGCGCCGAGCCCTTGCCGGCGCAGTTCGGCCACGACCGCGAGGTCGGCCGCCAGCGCTTGCCCGGCGACGGCGGCGGCGACGGTTTTTTCTACGCGCGCCTGCGCAAGGGTTGAGCCAAGGGCGAGCGCTGGCCCGGATCGAACCGCGGCCTCTCCACCGGATGCGGCCGGCCGCTTATCATTCGCGCACGTTCAAAGGCCCGCGCATGTTCGACAGCGCCCGTTCCCGCCCCGCCTGGTTGTTCTGGATCGTCGCCTGGCTGGTGCTCGGGGCCGGACTCGGCCTGCGCGATCCCTGGCCCGCCGACGAACCGCGTTTCGCCCTGGTCGCGACGCAGATGATCGAGAGCGGCCAGTGGCTGTTCCCGCACCGCGGCGGCGAGCTGTACTCGGACAAGCCGCCGTTCTTCATGTGGATGCAGGCGCTGTCGTATCTGGCCACCGGCCAGTGGCGGGTCGCCTTCCTGCTGCCGTCGCTGCTGGCCGCGCTGGGCACCTTGTGGTGCGTGGTCGACCTCGGCCGGCGCCTGTGGACGCCGCGGGTCGGCTACTACGCCGGCTGGGCGCTGCTGCTCACCGTGCACTTCGTCTACCAGTCGAAGAAGGCGCAGATCGATCCGCTGGTGGTGTTCTGGATCACCCTGGCCAATTACGGCCTGTTGCGCCATCTGCTGACCGGCCCGGCCTGGCGCTGGTGGGTGCTGGGCTGGTTCGCCGCCGGCATGGGCACCATCACCAAGGGCGTCGGCGCGCTCGCCTTGTTGATGCTCGCACCGTTGGCGCTCGCGGCGCTGCTGCGGCCGCTGCGTGCCGCGCTGGCGCCGGGCGGCGCGGCGCATCGCGCGCTGGCCTGGGTCGAGTTGCCGGTGCGCGCGGGCATCGGACATCGCGCATTCTGGCTCGGGCCGCTCGCGTTCGTGTTCGCGGTGGCGCTGTGGATCGCGCCGATGGCGACGGCGGCGCTGACCCATCCCGACCCGGCCTATCGCGGTTATCTCGACGACCTGCTGTTCCGCCAGACCGCTCAGCGTTATTCCAACTCCTGGGACCATCACCAGCCGCCGTGGTACCACCTCGGGGTGATGCTCTCGATGTGGCTGCCGTTGATGTTCGCCCTGCCCTGGGCGCTGCCGGCCTGGCGCCGGCGCCTGGCCCGGCTCGATCCGCGTTATCTGCTGCCGATCGCCTGGTGGCTGGCGGTGATCGTGTTCTTCTCGATTCCCCAGGGCAAACGCGACGTCTACATCCTGCCGGCGCTGCCGATGGCCTGCCTGGTGTTCGCGCCGCTGTTGCCGGGCATCCTGCGCCGGCCCTGGCCGCGCCGGATCGGCTTCGGCTTCGCCGCGGCGATCGTGCTGGCCCTGTTCGGGGTGGGCCTGTCGATGTGGTTCGGCGACCCGGGCTTCGAGCGCAAGCTGATCGCCGAGCGCGATTTCACCGACGGCGCGCGCGGGCTCGCCGCCGGCGTGCTGGCGATTGCGAGCTGGGGCCTGGCCGCGCTGCTGTGGGCCGGGCCGCGCCGGCCGATCCTCGGCATGGCCGCGACGCTGTGCGGATTGTGGGTGTTGAATGGCGTGCTGGTCGCGCCGGTGCTCAACGACTCCTCCTCGGCGCGCGGGGTGATGACCAAGGTCGCCGAGCGCATCGGCCCCGACGCCGAGCTCGGCCTGGTCGCCTGGAAAGAGCAGAACCTGCTGCGGACGCAGTCGCGCACCACGACCTTCGGCTTCAAGACGCGTTGGCCCGAACAGCTCAGGCAGGGCCTGGCCTGGCAGGCCCAGGCCCCGCGCACGCGCTGGCTATTGGTTCAGGATCCGGCGCTGCCGGCCTGCGTCGACCGCAACCGCGCCGAAATAGGCGGACGTTCCAATCGCCGCATCTGGTGGCTGGTGCCGTACGCTGCGCGCGAAACCTGTCCCGCGGCTCCGCCGCTGCGGCCGCATGAAGACGATACGGACTGATCCGTGCCCCAACCGCAAGTACCCGACGTTCCCTTCCGCCCCGAAGCCCTCGCGGGCGAGCCGCGCCGCCTGGCCGTGGCCCGGCGCACCCTCGAACTCGCCCTGTTCTGCCTGCCGGCGCTATTGATCTCGACCCCATGGGGGCTGGCGCCGTTCACCGCGCTGGCGCTGGCCGCGTTCTTGATGGCGCCGGGCCGGATCGCCCAGGGCTATCGCGAGATCGGCGGCGCGCTGCGCCTGCTGCTGATGATGGCGGTGGCGGTGGCGGCGATCGTGGCGGTCTCGACCTTCCTCCACGACGTGCGCTGGCGCGAGGCCGACAACCGCCTGCGCCTGCTGACCCTGCCGTTCTTCGCCCTGATGGCCTACGCCTACCGGCCGTCGCGGCGCTGGCTGTGGGCCGGCGCGCTGGTCGGCCTGGCCGGCGCCTTCGCGGTCGCGGTCTACCAGGTCGGCGGCGGCATGGACCGCGCCGCCGGCTGGACCGCCAACGCCATCGTGTATGCCGAAGCGGTGATCGCGCTGATCGTGCTGGCGGTGTTCTGCCGCCCCTCCGGCGAGCTGCTGTGGACCACCCTGGCCTGCGCGCTCGGCGTGGTGGCCGTCGCCCTCAGCGGCAGCCGCGGCACCTGGCCGGGGGTGTTGATCGTGCTGCTGATCGGCCTGCTGGTCAGCGGCGGACGCGCGCGCCGGGTGTCGTGGGCGGTGCTGGCGACCCTGGCGCTCGGCGCGGTCGCGGCCTTGTGGATCGGCCCGCTCGCCGAGCAGACCCGGATCGAGGAACTGCGTTCGGACGTGCACCGGCTGCGCGAGGGCGACAGCGCCTCCTCGCTCGGCGCGCGCCTGAGCCTGTTGTCGTTGGCCGGGCAGACCTTCGTCGAACATCCGCTCGACGGCATCGGCGTCGGCAGTTTCGGCCGCGCGGTGAGCGCCCTGCCGGAATGCCGTCCGCCGGCGGCGCGGGTCGGCTTCTGCCGGCTCACACACGCCCACAGCGACGTGCCGGAATGGGCCGCGACCATGGGCCTGCCGGGCCTGTTCGCGATCCTGGCGGTGTATCTGTTGCCGCTGGCGTTGTTCGCCCAGCGCCTGCGTGCGTTGCCGGCCGGGCGTTCGCGCAGCAGCGCGCTCGCCGGCCTGGTGCTGGTGCTGGTCTACATCGCCAGCGGCCTGACCCAGTCGATGTTCGCTCACCAACTGGTCGCGTCGTTCTATGCGGTCGCGGTCGGCCTGCTGTACGGCTTCAGCCTGCGCGAGGCGCGCGGCGACGAGGCGGCGACCTGAGCCTTGCGTCGCGCCGTGCGTTCAGTCGCGCGGCGTGGCGTCGTCGTCCCGGCGAGGCGGCGTCGTCAACGGCTGGCCGCGTTCGAGCATCCACAGCATGATGGTCTTCTGGCGCACGTAGTTGGCGCGCACATAGGCGTAGACCAGGCCGTGCCAGCCGTCGAGGAAGCCGCCGCGCAACAGGTAGCCGCGCCAGAAGCGCCAGGCCGGCGCCAGCACCAACTTGCCCAGGCTCGCGCGCTTGCCGCGCGCGTATTCGTGCTCGGCCATCATCCGCGCGTAGCGCTCGGTCTTGCTCAGTTGCTGTTCGAGCGAACGGTAGGGGTAGTGGATCAGGTCGCCGGCCAGAGTCGCGACCGCGCCGTCGACGCTGGCGGCCTCGTGGATCTCGCGCTGCCCGCGCCAGCCGCCGCGGCGGCGGTCGAACAGGCGCAGCACCCGATCCGGGTAGGCGTTGCCGTGCCGCAGGAACTTGCCGAAATACTCCGACAGACGCGCGAAGCGATAGCCGGCGGCGTCTCCGAAGCCGCGCGCGCGCGCCGCCTCGATCGACGCGCGCAGCCGCGCGTCGACGCGTTCGTCGGCGTCCAGGCACAGCACCCAGTCGTGCGCGGCCTGTTCGACCGCGTAGTGCTTCTGGCTGCGGAAACCGTCGAAGGCGCGTTGCAGCACGCGCGCACCGGCGGCCTGCGCGATCGCCGCGGTGGCGTCGTTGGAATAGGAATCGACTACCACCACCTCGTCGCAGAACGCCAGCGAAGCGATGCAGTCGCCGATGCGGTCGGCTTCGTTGAACGCGATGATGCAGGCCGACAGGCGCGGTCGTTCGGCGACGGGCGGGGGCGTGTCGATGGCGGCGGTCCGGGGCGGTGGTTGGGGGGCGGCGGCTCGGGGGCAGGATACTCCGGTGGGAAGGGCGAGGAGCTAGGGATTAGGAATCAGGAACGAGGAACTAGGAACGAGGAACTAGGAACGAGTGAAGCTTTGGGCTTCCACTCGTTTCTCGTTCCTATGAACTCGTTCCTCTAAACTCGTTCCTGGCTTCCAGGCATCCGCCATGTCCGACTACCTGCTCTTCGCCACCGAGCGCTACGCCTTGCCGATCCTGCGGCCGCTGGCCGATGCGCTGCATGCGGCCGGCCACACCGCCCATGCCTGGTTCGCCGACGGCGCCGCGGCTTCGTCGCTGCCGGCGCCGGTGCGGATGCTCGCGCCGGGACGCGAGGGCCTGCGCGCGGCGGTCGCGCTGAAGCCGCGCGCGGTGTTCAGCGCGGCGAACTGGGTGCCGCCGTTCGTCGCCGGCGCCAAAGTGCAGCTGTTCCATGGTTTCAACGTCGAGAAACGCGAAGACGCGCGCGGCCACTTCCGCGTGCGCGGCCTGTTCGACCTGTATTGCACCCAAGGGCCGGCGACCACCGCGCCGTTCCGCGCCCTGGCCGCTCAGGCCGGGCATTTCGCCGTGGTCGAAACCGGCTGGCCCAAGCTCGATCCGCTGTTCGGCGCCGACGACGGCGGCGCGGCGAAATGGCGCCGCCTCGCCGGCCGCCGCGAGACCGTGTTGTTCGCCTCGACCTTCACCGAGCGCCTCAGCGCCGCGCCGCACCTGTTCGAAGCGATCGCCGCGCAGGTCGCGTCGGGCGAACGTTATTGGCTGCTGACCCTGCATCCCAAGTGCGCGCCGGAACTGTTCGAGCGCTATCGCGCGCTGGCCGGCGCCAACGCCACTTTCGTCGAGACCGAGGACCTGATCTCGGCGCAACGCGCGGCCGACGTGCTGGTCGCCGACACCACCTCGGTGGTCTCGGAGTTCGTGGTCCAGCGCAAGCCGGTGGTGACCTTCCGCAACCGCGCGCCGAAACCGCACATGATCGATTTCGACGTCCCGGCGGCGCTGGCGGCCAAGCTCGAACAGGCGTTCGCGCCGAGCCCGGAGTTGCAGGCCTCGATCGATGCCTATGCCGACGCGATCCATCCCTATCGCGACGGCCGCTCCTCGCAGCGGGTGATCGCCGCGACCGAGCAGTTGCTCGACGGCCGCCTCGGCCCACTGCGGCGCAAGCCGTGGTCGTCGCTGCTGCGCGGTCTGCAGATCCGCCGCGAGCTGGGTTATTGGGGCCCCGGCGCCTGAGCGGCGCCGCCGCGCCTCACCAGCGCAGCGGGCGTTGCGAGAGGATCGCCGCGAGCCGGGCGTGGATCTGCCGGGCTTCGTCTACGGGCAAGAAGCGAATCCGCAAAGGCGGCGCCAGCGCGCCGGCGCCGGCGGTGTCGAGCCACAGGGTCGCGGTGCCGCAACTGCGGTCCAGCGGCGAGCGGGTCAGCTGCAGCGCCTGCAGCTTGTCGAGTTCGGCGAACCGCCACGAGCGCCGCCACCAGCCTTCGCGCACCGCCACCAGCACCTCGCCGATCGCATAGCCGATGCGGCGGGTCCGGCGTTGCGCCTTGAACGCCGCCCACGGCAGCCACAGCAGGGCCAGCGCGCTCCAGGCGCCGACCTGCCAGTACAGCGAGAACACCGCGAGCAAGGTCCACGGCACGTCGGGCAGGAACAGCCGCCACCAGGCCGCATCCGGCAGTGCGCGCCATTCCAGGCGGTCCCAGTCGGCGCGCGGCAGCAGGTGTTCGATCAAGCCGTCGCAGACCTGCGCGGTGGCGACCGGCGCGAGCTCCTTGAGCGAGCGGCCGTCTTCGTTGGCCTCGGCGCCGACCGTGTCGACGCTGAGGCTGCGGCGCTTGAGCAGGCGGTGCATCAGGCCTTCCTCGAGCGTCCAGGCCTGGATGCGCCGGCGCGGCACGGTGGTGCGCCAGCGCCCGAGCAGGCCGCGCTCGGCGGTCAGGCGGCGCCCGTGTTCGCTCAGTTCGAAGCCGTAGTAGCGCAGCAGCGCCAGCACGATCGACAGCAGCTTGAGCAGGCCGGCGATCAGCGCGACCGAGGCCACCGCGATCAGCGCCACGCCGATCCCGTCGAGGTGATAGGCCTCGACGTAGCCGGACAGCCAGCGCGTGGCCTGGCTACCGAGGCGCTGGGGAATGCGCGCGTTGAAGTCCGGGGTGTATTGCGACAGGCCGGCCAGGGCGGCGCCGATCAGGACCAGGCCGCCGTTGGAGACCAGGCCCAGCCGCAGCACTTCGGCCGGCGACAGCCGCAGCAGCACGTCGGCGCGCTCCTCGGCCTGGCCTTCGGCGAGCGCCGCGCCGCGCCTGCGCACCAGCGCTTCCAGCGCCAGCGCGTCGTCGAGCCGGAGCACGCGCATCTGTGCTTCGGCCTCCTTGCTGCCGGCCGATTCCATGCGTACCTCGGCGACCCCGAACACGCGGTGCAGCACGGTCTGGTGCAGGGCCACGTTCTGGATCCGCACGAACGGAATCACCCGCAGGCTGCGGTTGAACAGGCCGCTGCGCACCACCACCGCATCGGCGCCGATGCCGTAGCGGTAGGTGAAGTAACGCCACAGCGCCACTAGCACCAGCATGCCGACGCCGATCAGCGGCCACAGTTCGTTGCGGTCGCCGCGGCCGAAGAACAGCAGCGCGGCCAGCGGCACGACGAACTGCTTGAGCTGCTGGATCAGCACGAACAGCCACGACATCGGATGCAGGCGGCGGTCGGCGCGCGTGTTCTCGTCGTCCGGCGCTGTGGTCGAATCCGGCGCGCTCATCAGGCGTCTTCGTCGTGGTCGAGCTGGCGGCCGAGGCGTTCGCGCAGGCGCTCGGCGTCGAGCGCGTCGAGATGGTCGATCGAGACCGCGTTGTGGCGGGTGCCGGCGGTGTGCACGACCAGGGTCGCCAGGCCGCGCAGGCGTTGCAGCGGGCCGTGCTTGAGATCGAGATGTTGCACCCGGGTCAGCGGCACCAGGGTTTCGCGTTGCCAGGCGACCCCGCGGCGTACCGCGAAGCCGTGTGCGTCGAGCCGCCACAAAGTGTTGCGGTAGCGGCGCAGGCCGATCCAGGTGCCGATGCCGGCGCCGAGCAAGGCGCCGCTGAGCCCGCTCGCGACCGCCACCCAGGCGCCGATGGTGAGCATGCCGAGGATCACCCCGGCGATCGCGAACACCACCGCCAGCGACACGCTGACGTCGATCGTGCACAACAGCACGGCGCGCGAGGGCAGTTGTTGCCAGCCGGTCGCGCCGGTGTCGCCGCCGGCCGGCGCGGGATCTGGCAGGGGCGCGCCGGACTCGACCGGCGAGTGCTCGTCGGACGCGCGCTCGACAGGTGCGGGCCGGTCGGGCGCGGGCCCGATGGACGCGGGCTCGGCGGCGGTGGGGTCGGGCGTATCCGTCATCAGGGTTCTTTGGCGTACAGCGGTTCGGTTTCGGTGTAGTCGCGGCCCTGACGATACAGCGCGAGCCGGCCCTGCATGCGCTCGCGCGACCTCGGATCGAGCTCGCCGTCCTTGAGCCGGGCCAGCGCGTCGGTCTGGAACGCCACTGCCTGGGCGAAGTCGCCGTTGGCGGCCAGCGCGGCGGCGACGGTGTCGAGTTCGGCGGCGCTGAGCCGTTCGCGCTTGGCGATCATGTGCTGGCCCAGCGCCAGGGACTGCTTGGCGTCGCGTTGGCCGGCGATCGGGCAGGTCGCGAGGATCCAGACCCGGTCGTTGCGCGCCTGCGCCATGCCGGCGTCCTCGGCCTTGCGCAGCCATTCGACCGCCTGGCCGCAATCGCTGGTCAGGCCGGCGGCGCCGGAGCGGATGAAATCGGCGTAGCCCATCATCGCCTGCGGGTTGCCGCTTTCGGCGCTGCGGCGCAGATGCGGCAGGGCGCGGCGCAGGGTCTGCGGGCTCAGCGACAGGCGGTCGTTGGTCGACAGCAGGATGTTGGCCACCGCCAGCGCCGATTCGGCGTGGCCGCTGTCGCTGGCGCGCTCGAGCGCCGCCAGCGCGGCGTCGCGGTCGGCGGGGATGCGGCGCGATTCCAGCCCGGTGTAGAGCAGGCGCCCGTACAAGTACTGCGCCAGCGTTTCGCCGGCCTCGGCCTTGCGCTGGATCGCCGCGACCTGGGTGTCGATGTAGGCCTGGTAATCCGGCCAGCGCTCGTTGAGGCGGTTGCGCTGCGACTCGTCCTCGCGCGGCGCCAGCTCCAGCGCGCTCAGGGTCGACGGCGCCTGTCCGTCGCCGAGGAAATCGCCGAGCAGGTGCTGCAGCAGAGCGGTCTCGCCGCCGGCCTGCGCGGCCGCCGCGGCCATGAAGCTCGACAGCTCTTCGGTCTGGCGTTCCGGGCGGGTCTTCCAGCGGCCGTCCTCGCGCACGAACTCGGGGCCGAACACATAACGCTCGCCGGTCGGCGGCCGCACTTCGCCGAGCGCGCGGTCGGCGTCGATCATCGCCACGTGGCTCAGGGTCGGGAAATTGCCGTCGGCGTGGCGCATCACCACATGGCAGAGCTTGTCCTGCACGCAGTGGCGATAGGCCGCGCGGCCGTCCCATCCGGCCAGCACCGGCGCCTCGTACTTCGCGCGCAGCCCGTACACGGTCAGGCGGTCGGCGACCGGCAGGCGGCGGACCTGTTCGGTCGAGCCGTACAAGGCCACATCGCGCAGGAAGGCGTAATGCTGCGCGGTCGATTCGGCGACCAGCTCGGCGCTCGCGCCGTCGTCCTTGGCCGCGAGCCGGGTGTAGCGGCCCCAGGCCGCATCGACTGCGTTGACTTCGGCCTGGTCGACCTTGGCCTGGTCGGCGCCCTGCGCGGCGGCGATGGCCGGGCCGCACAGCAGGGCAAGCATCAATAGCGCGTAACGCATGAGGCGTCCTTGTCGAGCCGACGGGCCGGCGTCCTACCTCGAACGATAGGGATTGTCGTCGCCGTTGCCGGATGGACGCAGCGTATAGCGTTTGTAGGTCCACTGGTATTGGGCCGGATCGCGTCGCGCGATCCGTTCTACCGCCGCGTTGAGCGCGACGCAGGCGCGTTGCGGATCGGGGTCGGCGATGCCTTCGGGCGCGGCTTCGATGCGCAGGGCGAAGGCCGGATGGTCCGGATGCGTGTCGATGCGTTCGCAATATGCGAACAGCACGGTCGCGCCGGTGCGTTCGGCCAGGCGCCCGAGCAGGGTCATGGTCAGCGCGGGCACGCCGAAGAACGGCGCGAACTCGCCGTCGCCGGCCTTGGGCTGCTGGTCGGGCAGGATGCCGACCACGCCGCCGGCGTTGAGGCGCTTCCACAGCTGGCGCACCGCCGAGCCTTCGGCGCGGACCTGGGTGACCCGCTCGGCCTCGGTGTCGGCGCGCACCAGGTTGAGGAAGGCCTCGCCGATCGCCGACTCCGGCGGGCGGTACAGGATCGCCAGCGGAGTGCGGAAGGCCAGCCACTGGTTCAGCAGTTCCCAGTTGCCGTAGTGCGGCGCGGCGACGATCAGGCCGCGCCCGGACGCGAGCGCGGCGTCGAACAGCTCGGTACCGTGTTGCTCGCGCAGCAGGCCGAGGTTCTCGGCATGCGGCCGGGTCCACAGGCGCAGGGTCTCGACCGCCTGGCGCGAGGTGGTGCGCACGATCGCGCGCTGCCACTGCTCGCGTTCGGCCGGCAGCAGGTCCGGGTAGGCCAGCTCCAGGTTGACCCGGGCGACCCGGGCCTCGCGGGCGTTGCGGCGCTGCCACAGCGCGGCGATCGCGTCGCCCAGGCGCATCTGCCAGGACCAGGGCAAGCGGCCGAGCGCGCTGGCGAGGACATACAACAGGCGGGCGACGAAACGGGTCATCGCGCGAGTGTAGCCGCTGCCCCGCGCGCGCCTGCCGCGTCCGCACCGCGCGAATGTGCCGGATGCGGCACATATCGAAGCCGGCTCGCCGCCGATGCCGGCACGATCCAGGCTTTACAATCGCGTTCGTGTTTTCCAGGCGTACGAGCCGCATGCTGAGTCTGATCCAGCGCGTCACCCAGGCCTCGGTGGCCGTCGACGGCGAGACGGTCGGGGCGATCGGCCCCGGCCTGCTGGCCCTGGTCGGGCTTGAACCCGGCGACGGCGAACCCCAGATCGCCCGCATGGCCGAACGCCTGCTCGGGTATCGGGTCTTCGCCGACGAGGCCGGCCGCATGAACCGTGGCCTGGCCGACACCGGCGGCGGCCTGCTGCTGGTCAGCCAGTTCACCCTGGCCGCCGATACCAGCAGCGGCATGCGTCCGGGCTTCAGCACGGCGGCCGCGCCGGCCCTGGCTGAACCGCTATTCAACCGTCTGGTCGAAACCTGCCGGCAACGTCATGCCGGAGGGGTGGAAACCGGCCGCTTCGGCGCCCATATGGTCGTCAACCTGGTCAACGACGGCCCGGTCACCTTTCTCCTCCGGTCCTAAGACCCGGCCTCCCAGGCCGGACCTGATATACTGGAGCGTTCCCTACCCTCAATAGCGCGGTGGCGCAGCCCATGGCCAACGAACGTCAGCCCCCTCCGTCCGATATCAAGCTCCTGATCAGCAAGGGCTTGGAGCAGGGCTATCTGACCTATGCCGAGGTCAACGATCACCTGCCCGACGATCTCGTCGACGCGGAACAGATCGAAGACATCATCGGCATGATCAACGGCATGGGCATCGAGGTGCACGAAGTCGCACCCGATGCCGAAACGCTGTTGCTCGCCGACGGCAACACCGGTAATCGCGAAGTCGACGACACCGCGGCTGAAGAAGCCGCGGCGGCGCTGACCGCACTCGACGGCGAAGGCGGCCGCACCACCGACCCCGTGCGCATGTACATGCGCGAGATGGGCACGGTCGAGCTGCTCACCCGCGAGGGCGAAATCGCCATCGCCAAGCGCATCGAAGAGGGCCTGAACCAGGTCCAGGCCTCGCTTGCGCTGTTCCCCTCCACGATCCAGCTGATCCTCGAAGACTACGAGCAGCACAAGGCCGGCAAGAAGCGCCTGGCCGAGATCGTGGTCGGCTTCAACGATCACCTCGACGAAGAGCCCGAGCCGCCGGCGCCGCCGGTCGTGGTGGCCGAGGCCGATGCCGACGCGGACGACGACGAAGAAGTCGAAGCCGCCGGCGACGACGCCGAGACCGAAGAGACCGTCTCCGGTCCGGACCCGGTCGAAGTCGCCGCGCGCATGGAGGCCATCGCCGACCTGTACGGCAAGTTCCTCAAGGCCCAGGCCAAGGGCGAGGCCGGCGTCAAGGCGGCGACCAAGCTGCGCGAAGACATCGCCGCCGTGTTCGTCACCCTGAAGCTGCCGCTGGCCCTGACCGACAACCTGATGCGCAACCTGCGCGACGTGGTCGGCTCGATCAAGGACCACGAGCGCAAGATCCTCGACCTGGCCACGCGCATCGCCAAGATGCCGCGCAAGGACTTCATCCGCGCCTGGGAAGGCAACCAGACCAATCTGGAATGGGTCGACGAGCTGCTCAAGCGCAAGCAGAAGTGGTCTTCGGGCCTGCGCGACGTCAAGGACCAGATCATCGCCGAGCAGCAGACCACGATCGAGATCGAGCAGGCCTCGTTCCTGACCCTGGCCGACATCAAGGAAATCAGCCGCGCGATGGCCTACGGCGAAGCCAAGGCGCGCAAGGCCAAGAAGGAGATGGTCGAGGCCAACCTGCGCCTGGTGATCTCCATCGCCAAGAAGTACACCAACCGCGGTCTGCAGTTCCTCGATCTGATCCAGGAAGGCAACATCGGTCTGATGAAGGCGGTCGACAAGTTCGAGTTCCGCCGCGGCTTCAAGTTCTCGACCTACGCCACGTGGTGGATCCGCCAGGCCATCACCCGTTCGATCGCCGATCAGGCGCGCACCATCCGTATTCCGGTGCACATGATCGAAACGATCAACAAGCTCAACCGCATCTCGCGTCAGATGCTCCAGCAATACGGCCGCGAGGCCACGCCGGAAGAGTTGGCGAAAGAGATGGACATGCCCGAGGACAAGATCCGCAAGGTCATGAAGATCGCCAAGGAGCCGATCTCGATGGAGACGCCGATCGGCGACGACGAGGATTCGCACCTCGGCGATTTCATCGAGGACACCAACGTCGAGTCCCCGGTCGAAGCCACCACCAACATCAACCTCTCCGAGACGGTCCGCGACGTGCTCGCCGGCCTGACCCCGAGGGAAGCCAAGGTGCTGCGCATGCGTTTCGGCATCGACATGAATACCGACCACACCCTCGAAGAGGTCGGCAAGCAGTTCGATGTGACGCGCGAGCGTATCCGCCAGATCGAGGCCAAGGCGTTGCGCAAGCTGCGTCACCCGAGCCGTTCGGAACAACTGCGCAGCTTCCTCGACATCGATTGATCGGCGTCGCTGAGGTCGCGTAAGGAAACAGGCCCCGCTCGCGGGGCCTGTTTCGTTTGCGGGGTCCGTTGTATCCCAGGCTCCGCGGCGCGCGCGGCCAGGCTTGTCGCTGACGGCACCGTGGCCTTGTGCCGGCGTCGCAGGCGTCGCGCAGCCCCCTTCGGCGCATCGCAGGCATCGTGGCGCGATGCGATGCCGCGCCGTCGAGCCGTTGGCCGACGAAGCGGGTGGCGGTGCGCCGCGATCCGATGGTTCCGGTAGGCGCTCAGCCGTAGAAGAACTGCTCGTGCACGATCTTGCCGTCGCGCACCTTGTACACCGCGACCTCGGCCATGGGCATACGGCCCATGCTCTTGTAGGTGGCATCGATGCCCATGGCCAGACTGAACCAGTCGCCGCCGACCGCCGGATCGCTGCACCAACTGCTGTGGATCTCGACCACGTCGGCCATGAAATCGCGGCCCTTCCGGCGGATCGCCGCCAGCCCTTCGACATTGCCGAGCGGACCGTCCTGTTTGCCGGGCGCCTCGATGCTGACGGCATCGTCGGCGTAGAGCTCGTCCTGTATCTGCTCGTGCCGGCCGGCGCGGCACAGCTCGACGTAACGGTTGGCGATCTGTTGGGTGTCCATGGCGGGCGCGTCCTCGGGTTGGGCGCTCAGGATAGGCCCGAGTGCTTCGACCGCGGTCATGGATCGTGGGATGGGCGGGGGGCTTCCGACGAGCGGAACATGAATACGCAGGCGATGGATGCGTTTGGCTTGGCGCGATTCCTGTCGTGCCGACGAAACCCAGGGTAGGAGCGGCGCAAGCCGCGACCACGGTGCCTCAGTTTTGCGGCGAGGCCGACCGAAAGTCCTGTAAGAGCGGCGTGAGCCGCGACCGCGCCGTCTCCGGTTGCTGCGTCGCCGGCCTTGAGGCGGTAAAGCAACATCAATAGCAAAGCTTCCGCCCCCTAAAGGATGCGGGTAACTTTCTTTTGTCCAAAGCAACAAAAGAAAGTCACCAAAGAAAAGTGCTTCTTCTTGCAAGGGCACAAGCCCGCACGATCGAAGCCGACGCAGGGATGCTCCAGACAGGCCATCCCTGGCCTGCTTGCGCACGGCCCGCATCCCTGCGGGCCGCCCTACGGGTCTTCTCTTGGCCGGCAAAGCGGTGAAGCAAATCAAAATCACGGCAACGGCAACGGCAACGGCAACGGCAACGGCAACGGCAACGGCAACGGCAACGGCAGGCGGCCGACAGCCGACATATCGCGTCTGCTCTTGGGTAGGAGCGGCGCAAGCCGCGACCACGCGATCCCGATTGCCTGCGCCGGCAGCCGTAGGTTCGCGGTCGCGGCTTGCGCCGCTCCTACCTCGGCGAATGCACGCCGCTTCGATGGGGGACATTGACGTTGTCGCATCGACACGTCCCTTGGTCGCGACTTACGTCGCTCCTACAGGGATAGCGACGCGGCTTTGATGGCCGCTCTGTTGCTGTGCGTCGCATCGCACTAGCGAAGGCCATAGAAGGCCCGGAGGGCGGCCTGCATGGATGCAGGCGGTTTTTCATCGGGACAGGGATGTCCCGTATGAAAAATCCCCGCGGCGGCACCGCTCATGCATGCCTTTGATTCAAAACAAAGCAACTTCTTTGGTTATCTTTCTTTTGTTGCTTTAGACAAAAGAAAGTAACCCGCCGCTTTAGTGGCGGAAGCTTTGGGTTTGATCTTGGTCTTGATCTTCCACGAGGAATGCACCGCGGGACCGCCGCAGCGATGTCGCGGCTTGCGCCGCTCCTACCCTGACCAGGCTGCAGCGGGCATCGGTGCGAGATTGAGAGGTCGCGGTCGCGACTTACGTCGCTCCTACCCCAAAGCAAAGACCGCGTTGCATAAAAAACGGGGCGCAAAAACGCCCCGTTCCGATCACGCGATAACGTCGCAACCACTTAACCACCGCGCAACAACCGCATCACCTCGTAGCACGCGCCCATGGTGTGGTAGTCGGTCTTGCCGGCCGGGCTCTTCTCGTCGCTGTACTTGCGGTTCTCGCGATCGAGGATGCGGTACCAGGCGCCGTAGCGGTGGTCGACCATGTGCTGCCAGGCATAGGCCCACAGTTTGTCGTACCACTGCCAGTACAGATTCTCGCCGGTGCGCGCGGCCAGCAGCGCGGCGGTCGCCAGGGACTCGGCCTGGACCCAGAAATACTTGTCGTCGTCGCAGACCGAGCCGTCCGGGGCGAAGCCGTAGAACAGGCCGCCGTGTTCGCTGTCCCAGGAACGCGCCACCGCGAAGTCGAACAGATGCCGCGCGGTCGGCAGCAGCCACTGCGGGGCTTCGCCGTTCGGCGACAGGTGACGGTCGAGGATCAACAGCAGCTTGGCCCACTCGGTCTGGTGGCCGGGCTGGAAGCCCCATGGGCGGAATAGGTGTTTGGGGTCGTCGCGGTGGTAGTCCCAGTCGATGTTCCAGTCGCGGTCGTAGTGCTCCCACACCAGGCCTTCGGACTTCGCTGCCTGGCGCTGGGTCATGTTCTGCGCCAGGGTCAACGCGCGGTCGAGATAACGGCGCTGGCCGCTGGCCTCGTACGCCGCCAGCATCGCCTCGCACATGTGCATGTTGGTGTTCTGGCCGCGGTAGTCGCTGAAATTCCAGTCGGCGTCGGCTTCGTCGCGGTACAAGCCGTGCGGCGCTTCCCAGAAGCGTTGTTCCAGCAGGTCCCAGGTTTCGTCCATCCACGCCGCGGCCTCGTCGATGCCGGCCTTGAGCGCGGTCGAATAGGCGAGCAGCACGAAGGCGCCGCCGTAGCAGTGGTTCATCCGGTCTTCGGGCTGGCCGTCGCGGATCGTCCAGGCGTAGCCGCCGGTCTGCGCGTCGCGGTGCTTCTCGCGCAGATAGCGCAGGCCGTCGCGCGCGAGCTCGCGGTAGTCCTCGCGCTCGAACTCGATCGCCGCCATCGCGTAGTTGAAGACGAAGCGGGTGCTGCTGACCAGGTGCCGGTGCGAGGCGTCGTAGACCGAGCCGTCGTCGCGGAAATAATGGAAGAAGCCGCCGTCCGGGTCGCGCGCGACCGGATCGTAGAACGCCATCGTGTCGGCGATGTGCGCGCGCAGGGTCTCGGCCTTGCGGAAATCGGGGAGCGGGTGCGAAGGAAGGTTCATGACTGTTCCTGCATCAGGCGTTCGACATCGGCCGCGCTCGGCATCGCCGCGAAGGCGCCGTGTCGGGTGGTGGCGAGGGCGCCGGCGGCCGCGGCATAGCGCAGCGCGCCGATGAAGTCGGCCTCGTTGGCGAGGAAGTCGCCGAAGCCGGCGGCGTTCACGCCGAGGCTCGACAAGCGCTGCAGCAGGCCGCCGACGAAGGCGTCGCCGGCGCCGGTGGTGTCGGACGGGGCGACCCGGAAAGTCGCGACCTCACCCTGGCGCGTGCGGGTATGCCAGCGGATCGGCGTGGCGCCGTCGGTGATCAGCACGCAGGTCGCATAGCCGTGCCACAGCCGTTGCAGCGCGGCTTCCTCGCCGCCGAGGTGGCGGGCGAGGAACTCGAACTCGCTGCCGCACAGCTTGATCAGGTCGGCTTCGAGTAGCGCCGCCAACAGCCGCGGCGCCGGGTCGAAGCCGGCCGGCCACAGCGACGGCCGCAGGTTCATGTCCATGCTGACCAGCGCGCCGGCCATGCGCGCGCGGCGCATGCCGGCCAGCGTGGTCGCGGCGATCGCTTCTTCGGTCAGGCTGTTGGAGCAGACGTGGAACACCTGGGCGTCGGCGAAGCTGTCGTTGCTGAAATCCGCGTCGCGGAACAGCAGGTCCGCGGCCGGCGGCCGGTAGAAACTGAAGCTGCGTTCGCCGTCGCCGTCGAGCGAGACGAAGGCCAGCGCGGTCTTGGCCTCGGCGGTGCGCAGCAGGTGACGTGTGTCGACACCGTAGTCGTGCAACTGCGCGGCGATGAAGTCGCCGAACATGTCTTCGCCCAGCATGCCGACGAAGCGCGCATTGCCGCCCAGGCGCGCCGCGGCGACGGCGACGTTGGCCGGCGCGCCGCCGGCGTACTCGACGAAGTGACGCGGCTCGCCGGCGACCGACGAGGGACGTGCGAGAAAATCGATCAGGGCCTCACCAAAGCAGACGATTGCGCCGTTGCGCGGTTCTGCCGATAGCACAACGGACATCAATGCATCACTCCCGAAGCCTGGGCGGTGACGTGCTGGCCCTGACCGGCGGCGACGCGCGAGCCGCGCCAGCCGTACCAGACGATGAAGGCGTAGCACACCACCGGAATTACGAACGAAGGTTGGATACCGATCCGGTCGGACAGCACGCCCTGCAGCCACGGCACGACCGCGCCGCCGACGATGCCCATGATCAGCAGGCTCGAAGCCTTGCTGGTCATCGGCCCGAGCCGCTCGATGGCGATGGTGAAGATGGTCGGGAACATGATCGAGTTGAACAGGCCGATCGACAGCACCGCCCACATCGCGATCGAGCCCTGGGTGCTCATCGTCACCGCCAGCAGCGCGATCGCCGCGACCGCGAACAAGGCCAGCAGGCGCCGCGCATCGAAGCGGCGCAGCAACGCGGCGCCGATGAAGCGGCCGACCATCGCGCCGCCCCAGTAGTACGCCAGGTATTCGCTGGCCTGGGCGTGGTCGATGTTGCCGATTTCCGGCGCCGAGATGTAGTTGATCAGGAAGCTGCCGATCGAGACCTCGGCACCGACGTAGACGAAGATCGCGATCACGCCGAAGAACAGATGGCGCTGGCCCAGCACCTCGGCGAAGCTGTGGTGCACCGGGTCGGCGCTCTCGGTGGCTTCGGCCAGCGAGGGAATGCGCATCTGGTACACGAACACCGCGAGCAGCAGCAGGCAGCCGGCGATGATCATGTACGGCATCTGCACCGAGGCCGCTTCATGGGCGCGGTAAGCCGCCTGCTCGGCGACAGACATCGCCGCGAGTTCGGCGGTGCCGAGCACCGCGGTCGACAGGATCAGCGGGCCGATCACGTACGGGAACACGGTGGTGCCGAGCGAGTTCAAGGCCTGGGCGAGATTGAGCCGGCTCGGCGCGCCGGCCGGGTCGCCGAGCAGGCTGATGTACGGATTCGCCGACACCTGCAGCAGGGTGATGCCGCTGGCGAGCACGAACAGCGCGCCCAGGAACAGCGGATACGACGGTATCCGCGCGGCCGGGAAGAACAGCGCCGCGCCGGCTGCGGCCACGATCAGCCCGATCACGATGCTGTTCTTGTAGCCGACCTTCGCCACCACCTTGCTCGCCGGCAGCGACATCAGGAAGTAGGCGCCGAAGAAGGTCGACTGGATCAGCATCGACTGCGCGTAGTTCATCTGGAACACGGCTTTCAGATGCGGGATCAGCACATCGTTGAGGCTGGTCAGGCCGCCCCAGGTGAAGAAGATCGTGGTCACCACCGCGAGCGCGGCGGTGTAGGACATGTCGCGACGGGTCATGCGAACTCTCCGGGCGGAACGAGCACCTCGCTGCTGCTGCGGGCCTGCAGACGGACGGGGGCGACGGTATGGGCGGGCGGCATGTCGGGGTCGCGCAGGCGCTTGAGGATCAGTTCGGCCGCCTGGCGGCCGCGTGCGCGCGGGTCGACCGCGATGGTGGTCAGGGTGGGGGAAGCGACCGAGGCTTCGGGAATATCGTCGAAGCCGATGACGGCGAAATCGCCGCCGGGGCGGCGCCCGCGCGCGACCAGGCCGGCCATCAGGCCCAGCGCGACCGCGTCGTTGTAGCAGACCGCCGCGGTCGGGGCCGGGTCGCGCACGAACAGCGCGCCGGTCTGCTGCGCCGCTTCCAGGCGCGTGGGCGCGCATTCGACCAGCCACTGCGGTTCCGGGTCGACCCCGGCCTCGGCCAAGGCTTCGCGATAGCCCTGGCGGCGCTGCCGGCACGAGCTGGAATCGCGATGGCCGCCGAAGAAGGCGATGCGGCGATGGCCGCGTTCGAGCAGATGGCGCGTCGCCAGGCGCGCGCCGTGGGTGTTGTCGAGGGCGAGGAAGTCCCAGTCGGTGGAATCCAGCTCGCGGTTGAACACCAGCACCGGGGTGCGTTCGCCGACCTGGGCGCGCACCCGCGCGCCGTCGCTGCCTTCGGCCGGCGACAGGATGATGCCGGCCGGGTCGTGCTCCATCAGCGAAGTCAGCACCGCCTGCTGGCGTTCGACCGACTCGTTGGTGCTGCCGAGCAGAGTGACGAAGCCGGCGGTGGCCAGCCATTCGTCGACGCCGGCGGCGAATTCGGCGAAGAAGGGGTTGGACAGGTCGTTGATGACCAGGGCCACGCCGGTCGACACCTTGCGCCGCAGGTTGGCGGCGCCGCGGTGATAGACGTAGCCTTGGCGCTTGAGCTCGGCCTCGACCCGGGCGCGGGTGTCGGCGTGGACCAGCGGGCTGCCGCGCAGGACCAGCGAGACCGTCGCGCGCGACAGGCCGCAGGCCCGGGCGATGTCGGCCAGGGTGACCCGGCCGCGGGGAGCGGGCGCGTCGTTCATCGTTGACACCTCACAAGGGGTGGTCGGTCGGCAATCATGGCTCTGGGCGGCTTTTGGATCGTTCTAAATGCCGTCATCCTGCGGCCTCGGGCCCGTCCCTGCATTCTGCATTGCAGCATGAAGGGGCCTGGGCCGCGTGTTAGCTTGCCCGCATTTAGAACGATCTAAAAGTGGCCGCCGGGATTTTTGCCGGTCCGGCCGTGTCCGGGCCCTGTGCCCTATAGACGGAGTGCCCCGGATGACCCGGCCGACCCAGCCTCTCACCTCCCGCCGCGCCTGTCCCGCCCTGCGCTGGCTGGCCGCCGCCGCCCTGGCCGCCTGCGCCCTCGGCGCGAGTGCCGGTCCCGCCGGCCAAGCCCCGGACGGCGAGGCCGGCCGCCGCGCCTACGAATCGGTCGACCCCTTCATCGGCACCGGCGGCGAAGGCCACACCTTCCCCGGCGCGGTGGTGCCGTTCGGCATGATCCAGCTCAGCCCCGACACCGAGATCCAGCCGCGCAAGCAGGCCTACGGCTGGGCCGCCGGCTATCGCTACAGCGACAGCAGCATCGTCGGTTTCTCGCACACCCATTTCTCCGGCACCGGCCATTCCGACCTCGGCGACGTGTTGCTGATGCCGATCGCCGGCGAGGTCAAGCTCGAACGCGGCGACTCGAAGGTGGCGCGCAGCGGCTACCGCTCGCGCTTCCGCCACGACGACGAAGTGGCGCAGCCGGGCTATTACGCGGTCACCCTCGACGACTACAAGATCCGCGCCGAACTTACCGCGACCGAGCGCGTCGGCGTGCATCGCTATCGTTTCCCGAAGGGCCAGGCCGCGCACGTGCTGGTCGACCTGCGCACCAGCCTGTACGACTACCCGGGCAAGGTGCTGTGGTCGCGGCTGCGCCTGCGCACCGACGGCACCGTCACCGGCTTCCGCGAAACCCGCGGCTGGGCGCCGGGCCGTCAGCTGTATTTCGCGATGCGGTTCTCGCGCCCGGTCAGCGGCCACGGCTTCCACGACACCGAGGCCGACGTCGCCTACAAGGGCTTCCCGCCGCCGGGCGAAAAAGACCCGACGAAACGCGCGCAGATCGAAGGCCGCCAGGTGGTCGGCAGCCTCGACTTCGCCGAGGCCGAAGGCAGGGACCTCATCGTCAAGGTGTCGATCTCGCCGGTCAGCGAAGACAGCGCCATCGCCAACCTCGACGCCGAAGTGCCCGGCTGGGATTTCGACGGCGTGCGAGCCCAGGCGCGCGCGAGCTGGACCGAGGCCTTGTCGGCGATCGACGCCGACGCGCCCGAGCCGATGCGCAAGAGCTTCTACACCGCGCTGTATCACACGCTGATGGGTCCGAGTCTGTTCATGGACAGCGACGGCCGCTACCGCGGCCCCGACAACGCCGTGCACCAGGCCAAGGGCTTTCGCTACCACTCGACGTTCTCGCTGTGGGACACCTACCGCGCGCTGCACCCTTTGCTGACCCTGGTGCAGCCCGAGCGGCGCAATAACGACTTCGTCAATTCCCTGCTCGCCTCGCGCCGCCACAGCCCCTACGGCATCCTGCCGGTCTGGTCCTTCCACGGGCAGGAAACCTGGTGCATGGTCGGCTACCACGCCGTGCCGGTGATCGCCGACGCCTACATGAAAGGCATCCGCGGCTACGACACCGACGAAGCCCTCGACGCGATGGTCGCCAGCGCCAGCTACGGCCCCTACGACGGCATCGCCCAGTACATGGAACTGGGCTATGTGCCGATCGACGAAGAAGGCGAGGCCGCCTCGAAGACCCTCGAATACGCCTTCGACGACTGGACCATCGCGCGCATGGCCGCCGACATGGGCCGCCGGGACATCGCCGCCAAGTTCGAGAAGCGCGCCGGCAACTGGAAGCACGCCTTCGACGCGAACACCGGCTTCATGCGCGCGCGCAAGCGCGACGGCGCCTTCCGCGAACCCTTCGACCCCACCGCCAGCGGCTACGGCACCGACTACACCGAAGGCAACGCCTGGCAGTACTCCTGGTACGTGCCGCAGGACGTCGCCGGCCTGATCGACGCCCACGGCGGCGACGCCAAGCTCGTCGCCAAACTCGACCAGGTCTTCGACGCCAAGGTCGACCCGAAGGTGTTCGCGCACATGGAAGACATCACCGGCCTGATCGGCTGGTACGCCCACGGCAACGAACCCAGCCACCATGTCGCCTACCTGTACGGCTACGCCGGCCAGCCCTGGCGCACCCAGGAACGCCTCAAGCAGATCATGGCCAGCCAGTACGCCCCGCGCCCTGACGGCCTGGCCGGCAACGACGACCTCGGCCAGATGTCGGCCTGGTACGTCTTCACCGCGCTGGGCTTCTACCCGGTGGCCCCAGCCAGCAACGAATACGCCATCGGCCGCCCCTTCCTGCCCAAGGCCACCCTCAACCTGCCCAACGGCAAACGCTTCACCGTCGTCGCCGACGGCCTGGATGACGCCCACACCTACATCGGCGCCGCCACCCTCAACGGCCGCCCGCTGGACCGCAGCTTCCTGCGCCACGAAGAGATCATGGCCGGCGGGGAATTGCGATTTACCATGCAGGGCACGCCGAACAAGGCGTGGGCGAGCGATCCGAAGCAGCGGCCTTATTCGATGAGTGTCAGGCGCTGAGGGGCATTGCCCGCCATCTCTTGTCTCTGCGCCGATGAGCGTCTTTGGTGAGGCGCTTGGATAGCCACTTCGATATGGCGTCCAGATATGGGCCTTCGATTGGCAGAAACCGGCCGGGGAGACCAAGCTGCTGCCTCGTTCTGCGCCGGCGTTAGCGTCCTGGTCTCGCCATGCGACGGCGCCGGCACATGGCCGCGCCGCTTACGCCCGCCCCGCCCAACCATTAGAATCCCTGCTCGCGCGGGCCTATAGCTCAACGGTTAGAGCAGAGGACTCATAATCCTTTGGTTCCAGGTTCGAATCCTGGTGGGCCCATACCAACGAAGCCACCGGCGACAGCAGAAGTGTTACCGCCGCTGCCGCCGCAATCTGGCGCCAGAAGGCCTTTTCCTTCGAATCCCGAGCGCGATCCATGTTGATCGCAGCAATCGTCTTCAGCCTATCGAGCCCCAACGCATCCGCCAGCATCACGGCGGTTTTGTCGTCTGCATGCGATACGCCGGTTCGGTAGTTGCTGAGGCGATTTGGTCGAACGCCAAGCGCCTGCGCAGCTGCGTAGTCGCTATCGATTCCTTTCGCCAGCTTGAACTTGTCGAGTAGGTCGGTCGTGTACGACATGGCTATCTGCCTTTACGCATTCGATGGTGTGATCTGGAGCGAACTCGACTTGCAACGTCTTTTTCTTCTTCAAAACGTATCGAGCTTCGTACGCTTCCAGCGCTTTGCAAATCTCTTTTCCTGCACGCACCTGCTCTAGCTTTGCCGGGTCGGTAACGCTAGGCGGCGGCACGACAGGTGTAGCTCCTAAAGCGATCAAAACAAGCAACGTATTCATCGCAGGTCCCCGTAGCCGTTCGTCGGCAACCTACATGACATGGGCATCCTACCCCTTGACGTAATTCAAGGGATAGGCATACTCCACCCCGTCTAGATCAAGGCCTAGACATAGGCAACCGCCGGGGGCGGTGCCCGGCACCCCCTCCCCCGTTGGAGCCGGTGCCGCCGCCCCCGGCCACTACGGGGGGTAGGAATGGACGCTTTCGAACAGGTGCTGGGGTTGCTCCTGGCTCAGAACGGTTACTCGCTGGCGATCTTCGCCGCGCTGTTTATCGCCGTCGTCGGCGTCTTCGTTCTCGTGGTCGAGCTGTGCGGCGTGTACCGCTGGCTGTCGGACCAGCACGAACGCGAGGTCCGCTACCTCACCGACTGGTGGACGCACGACGACGGCGAACCTATCCCCGGACTTCGGGAGACCATCCGACAGTCCCTTGGCCCTGACCCCGATGCGCCGTTCGCGACCTTTGCCGGCAGCATCGACGAATTCCTAGCGGCCCAGCGGCCGTACCCCAGCGAAGACCACCATTGCGTGTATCGCTTCGGCGATGGCGAGTGCTTCGAGTGCGCCGACCTCGCTGCGCTAAATCGCGTACCGCTGAGCGCGCAGGCGTGATGTGGAGCCCCGCCATGTCGAGCTTTTGGATCAACCGGAGTTGTACGGTCAAGCGGATACGCGTGTTCGCGACGCCTGGGCTCAGCTTCTCGGGCGACACGCCGCACATTGCTTCGCAACTCTCACTTTTCGACAGCAGCGTTTCTATCGAGACCGACGCACGGGACAAGTCCTCGTTGCCGATCGCACGGGCAACAACGGTTCTGTGCATCCAGAAGCGGCCGATAAAGCGTTTCGTGTCTTCGTCAGCAAGATCAGTGGCGACATCTACGGGCGCAACTGGTCGAAAAAATGGCACGGCGGGCTGCAATGGGTCCGAGGGAGTGAGTTCCACAAGGATGGTCGGCTGCACTTCCACGCGCTGCTATCCGCGCCAACAGACGATCTTTGGCGGCTTACTCACCTTAAGACGCACCACCGCTGGTGGCTCCAAGAATTCGGCTTCAACCGCCTAGAGCGACCTCGCAGTCAGCACGACGTGCAGAGCTACGTCGCTGACTACGTCGTGAAAGACGGGTTACTCGATTTTTCGCGCAACTTCGGCGCGTGGTCACCGCCACGCCTCGACTACAGCGCAGCACCGCAGCAAAGCGCCTGGTCGGAGGGCGCGCAAGACACATCCGACGCAAGCGACTGAAGAACCTTCGGGCTTGGGCAGGGAACGCGAATGGGTGGGCCGCAGGGCTCTTACCCATTCTTGACCCTACCAATCCGCCCGAGATTTGTGTGATGCCAACTAACGACGACAGAGAGAGAAACGACATGAGCAACCAAGCTGAAGACTTCGCAACTGTCACCATCCGTGGCCCCGTCGAGACCGTGACCCGCACCGGCAAGAACGGACCTCGCGCGGTGTACTTCCACCCCGCGACGCTCGAAACGCCGATCTTGAAACAGCAATTCGAACTCGAAGTCGACGGCCCGAACTTGGGCTACGCCGTCGGGCGTGCCTATCGCTGGAACGTCATCGCCGACATCGTTCCCGGCCGCTACGGCCCGGAACTGGCGCGTCGCATGTCGCTCGTCGAGGTCGAGGCTCCGGCACAGAAGCCGGTGGCGCCGGCCCCGCAGAAGGCGGCGTAAGTCATGGGCACCGTGTACGTGCAGGCCTGCGATTCGCAAAACATCGCGGTCGACGGCACGTGCACGGTGCCCGTGTGGGTCGAGAAGCCGGAACAGATTTTTCCGACGCTCTCGGCCGCAGAAGGCGCCGAAATCGCGTTCGCGATAGCTGGCGTTTGGACACTCGGTCTGTGTTTGCGCCTCTACATCCGGGCAAGCCGCGAGCAACGTTACTAACCCTCCCCCCCAATCGGAGATACCCCGCATGAACCGCAAGACCCTCGAAAGCAAGCTCCACACCGCCAAGGTCACCGCGCAGAACGTCGGCAAGAAGATCGCCGCCGGCGGTGCCGCGATGCTCGCTCCCGTCGCCGCGTTCGCCCAGGCGGCCGACCCGGCCGGTGCGATCAAGACCGAGATTGCCGGCGCCAAGAACAGCGTCGGCGAAATCCTGGTGGCGCTCGCCGCGATCATCGGCCTGCTGCTGTTGTGGGCCTACATCAAGCGCGCTCACTGAGCGGGCGGCCACAGCAGGAACCTACCCACACGGGGCGGCATGCCGCCCCTTCTTATTTGAGGTGCGACATGGGCTACCTCGTAATGCTGGCCGTGCTACCGGCCCTGTGGCTCGCATATGAAGCCGTCTAACCTGCGTGCCGTCCGGGCCGCCGTTCTTTTCGCCCTAGCTGCGTTGGCAGCTCCTGCCGCATTTGCCGCCACAGCGTGCCCCCAGGACTTGCCCCGCGTTTGTGATCGACAGCAGGCCTATGCCGACGCCGATTCGCAGGCGCGTGCACGTGGCGCGGAGAACTGCCAGTACGGTGTTTACGAGACCAAGGTCGACGGCGCAGTGATGGACGCGCAAGGCGGCGGGTATCCGGCGCGGTTTCGTTGCAAGCAGCAGAACGGTTCGGCCGAATCGATCTTCCGATCTACCGGCATGGAAATGGCGTACTTCTTCGGCTGCCCGTCGCCTAAGGTTTGGAACGAGTCGATGAAGCAATGCTTCGATCCTGACGAATGCTCAAGGCGCAACACCGAAGACGGTTTCAAGAACGCGGGTGAGGTCGTGCGGCCGTTCTCGTCGAAGTGCGTTGCGGGCTGCACGTATGCGGTTACAGGCAGTTCGCCCAGCGTGACAGTGCAAGGTATGACGGCTGGTGTCTTTGAGTTCACTGGGGCGATGTGCCCTGATGTGCCATCGATGCCGAAAGACGACGCGAAGAAGAAACCACCGCAAGAATGTCAGCCTGTGGCCGGTCAAACGCTCTGCCTCAAGCCAAATGGCAATCACTGCTATACCGCAAGTTCTGGCCGACAAATTTGCTGGACGCCGGGCGAAACCGGCGAAAAGAACGATGGCGACACGCGTCAAAAACGCGATGCCGGACCCAATCCGATTCCGCCGGCTAATCTGCAACTTCCATCCGGCGATTCGCTCGCCAAGAAAGGCAATTCGATGACGACGAACACGACCACCAGCAATGGCGGCGGTACGACGAACATCACGACTACGACCACGAACTACGCCACCACGAACGGCACCAACGCGAACGGCGGAACGGGTTCGGGTGGTACTGGCTCCGGCGGTGGCGCCGATGGCGAGCCGAACACCGGAACCGGTGGCAAAGATGGGAACGGTAACTCTGCAAGCGGGGGCGGCGATTGCAAGACACCGCCTGTCGTTACCGGGGATGCAGCTCTGAACATGGTCGCAACGCAGGCCTGGGAAACGCGGTGCGCAGTCGAAGCGGGCAATGCGGCTAAGGTGACCGGCGACGTAGGCGATTGTACGAAGCCGTTCACCGTGGAAGGAACGAACGCCAACGCCGTGAAGCTGCGGGCGATGCGCGCCATCGTGTGCAATGGAGCAGTCAAGGTGACCGGCGACGTAGGCGACTGCCAGCAGCCATTCACCGTCGAAGGAAACGGCGCTGACGCGATCAAGCTGCGCGGGTTGCGCGCACAGATTTGCGATCAACCGGGTTGGACCAAGACCGACGGCACCGAGCCCGGCGACGGCGATCCCGCCGGCGACCACGAACCCAAAACGCGAATGCTCGGCGTGAGTACCGACATGCTCGACGTTGGCGGGTTCTTCGGTGGTGGTGGTAGTTGCCCGAGTTTGGGAGTGATCAAAATCGGCCCGTTCGCAACCGTGAATCTCGATGAGGCGACGTGGTGGTGCACGCTCGTTTCGATCATGCGTGCGGTGATTCTCATCTATGGCGCATATACCGCGCTCCGAATCTTGATGGGGAATGTATGACGCAGATTGGCATGATGTTTGCCGCGTTCGCGGCCAAGCTCTACAACGTGTTTAAGATCGGGGCGGCGTCCATCGTCGCTCGCATCCTGGGCACGTTCGGACTCTCTGCCGTGTCGTTTAGCACCGTGCTTCCAAACCTGAAGGAATTCGTTAAGGGCTACGCGAACGGGTTGCCGGCGCAGGCGATGGATTTCATGTCGGCGATTGGGCTCGACGTCGCGATGACAATGGTGTTGTCCGCGCTGACCGTACGGCTTGCTTGGAAGACGTTTGTTATCCCGAAGTCGGTCGCCGATGAGCTGGGCGGGAGCGGGCTATGATCTTTTGGTATACCGGGCAGCCCGGCCACGGCAAAACGCTCCATGCGATCGATCACGCAATCGACCTCCGCAATGAAGGGCGATTGGTCTACGTCTGCAACGTACGCGGGTTCAAGCACGAAGAAGCTCGCATGTTGCAGATGTCGCCGGAGCAGTTCTGCGACTGGATGAATTTTCTTCCCGACGGCGCGGTCGCGGTGGTCGATGAGGCATACGAGCACGGCATGTTGCCGAAGCGCCCGCCGGGCTCTCGTGTGCCGGAGCACGTGCAGCAGCTTGCCAAGCATCGGCACAGAGGCCTGGATTTCATCTTCGTGAGCCAGTCGCCGGCTAAGCAGGTCGACGAGTTCGTGCACGACCTCATCGAGCGACACGTGCATGTGCGGCGCCGCTTCGGCTTGCCCTTCGCGCACCTGCGGACGTTCGACCGATTCGAGCGCAACCCGGAGAAGCGACAGCCACTCATCCTCAAGCGTGTTCGGTTGCCCAAGCGGCCGATGGGCCTCTACGAATCGACCGTACTCGATACGACCGAGCGGAAGATTCCCTGGTACTACGTGACGGCCGTGGTGATGGTGCCGGCGTTGCTGTGGTGGGGCTGGCACACGATGACCAACGTGGAGGGGCGATTGACTGGCGAGAAGGAGATTGCCGCCACCACAGAAGCAAAGGCGCACGACACCGCGGCGAACGGAGCGGGAGCGACGGCCGCCGCGGTGGGGGGCAAGCCTTCCGGCGATGACCTGCGGAAAACCGACTACGTAGCGTGGTTGGCGCCTCGCATCGGTGGTCAACCTTGGACTGCCCCGGCATACGACAGCCTCACCGTTCCCTCGCAGCCGCCGCGCATTTTCTGCATGTCGTCGGGTTACGACGGCGACGAGTCCTGCACCTGTAAGACCGAGCAGGGAACCAATTACAAGGTTGAGGACAACCGCTGTCGGATGATCGCTCGCCAAGGTCAGTACGAACCGTTTCTCAACGAGGACATCGCGGAACGCAACCGACTCGACGACGTGACGCAGCAACGCAAGCTTGCCGCTTCTGAGGTCGAACGGGGTAATTCCGCTTCAAAGCCCGGCGCTTCCGAAGACCAGGACCCGGGCGCTACTCTCATCGGCGGCGACGTGCTGCCGCCCACCGTTTCCAAAGGAGGCTGATCACATGGCTATCGAACTCATCACCGGGTATCCGGGCAGCGGCAAGTCCCTGCGCGCCATTCATCGCGTCGGGCTGGCTGTTGAGGCCCGCAGGCCGGTCTATGCCTTCGGCATGGGCAGCCAGCACCCCGCAGCCGCCCGCCAGCTCGACCACCCGAGGGAATGGAGCCGGCTACCGGCGGGTTCGCTGCTCGTCGTCGACGAGGCCCATCGATTCTGGCCGGGTCGACCTGGGACGTTGCCGGCTGACTTCTTTAACCTGGAAACCGGAGATCCACTGCCGGGCCTGGAGCTGCTGACCTTGCTGCTGGTGACGCAACACCCTCGGCAGCTCGATAAGGGCATACGCGGGCTCGTCCGGCGTCATGAGCACCTGGTGCTATGTCCCGGGGTCCACGCGGCTGACGTCTTCTCCTGGGAGCGCTGTAACGAGTTTCCTCGCAGCTACCAGGAACAGGCCACCGGCCGAGAGCTGTTCGCGTTCCCCAGGCGCGCAATCGTCGCCTAAGGCCCCGCAGCGAGCACAGGGGGCATTCCAGCCCAACGCCTCACCCGCGCCCGCGCAGGCTTCGCACGACGGCTTGAGCGGGCCTGCTGACGCAAGGTCGACGGCCGGGACCGACCCGCCCGAGTACCCGCCTTATCGAGATCGACCCCACGACGCCGGCAGCTTGCCGGCGTTCTCGTTTCTCCTGCAGGAGCGCCAAATGTGCCTAGCCTTCTATCGCAACTTACAGTTGCGCAATTCTAAGTGTGCTGGCATGGTTCGGCGGGGGTGGGGACCACACGCAAGGAGCGAGCGAAGTGCATACATGGGATGACGCTGCATCACGTTGGTTAGACGAGACTCGCCACAAGGCAACGCACCTAAACGACCGCGCGAAAGTCGAGGTGCTCGATGCTTGGTTCAGTGGTCGCGAGCTTGATGCGATTCGAGGCGATCACATCTCGAAGGTTGGCCGCAAGATCGCCGACCGAACGTCGCCAGCAAATGCGAATCGCTATCTCGCATTGATCCGCGCAGTGCTTCGCAGAGCGCATCAGGTGTGGGAATGGACGACTCGATGTCCGAAGGTCGTCATGTATCCAGAGAAGAAGCGGCGTGTTCGCTGGCTCACGCCCTCGCAGGCGCGAAAGCTGATTGCGAGATTGCCCGATCACCAGCGCGACATAGTTCGCTTCGCTCTGGCGACTGGCTTGCGCCACGGCAACATCGTTGGCTTGCAGTGGTCCCAGATCGATATGCGCAGGCGTCTTGCGTGGATACACGCAGATCAGGCGAAGGCACGTCGGCCGATTTCAGTGCCTCTATCGGCTACGGCAATGGACGTGCTGCGGCGACGCAGAAAAGACCACGAAATACATGTTTTCGTGTATCACGACCGGCCGATTAGGTGTGCGAATACGAAGGCATGGCGTGATGCCCTCGCGAAGCTAAAGATCAAGGATTTCAGGTGGCACGACTTGCGGCACACCTGGGCAAGCTGGCACGTGCAGAACGGAACGCCTTTACACGTGTTGCAGGAGCTTGGCGGCTGGCAAAGCGAGGCGATGGTTAAGCGCTACGCGCATCTTGCGCCAAGCCATTACGCACGTTACGCGGAGACGATCACGCGAGTTTTTGCGGCGTAAACGACCGGAACCAGGGGACTCATAATCCTTTGGTTCCAGGTTCGAATCCTGGTGGGCCCACCACCCCTTTCGGAAGGGCGTTTATCTCCCCCTCCGCAGGTCGAGAAAACCCCCTTATTTTCGAGGGTTTCGGCGAAGTCCGTGGTTTCGGAGAACCGGCGAAAAACGCCGTTTGGCGAAGTTTTCGCCAGTCAGTCCTCTCTCTTCTCCCTACCTGTGGTCTCGGAACCACAGGCCTGGATTTTCGCCCCTTACAAATCAACGGGTTAGCCGTGGACTTTTTTGCGAGTTTTTCGGCGATCAACAGGTCAACCAACACGTCAAACTCACTCTCCGAAACCACAGGTCCGGAGAATGAAAAGTGCTTGGGTCTACCGTTCTGGTCGCTGACGAAAAACGCCCCGAGTCGCACATCGCCGTGAGGTTGATGGTCAAGCTTTGACGCGCCCACGGCTACGGTTTTCAAACCAGTCTATTCACTCAGGGGAACACTGAGGAACAATAGGCCACATCTATCAACAGGTTGTGCAGATCGCCGTCGAGCCCGTGAGCTGCTGGATACAATGAGGCGTCGTTGGGAGGCCGCCCAACGGGTGCCCTTGCTTACAGCCCAGATCGGAGCCCAATGGAATGAGCGCTTCACTAAGCCACCTGGACGGTCGGGTCGCCGTCCTCGTTGATTGCGACAATGTTTCCCCTGACATCCTCGAATACGCCCTGCTCATGGCCGCCCAATTCGGACGGGTCGTCCTGCGCCGTGGCTACGGGAACACAAGCACTCTCGGGGCCAGATGGCAGGAAGCTTTGGTCCGCCAGGCATTCACCCCCCACCTGCAATTTCAGTATGCGTCCGGAAAAAACACGGCAGATATCGCGCTGGCGCTCGACGCACTAGAGGCGATGTTCGACGAGCGCGCCCTGACGTTTTGCCTGGTCACGAGCGATTCTGATTTCGCGTACCTATGCCGTAAGCTGCGCGAACGTGGGGCAACCGTTTGTATCGTCGGCGAATCCAAAGCTCCCGAAGCCTTGCGCAACGCTAGTGATCAGTTCTTCGAGTGGATACGGGAGCCATTAGAAGAAGGTGCGTTAGGCGAGGTCGCAAACGGGGGCCGCGCGAAAGGCGAGTCAGCTACCAAGCTAGATGGCATGAGGGCTGAGGCGCCCAAGCCGATCGTAAGGCGTCGCCCGCGCTTCGTTGTGGACGCCGTTGAACTACTAGCGGGGGCAATGCCTGACGGTAAGGTGACG
This sequence comes from Lysobacter sp. GQ73, assembly GCF_059758755.1. Taxonomy (NCBI): domain Bacteria; kingdom Pseudomonadati; phylum Pseudomonadota; class Gammaproteobacteria; order Lysobacterales; family Lysobacteraceae; genus Lysobacter; species Lysobacter sp. GQ73. The sequence continues at coordinate 677,642 of NZ_JCAXEE010000002.1, read as the reverse complement.
TTGAGCGCATTGGGCATATATCTCCGGCGAACTGATCCTGCGTTCTCGGCCCAGGCTTACGGTCATTCCGGACTCTTGAACATGCTCAAGACCTACGACCTGCTCCTTTTAAAGCAAGAGGAAGGTGGCCATTGGTCGGTCAGCCCGAAGCCTCAGGCCCAAATACCCTAGGTACGCTGTCAAATCACGGCGTGATCGGGGTCTGGTGTCGGTCGGATGCGTGCTCTGGACTCGCAAGGATGAGTAGGATGCAACGACGCGCCATGAAGCGGGCTTGGAAGTCCTGATTCCAATAGAGGCAGATAGAGAAGCAATGGATGCGCAGCTGAATCAGCTTCTTCGGGAGCGCGCGATGACTTCCGTATGCTTGGCTGGTACGGTCGATATGGCTTGGGAAGCCTACATGTCGAATCGCACCTTACTGCACGGTTGCAGGTTCGTATTAAGTGCGGAAGACGGAAATCGACCAGGCTTCGCGGTGAACCGCACTCTCCCTGGCGGATTCGTTGTTCGCAACGTGTTTGCTGAAGGCAAGCTCTATTTTCTTGACGAAGACACCTTGAAGGACGCGCTTGCCGGGACAACGACGGTAGGCTTCGATCATTCGATCGGGCTCGATACGCAGACCGTCAGCTATCTGGAGCCATACATCACGAATCGGGCCAAAGTGCCGGCGAACTTCGCTGACGTTTTTGCGTTTATTGCGAGCCCCGACGTAGACGTCAATCCCATGCCCTACATGCTGGAGAACTATCAGCGAATCTACTGCGGGACGGCGGAGCAGCAAGCACGGATCTATAGCAAGATCCTATTTTATGAAACTCTCCGAACGCTTGATAGGTCGCATTTTCAGAGCGTGAACGAGCCTCGATCTACGCTTGGCGCCGATGGGCTGCATCGTCGAGCGCAAGAGCTTATGTCTCAGTTGATCTACGAAGGCCAGACCGCGCCGCATAAGAATCAGCTAGCGCTCCAGTTGGAGTGCTTTTACGCCCTACTGCTGAAGATGGCAGCTATTCAGGTTTCCAACCCTCGACGTTCGACGGAAAGCAAGCTGTTGGATTTCCTTCGTTTCTGCGATTCAAGCCTTGCGACAATCTGGAAACGGGAGACGTTAGTCGCCTTGCACTACTTCGAACGAGGGCAGAAGTTTTCGTTCTTCGGTGGCGTCCAGAAGGGGCGCGAGGATACATTCGCATCGCTCCGGGGAATGGCTTGGGATCTGTTCCATGTACGTCGAATGGAGGGAGAGATGGCCCTACAGCCGGGCGGTAGCGCACGTTACTTCATTCCGGCATTCCTAACGTGCGACGCTGGTTTGATCGAAGTAATCGACCTGTGCCCGCTGATGGCGATTGTCGTAGGCGAGACCGGGAGAGGTCCCGTGCCGTTTTATAAGGAGGACGGGTGGGCCGGTACGGCTTTGGAAGCGCTGGAGCTACAGCATCGCATACACGGCCTCTTTCACAGTGACGATGCCACCTCCGCGCGGATGAGCAGGGTGCCCGAGGCGAGGTCGAAAATATTTGAGACCGTGCGATCGCTAGAGGTCGAACTGGCAAGCATCGCGAAGATACGTGTTCCGGCCGCTGTGTAGCGAGCGACGCCTAAAGTGCGCCGCTCAGAAGTTGCAGTCGCTCAATCTGTTCCGCCCACAGGAAAGGCGGTTTTGATTGCCTAGTCATTGACGGTATGCCGCTAGGTGAAGTGTCGTCCGATATGAATTCGACCGGCAGCAAGCCAGCCTCGTCAAGTTCAACAACCTCGCGATGTATCCGAAATGGCAATCGTCAGCCTTTCGCTAATTAGTAGGGTGCCTTTTGAACACTGTCGCCAACGTTAAAGAGCGTCACGAACTAGCAGTCCTCAACGCAGCGTTGAGAGAACATAATCGGCTGCACGGTTTAGCACTACAAATTGTCGCTCGTCCTGATCCGCCTGATGCCATCTTGTCGGATGGTTCCATCACGACATGGATGGAGCATACCGATGCCTTTTTTTCTGGTGAGTGGGCAAGAGACCTGACCACTCATGCGGCGGCTGTGGTCCATCGTCCCATGGAGCAACGCGGGTGCATTGAACCCGACGCTCAACTTGCGGGTGCCTTCTGCAAGGGGGTTCTGGACAAGGCTGGCAAGGCCACGTATTCGGACTGCATTGCTCAGTACGGCCCAGGAATATTAGTTGTGGGTCTTGAATCGCCATGGCTTGACGGGGACACAGTCCGTGAGATTAATGAAGCCTGGACTGGGCTGGGAAGCCCTGACATCTCGGCAACGTTTGCGCATGTCTACTTCGGCTACCGGAACTCCTCAGGTAACCAGGCTATGGCTTGGCCGGGCAGCTAACAATCCATTCAAGCTGAAGGCGTTCGCGGCTCGCAGATCACACGCTAGACCGCTCCCAATCATACTCATCACCGCGGAACTCAAGATATGAAACCTTCTAGGTTGGCGCTCTTCCTGGTGGTAATTGCGCTTCCAGCAGCGGCGCAAGACTCGGCAGACCTTCAGCGTCGCCTGACCGCGTTCCAGGGTGCTCAAGACGCATGCAAAGCTGCGGTGCTTTCCAATCCGGAGGCAGCCGCACCCTTCGTGAGTGCGACCAAGTCGTCGCTCAGTAGTATTTGCGAGTGCGCGTCGTTGTTGACCGTTGCAAGCAAATCAAAGGAACAGATTTCATTGCTCGCATCCGGCGACCGAGCTACATCTCTTCAAATCGTTGGCGAGGTGAAGAAACATTTCGTTCAATGCGTCAAGATTAGCTAGCACGTATCGGAACAACTTCGGCCGCTGCCGCTTCTTGGTTGGCCGTAACATAGGCGTCAGGGTCATATCATCATGGCGAGCCAGCCCCACTCACAGATGCTGCAGAGCAACGTGGCTATTGACTATTGGTGCTTTGGACATCGCCCTAATGGCTACTAATTTAATCAAGCCGAAGCCGCTTCGCGGCTCGGCGGCAGCGTCTCAGTAAAAATAAAAAGTCGAATGCCCAAAGCGTCAAGAACGTATAGTCCGCTATCGGCCAGGAGCGGTCATTTCCGGCCCGGTGCGCCACGCTTTCGAGCTCGTCCTATAGGCGGAATCGTTCAACCGGATGGATTGCGTATATTGGCGAGATTCAATCAACTACTCGGAATGCGGTGATGGCTGACCAAGAATGCGACGAAATGATGGCCCGTTATTTCGCGGACATGGAAAAACATTCTCGCGAGCAGCTAACCAAAGCAGCTGACTTGATCGCGAAATTCACGTCGTTAGCCGCATCCAGAGGCGTGATCCTGGGCGCGGAGTCATTCGAGTACATCCAAACAATAGGCATCGTTGCCAAGGCGCCAGGCATCGCAAGGGCGTTGTTGGGGCCAATAGGGATTGAGCGCGACGGGCTACTACCGTTCGACGAGATCGCGGGCCGATTTTCTCCCAGCCCTTTTTACGAAGGATGCTTCGCTGGGCCTGACTTTATCTTGATGGCCCACCCTTGTTACCGGCGCGGAATGCACGAAGTCAACAACTGGGCCCCAAGGTTTATAGAGCTATTTTGGCGGTTCAACGGCCCCGGCATCGAAAAATATATCGCTCTCGACGAAGACCGGGTACGGATCGACGTCAACGGACGTGGCTATGTCGAGGCCGACACCTGGTACGGCGCTCCCTTCGACGAGGACATACGAAACATCAAACCCGGAATTGCCAAGCTGCGCCCGCCTTTGGATCTCGAATCTCGGCATCTGTCTTCCTTCTTCGCTAACGCGTACTGTCTAGACATCAAGTGGAGCGAGTCAGATGGCATCAAATCGTTCCAGGCCCTGGAAATGAAGACGCAGGACATCCGGGTCAAAGTCGGGGAGCAGCACTATTTACCCGCCCGCTACCTGCACGGCGAGTTCGATCTGGCGGCCAATTGCTTCAGGCACTTCGACGGTGCGATCCAGTTTTTCACGGAGGAGGAATATTTCCAGAGGAGGGATTTCGACTTCAATATGACGATGAAAAACCCTGCGCACATCAAGGCCAGGTCAAGCAAGGTCTTCAAGATCAATGGCCCATTGAGGACGGAAGACTGGGTCGAGTTCTGCTGCCACTTCTATACAGCCAATCCGCTTACCTTCGAGTACTTCAGCGGTGAGTATCCAAAGCACGTCACTGAGATCCTCCAAAGGATCAGGGGTCACACATCGTGACTCACTGACAAGACTTAACATCGCTGCTGTGTGAGTTTGTGGGGGAGGTCCGCTTCGGGTCGGAGGCGGTCACGAAGAATAGGGGCAGAGTGCAATTTCAAAGACCCGGCCCTGAACCGCCATAGTCGTCGAATACCACGCCGAAGCCCGCTTCGCGGCGCGGTTCAGCTCAATTCAGGCGTTAGGCCATGCGAACAATCTTTTCCGCGCTCAGGTGGATTCCATTCACGGTCTCAACGGCTATTACGGCTGTTGAGATATGGCTTTCGTTCGGCACAAACTCTGCGTCACCGACGCCACTACTTAATGATCTTAAGACAGCTGCTCTTTTCGCTTTTCCAATTCTCGGAATTGCGCTGATCCTGGCCTTCTCACGTCCACCGCAAGCCTCGTATTTCATGGCCGCTGGTGTTACAGGAGTGCTCTTGGTGGTTTTGCTACTGTTGGCAACGGCTGACCAGCAAGTCTCCCGGGGCGTTATCCACTTGTGGCTCGGCGTCGTGGGTTGGGTCGGCATTGTTCTAAGTGGCCTTGCGCTTCTGAAAGATCGTGGGCGCATGGTCTAACAGTTCATTCAAGCCGAAGCCGCTTCGCGGCTCGGTTCAACTCAATCCCGGCGTGGGCCCTGCTACCCATGACAGCGCTTAAGATTCTTGGCCACATCATTGAAGAGACGACTGCCGCTCGCGCGCATTATCAAATCTGGTGGGCATTACGAAATTTGGCCTTGCCAGAGTTCCGCGAGACTATGAATGATTTCAAACATGTCCTGTTCTTCCATGCTTCAAACTCAGGCCACTACAAGCTCATCTTCGTCGCTCTAGGTAAGATTTACGATAGCGACACTCGCTCAGCCGGCATCGCCGCACTCAAGGCCGCACTGCACACTGAGGGACGAGCTGACGTCTCGGACAGGCTCCAACTTGACTTGTCCCCAATGAAATCTCATGTTCAACGCATTCTGGGGATTCGCAATCGCACCGTACTGCACAACGAACACGCTTCAGAGCGTACCGAAGTCTATGAGATCTATGGCATAAAGCCAGATGAGATACGGGAGGTGATCGATGCGATATCAGAGGCCATTAATGCGGTGGCTGACGCACTTGGGCATCCGCTTCGCGTTCCTGAGGACAGGTCCTATGAGACGGCCACTCTCGCCATGCTAGAGCGGCTGCAGCACGGCGGAACTTAACGATTAGTTCAAGCCGCGGTTCTTCTAATTCGGACGTTAGCTGCCTTGGATACTATTCTCACAGCTTGGAACAAGAACGAGCTGACTTCGCTTGTCAGCAACCTTGACCGTCCGGGAATTGTTGGTATAGACGGGCTCACGGCCTCAGGCAAGTCGTGGTCGGCCAAACACCTGAGCTTGAGCCTAGGCTGGCCCGTCGTCGGCTGTGACAGCTTTGTGCGCTATGGCAAGCTCTTCTATCCGGACGCCCTAGACCTTCCAGCACTAAAAAGCACACTGGACAGCTGTCGAAGGCCTCTGATAGTCGAAGGCGTCATGTTGAGGCTCGTGCTACAAGCTATTGGGATCTCCGCCGATCACAATATCTATGTTCGGCGCCGCAATCTCGACGGTTCGCTGCATTCTCCTGAGTTTTTTTGTTCGTTTTCTGCACCTGACTTAATAGCCGGCGAAAACGAGCTTTGTCGCATAATTGGCGTCAAAGACAATGAACCAATGCTTGCTCGTGAATTGATTAGGTACCACGAGGCTTTCTGCCCATTTGAGTCCGCCAGGATCGTGTTCGAGAACTCGTATCTCGGCAGCTAGCGATCTTTCAAACCGAAGCCGCCCAGCAGCTCGGTTCTATTCCGGCGTCAGCTTCGAAAGGACACTCCGCAATGGCTAAGAATATAGAGGTCTGGCAGAGCAATGCGGCGAGATGGATTTCCGCATTGGAGACAGCACTAAAAGAGTGCCGGGAGAACGACGTCGTTGTGCCCTATCGACAAGTCGCTTTGGCATTCCCTTCGCTTGAGCCAAACCCACGATCGTTTGACGCCCCGCTGATAGACCTCGATCAGCTTAAGCAGTGGGCATCGGCACAAGGCTGGCAAATACGGGCCGCGCCGGAAATGGCGCCAGAAGGGAGCGGTGCTAGTCAGCCGCCTGTTCGCTTCACCAAGCGAGCCTGACAATTAATTCAAGCCAAAGCCGCTTCGCGGCTCGGCCCAATAACTATTTGTGCTTGATACATCACAAGACCTGCGGGCTAGACCGAAGCTCAAGCTGGATGTTTGTTCTCGTGGCCGTAGCACCCCGCGTCCTCGCGCTTCTCTGTTCGCCAGTACTCGATCTCTTCATCCATCGCGGCGGCGTCGTGGACTTCGATGTCGTAGGTGTCCATGTCGACCCAGTCATCGAACGTCCGTTCCTGCATGATTCGCGTGACCTCATCGATGTGCAGCGAACGGTCGATGATGCTCCTGTAGCCGAGGCCGAACCAATCGCCCATGTCGGTTTGATCCGGTAAGTTCTCGACGATCCACTCCCCGGTATAACGTTCCGGTGAGTACTCCAGGTGGTCGACCTCGTCCTGCAACGTCCAATTGCCCTCGGCCATCCGGCGATCCCGGTGGGACTCGTAGTCGCGGAAGAATTCTTCGTGACTAATGTCCGCGTTAGCGTCGCCTTTCCAGTCGTACCAGCGCACGTCGATGCCGGTCTGGTCCCAGCGCGTAAACGCAGCCACCAGTGCCGCCTTCGTCGGCGCGAACACCCATTCGTACTCATTGAGAAAGCGCTGGCCGGAAGTGCAGCCGACGCCGTTCGCCGCAAACGGTCGAATGTCACGTTGCGTCGCCCAGAACTGCTCAAGCGCCGTCAGTGTGGGGAGTCGAACGAAGACTGCATTTCCAGCGAGGGGTAGATTCTCAGGCAGCGGAATTTGAACGGGGAGTAACGATTTCTTCGACGTACGCACTCATGTTCCCCTGGTTAATGTCGGTCGATAGTACCGATATTGCCGCGAGGGCAGAACCACCCTTCGCTATCTTAGATTTATGTAGGAAAACGCTTTGATCCCGCGGCGCGTGTCGGCTCGCTGGGCTTGCGATACCGAGCTGACGGCTCACTCCTCTGTGGAGCTGGCCCAATTGAGACCGCCGATTCTCGGGCCAAGTTCCAAACGCCACGACGAATGCCGAGAACGGTGGTGATCTGCCCACGTCCCACCGAACGGACCCTCGACATAGAGGAGCTTCCGGCGCACCAGGCGCCCTGGCTCGCCCCACTCATCGGGCTCTCGCTCTTCCTCGATCACCGCGACGGACGTCTCCGGATCGTACTGCGGAGGCTCGCTACGGGTACGCAGCCAGCAGGGATAGCGGGACACACAAATCGACATGAGGCGAAGTTCAGTGGCTGGACGGGCGACGTGCTCGCTGGTTCCGTATGTTACGAGAGCCAAACGAAGTCGGCTGAGCGCGATTGGGCGCGTGCGCCGTCAACCCGGGGTGACGGGGCGCAACGGCCCGTAGCCGGCTAGCTCGGCGCGTACCGCGCCTCCCTGGCTGGAAAGCCAGCGTGCGACCCACCCCAAGGCGGCGGCGTCGGTGCGGAAGGGGCGGCTGACGTGATCCTTGAGGCCAAGGTGTCGGCGAATGGTCGCGACCGCCGCCAGTTCTCCGTGCGCGGGGGCCACCGTCGCGAGCCACGCGTCAGGGTCGTCATCCGGTACCACGACAAGGTGGGACGGGAAGATCGAACCGGAAAAGGGCGCCTCCCAATGAAAGCCGGGAGGCAGATCTTGTAAAGGCCGGAGAGCGTCCATGGCTGGACATTAGTTAGGCGCTGTCTCGCGGGCCGAGACGCTCCGGCCAGGCGCGGCGGTCACTCGGGTACGGCCTTCTTTGCCCTCTTTTTGGTGGCCTTCTCCTTCGGCCCCGCTGGCCTCTGCGCTTTGGGCCCGTGCTGTTCCAATACCGCCAGGACTTGCCGTTTGGACATGCCACGCAGTATCGCGATCTTCTCGATGACCTCTGCGCGGGGGCGGGCGGCGGCTCGTTCCCAGTTATAGACCGACTGGTGGCTCGCACCGAGCAAGGGAGCGAAGGCTTCTCGCGAAAGACCGAACCTCTCACGCAACTTGCGCAGGCCGCTGGGCGAGAAGCGTGTCCGCGTGGTCGGCGCGGTGGGGTCGGCGTCCACGTTCCCGCTCTTGCGCGGCCCTTTGGACAGCACCTTGATACCCCGCTGAAGCTGATCGATATCGGTCTTGAGCGAAGTGATGGTCTTGCGTTGTGCGAGCACCTGTTTGCGAAGGGGTTCCATCTGTTGCTTGAATTCTTTTCTCGTTAATCGGACGATTTCGTCTTTCAGCACAGAAGCAATATTCGGCATGGGGCGTCCTCTATCTCTCAGGGTGGATGGAACGGATTCACTGTGTCGGAACAGAGTTAACGCGCTTGCAGGCCGACACGCTGGAGTTGGTCATGCCAGAGCAACGGCGGGCTCACCACCAGCCGTGTCAACCGTATATCGGGGAGCGTATCGTCCAGGATCGCTTCGACGATCTGCGGAGCCAGCAGGGTCATGTTGATCATGCGGGCGACATAGCTGTGGTCAGTGCGTTCTCTGGCCGCGATCTCCTTCATGGACGCCACCTCGCCGGTGTCTAGCATGTCGCGCCAACGAAAGCCGCGCGCTAAGGCTTGCTGCATGGCGGTCAGATCCGGCGCGGCGCCGGCATGTCCGACGCTGGCTGCCTGCATCGTCCTGCGTCCCGATCGCCGCCTCAGACGAATCGGAATCGACACGGTGGCCGCGCCGTCGTTGGTATAGAAGGTGCTGGCCTCCCCGTTGGGGTGGATGACGTCCTCGGTCATGCGGCGTGCCTTTGCAGATCATCCGCCAGTAGCTGGATGCCCAACGGGTGGAACCGGATTTCCAGGCGTTCGGGGGCGACAATGATCTTCTCGATCAGTTGCCGGGCAATGAGTTGCTGCTCGGCCGGGAATAGCGAGTCCCATATCCGGTCCATTTGCCGCATCGCCACGGTGATCTGTGCTTCGTCCAATGCCGTGTCCTGGAACCGCGCCGCCGATAAGGTAGCTTGAATCATCTCAGGAGACTGAATAATCCGCCGGAACTGCTTCACCACGATCGACTCCAGCTCATTGGCAGGCAGGCGCGGCAGGGGCGATCGGGCCAGCTTGCCCCGGTCCATCAGCTCCTTGCTTAGGTAATAGCGATAGAGTTGTCCATCGCGCTTGGTCGTATGCCACGGGGACAAGGCTGCACCCTGCGAATCGAACAGCAGGCCTTTCAGCAGAAAGGCCACGTTGGCCCGCGAGTGGTTGGTGCGCGCATGGGCGTTGATCGCGAGTATCTCGCGCGTTCGCTCCCACAGCGCCGCATCGATGATGGGTGGGTGGGTGTTCTCGAACTCTGTGTCCTTGTGCTTCAAGTGACCGAGGTAGGTTCGATTGTGGAGGATCTTGTGGATTGCGCCTTTGTCCAGCACCTTGCCTTGCGCGTGCCGCCCGGCTGCACTGGTCCACGACTTGTTGCGGTACTCGGCGTGCAGCGCGAGCTCGGCGACCTTCTGTATCGAGCGATCCTGCGCAAAGCTTCGGAACACCCAGCGAACCACTTCGGCTTCTGACTCATTGATCGCCAACCGGCGATTCCTGACGTCGTATCCGAGCGGTGGAACTCCGTGCATCCACAGTCCCTTCTTTTTGCTGGCCAAGAACTTGTCGCGGATGCGCTCGGCGGTCAGTTCCCGCTCGAACTGGGCGAAGGTCAGCATGATATTAAGCACCATGCGGCCCATGGCATCGGTGGTGTTGAAGTGCTGGGTCACCGCGACAAACGTCACGTTGTGTTCTTCGAGGATCTTGAACAGCTCAGCGAAGTCGAACAGCGACCGGGTGAGGCGGTCGATCTTGTAGGTGACGACGATGTCGATCCTACCGGCGCGAATATCGTCCAGCAGGCGCTTGAGGGCCGGGCGGTCCAAGTTGCCACCGGAGTATCCGCCGTCGTCATAATAGTCGCCGACCGGAATCCAGCCCTCCGAACGCCGGCTGGCGATGTAGGCTTCGCCGGAGTCGCGTTGGGCGTCGATGGAGGTGTAGGCCTGCCCAAGCCCTTCCTCGGTGGAGACGCGGGTGTATACGGCACACCGCTGCCGCTTGGGCGGGAGGGTGTTCATGCCGCGAGCAGCACCAGCCGTGCCGGCGTCGTTTTGCACTCGATCACCAAGGTATCGTGCTGATAGAAGAATCGCAGCAACTGCCCCATGTCGGCATCGGTCGTCGCCAGTCGTCCCCAGTCGCACACGGCGATGACGTCGATCTTTCGCGCTGCCACATCGAGCAACAGTCGCTGGAAGTCCGGCCGGATCTGCGTGTTCGCGCAGTAGCCGTTGTCGATGTAGGTGCTGAGCACCGGCGGCACGTCGGCGCAGCGCCGCAGGGTATCGGTGATCACGGTCTTCTGGTAGCCAATGAAATCGGTGTCGGCCCACAGCGTCTGGCAGTACATCGCGATGCGCAGCGGCTCACGCGGATCGGTCGGCGGGATGATGAACGGGTCCATTAGGGTTTGTCCTTGGTTGAGGGATTGCGAAGTCCGAAGAAGGCCGGGCCGGACCAGCGGGTGCCGGTGATCTCGCGGGCGATGACAGACAGGCTCCGGTACTGCCTTCCGCAGTACTCAAAGCAGCGTTCGTCCAGCACGCGAACGGAGTGCAATGCGCCGTGGTAATTTCGCGTGAGCACGGCGCCCACGCGCATCGTTCCTTCTTTCTTGGGTTGGACGGCGCCGGTTTCGAGCAAATGTCGAATCCGCCGCTCGTTGGATCGAAGCAGGTCCGCGTGGCTCTCTTGGGCAGCCAGCTCTTGCAGTCGATGGGTTATCCGGCGCTCGACGTACTTGCGATTGTTGATGCCGGGTTCCCGCCCAAACAGCTCTTCCCACATCGCCTTCAGTTCGCTCCAGCCCAGACTTTGCAGCGCGGCAATTCTCGGACTGACCTTGCTGGGTGGGGCAGTGGATCGTTTCACGTCTCTCTCCCTTGCGGTTTGAAGGTGCGGACATACACCCTCGGTTCGGAGACGTTTGCAAGTCCACGGGTTTCTCCAGCCGATGCATCGATATCGGCGCGCAATCGAACGACCGCGAGCGCCAACAAGTTCGCTACTGCATCGAGTCGAGCGTGGGCTTCAGCCTGCTTAGGGTCTTCATTCATGGTCATCAGGGGATGGGGCATTGGACGTGCTCGGCGGACCGGCACGCGAGGGCGGCAAGGCTTCCTTCCTAATCCAGACATCGCCCTTCGCCGTATCGATGAAGCGACGAAGTTCCGAGGGAAGGGCCTGCCACAGCGAGGTGTATTGACCGCCGTAGCGTGCTTGGCGCAGGAGCGGTTTCCATTTGACAGATTGATGCCCCGCTTCGTGCGCCGCCGCGAGCAGACCGACGACCTCCTTCTGACTGCGCCGGAGCACGATGGCTTCATCGCCAATCGCCAGCCGGCCGCTCGCGGGGTCGTGATCGAACCAGACCGGGTAGGGCGCGGTAATGGCATCCCCCAGGCGCCGGAAATCCAGCCAGAGCCCTTCGGTTTCCATGCGCACGACTTCGTCGAGGGCCAGGATCGTGCGATGGGTGTCGGCGAGTTGGGTGTTGATCAACGGCGAGGAGGTCAGCACGATTTGCCGGCCAACCGAGTCGAGCTGCAGGCACGAGAGGATCGGCGCAAAGTCGATGTACCAGCCGGCGCGCAGCAGATAGACCGGCACATCGCCCGCGGCGGTGTTGAGACTCGCCAGGCGCCACAGCCGGTTCTCGATCAGCATGTCCGGCACGGCCTTCGGTCCCGCGAGCCGGCGAGTCAGCAACGCCGGCAACCAGTCGAGCTGGACCTGCGTCGACATGTACTCGGACGTCATCTCAACGTCTGCCGCACACACCACGCATTTCACGTCGCGCTCTTGATACGAGTGCAACTGGAGGGCGAACTGATGGCCGCACCGTGCGCAATGGATTCGCCGGGTGCGCCGGGTCTTCGCCAACGCTCCCAGCGTGGCGAAATCGCTCATGGCGTCGCCGTCGTAGGGCAACAGGGCATCTGCCGGTTCGGATTCGAACCAGTTCAAGTATCGGTACAGCACGATGTGTCCTTCGAAATCGTAGGCAATAGCTGCCCGTCAGGCCCAAGCGGGCTAGGTACAGGTGCAGCCGATGAAGCGACTCAGCGGATCAGGGAATCAGCGAATCGTTAGATCCGGAATCAGATCGGGTATCTGTCCGCCGCCATGGGCGGCAAGGTCGAGTTTGCTCCGTAGTACAGGAGCAACGAGAGAGTGAGAGGGTTGAGCTGAGTCCGTGAACGTCGCCGCCGTGGCAGTTTGAAACAATCCGTTGTGCATAAGTTTGGCCTTTGGAGGAGCCACTTTTAGTTGGTTCTGTCTTGCTGAATAGCAGCCTATCCTGTCGCCGAAGCTGTGCGCAATATCACTTGCGCATCCGCTGACACGTGATCCGCGTTCCGGTCGATTGTGTTCATGCTTCGTTTGGATTGAGGGCGGTCACGAGCGAATTCAGTGAGCAATCGGCGTCGGTTCCTCACTCGAATGCGCAAACCTCTATCAGTCGGTGATCGAGATTTGGTCAGTGAGGAATTGATCCTCGATTCCTCATGCATTCCTCACTGATTCCTAGCTCGTTCCCCCCTTACATTCCTCACTGCGCTTGACCGACGCTTCTTGCACGGCAGAACACGCCGCATACAAGGAGCAGAACATGAGCAGTGGTTTCTACTCGCCCGAGGAGTTGTCGGCGCATTGGCGCGTACCGGCGAAGACCTTGGAGCGCTGGCGCACCGAAGGTATCGGGCCGCGCTTTTGCAAGATCGCCGGTCACGTGCGCTACCGGCACGACGACGTCGAGCAGTTCGAGACCGCCTCGATGCGGTCGTCCACGACGACTCCGGCGCAGGTGTCTGCATGACGCTGCTGGAACAATGCATCGGGCGCCCCGCATCGGAGCTGGCCGAGTTCGCGCCCGAGCTGTTGCTCGACCTGAAGCAGCAGGTGGTCGACGCGCTCGCGACCGCGAAGGCGAACGCCGACTGGATCGATCGCGCGCTCGAGTTGCGCTATAGCCGCATCGCGGCTCAGGCACGCCTGGCCGCCGGCAAGGACGCCGGCACGGTGAGCTTTGCCGATGGCGACGTTCGTGTCAGCGTCGAGCTGCCCAAGAAGATCGAGTGGGATCAGGCCCGGCTCGCGCAGATCGTCCAGCGCATCCGCGCCGCGGGCGAAGACCCCGGCGAGTTCGTCGAGATCAGCTACCGCATCAGCGAGAGCAAATACAGCGGCTGGCCGGTGTCGATGCGCGCGAACTTCGACGCGGCACGCACGCTCAAGACCGGCAAGCCTACGTTCCGCCTCTCTACGGCGGGCGGTGAACTGTGACCAAATTCGCAATTTTGAGTGGGGGTTGCCGCTGATGGTCCTGCCTATCGTGACCGCCGAGCAGCGCTTGGCCGAAGTCCGTGGCGTCAAGGGTGTGCTGATCGGACGCTGGGGTCTGGGCAAGACCTTTCAATTATGGAGCCTGGACCCGGCGACGACCTTGTTCGTGGACATCGAGGCCGGCGACCTGGCGGTCAAGGACTGGCCGGGCGACAGCTTGCGCCCGCGCACCTGGGAGGACTGCCGCGACTTGGCCGTTTTTCTGGGTGGCCCGAATCCAGCCTTGCGCGATGGCCAGCCGTTCAGCCTTTGGCACTACGAGCAGGCGTGTGCGCGCTACGGCGATCCCACCGTGCTTGATCGCTACCGCACGCTCTTCATCGACTCGATCACCGTCGCCGGTCGGTTGTGCCTGCAGTGGTGCAAGGGGCAGCCGCAAGCGTTCTCGGAAAAGACCGGCAAGCCGGACACGCGCGGTGCCTATGGGCTGATGGGGCAGGAGATGGTCGGCTGGCTGACCCACATCCAGCACACCCGCGGAAAGCACATTTGGTTCGTCGGCATCCTCGACGAGCGCATCGACGACTTCAATAAGAAGGTCTACGAGCTGCAGATCGACGGCTCAAAGACCGGACTGGAGTTGCCCGGCATCGTGGACGAGGTGATCACGCTCGCGCAGATCACGTCCGGGGACGGCCCGCCGTACCGCGCCTTCGTCTGCCACACCGCCAATCCGTGGGGGTTCCCGGCCAAGGACCGGTCCGGTCGACTCGATCAGATCGAGCCCCCGAACCTGGGCCAACTCATGCGCAAGCTCGGCGCGCCCGAAGCGGCAGCGCCGAACGACCCCTCTCTTCACTGATTCGCAGGTGCCCCATGACGGCTTGGAACAATTTCAACGACGTGGAAAGCCCGTCGTTCGCACTCATCCCCAAAGGCACGCTGGTCAAAGTCCGCATGACCATCAAGCCCGGCGGCTACAACGATGTCAATCAAGGCTGGCTGCATGGCTGGGCCACGCGTGGCGACAGCGGCGCGGTCTATCTTAACGGCGAGTTCGTCGTGCTCGAAGGCAAGTACGCGCGGCGAAAGCTGTGGTCGTTGATCGGCCTGCACAGCGACAAGGGCCCGACCTGGGGCCAGATGGGCCGCAGCTTCCTCAAGGGCGCGCTGAACTCGGCGTTCGGCCTGCATCCCGACGACGTGAGCGCCGCCGCGCAAGCCGGTCGCTGCATCGAAAGCTTCGCCGATCTCGATGGCCTGGTCTTCGCCGGCAAAGTCGACTGGGAGCGAGACCAGCATAACGAAGACAAGGCGGTGATCAAGATCCCGATCATGCCGGACCACCCCGGCTACAAGGAGGTCATGGGCACGGTGCCCGTGCCGGGCAGCGGTCAGGCCGGGTCGTCGGCGTCCGTGCCGGCGCACGTCGCACACGCGGCTCAAGCCGCGGCGTCGCCGGTAACCGGTCGCCCCGCATGGGCGCAGTGAGGCGTGACGGGCCATGAGGCGTACCCGGCTGCAAGATCGATACCCCAACCGCGAAGGCATCTATACGGATCTGCGGAAACTCGGACGTAGCGAACTGGAAGTGCAGATCCAACACCTGCTGCGATCGGCTCAGCAACTTCACGAGCACGCGAAGGCGTTGATGGACTACCGCGACCAAATGGTTGAGCGGTCCAGACAGGGTCGATGACGTGCTGTTGGGCGTGCGGAAAACCTGCACGCGGCTTCGGCCACCTGGACCTGCGCCGGCGGATCGGTGATCCGCGGCGCGCGCCCTACCGATGGGCGTTCTGTTCGACAACCTGCCAGAACGCCTTCCACCAACTCTACGACACCCGACGCCGGAGCGATCCGGCGTCGATAGAGGAGCTTTTGCCTGTGACTCACCCACTTACCCATGACGCTCAACGCGCCTGCTTGCAAGCCATGGCCTCCGTTGCCGATCGCATCGGCTTCGACGTGCCGCTCGGGCACTACAACCAAACGCAGGCCACGGAGGTCATCGAGGCCATCACGCAGGCCTACGAGGCAACAGTCCGAGCACAGTCGAACCCTGACGCCTACAAGGTCAAGCCGCCGCTCGACGGCTTCGAGAACGACACGATTCCCTTTTGACCATCGACCGATGCTCGATTTCAACACCCACGATCTGTCCGAACTTGTCGGCACGCTGATCGACACGGCCATGGAGCGCGAAGCGGCGTTGCTGCCGCCGCGCGCGTACCTGGGCGCATCCAGCCTGGGCGAAGACTGCGCGCGCCGACTGCAGTTCCAATACTTCAACGCCCCCAAGGACATCGGCCGCCATGTTCCCGGTCGGGTACTCCGCGTATTCGCACGGGGCCATCGCGTCGAGGACTGGATGGCTGACTGGCTGCGCCAGGCCGGCTTCGACCTGCGCACCCGCAACGAGCGAGGAGAGCAGTTCGGCTTCTCGACCGCGCATGGTCGCGTTCGTGGTCACGTGGATGGTGTGATCGTCGCCGGCCCGGACACCTTCCGCTATCCGATGCTTTGGGAAACCAAGGCGGTCGGCGCGAAGACGTATCGTGAGTTGCAGAAGAAGAAACTCGCCGCCAGCCGCCCGGTTTACGCCACGCAGGTCGCGCTATATCAGGCCTACCTCGGCTTGCACGAATACCCCGCGCTGTTCACCGCGATCTGCGCAGACGACATGGAAATCTACGCCGAACGCGTGCCGTTCGACCGCGGCCTGGCGCAACGCGCGTCCGACCGCGCGGTCCAGATCCTGCGCGCCTGCGATTCCGCGGAACTACTCCCCCGCATCAGTACCACTCCCACCCATCAAACCTGTCGGTACTGCCCCTGGCAGGACCGTTGCTGGAGTCTGCCCCCTTGAACGATTGGAACAATTTCAACGATGCCGGTGACGCGCCGAAAACGGCGTCCCCTACGCGGGAACGCGAGAACACGCGCAGCGATCTGCTGCGTCACCTCGAAACCGTACTGATCGACCTTTATCCGAAAGGCAAAGCTCGCCGCGACAAGTTCACAATCGGCGACATTCACGGCGCTGCCGGCGATAGCCTGGAGGTCGCTCTAACGGGCGACAAGGCCGGGCTTTGGAATGATCACGCGACCGGCGACGGCGGCGACATCTTCGACCTGTTGGCTGCGCACTTTGGCTTGGACGCGCGACGAGATTTTTCGGCCGTGCTTAAGCGCGCTTCCGAGCTGCTGGGCCACATCTCGGCGGCGCCGTCCGCCCTGGAGAAGAAGCGGTATCGGTCGGAACCGGCGGTCGACGTTCTTGGCCCGCACACGGCGCGCTGGGACTACCTGAGCGCGGACGGCGAGTTGATCGCGTGCGTCTACCGCTTTGATCCGCCGGACGGTAAGCAGTACCGCCCCTGGGATGCGAAGCGACGCAAGCACCAGGCGCCGACGCCGCGACCGCTCTATAACCAACCCGGCCTTGCTGCGTCGACGGAGGTCGTCTTGGTCGAGGGCGAAAAATCGGCGGATGCGTTGATCGCACGCGGTGCCTGCGCCACGACCTCGATGAATGGCGCCAACGCTCCGATCGAAAAAAACGACTGGTCGCCGCTCTGCGGCAAGCACGTGCTTATCTGGCCGGACAAAGACAAGCCCGGCTGGGAGTACGCCATGCAGGCGGCGCAGGCTGCGTTCAAGGCCGGCGCCGACTCGTGCGCGCTTCTGCACCTGCCCGAAGACAAGCCGCTGGGCTGGGACGCAGCTGACGCTGCCAAGGACGGGTTCGACATCGAGGGCTTCCTGCGTGCCGGCGAACGCACCTTCTTGCTGCCTGGCACCGACGACGCGCCGCCGCCGATCGATTTCGCTGGGCTCGATTGGAGCAGCGACGATGGTCTCGGTCTGGCCTTCACCCGCAGATACTCCGACGACTGGCGCTACTGTGCGGCCTGGGGTCAATGGTTGAGCTGGACCGGCGCCCGATGGAATCCGGATCGAGCGCTCGTTCTGCAGCATTTGGTTCGTGGCGTCTGTCGTGCCGCGCAGGAATTTTCCGAGCGGCAGTCGCAGCGGTCCAAGCTGGCCTCGGCATCGACAGTGGCAGGTGTCGAGCGCCTGGCCCGAAGCGATCCGCGACATGCGTCCTTTGCCGAGGACTGGGACCGCGATTTGTGGGCATTGAACACGCCGCTCGGCATCGTGGATCTGCGCGATGGGGAATTGCGTCGCCATGCTCGTGGCGAGCACATGACCAAGCTAGCCACGGCCAGCCCGCAGGGAGACTGCCCGACTTGGCGCCGTTTCCTGGGCGACGTGACCGGAGGTGATGTCGAACTCGCGGCCTACCTCCAGCGCGTCGTCGGTTACTGCCTGACCGGCGTCACCCGCGAGCATGCGCTGTTCTTCCTCTACGGCACCGGCGCCAATGGTAAGTCTGTGTTCGTAAACGCTCTCGCCACGATTTTGGGCGACTACGCCACGAACGCGCCGATGGAAACGTTCATGGAAAGCCGCGGTGAGCGTCATCCGACCGATCTGGCCGGATTGCGCGGTGCCCGTTTCGTTGCCGCCAGCGAGACCGAGCAGGGGCGGCGCTGGAACGAGGCGAAGCTGAAGGCCATCACGGGTGGCGACAAAATCACCGCGCGCTTCATGCGTCAGGACTTCTTCGAGTACATCCCGCAGTTCAAGTTGGTGATCGCCGGAAACCACAAACCCGCGATCCGCAACGTAGACGAGGCCATGAAGCGACGGCTGCATTTGGTGCCATTCACCGTCACCATTCCGCCCAGGCGGCGTGACGGTCGCCTAACCGAGAAGTTGCTGGCCGAGCGCGACGGGATCATGGCCTGGGCGGTCGAGGGGTGCTTGCAATGGCAGCAACTGGGCCTGCGCGCCCCGCAGTGCGTCATTGACGCGACCGACGAATATTTTGAAGGCGAAGACGCGCTAGGTCACTGGATCGAAGAACGCTGCTACGTGCATGCACAAGCCAGAGCCAGCACCGCCGACCTGTTCTCAGACTGGCGGGAATGGGCCGACATCAGTGGAGAGTTCGCCGGCTCCGTCAAGCGCTTCTCTGACCTGCTGATGGCGAGGCAATTTCAAAAGCACCGGGGCAGCAAGGGAGTTCGCCAGTTCATCGGGATCAGTCTGAAACCCAAGGCTCTAACTCAGTTCGGGGGCGCGAGCCATGAATGAAATCAAGCATTTGCACCGTGAGGTGACAGGTGAGACAGGTGTGCTAGTTCCCCCTTATGTGTGCGTGCGCGCGCACACACGCGTATTAACCGGCAAGCCAGTCACATCCGTCACCCAGCCAGCAGACATCGATGCGCCGCTCATCGTTGCGCTTGACTTGGGCACGTCGCTAGGGTGGGCGCTTCGCCTTTCCGGCCAAGCCATGAGCGGCACCGAGCACTTCAAGGTCGGCCGCTTTGAAGGCGGCGGCATGCGCTACCTGCGCTTCGTCCGCTGGCTCGATGATCTGTGGCGCTTCGCCGGCCCGCCGTCGACGCTCTACTTCGAGGAGGTGCGTCGTCACCGCGGCGTCGATGCCGCGCACGTCTACGGCGGCTTCCTGGCGCAGCTCACCGCGTGGTGTGAGCGTCATGCGGTTCCATACCAGGGCGTTCCGGTCGGCACGATCAAGAAGTTCGTCACCGGCAGGGGCAACGCCGACAAGGCGGCGATGATCGAAGCGGTCAAGCGATGGGGCAACCGGCCAGAGGACGACAACGAGGCCGATGCCATCGCGCTGCTGCATTGGGCAATCGCGCAGGAGGCGAGGGCATGATCGCGCGCGAGTTTCGATACCGATCGCCGCTGGGGCGCTTCGTGCCGGAGACGCTGGATCTGGACCGGCTCAAGCGCGAGGGCTGGCGCGAGCAAGGGTTGCTCGTCGTGTCCGCTGAGGACACGCGTCTGGACTGGGTCGAGCGGCAGTTGCTGAGCCAGATTGCCGAGCGCCTCTACGGCAAGCGGGAGAAGACACATGGCTGAGTGGACCGTGCAGAAGGTCGCCGATCAGTTCCAAGAAGCCGCCATCACGGCCCGCCGGTTGCCGGCGGCGAAGGTGCAGGGTTATGCATCGTACTGGCCTGATATCCAGCGACAGTCGTGGGAGGGCTATGCCGACGAACGCATCGTCCTGCGCTTTGCGGCGTCGCCGGCAGCAATCGATCGTTTCGGCGAGACCGTGCGTTGGCTGCGATGGCTGGACGAAGAGCAGCGTCGTCTGATCTGGCTGCGTGCCCAGCAGGTGCCTTGGCGTGAGATCTGCGTGCGGACTGGGCTGATCCGTAAGACGGCCTGGCGTCGCTGGCAGCATGCACTGGTGCTGGTCGTGACGCATCTCAACGGGCCGCTGCCGCGCTTTGCAGAGTAATCACCGTCGCTATCGGAAGCGAATTCGATGTGACTTTGTGCCGTTGGGGGCGGGTGGGGGTGATTGGGGGCAAATGGGGAAACCGTGGGTGTCCCAAACTCCCAGGTTTTACCCTAGCCTAGTCGGCATGCTGATCGCGGTGTGTCGGCCCTACCGTACTCCGTTCGCGCGGTCTATTCGGTAGAGGTGAAGCCGCGATGATTGAGATGATCCTCGATCATGTCGTAACGCGGCTCCTTCCAGGAGAATTCGATTCTCATCGCGTCGTCGCTCTCTAGGAGCGGCGAGGCGGATATCACGCCTGGCAAGGTACGTACCGCCGCCAATACGTCTTCCCGGAATGAACCTATAGTGCTGTGGTGGAACGAAACTCTGCGCACGATCAACTTCGGCATTACTTTCCCTGTGCAGCACAAATCGACGCGCGCAGCCTAACAAAAGATTCTGACAACGAAGTTGCCGTGATCACATGCAAAACGTGTCACTTCGCGTACAAATTACCGCGAGTGATGAGACGCGATGCGACGTTGAAGTCCTGGGGCCGACGTCGTGGCGGCAGAGGTCCGACGTGCGGCATCGCGATATCACCGCCACGGCCTTACCCACGCAATGCGTTAGCGACCCAGTCGCCTCGCTCAGCATGGATCAGCCTCACTCCTCGGTCTCGGAGCATCGCAACTAGTCCTTCGGGCCACTCTTCGTTCTCTGTCTCGAAATAAAGAGTAGCCTCGACGAGCGTTTCGTGCAGCAATCTGCAGTCCTTTATCCCCGGCGTGCTCACGATGAGCGAGCGAGCCAACAGACCGATGTCTGCGAGCTTCGACGGCCGATCCGCTCTTGTGATAATGATTAGATGCATGGCCATGATCGTTACTCCCCCACCCCAAGCCATGCTCGTCCTGCCGACGCACGAATCAACGACCGTTGGTCGGGAGCCGTAAGTCTTTCAGCCCCATCCATCGATTTTGTTCGTGGCGGCTGCCGGACTGGTTTGTCAGTCGCTTCTTTCGAGTCCGAAGTGCTTGAGGTGTCTGTCGGAAACTGCCGGCACGCCGCAACCGATCCAGACAAACGACACCTCCACGGTGAATAGGGTCTCGTACTCAATCTGTAGGTCTATCGCGCCGGGAAGCTCGCTGAGCGCCACCACGCCCAGTTCTCCCAATGGGACCGCGCTGAGGATTGGATTGGTTGCACGTCTGAGCGAGATGCGTTTTCGTTGCATAGGAGTCCTAAGCCACTTCACGGCCCATTGGCTGATCCATTCTCCACTCTCGGCGAAAGTCAGCCATACGCTTCGCTCTTCAAAGGGTTAGGACGAGACCATTCGACCAGTCTTCGTTTTTCCCTAGCTTGGTCGGGATGCTGAGCGAGGTGGCTCAGTGGTGCCAGTCGCAAAATTCGGCATGGACCAACGCAATATTTAGGTCGCTGAGTGTGTCATCGAGGCTAGGCGGCCACTCTTGCTTCTCGGTCTCAAAGCTGAGGATAGCTTCGCCGGGTGTGGCCTTTAGAAGCCGGCAGTTCGAGACACCTGGGATGGTTTCTAGAGCGTGGCGGGCCGACTCCGCGAGGTTGCGGACTATTGTCTGTTGCTCGGGCCTTTCTGTGACGATGACGAGATGCTTCTTCATCGAACGCGTCTCCGGGAGCGCTGAACCATTTTCCCACTGCTCCGTCGGCCGTTGACTACCGCCGGTCGGTAAGCCGATCAATAGCTCGATAGAGAAAGCGCAGCAGTGCGGCCGCCGTGCAGGCCTCGCAAGCGGGGCGCGGACAGCGGCCACCTGGGGCCCCGGCCTTCGTTTGGCGGGGCGTGTAGGCCCATACGTTGCGCTAGGCGGCGAGAAATCGCGGGTCCTTCCCCTGGCATAGATCGCGCGGGGGGCCAAGCCGCGAAACCCCGCTAGCGTCTGTCGCTGAAAATTGGTTCGCAGGCGCTGAGTTGGCGTGGCGAAGCCGCCCCCGGAGGGGCGACTCGCTTTCATCTCTAGAGAGCCGTGCGGACGTGGACACGGATGACAACAAGCGACCATCCTTGTTGGTTCAAGTCCGAAATGACCTTTGTCGCATCGAGCGCAATGACAGGACTCCCCGTCAGAGGCGCTGACCGCTTGAAAGGGCGAGCAGGTTTACCCCGGTTTGAAACGAACTGCTCTGGTGGTTCGCTACCTGCCGGGATTGCGAGGAACGTGTTGCTTCGGGTTGTGCTGTAGATATCTGTATACATACGGGTTCTCCAAATTGATGTATGCGTATTGGATAGTTCCAATACCCATCTATTTAGCGTTTTCGATTTCCCATGCAGGTGGGCAGGTACCCTCGGCCGACCTGGCGGGAACTGGCCTCATATCAGACCGGCTTAAGCCGGCCGGTGCAGGCAGTTCCGCACAGCGATTTGGGCAGGACTTCTTCCTTTCTGTTTGTACTTCGGTCCAGCCAAGTGAGCGGGCCTCGGAACTGAGTATTTTGAGCCTTCAGATAGAACAGCGCCCCATCGAGGCGCTCATTCCGTTTGCGCGGAACGCAAGAACGCACTCCGACGCGCAAGTCGCGCAGATCGCCGCCAGCATCGTGGAGTTCGGCTGGACCAATCCGGTCCTGGTCGACGGTGCCAACGGCATCATCGCCGGCCACGGTCGTTTGCTTGCCGCTCGCCAACTCGGGCTCGCACAGGTACCAGTGATCGAGCTGGCCCACCTGACCCCGGCGCAGAAGCGCGCCTACGTCATCGCCGACAACCGCCTGGCCGAGAACGCCGGCTGGGACGAGGAACTGCTGAAGCTTGAGTTGGCCGAGCTTCGTGACGCGGAGTTCGATCTGGACCTGCTGGGCTTTACCGAAGACGAGCTGGACGATCTTTTGGTCGATGACCAGGCCGGACTGACCGACGACGATGAGGTGTCGGAGCCGACCGAACATCCGATTTCCCGACCCGGCGACGTCTGGATCTGTGGCGCCCACAAAGTGCTATGCGGCGATGCCACCAGCAGCACCGACTACCGGGTTTTGCTCGGCGACGAGCTGGTGGACATGACCTTCACCGATCCGCCCTACAACGTCGATTACGCCAACAACCCGAAGGACAAGCTGCGCGGCAAGCATCGTCCGATCCTCAACGACAATCTCGGTTCCGATTTTGGCGCGTTCCTCCAGGCCGCCTGCCAGCAGATCCTGACGTCGACTAATGGCGCGGTCTACATGGCCATGTCGTCGTCAGAACTGGACCGCCTGCAAGACGCCTTCCGCGCGGCTGGCGGTCGCTGGTCCACGTTCATCATCTGGGCCAAGAACAAATTCACGATGGGGCATGCCGACTACCAGCGGCAGTACGAGCCCATCCTCTACGGCTGGCGCGACGGCAATGACCGCTTCTGGTGCGGCGCGCGCGATCAGGGCGACGTGTGGTTCATCGACCGCACCAGTAAGAACGACCTGCATCCAACCATGAAGCCGGTGGCGCTGGTCGAGCGGGCCATCCGCAACAGTAGCAAGACCCGCGACCTGATCCTCGATCCATTCGGAGGCTCGGGCACGACCATGATCGCCTGCGAGAAGACCGGTCGCCGCGCGCGCCTGATCGAGCTTGATCCGAAGTATGTCGACGTCATTGTAAGCCGTTGGCAGGACTACACAGGAAAGATCGCTACTAGAGAAATTGACGGTGCTCCGTTCTTTGGTGCATCAGCTGAAGTAAGTAATCCCTAGGAGAGACTTTGATCGGCGAGCCAAAAGTTAGACCAGATAAATGGCGTGAACCCGAGATCGCCGACAGACCCAACCACTAGGCCTACACCGGCTCTGCTGGTGATTGAAATCAACTCGTCAACAATTTCTGGACTAGGCATTCTGTAGTTGATGTCGCTTTCGAAGTCCAAATTCGTAACAACCAAACATGCGTCGTGAGCATACTTAGCAGATCTAGCTTTCAAGGCGCCAGCGCGCGCTATAAGGTCGAGCACCGATAGCCTACTCATCTTCCAAGAACCAATAACCTGAATTTCAAGCGCGGTCCGGTGCCCGTCGAAATCCTCGACTACTAGATCAAGATCATAGTGTTCCTCCCAGCCAGCTACATTTGGTAGCGTCTCAAGCCAGGCGCCGATGTTTTGTCTCGCCATCACCTCGAAACTTTCCACGGCTCGAATCTTCTTGTCATTGACTCGAAGCAGCGCTCGAGCTGAGTACTCGTCGCGTCGGCCCTGATCAGAAGCCTCAATCTGTTCTATGCCTTGGGGTGACAGTTTCTCAGCTCGAAAAGTATTGGCCAACCCCAAGAACTCCGGAAGTCGAAATATCCAGAAGTCCTCAACGCCGGCCTCACGATTCATCTCGCTTATAAGATTTGGTTGTGGACCGATGATTTCCTTGTCCCGCGATTGCCACCAGTCTTCTTTCTTTTCCAAAGTAACAAAAATCAGCTTCTTGATGGCATTGGTCTTGGCGTGTTCAATTACCTGCTTCCATAAAATCAGATCGCCATACTTGCGCTGATATACGAGTCCAGCATGCGAGAACACGTCATTCTTGCTGTCATCTTCGTAACCTGGTGGAATCTTAGCCAGATAACGAGCTGCACCCAGATTGTAAATTGCATCAAGGGCTGCTTGATTCTGCAGCGGGGGACCTACGCGCCCCTCGAATATTCTATCGATCTCATCTCGTATGTCGTCGTCCAAGCCGATTTTGGGTTGAGCCTGGTGGGCTAACGTAAGCGCATTCTGCGCCGCTTCACTAGCTTCGTTGAGCGCATCAATTATCGGAACCGGATCAACCCCAATTCCTCGCTCCGCAAGTTTTAGTTTGGATATCTGATCGACAATGCTATTGATCGAGTTTTTCACGCCACTGATGGCGTTGCTGGTCCTACCACGCTCCGACGCGATTGAGCGCAGTCGATTTCTCTGAAATTCGAGTCCTACTTGGTGCGGAATCCATATGCGATCGCCCAGCTCGCGAAAGATGGCTAGCAGGAGCTCGCGTCCCTCTTTCGCAACCTCGTAAGGCTCTAGCAAAACATTCGTGTCGAAGACGACTATTCCATCCCTTATGAGGGCCTCAATCTGCTCATTCGATGGACGATAGAACTCGAAAAATTCCTTCCTCATGCTGCGATCCTTGCGTTCAGGAGTAATTGTTGCGAAGCCAATTCATGGAAAGTCGGGCGTTCGATTGTAGTGCCTGCGGCCATTCTGTGGTACGGCCGATGCCTTTGCTACATTCCTGGCCTATCGACTAGATGCGGCCGGCCTATTACAACGAGATCGAACCGTATCTATGCCAGTGGCTGAAGAATTTGATGGCGGCCGGACTGATCCCTCGCGGCGACGTCGATGACCGAGACATCCGATCTGTTTGCGCAGACGACCTACGCGGCTACGGCCAATGCCACTTCTTCGCTGGCGTCGGCGGGTTCGCCTACGCCTGCCGACTCGCAGACTGGCCCGACGACGAGCCGATCTGGACCGGCGGCTTCCCCTGCCAGCCGTTCAGCGTTGCAGGCCGCCGACGCGCGCAGGTGGACGACCGCCACCTCTGGCCGGAACTGCGCCGCCTTGTTGCATCGGCGCGACCCGCTCTATTCTTGGGCGAGAACGTTGCTGGCCTCATCGCGCTGGGCCTCGACGGAGTTCTTGCTGATCTGGAAGCCGAAGGCTACGCCAGCCGGGCGGTTGTTGTTCCAGCTTGTGCCGTCAACGCCCCGCACCGACGAGGGCGCGTTTGGATCGTCGGTCGCCGTTTGGCCGACTGCAGTCGCGAACGACGACAACAAGTCGCCCGAGGCGCATCTGGCGATGACGTCGCGGATGCCGGGCGGGCGGCGGCGGACCATTGCCAGTTTGCAAGTGGCGGCGAAGTTGGTCTGGCCGACGGCGACCGCAAACGATCCGGAGAAGCGCGGCGACTTTGCGGCCGAGCGACGCAATGGCCTGCCGGGAGTAGCGAAAGCGATCTGGAGCACACCGCGCGCGGGCGACGGCGAGAAGGGCGGCCCAAATCAGCAGTTCGGCAGTGGGTCAACCCGACCGCTACCTGCGCAGGCGGTCTGGGCGACGCCGACGACGCGGGATCACAAGGACGCGTCGAGCGTTGGCAGCGCACCGGAGAATGGGATGCTTGGAAGACAAGTCAAGCCCTCGCCAGTCGCCGGGTACCTGAATCCGGAATTCGTCTTCTGGCTGATGGGATATCCGCCAGAATTCCTAAGCTGCGCGCCGCCGGCAATGCGATCGTCCCGCAGGTCGCCGCCGAAATGCTCCGCGCCCTGCGGGGCTGACGCTGCGCTCGGATACAAAGTTGACGAGGGGGCTCCGTCTTAGTCAGCGGCCAGCCCGAGGTAGCGGGCATAGTTGTAGCCGTCCGTGCGCACGTATAGCGTCGCGCGGCCGGGCGATCGAATCTCCAGGGCGTCGCTGTAGATTCCGCAGAAGTCGGCTAGCCAGTCGCGATCGCGAAGCGGCTGCTTGGCAAATGCGTCGTACTCGTCGGCAGTCAGCTCCTTCACCTCGACGATACGAGCGAACTCGGCCGGCACATTGGTATAGAGCAGTTCCCGTTGAACCCAGGACAGGCTCTCGGCCTTGCGTGCGAATCGGACCTTCCGAATGCGGGGCTTGATGTGTGTGGTGATCATGGTGGTCTTCCGCAGTGGGCGTGCCGACATGAACGCTTCCTTCCCGATGGGAGCCAAGCGGTATATCGCGGTATCGCGCGTACAACTGAAGTTGTTAAGGCGTCGGACAAGAATGACGTTTCTGAGAACAAGATGATGCCCGACTAGGCCGTCGACCGAAGGATTTTCGCGCTGGGCACGGCGGGATTGGTATCAGGCGACTTCGTACAGACCCGTGGGGTGCATCGGCTGATCTCTATGCGCGGGGGGACATGAACGCTTCCTTCCACTGGGAAGCCAAGCGGATTCCTATCCGGCGCAAACACCTCCACGATGGCGTTAAGCCCTCAGACAAGAACGCACTCTCCCGCCATGGAAAGCGACCGGGCTTATCGCCCGGCCGCGTTTGCTACTTCATTCCTCCTCGTCGGACTTGATCTCGGGCGTCGCCTCTTCCTCGGTCTGGATTCGGTACACGCGGTCTGCCTTGCCCTCCTTGTCGCTGATCAGTTCGTAGCCCTTCTTCTTCAGCGCGCCGGCAAAGAAGCCTCGTACCGAGTGCTGCTGCCAGCTCGTCGCTTCCATCACCTCTTTGATGGTCACGCCCTGCGGGCGCAAGAGCAGCGCGACGACTTGGTCGACCCGGCTTTGCTCCCGCTTCTTCGGCGGGTTGGGCGCTCCCGAGCGGGCGTCGCTGGCCGGTTCGGTTTCTGAATCGCTGGTCTCGGTGTGCGCTTGGGCGGGCTCGGCTGGCGTCATTGCCGTCTCGTCAGCAGCGTCAGCCTCAGTCCCTGTGTCGGCTTCAGAATCGGCGTCGGCGTAACTGCTTGCTTGCGGCGGGGTGCGGTCGACCGCTTGGTAGCCGGCGTCGGTGAGGGCATAGACCGCGCCGTCGGCGACGATGAGGTCAGCCCGCAGCAAACCGCGCACCACTGCCGCGCGTGCACCGCCGCCGAGATTCTTGGGGAAGTGTTCGAGACGTCCGTTGTTATCGGCGGCAAGGTCGATGACCGCACGTTGGCTCGGGGTTAGTTCGATCTGGGTCATGGTCGTTTCCTTCGTAGTTGAGTGGGTGTTCTGGTAAGCGCGCTCTGTCGATTCGGAGCGCGCGGATGGATCAGCCGGTGAGGACTTCGCCAATGGCTTTGCGGACGTCGATCTCGCCTTGGGCGACTGCGTGGATGACGTCGTCAGGGAGCTTTTGAAGGAAGAAGGTGGCGCGGCGTTCGATCTCGCGCTGGGCAACCCCTATCCAGTCTTGCAGCACCGTCAGTTGCGCCAGCGCCGAGCGGTTGCCGTCCTTTATGCCGCCCAAGTAATCCTTCAGGATCTGCGTTCCGTCTCTCATGTGTGGCCTCCGTGGCCGTCGTTGGTGTTGGGACATGAACGCTTCCTTCCCCAACGAAACCAAGCGGATTTCGCGATAGAGAACGAGCGTTCTCCATCGTGTACAGGTGTCGGACACCTTCGTGGCGCGCGAACGAGAAAGCGCCCCTTAGGGCGCCTTCAAATGTTCGTGCTTGGCTGAATCAGGTTGCGCCAATGGCGGCTTTCGCATGTTGGAGTCCACGGCGCGCGAGACTCAGGCCAATTCGGTACTCGGCGTCGCGCGGGGTGGTTTGCAGATGGTCGTCAATGCTCTCGATCATTTCGTCGAGGTCGGGCTCGGGCGTGGGCGCGCTGGCATTGAGCAGCTCAAGGATTTCCGGAACATCGCGCGCCAAGTCGGTCAGGTGCACCGCATGAGCGCCAGTTTTCGCGAGCATCTCGATGATCGCGATTCCGTGGGCTGCAATTCCGCCGGCTGCTTCCAGCTCTTCGGTGGGCAGCGCGCTTCCGGTGCCGCTGTTCAGCGCTTCCAACGCAGCGCGGCATTCTTTGAGGGCGGCCAGGGCTTCGCGGAATCGGAAAGTGTTGTTTGAGTTCATGGTGGCCTCCGTGGCCGTCGTTGGTGTGGGGACATGAACGCTTCCTTCCCCGACGAAGCCAAGCAGATTCAGCGATAAAGAAGAATCGTTTTCGGGCGTAGACAGGCGTCAGACAGCTGCGCTGGACCGAAGCAAGAACGCCCCCGTTTGGGGGCGCACCCGTTCGGCTTCAGGCAATGAGATTCAGGCGATCCGGCGTTGCCGGATGGCGGTCGGAATGAGCACGTCGCAGGCTTTTCGCTCGGTCCAGTGGTACGCCAGAAGCTCGATCTCGGGGATAGGCAAGGTGACTACGGTTTCCGCCCGCTGGTCGAGGGACCATTCGGCAGCTTCACCTTCGCCCAGCCAAATGCTGCCCAGCATGGTGTGTCGTTCGCTAGTAAGCGCGTCGGCGTGGCTCCCGTTGGCCGCGCGCACCGCCGCCGCGTAGCCTGCCAAGTAGGCGGCAGTCAGTGCGGCGTCGATGACCCAGACCGAAACACTATGGAAGTCCAGGCTGTCGTTGCCTCTTGTCTCTAGCGTTGTGACATCCAAATGCTGCTGGGCAATGGTCGTGAGCGTCTTCTTGTTCATGGCAGCCTCCTTGGCCGTGCGTTGGGTGGACGCATGTACGCTTCAACCGCGAAGGAAGCCAAGCGCATAAGACGGGATAGCGTCGATAAATCGCAGCGGCGTACAGCGAACGAACAGCTAACGGCCGAAGCTGTCCGTAACCTCTCTGATCCCTGTTTTTGCTTGCCTTCGACGAAGATTGAAGCGTTCATTCCGTCACCGCGCTTGGCGGTGAACGCAAGGGCAAAGGAATGGAAGACGTAGAGCGAGCGCTCTTTACACTGAGCACGTTTCCCGACCGCATACGATGGTTGGTCGAGCAAGCGCCGACGGATCTGTCGCCAGTGTGGCCGTACGGCAGTTGCGGGGTTGAGGCATGCGTGGCACTCGCCGATTTCCTTAAACCCTGGACACGCCTCGACCGCGCGCGTCGTACTGAGCCCGTCGAGCTTTGCTCGCGCGTGGCTGCCGCCGGCGATGAACTTCGGAACTGGGAGCGGCGGGTACGAAGCGGGTTCAATCCAATCAAACGTCGACCAAAGCGGCGCAACATCGCAATCGCCAACGCTTTCTCGGATGCGGCTCGCCAGATCGATAGCTACCTCCAGTGCCGCACTGCCCTGACGGCGCGTCAATGGGTCGAACACGCGCTAACGGAGGTTGGCCGATTGGATGTATGGCGACCCCGTGATTCCGACTACCAACACGGAATCAGTCTCGCGCTCAGCGGTTTGAAGCAAGCACTAGGCAAGTTCCCGGAGTAATCGCCCACGGCAAATGCGAAGCTGTCCGAGACCTGTTTGCACGTGCAAATTCGCCGGCATGCTATTGGCTTCTGCGGGGAAGGAAGCGTTCATGTCGACGCCGCAACGACGCGGCGAAACGGAAGAGAACGACGATGGCGAATATGTCCGATTGCCGATTCCAGAACACCGCATTGGGATATGGCCGAATGCGAACAGGCCTTGGAAGATATGGCCGATAGCGATCCCGAGCGGCTCAGCGATGGGGAACTGCGTGCGGCGCAGCGACTTGTCACTAGCTGCCTCCACATCGTCAAACTGTTGGCCGAGCGAGGCTCCCTGGAATTTGTGCCCGACATGGACCTTGCGACGGTGGTCGGGGAGTTGAACGACGCAGCGGATTGACCGGCTGAGAATCCAAACCCCAGCGCCCCATCGGGCGCTGGGGTTCGTTCTCTTCTATGCGGCGGATGTCCAGTTTCTGTGCGCAAGAAGTGCTTGCTAACGCTCGCGCGTGAAGCGTTCATGCACCTGCCGCGACGGTGCGGTGGACAAGGATGAAGAAATGAACGATCAAGAACAAAAGGCCCGCGCTGATCTGCTACGTCTGCGCGACTGCATTGAGCGCATTCTTTTGGCGAATGGACCGATATTCGATTCCGGTCATAAGCTGACACTACGAGCTTGCCAGGGGTTCTTCCATCTACTTTCGGCGAGCATCATTGCCGCAAGGTCGAATCGGATCTATCCGGGGAACGTAATTCGATGGGTCGAGTTATGTCGTCTGGAGTTGATCTTACTCGAACGAGTGATCGATCAAGCCGACGACTGGGACAAGCGGCGCGCATTGCCCATCGAGTTCAGTGAGGACGAGTGGGTCCTGCGAGCGCTATACGACCAAATCGATCGCTATCTCGACGGACTGGAGCCCGAGTACGCTCCGCTGCCCGCGCACGTTCTGGACCGGGTCTTGCGTCAACTTAGACTGCTGACGGCCTGGGATGTTACGGACAGTCAGTACGAGCTCGGCTTGCAGTTCAGTATCCGGGGGGCGAAGCGCGCCTACGATGCTGCGGAATCAGCGTCCCGCAGTTGACCGGAGCCGCGCGAGAGCGCACACCCTTGCCCCCGATGGGGGCAAGGGTGTGCGCTCTTCCATAGACCATTGCGCGCCGAACCCGGCGGTCGCGGTGGGCCTACCGAGTCGATCCTTCTACCGTGGGAATTTCCATCCGCGCCTATGGCCGCCACCGTGGCGTGTCCGATACCGCTGTGCGCAAGGCCATTGCGTCCGGACGCATCAGCGCCGAGGCAGATGGCACGATTAATCCGGCTCGCGCCGATGCCGAATGGGCGGCCAGCACCCGCGCGCCGGACCCGCCCTTGGCAGTGCCAGTGCGGGCGCGCGCGGCCAACGGCGCGGCCGTTGACGAGATGGCCGGCGTAGCGCCGGTCAGTACCAAAGGCGGCAGCAACACCTACGCGCAGGCGCGCACCGCCAATGAGGTGCTCAAGGCGCAGCACCACAAGCTGCGCATCGCCCAGCTCAAGGGTGAGTTGATCGATCGTTCACAGGCGATGGCGCAGGTGTTCGCGCTGGCGCGGGCCGAGCGCGACGCCTGGCTCAATTGGCCGTCGCGGATCAGCTCGATGCTCGCCGCCGAACTAGGCGTTGACCCGCACACGATGCATGTCGCGCTGGAGCGCGACGTGCGGCAACATCTGACCGAACTCGCTGAGTTCAACGCTCGACTGGATTGATCCTTGTACGATGGCTTCGAGCACGTTGGGAAAGCGTGGCGCGAAGGCCTGACACCCGACCCGTTCCTCGACGTCTCCGATTGGGCTGACCGGGACCGGGTGCTGTCGAGCACCTCCTCGTCGGAGCCGGGCCGCTGGCGCACCGCGCGTACGCCGTACCTGCGCGACATCATGAACGACCTGTCGCCGGCCTCGGCGACGGAACGCGTCGTCTTCATGAAGGGCGCGCAGGTCGGCGGCACCGAGTGCGGCAACAACTGGATCGGTTACGTCATCGCCTGCGCACCGGGGCCAATGATGGCCGTGGCGCCCACGGTCGAGATGGCCAAGCGCAACTCGAAACAGCGCATCGACCCTCTGATCGAGGAGTCGCCGTCCTTGCGGGAGCGCATTGCGCCCTCGCGCGCACGCGATGCCGGCAACACGATCCTGGCCAAGGAGTTCCGAGGCGGGGTCCTGGTCCTGACCGGCGCGAACAGCGCAGTCGGTCTGCGCTCCATGCCGGTGCGCTACCTGTTCCTGGACGAAGTGGACGGCTATCCGCGTGACGTGGAGGGTGAAGGCGATGCGGTGGCGCTGGCCGAGGCCCGCACCCGGACGTTCACCCGCCGCAAGATCTTGCTGGTCTCGACGCCGACGATTGCCGGCGCCAGCACCATCGAACGCGAGTACCTGGCCTCGGACCAGCGGCGGTACTTCGTCCCGTGCCCGCACTGTGCCCATAAGCAATGGCTGCGGTTCGAGCAACTGCGCTGGACCTGGGGCGACCCGCGCTCGGCCCGCTACATCTGCGAGTCCTGCGAGCAGCCGATCGGCGAGCACCACAAGACTGCGATGCTGGCGGCAGGCCGCTGGATCGCGACGGCGCCGAAGAACAAAGGTAAGACCGCCGGCTACCACCTGTCGTCGCTGTACTCCCCGGTCGGTTGGCGCAGCTGGGCCGATATCGCCGCCGCCTGGGAGTCGGCGCAGGGATCGGCCACCGCACTCAAGGCGTTCAAGAACACCGAGCTCGGGGAGACCTGGGAAGAGGAAGGCGAGGCTCCGGATTGGGAACGCCTGCTGGAGCGCCGGGAGGATTACCGGATTGGCACCGTGCCGGCCGGCGGCGTGCTGTTGACCGGCGGCGCCGACATCCAGAAGGACCGGATCGAGGTGTCGGTCTGGGCTTTCGGCCGGGGCCGCGAGACCTGGCTGGTCGAGCACCGGGTGCTGATGGGCGATACCGCCCGCGCCGCGGTCTGGAATGAGCTGGGCGGGATTCTGTCAGAGCACTGGACCCACGCCAGCGGCGTGCTGCTGCCCTTGACCCGGTTGGGCCTGGACACCGGCTTCGCGACGCAGGAGGCCTACGCTTTCGCGCGTGGCGTCGGCGATCCAAGGCTGTTGCCGATGAAGGGCGTTGGCAGCGGCGCGGCGTTGATCGGCACGCCCACCGCCGTCGACGTCAGCGTGCCCGGCAAGCGGTTGCGCCGAGGTTTGAAGCTGTTCGCCGTCGCGGGCGGCATCGCCAAGCTGGAGTTCTACAACGCCCTGCGCCTATCGATCGAGATCGGTCCCGGCGGACAGCCGGCGTTTCCGGCCGGCTACGTCCACTTGCCGAAGATTGATGGCGAGTTCCTCCAGCAGCTCACCGCCGAGCACCTGATCAGCCGCCGGGACCGCCACGGCTATCCGGTTCGGACTTGGGAGAAGCGACGGGATCGGAACGAGGCTTTGGACTGCTACGTCATGGCACGTGCCGCGGCGATGCAGGCGGGCGTCGATCGCTTCGAGGAACGGCATTGGGTTGAGCTGGAGCGCAGTCTGAAGATCGTGAAGGAATATGCATCAGTGGACACTGCGCCATTGAGGGATATCCCCCATAGCCACGCGATTGGCGGAGCGAGTACCGTCGCGGCCGGGCATCGATCGCGCAGGCTGGTGCGGAGCCAATGGCTCGGTGCATGATGAGCAGTGCCAATCGGCGGGAGCCGATAGGACGGCGCACAGGGAATACTCAAGGAGCGGACTCATGATCCCGACATTCTTCAAGGGCAGCACCGACGTCAAGGACATGCTTCAGGACCTGGTGGACGACGGGCTGATCGGGATTCATGGGGGACGCGTTGAGGTTCGTAAGCGTCTGACCGAGCTGGACGCCCTGCTAAGGCGCGAAGGGCTGCGGGGCTACAACACCTCCACCAGCATCAATCACCCCGATACCGAAATCGGCGTGGCGTTCTACATGGATCTGTTTACGCCAGCGGAAGCGCGAGCTTCGCTACTTCGTGGATATGACCTCCGGTACCGTCAGCCGGTCCGGTAACGCTAAAAGAGCCCGGCCCTTCGGTCGAGGCCGAACACCCCATTCCCCCTCATGAAAGAAGCCGCCCGCTGGGCGGCTTCGTCGTTTCTGCCTCTCGATTTTCAATGTCTGATCTTCCCTATACCCATGAGCAGCTCAAAGCGCTCAGGGCAGCGCTTGCCCGCGGCGAACGTCGCGTCAGCTTCGGCGACCGCCTGGTCGAGTACCGCAGCGTCGATGAACTGCTGGCGGCGATCCGCGAGATCGAAGCCGCCCTCGCCGGCACCGAAGGCCAGCCACACCGCGTCCGCCGTTTGCGCGTGACCACGAACAAAGGATTCTCATGAGTTGGTGGTCCCGCCTCCGAACCTCGATGTTCGGAGGCCCGCCCGTGCACGAAGCATCAGGCTACGGCCGCCGCTCGACCGCCTGGCAACCCAGCAACCCGGGTGCCGTGGCCGCGTTGCTGGCGACCGGCGACGCCTTGCGGGTGCGCTCGCGTGACCTGGTCCGCCGCAACGCCTGGGCCAATGCTGCGGTCGAGGCGTTCGTCGCGAACGCAGTCGGCACCGGCATCAAGCCGCAATCGTTGCTGGCCGACCAGTCCCAACGCGAGAGTCTGCAATCCCTGTGGCGCGACTGGTGCGACGAGGCCGATGCCGCCGGCCTGACCGATCTGTACGGTTCGCAGGCCCTGGCCTGCCGCGCGTTGCTGGAAGGCGGTGAGTGCCTGGTCCGGCTGCGCCCGCGCCGCGCCGAGGACGGCCTGTCGGTCCCCCTGCAGTTGCAGTTGCTCGAACCCGAGCACCTGCCGATGTCGCTCAACCGGGAGGAGCCGAACGGCAACCTGGTCCGCGCCGGTATCGAGTTCGACCGGCTCGGTCGACGCGTGGCGTACCACCTGTATCTGTCGCACCCGCAGGACGGGGCGATGGCGCCGATGTCGCGGCACGGCGGGATGGAAACGTTCCGGGTGCCGGCGCCGGAAATCCTGCACATCTTCCGACCGCTGCGGCCGGGCCAGATTCGCGGCGAGCCGTGGTTGGCACGCGCGCTGGTCAAGCTTAATGAGCTGGACCAGTACGACGACGCCGAGCTGGTCCGCAAGAAGACCGCGGCGATGTTCGCCGGCTTCATCACTCGCGACGGTCCAGAAGACCCCTTGCCCGGCGACGGGCCGCCCGACGAATCGGGCAATGCACCCCTCGGTCTGGAACCGGGCACGTTGCAGATTCTGGAGGCGGGGGAGAGCGTCACCTTCTCTCAGCCAGCCGATGTGGGGTCGAGCTACGACCCGTTCCTGCGCGCCCAGTTCCGCGCCGTCGCCGCCGCCATCGGAATTACTTACGAGCAACTCACCGGCGACCTGTCGGGAGTGAACTACTCGTCTATTCGAGCCGGTCTGCTGGAATTTCGGCGCCGCTGCGAGATGGTCCAGCACGCGGTGCTGGTCTACCAGCTATGTCGGCCGATCTGGAACGCGTTCGTCGATGCGGCCGTGCTGTCGGGTGCGATCGAGCTGCCTGGCTATCGGCGGCGTAAGCGTCAGTACCGCGCCTGCAAATGGGTGCCGCAGGGCTGGAGCTGGGTCGATCCGGAGAAGGAGTTCAACGCGATGATCCTGGCCATTCGGGCCGGGCTTCTGTCGCGCTCCGAAGCCATCGCCAGTTCCGGCTACGACGCCGAGACCATCGACCGCGAGATCGCCGCCGACGCCCAACGGGCCGACGCGCTCGGCTTGGTCTTCGACACCGATCCCCGTGTCGTCGCCCGCAACGGCGTCAAGCACGCCCCACCACCGGCCGACACGCCGTCCCCCGAATCGAAGCCTACGTCATGACCGGACTGCCCCACCTGGCGGCGCGCGTGTTCAACACGCCGCTGCTCATTCAACGCGCCAAATTGGAGGTCATCCTGGGCGTGTTGGCGCCGAAGTTCGAGCTGCAAACCCTGCCGCCCCCGCAAATGGCGCCGCCGGGTCCGGCGCCGCCATCCACCCTGCCGACACAGAACGGTATTTTCGTCCTTCCGGTCCACGGCACCCTGGTGCAGCGGACGGTGGGATTGGACGCGCTATCTGGTTTGACCAGCTACCAGTCGATCGCACGCCGGCTGGACGCGGCGTTGGCCGACGAGTCGGTCCGCGGCATTGTTCTAGACATCGACAGTCCCGGGGGCGAAGCCGCGGGCGTGTTCGACCTGGCCGATCAAATCCATGCAGCGCGAACGCGCAAGCCAATCTGGGCGGTGGCCAACGACGCTGCATTCTCGGCCGCCTACGCGATCGCGAGTGCGGCCGATCGCGTGTTCCTGACGCGTACCGCCGGTGTCGGTTCGATCGGCGTGATCGCGTTGCATGTCGATCAGTCGCAATCGGATACGAACGCGGGATTGAAGTTCACCCCCATCCACGCGGGTGCGCGCAAGAACGACGGTACGCCGCATGGTCCCCTGACCGACGAAGCCCGCAACTCGATCCAGACCGAGGTCAACCGCCTCCACGAACTGTTCGTCCTGACCGTCGCCGACCAACGCGGTCTCAGCGCGGAGGCCGTACGCAAGACCGAAGCGGCGCTGTACTTCGGCCAGGATGCCATCAACGTCGGCCTGGCCGATCGCCTCGGCACGCTCAGCGATGCCGTGCAGCAGATGCACACCGAACTCGACGCCGCGATGCGTCCCTTCCCCTTGGAGACCCCCACGATGTCCACCCCCGAAGCGACGGCACCGGCCGTCGTTGATCTTGACGCTGCGCGCGCGCAAGCCCGCAACGATGCCCTCGCCATCGCCGAGCTGTGCGAGTTGGCGGGCCAGCCGCAGATGACTGCGACGCTGCTGGCCGAAGGCGTAACGCCTGCTGTCGCCCGTCAGCGTTTGCTCGCGGCAAAGGCCGACTCCGCTGAAATCACCAGCCACCTGTCGCCGAACGCACCGACGTCGACCACTGCTGCGTCGCTCGACGACAACCCGCTGATCCAAGCGGTCAAGGCGCGCGCTGCGCTCGCGCGCAAGGAGCACTGAGATGCGACTGACCACCTACCCGCCGGTCCATGAGGGCCAGAACCTGGGCGACTTGCTCAAGTTCGAGGCCGACAACCTGTACTCGCGCGACCAAGTCACCGTCGCCGCCGAGCAAGTGCTGAAGCTCGGTCATGTCGTCGGGCGCCTGACCGCGACCGGCGAGATTGCTGCGCTCGATCCCGCGGCCACCGATGGCCGAGAGGTCGCTGCCGGCGTCGCCATCGTGCCGATCACGACCACGACCGACCCGAGTCCGGACGGACTGATCGTCGCCCGACACGCGACGGTCGCCGACCACGCCCTGGTTTGGCCGATTCGATCCACCCCTGAACAGCGCGCCGCAGCCATCGCGCAGCTGCGTGGCATCGGCATCCTTCTGCGCCGCGGAGTCTGATCCATGTCGATGAATAACCCGTTCCACAACCCCGCGTTCTCGATGAGCGCACTGACCACCGCGATCAATATCCTACCGAATCAGTACGGCCGTCTGGACGAACTGAACCTGTTCCCGGTCAAGCCGGTGCGCACGCGCCAGGTCACGGTCGAGGAACGCAACGGCGTGTTGTCGCTGCTGCCCACACAGCCGGTCGGTTCGCCGGGTACGGTGGGAAAACGTGGAAAGCGCTCGCTCCGCGCATTCAATGTGCCCCACATCCCACACGATGACGTCGTTCTGCCAGAGGAAGTGGTCGGTGTGCGGTCCTTCAGCACTGAGTCTGAGCTGGAAACGGTCGCTGGCGTCATGGCTGATCATCTGCAAGCCATGCGTAACAAACATGCCATTACGTTGGAACACTTACGCATGGGCGCCCTTAAAGGCGTGATTCTTGATGCCGATGGCACCGAACTGGCGAATCTATTCAGTATCTTCGGCATTGCGCCCAAGATCTTTGACTTCCAGCTGTCTAACAAAGATACCGACGTACGTCAGAAGTGCATTGATCTCAAGCGCTATATGAGTAAGGCGCTCAAGGGCGAGCGCATGAGCGGCATTCATGTTCTCGTCTCCCCCGAATTCTTCGATGCGCTATCGGGGCACGATAAGGTCAAGGAGGCCTATCATTTGTGGCAAGAAGGCGCGGCTCTTCGTGATGATATGCGGTCGGATTTCCGTTTTGCCGGAGTTCGATTCGAGGAGTACACTGGTGAAGCCAGTGATGCAGAAGGGAATTCGCGACGCTTTATCTCCGAGGGCGAAGGACATGCGTTTCCCCTGGGTACTTTAGACACATTTGCAACCTACGTTTCGCCCGCAGATTTCAACGAGAGCGTCAATACGCTCGGTCAGCTTCTTTACAGCAAGCAGGCACCTCGCAAGTTCGACCGCGGCACGGACCTACATACGCAGTCCAATCCGCTGCCGATGTGTCATCGCCCGGCGCTGCTTCCCAAGCTGAAGGCGTAAGCCAGTGAACGCCTTCTCCACGATGGACGACGTAGTCTTCGACACGATCGCCGTCGTCGCGCAGGTTCAGCGCCGTCCTAACCCCTCGGAACGAACCCTCCTTGTCGTGCGCGACGGCGTCGAGCGTTTGGGCGAGTTCCAGCAGGTGGTCGGCCGCGCGCGTCACGTTATTGCCCGCAATCGCGAGTGGACGTTCCGACGCGGCGACGAGGTCACCCTCGACGGGCGAACCCAGCCCGTCGAAGCGCTGGTGAAGGACGACGGCCTGGTGAACGAGGCCGTCTTGCATGGCTAGCCTTGCCCCCACTTGGACGCTGTTGCAACGCGTTGCCGAGCGCCTGGCCCAGATTCGGACCGCGGATAGCTACCGCACCAACATTGGCTCGGCCGTCGTCTTGGAGCCGGCGCAGCATCCTGAGGACGCGGCGGTCGGGCTGACCCTGGCGTCGCTGGGCATCCAGCGCGATAGCAACAAGCCGCACGGTCGCCACCGCCTCCTGCAAGCCCTCGCCGAGGCCTCGATCCCGGCTTCGCTGATCGATGCCCACGCCCAATGTCATGCGATCGCGGCGGACATTGAAGACGCCTTGGAGGATTGGATTCCGCTGCCGAACGCCCTGCCGGTGCAGGTCGAGGACATCGTGTTCCTCGATCGGCCGGAAGGGCTGCCGGTGGTCGCCGTCCAAGTGGCCCTGACGATTCGCTACCGCCGCTGATGGACCTGTCGATCGATGCGGACGGTGCGCTCGACGCCGCCAAGCGGATCAGCGGCATTCCGGCCAAGGTCGCCCTGGCCCAGCGGCGTGCGTTGGGCACGCTGCGCCGCCGTTGGCCGGTGATTGCCCGTCGCGATGTCCAGACCGAGTACGCCCTTACGGCCGCGCGTATCCGCACGGGTCTGAGCGTACGAATGACCGCGAGTGGGGTGGAACTGGTCGGCGTCGCGCGCGGCGTCGGCCTGCGGAACTTCGCCTCCAAACGCAGCGCCGATGACCGCGGTCTGGATTACACCGCGGTCCGCGGCCGGCGCAGCTTCAAGCGTTCCGGCTTCCATCGCCGCCACGGCGGTGCCGAGATCGCCTTCGAACGCACCCCGATCTCGGGCCCGAAGCGCGTGCCACGCACTCCGATCCGTCGCCTGTACGGGCCGTCGCTGGCCCAGATGCTGCGCAAAGGCGACCGGCCCGAGCGCATGGGCCAAGCCGGCCTGGACGTGATCACCGCCGAGATCGACCGGCTGCTGCTGCGCTCGCTGCGGCGCTGAACCGGCGGCCGTCTGGCCGCCCCGACCCCCCTATAGAGGAGCAACGCGACCGATGGCCGCGCAGGACCTGTTTTCCTTTCAGGGCAAGGTCTTCCTTGCCCAACGCCACACCAACGGCAAGCCCGGCCCGGTGCGGTGGGTCGGCAACGCCCCCCAATTGCAGCTCGCGTTGGAGGTCCAGAACTCGGACAAGACCGAGTCCTTCAGCGGCAACCGAATGCTGTACGGCCGCCTGGTCCAGAGCAAGACCGCCAACGTCAACCTGACCCTGGACGAGGCCACCCCGGAAAACCTTGCCGAGGGCCTGTACTCCATTCCTGCGACCTTGCCAGCAGGAGCGATCAGCAACGAGCTCCTGCCGCCCGGACTGAAGGCCAACGACGTAGTCGTGCTGGACCGCGGGTGGATCAGCGAGCTGTCGTTGACCGACAGTGCCACGCCGCCGGTCACGGTTCCACCGGCGAACTGGTGGACCGAATCGGCGTCGTCGGGCCTGATTGGGCTGCGCAAAGTCGATGGCCACACGCAGCCGTTCAAGGCCACCTACCAGCACGGCGAGACGGTCAATATCGCCCTGTTCAACACCCCGCCGCCGGAGCGGATGCTGTTCCTGGACGGCATCAACACGGTCAACGGCCGCCGGGCGAAGGTGACGCTGTACCGCGTCGCGTTCAACCCCATCGAGCAGCTCGACCTGATCTCGGAGGAATGGGGCAGCCTGCAGCTATCCGGCGCTGCGCTGTTCGATGAAACCCGTGCGCTCGACCCGAACCTGGGCGGCTTCGGTCGGATCGAGATGGTGAGGGCGTAATGGCGCGCAAAATCAAACGCCCCAAGTCGCCGCCGGCCGACGACCTGATCGTTCTGCAGCCCAACCGCGTACTGCCGCTCGGCGATCGCACCGTGACCGTGCGCGAGATGGGGTTCTTCGAGAGCTTGCGGCTGCACAGCGAGATTACCGCGCTCGTCGCCGACCTAGTCGACCAAACCGACGACGGCAACGTCGACCTGGGCCGCCTGCATCGAATCTGCGCGCAGCATCCTGATGCCACGGTCGCACTGCTGGCCCAGGTTAGCGATCAATCCGTCGAGTTCGTGCATTCGCTCAGCGCCGCGCAAGGCGACTTGCTGCTTCTGACGTTCTGGGCGGTCAACGCGGATTTTTTTCTGCAGCGCGTGATCGCGGCGCTGGAGCTGCGACGCGCGACCCCGGCAGCGACTGGCCCCTAGTTCTCGCCACCCTGATCGATCACGGCCACGACTGGTCGTGGGTCGAACGCGCCACCGCGCGCCAGTTGTCCCTCTTCTATCGCGCCGCCACCGAGCGGGAGCGAAACGCGCGCGCTGATCGCATCGAAGACACGAATGCCGGCTTTAACGGCGGGCGCGATGTGGCCCGCTTTCTGAAACAACTTCGAGAGAACCCATGAAACTGATTGATAACTGGCGCTGTGCCTGGCGCTTCCTGAGCGTGCAGGCGATGTCGCTGGCGTTGGCCGTCCAGGCGACCTGGCTTTCGTTGCCCGATGACCTGCGTGCACATGTGCCGCTGTGGGTGACGGCCAGCGTGACCGCCTTCCTTCTCATCACCGGCCTGATTGGCCGC
The DNA here is from genome assembly GCF_059758755.1 of Lysobacter sp. GQ73. Taxonomy (NCBI): domain Bacteria; kingdom Pseudomonadati; phylum Pseudomonadota; class Gammaproteobacteria; order Lysobacterales; family Lysobacteraceae; genus Lysobacter; species Lysobacter sp. GQ73. The sequence goes on along the minus strand of NZ_JCAXEE010000002.1, from coordinate 636,486 downwards.
CTGTTCCAGCAGCGAGGTCCCGATGGCACGCCTCTCGGTTGAGGCGGCCGGCGGCATCAATGTCGTCGCGTTCCTCGACATGATCGCCCACGCCGAAGGCGTCGAACGCTTCAGCGAGCATGGTGGCTATGACGTGATAGTCGGGGGAGGTCGTTTCACCAGCTATGCCGAGCACCCGCGCCAGCTGGTGTGGCTGCCGAAGTACCGCATTCACTCGACGGCTGCCGGCCGCTACCAATTCTTGTGGCGCACCTGGAACAGCCTGCGTAGCCGATTGAAGTTGCCGGACTTCGGTCCGGCATCGCAGGACCGCGCGGCCATCGAACTGCTGCGTGAAAACGGCTCGCTCCCCGACATCAAGAAGGGCTGGATCAGCTCGGCCGTGCGCAAGTCGCGCAAGACCTGGGCCTCGTTGCCCGATGCCGGCTATGGCCAGCGCGAGTTGCCCCTGGAATCGCTGCTGATCGTCTACCAGCGGTCCGGCGGACACCTGGCATGATCGCGCGCCTTCAAGCGTGGGGTATCGCCCTACTTGCTGCCGGCACCGCGGTGCTGGCGGCTTTTGGATGGGGACGATGGCGAGGTGCACAACGCGCTCGTCACTCGGCTCGGGAACTGATCACCGCCAGTGAGCAGCGGGCAGCCAGCGCCGAACGCGTCGTCACACATTCCGAAACCCGATCCGAGGTCGATACCCTTGTCCTGCAATTACCTTCCGCCGAAATCGCGCCGGTGGGCGATGCTGTTACTGATTCTGCCGCCAGCCGGCTGCGCGACGAATGGTCGCGTGATTGAGGCCAGCACCTCAGGGTGTGAATGGACGCGTCCGATCTATGTCGCCGAGCAAGATGTGCTGACCGATGCAACCGCGCGGCAGATTCTGGCTAACAACGAGACCGGTCACCGGTTGTGCGGTTGGAAGCCACGCATAAAGGTCGGGGCAAAACTGGAGTGAGACGACACTTGGGAGTGGCGGATCAAGCCCGCGTCATTCGCGCGCGTATAAGGCAGGTTGCGTTGCCGAACAGCGCGATGACGATGCTCACAATCCAAAGCCAGTAGCCGATGTCTTTGGACACGATCGTGCCCGAATGACCGGCCTCGTTAATGATCATGGTGTGCCGAAACAGGAAAGCGATCGCGACGAGAAGTGAAGCTGTCGCTGAAATCGCACCGAACGCGAAATACTTCTTGCGCAGCAGAAACCATGAGAAAAGCAGCGTTGGGTTGGCGTACCACTCCCAAACACCAATGACTGGTCCGAGCCAGCCGGAGATCAGCTTTTCGTAGGATGGATTGCTGTAGGTGTAGCCATTCCCTGTCATCGTGAATGCTGGCAGTGGCAGGCACACAACGAAGGCAAGCAAACTTAAGAAAAGAAACGCATTAATCAGGCGTCGCTCGGCTCTGTCGAAGGAAGTCCCGTCCGCACTCACGCTCATTGTGTTTGATCGTCCTTGTTATCCGATTTGGGTCGAAAAGAGCATATCGGAACCTGGGCCAGCCTGATAAGACGTGATACTTCACCCGTGGCACATTTGAGCCGAGCGCAAAGCACATTTCAGTGAGCCCGACTCTGGGGATCGCTGGTAGCTTTGAGTCGATTGCTGTGGTTTAAAAGGGGGGGATTCTCAGCGAGGAACCGTGACCCGCCTCACCGTCCGCCTGCCGGCGCTCTCGGTATTCTGGGTTAGGCCTGGAGGGCTGTGGATGGAAGGATTCCGAAGGCAAATAGGTCGGGTGCTAGCGCTGGTTGCGCTATGGACGTTCGCGACCGGTGGTTGGGCGGCAGACTTCCGCTTGGAGCACCTGTATGCGTCCAGCGCCTTGCCTCCGGAGCAGGTCATTGCCGGTGCGCGCGACGACGATTTTCGCTCGGTCGGCACGACCGAACTGGTCAACCCGACGGGAGCTCCACAATGGTGGCGGGTGACCTTGCGGCGTTCGGTCGCAGATACCGAGTTGCCCCAGTTGGTGTTTACCCACCCGAGCCGCAAGACGATCGAGCTTTGGCAACCGGGTGCCTCGGTGCCGTTGCGGCGGGCCTCGCACGATTCCAATAGCCGGGGAGCTCGGTCCACGCGCTTTCATGTTTTTGGCTTAGATCCCAGTCTCCAGTCCGGGGACGTTCTGTACCTCAGGGTAACCTCAGCGACCCGGACGCCGTCCGTTCTATCGATCGTTCCGTTGGCCGAGGTCTACGAATCGGAGCTTGCCCATGTCCGCTACCGGACATCCGTGTTGGTCGCCCTGGCGTTAATCTCTGTCCTCGCCTTCGGCTACTTCATAGCGCTGAGCGAGCGCGGGTATGCCTACCTAGGCCTGACGCTGGCCGCTCAGCTGATCAAGCTGATGATTGACGGTGGGGAAATCGGGCAGTGGCCTTGGCTGGCTGAGATGGCAGCGGACCGAAGGGCCAGCATCGTCATCAGCACGGCCGCCGTGCTGACGGGAATCCGATTCATCGCCTTTTTCCTTGGCTTGCACCAGCATCAGCCGCGAATTGCACGCGCGTTGAATATCTGCAGCGCCTTGCTCGGCGGACTGCTACTGATTTCGCTGATTCAGGTCTGGCCGATTAGCGCGTACTTCGGAAACACCGTAATGCTCGCGGCTTTCAGTATCGTCGCCATTGCGGGACTCCGAGCGCTGCGGCGAAACCAACGCGAAGCATTGTATTTGCTGATCGCCTGGGCGCCGGTGATGGCTATCCTTGTCGCGGTCGTGGGCGGCTACCAGGCGTGGTGGCCGATGACCGATTGGATCGAGTCGTCCTTACCTGCGGGTCTCGCCTTTAGCGGCTTCGGCCTGTTCCTCGGATTGACCGACCGCCTTCGTCAGCTGCGAAAGGATCGCGACGCCGCACAGCAACGATGGACGTTCGATAAGCTGACGGGCGTGATCACGCGCGACGCAGTTGAAGTTATGCTGTTGGACCAGATGGAGCGTTCGGTTCGCCATCGGCAGCCACTGGCCGTGATCTTCATCGATATCGATCGATTCAAGGAGATCAATGACCGTTACGGTCACTCGGTCGGAGATGACGCCATCCGCATCGTGGCGATGCGGGCGCGAAGTTGGCTCCGTGCGGAACACCTCATAGCGCGCTACGGTGGGGACGAGATGCTGGTGGTTCTGTATGGTCAAGACCAGCTCGCAGCCGTCGAGGTTGCCGAGAATTTGCGCTTGGCGGTGACCCAGAATCCCATGTCGCTGCACGGACTCCAGGTGCCCATCACGCTCAGCATGGGCGTCGCGGATATGCGACCAGACGATACCCTGACTGATTTGCTGAATCGGGCAGATGCCGCGCTCTACCAAAGCAAGATGAATGGGCGAAGTCGAGTCACTGCCCATAGTGCCGTGGTGGACACTTACTCTGAGCCCTCTGCGGCTCGGGGATTACCGCCGGAATCTGTGAAAGGCATCAATCTCTAACGCAACGGCTCCAGAGCCCGGGTCGACGCGGGCTAGATTGGGGAGCGGCCAAAGACATATGGCCGCACTTATCCGCCAATCCATAGGGGCTTTGCCATGAAACTTCACAGAATCGCTGCGGTACTCCTTTCATTCGGCCTGTTGCTTTGCGCCGGCTGCGAAGTACCCACGCCGCCCAACCTGGTCGATGCGAGTGCGAAAGCGGCGGGTGCTCAAGCACAGCGCATTCTCGTTGAGTCCGCTGCGGCAGCCGACACCAAGGTAGGCTCGTAAGGCTGAATCCGCCTTACTGTTAGAACGTAGTCGTTTCGCTGTTCCGCTGAGGCCTGCTCAAGGCGGCAGCACTTCCTGACGCCAAGCGCGTCCATTCGTTCCCTGCCTTTCGTGCTCTGGTCGCTCACGCGACCGGAGCGCTTTCCTGCGCGCGAACTCTTGATAGCTAACCGCGATACCACGATCACGCTGCTGATCAAGGCGAACGCCGCACAACTCAATCAAGCTCTGGAGCAAGCCGGCACCCGCGCGCGCGTCTTTGGCGCCGATGCCGAGCGTGCCGGACGTCGGGCGAAGGACGGATTCGACCACTCCCGGATCAGCGTCGAAGCGATCGCCCGACAACTGAGCCAGGCGAGAACGCAGCTCGTCGCCTTCATCGGCTTGCAGCAAGCGGGCGAAGCGGTCGGCGGCTTGGTCCGCGCCGCGGACAGCTATGCCAATTTGACGGCGAAGATCAAACTCGCCACCACCTCGCAGGCCGGCTTCAACCAAGCCGAAGAAGCGGTCTTTGCGATCGCACAGCGAACCTCGACAGCGCTCGATTCGACGGCTTCGTTGTTCGGTCGTCTGAATGCCGCGCTGAAGGAACAGGGGACTTCGCAGCGCGAAGTGCTCGGGTTGACCGAGACGATAAACAAGGCCTTAGCTGTCTCGGGTGCCACGGGCGCCGAGACCGCATCGACGATCCTGCAGCTCAGCCAGGCATTCGCCTCCGGCACCCTGCGCGGCGACGAGTTCAACTCGGTCAATGATGCGGCGCCGCGCCTGATGAAGGCGTTGGCCGACAGCATGGGCGTATCGGTCGGGCAACTGCGTAAGCTCGCGGAGGCAGGCAAGCTCACCAGCGAACAATTGCGCATAGCCTTCTCCGGTGAGCAGGCGCAGAAGATCGCGGCCGAGTTCTCGCAGCTGCCGTTGACCATCGAGCGAAGCATAATCCAACTCGATAACGCCTTTACGCGGTTCATCGGGCAGCGCGATCAGGCGGTCGGCACCTCAACGGCCGTGGCGCAGTCGATCCAAGGGTTGTCTCAGAACTTCGAGGGCCTGGCCAATATCGCAGGCTTCGTCGTGGTGGCTGCGTTGGGCCGCTTGATCGCGAACTTGACCCAGGCCGGCACGGCCAAGATCAAGGCCATGCGCGAGGCCCGGCAGCTCGCACTGGAAGAGTTGTCCCAGGCGCGCGCGGCAGAGACCGCGGCCCAGGCCGAGCTGGCCCGCGCCCAAGCGCTGGCCACTGCCGGCGCCGGCACGACGCGGGCCACCGCCGCTGAGGCGGCTTTGGCCGCGGCGCAGGCTCGTACCGCAGCGGCGACCACTGCCGCCACCGGGGCCGTGGGCGCCAAGGCCCTGGCCGTCCGGGGGCTATCGTCGGTGCTGACCTTGATGGGCGGGCCGCTGGGCCTGGCAATTACCGGTATGACACTGCTCGCCAGCGCCTTCGCGACGGCCAGCCAGAACGCGAAAGCGGCCCGTGTCGAGTTCGAGGGCACCATCAAGGCGGCGCAGCGCTTCCGCGAGCAGCAGGACATCGACAGCGGCGTCGACGCGGGTAAGCGCCTAATCGCGCAGCGCGAGCAACTGCGCAAGGAGCTCGATGACCTGGAAGGCTTGCGCCGTGGCGGTGGCGGTTTTCATATCAATGAAGGCCAAAGCGCCGGTCGTCTTCTGTTCGGCGAGGATCTCGACCAGGAGATCAAACGCGTTCGGTCGCAGTTCGCTCGCACTAAGCAGGAGTTCGAGGGCGTCCGACAATCGCTCGCCGATCTTCGCAGCGCGCAAGCCAAAGGCGGCCGTACCCGGCAGCAAGTCACCCAGCAGACGACTGAGTTCACCAAGGCGCTGGGTGAGCAGAACGAAAAGCTCAAGATCGAGCGCATCGAACGTGAGAAGGGCCTGCGGGCCGCACTGGAGTACCAGGCCGTCAAAGCGGTGGGGCTTAGGGATGCGGCGCAGCTGCCCCAGGACACACGCGCGGCCATTGACGAGCAGATTCGCGAACGACAAGCGGCTCAGTCGGTCGTCGATGCGGGCAAAGCCAGGACTCGCGGCGAGCGCGAGGCGGCACGGCAGCAGAAGGCGCTCGATGCGCAACGCAAGCGGGACGCGGCCGAGCAGGCGAAGCTAAAGGCAAAGGAACAAAAGAGCGACGACACGCTCGCGCGTACGGTCCAGGATGCTGAAGTCGCCCTCCTGCGCAACCGCGGGCAAGGGGGCGCCGCGCGACGCACTGAACTCAATGAAGAGTACAAGCAGGCCCTGGCGGATCTGCGTGCGAAAGGAAACAGCGCTGACGAACTGAAGATCAAGCTGCGCATCGATACGGATGTAGCCAAGGCCGAACTCGAAGATCTCCAAAGCCAAGTGGATCGGATCTTCGGGGAACAGTCTCGTCAGGAACAGTCGATTCAAGCGCGTCAACAAGCGGGATTGCTGACCGAGATCGGCGCGCGGCGGGAACTGGTCGACCTGCACGCGCGTACCGCGGCAGAAATCGAACAGTTGCTTCCAGCAATGGACGCGCTGGCCGCCAAGACCAGCGCGCCGGAATCGATAGACCGGGTCAAGGATCTCGCCGCGCAGGTCGCTGCGCTCAAAGTCCAATCGAACGAACTGGTCGTTACGTTGACCAATGGGTTCGAGAGCGGTTTGACGAACGCACTGGAAGGCCTGGCGACGGGCACGCTCACGCTGCGTCAAGCCTTGACCGGCTTGGTGCAGGATATGGCGCGCTCGTTGGCGCAACTGGCGGCGCAGCAGCTCGCGGCGATGGCGACCGCTAAGCTGATGTCGGTCATTGGCAGAATCGCGGGCGGCGGTAAGACGCCCGATATCGCCCAGCCGGATCCGGTCCAGGCAGCCGCGGCGGGTGCCGCCTATGCCACGCCGATCACTGGTGCCTCGCTGGCGCTGGGCGTGGCCGGTGGTGTTGTGCTGAAGGCCGCTGCGGCCATGCAGGTCGCTGCGACGACGATGATCGCCGCAAATGCGACCAAGAGCGCCAGCGGGTTTTTCGCGGCCGGCGGGTTTACCGGCATCGGCCCCAAATACGCACCTGCCGGCGTGGTCCACCGCGGCGAGTTCGTTCATCGGCGCGAGGTCGTGCGGCAGCCGGGCGCGCGATCATTTCTGGAACGCTTCAACCGTGTCGGTATGGCAGCGCTGGACGGGTTGCGTGGCTACGCGTCCGGCGGGTTCGTTACCCCGGCTCCCCGCACACCCGCACCAACGCGTGGCCCAATCACCGGTCGCTCGGCGGCATCATCCGAAGGCGAGCGTCGCAACTCGCAAATCACCAACGTCCTGTATCTGGACCCGCGGGAAATCGTCAACGTGATGAGCACCCAGGCCGGACGGCAAGTGATCTTGTCCACGATTCGGGCCAATGCCCCCACCGTCCGCGAGGACCTGGGTTGATCGTCCCAACGTGCGCGAACGCGAGTCGTCAGTATCCCGGTCGGCGGATCGTTCCCCCCCGGCACTATCCGCCCTGCACGCCCCGGCCTCATCCGGGGCGTGCTTTTGTTCGTCTCTAGTCTTTGGGACCTGATGCGCATCAGGTCGGAGGATGTAGCGGATTCATATATTTCAAGAATGTCCCTGATGCGGCGCTACAGGGTTGTTCCGCTAAGCATGGAGATTCATGATGAGGGGTGGCTGCCATTCTGCGGTGGCCGCACTTCCCCTAGTGAAAAACAGGACGTATTTCATGAAGAAAATGAATGTTCTGGCCGCGACCCTGCTTGTCGCTTTCCTGGTGGTTCCGCCCGCCGCTCAGGCTGCCGATCCGGTCATGGCCATCGTGAACAAAGCCGCCGACAAATGCATCGATAGGAGTTTGGATATCCCTCAAGACCCTAACGCAGTGCGCGCACAGCTATGGTCATGTGGCGGAAATCGGCCCTACACCACGCCCACCAACCAAATTATTACCTTTGAATGGGTAGGGCGATTTGGTGGAGGTCCTTGGGAAACCTATCGACTCCACTCTGGCACCTCACTGTCTGGGTCGTGTTTGAGCGTTTAGAACAACTCCCTGCTCAACGCGGCGACGCTCTCCTTTAGCCCGTGCGTTCCTGGCGATAGAAGTCAGATGTGGATGCGCGCAGCTGAGAACAAGGATCTAGTAACAACCGCCAAATGGATCAACCTCAACAGTGGCAAATGCATTGATGCCAGCAGCCCTTACAATGGGTGAGACTTCAGCAGTATGACTGCGCGCGCGATAGCTGGGGGCCGCAGGACTTCCAGGCGTACTACACGACATCACCTTTCTAGTCCGCCGCAAGTCGCAAAGCCGACTTGAGGAGCAGCGTGCGACCCTGATGAACGACCGTCATGACGCAGCAAACCCGGGATGGGTTAGCAGCTTCATTGCCATCAACGTGCCCGGCTCTGGCCGGGCACGTTATTTGGCCCCGCGCGAGATCGTCAATGTCATGAGTACGCAAGCCGGCAAGCAAGTCATCTTGTCCACAATCCGGGCTAATGCACCGACCGTTCGTCAGGACTTGGGCTAGCGGTCGCACCAACTGCGACGGTCGATCCCGATACTGCGTCCGGCGGGTTTGATCCCCCCTGTTCTCTACCGCTATGCGCGCCCGGCTCCCCCGCCGGGCGTGCTTTTTAATTGTTGGGGGGATGGGGCGAGCCGCTAGGTGCAACTTGATATTGCTGAGACGTTGTCAACATCGATATCGCACTGCAGTGCATATGGCGTGTCTGTATCCCCTTCCGCAACAGGAACGCAGTACACCAACTGTAGGTAGTTCGGCATTGATTGGACAAACCGTAGGCGCCCGCCCAACTGTGTCACCACCCGTCTGCTGGCGTGATTTTCACTGGCGACTGCGCAGATGAAATGCTGGGGGCGCAGTCGCTGGGATGCCCATGCATGAAGGCACCTAGCGGCCTCGCTTCCGTAGCCGTGCCTTTGAGCATCTTCACGTATCCACAGTCCCAGCTCAGGGGTCGGCGTAGTTGCGGCGTACAAACCGGCCATTCCCAAGAAGCGCTTATCCTCGGCGCTGCGAATGGTAAATGTCCAATCGGCACCCTGGGTGTTCGAGATCAACCATTTGCGCCATAGGGCCGTGAAGATGCGACGTGACGTGGGTGATTCCCACTCAAGGAAGCGGGTGAGCGTCCGCGTCAGGCATTGGAACGCCTCGTCTGCATCTCGGTAGCTGAGCGGACGCAATGCGAGCCGCTTGGAGGGGATGCACGGATTGGAATTCACCCCAACGAGTTCCCCGGCAGATGGGCGCAGCCTCGCATCCCAGGAGGTCTGAAACCTGGCTCTGCGCTGAGTCAGCGTCAGGCTTTAAGCCTTCATGTTGATGTATAGTACATCTATTGATATGCTATTTCCATCTAAATAGCCCGTTCGCTGGACTTTGCGCCGGAAGCTCCTGTAATGACATCTTCTCGACGTGCTCGCGTAACGACTGGAGCGCGTGGCGCCCGACACAGTGCGCCCGTGGAACCGGATCGCATCATCTTTATCGCGTCCGCACAGGGCGACAGTAGCGCTGGCGAGTCGGTGAGCGTGGTTGTGGTGTGTTGGCCTACGGTGCCACAAGCCTGGATCGGAATCGGCCACAGCTTGCGGACTATGCTGGTAGAGCGGGGAAAGACGATGCCCGGCGTCCCGTTGCCAGAACGCGCGTCTTGGCTTCGCGATTGCGCGCCACAACTTGCGGCCCCTTTTCAGCGGACGGCCTTGGCAGAGGAAACCTCCGTGGCGGCTCTGCTATCCCGCACGCCGATGCGCGTTGCAATCGCGGTGACGGGTATCGACTCGAATCGGGTCGCAATGACGAAGTTTCACGGCACTCCTCTTGAAGCGTGCTTGACGACGTTCGATCACGAAGCCCGGCTCGCTTCGCAGCGTGACTTCAGGCTCGCCATCAGTACTTCGCAACCGAATTCGATCCAAGCCGAGTACCGCGATGCGCTTAAGGTTGCGCGTGACCGACTGCCAGGTTCGATTCTATTGCGGGATCTCAAACTGGACTTCTGGCCTAGCGGTACGGAACCTCTACCGTTGGAGCTGGCGAAAGTGGTCGCCGCCTCGGCGCTTCGTCATTTCCAGTCAGGAGGTGATGCCGATTCGGTATTTGATGCCGCGAAGGCCAAGTTCGCAAACGATCCGTTCCCGCGTGGATGGGGAAAGAGTCGATTACGGCGTTCCGTCCGATCAGGCTAGTGGTAGCGTTCGAACTCGTCTAGGAATTTCGACGCTCGAACGATCAAGGCTCATTGCGATCTGCATCAGGCTAAACGAGGTAACGTTATGACGTCTGGATTGGAGCTCGACGAATTCGACGGATGTGTATGGTTTTGTTTTGCGAACTGCAGGATATTCGTCAACGTCTCGACATCGTTCCGCTCGGCATTCGGGATGAGGAGGCCTACCGGGACAAGGTGAGGGCATATGTGCAGCTGTTCGAAGATCGTGTGAGTGCGATCGAAGAGGGGCGGCCGGGTCACGAGCTGTAGGGAGTATTCAGGGACGTGGCTATGCCTTGCGCTTGAACGGTAAGTGATGATCCCCGCTGGGAGCGGAAGGGCCGTACGGACAAGTATCGCGCTCAGCAGAGCGGTCAGAACACCGAGTCAGGCCCGCCGCGGTTGGCCTCAGTCGGCCAGCAGTGTGCACAGAGCCAGGTGTCTGTAGCCGAATTTAGAATCACGGCGAAGACCACGGGAAGGAATGCTGCGGTTGGGCCGCCGATCTGTACCCGGCGGCCACCCATTAAGGAAATCAGCAAGCCCGCGACGATGGCGGTGCGCGGTCCGTTAGGGGCCTGGGGCGTTTCCCCGCTGCGCTATCCCTACTCTGGCGAAGGGGACTTGAGTCTCACCCCGCGGCCAGAGCCATAGCTAGGGGTATTTTCACCGATCAACTCAACGCCTGCGGCGTCCAGGGCGTTGATGATCTTGGTCAGGGTGTCGACCACACCGCGAACATTGCCCGGACTCGCTTCCATACGTTGAATAGTGGGCAGCGATACGCCTGCCTTCTCGGCAAGCGTCTTTTGGTCCATGCCTGCCAAAGCGCGGGCAGCACGAAGTTGGCTCGCCGTAATCAATGTAGCGACTCCGCAGGCAAGACGATCGGATGTGAGGCGGCAGAAACGGTGGGGCAGGCAGTCATCGTGGTCATCGGTGGGGGGGCAGGGCGGCAAATCATCGCCAATTGCATGCGATCCGGCACCCTCGCTAGGGGGCTTGTCATTTTTGCAGCATCTATCTTGATGTGCAAAACATCTATTGATATCCTTTACACATCTAGTCTGATCATGGCCGAGCTTCGGGCGGGCGGTCTAAGTGCGCGTCCACTTGGCGCATGACACATCGATTCAGGAGGTTTCCACATGACTGCGCCACTGCCCCAATTGTCCACCTTGACCTTTGTCGGTATCCAGCTCAACGCCGCAGTGGAGATCGAACTCCGGGGCAACCTGTCGTTCCTGGAGGTCTATCGAGCAATCCAGCAAGGAACCTTGCTGCGGGAAATCGATCGTGTTGCGCCGGGCGCGTACGATTTCAGCGCATACCCGCAGGACAGCGAGCAGTGCGCGGCCTTGCATGAGGCGCTACGACAAGCCGCGAGTGGTGTTGAGGGGCTCGAGCGACGCAAGCTTGGACTGATTTCCTCCGGCATCCATTTGGTACTGGCCCTGATCCTGGAAGCGATCAAGCAGTGCTATTGGCTTGCTCCCCGCGTGAACCTACAGAACGCACCCTCTGCGTGAAGTCGTGGCCAGTACGAGGTAACTATGCCGTTGGAACCCGATCTCGAGTTGGCCGCGTTGCCCTGGCCTGTCCTGGCATTTGTTGAGGACTATTTGGCAAACGATGATCGCTCCAGCGACGCGGAGTTGGCCGCTCATTTCATGGCCAATGGCTTGACGCGGGCGCAGGCGATTCGCGCGCTGAGGTTCCGTCGTGCCTATCAGGATGCATTCTTCCTGACCCACGAGACGCCTATCCGCTGCGGGGCCCGCCCACATCAAGCCTAACGTGATCGTCTAGTCCTGCTAGCGCGAAGGCTTTGTCCAGTGCCCACTGGTGCCCCATTTCCCTGGAGTCGAAGATGATTGTGAAAGACAGTAATGGTACGCCGCTGGTAGATGGCGACTCGGTTTTGGTGATCAAGGATCTCAAGGTCAAGGGCACCTCGGTCACGCTCAAACGCGGCACGCTGTGCAAGAACATCCGCCTGACCGACGACGAGGAACTCATCGAGTGCAATGTTGAAAAGGTCAAAGGCCTAGTGCTGCGCACCGAATTTCTGAAGAAGGCTTAGTTCAAGAAAGGTGCGCAACGCCGTTCGTTGCAGTAACTCTCTGGAGACGCTGATGACATGCAACGATCAAAAGCTAAATGAGTTGCGGCGGCGAATTCCAGTGTTCCGTTGTATTGACGGATGTCACGACTGTTGCGGGCCGGTGACGGCGTCCTCAGAAGAAATGGCGAGGCTTCCGATCAAGACCGAAGCCGAACATGCGGCAGCCCTGGCCGAATGGACCTGTCCGCACCTAGGGCCCGGCGGCTGTCAAGAGTATGGTGAGCGGCCGCTGATCTGTCGACTGTTCGGGACGACGCTTCGACTTGCCTGTCCCAATGGCTGCCGCCCCGAGCAGATGATCGACGAACAGACCGAACGCGAAGTCCATGCCTTCCTTCGACAAACCCGACAAGTGCTGGTCTGACGCCCATGATCGACCTCTCGCCGGCCGAGCGCGCAGCGTTCCTCGTATTGTTGAAGCGACCGCCGCTGTTCAAGTGGGAGCGAGAAGCGCTTACCGAGCGGGTGTTGGCAAGCCTGGAGAAGAAGGGGCTGATTCTCCGTGGCGAGCAGGAGTGGCGGGTTACGGAGCAGGGACGGCGCCGAGCGGAATCGGCACGCAAGCCGCGATAGACCGAGCGGATCGATGCGCGCGCGACCACCTAGGCAAGTGAGCCGAGTCATGAGCTGCGACGTCACCTACCATCCATTCAATTCGAGCGAGATGCGGAGTCTTTACTTCGCGAATCTGGATGATCCCTGGGCCTATTTGCGTCTGGGGCGGCAGTTCAATCTAGAACCTCCCGTCATTGACGCGCTCGGACGGGCTCTGACGAGAGCCGGCCAGCTTCCTGCGGATGTTCCGTTTCATGAGGGGCACGGCCACTGTCTCGCGATACTCGCCGGTTTCGTGCGTAAGTATTGGTACTTGCATGGTCGCGCCTTCTCGCACGTCCTCAGCGCCCACCCGGAGTTTCGTCGCTACGTGACGCACTGGAGGAGTTTGCTGCCGCCAGCTCATGCGGAATCGGTGCACAGCGACGGCATCCTGCACAACGGGCGCTGCGGTGTGTTTATGGGTGAGGACCAGTTGCGCCAGCTGTCCGCCGATTACATAACTCGGACCGAGACGCGCGCCGTCCTGAACGAGACATTTCAGCACAATCTGCCTGTGTTCTGGTAAGCCGTTGATTTCGCGATAGAGAATGGTTTCGGCCTGATTGAAGCTGCAGGTTTGGTCTGTCCGCATCCCTTCGACCCTGACGATACAAAGTCGATGCTACCGCTAGGGCACTGTGAGTTGGACGGCGTCCGGCTATACATCAACGCAGCTACGGGCCAGCGACGACAGGGGGAGTGATGGAGTCGACTCCCGTGTGCTTGATGTGGAAAGGAGCCACCACGTGGCATGCAAGGTGTGTGGTGCGATGCGCGCGCGATGAGGTTGCCGTGTAAGGACGGCTCGCAGCGGAAGCAAACGAACGGGCAGACCCGAACAAAGCACACTTTCCATGATTGCGTCAGCGCGCCCCGCAGGCGCATTTTTCCCATACTTCACGTCGGATCGCGTCCTCTCAGTGCGATCCCTCCCCTATGCGCCCGGTTCCTCACCGGGCGCTTTTTTTTGGATGGCCATGACCCTACGAACTGGCGTTGCAGGTGATTACTACGATTTCCTCAACGTCCTGCAAGCGGCGCTGTGCGCCGAAGGGCACGTTTGGGGCCTGCTCTACGTCGGCGTTGGCAACGGCACCTTGACGGGTACGGACGGCGCGGCAGGCGGTTATCGGGGCGGACCCGCCAGCGTCGCTGAAGGCTTTACGATCACGGCGCTCGATGCCAACCGGTTCCAGGTGGTCGGCTCTGTCGCGGTCGACCTGGGAGTCGCGCAAGTCGGTCAACCGTTCGAATCCGAGCGTTTGCGTTTCCGCATCAACGCGGGCTCTACGCCGTTCGCCGCGGGTGACTGCTTTACCCTGAACACCTCGCCGCCCTGGACACTGCTGCGCCGCATCGGCGTGCGCAATCCCACCTTCCACTCCGGCAGCTTCAGCAACCTGGGCAACCTCTTCGACGGCACGGTCGACACCTTCGGCTCGTGCCCTGTCGCCAATCTTCCGGCAACCGCCGGCATCGAAATGATCGGCCCGACGGCCATACGGGCAATCACGTTGGGCGTCGCCGACGCGATCAATCGCGGTGTATCGACCTTCGAGCTGCAAAGCTCGGTCGAAGGCTCGACCTGGACGAAGGTGCAGGAGTGGACGGGCGTGCGCTGGATCTCGAATCGGGCGCGTCAGACCTTCGTGGTGACGGGCAATCGACCGGCGGCTCGATGCTGGCGAGTCCTGTTCACTGCAGCGAACGGTGGCACCACTCTGGATTGCAGCGAACTGTCGTTCCAGACCGATCTCAACGCCGACTTCGAGCTCGAGGATCGGGCGCAGTGGATCGTCCGCGCTCCCGGCCTCGACGGTCGCAAGGCAATCTTCATCGGCGCCGAACTCTACGAAGACCCCGCGCGCGCGGCCTACAACCTCAACTGGTACGGCTTCCGCTTCCACAACCCGCTCCTGGGGGTGCGTTCGCAGGTCAACAACAGCGGACTGCGGAACCTGCCGCTGCGCGACGGCCCGTTCGGCTACTGGCTGGCGATCAACGGCCAGCGGGTGGTCATCGTGGCCAAGATCGGTACGGTTTATATGTCCGCCTACCTCGGATTCGGGTTGCCTTACGAACCGCCCTCCGTGCACGAGTTCCCGATGCTGGTGGGCGCCTGCGGCAGCAACGAAGCGGGGACGCCGGATGCGACCGACGCGAACTTTCGCGCCTTCTTCGACCCCGGTCGGTACGGCCTGGTGGCGTACTACCCCGACAACGTCTGGCGGGCCCACGCCAATCGCCACCAAGTCAGCAACGATAACGGCGACAACGAGACGCAGGGGAAGGTCTATCCCAGTGCGATGTCGACGGATGGCGCTCGTGCCTGGCTGCGGGAGGATCTTGATGGGTCCGCGCCGCTACTGCCGCTGATCCTGCAACACCTCAACGTACATCACCACTGGGGCGAGTTCGACGGCTGCGCCTGGACCACCGGGTTCAACACACCTTCGGAGTCCCTGATCGATCGCGACGGTACTCAGTGGATGGTGGTCCAGAACACCTTTCGGACTTCTCCCGACAACTACTTCGCCGTGCGGATGGACTGATGGCTTACCTCACCAGCGCCGCGAACGATCCGAACGAGTTGCTCGACAAGCTGCGGTTGTTTGCGCCTTCGGCCGGTTGGGCAGTCGACGGATTTCGCGATCGCACCGCGGCAACCGGGAAGGCCCTGAGCCTGCACGCCGGTAGCTTGTATGCGACCTGGATGTCGCAAACCACGGGTGGCGACGGCAACAATCCGTCGCCGTTCTTCCTCGGCTTTGGGCATACCGGCTACGCCGCCAATGCCAATCCCGATGTCCAAAACGAAGCGAGCCTGCCGGTCTGGACCAACTTCGTACAGGGCCCCTACAGCGCGGTGTACTTCTTTGGCGGTAGTGGCACCTCGCCCTATCTGCATGTCGTCGTGGAAACGCAGGCCGGTACTTTTAAGCACTTTGGCACCGGGCGCCTCGTGACGCAGGGTGCCGTAAATACGGGTCAGTACGTCTACGGGAGCCAGTGGTACTACCACAACGCCTACATCGACAGTCCCAACGCCGGACAGCACAGCGTCGCTTTCGACGACACCTTCGCCAATTACGTCTCGCCGAGTACCCGGGTACGAGCCGACTACGATGGCATCGCCCCGCGCTGGCATGCGGTTCCGACCGACAACAACGACTCGCGGCGCTTGGTGTGCGGATGGCGATCCGCGATCTCCCCGTTGGGCTTGCCGCAGCGGACCGGGCACAGCATGCTGACCGGGCGCGCACCGGGCTACCCGCTTTGGTGCGCGGTGCCAAGAGGCGCCGGCCTATTCTCCGGTATCGGCCATCCGCCAGATCTGCGCTTCATTCGCCTGGACAGCTACGCGCCTGGTGAGGAGGTATCGCTGGGCACCGACCGCTGGAAGGTATTTCCAGTGCACCGCAAGAACGGACCCGTCGGCACCCCGACCAGTGGCATCTACGGCTACGCCTACCGCATCAACGAGTAACCCCTCATGCTTTGGCACGGCCTGTGGCCCCTGACATTCAGTGGCCGGCCGGACTATGCCGAACAGCCGAAGGCCTGGGACGGCTCGCCGTCGATGGCGTTGGCAAGTACCGCAGATAGCGGGGAGCTCGCGTATGGCGTGCCGCCCGTCGTCGCCGATCGGCGATCGGGTGCGTGGCAGCCGATGTTTGGCGACGATTTCTACGATCGTATCCACGCCGCACCGCAAACGCTCAACCTGGGCAACGTCAGCAGCGTCCAGCAACGAGCCATCCGGGTCTGGAACGCGTTCCGCGCCCGCGCCTTGATGCTGGCCGACGCGTCGCTGACGGGGGGCGAAGGCATTGTGCTGACGGCGCCCGGCGCAACCCCTCTGTCGTTCCCGCCGCTATCGGAACAGGTATGGCAGGTCGCGGTCGGCACCGACGGCCCGCCGGTCATCGCGGCCACCTTGGCGTTCCAGTTCGCTGGCTTCGAGCTGATCCCGGTGGTCATCACCGGCCAACGCATCGTGGCCTGGGCGTTCACCCCGGACTGGTCGCGCGGCGTCCTGGAACGCCTGGCGTGGAAGACCGACATCCTGACCAGCCCGACGCAGGTCGAGCAGCGCCGGGGGCTGCGCTCCACGCCGCGGCGCTCTTTCGAGGCCACGATGATCGTGGACGGACGCGAGCGGGTTCTGCTGGACCTGGTCGTGTTCGGTTGGGGCGGCCGGACCTGGGCCCTGCCGATCTGGCCCGACGTCCAGTGGTTGTCGGGCGACCACGCGCTTGGCGTCCGGGTCATCGCCTGCGAGCCGAGCCATCGGGACTTTCGCGTCGGTGGTCTAGTGCAACTGCGGGGACGCACCGCCTTCGATGTCGAGGTCGCCGAAGTCGAGAGCATCGGCCCCGCGTCGATCACGCTGCGCCATCCGACCATCAAGGCTTGGCCGCGCGGCACTCGGCTCTATCCGGTGCGTACGGCCCGTCTGGCCGAACCGCCCAAAGTGATGCGCCTCAGCGATCAGGCCGCTTCGGTCACCGCCCGGTTCGAAGTAGCCGAGGACTGCGAGTGGCCGGCCATCAAGGATGCGCCAACCTACCGCGGCCATCCGGTCTTGGTCGACCGGCCCGATGAGTCCGAGGCGTCGTCGTCGGGATGGCAACGCGCCTTACTGACTTTAGACAACGAGTTCGGGCGCCCGTTCGTCTTGGACCCGGCGGACTGGGCCGCGGTCGTGCAGAGCCATCGCTGGCGCATGCACGGCCGGGCCGAACGCGCCCACGCCCGGTCCTGGCTCTACACCCTGCGTGGACGCCAACAGGCCGTCTGGCGGCCGACACACGCCGACGACCTGGCCTTGGTCGCCAACGTGGCCGCCACCGCCACGGCGCTCGACGTCGCCAACGTAGGGTTGAGCCGGTTCGCTGGCATGCGGCCGGGGCGCCGCGATCTGCGGATCGAACTGAAGAGCGGCCAGGCCTTCCATCGCCGGATCACGGCCGCGGCGGCGATCGACGACGACATCGAGCGATTGACGATGGATGAGGCACTCGGGGTGGACGTTCGTCCGCACGGGGTCCACCGCATCAGCTTTCTGGTCCTCTCCCGCGGCGACGGTGACGAGGCCGAAATCGAGCACCACACCGACAGCGACGGCGCCGCCGACGCTTCCCTTGTTCTTCGCGCTGTGCGCGACTCCGACAGCGACGACAACGGCCCCGCATCGGCATGACCTTTGAACAGTTGGAACGGTCGACTGCCGCGGGCAACCCACGGCGGCTGTACGAGTTCGTGCGCGGCGCGAAGCGTTGGCGCTACACCGGTGGCGACCGCGACTTCCAGCTCGATAGCCAGAGCTATCGGGCGGTGGCCGTTCGCGACGACGGCATCCGCCAATCCGGGCACACCGCCAGCGACGTGCTCACGATCACGGCGCCCGGCGATTTCGAGGTGGCCCGCCTGTACCGCGGTTTGCCGCCGTCCACCGAAGTCGCCGTCATCGTCCGGGACGTCCACGAAGGCGATGGCGACGCGCGTGTGGTCTGGATGGGTCGGGTGGCGGGCGTCAATCGCCCTTCGCTGGAAAGCACCGAAGTCCGCTGCCAATCGCTCGATGCCGCCCTCGGACAACCGGGGTTGCGTCTGGCTTGGACGCGCGGCTGTCCGTACACGCTGTACGACCGCAACTGTGGGGTGAATCCACAGGTGCATCGGGTCGCTGCTGCGCTGACCAGCGTCGCCGGCAACCTCGTCGCTGCTGGCGAGTTCGGCCAATACCCGGACGGCTGGTTTGCGGGCGGCTTCCTGGCCTGGGACCTCGGCGAGGCAGGCCTGGAGCGGCGCGGTATCCGATCGCACCAAGGCGAGCGCCTGACCTTGCTCGGTGCCGGCGACGGCCTGCGCAGCGGCCAGACGGTTTGGGCCTATCCGGGCTGCGGCCGATCGATGGCGATCTGCCACAGCAAGTTCAACAACGCCCCGAACTACGGCGGCGTGCCCGGACTGCCCGGCAAGTCGCCGTTCGACGGCACGCCAATCTTCTGATCCTCGGAACTGCATGAACATCTGGGTCCAACTCGCGATCTGGGTCGTGAGCTATTTCGTTTCGGCGGCCGCACGGCCGAAGCCGCCGCAGCCCAAGCCGGCCGCGTTCGGCGACTTCCAATTCCCCCAGAGCACCGAGGGCACGCCGCAGGCTGTGGTCTTCGGCGATGTCTGGACGAGCGACTGGATGGTGCTTGGTGTCGGCCAGTACCGCACCCAGCCGATCAAGCAAAAGGGCGGCAAGAAGTGATCGTGACCTTGGCTCACCTGCGTCGTGTTCCTGCCTTCGGAGCCCGGCCAGGCTTCTGCGCACAAGGCGCACGCGACTGGTTCGTCTACCACGGCCTGGACTGGAGCGCGTTCGTACGCGACGGCATCGACGCAGAGGTGATCGAAGCCACTGGCGACGCCCTGGGCTTGCACCTGGTCGCGTTCGCGCGCGCGGAGGTTGAGCGTGGGCAGCAGTAAGAAGCAGACCGTAGGCCATCGTTATCTGTTCGGCTTGCACATGGGGTTATCCCGCGGACCGCTGGACGAGTTGGTGGAGATCCGGGTCGGCGACCGCGAGGCCTGGAAAGGCTCGATCACCAAGAGCGGCCGGATCTTCATCAACAAGCCCGACCTGTTTGGTGGCGACAAGGGCGAAGGCGGCATCAAGGGCTGGCTCGATGTGCTGATGGGGGAGGCCGCCGAGGCAGTGCTGCCGGCGCTGGGCGCGTTGCACGGCATTCCTACGCCTGCGTTCCGCAACGTCACCACCCAATACTTCGACGGCCAGATCACGGCCAACAACCCGTACCCGAAGCCGTGGAAGATGCGTACGCGTCGTGCCCTGGCCGGCTGGGATGGGGCGCCGTGGTATCCAGAGAAGGCGGTCATCTGGCTGGCCAACGGAGCCATCCGGGCCATGAACCCGGCGCACATCCTGGTCGAATGCCTGACCAACCGCGACTGGGGACGGGGCCTGGACCGCGGCGTGCTGGACGAAGCCAGCTATCGCCGGGCGGCAGACACCCTGCATGCCGAGGGGTTCGGCCTGTGCCTGCGCTGGAGCCGTCAGTCCTCGATCAGTGAGTTCATGCAGGTCGTCATCGACCACATTGGAGCGGCGCAATACACCGATCGTTCGACCGGGCGGTCGATGCTGAAGCTGCTGCGGGACGACTATCGAGTCGACGACCTGCCGGTGTTCGACTACGAGTCCGGCCTATTGGCGATCGAAGAAGACGAAGGATCGGCGCAGGACGGCGCGATCAATCAGCTGATCATCGGCTGGTACGACCCGATCACCGACGAAGAGCGTCAGGTCCGGGTGCAGGACCTGGCCGGCATCCAAGCGACCGGCGGCGTCGCCTCCGGCACCACCGACTACAAAGGGCTACCGACGGCCGATCTCGCGGCCCGGGTCGGCATGCGTGACCTGACGGTGGCTTGCTCCGGGTTGAAGCGTTTGAAGCTGCGCTTCGACCGCCGCGGCGGCGTACTGGCGCCGGGCAGCGTGTTCCGCATCCGCGATCCGTTTCGAGGCCTGGACAACCTAGTCCTCCGCGCCGGCACCTACGATGACGGCAAACTCGCCGAGGGCGCGATCATCGTGTCTGCGGTGCAGGATGTGTTCGGACTGCCTGCGACGACCTATGTGGAACCGCAGCCGCCGCTCTGGATGCCGCCGGATCGCAATCCGCAGCCGTCGCCGAACCGTCGGTTGATGGAGGCCAGTTACCGGGATTTGGCCACAACGCTTAACGCCGCGGCGCTCGCTGCGGTCCCGCTCGATGCCGGTGCTGTCCTGGCCGTAGCCGAACAGGCGAGCGGCTTGGCATTGAACTACCTGCTGATTACCCGTGTGGGCAACGGCGAGTTCCTAGAGGCCGGTGTTGGGGATTGGTGTCCGACCGCGGCGCTCGCCGACCCGATGGACCCGACCACCGCGACGGTGCAGCTGGCGTCCGGCCGTGGGCTGGATCAGGTAGCCGCAGGCACTGCCGCTCTGATCGAGGACGAGGTCGTCCGCGTCGTGGCGGTCGACCCGCAAGGACAGACGGCGACCTTTGCACGCGGCTGCGCCGACACCGTGCCTGTGCTGCACGCGGTCGGCGCACGCATCTGGTTCTATGACGACTATGCGGCCAGCGATCCGACCGAATACAGCGTTGGCGAGACGGTGCAGGCCAAGCTGCTGACGCGGACGTCCAGCGCGGTGCTCGATCCGGCACTGGCGCCGATCGATGGCATCAAGCTGATCCAGAGGCAGGCCCGGCCTTACCCACCGGGGGATTTGAAGCTCAACGGCCAGCGATACCCGGCGTCGGTCGAGGGCGACCTGGCCGTGACTTGGGCGCACCGCGATCGTCGGCTACAGGTCGACCAACTGGTCGACCACGGCCAAGGATCTATCGGCCCAGAGGCCGGCACGGTCTACGTGCTGCGACTACTCGATGCCATCGCCGGCACGGTGCTGGACAGTCCGGCGGCCATCACCGGCACCAGCCACATCACATCGCTCAGGGGCGTCTTTCGCTTACGCACCGAGATCGGCTCAACCCGCGACGGGTTTACGAGCTGGCAAAAAGCGACCCACACCTTCGACTTCAAGAATGGACTGCTGCGCACGGAGACCGGCGACGAGCTGATTTCCGAGACTGGCGACTACCTACTCATCGAGTAATTATGGCGAATCAGAAATTATCCCAGTTGCCGGCGGCAAGCGCATTGAACGGCACCGAGATACTGCCCGTTGTGCAAGGCGGACAAACACGCAGCACAACAACAGCTACGGTTGCCGACCTGCGTAAGGGCGCCTGGCAGACGCCGACGCTCAACGCACCGTGGACGAACTATGGAGATGTTTTTGCCTTGGCCGGCTACCGCCGAGATGCCGGGCGTGTGCAACTTCGAGGGCTGGTGAAGGCAGGGAGTGGGGGCACCGTTGTCTTCGTGCTGCCCGCAGGGTTCCGCCCACCTGCACAGCAGATCTATACGGCTGTGAGCGATTCGAGCGTTCCGGCACGTGTCGACGTGAGAACAAATGGCGAAGTACTGGTATCGCAGCCGGCCGCAGGTGTGCTCGGCTGGCTCTCCCTGGACGGCGTCGGCTTCTTTGCTGACCCTTAGCTTAGTCAGATGCAGTCAACCCATGTGCAGTTCTTCCAGCAAGCTGTCGATTAGTGACCCCACCGAGCCGTCCTCAAGTGAGTCTGGATCAACTGTGGCGTTCCAGATCTTCTTCTGCACATTCTGCCGATTGAACCGAAAGCGCCTCTGTGATGCCTGATGTCCGAGAACACTCAGAAGTCCGTCTTGAGAAAGAGAGAACCCAAGTGCAGGCGGGCCGGAAGCCGCTGATACCCCTTCAACGGTTGCCAGCAGCAGCTCTCGAAATTTCTGGCGTATCGCCAAGAACACCGGCTCGTCGAGATTGCTGTGGAGCGTTCCAATTCGAGCGCAAATTGACTCAAGTGCAAGTTCGACCTGAATAGTCTCGCTTCCGAAACGCGGAAGCCCGGGGGACACTTCCATCAGGCTCCAGTCATCCACATTCGTAATGCCACCGAAGTCGCAAATCCTTCCGTCCATCGCCCAGTTAGAGCTAAGCATCCCGCCCAGAAAGCAGCGGTGGTAGTACGCATGGCCAGCTTGCATAGCGCAGTTGTCAGCGAAGCGACGCAGACTTCCAATCTGGCCTAGCAGTTCCGTCATCTGTCGAGTGCGTCTAGCGTCGGCAAACTGCGCGCTTAAACGATCACCTCCCACGGGTGTAAACATCGGGGCGCGTTGCATATGCGCAGGGCGGTAGAACGACGGGCGAATAACGAGAGCTCTGCGGCGATCTGGGGACTGGAGCGTGAAGGAAGCGTCGACGCCGGTGTCGATGATGGCTACAACGGGGACGCTTCCGACGGGAAACTCCCTATGAATCAGTTCGCCGACGAGTGATTCTCTGACCGCTTCCTCAAGCCACATGCATCCGTGATTGTGCAGCCAATCCGCGTGCCGGCCGACTAGCGGGGTCGGACCAATGCCCTTCACTTGGAACCCCCCTGAGATTCCAACGCGCCCACTTCCACCGTGAGGAGTTAGGGCATCGTCTCCATACCGGTCGGCATAGAAAGTCTTCCGCTGAGACAGGTACTGGGTTGGGAGGTCGCCGGGGAGTGGAACTAAGTAGGCAAACTCGTCCAGCAGCCAAGCCTTGACTAAACACCAATCTAGATTAGCTGCGGGCGTCATCAGGGTCTCAGAAAACCAACGACGGTTGATCCAAATAATCCGAGGGGCGGCGATGCGTAACGTTTCAAATGGACAGCATAAAGCAGCCGCACATGAAGTCAGATCAGGTCCTTGTTGTGCCATTCTAGCTTGCAGACGATAGCTACTCATCGATGCCACGGCTCATCGCGCGTTGTGCACACAGGCGAGCGAAAGCCCCAGTGCGTCGTCGGTGGAAGTAGATGGGTGCGTCGGGGCGCAATTCTCCTAGCGCACGTTTCGCGACGTTGCGCGCATAACCGGGCAGAGTCAGAAAGTCTCTGATCCAGAAGTACGGGCCTTCAGTCCACTCGCTCAACTTCAGGATGTACTGATTGTCGACTGATAAGCGACGATGCACATCTTCTGCGAGGTGTGCCCAAGTGACGTATCCGACAGGCCGCCCACTGCCGTCGTAATAGATTCGGTACTGTTCAACGAGGATCGCGGGCTCAATGTAGAGTCGGACCGCTACGAGCGGATACCGCCCGTAGAGAGGACTGCGGGCCATCAGATGGACCATCTCGCCGATCGCTTGGGATTGAACAAGGCGTTGCGGGTTGGGCCCAGACATCAAGCTTCTCCTGTCCGCCGAACGGCGGCAACGGATATAGCGGATGGATACAATGCCCACACAAGAAGGATGCCGGAATGGACGAAAGGCACCTTCAAGGCAATAGACGCGCCGAACAGGGCGATGGCCGCTGTGCTCGCAAGTGCAACGCCTGGAACACTCCAAATCGACTGCGCATCGGCGTCTTGCGCCGCCGCCGTTTGCCATTCCAAAAGGTTCTTTCCGCTAATTGCGGAGGCGCTGGCCTGAATAGCCGCACATGCAACGACCCAACTTTGTGACCAGCATCCAGCCAGCCGGACTGTTAGCGCAGAAAGAAGCCCAAAAACGTCGCGAGCTGCCTTCGAGACTGCCCCGTGTATGACATACCCAAGCATTCGGCGTACCGTCTGTACGGTGGGCCATACTCCTATGAAGGTCACTGCGCAGAAGATGGTCCGCGACGAGCCCGGAGCTTGGAACGCCCATGCCAATAGCGCAATAGACAATGCGCCAGGAAGCGCCATGCCGCAAAGCTGCATCTTAACTGTGTGTCCGAAGGAGGTTCTGCTCAGAGCGGAGCGAACTGTTTGGCGCCGTGAGGCCCAGAAGATCTGATAGTTCTGAATGTCTCCGCGGGTCCACCGGTGTACGCGTCGGAGCAGGCTGGCGGGGTTGCGAGGAAAGGACTCACTTATCAGAGATCCGCCCTCATAGGCGCACCGAAGTAGTGCTCCCTCGATCGTGTCGTGACTGAGGATGCAACCTTCGGGCAGGTATCGCGACGCACGCTGGAATGCTCGGACGTCGTACATTCCTTTGCCGGGATACTGCGTTCGGCTAACCCAATCGAACAGAAAGTTGCGGGACGATGCGACTGGAGCACACTCACTCGCGACAGGTCCACAGAACGCGCTAGCAATCCGCCAGTGTGTCAAGCTACTAGGTCGCGTGGAGAAGCGCGGCACCACTATTGCATAGCCTCCGACAATGCTCCCAGAATCCCAGCGCGGCTCATTGAGTGGATGAGCGAGCACGCCAGCCAACCGCTGAACGCAGTCGCGTGAGAGACGGGAGTCCTCATCGAGGCTCAGAACGTATCGTGCGCCGACGAGTTCGTCGAGATCCCCTGTCACGACATCGAGCGCAGACTTCTCCCCAAGGATAATGCTATTGAGCTGGAGAAGCTTCCCACGCTTGCGCTCCCAGCCGATCCATCTGCCATCGATGAGCTGAGTTCGCGATCTATGGAGAAGGTTGATGGCGAGTCCATTCCTTCGCAACTGATCTACGCGCTTCTCCAAGTAAGCGCGCAGGGCGGCTTCGCGATGTGACTCCTCTCGAACTCCTGAGTCTGGATGATCCGAAAGGAGCGCCATGGAGACGTTCTCGTCCGCGGCTGAAGAGAGGTTCCACACAGCGTTCTCGATGACATGATCCAGCTGACTTTCAGATACCAGGACGACGGGCACAGCCAGCACGACACGACAGCTTTCGGGAAGGCCACTCTCGACGAAATCCAGCCTAATCCTCGGCGCAGGTTCGATGATGCTCCCAACTATAAACTCGATTAAGGGGGCGCTTGCGACGAACGCAAGTAGTAGTAGCGAGCCGAAAGTAGCGACAGAGACGAGAGTGTGTAGTGATTCAGGGAGTCCGAATGCGCTGGTGACTCCGATTGCTAAGAGTAGACAGGAGGCCTTGTAGACTATGAGCTTTAAGTTAAGAAGTTGATCGGATTGATTAGGCCAGTTGTGAAATCCGCGCCGATTCGAAAGAGCTATGCGATACGCTGACTTTGTATCCTCTGACATAGTTCCTAGGTCGGATTTCCAGTGCGTCGGGGTACGGCCGTCGATGGGGTAGAGCAAGTCCATATATCTGCTTGGGCGCAAGCTCGTCGAAACGATCAGCGCATCAATTGTGGCTTGTATCTGCTCCGCCGACGCCGAACGTTTGAGCTGAGCGGCGAGAGTGAGGAGGCCGGCTTGCTCGTACGCGAACTGGGACAACGCACATTGTCGATATGTCAGTCTACTTCTTAGCGCGCGGACAGACTGGGCGAAGTCGAGAATGCTCGATGCCGGCGATGACTTCCAAT
Source organism: Lysobacter sp. GQ73 (assembly GCF_059758755.1). Classification (NCBI taxonomy): domain Bacteria; kingdom Pseudomonadati; phylum Pseudomonadota; class Gammaproteobacteria; order Lysobacterales; family Lysobacteraceae; genus Lysobacter; species Lysobacter sp. GQ73. Next base: position 610,902 of record NZ_JCAXEE010000002.1, on the reverse strand, counting down.
GCTTTCGGGCAAGATGTGCGATGCGATGCTTTTTTGGGCGAAAGAGATCGCCGATACAGATGGCACGCGCTGCACCCTGGCTGAGCGCGGACATCAGCGCCGCCAGTACGCTCCCAAACTCCAGAATTCTTGAGTCTTCCGCGCGAAGACATCTGTCGATTGCCCTGTGATATCGCGGAGATCGCCACGTAACTTTTCGGATCATGCAGGGACATCCTGTCAAAACGCCGAGCAGTCACGCTGCTCGGCGATGGGGCTTTACGGACACTGGTTCAGATTTGCCTTGTATCGGAGGAGCGCCTTGACCGCGTAGCCTTCGGCTTCCTTCTCCCCGACGATGCCACGCCCGTGCGCGGACTCGTGTGCCGTTACCAGAAGCGCATGCTGAAACGGCGTCATGTTGGTTTGCATCGGCGGATGCTCGATGCCAGTGTCGGGATCGATATAGGGCCCCGTGCTGTTGCTGGCGCTGAGCCCATGGGCATAGATGTAAATGGCGTTGTGCGCAGAATCCGACTGTCCGTAGAGCGGGTCGCTGTTTGCCGGCGGGTCGTTGGCTGGCTTGTGAACTACATCTCCTGTCGTGCGGTCCTTGAAGGCCCAGTCGTTCACGTAGCTGAGCGTGGAGCTGCCTGGGACGCCCATACCAGGAGATGCCTTATCGAGCTCACATCGGACATCGTTCATGTCTGGAATGCCGCGCCATTCAATCGCGTAGAATGCCCCCGCTCCGGAGTAGCAGTAACTCCCGTCCTCGTTGTATGACGGACCCGCCCAGCTACTTCCAGCGTACGGATTTGACGTACTCGAGTCTCTGAAGCTCCGCGACGTCACCGTCACAGTGGGCATGGTCGCGGCTACGCCGCCATCCCCAGCGAATATCTCGTCGAGCTCGTGCATGGCTAGTGTTCTCATTCTTTCTTCTCCTTCGAAGTGTGTGAACTGCGCGGCACGCGACTTTCAAGGGGCAATCATGCTTTCGATGAGCAAAGCGATCCCCAACCGCGGCGGGTCGATGCCCGCGCAGACTAGACTTACGTCTTGAGTTCGTGTTCAGTTCAAAAAGTGGCTATTGCCCCTGAGTAGGGACTCACATAGATTGATCTCCGTTTTCTCCGAGGTGGACTAGAAGTCCCTACACAGCGCCTGGCGGCCGTGCGTATAGGGACCGCTTCGCGCGAAGTGGGTTCGGAAGAGTGTTTCCGCCCTCGCTTCTGCACTCTTGCGATCGGCGGGTGTGAGGTTGCGCCCCAGGTCCGTCACGATTGTTTGTAGATCTGCCTTTTCTTGGCCTTCGGAACCCAGTTCCATGAGCTTGGTGTAGAGCAAGGCCAGGACGGGGTCCGGCGAAGTCAGGTGGGTGTACGGGCTCCCCGCACGGCGCGTTGAATTAATCGAAGCGGCGAGCGATGCCATTGTCCAATCGCCAGCGGCGATACCTTGTTCAATCAACTTGGGGACGGCTTGGCGGTAGCGGGGGTCGTCCGGCGGCGGAGCATCCCCGTTCTGTTCGCGGTAGCTGCCGGCTACGTAGCAAGTAGCCGCTGCGCTGTTTCCGCGCTGCGCGAGGTCAAGCAGGAAGTCCCCGACTGGCACAGTTCTCGCGGCGACGTCGGCGGAGCACTCAGCCTGCGCTTTGCGTAGGTTGTCACGTTGGACAGGCGAGAGCGCCGCCTCCGGGTTCGCTGCAGAAGGACCTGCCATCGCCTTTGCTGTCGCGCGGAATCTGTCAGCCTGACGGCAAGCGAAAGCAGCCCGGACGATTGTTCTCTTACGCTCATCGTCGATGGTACCTAGGTCTTCGGCTTTGCCGGAGGGTGTGGGCAGCGACTCTCCAGCCGCCGAAACGCCGGCGGCCGCTTCATTCGACCGAGCGGCGGAGCTCGGCTCCAACGGGGCTACTTGCTCAGGACGCCTAGAGAACATCCAGGCGGCGACGAGAACGGCCGCCGCCGCGATAGAGATTACAAGTACCTTCCGCATTTAACTTGCTCCTGTTGTTGCGTTATGGGATGACTCAATAGCTAACGATAAACTGGTGTCAACTGGTCTTGGAGCTGCAGCCAGGAGTTGTCCGTCGCGAAGAGCCAGAACGTGGTCAGCTAAACGAACCGACTCAACGCGATGCGCAATAGAAACGCGAGTTACTTTCATGTGCTTAATGCTGTCGAGGATTGCAGCTTCGGTTGTGGGGTCGAGGTGGCTAGTCGCCTCATCGGTTAGCAGAATGCTCGGGTTTCGATAGAGAGCACGAGCAAGGAGAATCCGTTGGCGCTGCCCGCCGGACAAGGTCGACCCCATGTCCCCAATCAACGTTTCGAAGCGCATGGGCATAAGTTGGATATCGCTGTATATCGCAGCTAACATCGCGCATTGGACAACTCGATCCTTATTAGGATTTACGTCGAAGAACGAAATGTTATCTGCGATTGAGCCGGAAAAGAGCGCGTCATCTTGCAATACGACTCCCATCATGGAGCGGGCCGTCGTCTTGCCAAGCTGACGCAGGTCGATGCCGCCAATGAGAATCGAGCCTTCGAGTGGATCAAGGAGGCCTGCGATTAACTTGGCTACAGTACTTTTGCCAACTCCAGATGGGCCGACCACACAGACTGAGGTGCCCGTAGGGAAGGTGACGGAGCAGTCCTTTAGTATCCAGCGATCCTTGTCGGAATACCGAAACGATACGTTGCGAAACTCAATTGAAAATTCCGTAGGCTGTATGCGGCTGTCCCCGTGAAGATGCCGTTCGATCGGCTCGGATGTAATGTCCGAGATACGTTCGCCGTGCATTTGCATCATCTTCAGGTCGACCACGAAGTCGATCAAGCTGCTCGCACGTGCAGCAAACTTGTCCGAGTAGGCGATGAAGGCCACGAGCATGCCGGCACTGAAATTCCCGCTGAATGCAAATATCGATCCGAGAACGAGGAGGCAGATCCGCAATAGCCCGAAGAGGAGCGTGTTAGCGGTTCCAAAGGTCAGGTGTATCGATTCGAGGACCGCTCTAGCCCCCAGCGTCCTTGTCATCGCTGCTGCATAACGAGAGGTCTGTGCACTTTGGCGGTTTGCGAGACGCAAGGCAGTGACACCTCGTACCGATTCCAGAAACGTGCTTTGCTGTTTTGCGGATGTCGTGATCTCACTCGTATTAAGTCGGTTCAAGGTGCTGTAGGAGGCATGCCTAAGCACCCCGTAGACAATGACGAAGATGCAGACAACTAATGTCAATTGGGGGCTATAGAGGAACATGACCCCGAGCGTGAGAATGCTTACCGCAGCATCCAAGACTACCTCAGCCACGCGAGTGGTCAGCGTTCGCTGCACGGCCGAAACAGAATCGAATCTAGAAACGATGTCGCCAAGGTGTCGCGAACTGAAATAGGCGTCCGGAAGGCGTATCAAATGTGAATAGACGCTACTGACCCAATGAAAGCTCAGCTGCTGGCCGAGGGAGGTCATTGCCCAGGAGCGGGCCGCTGAGAGCACGGCCTGGATTATCATTAGTAGTGCGAATGAAGCGCCGACGATCATTACGAGGTTGGTGTCCCCGGTCGGAAGTACCTTGTCCACAATGGTCTGCATCAAGAGCGGCGATGCGAGACCAAGCAGTTCGACGAGGACTGCGAGGGCCACGATTTCACTGACTGCCCGCCGTAGACCAAGGGTCCTGCCGGCGAAATCGGCCAGACGCACCCTGGTCTTCGTCACATTTCGTGAAAAGTTGCTGGTTGGGGTAACAGAGAACGCAACACCGGTGAATCGGTCGGATAGCTGCTGGCGGCTGACTTTGATCGGGCCGCATGCTGGGTCGATGACCCTCGCATGCCGGCCATTGAACTCAGTAAGAACTACGCAATGATTCAAGTCGAAGTGGAGGATTGCGGGCAGTTGCAGCTTTCCGAGTTCCTCTAGATCAAGCCGGTAGCCCGTAGCTTGAAGCTGCATCTGAAACGCGGCCTCAACCAATGCGCTTCCGTTCATGCCACGCTGGGATAGCCCGACGCGAGTCCTTAGCTCCCTCAGGCTCTGCGTGGCGCCATGGTACTCGGCGATCATAGCGAGGCAAACCAATCCACATTCAGACGATTGCGTCTGCATGATCGGCCGCACTTTGCGTCTCCAGCCAAATCGGACGCCAAATGCGTTGTCCGGCTGCGGCGAATTGTCAGCGGCCATTGTTACCTTCCTTGGTGAATAGCCTCATTAGCTTAACAGTCGATTTACTCGTTACTGCTCGGATTGACATGCCGGCACGCAGGCGATGGGCTTGCTTAGTAGTCGCGAGATCATCAAGACGGAGTACTACGTCAAATCGGGTCCCTGCAGGCGGCGGTCGTGCTTCTCCGGCTGATTCGGATACGCACAGGACCTTACCGCGTGCGATCGCGTCGGATAGGGCTGGAAATTGAACAGCTAGTGTCCGTCCTTCCTGCAGGTGCGCGAGTTGAAGCTCATCAACTACTAGGACCCCAACTAAATCGCGCTGATCGGGGGCGCCGCACGGTGACGCCGTCGCGTACTGGATGCGTCCATCTGCGTAGGTGGTCTTCTTGTACGAATAGCAGTTCAGAAGGAGCACCAGGCCCGTAAGCAGTGGAAGACTTACGCCGGCAAGAACGAACACGCCCCACGGACGGGCAATTCGAGCCCGGGCCAGCCCTTCTGTGCTCGCGGCCTTGATCGACTCGCTGCGAAATAGCTCTTCGGAGTGGGTCACGTTCTTCACTACCGGTTCCATCGAGTGCTCCAAGTTGCCGCTAAGTCGATCCTGCCGTACTGGCAGCTCACTGGCTGAGAATCCCGCCGGTCCAGTAGGAGCGAGCGATCCATGCTACCAATGCGAACGCTGCTCTCGGCCTCCATGACCTGCCGGTGAAAGAGATCAGACATCGCCCTTTCCTCCTTGTCGTGCCGCGTCCCCGCTGCCTCCAAGCCGGCGCCGGCATCGAGCCTCTTGACGCACGACGGACACCGACCTTGGGGCCGTAATGCCGACTCGGACTTCGCCCGGGAAGCGTGGCGTCAGCAGGCGGACCTCGACGTTATCCCGAATCATCAGCGCCTGCCCTGGACGGCGAGTGAGGACGACAATCGAAGCTACGTTCTTGGCGCTCATAGGCGAGCGTGAACTAGGCCGTACACATCACAGGCCTCGCGCAGCAGACGACTGCTGCCGCTCTCGGTCTCCACACAGAACTCAAGTAGCTCGTGCGGCAGCATGTACGCGACGACTGATTCGAGCGCGCCATAGAGAGCGGGTGCTCGCACTTCCGTAGGCAATCCGGTGTCGAGGTGGCGCTGACGGGCGCGGGCGCGCGCAGCGGCGATGCACGTTGCCCTGGATGCAAAACGAACGTGCTCGTCATCGCCGTTGACGGAGACCCGCCAGTTCAGAGATCCGCGGCATACGGCGTCGAAGTGCACGACCCTTGTGCTTACCATCCCTCGTACTCCTTGAGAACGCCAATTCGACGTGCAAATCCTTCGCCGACCCATTGCGGGTGATATGTGCGCTCCAACATCTGATCCGGATGCATGAAGAGGCCACGAGCTTCACGCTCGGCTGTGTTGCATAGCGCAGGAAATACCGCCCAAAAGGTAGGGTCCACAATTTCGTGACTTGGTAGGGTCAGCCAGGCGTGCAAGCTGACGCGAGCCCCCGGGGCAATGCCGGTACGCAACATCTGCTCCAAGCCTTCAATGGGTGTGTGGCAAAGTCGCCGTCCATCCTGGTAGACGTAGCCCAAGGTGAAGGCGATGCGGACGCGCAGCTGGGCCTCCAGCATTCCGCGCACCATGGCCGTCACGCCGTACCGCTCGGCTGCGATGACGTCTTCGCGCAGCCGTCCTAAGCCGTAATCCCTGAGCCGCCGAGTGGATTCGATTGCTTCGACCGAAGCGAACCGCATCGGGAGTGGCTCAAAGCGAGGCGGATTAAGTCCCCAGAGGACGGCACGCGCACGCGCCGCCTCGAACTTGGCTTCATAGACTCCAGTAGCGCTCTCCGGCGAACGCTTGGCCTTCTTGAACAGCCGGCCTAGCCAGTTTGGCAGATTGGGGGGCATATACGTTGGTGACTGGAATTGAGACACAAAGCCCTCCTGACCGCCCCTGTCGGGACGGTACGGCTGAGGTCGGGTTGGAAGGGGGGCGGGCTTAAACGGGTCGGGAAGTCCGAGTCCGCGTCAACATTCGACTCTGCTTCGGTCAGACCGAGATTCTGCAGGCAGGGTGTAGGTGGCGAACGTTCTCGATCTCGCGCCGGATGGCTCTTCGCGAAGCGATTTGGCTAGCCGCTTGAGCTGCAGATACCAGCATATGGATACTGAAGATTGCGATCAGCTCGGGAAGCGCGTAGGCAGACCCTATAGCGAAGAGCACTGACGACATCACCGCCGCAACTACCCAGGCCCAGAGCGCTCCTCTGGCCAAGTGATCAACTCGGCACCTGAGCCATCGGACCTCAATGACTTCGGCAGTTCCCCAACGATCATGGAGAAACTGCCTCAGCTCCGACACATACCTTCGTTGAGCTACGGCAAGCCAGACGTGAAGGACAACCACCGCTAACCAAAGAATCGCAGCGAGCCCAGCCAAGGACGGCAGTGATAGAGTCACGGCGAGATGGAGCAGGCTGAGCAATAGCGCGATGCTGAGTGTAGAGGCCAGGGCAAGACGTTCGTGCGTCCTATCGTCACTCGACCAGGCCGCGACTTCGTTTTGAACGGGAATCGTGTTCATTCGGTACTCCGATCACCTGCTGCGCGCCGGCAAGCTACAGCCGCTGTAATGAACGCGGCATTCGGCGCCATTGCTCCCTCTTTTGCAGCCAGCGAGGCTGTCTTGCTGAGCTGACGTCTCGTCTGGCGCTCTCGCCGTTGTAGAGGTGACGTCGCTGCTTGCTAGGGCAATGCATTGATCCCTGTAAGTCATGTACACGGCACACTTCGTTCCGCCACGCGCTTTACAGTCCGCCACAGCCGACTTCTCGGCCCTCTTCTTGCTTGACTCGTTTGCACTTGATCCGAAGCTGCCCGCGCCGTCATCTGCGAGGGCACCCCACCGACTACTCCACTGCCTTGCAGGCGTGTTCGACGGAATCGGGCCACAACTGGCCATGGACTGGGCCGACCCCATCGGCGCCGTAGCGTTGTAGGGCATCTCGCCCGGCGGACACCCGCCCTCCGCGCGCACAGCGGTGGCGAGGATGAGGATCAAGCACGCTGGGACCAACTGGACTGCTCGCATGGCTATTAACCCCTGTCCTTCTTCTTAATCTCGTTGGAATGTTGCGGAGTGGAGTCGCTCATGGCTACCCGGATTGGCGGGCGCTGGACCTCGTCTCGGGTTTGCTGCGGAGCCGGCGGAAGCGGGTTACTCGCTGTGTTGGCGGTCGTCCCGGAAGCCCCATACTTCCCGAATGCCGAGTTGGACATGACGCTACCGATCTGGCCCTGGAAAAAGACGGCAGCCATCGGCGGGACGGCGATGATGACCACGGTCAAGATCATTCCCACACTTCCTTGCTGCATGGCCTGATTGCTGATGCCCTCGGTGCTGAGCCCGGGGATATTCACGAGCTTGCTGAGCCACATAAAAGTAGCGATACGGACCGTCAGATCAAGAAGCAGATTCGCCACGAGACTTAGCATGGCCAGAGAAAATAGCGTGCCTAACCCATACTTAAGCCAGGTGGTGAACATTCCCTTTGTTGCAGGGAATGCCAAGGCAAAGATGAAGAGGGGCCCCAAACCAATCCAGAGGTTGATCGCGAACGTCCATAGCAGCAGCATACAGCCGGCTGCGATGGCGGGACTCGCAGAGCCGATCGTTGCCCAGGTTTTCGCAGATCGCTTCTCCTCAATGAGCTCAGGATCAGGCTCAAGAAGCTGAACACCGTCAATAGCCGTCATGGCGACCTGGACGACGGCGAGGGACCTGTCGATGCTGCTCGCTGTGGATTCGTTTTCCTTGCCGGTGACCAGATAGTGGACGGCTTTGTCCATGTCCTTCGTGAGGAAGGAGTTGAGCGGGATGCTGTTGACCGCCATCGTGGTGGCGATGCCGAAGATCAAGGCGATCCGTGTTCCCTGAAGGACCAGCCCCATCATCGACTCGCGGGCTCCGCTGAGGATGCGGTAGCCCTGGAAAAGTAACCAGAGCGTCACCAGGCTGAGCCCGATGCCGCCGACGAACGCCATCGATCGCCCCATGAGGGCGAGACCAAAGTCCTCGACACGAGACGTAATCCACCCGCTGACGAGCCGGAACAGGGCATAGTCAGCTAGGCCGCTTTGCGAGGACGGCGAAAGCCAACTGAGTACGTCGGTGGGCAGTTGCAGGAAGTCCATTTCTGTTTATCCGTAGATTTCAATTGCCGAGTGCGGACTTCACAACATCGGTCGGAACAATTCCGTCGAGAGCGCCCTTTTTGCCGCGCATGGCGCGCTTCGCCAGACGGGTGTGGTCCCACTTGAGGGCTGCGATGTAGTCGTCGTACGCCTTCATGCGCGCCTGCCAGTAGTCAAGCTCAAGCTGGTTCCTGGCGACAAAGCGACTGGCCTCGTTCTCGTTTGCGGCTAGGGCGCCCTGGCTGCTGCTGACGCTGTCGCGCTGGTTCTCGATCTGCCCGAACTCGCGGCTACGTTGCATCAGCGTTCGTAGCATCGTTACTGAGTCGTTGTACTTGGCGTTCTCGGCGTAGACCATGCGCTGACAGATTGCTTGTTGCTCACCAACGACGTTTCCATCCATCTGGGGCATTGCCTGTCGGAACACCTTGGTCAGCTGATCCTTGATGCCTCGGCCAGGACCGGGACACATGTCTTCCATGCCGTAATCGGCAGCCCGCGGCGGGAAGTTGTCCTCCATCTGCGTCTGTCCAAAGTTCAAACGCTGCAGCTTGATCACCTGCTGCTGATAGTGGCTGGCCGTTTCCTGCCACCGCTTGGCGTTCTTGCCGAACTCGACCGCGTCCTTGCTGATCTGCTCCATCTTGGCCATCAGGCCGAACGGGTCCTTCACGACCATCTGCGCACCTACCTGACCAAACCCGAACCCACTGGCGGCGATTAGCAATGCAGCGACCTTCTTGACGGAGCGACGATGCGCTGTGCTTCGAGACTTCATAGCGACTCCATGTCGTTTCTGTGGATACAGCTCAGCCGATGGGTGGGTATTGTCCAGAAGCCCAACTGGCTCGGTGGGCTATGGGCCCTGCAACTGAGCAATGCTCGTGAATTCTGTTCGGTAGTGGAGGAAGCGATGCTTGCCTTGGTCAATCACGATCAGCACCAGGCGCTTGCCTTTCCGCTGCTTGAACTTCCACTGGGCAACGCGAAAGCGAAATGCTTGACTGTCCAGCTGCATGACAGCTCCATCCAGACGAAGGCGTTGGACAATGTCTGCCAACGACTCCGTAGTGACCTCTAGACGGGACAGCGGCACATCTTCGCCGTTGCAATAGAAGTGAATGATCGCCTCGATAACATCCGCGTCCTCACTTGAGACGTTAGCGACGGGAAACGGAACTACGTTACTTCCATCCATGGGTTCTTCTTGACTCCTATTAGTCGTCCAGCAGGTAGGTCAGTCCGCTGTTAATCAGGTAAGACGTAAGCCCCGCGCTTTCAGGCAGGTCCAGCTTCTGCAGGGCTCTCACCTTGTGTGAAGAGACGGTCTTGTTGGTAATACCTAGAGCCTCCGCGACACTGGACACCGATTCGCCCTTACAGAGCATGATGATCACGCTTGCCTCTCGCGGCGTCAGATCTCGCCACGGGTGGCCCTGGTTCTTTTGGACGTCGACCTGAGGGTCCATATACTTGTGCCGTTGCGTAGCAGACTTGATCGCCTCTAGTAGCACCGACCTTGAGCTGCCCTTGCTTACGTAACTGAATGCTCCTGCATCCAAGACGGCCTCCGCTAGGAGGGCGCTATCCGATCCCGAGTAGGCGACCACACGGATGTCAGCGGCGTGGTCCAACACGGCTCTTAGGAGCGGCAACCGCTTCAGCTTGCCTGGCATAACGAGATCGAGGATCACGACGACGGGGCCGTCGGCCACGCCATCGAGCACCTCAAAAAGCGCCTCGCTATCCTTGGCCGATGAAATGGCCTCTTCCCGCACGTCCATCCGGTCCTGCAACAACTTGGTGACCATCAACACCGAAGAAAGATGGTCATCTGCAACGACATACTTCATGCACTTATCCTTAAGCTCGTTCTGCTTGGTGGCCTCCGGCCCCAGTCGCTATGTGCGTAGTCTTGCCCCAACGAAGGGGTGTTGTCATTACTGCCAAAATCTGAGATCGCGATCATCTAGAGAACTTGGAGGCGCGCCACCATGATCATGCCTTCCGATGGCGCCTTGCTCAGTAGCGCGGCAGAAGCCGCCCGAAATGCGAGAAGCTTCCGTGTCATGCGGAGTCGCTGACGCGCAGGTAGTAGGAATTTTCTGACAGCTAATCGAGGCTCAGACTTACGCGTGGATCAGAGTAGCGGCGTGGGGTAGGTGCTTGTAGGTGCTCATAAAGGCTCAATTGGAGGATCTGCAACCGGCTGCTTTTTCGATTGCAACGCTGGCGCGGCGACTCCGCTAAGTGGTTGATTTCGTGACGTTAACTCTCGTTGGCACCTCGTGCATTAACAGCGAGTGTCTGAGCCATATCTACTTCGACCGCTCGATGGGTGGCGACGAGTCCTTCCGTTCTTCCAGCGAGCGAGTCGCTTGCCCTTGGGGCTGAAGAGCCGACAGAACGACGAGGTCGACGGACCAGCAGGACTAGATGACCCTGCTCCCACTTTGCGAAGCGCGATAGCCCCGAGCGTTGTCTCACTGGTGATCAGCGATGCCATCGGGCTGCGGGCAGATCGCCATGACAAGTGTGCTTTGTCATCCCGCACCCTATTCGCTCCGGCGGCCTGGAGCCACACTGGTCAACCGTCGGAAACGTGGCAATCAGCGGACTTGTCCGATGCCCATCTCAGAAAATTCTGAGGCTTAGTTTCCGGACTTCGGCGATACTCTCGGTTTGCGTAGTCGCCATAGACCGACCCACTCTGCCATTTGTTGAAGGAGCAATCACGGATGACAACCCAAGGTACTTCACCCGAAACGCGATTGACCGATATCCCCTGGCCGCTAACTTTCGATGAATTCTCATTCGGTGTTCGCTGCTACAACACCTTGGCTAGCAACATCATCTTCATGAACCATCAGTTCGCAGTGGAACTCGATGGACCATCCGGCCAGCCAAGCTCACCCGAGTGGAAGGACCGCTGGACTGCCGGTTTCATCGTCATGTCTGAAGAGATGCCGCCAGACCCGGTAGAGCTTCGGTGGACTTCGCTGAGTGGTGTTGAACACTACGCGGAAGTCAACCTCATTGATGACATATTTCCCGAGCAGGTAGTCCTACACAACGTCCCCAAAGAGGATGTCAACGTAGATTGGGCGCGGTACGAAGGCGGTAAAACCAGCCCCCCCCAGATTCTGATGGAAATCGACGACCGGACCGTCAATGTGTACATGAAAGCGCACGTGTTGACCAAGTCCCCTCCGAATCCTGATCGGCCTGACATTGTGAGCAGCCGAGACTTGGTGCTGGCCTGGTCGAGGACGTACTAAGGAAGCTCAACGACATGGAAGACACAAAAGACAAGAAGAAGGTAGTTCATCTTGCCGAGGACGGACTACCGAAGGCCGATGTTTCGCACTATGTCGCAACACCGGAGCACCTAACAAGCTACGACCGTGCCGCCGACGAACTCTACAAGTTCAAGGTGCCTGCGTTGCTCGACACCCAGGATCGGCACTCGTACCTCTTGATTGGTCTGATGGACGGCACAGGCAACGATGCCGCGAAGGACCCGTTGCACGCAACTAACGTTGCAAGGTTTGAAACCCAGGTCTACGGCCTCAAGCAATCCGGCGTCAATGTCGATGTTGTGTACAGAGCCGGTCCCGGCACGCAGAAAAACGTCCTGGCCGAAACGCTAGACGCGGCGACCGGCCATACTAGCGAATCAATTGCTGAGCGCACTTACCGGGATTTGGTAGATCGCGCGCAAGAAATTTATGAACGTGATCCGGACGCGAAGATCGCAATCCATGCCGAAGGATTCAGTCGAGGTGCAAGTCAAGTTCCGCTTCTGGCGCGGATGATTCACGAGCGCGGCATTCCGAACTATAGCCGGCCTGAGTTTGTTCAAGACGAACACGGGAACGTTACGAAAACCTACCCGCATTTCCACCAAGCTCCTGGAGACACGCCGCTATCAGTCGGCCTTTACGATCCGGTGCCTACCGGAGCGATGCAGAAGCTGGATCGGCGTTTGCCGCCATCAGTTGTCTCTGGCTTCCAGATCAATGCCGCTGACGAGAAGCGTGGAACTTTTCCTGTTGACCGCATCATTCCGGCTGGGCTGTCGGAGGATGGACGCTTCCTGAGCGTCAGCGTGGCCGGCGCGCACTCGGACATTGGGGGCAGTTACCTGCGAAATGGTCTAGGCACGCGCAGTCATAACCTGATGACGGACTATCACAACGCTCTGTTCAGTGAGCCACTCTTGCGGCGATTGCCGGAGACCTACGACCCTCGCTTGAACGTCATCCATCGCTCGGAAGAAGGCGGTGTCTTTAAGTACATACAGTTCATTTCTGCCGCAGAGCGACATACGCCAAAAGGCGAAGTAACTAAGCTCATGCCAGACGACGGCAGTCATGTGTCAACAGACACGGCTGTTGCACTGGCTCGGCATCGGCCGGAGCCGATGGCAGCGACAGTTGCAGACGTTGTGCAGCGCGCTACTCCTGTGGTCCGCTCTGTTCCTCAGCAGATGACTGCCGTTCCTGCCGAAGAAGCGTTGGAGCAGTGGTTCAAGCATGTCGGCAAAGTCGAAGTTGAGCCGTACCGGCCACCGGTGCAATTGAGCCCGGGTGCCAAGGTCATGGCGGCGGCCGGCGTCGCCGGCATTGCCGCGAGCGTGGTGGACGCGAAAGCCAGCGCCGACCGGACCAGCACGCTACTTTCGCAAGACAATCCGCTAGCCGCTCAATCCGAGCTGACGCACTTTGCCGCCCGGGGGGCTGGCGGCTGGATAGGTGGTGCTTCTGCCGGCCTCGTCGCCACTGCGGCGGCAACTGGCCCCGGCGTCGTCGGTTTCATCGTCATTGGTGGCGCGGCCGTGGCGGGCAGCCATGTGGGCGAGCACGTCGCTACCGTGTTGGACAGCTACAAGACCCTTAAACAGACCGATCGACAGGGCGTTCACTGGGAGTCCAACGGGCTCCAATGGGTGCGGAAAGACCTGGGCGACATGATCGACGACGGCCAGAACAAGGTCGTGAAGCAAGACTTTTCGGCTGATCCGGAGAAAGCAAACGAACTGAATTACAGGGCCAGCAGTTCCGCAACCGAACTGGCCATTGGGAAGTTGCAGCCACCGCGGAATCCGTACGCGCAGGCGGCAACAGACGATGATCCGCCGAGTCAACGCCGCGCCGATTGGGAGCGTAACCCGCAGACCGGCACCTGGGATCGCAGGGTGGTCCTTGGGTTTGAGCAGCCCGGCGTGCCGATGGTTCGAGTCGATACGGCAAACCCCGAACGTGCAGCCGAGCTCGATCGCGCCTCTCTGCAAGTCATCCGCGAGAACATCGCCAACGGGCCTGCCCCCATGGCTGCTCGCTATGAGATGGTGCATCGAAGCGAGGGCTGGGAACGATTCGGCGGGGTCCCGCCCTCCATCCAATCCGCGCTTCAGGACGATTCGTTAACCGCGTCGGATGGCAAGTTGTATCAGCGCACTGCGGAAGGGCAGTGGCAGCGTAATGGCGAGTCCGTCGTTGCCGCCGGCAACCTTCGTTATGAACTGGACAGCACGCGCGCGGCGTTGCAACCGCAGTTGGCGCAGCATCAAGAACAAGTCGCCGCAATTCCGCCTCGGCAGCCGCCCACCTTGGAGGACATCGAGCGAAAGGACCTGATGGCGACCTATCTATTCCACGGAGTTAAGCCAAATCCTGAGGAATTGGAGGCCGCGCTGGAAGCAGTCAGGCGCACCCAGCAGGAGCAAGGCGTCAACCCACTGACGACTTCGCTTCACCTGGGACTCAATGCGAAGAAAGAATTTGATATCAACAGTCCGATTTTACACATCGGCCGTGATGCGGATGGCGCGAATAGGCCACAGGTCGTGACCAGTTCGTTGGAAGTACAAATGGCCATGCTTGACTTGCGTTCGCCACCGCCGACAGCGCCGGAAGCGCCAGAACTACGAATTGCGAATCTGTCACCGCAGCAACGCGAAGCATTGGAGCAAGTCGTGCGCGAGGCGAACCACTTGGGCCTACAACGAGATGATGTGCAGGCCACTGCTCGCCAGGCCGTCGCCGATGCAACCGATGGTGTTCCCGACATCGTCACGACCACGGTCGACGCCGCTCAACTGCAATCGGCGCCTAAGCCCGAGGCTGCGCGCGAGGTAGACACGCCTTCACCCACGCGGGCCAAGGCTGCGGTTGCGGTCGTTGAACCTGTCGTTGAGAAGCGGCAGGAAAATCCATCGGAGCAAGACCGTACAGAGCCTGGGCGCGAGCCGCTGGGAACTCTAGACGGTGTGCAACAAACAGCTACTGTCGCTCCGCTCGCTGCTGCGACGCCCCAGCCCGTTCGTGAAGCGGAGAACATTCGAACATTTGCCGAGCCCAGTTTACCCTCAGCACCGAAGCAGGCCGAGCCTGCGACTGTCGCCGTGGCGCCAGCCGAACCGACGAGGCCCGACGTAGTCGTTGTGAAGCCGCCGGAACAGCAAACGCCCGCGCCACAGCGCGCGCCTGACGCGCCAACGCCCACGCCTGCCCAGCCCGCCCCTCAAGTCGCGCCTGTGGCGGCCGAAGCCGAGCCCGCGCCGGATGATGGAACCTTGCGCCGCGGTGATCAGGGACAGGACGTGGAGATGCTGCAATTCCGCTTGCAGCGGGTTGGCTATGGCGGATCGCCCGATGCACCGTTGCAGCGCAACGGTCACTTCGACGCCGCCACCGAGCTAGGCGTGCGTCAGCTACAACGCGACCATGGTCTGCCGGAAACGGGAAGCGTCGATCCCGAAACTGTGCAGGTGCTCGCAGTTGCCCAGCATGCCAAGATCGAATCGCGGAAGGCTGAGAACGCCGCAGTTGAGAGCCCGGCCGCCGAAAAGTCCACTCGAACTGCTGAATTGGCGGCCGTGGTCAACGGCGAGCGAACTGCCGAAACCATCGCAGCATCGCTGACATCGCCGCTACTCGAGGTGCAACCGACCGAAACGAACCATCGAGTCGAACCTTCTGCCGCTCCCGACGTAGATCATTCGAAAGACAGCGAACAGCCCCATGCGCAGGCCGCCGACAAGGCGACGCCAGCACCGGCAATGGACGCTCAGGATCTGGCGCGCATGTCTCCTGCGGACCAAGCGATGTTCGCGAAGATTCGCGCGGGCGCGCCCGGCCACGTCTCGGATGAAACCGTGGCGGCGGCGATGCTCGCGGCGAAGCGAAACGAGATTCATGACGCAGGCAGTATCAAGCTGGTAGCCGCCGCCAACGGCAAGCTTTGGGTGGAGGCAAACACCCCGGGCTTTCATTCCGGCGTATCGCTTTCCGAGCCGCCGCCCGCGATGCAGGACACCCTGCGCGAGACGCAGGCGGTCAACCAGCGCCGCGAGCAGCAACTGGCGCAGGAGGCATCGCAACGCAATCCGGATGACCCGAGCCGTGGCCCTTCACGATAATCGGAGGAGCTACTGTGTTCTCCAGTTAATCGCCCAGTTGTCAGAGCGTGAGTTCACAGTGAAGGATGGAATCAGTTGGCGCAGTTGGTGACGCGCATATCTGGCTCGGAAAGCAGTCCCTGCCTGACCGCGTATGACATCGCATCTGCAACGAAATGAGAGCCGGCTCGACAAAGGAAAATGTCAACGATGAAAACGAAGCGCACTCGCCTTGCCGCCCTATTTTTTCTGACTGCTTGCTGTGTGCCAGTGCAAGCGGCCTCACCTAGCAACGACTCTGACGCCAAACATGCCATCAAGCTTTTTCATGATCATTGTCTTGTGCTTCGATCGAAGCCAGGCGAATTTGCCAAAGCGTTGGATAACGCAGGCACACGCCTGAAAGGAGATGAAGCCAGGCTGGTTGGCATTCGGGAAATAGGTGACAGCTGGCGCACGTTTGACGGAAATTATGCTTTCTTCCGGAACGAGTACTCGCGCTGCTATATGTACATCCTCCCTCGCGAGATTACTGGCGTCCTGGGAGAGTTCGGTGACATGGCAGATCACCCGCCGCGCGGAATGACCAGCCGAGAAATTCTGCCTGACAAGCAGCAGAAGTTTGTCAGCTTTGTCTGGGCCGGAGACGGAGCTTTGGTTCCAACGCGTATGATCATATCCCCAAGCATGGACGGGGGTTCACATTGGACTCTCAGCGCCATCGATTACAGTGATGAGCCCCCTCCCATCATTTGGGATCAGATCGGTCCCGGCATCGATACATCCAAAATGCCACGCGCACGATCACTAAGCGCCAATATTGCGATATATCCGCTAGACGGCAGCAAGGAGTTAACCAGCTGGATTGAAACCAATAAAATCAATCAGCAGGTCGATGGGTACGGAGATATATGGACTTTTGACCCAAGAAAACCGGCCAAAGGCTGGAGCCGTCTAGGCAAAATCGTATCCAAGGATGGCAGCACCGAGGTTTACACTTTTCGGGCTGGCTACACCTTGACCAACTATTTGAACTACAAGGCAGCCACCCAAGCAACCCAGGTGGCGTTGTCCAGAGCCGGAAAGGGCGAGGAACCTCGTACCGATCCTGCCAGTGGCGCTCCCTTGCCGACGAGGAAAACGGGGACTGGCGGATAAGATCGCTTGGAGAAGTCGAATGCAACGCGGAATCACGGGACCGTACATGGTCTACTTGCTCGCGGATCAGCGCGCAGGTCCTTATGTGGTCGGCATCGGCGGTCTTCTCGATGAAGTGATGCGGGAGGTTCGTGAAACGCATCGAAAACGAGTCGCGACGTCCGGCGATCGCGACTTAGCTGCCTTTTGCTTGGTGTGGTACGAACGAATGGAGACGTCCGCGGAAGCGCGCACGCGCGCGGCCGAGATCCGGCGTTGGCCTCATCGTTGGCAACGGCGGTTGATCGAATCGGTCAATCCAGATTGGTGGGAACAGTCCCAGATGGAATCCGGGTTTCCCCGCTCGTTCTGGCAATGCATTCCAGAAAAGGCTGGCAGCCGAGGCAAATCGGTCTAGTCAACGGCATTTGAGGTCATGGGAAACCTTATGAGCAAGATCATCTTTGCGATCGCGTTGATCTCCCTTCTTCCCGGGACTGGATTCCGATGACTCTTGCCCTCGACTTGTGCTTGACCAGCCCTGATGCCGTCGGAGGGGCGGGCCTGATTGCCGTCTCGCCATTGGCCGCTCTGGGCAGGCCATGGGGTCATCCGCGGCTAGTGAGCGCGGCTGGCACGTGTCGATACGCGGCGACACTGAGGGCGCGGAGCCTCTTGATGCAACCGACTTAACCTGCCGGGCGCATCGGATTTGATGCCCATTCTGTAGGTCATCTACGCCATAAAACCGCTCTATTTGGACCAGCGCTAAGCCATTGAAAACAAAGGAAACGCAGAATCGACCATTGGACTAAAAAACCAACGGGCAGAGAAAAAAGGGCGAGGAGAGACCGAATTCGACCGTAGGCAGGCCGGTGTCGCGAGGACCTTGGTCGAATGCCTCTGGCGGAAACCCTCGGAAATAAGGGGTTTTCCGTTGCCGATGAAGTCGGCAGAGACCTTTCGAAGTGGGGGAATTGGCGCGCCTAGTGGGATTCAAATCCCCGACCAATGGCGGCGTCTAGAGGGTGGGGGGGCGGGGCGGGCGCGCAGTGCGCCAGGGGCTCAGGGTCAACGTGGGGACGAGGCGCCGCGTCGATCAAGGGGCCAAAGCGTCCGGAGGCCAGGGGTAGGTCTGGGACATAACGTGTGATTCCCGGGAGTCGCAATCCATAGCCATGCCCTGTGTGGATTGCGAAAGTAACTATTAGAATCTCAAATGTTAATGTAGCCTCCTCCCCGCATTAGGTCTGAGCGGAGCTGGGAAGGCCGGCCTTGGGTTAAGCGATGAATGAATCGCCCAGGTTCTTGTAGACAGTCGTCAGCCGTTTAGTGCGTACCGCTTTTCAAGCTCTATCGGGGGCAGGCCGTCGTTGGAACTGTGCCGTCGCTTAGGGTTGTAGAACAGCTCGATGTAGTCGAACACATCGCCCTGCGCATCGGCGTGGGTGCTCTAGATCCGTTGCTTGATCCGCTCGCGCTTGAGCAAGTGGAGAAGCTTTCCGTCGCCGCATTGTCGTGACAGTTTCCACGCCGGCGCATGCTCCGCACGATGCCGTGGGCCTTCAGGAAGCTTTGCCAGTCTTCGCTGGTGAACTGGCTGCCTTGATCCGAGTGCAGGAGCAGGCCGGGCTCGGGTTTGCGGCGCCATCGTCCGTAGCCCTCTATGGCGCGCAGCCCCTCTTACTTCATCAGGCGTGCAACGCGGTGTTTGCTACACGTTCACCCAGCTCGCGCAGGTCCTTGGTGATCTTGCGATGACCGTAGATCGAGCCGTTCTCCAGCCAGCTGCGCTTGATCAAGCCAAGCGGGCGTTGATCGTCGCGCGCGCGAACACAGATCGGCTTCGCGAAGCCATGCGTAGTAGCGGCTGCGGTGCACGTGGAACACGCGGCACATTGCCGCCAGTTCGAACTCGTCGGTGTGCTGCTTCATGAAGGCGTACTTCACCTCTATCCCTTGGCAAAGTATGCGGCGGCTCCTTTAGGATGTATCGTTCATCAGTGACCCGGCGCAGCTCCGCTTTCAGGCGACGCACTTCCGCGTTCTAGTTACTTTCGACACGGCGAACCAAGTCGCTCCTTCCTTGCTGTCGCCGCCAGTTGTACAGGGTGTGCACCGACACCCCAGTCGCTCGGTCACTTCGGCCACCGGCCGACCGTACTCCACGATCTGCCGGACCGCTTCGATCTTGAATTCATCGGTGTAACGCTTCGCGCTCATAGCAACCTTCGCTGAAGCCATAGTCTATGGCTGCGAGATGTCTACGAGAACCTGGGCGATTCATATGGACAGCTACAAAGCGCGTGATGTTCTTCAGGTCCGCCTAAAGCTATCCCTTTCTCATCATAAATCACGCTACCTAACAATAGGTCCCGCTGCTCGCGAGGCTGCCCGCGCAAGGCTTTGACAAGTCAATTATTTGCATGTATTACAGGCGGCAAAAAGTTATCAATTTGATCTGGTCATGCTCGCTCAGGCCGAAGCCGAAGCGGCTATACTCCGAGGTTAAGTTCGTATGATTAAGTATGATTCTTCCTCGCTTGATTGGAAGGCCCATCTAAATGATGAGCAGTGGAATGCTATTGTGTCAGCGCTCCCCGGAAATACAGGGACTAGGGCGAGGCACGATCGGCAACACCATTACAGATCCTTTGTCGAGGCGGTATTGTGGGTGGCGGCTAACCAAGCGTTTTGGAGTGAGCTTCCCCATGAATATGGTTCGTGGCGAGCGATCCATATTCGCTTTGTTCGGTGGTGCAATGCGGGTATTTGGCCCAAGGTTGAGAGCGCTCTAGGAGCTAGTGACGACGGCGAGTTGTTAGGTCGGCTTCGAGCTCAACACCAGCAGGACCAGTTTAGACGTAGCCTTTGGCATGCGCGAAGAACGATTAAAGAGACAGATGATCTGAAATTGTCCGAGCAGCGGATAGTAGAAGTGCCAGCTAAGTTAGGCTAACTCGGCTATTGCTTCACAAACTTTGGCATTGTGGTAAGTAGGATGCCGACGAGCCTCGAATAGTTCGCATCTGTATGCAAGCGACCACGATGATCGGTGAGGTCGGGCCGCGGGGGGGGGGGGGGGCGATCTAAGCCGGACAAGATCGCCAATGCTATGTGCTTAGTGGTGTGGCGAAAATTGATCCTTTTGACCATCCGTGCGAATGCGTCGACCGATCGTCAGGGCATCCGTTGAGCGTGGTGAAGGTCAAGCCGGCCCATGGTAAATAAGGGTCCTGGCGAAACGTTTGTACCTGTTTAGGCGTTTCAGTCGCGGAGGTGGCTGGTGTCCTGGGGGAGGCGCAAGCCGCCTCTCCCGTGAAGCAGTCTGAGTTTCGCTTCTCCGAACTTTGGTCGATCTATTGCGTCTGATACCGGAAGAGTATTCGCCGCGTACAGACAGCCCTTCTATCTCCGTAGGAGGCTGGGCAGGCTACCCACCGGGTGCATGCGCTTGGCTCAATGACGTTCGAAGCTGCTACCGAGCTACTTGGCAATGCCCGCGATAGACGCACCGATTGCCCCACATTTCTTCCTCCTCAAGCACTGGTGGTCTGAGTGGAAAGTGGCTGCTTCTTCAGAAAGCCTGCGCGGCACACGCCGGTTGCACTTTCACATATGAATGCGATCGACTTCTCGAAGAGATATGTGCCGAAAGATGTAGGTGATCTTGTCGACGATTCGTATCAATGCCGCGAGCGTCGTCAAGACCTGGGTTGACGGTCTCATCCTCTACGTAGGTAAACCGCCAGAATCTGCGGCGGCGGATTGGCCCCCCCCTTTGCCCACCGCCCTGCACGCCCGGTCCCCCAGCCGGGCGTGCTTCTTTTTGTGCCTATGACTCTGCGAACTGGCGTTGCCCGCGACTACTGCGATCTCGTCACTCACGCCAACAGGGCGCTCTTGCCCAATGAAGAAGGAGGCACAGAGCACTGGGCTGCTTCGATGCGGACCAAGATCCCTTCCTCGTCGAAATGGCTGGTGGACAAGCGCGCTAGGCTTGCCGGAGCTATCGCCCGCTACGACGACGAAGCTAAGGCGGCTCGATTGTTCGCGGAAAGTCTTGATAGCCGAAGCAACGAGCTAAGCAAGAACCTTCGGCGATAGGCCGAGCACTCGCGCTGCACGAGATGGGCCTGGACCCGAACACAATCTCGGCGATTGGAGTCCAGAGTGAGCCAAGGTTGCTACCTAAATAGCACCTGGCCCGGCGCATCTTGACGTGTCTTCGCCAGGCCAAAGGCGAGTAGCGATCTACATCAGAGGTCATGTCGTACGTCGTTATGACCTCTGGAATTGAAATAGATGCGACTAATGAGGCGCATGTGCACTCATGCGTGCGCCGCCGAATGAAGAATCTGCATGTTGCCGGACCTGTTGTCCGGCAACATGGGAGGCAAACATCACGGGAAGGTTATTGGATGTTGCCGACCGCCTCGGGCAGATTGATCATGACCCACCCGATTGGCGAGAGGGTGACGAGCTACTCAGGTGCTTGCGCCTGAGCGCTCAGGAAGCCGTACTTTACAATAGTCTTCGGCGCGGCCGCTATCAGCGGCGATCCTCTAAGCTTCGACCCTTACAGCTGCTGGAGGGTGAAGCTAACCTCGACGGAATCGCGGCACTTGTAGTACTTCTTCGGGAAGCGCATGAAGCAGGAAACGCGGCTTGAGCATTTGATATAAGACGATCACTGCACTCAGCGCTGTTGATGGCGCCTGCCCGGGCCCCACTATTTTATATCGCATTGGAACTCTTTGAATTCTTTATTTGGGAGGTCTTTCCCTTGGCTGCCGGAGAGGAGATAGCCTTCGATCTAGATAGAGATGAACTATATGAGCAATTAGGAATTTTCAGTCGCACAGCCCTGCAACTAGAGGATCAGGGGACGATTGGATTGGTCGACGATTGATCTACCCGTGAGTGGCGGAAGACATTTTCCCATCATTTCGGTTTCGATCTGTACTTCGGGCTAGGTCCGCGTTTTCGGCTGATTAAGCCGCCTGAAGGCGCCGATGAAGATGCGCGCAATGGGGCTGTCTGCTTTGCGCAGCGGCATTCAACAAAAACTAATCCAGGACGAAGTTACGGCGAAAGTGCGCGCGATTAGCATCCAAAAAACCGGAAGGGAAGCGTTCTTCTTCCGAAACTACATCCTCGTGAGCTAGATCGCCCCCGCACAGTCGAGATCGCGGTCAAGGCCGCACCAATGCCTCTGGTATCCCCCGCTCACGCTTATTCCGAATAGGGTCATTCAGATGGCAACTGCTCAGCAGCAGGTGGATACCCGTGATTTGGCCGCCTTGCTGGCGGGCACCGATGAGCAAGACCGCGTTGACCAGCTCGCGTACGAAGCCGAGCGCCTGATTCCTCATAATCTTCGCGTCGGCGGCGTCTACGCGGCCGGGTTGGTCAGCGACCTGCTCTGTCCGACTTTTGAGAACGAATTGAGAACATATTTAATGAGTACATCAGGCTTGAAAGAGTTTTCGCACCTGTTGCGGTGATTCAGCTGTCCCATCCGCCGCAAGGGGAAGAAAGTGCTGGGTCTGCCATTGCTGTGTTCGTACTGCGTCTTTTGCAGTTGGACTACTCCACGGTGGATATACGCGAATGGCTCTCTTTCCGCCTTTGCCGTTGCGCGACATGATGCCTTTTGCAATCAGGAGCTTCTGATTGAAGATAAATTGCCCCCGGTAGTCAGCGTCTGACACACTGACTACAACAAACTGCACGTCGTCAGTGATATCGAGCGGCGCAATTTCACTGTCTGGCGTCGGTCGTTTCCAGATTGTCACGAACTGACCAATCTTGGTTGGTGTTGTCTTGGCAACGCGGAAGGCTATGACATAACCATCAAGGCCAAAGCGGAAGGCTCCATACTCCGCACTTTCAGCCTCGCGCTGGACTGGGTGCGTCACCTCCATCCCGGCGTACTCATATACATCTCGAATGGCGGTATTCAGCTGGTCCAAGAAAGGATTTAGCGTGTTCTTGCTGGAGGTCATGGGGTTCCTACAGGGTGTTGCATCTGAGCAACTGTGGGGACGTTCTTGCCGTGGTCGGCTACCGACGCGACGGGGCAGGGTGCAACTCCGGGGACTTGTGAAAGCTGGAGCCGGCGGAACCGTCATCTTTGTACTTCCTATAGACTTTCGCCCGCCCGCGCAGCAGATCTATACGGCCGTGAGCGATTCGAGTATTCCTGCTCGCGTCGATGTGAAAGCGAATGGCGATGTCCTGGCTTCGCAGCCGGGGGCGGCGTGGCCGGCTGGCTATCTCTGGATGAGTCTTGTTCTTTGCTGAGTAGCATATATCGGCATCAGCGAGCTGTCTGTAACAGGATAAGCCCTTGTTGCCAACAAATCGGCCCGCCGCGCTTGCGGCAGAGATTGTGCAAAGAGAAAGGCCCCGTTGTCGGGGCCTCTTCTGGCTACCCGCTGAAACCTACTTCCAAGATGCAATTTCCTTCCTAAGATCAGGATTATCAGCCAGTTCCGCTAGCAGTTGGGGAATCTCGGAATCTTTCTCGAGGCACTCTCTAAGAACTTTGAGTAAAAGCACTCGGCTTTCACCGTTTGAGCGATCCTTCACGAGCGAAATTAACTCGGGCAATGTTGTCTCGCTCACAGCAGCCCTTAACGCCAGCGCTAAGTCATCTTTGGCAACCAGTCTGTACTGCTCGATTTCGCCAGGTCCGACATATCCCGTGCCGGCGGCATCCCCTAGCAGAGCTATCGCCTGCGCGGTACTTCGGGCAGCTACGATGGGGATCGCTCGATCGACGAGACCGAGCTCACGACGGCGCTAATCGACCTGGTGCCGGCACCAAGTGTCCCACCCGATGCATCGTCAACCACCCCCCGCCATCGTGCCGTCCCTGCCCAAGCCGGAAAGGTTGATCCAAGACATGACTAGCTTCGATCCCCTGGCTGGCATCGACTTGCTCTTTGCCTTAAGCGGAAGAACGACGAAGCACGAGATGTTGCTCGCACTGCCGCGGCATAGTGACACTCCCCTGCTTTGAGTCGGGAATGGCCGAAGTGCAAGTTGAGTGATCCCTGCGAAGCATGTGGACTTCAGTCCCGAGGTGCTTCCCTCGGCACTGATGGGACTCCGCGGCGAGAGCCGGGTCCGGACTGCAGTCGTAGCGGATCACGGCAATTGGGCTAAGACATTTCCCTATAGGCATGCTTTGGTGGGCTTTGTACGATGCCCTATATTGTGATGACCATCACTTTGTTCGGATTCCACAGGTAGTGCTTGAAGGGGATGGGCTCAGGCCCGGAAGCGTAGTCACCACAGAAACGTCGTTGCTTCGATCGCGGCGTTGGGGTGCCTGCATTCACAACTACTGCTTTCAGCGAGCGCTCGAGTGGAGTTCGGCGAGGGCAAGGGCGTAGGAACGACGGAAGGTCCGCGAGTCAGCGACTGCGATGGAGGATGCGTCTTGCGACGAAATCCGTTCTATCTTGAGTTCAATGTGCCGACGGCAATCGAAGTCCGCTGCGCCTTGGTAGCTCTGACTTGACCTACTAGGAGATGCCGCTGAGATGAACATTGAAGTCACCGCGAAGCAATACGCAGAGAGGGTCAGCGACCTGGATTGGCAGAAGATGATTTTTGCGTTGCCGCCAAGGATGGCTGCCAGGGTGAGGTGCAGTGAAGAAGAGTACCGGCGCTTTGTCGAGGCGGTCGTCTGGGTGGCGTGCAACTATGCATTTTGGAGCGAGCTGCCAAGCGCCTACGGCCAATGGCGAGCGACCTACGTGCGCTACATGCGTTGGCTCGATGCCGGAATATGGACTGCGATCGATCGCGATCTTGCCTCGGATAGCGTCTGGGCCGTTGCGTTCAGGCTGATGTTGGAGAAGCAGTTGCACCAACAGCTACGTCGACGCTCGCGTATCAAACGGAAGGTGCCCTAGTCGACCATGGTGTACGGCCAGGCAGGTCTTCGCGCAGCGCGCCGTTCGCCGACGGCTTCATGCCGCCGCCCGCGTCGCCGGAATCGACACTGGCGCAAGCGGCGTCGAGTGGGTCACCCGACTAGGTAGGTCAATCCATTGCGTTCCAGGTATCGGCCGATCTCTTCGTTCGACCTCAGCCCCAGCTTGCGCATGGCGTTGTACTTGTGAGTGGTCACGGTCTTGTAGCTACGCGAACTATCGATTGCAATTGCCTGCAGATTCTCGCCACGTGCAAGAGCAAGCACGACTGCCTGCTCGCCCGATGTGAGTTGATACCAAGGGTGATTCTTCGCGGACACCACATCTATCGCTGGATCGACGAAGCTATTGCCGAGCATCACTGCGGAAATGGCGTCGATAACGATTCGCGGGCCGCTGGATTTGGAAACGAAGCCTAGGGCGCCGAATTCCAGCGCCGACAGGGCCAGGCAAGGCAGTTCTAATCCCGTGTAGATAATGATTCTCAACTGAGGCTGCCTGGAGAGCGCCTCCTTGAGCAAGGCAATACTCTTGAATCTGCCGGGCATATACAGGTCCAGAACCAGGCAATCCAGCGGGGCCGATTCCAGGATTCGGAGAAGGCCGTCGCCGTCGGAAACCGAACCCACGACGACATTGTCGCTACCCAGCTTTGCCTCTAGCATCTCAGTCAGTGCGAAGACGATGATGGGGTGATCATCCGCAATCAGTACTTTAATAGGGTTCTGATCCATGCTCGGCTTGAGCCCAAGGAGCGGATTGGAGACGGTTTGACCGGCCAATTGTCACCAGTATCACACATTGTTCACTCACGTTCGCTCACGTGGCAGGTTAGACGCTACCTGTGCCGGGTGCCGCGCATCCCGGTCGACGAGCGCCTACTTGGCCAGGATCGGGAGCTGCTTTCCTTGGATCGTCGCGGGCGACTAAGGAGGACCTACCAAGGTGCAGAAGACCGTTTGCGGCGCTGGGACGAGAACAAGCAAAGTCCTGATAGTCTGGTTCTCGAGCTTGTCCGCCGCTTTTGAAGGGAGCTAAGCAGTCATGGTGGCGCCGCCCCGCACAAGCTGCCTCGAGATCCTTATCGTCGACGACGACCCGACCATGGCCGAGATCATTGCCGCCATGCTGTGTGACGCGGGAGAGGCTTCCCTTTCGATCGCCTACGCAGGCGAAGAGGCGCTGGCGATCGCCACCCGGCGCAAGATCGATGTCCTGGTCTGCGATTTGAACATGCCTGGGAGGGATGGGGTTTGGTTGTTGACCCGGATGGCGGAACTTGTCGTTCGCCCATCGGTGATCCTGATCAGCGGGGAAGATCCGAGAGTGATCGATTCTACAGGGCAGCTCGCCGAGGCCCGAGGGCTGACGTTGCTCGGCACGTTGCGAAAGCCCATCGAGCAGAAGGCGCTGCTGAGCGCCCTGTATCGGTATCGGTACGAAGCCGCGCCGGATGCGCAGAAGTCCTCGCGGCCGCCATTCGATTCCGCCCGGATCGCGCAGGCGCTGCGCGGGGACGCTGTGCAACTGGCGTTCCAGCCTAAGGTGTACCTGCCCGATAGGACGCTTGCCGGGGCCGAGGCTCTGCTGAGGTGGCATGATCCCGAGTTCGGCTACATACCCGCCAGCGAAGTCGTCGATGGTGCAGAGGCGGTCGGCTTGATAGATGAGTTGACCTTGGCCGTGCTCGCGAAGGCCATTGCTGCACGCAGGGCGATGTCGAAGCGAAAACTGGACGTCGGGATTTCGTTCAATATATCGATGAGAAGCTTGAACAATCCGGAGCTCGTCAATCGGATGGTAGACCTCACCGCCGCCTCGAACGACCGTTTCGATCGCTATACGGTGGAGGTGACCGAAACCCACCTGATGCACGAGCCGGCCAAAGTCATGGAGTCGCTGATCCGATTCAGGTTGCGGGGGTTCAGGATTGCCATCGACGATTACGGCATGGGCGCAGCGGCGATGCAGTTTCTGATGAAGTTGCCGAGCAATGAGCTGAAGATCGATCGGATGTTCATCGCCGCCGCACCGGCCAGCGCGCAAGCCTACGTATTGCTCCAGTCGGCGGTCGAATTGGGATTGCGGCTCGGGCAAGTCGTGGTAGCCGAGGGCGTGGAAACCCAGGTCGAGTCCGAACTGGTGGAGGCGCTTGGTTGCCAGCAGGGGCAGGGATACCTCTACGGGCCGCCGATGGATGTGGATGAGTTGATCCGGCGGTATCATTAGCGGTGCCAGACTGGGGCTGGCGTGGGACGATCCGCTGGCGTGCGTTCGTGTTCGGGTGGGGAGCGAATTCGGACGTCTTCGTGGACGACGGACGTTTCGATCGGCTTCGACGTCGGGAGATTGCGGTCAGTTTCGCTCGGAGGACACGCGTGCGACCCCGGTATAACTGTTGAATACGGCGAATCAGATAGCGTGAACATGCCGCGCACGGTCGTCCATGTGCTTGCCCTGGTCCTGCTTATACTCGGCTGGACCAAGGCCGCTGCCAGGCCTGCGCCCAGTCCGGACCCGTTGTCGACAATCAGCCTGAGTCATAGCCGCGGCGAGGGCGCGTTCGACCTCTTCGATCGCCACAAAGGACTCGCCAGCGACCGAGCCCTGAAAGTCCTGGTGGACCGCCACGGGTTCGTATGGGTCGGTGGCAACAACGGCCTGCACCGTTTCGACGGCAGGGACTTCTATACGCTCGACCGTGATCCGAACAATCCCGATTCGTTGGCCAGTCGGATCTCTCAATTTCTGGCTGACACGTCTGGTGCGCTGTGGATCGGAAACGAGGACGGCGTAGTCCAGCGTCTGGATCGCGCGACGGGACGACTGGAGCGCACGCCGATACGGACCGAAGACGGTCAAACTGCGACGTCCATCTATTGGATGGGCAGCGACAGTACCGGCGCTCTGTGGCTGCACACGAATCTGGGGCTCCTGCGAATAGCGACTTCACGGCGAACGGCTTCCGTGGTGATGCCGAGCTCAGCATTCACTAGCGATCTGACGAGCTTCGAGTTCGATCAGGACCGCAGAATCCTGTTCGCATCGGTCGGTTCCGAACTCAACGCGATTCGATTCGACGCTGATCGCATCGATCCTGTTGCTGTCTTGGCCACGATTCCGGGCGGCCGGTCGATCACCGGCATAGCGGCCGATGCAGAAGGGTTGTGGTTCGTCGCCGGCGACCAGTTGTGGCGCATGCGGGCAGGCGGCGTCCCAAACCGGATCGCCACTCCGGTGCCCATGCTGCGGGCGACGACGATGGTGGTCGATCGCAATGGAGTGCTCTGGCTCGCGAGCAACATCGACGCCAAGGGCGGTTTGTACCGGCTCGACCCGAAGCGCGGCGAACTTTCTGTCTATCGCCACTACGCCACTGATCCGCAGAGCCTGGCCGACGACCGAATCTGGTCGCTTGCGGTGGACGGCAGCAACACACTGTGGATAGGCACTCGTGGCGGCGTCAATCGGCTCCGGCTGATGGACAACGGTGTCAAGAGAATCGGCTTGCCAGGCAAGAACACGGCCGCCGTCTGCGCGCTGCACGAAAGCGCGAACGGCGAGCTCTACGTGTCTCTTTGCAGCGAAGAGCTACGCAAGTTCGATTCGGTGCGTTGGAGCTGGGAGGCGATTCCGCCAGCGTTGCGACAAGCCCTAGACGCGACGTATCCGGGCATAGCCACGACTATCAGCGACATTGTCGACGACGGCGAAGGTGGGCTGTGGGTCGCTGGTGGCATGGGGCTTGTGCACTGGGGCCGCAACGGGCGGGCGGACCCAATTCCGTTCGAAAACCGGCCCGCGGTCTATACCACCGCCATGGTCGTGGATAGGACGCGTGGTCTGTGGGTGATAACGCATTCTCACGGCCTGGCCCTGGTACCGCCCGGGCAGAAGCGGCTGCGTAGCATTGGGATCGGCGCGGATCGAATCCTGACGAGCCTCGTCGCCGGACCGGATGGATCCCTGTGGCTGGGCTCCGAGCGTGGGCTGTTGCACTACCAGCCGGATTCGGGCCAAACGACCCAATTCAGCCATCGCCCCGACGATCCGGGCAGCCTGTCCGACGACCATATCCTCGACTTGTACTTCGACGGCCGGGGCGTGCTTTGGATCGGGACCCGCGCGGGACTGAACAGGGCGATGTTCGGTCACGATGGGCGCGTCCGCTTCCGTCGCTACGGCGTCGCTGATGGGCTTCCGGACCAGACCATCGAAGCGATATTGAACGATGCCGCGGGCGAGATTTGGGTAGGCACGGACCGAGGCATCGCCCGGTGGCTTCCAAAGGCAGATCAATTCAACGCCTATACCTCGATAGACGGGATTCCCGACGACACTATCAGGAAGTCTGGCGCGGTGAACGGTCGCGACGGCAACCTCTACTTCGGTACGTCGAAGGGACTGTGGCGAGTGGATCCCCGCCGTCTGAGCCATACCGATCCCGGCGTGATTTCCATCGCCAGCTATGAGATTGGCGATGCGACATTCGTCAACTATCTCGGTCGCGAGTTGCGTGGGATCAGGACCTCATTCAGCGACGGCCGCATCGCCTTCCGGATCGCGAGCTCCGGCGCGTCGCGTTCGCTGTCGTACCGCCTGGCCGGCTTGGAGGAGCAGTGGCAGGACTTGCCGGCCGACCTATCTATCGCCTATCACCATCTCGCGGCCGGGAAGTACGAATTGCAGGTCAGGCAGTTCGATGGCCAGGGCGTCCAGGTTCGGGAATTGTTGTTGTCGGTGGAAGTCGATCCTTCGCCTTGGCTTACTTGGTGGGCCAAACTTACCTACGCGGCGGCAGCTGTTTCGCTGGCGACGTGGCTCATTCTCTCCGTCCTCGCCGGCCGTCGTCGCCGCCGCGAGTACGTAAGTACGTTGCGCGAACGCGACCAGCGCCTGCGCCTGGCGATGTCGGCCGCTGGCGGCGTAATGGTGGAAATCGACCTCCAGCGCGGCGGCGTCCGTCATTTGGACGATGCCGCGCTGGGGGCTATCGATATCACGGACTATGTCGCCCTGGTTCACCCGGACGACAGGAAGGCGATAGAGGAATCTTTCGAGGGCCTGCGCGGCCTGTCGGCGGGAGATCTCGATATCGAGTACCGGCTGCGCAGTACCGATGGCCGGTGGACCTGGGTCAGGTTACGCGGCCAATTGATGGGGCAGCCCGGCGGCGTGCGCGAGATATTTTCCGGCATGATCCATGACGTGTCCCAAGAGCGGAGCTATAGGGAATTGCGCCAGCGAGGAGAGTTCCTGGCGGTTATGAGCCACGAAATCCGCACGCCCTTGAATGGTGTGGTCGGCATGATCGATCTGCTCGACAGGACACCCTTGAGTACCGATCAGCGAAAGATGCTTCACACATGCAAGGAATCCTCCTCGATCCTGCTATCGCTGATCAACGACGTCCTGGACCTGTCCAAGATAGATGCGGGGAAGCTGGACCTGCAGAAGAGCGACGTACCGATACGTGCCCTGGTCGAGTCCGTCGCCGGTGCGTTCAGCTCCCAGGCCTACAAGCACGGCATCGACATCGATGTCTGCATCGCGGCCGACGTGCCGGGGCATGTGGTGGGCGATGCCACGCGCTTGCACCAGATCTTCGCCAATCTGATCGCCAACGCAGTGAAGTTCACCGAGAGCGGCGGCGTCGAGATCGATGTGACGATGGATGGGCCCGACAGGCTCCGGTTCCAGGTGAGCGACACCGGCATAGGCATGGACGAGGAGGGTATTAAGGGCTTGTTCCTGCCGTTCCAGCAGATATCCGGGACCACTCAGCGCTACGGCGGCACCGGACTCGGCTTGAGCATCGTCAAGAGCCTGGTCGAGGCCATGGACGGACATATCGTATGCGATAGCCGATTGGGGCGCGGCACGCGCTTCGACCTGGTGGTCTCGGCCCCGGCCGACGCTTCCTGCGAAGCGACGCCGAAGCGATTGCATGGCGTTCGTGCACTGGTGGTCGCGCAAGATGAGGGCGGCCGGCGATTCGTCCGCGAGTTGCTGCATTGGCTGGGCGCGGAGGTCGAATTCGTGTTCGGCGTCGAGGAGGCCATGACTCGGTTGCAACAGGTCGCTGCGGCGCCGATCGACGTGATCCTGATCGATAAACGAGAGCCGCTGCAAGTAGGCGTCGAATTGACCGAGCGCGCCGGCACCGCACAGTCCATGCCTATCGTCGCCGTCCGCAGGCACAACACGGGCGACGTTACACCTGATCGGCTCAACTGGATCGACGGTTGCCCGCTCACCGAGGCAGGACTCCTGCGTGGTATCGAGCTAGCTCTACGGCGAGTGAAGGAAGAGCGGCAGTCGCCCCCCTACCGGAACCCGGCTTCGCCCTCGAATGTTCCCTTCGCTCAGCGACCGATCGCGTTGCTGGCCGAAGACAACCCGACGAACCGTGAGGTCGCGTTCCGGCAGCTCCAGTTGCTGGGACTCCGCTGCGACATGGCCAAAGATGGGGAAGAAGCCTGGACGCTGCTACAGCGCTATCCAGGTCGCTATTGCGTGCTGATCACCGATGGGCAAATGCCGCGCCTGGACGGCTATCGACTGGCCGAACGGATTCGTAACAGCGAGGCGAGGCACGGGGGGGCGAGATTGAAGATCCTGCTGTTGACTGCCAGCGTTCTCGTCTCCGATCGAGAGCGATGCTTGGCGCTCGGCATGGATGGCTTGCTCATCAAGCCCATGCTCATCGAGGATTTGAGGGCAAAGTTGCGCGATATCCTCCCTCCCGACGGCTTCATCGAGCAGGCCGACGCAGCGAATTCGCGAAGCGGCATTCCCGCTGGACTATCGAAGCTGCTAACGCTGTTGAACGGCAATGAGGCCGCGTTGCGGCGTCTGCTCGAGATCTACCTCGGCACCAGCGAAGTCGACGCGACGGCGCTGGAAAGCGCGATGCAATCGCGGGATCGTCGAACGATGGGCGAATTGGCGCATCGGATGAAGTCGGCCTGCTTCCAGATGGGACAAAGAGCGGCCGGAGATTGCTTCGAGCGGGTCGAGCAAGCCGCAATCGGCGACGATGCGACGCTGCATGCGTTGACCGACGAAGCGCTTCAGGAGCTTCGTCGCTCGTTGGAGATGGCAAGGCGCTATCTGGCCCAGTTCCATTCCGGTTGACCAACTCCCACGCGCGCAGCCGTGTCGAACGGATCGCCGCGCGCCCCGCAACGCCATCGTCCTGATTAGGCCCCAGGGACAGCCGAGTCGCGGCGAGTACAGCCCCAGTGCCCGCCCTCGTCGATTGAGCGGCTCTAAGACTTTTCCCAGTATCGAGGCTGATAGGCACCTGCTTAAAATGAGATATACGTCACATTAAGCTAGGGCTATGTCGGGGGACTCGAATGTCAACACAGATGGCTGCACTTCCCAATTGCTGAAGCATGGCCCGGACAAGATCCGGTGGGTCGCGCGTGCTCTATCGCAGCGCTGCGTCGGACTTGAAGCGCCTATAGGACGCCGCCGCCAGCGAATGGCTGGGGCCGGCGAGGGATTGCAGCGCATCCAGGCGATCTGCCTGCCACCGTCAGGGCACGATGGCGAAGGAGTTGCCGCGGGTCGACGAGGGGCGCTTAGCCGCCGCATATGCGCAGCATCAGCCCATCATCGTCGAGCTATTGAACCATGCCGAAGATTTCGAGCTTTGAAGCAGTCGTAGCAGTTCGATCTGACATGAATGCATACGAGGGGATGCTATGGAATCGAATCTTACTGGCCATGCAGACGCAGACGCTGGTTGGCATCGCTATCGAATGCTCACTGAAGCTAACGCTTCCTCACCACAAGAAGCGGCCGGTCCACAGACTATTCGTCGATTGCGACTCATTTCCCAACGATCGTCGTGCACAGTCATTGCGAGACGGCGAATTCGCTTGCGACTTCGCTATTGCCGGGTGTAGAAGCCTTTGGAATCGAACGTGAGCGCTTATGTCCGGAGAGGGGAAGCAGCGCTGTTCCGGTTCCGCACATTGCGCCCGTTCTTGCCACATCTCCCCTAGAAGCCGCTGCATGGTTCGCTCCGCGAAAGCTTCAGCTCATCATCCGCTGCACGCGCTCGCCGCAGTCACGCACGAAGCGTGAATTTCTTCATCCAACGCATCGACTTGTTCGTACCCAACAACTGTCACTGACATAGGTCGGCGCACCTTCACCTTACAGGCGCACGCGACTCACACGGAGAAACATATGAACCGTATCTTCCGCATCCTCTGGTCGCAGGCGCTGAATACCTGGGTGGTCGTCTCCGAACTCGCCACGTCCCGCGGCAAGAGCCGGGGCGGGGTCGACAAACGCAAGCGCGTACTCGCGCTGCCGCTCGATCGCGACCAGGTCGAGGGCACGCCACCAGCATGCAACTGGTCGCTGCAACTGGGCGTTTTCTTCGTGTTGCTGTCGCTGTATACACCGACCCAGGCGGCGGACCGGCATTGGGACGTCAACCGCACCTCGATCGGCCTCGGGGGCACCGGCACCTGGGGGGCGGGCAATGCTTTCTGGAGTACCAACAACGATGGCGTAAGCGGCCCTTACAGCGTCTGGAACAACGCGGCCCTGGACGATGCCTTCTTCGGCGGTACCGCCGGCACCGTCACCCTGGGCGGGCCGATCACCGTCCACAACATGACGTTCCAGACCAGCGGTTACACGGTCACCGGCAACACTCTGACTCTGGGCGGGGTCAACCCGACCATCTCGGTCTCGGGTACGGCTACCATCGCCTCGACGATCAACAGCACCAGCGGATTGACCAAGACCGGTACCGGCACGCTGATCCTGTCGGGCAACAACAGTTTCGGCGGCGGCATGACCGTCAACGGGGGCGCCCTCAACGTAAGCGGCACCAACAGCTTCGTCGGCGACATCAATATCAATGGCACGCTGATCGCCACGGGCGCCGCCGGTCTCGGGGCCGCGACCAACAATATCAACGTCACCGGATCGTTGAACATCGGCACCGTCGGAGGCACCCTGGCGGGGCGCACGGTGACGCTCACCGGAGCCACGACCATTCAGGGCGGCGGCGTCGGCAGCGCCTTCTATACCGGGACCGGCAGTCTCTTCGTTGCCGATGCCAACACACTGAATAACGACGCCAATAACTACACCGGCACGACCTCAGCCAATCGCGGTCTGACCTTCACGTCGGTACGCAATCTTGGAGAGGCTAGCGCCCTCGGCGCCCCCACCACGGTGGCCAATGGCACTATCACTCTGGCGAACCCGAACGGTTCGAGTGTCACCCACTCCTATATCGGCGACGGCGATACGTCTAACCGCAATTGGTCCGTCTTCGTTAACGACAACCGCTCAGCGGGACTCGCAAACGCCGGCACCGGCACCTTGACTCTGACCGGCAACATCTCGTCAGCAAACGGCACGGCGGGGTTCAGCGCGCAAACGGCCGATCTGGAACTGCTGGGTGTCATTTCCGGTACTCGGGTCGCACTCGCGGCGAATGCCGGACGGACCATCACCCTCGGTACCGCCAACACGAACGCCGGCGTCAACATCACCGGCGCGGGGACCGTCAGGGCCAGCGTGATCGGCAATACCGGCGTTGCCAGTTCGCTGGGCACCGGCACCACCAGCATCGGCAGCAACGGCACGCTGAGCTATACCGGCGCCGCCGCCAGCAGCGACCGTGCCTGGACCATCAGCCAAGGCACCCTCGCCAACAACGGCAGCGGCGCCTTGACGCTGACGGGCCCGGCGACCATCGGCGGTACCGCGACGCTAGGCGGTTCCTACACTGGCTCCGCCAACGTCTTGGCCGGGGTCGTCTCCGGTGCCGGCAACCTGCGCAGCGCCGGTGCTGGCACCTGGGTGCTCACCGGCGCCAATACCTATACCGGCAGCACCACCGTCGACAGCGGCGTACTACGCGCAGGCTCGGCCGGCGCCTTCGGCGCCTCGAGCAGCTTCGTCGTCAACGGTGGCACGCTCGACATGAACGGGTTCGACAAGACGCTGCCCAACATTACCGGCAGCGGCGGCACGGTGGCACTGGGCAGCGCTATCCTGACCTTGCAGGGCGCGAGCGGGGGCACCGGCACCTACGCCGGCAGCATCACCGGCAGCGGTGGCCTGACCAAGCTGGGCGCCAGCACCCAGACCCTGACCGGCGCCAGCACCTATACCGGCGACACCACCATCGGGGGCGGCATCCTCGCTCTGGACTTCAGCCCCGTTGGCGGCCCGAGCAGCGGCATCATCGGCAGCGATTCCACCCTCAACCTGGGCGGCGGCCGGCTCAACATCATCGGTGCCAACGGCGAAAGCAACACCCAGACCTTCGACGGCCTAAACATCACCGGCAGCAACAACACCATCGACGCCAAGTCCGGCACCGGTGGCAGCCTGACCGTCAACCTGGGCGCCATCACCCGCACCGGTGGGCTGATCAACTTCAACCTGCCCACCAGCGGCAACATCACCACCACCAATACCGTCCTGGGCGGCTGGGCCACCGTCAACGGCACCGACTATGCCAAGGTGGTCGGCGGCAACATTACCGCCTTCGTCGACGCCGACTACACCGACAAGGACAACGCCGCCAATTGGCTGGCCAACGAATACATCACCGACGTGAACGGATTCTTCGGCGCGGTGAGCGGCAGCGTCCAGTTGGCCGGCCTGCGCTACACCGTGCCCACCTCCACCACGGTGACCGTGCAGGCCGGCCAGACCCTGGGCGTGGACGGCACCATAATCGTTGCGCCTTCGGTCCTCAACACCAACCAACTCGTCACCGGCGGGATGATGACCGGCCCGATCGGCGGCGCATTGGGCGTGCAGCAGAACAGCACCGGCAACTACACCATCGCCTCGCAGATCGTCGACAACGGCGGCAGTATCGGCTTCACCAAGGCAGGCACCGGGCTGGTCACCCTGGCCGGCACCAACAACACCTATACCGGCGCCACCCAGGTGGTGCAGGGCACGCTGGCGGTCGCCGACATCGGCAACGGCGGCGCAGCCAGCAGCATCGGCGCCTCCTCCGCCGATCCGGCCAATCTACGCTTAGAGGGCGCGACCTTGCGCTATACCGGCCCGGGCGATACCAGCGACCGCGGCTTTACCTTCGCCAAATCCGGCGCCATCATCGGCTCCGGCGTCGAAGTCACTAATGCCGGCGCTAACCTCACCTTCGGCGGGCTGGTCACCAGCCCCGATGGCGCCAACTTCACCAAGAGCGGCGCCGGCACCCTGACCTTGTCCAACGACAGCAACGACTTCACCGGCATCACCACCGTCAGCGGCGGCCTGCTGTCGGTCGACACCCTGGCCAACGGCGGCGTGGCCAGCGGCATCGGCGCTGCCAGCAGTGCATCCGCCAACCTCGTCCTCGCCGGCGGCGGCCTGCAATACACCGGCGGCACAGTCAGCACCAACCGCGGCTTCACCGTCGGCGCCGGCAACGGCACTGTCGATGTCAGCAATGCC
Organism: Lysobacter sp. GQ73; assembly: GCF_059758755.1. Lineage (NCBI taxonomy): Bacteria > Pseudomonadati > Pseudomonadota > Gammaproteobacteria > Lysobacterales > Lysobacteraceae > Lysobacter > Lysobacter sp. GQ73. The sequence continues at coordinate 574,600 of NZ_JCAXEE010000002.1, read as the reverse complement.
GCGACCACCCTAACCGTCAGCGGCGCGGCGGTCGGCACCGGTCGGCTGACTAAGGACGGCGACGGCACCCTGGTGCTGTCCGGCACCAACACCTACGCCGGTGGCAACACGGTCAACCGTGGCATCCTGCGCGCCGGCTCAACCCAGGCGTTCGGCGCAGCCAATGGGCCCATGACCCTGGCCAACACCGCCGGCGTGCTGCTCGACCTGGAGGGGTTCAACAACGGCATCGGCCCGCTGAGCGGCGGCGGCGCCAATGGCGGCAACATCACCCTCGATGCCGGCACCCTGACGATCAATGGCGACGGCGGCAACTACTCGGGCGCCATCAGCGGCACCGGCGGCATCACCCGCGCCGGCGGCGGCACCCAGACCTTCAACGGCTGCAACAACACCTACACCGGCCCCACCAGTCTGCAGGGCGCCACCCTGAGCGTGAACTGCCTGGCCAACGGCGGGGTCGCCAGCGGCATCGGCGCCTCGGGCAGCGCTCCCACCAACCTGGTCTTCAACAGCGGCGGTTTGAGCTACACCGGGGGCAGCGTCACCACCGATCGCGGCTTTCAGCTTGCCGGCGGCAACAGCTCGATCAACGTGACCAATGCGGCCACCACGCTGCAATTCACCGGCCAGATCATCGGCGCAGGCGGCATGACAAAAGCCGGCGCAGGTACCCTGGTCCTGTCCGGCACAAACACATCCACCGGCAATACCCAGGTCACGGGGGGAATACTGCGCGCGGCCACGAACAATGCCTTTGGTCCCCAAGGGTTCATGACCTTGAACAACACCGCGGGGGTGCTGCTGGATCTGGCCGGGTTCGACACGACGGTGACCGCGCTCAACGGCGGCGGCGCCATCGGCGGAAACATCACCCTGGGCGACGCCGTGCTGACCCTCACCAACGGCGGCAGCAGCTACGGCGGAGCCATCAGCGGCACCGGCAGCCTGGTCAAGAACGGCGGCGGCGAACAGGCGCTGACCGGCTGCAACAGCAGCTATACCGGTCCCACGGTTATCAACGCCGGCACCTTATCGGTCAACTGCCTGAACAACGGTGGCGTCGCCAGCTCGATAGGCTCCTCCAGTGCCGCGCCCACCAACCTGGTGGTCAACGGTACCTTGCGCTATGTCGGCACCGGCTCCAGTACCAACCGCGAATTCACCCTCGGCACCAGCGGCGGCGCCCTCGACTCCTCCGGCACTGGCACCGTAACCTTCGCCCACACCGGCCCGGTGACCTTGGCCGGCGCCAACACCGCGCGTACCCTGACCTTGACCGGCACCAACACCGGCGACAACGTGTTCTCCGGGCAACTGGACAACAACGGCACTGGCGCTACCTCGCTGACCAAGGCAGGCACGGGCACCTGGCGCCTGACCAATAACAACAGCACCTACACCGGCGCCACCATCATCAACGGTGGCGTGCTAAGCGTCGATCAGATGGCTAACGGCGGCGTCGCCAGCAGCATCGGCGCCTCGTCGAACGCCCCCTCCAACCTGGTGATCGGCAACAGCTCGACACTGCGCTACACCGGTGCGGGCGACACCACCGACCGTCGCTTCACGCTGACTCCCGGCGTTAGCTTCATCGAGTCCTCCGGCACCGGCGCGATCCAGTTCACCAACACCGGCGCGGTCACGTTGTCGGGCACCAACACCGCGCGCACTATGGCCCTGGGCGGCACCAACACCGGCGCCAACACCTTCGGTGGCACCATCGGCGATAACGGCACCGGCGCAACCACCCTGGCCAAGAACGATAGCGGCAACTGGATCCTCACCGGCAACAACACCTACACCGGCAATACCGTCATCAACGACGGCAACCTGATGGTCGGCAACGGCGGTACCACTGGCAATGTCGGCAGCGGCGAGGTGATCATCGATTCGCCGACCTCGACCCTGTCGCTCAACCGCAGCGATACCTTTACTCTTATCGGTAGACTGAGCGGCCCCGGCACGCTGGCCCAGATCGGCACCGGCACCGCCATACTGCAGCCGCCTGTTCAGACCAGCAACAGCGTCGGCGCGGTCACCATCAGCGCCGGCACGCTGGAGAACCGAGGTGGCTTGGTCACGCCGACCCTCGACATGACCGGAACCTCGACGTTCGCGGTAACCGGGGGAGGTGCATTCGGTGGGCCGGACCAAACCCCTGCAACGATCACAGGCGACGCGGGCAACCAAACCGTCCGGATGGCCGGCGCCGATGTGTTCGATGCCCAGGGCGATCTCGGCGGCGGAAGCGATACTTTCGACTTAAGCGGCTTGATGCGCTTCGGCAACCTCAGCCTGGGTGATGGCGATGACACGCTGATCCTGCGCGATGGCTTCGAGTTTAGCGACGGCGCCAACGTGACCGGCGGCGCCGGCAGCAACGACAACCTGGTGGTCGACAACACGGGGCCGCTCGTGCTCAGTAATGACGGAACGACGGCCGGCTTCGAGCGCCTGACCAAACAGAACACAGGCACGCTGACCGTCGTCGACGACCACAGCTTTACCGCGGGCACCGACCTCGTCGGCGGAACTCTGGACGTGGTCGGCCGGCTGGAGACACCGGCCCTGTCAATGGCCGACGGCACCGTGCTCGACGTGGACGGTACCGTCGAAGCTGCGGGCGGCGCGGCTACGACCCTCACCGGTAGCGCCGGTACCAACACCATCGCTGTAAACAGTGGCGGCACCCTGCGCGCCGACGGCGACCTCGGCGGCGGCAGCGATAGCGTGACCGTCGCTGGGCTTCTGGATACCGGTACCAGCGGCAGCCTGGAACTGGGGACTGGCGACGACACGCTGACCTTACAAGACGGAGCCACCCTCGCCGGAACCGGCGTGGGCGGAGGGATCGGCGGCGACGACCAGTTGGTGCTGGACAATGCCTCGGCGCTGACCGTCGAGCTTGGTCGAGTCGAACACTTCGAGCGCTTGGTCAAACAGAATACCGGTACCGCCACACTGAACGGAGCGGAGATTTTCGACACCAGCGTGACCGTCGCTGTCGGCGCGCTGGAAGTCGAGGCCGGTAGCATCATCGAAACACCGGTCTTCGACCTGGGCGACAACACCGAACTGATCGTCGATGGCACGGTCCAAGGCGTCGGCGGCGGGTTTTCCCAGATCAACGGCAGCGCCGGCGACAACACCGTCACGGTGGGCGCAGGCGGCAGCCTGGCGGCCAGTGGCGATCTCGGTGCGGGCAACGACATATTGGACGTGGCCGGCGCCCTCTTCACCGGCAGCGGCGTGCTCGCGCTGGGCGACGGCGACGACACCCTGACCATCCACGAGAATACCAATATCGACGGCACCGTTTCGGCCGGCGCCGGCAACGATACCTTCAACACCCACATCGACACGGTCGCCGACCTGGGCGCCGTGCAGGGCTTCGAGTCGCTTAGCAAGACCGGCACCGGTGTGTTGAATATCAACGGGCCGATGAGCTCGGACTTCACCACCGTGACGGTGGCCGAAGGCACCCTGAATGTCGCCGCCGGCGGTAGCGTGGTGCCCGCGCCCGGCAACACCCTGGACACCATCGTGGCCAGCGGCGCCACCTTGAATGTGGACGGTAGTTACGGCTGCGGTCCCGGCAACGATTCGATGACCGTGGCCGGTACCGTGGCGGGCACCGGAACCATCGATCTGTGCGCCGGCGACGACCGTCTGGTGCTGCAGGATGGCGCGGCCCTTAGCAACACGATCAACGGCGGCCTGGGCACCGGCGATACGCTGGTGCTCGACAACGCGAATCTGCTGACTTTCAACGGCGGCAATACCGCTGGCTTCGAAGTGCTGCAGAAGACCAACACCGGCACCGCGACGGTCACCGGCAGCCAGGCTTTCACCGGCGGTACCCTGGTCGACGCCGGCACCCTCGACGTGGACGGCGCGTTGGAAACGCCGACCGTAGCCATCGCCGATGGCGCCACGCTCAACGTCGACGGCAGCATGCAGGCCGCGGGTGGAACCGCCGTCGCGGTAACCGGCGATGCCGGCGTCAATACGGTGGTCGTCGGCGCTGGCGGCACCCTGCTGGCCGACGGCGACCTGGGGGCTGGCAACGACGTGCTCGACGTAATCGGCACGCTCGACACCGACGGCGGTGTGTTCGTGCTCGGCGATGGCGACGACAACTTCGTCGTGCACGACGGCACCGTAGTGATCGGCACCATCGACGGCGGCGCCGGTGCGGATACCCGCACCTACGACATCAACACCAGCGCCGACCTCGGCGCGCTGCAGAACTTCGAGGGCGTGACCAAGACCGGCACCGGCGTGCTCAACATCAACGGCCCGGGCGCTACCGACCTGCAGGAAGTACAGGTGCTCCAAGGCACCCTGGACGTGCACGCGGGTGCCAGCATCGCCGCCGCCGCAGGCACTGCGCTCGACGCCACTGTGGCCAGCGGCGCCACCTTGAACGTAGACGGCGCGTTCGGCTGCGGCAGCGGAGCGGACAGCCTGACGGTGGCCGGCACGGTAAGCGGCAGCGGCACGGTCAATCTGTGCGGCGGCGACGACACCTTGACCCTCAGCGACGGCGCCAACATCAGCGGCTTGACGAATCCGATCGACGGCGATGCCGGCAACGACCGACTGGTGCTCGACACGGCTGGCGTCATGACTTTGAACGGCGGCGATGTCGCCAACTTCGAAGTGCTGCAGAAGGACAACAGCGGCGAGGCGATCCTGGCCGGGCCGCAGGCATTCAGCGGCGGCACCATCCTAAACAACGGCACTCTGACTGTGGTCGGCAGCCTCGACACCCCGACCATGACCCTGGCCGACGACACCACGCTCAATGTCGACGGCAGCGTGCAGGGCGGCGCGGGCGCCGCGACGACGATCACCGGCAGCGCCGGCAGTAACACCGTCAACGTCGCTGCGGGCGGAAGCTTGCTGGCCACCGGCGATCTGGGCGACGGCAGCGACCTGCTCGATGTCGCCGGTAGCCTCGACACCGGTGCCGGCGTGCTCGACCTGGGCGCGGGCGACGACACGCTCAGCATTCACGACGGCACCGCCATCGTCGGCACGGTCGCCGCCGGCAGCGGCACCGACCTGCTGAACGCCGACATCGTCACCAGCGCCGACCTTGGCGCGGTGCAGGGCTTCGAAACGCTGAGCAAGACCGGCGACGGTGCACTCAACATCAACGGCCCGGCCGCGTCGGACTTCATCACCGTCGATGTACTCGACGGTACCTTGAACGTCGCTCCGGCGGGCAGCGTGATCGCTCAAGACACCACCGTCGCCAACGGGGCAACCCTGAACGTCGACGGCAGCTACTCCGGTACCGCCGGCAACGACAGCCTCACCGTGGCCGGCACCGTGACCGGCGACGGCACGTTGGAGCTGCTCGACGGAGACGATACCTTCACCATCCAGGACGGCGCCGACCTGTCCGGGTTGAGCAATCCCGTCGACGGCGGCGCCGGCGCCGACACCTTCGTCGCCGACCTGGCCGGCACCGCCACCCTGGGTGGCGCGATCGGGTTCGAAACCCTGACCAAGGCCAACATCGGCACCCTGCATATCGACGGTCCGGCCGCTTCAGCGTTCACCACCGTCAACGTCAACGGCGGCACCCTCGACATTGGCGCTGGCGGCGACGTGAGCGGGGTCAACACCGCCACGGTAGCCAATGGTGCCAGCCTGGTGGTTGACGGCAATCTGGGCTTCACTGCGGGTGCGGACAGCTTCACCGTGGCCGGCAACGTCAGCGGATCCAGCGCGATCGATATGCTCGACGGCGACGATCAGTTGATCCTGCAGGACGGCGCCGACATGAGCGGCTTGGCTTCGCCGATCGACGGCGGCACTGGCGTCGATACCCTGATCGCGGACTTCGCCGGCAACGCGACCCTGGGCGGCGCGACCAACTTCGAGACCCTGACCAAGACCAACACCGGCACCTTGAACATCGACGGTCCGGCCGCATCGGACTTCACCACGGTCAACGTCGTCGGCGGCACGCTCGACGTCGGCCCCGCCGGCAGCGTCAGCGGCGTGGTCACCACCACCGTGGCCAACGGCGCCACCTTGAACGTCGACGGCAGCTTCACCGGTTCGACTGGCGACGACACGATGACCGTGGCCGGCGCCATCGCCGGTACCGGCACGATCGCCCTCGACGACGGCGATGACACCTTGACCCTCAACGACGGCGCCGACCTGAGCGGCTTCGCGGGCGTGCTCGACGGCGGCGCAGGGACCGGCGATGCGGTCGTGCTCGACAACGCCGGGCCGTTGAGCTTTGGTGCCGGCAGTGTGGCTAATTTCGAGTTGCTGCAGAAAGACAACACAGGCACCGCGACCCTGACTGGAGCGCTCAGCTTCAGTGGCGGTACCAGCCTCAACGGCGGCGAATTGGCCGTGGCCGGCACCCTGAGCACGCCGACCCTGGCGATGGCTGACGACACCGCCCTGACCGTCGACGGCAACCTGGACGCCGGTGCAGGTCTCGCCGCAGCGATCACCGGCAGCGCCGGTATCAATGCCGTAACTGTCAACGGCACGGCGCTGGCCAATGGCGATCTGGGCGCGGGCGAGGATGTGCTCGACGTCGTTGGCACCCTCGACACGCAGGGCGGGGTGTTCGCCCTCGGCGACGGCGACGACAGCTTCGTGGTCCATGACGGGACCACCGTTCTGGGCACCGTCGACGGCGGCGCTGGTCTGGATACCCGCGTCTACGATATCAACCTGAGCGCCGATCTGGGCTCGCTGACCAACTTCGAAGGCGTCACCAAGACGGGTACTGGCGTGCTCAACATCACCGGCCCGGGAACGACCGACTTGCAGGAAGTCAGCGTGCTCGGCGGCACCTTGAACATCGGACCGGCCGGCAGCGTGACCGCGATCGCCGGCAGTCCGCTGAACACGGTGGTCGCGGCTGGCGCCACCCTGAACGTCGACGGCAGCTTCGGCTGTGGCGCCGACAACGACAGCATGAGCGTGGCCGGCACCGTGTCCGGCAGCGGCACCATCGACCTGTGCGACGGCGAAGATGTGCTGACCCTCCAAGACGGTGCGGTACTCAATGCGGTGATCAGTGGCGGCGGTCACGGCACCGGCGATACCGTGGTGCTAGACACCGCGAGCGCCTTCACCTTTGACGCCTCGAACACGATCAACTTCGAGTATCTGCAGAAGGACAACGCTGGCATCGCGACTCTGGTGGGCGCGCAGAGCTTCAGCGGCGGCACAACCCTGAACGCCGGCGAGCTGAGCGTGGACGGTACGTTGCAGACGCCGACCGTGGCGATGGCCGACGACACCGTTCTGTCGATCGGCGGCAGCGTGCAAGGTCTGGCATCGGATCCGACGGAGCTGACCGGCAGCGCCGGCGTCAATACGGTCGAAGTGGCTGCCGGAGCGAATCTGCTGGCGACCGGCGATCTGGGCGACGGCGACGACGTGTTCGACCTGGCCGGCACGCTCGACACCGGCACCGGCACGCTTGCCCTCGGCGACGGCGACGACCGCTTCATCATCCACGAGACCACTGCCGCCACCGGCACGGTCGAAGGCGGTCTGGGCATCGATACGATCGAAGCCCACATCGACGGCGCCAACAGCGTGCCGCTGGGCAGCATGCTGGGCTTCGAATCGCTGGCCAAGTCCGGTACCGGCACTCTGCAGATCAACGGCCCGTCCGAGTTCATCGACGTCGACGTGATCGGCGGCCTGCTCGAGGTCACCGCCACCGGCAGCGTCGCGGCGCAGAACACCAAGATCGCGGCCGGATCGACCCTGAAGGCGACTGGCCCCTACACCGGGACCGACGGAAACGACACCTTCGATTCGGCGGGCACGGTGATCGGCAACTTCGAGTTCGGAGCCGGCAATGACCGAGCTGATTTCCGCGGTGGCGACCTGAACGGCCTGACTCGCTTCGATGGCGGGGCTGGCGGCGAAGACCAGGTGAACTTCCATGGCATGATCCTGGATCAGAGCGATGTGAACCCGCTGTCCAACTGGGAACGGGTGGATCTGCTGACCGGCACGCAGCTGACCCTGACCGGACCGCTGAACCTGGGCAACGGCCTGCTGTCGATCGACGGCACTTCGGAGCTGATCGGCATGAGCGGTGCCAACCTGACCGGCAATGTGGCCAATTCGGGCGTGATCACGGTCGGCAACGCCCGCTTCGGCATCAGCGGCAACTACACGGGTGGAGGCGGGTTGACGGTGACGGTGTCGCCAGGCGGCCAGAGCTCGGGCGGCCTGAATATCGGCGGCGACGTCATCGGCACCACCGCGGTGACCTTCCTCAGCGACGGCAGTGAGACCCCGCAGCAGCCGGCCTCGATCCAGGTGATCTCGGCGCCGAACGACAATACGGGCACCGAAGGCAATTTCACCGCGGCGGGTGCTGGCGTGGTGCGCTTGACGGGCAGCGTGCTGCCCTGGACCTTCGACCGTCAAAGCGACGGCTGGTACCTCAACACCGAAGCCAACAACATCCTGCCGGAAATCGGCGGCTACGCCATATTGCCAAGCATCGGAGCCGCCTTGGTCCAAGAGAACAACCGCCTGCTGTTTGAACGTATGGCTGGCGTGCGTGGCGACACCCCGCGCTGCGGCTCGCACGAAGAAGAAATGGAGCGCGCGTACTGGTCACTGGAGGGCGACTGCCACGGCTTCTGGATGGCCGCGACTGGCAGCGAACTGGAGATGGGCGCCAACCCAGGCTTCGCCTTCAGCGGCGACACGCTTGGCCTGTACGCGGGCGTCGACACGCAGTTGCAGGATCGCGAGACCCGCACCTTGCGCGGCGGCCTATTCATGGCGTTCCAGCGAGGCAACTACTGGGCCAGTGGCACCAACTCGACTGACTTGCAAGGCATCGGCGAGGCTAACGTGCGCGTCGAGACGCCCATGGTCGGCATGTATGGCAGCGTCAGCTGGAAGAATGGCACCTACCTTGACATGACCCTGGTCGGGCAATTGCCGGAGGCCACCATCGCGGTCGCCGATGGTTTCAAGGAAGAGATCGGCGGGAACAGCCTGACCGCGAGCGCGCAGCTCGGGCATCGCTTTCGCTTGAGCAACGGCTGGACCGTCGAACCGCAGGTCAACTTGAGCGCCAGTGCGATGCAGTGGGAAGACAAGCTCGATGCCAGCGGCAAGCAGTTGGTGATGGACGACGACCTGCTGGGCACCGCGCGAGTAGCGGTGCGCGCCGATAAGACGTTCGAGACCGCCGGCGGTGCGCGAGTACGTCCGTGGGCGACGGTCGGTGTGCAGGACACCGTGGGCGAGAAAGACAACGCCCTGGTCGTGCTGCCGCCTGGTGCCGCCGGACAGGTGCAGGCATTCCCGAACCACGAGCTAGGACTGATGGCGACCGTCGATATCGGCGTGGAAGCCGAGTTGAACGAAAAGGTCAGCGTGTTCGGCGTGCTGTCCTACGGCGAAAGCCTGGACGGCAGCGACGTCAAACAGCGTCAGGCCAACCTGGGTGTGAGGATCCGTTGGTGAGCGAAGGGCGGCCGGCACCTGACGGTCCGGCCGCCTGTCGCGCCGCAGCAGCTTGGGCGCTCGACTAGACAGCCTCTTTGCCCTGCCCTACTGACTTCGGTACCGACGCCGAGGTATACGAATCACTCGGCCTGTTCGATGCACTGCCCCAGGGCGAAAGCCCGAATGACAGCGGCACCATGCGACGCCGGGCCAATCAGGACATGAAGGTCCGCTAATGAAGGAGAGTAAGATTGGCGCCCCGTAACGCTGCTGTAGCCACGAGGTTGGAGCCAAGCGTAGCTGACCACCTCTCTCGCCAGGCTCCACATCAAAGCGGCCGAGACAAGGCGATGAACTTTCTATGGTTGAATGAACTGGGTGACGATCGCTGGCAGCTGACTCGCGACGGAAGCTGGCATGCAGTCATACCACTGATCGCATTCTTGAATACGAGCAACATACGTAGCGGCGAAATGTGGCTTGCCACTTTTGATCATTGGGGCCGACTGCAACCACGAAGGTATTCGATCGAACGTATCGCCGCCCTCCGCGAAGGGGGAGACCCCTACGTCACCATATCGGCCTCCATGGGAGACTGGCCTTGGCCCGAACTTCTCCATAGGACTAGTACTACCGCCTAAAGAAGTTGAGCATCGACAGTCGTTTCCGGCCCGAGGAGTGGGCATGTCCCGCCTGCGGAATAGCCAGTCGCTTGATTGGTGGAGAGCAAGTCGCCACTACCTCGGCTACGAAGTTCATAATCGACACCGCGCCCAGAACAATCGATCGGTAAACCCCATGGCGTATACCAGACTGTCGATAGCAACTCCTTCCAACTAGGCATCCTTGCTAGGAAGCACCCGCACCGACTGATCGACGGTTCGCCCAGTCGGAACGCATCCGCTTCAAGCGGCGACTTTCGTCGTACAAGCCCATTCAGAGAACCTCCGGCACCGATGATCTTCCGTCAACGTGCTCGATTCGTCTCTATCGTCCTTACAACCGAAGCAGATCCCTTCTATGCATCTTCCAGCTCCCAATGATGTGAACCCGAGGCCTGATCACGGGCTAGTGGCATGAGCGCGCAACGGGGGCGCCTCGACATAGTCTTTACCGTCCGAGGGCAAGTGGAACTCTTCGGCTTGATCGACGATCCAGCCACGGCCGTTCTTCGCCTCTAGACTGAAGCTGCCCATTGGCGTATCGAAAGTGCCTAGCACATAGTTGTCGATCATCGTTTGGCTAATCGAAAACCTACTCTCGGTCGAATTGAAGTCCTCAAATCCGCCCGACCAACGAATGATGTCTCCATTGACTTCGACATCGTCTATTACGCCGTGCAAGATCAAGCCAGCCTGAGGCACGTACACTTCGATCTCGTCACCGACGTCTTTCGCTTCCAGTACATACGGATCATAGGCGACGAACTGGCGGCCGTTCGCGACCTGGCGCTCTGCAGCGTCCAGCACGCCGGGAACGACCTCGCTCGGCCCGATCAGCCTCAATAGATTCTTACGCGGCTTCGCTGCAATCAGGCGAGTCCTGTCGAGCAAATAGGTCGAGCTGCGCCGCTCGATGGCAGCCTGGATGCCGTCTAACGCCGGAACCAGCATGGTAGCCGCATCAGCTGTCGATATTGCGAGATCAGTATGTAGCGGGCCATGCGCAACCTCTATGCTTGCTGGCGAACCGGTCCGATCGAGCACGACCCCAATTGCGGCCAAGCCCAGTGCTACGCCAAAAGCTAACGATCTACTTAGGCGGATCCGCATGAGAACCCTTTCTTTCCGTCGGAGACAGCCGACCGCACGGCGGCCAGGGGCGTCCGAGAGCTACGGGAAGTCAGTCTGGCCGGATAGATCCGGCCAGACTGCGGTTGATGAATCAGTAGTATTCAGAGACGAGCTTGGAGCGTTCGTTTATTGCCCGAACGGAATCGGTCACGTTCGCGATACCCATTGGCAGGCCGATGGCCAGGTCGGGTAGAGTCGTGTACAGATACGGATTCGAGTAATAGGGAATGGCGTTCCCGCCCATTACGTCCTTAATCAGGCTGTATCCCTTGGCGTAAGGTGCTGACCCACCAGGCGCGTCGCCATGGTGTAAACCCATGTTGTGACCGAACTCATGACGCATCACGGTAGTGCCGCATGCTAGAGAACCGGTGCCGATCATGTTGTACTTGCCGGCCGTCAGCCACGCCACGCCGCAACCATCTTCGGTTCCTTCGTAATAGACGGCATCGGCGGCCAGCTGCGTACGGGTAGACGCCACGAGCGGATCTCTGAGAGCGACATTGAGGACATCGTTTAGCGTTGTAGCCTGGAACTGGCGCTTTAGCAGTCCGACGGGCTTGACGTAGAAGTTTGCTCCGGAGTTATCCAGCGCTTCATTCGTCAGGCGCACTCCTTCCAACAGTCGCATCTGGGCCGCTGTTTCCCCGAGCCGCTCAGCTGCTTCTTCACTGTATATCAGCAGCATGGTGATGAGCCGACTATCTAGCGACCAAGCACCGGCTGCAGTACGGACAAAGCGCACGGATTCTCCGCGTCGAACGGCGATCGTCCCAAACGTTGTGTCCTGACCGGTGACGTTGAAGTCCGATGCAGCATCGCTCTTGACAGTAACTTTGTCGCCCGGGCTGCCAATAAGCGGCAGCTTCAACAACGGCATCCAGTTGCCGTCCGAGGCGGAGTAGCGAATCGTCGGCGACTTCATATCGGGCAGCTGGGGGGTGCCGAGACTGCTCGCGGTATAGCTCATGCTCGGGCTGGATTGAAGCACCCAGAGCGCGCGCTCCTTGATGTAGATGAAGTCGTATCGTGAGCCCGCGAACAATCTCAAAGTGGCGGTCGTATCGACATTCAGATTCGATATGGTTGCCACGCTGGTTGCTTCGGAGCTGATGCTCACTCGGTCACGGTCGCCTGCGGATTCTGGAAGACGAATTTCCGGAATGGTTGCGCCGTCGCTGAACTTTACTTGCGTGTACGGCACGACAGGCGCTTGCATCTGAGGCCCGGCGCTGTTGGCGCTCAACGCCATGATCGGAGTCTTGATGCTGATCCAGCGGTTCAGACTCCGGCGATAGAGGAAGGCATATTGGTCCCCTGCTCGCACGTTGAATGTGCTGGCGTACATGATGTTCTGCGGGCTGACTCGGCTCGTCGATGAAGCCGTGGATGAAACTACGAGCAAGCTGCCGTCCGGAGCGACTGCTGGGAGCGTGACGTTCTGAACCCAATCGCCGTTAGCGAGATTGAAGCGCAAGAAGTTCCCGCTCGGGTATGATGAAATTGTACCGCTCCCGCCATTGGTGTTTGGACTAAGCGTCGCCCCGGCGAAGCTCCATTGGCGGCGAGCCGCTTCATAGACAAAGGATGCGTGGTCGCCGGACCGGATGCGCATTGAGCTCAATGGATAGTCAGTATTGGCGGTCGCCAATTGACTGTCATAGGCCGCCGAGGAATGAATTGTCACCTTGTATTGATCGCCAGCCGCATCGGATAGCGTGAGACGTGGGGCCCAATCGCCATTGCGCAGATAGAAGTCGATCGCCGGGTAGTTGCCGGGTATGTCGCCCCCGCCAATCCGATTTGGACTTAGGTCGATTGCCATTGCATTAGCTGAGGAAAGCGCAAGAAGCGCCACCATTAGTATCTTGGTCACTGTGTTCATCTCCATGGACTAGGTTGCGGCGCGTAGCGCCAACACGGTGAATCGTCGCTGAGCGCATTTAGCATTGCTGTTAGTTGTTTGATAGCCGCGAAGATGAACTTCGAGCTACTGCGCATCGACCTTTTACCTGCGGCAACATCACGGGCGAATCGCGCTTCGCAAGCATGCTATTAGGCATTCGAATGAAAAATCACTTCTCGTCACATCGTGAGCCTTGGTGAGACGTCATGAGCACGCTCGGTGACTGACACCACTTTTCCTATAGAGATTCATCGCATGTCGTCCCGCGCTCCCTGTGATGCGGGTAGACCTTTACGGTCCGACACGATCTTCGAGATTGGCGAGCACGGACCCTAGCCAATGATCAACGTTCTTCGTACTGACTCGATACCCGTCGCCGCTGAGACGGCGTGGAGCCAATAGTGGATGCTCGACTATTCGCACTGGCATCAAGTTCAAGTCCGGCGAACGGCTCCCCACCTTTGAGTAGCAAGCCGGGTTGGAGCCAAATCCCCCAGCGACCGGGAGACTAGACGTGAAGAAGCGTCTCTCGAAGAGCAGATCATCGGCTTACTGCGTGAGGCGGGCGCTGGCATGGCGATCAAGGACCTGTGCCCCCGGCACGGCCGCAGCGCGTTGGCGCACTATCTGTGGCGCAGCAGGTTCGGCGGCATAGCCGTGCCGGACGCAAAGCGGCTGCACGCGCATCCAGGCGTTGGCGCAGCGATACGAGCGATACGGCGCTGGGATGATCCACTTCAAGCTCAGGCAGACGGGAATGCTCGTCAGCTACAAGCAGCTCGATCAGCTGCACTCATGCAGCACGCTCCAACGCCGATGCCGGCGCAGGATCGAAAGGAAGAGGGGAGAGCGCGTCGCAGGGCATGGAGCCGGCGGTACTTGCCCATCGCGTGCATGCCCAGGAAGCAGCGGTGCTCGTTCGACGGGTCACCCAGCGGGTTCCGCGCGTCCGCTCGCTGCCGGCGCTGCTGGTCGAGGAGGTACAGGTTCGGGAGCGGCACTGCGACCTGGTTGCTGCTCTGCGGCATGTCCGTCCGCCCCGATGGCCGTGGGTGGCCGATGGGGTAGATCGCCAAACGTAGTGGCGTGCTAATACCAAGAATAGAACTGTTTCGACAATTCTATGAAGAGGGCAACCGCCAACCCCCTAGACGGCAAGAGCCCCGCCGAAGCGGGGTCGTGGGTTTGCCGGTGGGGCGGTCAATTCACTTCCTTGCAGTTCTGACCTTGGCACTGGATCACCAGTGATCGCCCGGTAGACGGGCAGCTAGCTCTGTACACGTTGCCGCTCACGACAGCTACGCCGCCGGCGCTGCAGTCACGCTCGGCCGCATAGCGAAGTGCAGCGTCGTACACGCTTCCAGCTTGGGGTGACGCAGGGGCGGCCGGCGAAGTTGCCGAGGCCGAAGCCCCTTGGGAGAGCGGGGCAGCTACCGCGGTCTCCTGGTCGTTCACATATATCGCCATGCCCCAGCCGGCCTTGCGATAGTTCGCGGTACTTGTGCTGACCCCGAATGCCGTATTGCCGTCGGACCAGGCGTCAGTCACGCTAACACTACCCGAGTATTGGTCGCCGACGCCCTCGATAAGAACGCCGTTCGCACCGTATTTCGCTGCCTCGATCTTCAGGCGATCGATCGCTTTGTTGGTCTTCTGTCGGTCCGTGATCGCCCAGGAAGCGTCGCTGTTCGACTCCAAGATCGCGATCTTCTCGAATCGCTCAGGTGGGTCGACATAGAGCCGGACAAGGGCCGGATCTATGGGCGGGCGAGCAGTTCCTATCAGGATGCTCGATGAAGCGCAGCCTGTAGCCGCGACAGTGAGTACTGCTGCCAGCAGGTGTCTATGAAACATTTGTCTCTCCTTTCCCTTGATATTGCCGGCTCCCTGTGGGCCGGCGGATTCGCTTATCGTTTGTGCCTTCCGGCCCGCCTAGAAATCAATAGCGGTATCGCCGGGGGCTAGCGGCAACTCTGCTTGAACTGGGGGAGGCTTCCGTGCCAACAGCACAGTGTCAATCTACCGAGAGCCATTCTGCGAGTGTCCACAGCTTCCCGACCGACCACTTGCTCATCCGTTCCATCCGGCCCGAAGCCACTCGCTCATGTGTTGACTCATCCTCCAGATCGAAATCCAAAGGGCTCAGCGATTCGACGTCGTAAGCCATAGGCAGCATCTTGGTGTTCTTGTCCGAAATAGCGAACTTAAGACCTTGGATGTGTGACACACTGTCGCGTCGATCGGTTAAGTTCGCCGCGACGTTTCTTTTTTGGATATCTCGTTCTTCAGTGACCCGGCGCAGTTCCGCCTTCAGGCGACGCACATCCGGGTTCTGGTCGCTTTCGACACGGCGAACCACGTCGCTCCTTCCTAGCTGTCGCCGCCAGCCGCACGGGCTGTGCACGGACACCCCAGTCGCTCAGTCACCTCGGCCACCGGCCGACCGTACTAAACGATCTGATGAACCGCTTCGATCTTGAATTCATCAGCGTACCGCTTCGCGCTCATAGCCACCTCAGCTTAAGTCATAGCCTATGGCTGCGGATGTCCACGAAACTGTGGCCGATTCAAGGCGCGTAGCTGCACGCTCAGGCATATAGTCGTAGCGCCACGACTATGCAACCGTACAGAATCCAGGCAAACAAGATTAGTGGAAGTGATTTTGAGGGCCGATATTGCCGCCCACCCCTCTCTCTTACTATCGATTTCACTGCTCCCCCCTGCGAAGGTTACAAAGGTCCGAGCCGGGCCGTGCCTGCCCGCATTTGCTGGCTGTTAATCCACAACAGCAAGTTTGCTAAGTATTTGCATCTGCGATGTGTTTGGATTTATGAACTATCTTGTGTCCACTCAATTCCGAGAGCATCACATTCGAAGAGAAACACTCAAGTGCAAACGCACCACCCAAGCGGATCAATAATTAGAATGAGCTATTCTGATTCGGTAGACGGCAGTGCTCGCATGCCCCTTGGGGTGTCTTCCAGTTCCTTAGATTCCATTGTCACTGCTTCCATTTGCGCCAAGCATGACAATTGAAAGCTACGGAGGGCAGGTATTCGAGGCGAATGCTCTGTTCGCATCTGAGCAACGGACGCAATTGAATCCAAATTGATTAGCTATGATTAGGTATTCCTCCAGCTTTTAGCGGACTCCAAAAGTGGAGCTAAGTGGTATCTGCCACCTTCTGTTGGACTAGAGTGATGCCGCCGAGTGCGGTGTTGGGACACTCGTGGTTGTATGTCGATGGCCAGGGGTTGCGGATTCCAACATCTTGCAGATCGATTTGAACAAAGTTTGGGCCAGCCAGTCGTAGCGAACGGTCCGGTTGTAGCGTTCGACATACGTTCTGCTGCGGCTTGCCGGGCTGGATGTAATCCAGCTAGCGCCGTGTTGCTCTGCCTGGATCAGCAAGGCGCCGCTGACAGTTGTGTTGCGCGAGTTTTCACAGGTCGATTGCAGATTTGTCCATCTGGTGCTTTCCTGAATCCCTTGCGTGGGCCTTTCGACTTTCCGACCTACGCACGCGGTGGGCTGCGTGCCGAGTCTGGCGACTCGCCCCCCTATCGGAGAGGAGGGCGGAGTTAAATGTGATGAAGTTCGCATTTATGATCCAATGCTATCGGCGATCTTCCGGCGCCGATATTAGGAATAGTCTTAGAGCGGCCGGGCCCACCGAACCAGCATATGCCCGGTGTTTGGAGCCTTTTGTGTTGACCGAGCAGACCGCTCCGGTGTCGCGCATGCACCGGAGGCGGGCCGCCGGCGCAGTGGGCCAAGCAAGCTCCGCCGCCTGGATGATCGCGCCTTTTGCGCATGGCAGGGAACTGTCCGGCGCGGGCAGCCGGGGCCGCGCTGGGTTCGCTGCCGTGTCGGACCGAAAGCACCCGTAGGCCGCCAGTTCGATCGGGGCTTGGCGATATCTACGCGAACCGAATCGGAGGGGAATCTCGTTCCGAGATATCACGGGTAAAGGATTCCTCTGCGCTATCGAGTGTCTGCACCATTCGCGGGCGTGATTGCCGATAGGTGCCGGCAAGCCGCTCGGACGAACTACCTGCCAATCCGGCCGCTGCATCGGCCGCAGTCGCGCTCGCCCAGTTGCAAGTAGCCGATCCGAATTCGCTGCGCCAGCCTTTGCACGGATTGCCACTCTTCGCTGTCGCTGCCTGTTCCAAGCGATACGATTCTTTCATCGACGAACGATGGAATTCCCATGCCACCCGTTGCAAGCTCGTTCCCGGCGTTCTCCACCAATCTAGTGAGTTCCGGAAGATGAACACTCATTGTGTACGCCTGGCGAACATGGGGCTTTCTGCTTGCCTGGATATCTAGGCATGATCTCCGGTCCGGGTAGGCGCTTCGGACGCGCCCGTGCACGTGAAATGTCCTAAGCAGATCGTTGGCGCATAGTTGCCAACCTGTAGATCCGCTGCTCGCGGGGGTTATGGGTCAGTCGCTATGCACAAGATCGTTGGTCGACTTCGCGATGCCTTTGAATGCGAAATGCTCCGGGCCCACGCACTTCTACGTGCGGCTCTCGGTCAATGTCTTGGCTGTCGTGGCGCAACTCGCAAGCTGCCCGATACGGATGCACTAGTCGTCATTCGGGGGATTGCGGAGTGCGTTCCGCTTCGCGATGTCGATCCGGAGCGACCTGTGACCGGCAGCGAAATCGTAGAGTCGCAGCGCCACAGCACAGGCCATGAAATTGCGGGGCCGAGATGTGCAGTCCGCCCCGTGTCTCTCCATTGAGTCGGCCATCAGTCGGCAGACGATGCCGGCTGGCACGCTTTGCTCTGTGAGATCGAGACACTGCGGGGAGTCGCTGTTCGCCCAGAAGGTGGGCGTGCGCGGCGGTTGACAGTGCTTCGCGGCTGAGCGAGTTCGGTTCGCAGGGGGGGGCGGGGGGCGAAGAAAGCCGTTGCGCACGCTGCGATTGCTGACGACTGGGATGGTGCAGCTCCCATTCTGCCGAAGTCGATGGAGCCAGGGCAGGTCGAGGTCGACAGCCGACTGGCCAGTACAGCGACTTGCGCAGAAGAGCGCGATTCGGGGCTGCTCGTACCAGTTGCATAGCGCCGTCTGCGGTCGTACCAAGCCCCTGCGCTGACACGCCGCGAACGACCCGTGAGCTACCACCTATGTGCAGTGAGGCACATTCAGAACTCTCAATCTAAGACGTTTCCCTATTGCAATTGCCTGTGGGTCAGGGAAGCCTGTTTGATATGTGAGACTTGAATCACGTTTCTATAAGACGCATCGATCGAGAGCGCACCGTGATCGGTCCCCGAGGAAGGGGATGTCAAAACTCCAAGCGATCGACGATCGAGCCCATACGCTGAGTTCAGCTCTGGGTTGCTGCCGCATTCTGCTGTCCCTAGTGAAAGGGAAGGAGCAGGATCCCGGCTACGCGGCTTCGATCGCCGACCTGAAACATGCGATAGCGCTCTATGGCCGGGCGCACGACGCTAAGTTTTCCGTAGCCAGCCTGCGCTATTCGAGGCTGGGGAGAGTCCGTTTGCCTTTGGCTTTTCGGACCGAAGCGGACGGGTATCAGGTGCTTTTGAACCGATCGTCCGCCCAGGCTCTGGTGTTCCAACCGGGTAGTGCAGCTCCGAAAATCATAAGTAGCGAGGAACTGCAAATGAGCTGGACAGGCGAGAGCATCAGATTGCTCGATTCGCCGCCGAAGTTCGATATCCGCTGGTTTCTCCCCGAGTTCGCCCGCCACAAGCGCCTGTTGGCTGAGGTGGTGTTCGTCTCACTGGTCCTGCAGTTGCTCGCACTGGGCTCCCCGCTGATATTCCAGGTGGCAATGGACAAGGTGCTGGTGCATAAAGCGCTCTCGACGCTCGATGTCCTAATGTTTGTGCTGGTAGCGATTGCGGTGTGGGAAGCGGTCTTGACCGGATTGCGGGGGTACATCTTCACCCATACGACCAACCGAATAGACATAGCCATCGGCGTCAAGCTGTTCAGGCACTTGATGGGTTTGCCGCTGCGCTACTTCAAAGCACGCCAGATAGGAACGATCGTAGCCCGTGTACAGCAGTTGGAAGGGATTCGATCCTTTCTTACCGGCTCGATGCTTACTCTCTGTGTCGACGTCGCGTTCGCCTTCGTCTTCCTGTACGTGATGTCGCGTCTGTCGTGGAGCCTGACCTGCATCGTTCTAGCCGGTCTGCCGTTCTACGTCGCCGTCGCGTATGCGAGCACCGGGCCGCTGCAGAGCCGGATCAAGCGCCAATTTCAGGTCGCTGCGCAGAACAAGTCCCTGCTGGCCGAGTCGGTTGCCGGGATGGAGACGATTAGGAGCATGGCGGTCGAGCCCGGGATGCTACGCCGCTGGGAGGCGCAGGCCGCGGAGGCGGCGGAGGCGGGATTCCGGACCCAGAGCTTGAATAGCTTGGTCAGTCATGGAGTGGCGCTGCTGCAGAAGGTGATCTCGGTGGCCATCGTTTGGTATGGAGCCCACCTGGTGACTTCGATGCAGATCACCATCGGGCAGCTAATCGCCTTCAACATGATGGCGTCGCATATCAATGGGCCGATCTCGAGGCTCACGGATCTCTGGCCACAGTTCGTTCAAGCTCGGCTGGCGGTGGAGAAGTTGGGCGACATGCTGAACCTGCCGATCGAGCAGAATCGGACGGCAACGGAACCGGCCAGGCCGATCAGCGGTTCGATCCAGATACGCGACTTGGTGTTCCGCTATCAACCGGACTCGGAGCCGGTACTGAAGGGAGTGTCGCTCAGCATCGAGCCAGGAGAGAGCATCGGCATCGTCGGTCCGTCGGGGTCGGGCAAGAGTACCTTGGCCTATCTTCTGCAGAAGCTCTATGCCCCGGATGCTGGCGAGATTCTTGTCGACGGAATACCGCTGCAGAAGCTGAGCGCGAAGTACTTGCGCAGTCAGATAGGCGTGGTGCAGCAGGACAGCTATCTCTTCAATCGAAGCGTCCGTCACAACATCGCCATTAGGGACACCTCGGCGCCACTGGACGATGTCATAAGAGCCGCGAAGCTTGCCGGCGCTCACGACTTCATCCTGCAGCTTCCGACGGGGTACGACACCATCCTGGCCGAAGGAGGAGGCTCCCTATCCGGCGGACAGCGTCAGCGCGTCGTCATCGCACGCGCATTGATGGCCGACCCCAGAATACTGATATTTGATGAGGCGACCAGCGCCCTCGATGACGAATCTCAAGGGGTGATTCAGCGGAACATGGCTGAGATAGCCAAAGGGCGCACGGTCATCACCATCGCCCATCGTCTTTCCGCGGTGCGGCGATGCGATCGCATCGTCTCATT
The DNA here is from genome assembly GCF_059758755.1 of Lysobacter sp. GQ73. NCBI lineage: Bacteria > Pseudomonadati > Pseudomonadota > Gammaproteobacteria > Lysobacterales > Lysobacteraceae > Lysobacter > Lysobacter sp. GQ73. Next base: position 554,113 of record NZ_JCAXEE010000002.1, on the reverse strand, counting down.
GGAGCAGGGGCGCATTACCGAGGTAGGAAGCCACGACGAGTTGATTGCACGTGGCGGGTGCTATGCCAAGTTGCGCGAGCGGCAACGTTCGTTCGGGAATCCGGGGGCAGGGCATGCTGCTTGATCGCTTAAAGTCGGCCTTCAATACCGTCCATTCCGCGGGCGGGACGGAGTTCCACCCGAACAAGACTCGGGACGAACACGAGTTCCAGCCGGGCTATTTGGAAGTCATCGAACGTCCGCCAGCACCTTGGTCGCGCCGCACCGCCGTGGCACTGGCGGCGACCTTCGCCGCAGCGCTGGTGTGGTCGACTTTCGGGCAGCTGGATATCCAGGCCAACGCGTCGGGGCGCCTGTTGGTCCCAAGCAATTCCAAAGTAGTCCAGTCCGTGGAAGGCGGCGAGATAGCGGCCATCCACGTGCGCGATGGCGCGCGCGTCGAAGTCGGCGACGTACTGGTCAGCCTGAACCCGATCGGCGCCGACGCAGAGCTCGGAGAGTTGCGCGGCCAACTGAACTTCAAGTTGCTGGAGCAGGCCAGGCTGCAAGCGATGCTGACCGACGATCCGGTGGCCAACTTCATTGCGCCGGAAGAGGCGCCAGCAGAGCAAGTGGCGATCGCCCGCGAGCACCTGCTCAGCATATCGAGGGAGATGCAGGCTAGCGTAGCGGGCATCGAAAGCGAAATGGCGGTCAACCGAGCCAACCAGAAAGGACGCGAAGCGGACATCGCAGTCCTGCAAAAGCTGGCAACGAACGTCATGCAGCGGTTGGACGCGTACCGCGTACTGGCAGCCGATAAGCTGATTTCCAATGTGGAGCTGCAGCAGCAAGAGAAGGAGCGCCTTGAGATAGAGCGCGCGGTCGCGCAGCAGCGATCCGAGCTGGCAGTGATGAAGGCCCAGTATCAGTCGCTGAGCAATCAGCGCAGCGGCTACCTGGCGAAGACGACGAAGGAGCGTCAGGACAGCCTGGCTTCGGTGCGGTTGGAGGTATCGAATCTGGCTCAGAAGCTGGTCAGGGCAAAGGAGAAGCTGCGCTTGCAAACCCTAAGGGCGACCGTGGAAGGCGTGGTGCAGCAGCTTGCAGTGCATACCCGGGGCGGCGCAGTGCAAGCCGGCCAGCAGCTGATGGTGATCGTACCCGACGAAGCATCCCTGCAGGCCGAAGTCATGGTCCTGAACGGGGATGTCGGATTCGTAAGGCCAGGCCAATCGGTCGAGCTGAAGATCGACTCCTTCGCCTATACGCGATACGGCACGGTGCCCGGAACGATACTCAACGTATCGCGCGATGCGGTGAAGGACGACCGGCTCGGGCTGGTGTTCCCGGCCAGAGTCGAGCTACGCCGACTGCATATGGCTCTGGACGGCAAGACATTTCCTTTGCAGGCGGGCATGGGTGTGACCGCGGAGATCCGCACGGGCAAGCGACGGGTCATCGACTACGTTCTCAGCCCCTTGCGCGAGTACCAGTCCGAAGCGCTTGAGGAACGGTGATGTCCAGGTCGATTGAAGCTTCTCTCCCGAGCGTAGGAGCCGACGGCGCCTTCGTCGATGACGGCCTGGCGGCCCTGGCCTACGCGGCCCGCCATCACCGGATTTTGGTCGAAGCCGAGCAATTGTGCCATCAGCTAGGTCGAGCGCAGGGGACGGCCAGCCGCGTCGATATTTGCCGTTGCGCGCGTTCGATCGGGTTGAGAGCGAGAAGCGTCGACAGCGGCATCGAGCGGATAGCGGCCTTGCCGCTGCCCGCGTTGCTGAAAACAGCCGACGGATGGCGGGTACTGGAATCGGTGAACGAGAATGGCGTGCTCCTGCGTGTTCCGGCAACAGGCGAGTGCCGGCATTCGTCTTTCGACGACCTCGCCGAGCGGTGGCCAGGCCAAACGATCCTTCTGGGCGAAGCGGACGAACCACCGGGACGGCAGGCGTTCGGCTTCGCCTGGTTCATCCCGTCGGTGATCAAGCACATCCGGCAATTCAGAAGCATTCTGTTGGTGTCGTTGATGCTGCAACTGATCGCGCTGGTGACACCTGCTGTGTTCGAGAACGTCATCGATCGGGTCTTGGTGAACCGGAGCGTCTCAAGCTTGCAAGTTCTGGGAATAGCGCTGCTTGCATTGGCGGTATTCGATTTCGTCTATGGATTTATGCGTTCCTGGCTATTCTCCAATCTCGCGGCGAAAATCCACTCGGAGCTATCGGCCCGCGTCTATCAGCACCTCATGGCGTTGCCCATCGGCTACTTTCGCAAGCGGAAGACCGGCGAAATCATCGCTCGCATAGGCGAGATGGATCATATCCGTCAGTTTCTGACCGGTTCGACGCTGACGGTGGTGCTGGATCTGCTCTTCCTGGGACTGTTCCTCGCGGTAATGCTTTCGTACAGCGTCAAACTGACTTGGATCGTCCTAGGGACTTTATTGGTCTACTTTCTATTGTGGATGCTGTTCGGCCCCATGTTGCGCAGCCGGACCGAGCGCGAGTACGAGTCGAGCGCCGACAGCACCGCGTTCTTGACTTCGTCGGTGATGGGAATCGAGGTCATAAAGACAACGGCTACGGAGGAGAGCTTCGTGCGCCAATGGGAGAGCGGCTTCGCCAGATTCGTACGCGCCTCGTTCCGGGCCAGCGTGCTGGGCATATCGATCGGTCAAGCGGTGGACGTGGTGCAGAAGCTGTCCAGTGCGTTGCTACTGTGGTGGGGCATTAGGCTGGTGATGGAGGATCAGCTCAGTCCGGGCGAGCTGGTAGCGTTCAATATGCTTGCCGGGCATCTCACGCAGCCGATTCTGCGCCTGGCCCAAACCTGGCAAGACTTGCAGCACACGACCATCTCGCTGCGCCGCATAGGCGACGTACTGGATGAGCCGACCGAGGAAGGCAACGGTGGGCTGGCTTCGATCCCGCCGCTGCAGGGCGGTGTTTGCTTTAGAAATGTTCACTTCCGCTACGGCGAAGACGGCCAAGAGGTACTGCGAAATCTCTGTCTTGAAGTGCGCCCCGGTGAATTCGTCGGCATCACGGGGCCCTCCGGATCGGGCAAGAGCACGATCAGCCGGTTGCTGCAGCGTCTCTACGTGCCCCAACACGGCCAGGTACTGGTGGACGGTATCGACATCGCGATCGCCGATCCGGTTGCGCTGCGCAGGCAGATCAGCGTGGTTCCGCAGGAAAGCGTGCTGTTCTCCGGAACGGTTAGCGAAAACATCGGCGTATGTAGGCCGCAATCTTCCGAGGCGGAGATTGTCGAGGCAGCCATTCTGGCGGGCGCCGACTCGTTCATACGTTGCCTGCCCCACGGCTATGAAAGCCAGGTCGGGGAAAGGGGATCGAGCTTGTCGGGCGGGCAGCGGCAACGCATCGCTTTGGCCAGGGCGCTGCTCGCCCGTCCCAAGCTGCTACTGCTCGACGAAGCCACCAGCGCGCTGGACTACGAATCGGAGGCGGCGATCATGGCCAATCTGGAGGCCATCGCCAGCGGACGCACCGTCATCAGCATCGCGCACCGGCTGAATACGCTGCGCTATGCCGACCGAATCCTGGTGGTCGATCGCGGCGCGGTCGTCGAAAGTGGATCGCATTGCGAGCTCGTCACGAGTGACACGGCTTACGCCCGGTTGTGGCGATTGCAGATGGGCTGAGTGGAAGCGGCGGCGAACAGATAAAGCATCAAGCGCGAGACAACGACAAACGATCGGCAACAGGGGCTCCGCCATGGCATACACAATCTCCAAACCGAAGCTGAAGAATGGCAAAACGGTGGACCTGGTCAGCTGGGAGGGCGTGGTCCCGCCCAATCACTCCCAAAGAATCGCCGACAGGCCGTGGCTGGGGACGGAGGCCCGCACTAGCTTCAGCTTCTACGAATCCACTAACGAGTACATGCGCAACGATTGGGCGCGCCGGAACATGCAGTCGCAGGCGTTCACTTTTCCGTCTGCGTCGGGAGAGAGCGCGGCCACCGTAGTTTTGTACTACCACGCGGAAAGCGATACCTGGCACACCACCGATGCACTCGACATCGACCACATCGTGCAGTGGCGCGACTACTTCGGCCAGCTTGGCGTAGCGAATCACGCCGAAGCGAATATGGCCTTCAATGATGTGCGGAACTTGCGCATGCTGCCGTCGGTCATCAATCGTGCGCGCGACAGCGCCGATCGGATATTGGCTGTCTTCGGCGCCGACTCGAGGGAGTGGCGCGCCTGGGTCGATAGTCACTTCGCATTCGATCCAACAAAGACGCATCCGGACTTCGACCCGGACCTGGACTGGGCGGGCCGAACGAAGCACACGCAGAACCAGCGCTGGGTGCCGGAGGACGGCCGAGTCGGACTGAGTTTCGATGCCAAAGTGCTCGGGAAGTGGTTCGAGGCCGAGCTGCAAAGGTCGTATGTGCGCAGTGTGACGGTGACCAATGCCGCGGGTCAGACCCAAGAGGTGCGGCTGTTTCGCTGTGCCGCCTCCGGACAACTTGTCACTCGCGACGCGTTTGACATCGATCACAACGTGCCGTTCGACGTATTGTCGAAGAAAATGCACGACGACGCTGTCGCGGCGGGCCGCAATGTGACCCGGGCCGAGGTTCTGGATGCCTATAACGAGGTGAGCAATCTGCGCTTGGTCAGCCGCAGCGTCAACAGCTCGCACGAGTTCGAGGTCGACGCCCATAACGAGTTTCCGGACGACGAAGTAGCGGAGATCCCTGGTGAGTTCGACGACTTCATCGACGATAGTCCTCAGCTGGGCGTCGCGCCGCGGTTGATATCGGATGTCAGTGTCGACGAGTGGGATAAGCCGCAGATAGCTGCGGGCTACGAGGACGGCGACAGCCGCTATGGCCGACAGATCATTCTTCAGCTCGAGAACGACCCGGCCGCGACCGAGGCCGCCGCCCGCCTTGCAGCGAAGCATCCCCGAACTAGCGTCATCGTCCAGCTAGATGAGAAGGGCAGCTATCGAGTGGTTTACGGCGATATGTCGGCATTGGCGGGCAGCGTCGAGCCGATGCGTTGGCAGATTGTCGGCCACGGCCGCAGCAATGCGAACGGCCAGCGCACGCTGGGCGGGATGGAGGCCGCGAAGCTGGCTAAGCACCTGACAGCTTTCCACGCGAAGCTGACCGAAACCATCCATAGGAATGTCGGCACGCCAGCGCGGATCAGCCTGGTGGGTTGCACCCTGGAGCGAAACGGCGAGCAGGAAGGTTTCGGCTACCGCTTCGCCAGCGCGCTCAAGTCGCCCTTGATCGAGGTGTCGATCCATACCTCGGACCTGGCGATCGATCGTGAAGGCCGTAAGTGGCCGACCTTATCGTCGGGTGAGATCGCGTCGGTCTTAGACGACAATAAAGTGATCTATCGATGGCGCTGGGAGGACGGGGTCGTGCAGACTCGCGAACAGCCTAAGCGGATCGTGCTGATCGGACCGGACCGGATCAACGTCGAGGAACTAGTCGAGGACATCCGCCTCTCGAACAAGCCGCTGTCGGAGCTCAATGCCACCGAGAGGGCGGCCCTGAGTCGCTTCTACCCGAATGCGGCGGGAACCGACCTCGACGAAGCCGGGCTGCAGGCGGCGCTCGCGAGCCCCGCCGAGTACGCCAAGCTGCTAGGCATTATCGAGCGCATTGCCACGATTCATCTTGGCTCGCCCGATTCCGTCGGCCTGGGCGCCGGTGCGCTGGTGAACGCCGAGGACGACCCGGCGCAGCGAGCCGCCGCACGCCGGCAACTGGCGGGCAAGGGTACTGTCAGGGTCGATGGAGCGGATATTTCGCTGGCCCTGTTGTTCGATCTGGGGGCGACATTCGATGGAAGTCCGCTGACACCGGAGCTTGCGGCAACATTCGGTGCGGACGCTTCCGGGAAGAAGATCGCTTTCGACCCGGTCCGGCTGGTTGGAACGATGGCCGAGGTGCCGACGCAGGCGGAGCTCGAGGCGTTGGCGCAGATCGTGAAACGGCAGTTGTCCGACAACCAAGGCAATATCGCGGCGCTGCTGCGCGAAGGGCCGCTGACCGATGCGCGAGCCGACGATCTGCTTGAAGCGCTCAGGAATTCGAACCCTTCGGCTCTGGAGGTGGAAGTAGCCGTCAAGATAAAGGATTGGTACGGCGACAACGCATCGGCGCGCGCGAACTGGTTGGCCATGGCGCAGGGCTTGGATCCGGCGCAGCGGAAATTGGTGCAGAAGCTATATATCGAGGCGAGCGAGGCATCCGGTTTCGATGTCGTAGAGTTCAGGAAAGTCCAGGCCGCCTATCCCGATCTGCCCAAGACCGAACTCCTGCAGAGGATGGCGATGGATGTGGCCGAAAGGAGAGTGCGATACGACAGCGACGCCAGCACTGCGATGAAGATCGCGGCATGGAATGAAGAGGATGCCGAGAAATTCCTGATTCATTCCCGGCTCGGCAGGCGAAGCAGAACCGGCGGCATCAGCATCGACGCCGCCAAGATAGATCGGTTTATCGACTCGGCTAGCGCTATGGATCGAATCCGCATCACCGCGGCGATGCTGAAGCTGTCTGGCGAGGCATATCGGAATTTGCGAGAGCAGGTGGAAGGGGCGGGCACCAAGGGTTCGAGGGAATTCTTCAGTCAGGTGGATCGCGAACGTACCATCCTATCCAATCACGGCAAGGAGATCGCAGTCAGTCGAGCCGGCCACGCGCTGAACGCGTTTGCGACCTTGAACTCGGTGCGCCAGCTGGTAGGCGATTGGAACCGGATGAGCGCCACCGACAGGTCTCTCGGCCTGGCGATGACGGTCGGCGGCGTCGCGATGTCGCCGCTGAGCGCTGGGATCGCGAAAGCCTTGGGCTACTTCGGCAAGGCACTCAATGCCGTCGACAGACTCGGCCAGGCCGCCAAGGTAGTGGAAGCCGGGGTACTGGACCTCGCGCTGGCGCCGGCGACGTTCGCCGCGATCGGGTTGCAGTGGAAGTCGTTCTGGACCAATAGTGGAGACGTCAACAGCTTCGAATACAAGTCCTTGGTGGCCAACACGGTCATGACCACGGTGACCACCGCGTTGAGCCTGGCCCTGACCGGAGTATCGATCGCTGCTTCGCTGAGCACTGCGGTGGCCGGTTCGGTGCTGGGCGCCATCGCCGCGTCGGCAGGGCCAATCGGTGTCGCCATCGCCGCGGCCGGATTCATCATCAACGGCATCGTCCAGGGCGCCCTGGTAGTGGCTGAGTACGACGAGTACTTTGCCAATACTTCGGCCAAGGTGGAAGCCTTCTTCGCTGCCTGGATCGGCGTGGAAACCGACGGCGTCAAGCGAGCACGCGAAGAACGTGCGGCACAACAGGACGCGACCCACTTGCAGCAAAGCCTCAACAGGGAGTGGGAAGAGGTCAAGAGCTACTTGTCCGATCTGTTCTCCAAGGACGGCTACAGGAGCCTGCACTACCGTGAGCGCTCGCATCAGGTCTTGCATGGCACGATCAAGGCCCAAAACGGCAACTTCACCCATGTGCTGCAAGACCAATCCAACCATGGCGCCATGGGTGCGGTCGTGTCTGGCCGAATTGCCGACGGTGGCGGTGTATGGGCCGATCTCGCTGCCGCCGACGAAGAGTACGAGGCGCATGGCGTCGTCGACAAGAGCAACCTGTTCAACTTGGGAGGTGCCACGCTGAAGAGCGCGAACGGCGGCAGCGAGGCCGACGCCTTCAAGCTCGATGCCGCTACCAATATCGGGGCGATCGACGGTTCGGGCGGGCAAGACACGCTGGTGCTAGATGCAGGCGGCCTTCGCGTCTACTTGGAATCATTCGACACAGGGCAGAAGCTGGCTTATGCAGGGGAGACGGTCATCCTTGATCATGTGACTCGGTCCGGGGATCTGGCGAACGAAGGGCCCAACGTGACTAGGTCGGTCAGCCGTACTGTCGACATACGCGGCATCGAGGCCTATGTCATGAATGGCGTCGGCGAAAGGTCCCTGATAAAAGGTGGGGCCGGCGATGAGTTCTTCGATGTGTCCGGAACCGATGTGGCTATCTCCGGCGATGCCGGCAACAACACCTATTCCTTGAACCAGGGCAACCGGATTTCCAGTACCTCCAACGATATCGTCTTGTGGAACGGCAACGTTGATGCATTCGTTGCCTTGCTCGGCGTGCCGGGTAGGACCTCGCAGAGCTTGCTTATCGACCTGCCCGCGGACTATCGCGATATCAGGGTGCGCCGGGTCGGCAACGATCTTCAGCTTTCCTACGAGACCGAAGTTCGAAGCCTCAACCCGCTTGCGATCACCCTGCCGTCCCGCGTCCATACCCGGACTCTTACCATCGGCGGCCTATACGGCAAGGATGGCGGGCTCGACGCCAGCAAAGGCATTCGCTTGCGCGATCCCCACGGCAATGACTTCGCGCCGACCTCACTCGGTTTGATTGACGACCAGTGGCGGTCGCTATCGGCGGTGGCCAAGAGCTTCGTGTTCGGGGCGACGACCGGTTCTGAGTCGCGAAAGTTGGTAAGCGACGCGGCTAGCAGTACCTATTCGTTGAAAGCGGGTTCCGGCCGCTTCGTCGCCGAGGCGCATACCAGTCAATCGATGCAATTCGTGTTGGAGGCCAGTCTCGACGATCTGTACTACAGCGTCTGCAGGGGGACGCTGACCATCATTTCGGTTCCTGGCAAACCTAAGCTGGAGCTCCAGATACCAGGCTATGCCGAGGCCGTCAAAGCGGGCGTCGTCAGCGTTTGGCTGGTACCTCCACGCACGGCGGGTCAGCAATCCAGCATCATAGGCATCGAGCTGCCGTCGATGACCGTCGACGCGGTCGGCCAGTTGAGGGCGATCAGCAACCCACTGGTGCAAGCGCAGACGGACGGCCAGCTGACCGCGGCCGCCCAGTCGGGGTATGCGCGCATCTATGATTCCGCAAAGGACTTTCAGATCGAACTGGATGCCGCCGGCGACCTACCCTATACGCAATTGCGGGTAGGCTCCGATCTGGTCTTGTATCAGGGCGAGTTTTCCGCTCCCGAGAAGGTACGGGTCACCGGATATTTCAGTAGTATGAGCAAACCTTCGATCCGTGTTCGACGCGGCGCCGCCGTCAGGAAGCTATCGATCGATCCATCGGCGTATGTCGGCGATGCCCTTGATAACGAGTTGTCTGGCACGGACGCGACCGAGTTCGCGGGCCTGGAAGGTGCCGATACCTATTATCTCTCAGCCGACTCTGGGCTGAACCGCTGGGTCATCGACAATATGGCCGCGGACTTGAAGATGGACACCCTAGATCTCGGCGACACCCCATTGAAGCGGGTGCGCGGAATCAAGCGCGTCGGCGACGATCTGGAGATCCTCTTGTCGGCTGCCCGCCCGTCCTTCAGTGGTAGGCCTGCGAACCGGGCGCTATCTAATCCTAATCTCCTCGACGGTGGTCTGATCGAAAAGACTGTCGTTCTACGAAACTACGTGATTGATCCCCGCGCCAGGCATCTGCAGCTCATGGTTGGCGGATTCATGTTCGCCTTGCCGTTGGTGGATGTCGACACCGGCTACTTCCTCTACGAGACTGGAAAGACAGCCCTGGTCGCAGGCGAGGGCGTGCACCAATTGCGGGTGCCAAGGACGGGCAGCTTGCATCTCTTCATGGCCGGTGGACTGCCGCCCGAAGGCTATCAGCTGACGGTGGAGGGCTACGACCTCAAGCTGGTCAGGAACGGACAGACGGTCTACCTGCGCGACTACTACCGCAATCCGGGCAGCGTACATTTCGTTTCGCCGCAAGCGGGGTCGCACGATGCGGACGGCAAACATCCGGTCCTCATTCCGAGCGGCTTCGCAGCCGATGCGCAGGCGCTTTATGCGCGGCAGGGGGTTCCGCGCGACAAATGGGTGCCCTACCTCTTGAATGGGGTCGATAGCGAAGCGGAGTTGCGGTCGATCGCTGCACTAGCCGGACAGGGCGAGATGGCGACGGACTTCGATAAGCTGCCTGAGCAACAGGACTTCACTGTCTATCTGAAGGCCCATCCTGGCTCGGGAAATGCGGAGCGGGTGCTATTTGCGACGGGAGGCCAAGGCAAGAACGGCTTCAAGTTCTACCTCGATGAGCAAAACTACCTTTGCTACAAGGCCTACGTCACCACGAGCTGGGGGAGTGGGGTCGAATTCACTCTCTATTCTAACTCAGCGAGAATTTACTCAGTTGGCCCTGTTGCGCGGGCGAGCGACGATGAGTTCCTGCTCAAGTTCCGAGACGGCAATACCCTGGACGTGACCGCGAGTGGGCCCAATGGTCCGACGACGACGAACAATATCAGCCTGAGTCCGCCAGGCGCTGCGCCCTACTATTTCAGCCTGACCCGAGGTCTGAACAAGGTCTTGTCGAATGATGCCAATCTCGTTCGCAAGGTCCTGCCGGCCTTGGCCGACGCTGGCGAGGCCGCGAGTATTCTCGATACGGATGGGGCGACTTGGGCGACCGGTCCGCAGGCCGCGATGGATTTTGCCCAGTTGCCCGAATCTGCGGACTTTACCGTCTATTTGAGGGTGCCTTCGAACCCTGGAGATTCCGAGCGGGTATTGTTCGCGACGGGAGGAGTGGGGCAGAACGGGTTCAAGTTCTATCTCGATAAGGACGGCTATCTCTGTTACCAAGCCTATATCTCTAAGGATGGGTTGAATGGCGTCGCGCAAACCCTTTTTTCCCAGTCCGCGAGAATATATCTAGGAAGGCCGGTCGCGCGGGCGAACGACACCGAGTTTGTGCTGACCTTCAAAGGTGACAACGCTCTGGACGTGATCGCGCGCGGGCCGAATGGTCGGATGATCACCCGTGGTATCAAGCTGGATCCGAGCGGGGCCGATGCTGAAAGCTATTTCAGCAAAACCCGAGCGTTGAGCGGTGTCTTGTTGCCGGATCGCAACAGCATTCGCAAGCTTATGCCGGATTCGGCCAGCAGCGACCAGATCGACGGCATCTTCTGCTCGAACGGCCAGGCATGGGGCTCCATTCCCACGAATATCGCGCTGTACTACAGGGTCAATGGCTTCTCCAAGGAGAAGGCCGATGCAGCGATCCGCGCGGGGTTGATCTCGTTGCCGGACATCGAAGCTGCCTGTCTTGCGCTCAGGCAGTCCGAAGGGCGGCTGTCCGAGGATTTCGTCATCGCCTATGCAAAAGCGAAGCAGAGCTGGCTGCACGTGCAAGGCGGATTGGAGTATGCCGAAGCCTTGGAGGCACTGGGCTACCAGCCCGAATTGATCACGGAAGCCTACCGCTATGGCCTTTCGGTACAAGACATGCGGGTCTATGCCTCATGGGAGAAACAGCGGCCGGCCGAGGTGCGCCTGGCCGACTTCGCCTTGGCCTTGTATGCGGAGAGCAAGTCCTATCTGATGATCCATGCCAAGCCCGTCGAGTTCTTAAATCTGCACGACGAGCAGTTGCTGGGGGCGCTGCTGGATGCGTTGAGCGTACCCGATTGGGACCGGCCGAGGATCTTTCACGGCGTGGCCGCGAACGCCACCTCGAAGGCGCTCGAGAAGTTGGAAGTTATGATCGGCAGCAGGTACGCCTCGAACGATCAGAAGAAGCGGGACCTGGAGGGCTGGTTGGCCGTGACCATGGGCAGCAGTCTGGAACAGCAGGCCAGCTTCATGCCCGATTCGGCGCCGGCCGAGCGAGCAGCCTTCCTCAAGTCGGTGTTGGTCTACAAAGGCTTCCTACCCCAGCGGGCGGCCGCCCTGGCCACGATGATGGCTTCGGCCGGAGTGTTGGACTACGAGATCGTGGAGAGTCTGTTGAATGCGGGGGTCGAGGATGCGGAACAACTCGGCAAGTTGGTCCGGGCCGGAGTGGATGGCGGCGACCTGCTCGCGGCCAACAGCCAGCGCTTGGACTACGAAGCCGGCAAGCGTGGCGCTTTGATCCAGGTGTCGACCACCCTTCCGCTCCTGCAGCGTACGCCGTCGGAATGGGACACATATTTGGCGCTGGAATTCCTGGGCATCGGGCCGCAGGGCCAGATACACAAGCTCGGCGACGATCCCGAGCAAGCGAACCAGAAGATGGCAGAACTGGGTTTGGTGCAACTTATTCGCCCGGGACCGGTGCTCGGTTTGGGCGGATCGGTTCCGTCTCCTGTTAATACACAGGAGGGGCTGGTTTGGATGTGGCAGCAGGGCTATCTCGTTCACGGGCTGAGCCACGCCGACTCGACCGAAACCGGGTTCGGCCGGAGCAATGTCCGCAACCTGGTCGATGGTAGCGGCTTTAGCGGCGAAGCGTTCTCGTGGCGCGGCGCGAACACGACCCAGGCGGTGAAGGAAATCCGGCAGCAGGACGGGCAGAGCGTCGAGAAACAGGTAGTCAGGATCGAGGACCTGTCTCTCGTTCAGGCCGATCCAACCAGCAGCGAGATCGTGGCCATCCGTTTCGACTTGAAGCACAAGATCGCGCTTTCATCCTTGACGCTTAAGACCAGCTACAACCCGGCCGACACGACACAACTGGACGCCACCCGCACTGGTACCTACATCGTCGAAGCGCTGGGCGCGGACAATGCGTGGGTGAAGGTGTCCAGGCAGGATCTGCAGTGGATCGCCAAGCCGGGCGAGCAGATGGGCGATATAACGACCATGACCGTTGCGCTGGATACCGGCGGCATTCCCTATCAGAGCTATCGTATCCGCGGCATTTCGGGCAGCTATGACCGGGATCGCTGGATCGACGAGGTTGAATTCACGACGGTGCCGATCGAGCTGGCGAAGGTGCCCAGCGACTTGCTTGATGGAGCGGCCTTGGTCGCCGAAGCGGGGTCAGTGTCCGATAGGTCTGCTGACAAGTTGTTCGACGACATTGCGGCCTTCGACCCTGAGGCGGGCGTCGATCTGGGCATTCCAAAGGGCAGAAGGCATGCGGGCCAATCGGGGGTGTTGGTAGCGCCTTTGGCCGTCGACATTCCCGTGCTTTGAAGGGCGAAAGCGGCCGATCTTTCAGCCGCATTCTAAGCGCGGCAGCGCCGAAGGCGCTTCGTACGCGCCTGTACTGGAGCGTGAACTCACATGCTCTCTTCTGTCGTTCTAAAGGGATAGAGTGCAGTGCTAAGGTCTAATAGGTTGGCCCGGGTGATTCGTGCGGTTGGTATGCTGCTGTTTGTCGTGCTCGTTGGGGCATTGGTCGGCCTGATAGCGGGGGGCATGTCGCCCTTGCTCTATGCGCTGTTCGCATGATCGATAGCAAAGAAAGCGAATGGCGTTTTGGCGACTTGACTATTAATGTGCGGATGCTGATCGGCGAATGTGCGGACAGGGATTTACCCGTAAAGCGGGAGTATGCGTCCTTCCATAGGCGCTGCAGGGCATATGGGCTTTTCCTGGAGCTAATGCAAGTGGCGAGCAGTCGCTGGGTCTATGCGTGAGGTGCCTGATGCGAAGGGTGGGGCGCTGGAGGTAGGGATTTGGTCACGGACCGAAAGTGAAATCGGAAGCTCCCCACTCGGGGCGGATTCAGCCGGCGACGAAGAGAGAATGGCTGCGCAGAAGTCGGCCGAGGCTCTCGTATTGGCGAAGTCATAGGCTCTTGATGGGGAGCTTCGCCGCTCATATGCGGGGAAGCGGGTTTTGAAGACTAGCTCGCGCAAGTGGATGGTGAATTGCGAGCGCGAATCGGGCCCCTGAGCTACGGCCGCGACCGCGAGTCTCATAGAGCGAATACTCAAACCGAGCAAGTCATGCCGTATTAAACGTATCTGTGTTCTCGTCTCGATGCATTGGGGCTATCGGCCGCTGTCCGATCAAGCAAGAATTAGGCCCTCAGGACAGGGGTTGTCTATGCTGTTAACAGGATTCTATCGATCTATAGGGCGCGAAGTCGAAGTGGAGCAAGTTCTTTGCCACCTTGCGAAACGGGAGGGCAAGGAATTTTCTGCGGGTGATGATGATATTCCAGAGAAGTGGCGCGAAGAAATTCGGAACGATATAGAATGCCCCTCCTGCTTTATAACAGGCGCCGAGGTGGCAAAGGTGTCGCCGCCGACATTAGCCGGATCCACTAAGCGCCGATGGGGCTTTCGATATGCCGATGAAGGAGGGCCTTCAAAGCATTTGCCTGAGTGTGACTTCGTAGGGGTAAGGCTGGGGAAGTTGCCGGGGAACATAGTGAAGTTCGATGACGCAAGGACGCAGATCCAGCGCGCAGTTCGCGAGTTGGTGGCAAGGGCTATGCGTCTAGGATTCATAAGCTATTATTCAGCTCGAAATCTCCGTGAGTGGGTGTTAAGCGTAAGGAAGGAGTCGAGTATTCTCGTAACCCTGGATCCGCGCGTACCTAAGTGGATCCAAGGCATGCACCGCTCCATAGAGATTGACTACGAGTCCCTTCCGTACGGAGTCGAACTCACGAGAAGCATAGTCAGAATCCCTGGTTTCGATTGGCGAGCAGCCGCGATAGCTGCCTACAGAAGTCGGCATGCAGAGCTGTTGGGCGTTCTTGGGCGCGAGCGATTGTGGTTGCATGACTCGGCGGATCGCGTCCAGAGACTGGCTAGTGCCAATCACGGGAAGTGTGTGCTTGATCCCGCGGCGATTCGTATCGAATATGATGTCACTTTGCGCCTAGCCTCATTTATATCTGTTAATTGCTTGCTTATAAAAGGAGCGCCGAAAGCGAAGCGAGTGGCGAATGAGTCGGCATTGTTCGCGTTCGCGGCCTTGTTGCTATTTGTTTCTGGATGGGATCTAGGGGCGGCCATTAATCGGTTCGCGGACATTATGAATGACAGATCTTCGCCTGCGACGGGGGCGGAGGCCCTCGACTTCATGAGCGTGAATCCATTCGAGGACTACGAGGCCTGGGGTGAGCTCAAACGTTTGCAGGCGCTTAGTGGGTTTCACACGGTTGATTTTGATGCGCGCGAAGACATCTTTAAATTGGAGCGGCAACTTCAGGCTAAATTTTCCTAGCGCGCGCATGCGTGCATTGCAGGCATGTGCTCGTGGCGCGAGGAGGGGCGCTTAAAGCATGTTGCGCCCGTGCGACTTGTAGGACGTCGAGCGGCGAGCTGTCCGGGCAGCTTGCCGCGTTGCGAGGCTACGGCTAACTCGGCCGACTTCGCCGTCAATTGCTCGTGCAAGGCGTAATAGGTGAAGCCCTCGGTGTTCTCCTGCATCGTGAGGTTCAACTGCGGGAACGTACCGAAAGGGTCGTGACACGCGGCCGAGCTTGGAACGCTCGTTATCGTCCCGTAGGTCGGCACCATGACGATCCACGCTCTGTCTTGCGCAACCGAGTACTCCGCAGCCTGCTCTGCGGTAGCCGGGACGCAGCGCAATCCCTCCTGTGCGTATTTCGCGAGATGCCAGTGTTCCAACCCACTTAGGATTTGAACTCATGAAGCGCGGCATGCCAGTGATATTCACGCTGGACGGCATGGAGTACCCAGTGCACCTCTAGTAGCCACCTAATAGTTCATTCAAGGCGACACCGCGACGCGGCTTAGCCCGCTAATGGCCGCTCGTGGCCGGAAGCAGTCGTTGGTCTATGACGGCTCCTATGCCGAATTGACCCTTTGCAGCACCGACAGGATCTCAGGCTTTGCATATGCCCAGTTGTGGCACTTGAAACTCCGCAGATCTTCGATAGGCGTTTTGCAGCCGACGCAGCGCAAGCCTGCAATGGCTTTGGGAGCTTCCGTGTTGACATACTTCTGATTGCCCAGAATCACCTGCGCGATCATCGCCCTGGAATGCACCTGCTCCAGCGCGGACGACACGATATCCAGCCAGGAGATCTCGCGCTGGCATTTTGGACAGTGTCGATGATCCGCATTGAGCCAAAGCGGAGCGCCTATGGTCTTTTCCGGGATTCCCAGCAATTGCTCGATGGCGCGCACGTCCTCGCATGCCGTCACCCAGCGGTGCTTCCCCGGCAGTGAAGCCGGGGAGTCGTAAACCTCACGAAAGACAGCGTCACTAACGGGGATGGTATTGCGTTCCATGTCTCCTCCTAAGCGTGCGTTTTGGAACTGTGGGCAGGGTGGTCGGCTGTGACGTCGTGGCCGCGCCGGTTACAACAGTTATCGCGTTGCCTGGGCCAGGTACTACTGACACGGCACGCTCAGTACCTCGCAGTTGGGCTGGGAGAACTCGGCACAGGCTTCAGCCGACTCCTGGTCGCGCGCCAGATACTGTTGCGACGTGCAATCGGAGGAAGGGCAGGACAAGTACACCTGGTGCATCGAGGCCTGCAGGCCGATCACCCGATCGCCCACCAAGTTCCGCGCACACTGCAACGCTTCTTCGGGCGTGTTGGCGGTGACTTCTGTGCGGGCGCCGCAACTGTTTTCGTCTTCGTAGAAAACCTCGATTTGCCGTGTGGAGAACGTGTAAGGGTTGCCGCCGCAGGTTCGCGGATTACTGGCGCCCCCGCCCGCGCCTGGCACGCGGCACGCATCGTCTCGACACTGCATACCTGCGTTGCAGCTCTGCAACATGCCCCGGCAGCAGGGTTGGCCTGCGTCACCGCAGGGGCGGCAAAAGCCCCCGTGCGGCGTGCCTTCACGGCACAACGGTTCAGTCGCGCATTGGGGCTGGTTGAAATAGCCGCAAGCCTTGCACACGCCCTGCGAGCACTCGCCGGGAGAGCATGGCGCCACGCCAGCCAAATGGCAGCAGCGCTGACCGGGCATTCCGCAGCTCTCGCATATGTTCCGGGAGTTGCACTGGTTGCCGCCATGGCACAGGCTCCCGGGCATGCAAGGCTGGCCATTCCATCCGGCCTCCACACAGGTAGCGTGGTGCGCGGGATGCGGCGCCGCGCCGGCGTTACAGGGCGGATCGCCATTGCAGACAGGCATGCCCGGATACCCGCAGCCCACGCACATCCCGTTCTGCTCCACGGAGCGGTCGAAGCAACCGCCCGCGCATGAAGGCTGCCCCAATCGCCCACAGGCTTGGCAGGTGCCGTACGGACGGTTGTTCCCGACGACTAGATCGCAGGTCAGCGAGGGTGCCTGGCAGGTGCCTACGCCGATGGCAGGCTGCGGCGGACAGCAGGCTTGGCCTTCGTGCAGGCCACAGCCTGCCTTGCAGCGCCGCTCCTGCGGATCGCACACGGCGCCTGTGCACATCTCGCGGACTAGGCCGGTAGGCACATAGACGCGTCCGTCGGACGTCCATCGTGGCGCCCGCGTGTCCGGACCATCGCAGCACACCTGTCCCGCACGGCCGCACGGGGATACGCAAGTATTGCTGGCCAGGTCGCAACCCAATCCCGTATTGCAGGTCACCAGCGGCCCCGATGTTGCCGGAAAGTCGATGGGCCGCGGCGGTGTGCAGCAGACCTGGCCCGGACCGCCACATTCGACCAAGAGCGGCACGATGTCCCGTGGGCGCAACACGCGCTGATCCGACGGCTGGCCGGAGCCGTGGGGAGCAAGAACAAGCAGGAAGACGGAAACGGCGCAAATCCAGCGGCTCATCGGCATGCTTCTTTGCGTAGATGCCTGCTACAACGCACCCCAAGGAGGGGGGCGGTCATCATTGGACCGCTACTGACCGCAAGCCGCCGCTAAGGGGTGTCTCGATCTCCTTGTGATGGAACGTCGTGGCCGAAAGCGGCAGGAAGTTGGCCGAACTTTAGGGAGCTCGTACAATCCTCGACCGGCCCCTCATTGGCCCCCAGGAGCCCCCAAACGCCCCCATTAGCCCGTCAAGAGGGTTTGAGCCGGGTTCCCTTGGCTCCACCAATTCCCATTCGCTCGCAGTAGCTCTCACCGCCCCCAAATTGGCCCTACTGATCAGGGTGCGGCATGGCCAGCGTCCGCATTCGACCCGAAGCCGCGCCGACTCTATCATTCTTGATACTTGCCGTCGGTTAGACGCCCGCCCCTTCTTCGCACCATGACCTCCATTCCGATTTCCGAACTACAGCAGATCCCATTTGTTGATGCGGAGACCTTTCAAGGGCGCACGCTGACCTCATTGACCTTCTTCGTGCGCGACGAATGGCACATGTGGTTTCAGGCGGGAAAGGCCTCATCAAAGTCAAAGGATCGCTAGCTGAGGGCTACTACTTTGGCGATGCACCGGCCCACGAGAGCGACGCATTTCTTCAAGTCCTCGACTTCATTGCACAGCGATGCGCGTGGGGCGGCGTGGTACTGCCCTACAAGGGCCTGATGGCAGATTTTTTCAACTTAAGCGCGACAGTCCGCAAGCTTGACTTTCTAGCGGAGCATTCGTCCGTCTTTGGCCCATCCGCATCTCGGATGGTAATCACCGAGCTTGAGTACCTCTTCTCGCTGTGCCGCAGCATATTCGATCTACTGCAAGAGATCATCGCCGCGCAGTGGGACACCGTGAAACTTTTCGACCAGTCGATCTCGAAGCGACAAATGCCATCGAGCTTCGCCAGGATGTGTCTGAGTGAAGGTCGTGTGCGAACTGTGGAAGAAATTCAATCTCAGTTCCGAGTTCCTGAACCGCTTGCTGCATTCTACGCACGACGCGCCCCGTTCTTCCAGATGCTTCGCGCATCGCGTGATCGCTTCATGCATGGAGGCGTTACGCTCGAACTGATTTTCGTGACTGAAAAGGGCTTCGCCGTGCCACGCAGCATGGCGCCGTTCAGCAGCTTCGACGTATGGACAACAGAGCACATGCTTCCAAACGAACTTTGTTCGCTACGGCCAGCCATTGGCCATCTGATCCGGGAGACCTTGCTAGCGTGCGAGGACTATGCGGCAACCTGCCAATCCGTAATTCAGCACCCGCCCCCCATGGCGCCAGGCCTGCGGCTGTTTGCACGCGGGTATTTCAACCAAGCGCTTTTGGATTGCTTGACGGCCACTGAGAACTGCGATTGGTGGCCAGCACCACAGACGAGGACCGCTAATTGAGGCCCCCGTAAAGGCACTACTCGTACAGGTTGTACGGGCGCTCATCGCACATGACCGCTAGCCGAGGGCAGTGGGAAGCTGGCCCCGAGTTCACCCTATGTGCGCCTCCCCTCGTGGCTCCTTGAGGAGATTGAAGCGCGATGTGACGTCGAAGAGATTGAGGAACCGGACTTCCTGATGTCACTCTTGCCTCCTGAAAAGAGACGCTTGGCACCGCCACAGATACGAATGATGTAGCACTGCGCTCGGTCGTCGGCCCCGGAGGCTTCCGCCCTGACCAATGGAGGGGTCAGAGGTGCTCCGGAGGTACTTCGGGGTCTTTAAGCATCAAGGACATAACTGGCTGCTCGAAGGCGGCCCGGCCCCAGCGGGTAAGCACGTCGTGCAGCGCTTCCCAAAGTAGCGACGGCGGCAACTCGCGAATGCGGTCGTACCTCGTATCCCAGCCCTGCGCGATTGCCCGCTCGCCGTTGCCGCGCAGCAGGTTGATGATGCGAGCTTTGAGCTGTGCATGGCCCGGCCGGTGGCGTGCCTTATAGTCCAGGGTCTCACGCATCGTCTTGTGCGCCAAGTAGTAGCACTGCGCGATAGACAGATGCTCAAGATGTGAACGGAATATCCCGCGAGCGTCATCCATGTTCGGCGTGGGCAAGCCACGATTGGTTACTAGGTGATCGAGGTATGTCACCAACTCCTCGACGCCGAGATCGCGGGCGAGTGCCGGAGCATGGTCTCGCCATGCCTCGGGCCACTTCCCGCGAGGCAAGTCGCGAATCGCCCGCTGCAGCGCGAGAGTGTTCGCGGAGATGCGCCACACCACGCGCGATAGATACGCGGTCAGTCGCCCGTCCTCTTCGACCTTCACTACCCCTGCGGGCGTCGACTCATCAATGGCGAGCACCCCTTTGTTCATAAGCTCGAACAAGGTGCCGATGAATTTGTTCGTGGGCTCGAAGCGCTGGCCGAAGCTGGCCAGGGGTGTCAGTCTCCAGCTCACGTGATCGAGCGGACTGGCGCGCAACAGGGCGACCAAGGTCGCCGCCTCAAGTAGGCTCAGGTCCTCGGCGCAAACGCGCGTAGATTCAGGCTGCGGATAGCGCGCCAGCGCCGCCGCCAGCCGGTCTTCCGGCTTGTCGGGCATCTCGGCGAGTTCCTTCATCTCGCGCGCGATCGCCGAGTCGACGCGCGATAGCGACAGCGTCGCTAGGCTGGAAAGCACTGCCTTGCCGCCGCTTACTTCCGCCAGGTCCGCTCCCCATTGCTCTAATAGCGCTTGGCCAGTGGCGGAGGGGGTCGCGCGCAACCAGTGTAGAGCCCCAGTGAACATGGTCACGGGGTCTTTGAGATTTTCGACGTCAACGATGAGAGATTCCAGAGGCGCGGGAAGGCGGTCGTCTTCAGCGTGCGAGGTCCCAGCGGCGCGCTCGGCGAGTTGGGCTAGTACAGCGCCAGCGCCGGCCGGGTCTTCCGCGTGAGTCGCATACGCCTCGAAGGTAGCCCGACCGATCCACCACGGCAACCCTGGCTCGGGGTTGGTACACAGCAGCTTTACTTGGTCGGACTCGGGATCTCGATGCAGCACTGCGTCCGCAGCCAGCATGAGGCCCCAGCGTTCGCGCACAGCACCACTGAGTTGCGCCTCAACCTCACGCCAGCGAGTAGTGAAGTCGAAGCTGAAGTGCCCGAAGTGCAGCACGCCGTCCAGACTGGGCGTGGCGACATAGGCACCCCAGGCGTCAAGATCCTCGCCCCCTGTGCCGTGCGAGTTCCAGGCTCGCGCCACCAATGCCGCCGCCGCTTCGCGCAGCCGGTCCTTCTGCTCCGTCTCAAGCGCTACTTGGAGCAGAAACTTCGGTGCGACAGTCGGGTCACGGCCATCGGCGACGTGTGGGACCGCCGGCACGAACGCTTCGAGCTGATCCAGGACGGTTTCATAGGCGCTGGTCTCGCCGGCGCGCGCTCGATGCAGCGACAGCATTGCGCGCATCTCCGCGAGGGAAGCAAGGTTTCGATCCCCAGTCTGCGCGTCGTGGCTGACCAAGCGCTCAAGCGCCTCGATTACGCGCTCGACATCGGCCCAGCGCGCCAACCGCATTGAATAGACATAGGCTTCATGGAATACGTCTTCGTGGCGCGCGCCTGGCAGCGTGCGCATCAGGGCGTCCAGGATCTCCGGGTCAAGTTTGCCGGCGACGCGCTGCTTGCCCGCAACAATCGCATGCGGCCAGGCCCAGTCGGGGTAGAGCGCGCGCGCCCGCATGGCCTGCGGGCCGGCATCTTCGTGATAGGTGCCGAGCACGTGGAACAAGGCGTGGAAAACAATCATTGGCGGGCGGTCGTGCGAGAGCGCCGACTTGAACAGCGCATTGACGCGCAACCGCCGGTCGGCCAGGCGACGACTGGTCTGCGCGCCGCCCAGTCCGCGCATGCGTCGGCCCCAGCGGCCGCCCAAGATCCACGCGAGCACAGCCTGCGCCTCTGGATGCTCGCCAACGTTCGCTTCGCTCAGCAGAGCTTCGGCGCCGGCGTCATCGCCTTGCATACCGAGGCAGAAGCCGTGCTTGGCGCGCTCGACCGGATTGGAATCGGCCGCAGCCGCATAACCCGATGCCGCGGAGGCGTAGTCTTCCAAAAGCAACGCTAGATCCGCTTCGCTCCAATGCGCCGCTGGGGCAGCACTAGCTGAGCGTGCCGATAGCACCTCGCCAAGCGTGGGTGGCATGCTTGAACGTTTCGGGTGCTTTGGCATCGAAGTCTCACACGTACTACAGTTCAGCTGCATCATTTGGAGGGCGAAGTCCGCGATCGTTCGCGAGCCATACTCCAGCGTATCAAGGATCCGGCGCTGGGAAGGCTTTTCCGCACAGATGCTCATTGCAAACGTTTCGCCCTGCGGGCGGGCCTCAACTGGCCCTATCCGATTGACCCGCGCTGCCGTGCCGTGTCGCTCTATGTCCCTGAAATCGCTCTGCTTACGGGACCTTGACCAGGTAGGGGGTCCAGGTTTGAATCTCGGGCCGCATACGTTCCCCCATCGACATTCATTGGCCCCCATTAGCCCCCATCAGCCAGCCAAGACGGTTTGAACCCGGTTCCCGTGGCTCCACCAACCCCATTCGCCCCCAATAGCCCTCAGCAGCTCCCACTGGCCCTCATTGGCCCCAACGGGTCAGGGTGAGGCATGGTGAGTGTCTGATTTCGACCCAAAGCGGACATCTGCGGAGCGCACGTTCTGCACCCTGGTGGGTCCGGTTGTACATCAGCTTGTTAGCGTAAACCAGTTGTCCTATGATCGAGTCAAGGGGGATCGCCCACCATCAGGTGCGCTGTGGATAAGCCGTATAACCGAGCCCAGAGATTCAGCTACTAGGTAGTTTGGCGCTCTCATGGAGTGGAATATGCAGGTTTCGTTTAGCGGTAAGTACGCAATCAATCCGCAGACGTTCGGGATCAACTTTGAGGCAATCGTTGATGGATCCAGTGTCATTTGCATGATTTCCACCGAAGCATTGCGAGACATAGATCCAAGCAATGCACAGGGCACTGCACAAGATCAATTCACGTCAAATCGCTCCGCATTCGAGCGAATTGCAGAAAAGAAAATTCGCGACGGACAACCTACGCCGATTGCTATCACCAGCGCCGATGTACGCGCCTAGCAATTAGTTCAAGCCGAACCCGCATAGGGCACCGCTTGGGTGCTTATCCTCTACGCTAGCACCCAGCCAGAGCCAGGTCGCGCAAGTCTCGCCGCAGCTGAAGCCGGACTCGGATGGCCCAAATTTCTCGAAGCTCAGCGGCGCCTTCTGACTTGCGATCTTGCCCTTGTTCCAAGGAGCTCGGCGATGCTTGCGCTTGGCAGCCATGGCTTACTCCAAAATGAAGGGAGGACCAGCCTGCTATTGCGCCGAGATGACCGCTACCGCTTCCGACCCAAAGCACGACAACGGGCCTATCCGGACATGATGTCCGACTTAGGATTCGCCGTCGCTCTGGGTCGGTGCGGGACGCGTGGCGCGTGCGTTTCGCGCCGAGGTGTTCCTGCCCTGCTGCTTTTGCCGTCGCGCCAACACATCAGTGCGCGCGCCTCCGCGCTCCGCGTTCCACTGTTCGCGGCCGGCCGCGGTCAGCACGATGACGGCGCCCTCGCCCTCCAAGTACTCGCCGTGCAGCTCGCCATCCGGTCCGCCGTCCCGCCAGGAATGCGCGGTCGCCACCAGTTCACCATCGATGTCACGCCACGTGGTTTGATCGACCGATCGCCAGCGCAGTTGCTCGGCGATATGCGGGTTTACGACCAATTCCCAGCGGGGCATCGCGCCCAGCCGCGGCCGCGCCACGAGCTGGACCGGCGCACCCGTCGGCAGGTTGTGCACCAGTTCGGTCGGATCTCCTGTCGGCTGCATGAGCACACCCAGCAAGCGCAAGTGGCTCCACTCGTACCGGGAATCGACGTAGCGGCCGCGGTAGCACGTGATCTCGCCCAAGACGAAGTCCGCGGCTGCGTGGTCGGCGACATCGTCGTTGACGCCCTCCAACCACGCCGTCTCGTCGCCACGCACCTCGGACAGGACCGGGCGCCTTACGAACGCCGGCCGCGCGTCGACGTCGGTACGAAGCCAGGCTGGCGTTAGTTGGAACTCGTGCAGCAGCTCGTCGACCCGGTCGCTCGGGATGTGGCCGGCGGCAGCCAACTCGCCGGCAACGTGCCGCAAGGCGCGCAGCGCCCCCATTACGTGGGGATAGAAGAAGGTGTTCTGCAGGCCAAACCTCGACAGGCGCGCCTCCAAGCGATGGATGCCTGCCTGACCAAAGGCATCCACACCGCCCCACCCGTCGATCAGCTGTTGAACGCGGCGGCGCACGTGGTCCTCGGACACGCCGGTGACCTGGGCGAGCAGCTCGATGGCGTCGCGAAACGGCGCGCTCCAAGCCGTTGGATCGGACACGGACGGCGGTCCGAAAGGTTGCGCACGCAACTGGTCGGCGCGGCCGGGTGCGCCAATGGGCGGAAGCGCGAGGCTGTAGAACGCGGGCATCGGGGTCGTCACCGGGTCGACCTCTCGTCCCCAGTGGGTGGCGAGCCGCCGGGCAAGTTCTCGAATACCAAAGTCGGCATTGTTGATGAGGCCCATAACCAGCGCGACGAGCTCGGCATCGGGCTCCACGCGGGTCGCACTGTGCATCAGGCGCAAGCCATCCAGGACAACGTCGTCCTCGCCACTGGCTAAGAGGGTGGCCATCAGGTGCGCGAACGCATGCGGATCGGCGGACGCAAGCGCAAGCGCCGCGCGGCCGGCATGCCAGCGCACGTCGGTCACCGGCAACGAAAGCATGCGTTCGATCAGGGAGGCAGCGAGCGTGGCGTCGGTCAGCGCCGCATCAACGCTCACATCCTCGCCAAGCCGGTAGTCGCGCGTGCTCGGCAATTGCTCTTCCACCGCCGCCCACATCGCAGCCCAATCGGGTGACGCGGTGAGCACCGGCCAGATATCGTCGACATCCCACAGCAGCGCGCTGACCTGCTCCTCTCCCGCCACCAGCGTGGCGATGAAGTTGGCATAAGCCGTGGGAAACACCGCGTCGCCCTCCAGCTGCAGGCGCGCCGCGAAATAGCGGCGCAGCCCGCCACCCCATATCCACGACCAGCGCGCGCTGCTGTCGCCTGTCGGCGGATAGGCGGCGACCAGGCGCGTCGCGGCCGCATGATCGCCGGCGGTCAGCGCGCGGTCCACCAGGCCGAAGCGGCATTTGTAATCGGCCTGCAGCTTGGGATGGCGATCGAACAGGGCCAGCGCCGCCGGGAAGTCCGCGTCCGGCAGCACGCGTACAAACGCCATCGAGGCCTCGTAGCTGATTTCCCCACCCGCGCCGTCCGTATCCAGGCGCGCGATCAGTTGCACCATGTCTGGCACGTTGTCGTAGCGCGTGGGCGAGTTGCCCATTCGGCGACGCAGACCGGGAACACCTTCCAGGCGTTGCAAGGCGGCGTCGACCGGGGTGGCATCTTCGCCACGTGCGAGCAGCGCGGCGCGCAAGGCCGCCAGTGCATCCGGCCGCACGTCGATCAGTGCGTGTCGCTCGATGTTCCCAAGCAATCGATCGCGCACGTGACCCAGCTGCTCGGGCACTGTAAGACGGATGGCCTCGTGCAGGAATTCACCTTCTTCCGATTCTCGGTAGTAGGCGGCACGGTGGAAGGGCAAGCACAACGCCACCCACAGCTCGACACAGGCCAACACGCGCGACGGGTCGCGGCGCATGGTGCCTTTCATCAACCCGTCAACCATCGCCGGGAAGTCGATCAACTGGTTCGCAAGCAAGGCATCGGCAACGCTGGACGCAAGTGCTGCGCTGTCGGTGGCGGCCTCGGCTACGAGAACATGGGCCAATCGGTGCGCTGCATCGCGCCCTTCGGTGGCGCTCATCCCGATCGCCTGGCGCGCCAGCACGCGAACGCGCTGCGCCCGACCGGGCGGGTCTGCCCGGTTGGCGGCTTGCAGCAGGCTCGCCCAGAAGGCGTACTGCGGATCCTTCTTGGCCCGCAGGGCGTAGCCCAGGGTCTCGCCGCGCTGCTGCGCGAGCAGTTCGCGCGCGCGCTCGGGACGTCCAATTCGCGCCAGCGCCTGCGCCAGCCGTGCCGTGCAGGCCAGAAACTGGCTGGGGGTGCCTTCCTCGCGCTGTCCCAGCAAGGCGTCCAGCCGCCCTTGAGCCCCGTCAACATCGTTGCTCACCCCGGCCACAGCTTCCGCCACCAGGATCTGCAACGGCGTGTGGCGACCTCCCTGGCGCGGGTGTTCGGCGAGCACCTGATCGAAAGCCGCCACCGTGCCCGCGAACTCCGACGCGCCAACGCGTGCGGCCGACCGGAGCAAGGAACCCAACACCTCGGGGGCCGCCTTGTCGAGCTGCAGGGCGGCGAAATGCTCGTCCACCCCGCCCGTGCCGGCCCGGCACACGTAGCGCATGAAGCTGGCGCACAGTTGTGCTGCGGCGCCAGCGACGACGTTCTGCGGCGCGCGTCGGCTACGCGCGGCGAGCTGTCCGGTATCTAGGGCAAATTGCTGGAGCGGGCGCAAGACGGCCATTCTAGGCGGCGATGCCGGCGGCGCCGGTAGGTCCATCCACACGCCCAGTTCAGCGGCGTCCACGACAGCGCGGACGAGGTAGCCTGCCCGGCCGAAATCCGTAGCGTTGTCCAGTTCGTTCAGCGCCGGCGTCGACACGCCGTCATACAGGGCGCGCGCTTGCGCGATGAGGCCGCGCCGCGCCGCGAGCAGTGGCGTGGTGCGACGAAGTCCCCGCGGTACCAGCGCGAGCGCCGCAGCGTCGGCGACTGCTTCGGCGAGCGCCGCGGTCGACTGCGCGAGCAGGTCGGCACCATCCGCCAGCAACTGCCGTGCCGCTTGGGTCGCCAGTAGCGCCCGTGCCGTCGGCTCCAGGCGAAAGTCGGCGATCAACGCGTCGCGGTCAGCCAACGGATTGCGAGCGAGCGCGGCCAGCGCCGCGCGCTCGCGCAGCTGCAATCCCACCTCTTCGGGCTCGTCGATCGGACCGGGCTCGCGTTGCAGCGCCTCGACGACGCGGTCGATCCCTGCGACCAGTTCGGCGGGCGATCGAAACTCGCTCGCGCGTTCGGCCCACTGGCCAAATTCGTCCACGCGCATGGACGGCCCGTTGCTCATGCGGTCGCTGCCTAGGTCGTGCAGCGGTTCGATCTGCTCGAACAAGGTTCGCGCCCGATCCAGGTTGCCCTGCTTCAACCATGCATCCACGACCAGGAAGCCGTCGCCCCCGACTTCGTCGAGGAAATCCTCGGCCTCCTCGAGCAGCCCCAGTGCCAGTAGCGCCCGGATCGATTCGTCCGGTTCGTCGAAGGCCTCGGCGCGCCGATACATCTCGTCCGCGGCCAGGATTAGCGTAAAGGCCGCGGTTGGGTCGACCACCTTTTGTAGGGAACGAAACGCGAGGCGAACGTCCGCGCGAATCTCCGACGCCGCGCGCCCAGCCAGGTATTGCGCGCGGAACAGCGTCGGTGTGGCCAAGGCCAGCGCTTCGCTGTGCGCGCCGGCGCGCATCAGGTAGCGAGCCGCCAGAAAACGCTGTGGCGAATTCGCGGGAGCCCGTGCGGCCAAGTCGGCCAGCTGGTGGTAGGCGCGCGCCGAATGGTCTGCGTCCGGCAGTCCGTAGCGCGTGCGCGTGAGCCGGGTCAGGAACAGCCGAAAGCTGTTGTGGAAGATGGACCAAGCATGGCCTGAACGCTTGAGCAGGTGGCGAACCTGACGCCAGGTCCGCTCGATGGCAGCCGATGGATACAGGCTTTCCAGGTCTCGCGGGTCCAGCGGTGCTTCGGCCCGAGCCACCAAGCCTAAGATGTCGAGCACCTCGTTGTCTTCTTCCAGGCCGCGCAAGGCGGCCGCGTACAGTGCGTCGATGTCGCCCACGTACTCGAACCCTTCGCGCAGAATCCGATCACGCGTGGCGCTATCTTCCGCTGCGACCAACGCCTGTAGTAGGTAGTGCGTCGCCAGCGGATGACCCAAGGTCAGCTCACGCAAGCGCGGCCGAGATACCGCCGTCGGCACGCCGAGGGCATCGGCCATGGCAGCGATGGCCACCAAGGACAGCCCCTGCATTTCGACCTGGCGCTCCGCCACGCTGGCCTGGTCGCGTACGGCCGGAGGTATGTCGGGCAGGTCGACGCGCTGGGTACCCAGGATGAAGAGCACCCCGTCAGGCACCGCTGCCGGCAGCGGCAAGTTGGCCAGAAACGATCGCATCGGTCGCTCTTCGCGCGGCACATGGTCCAGGCCGTCGACGATGATCAAGGTGCGCAGGCCGTCGGTGGTAAACCGCTCGCCGGCCTGAGCCAGCAAGGCTTCAATCTCTTCGCGGCGGTGGCGCTCGTTCTCTCTCAGAAACCGTAAGCCGGGCAGGCCGGTATTGCGTAGGCCGGCGGCCACGTCGTCCAGGAAGTCGGCGGATTCCCCGCGACCGATGCCTTGCGCTCCGCCGGGCACGTAGGCCAGATAACGCACGACCACGAGTTGTGGCTCGGTTTCCAGCGCGATCTGCAGCAAGGTCGACTTGCCTGAACCGGGCGGGCCGACCAAGGACACGTAGCCGCTTGGATGGTCGCGTACCGCGCGCTGTAGTTGCGCTTCGGTGTCGGGATTTCGTTGCACGGCCACGCCGACCGGGAATTGATGGCGACGTCGCGGCTCGTTCTCGGGCCAGCTCATCTCCTCGAGGAATTCGGCCCGCGTCCACCGATCGCGTTCGGGCACGCGCGCGACCAGGTGCGGGAGACGATCGGCGATGCGGTCGACTTGTGGCTGCGTTCGGCTCGTGATGCCGTAGCGCGCCGCAAAATCCGGCTGGTCACCGTGCACCAGTTCCACGTGCTGGAAGAATTCCTCAAATTCGGGTTCGGTCAGCCCGGAGGCCACATGCAGGTCGTCCAGGAACGGGCCCCACGGCGTGGCGCGCCACTGCGCCAGCGACCGGTCCGGATTGGCCTGCCACTCGGCGACGAACTGCCGTGTCGTGCCTTCGGTTCCGACGCGATCAGCGTCGGACGGCGTATCGTCCACCACGACCCGCAGGCGGATGCGCACGTCGGGGCAGCTGGCTTTCAGCTCCTGCCAGGCTTGCACCAGCCCGGGCAGCAAACCCGACCCACCGGTCAGGAGCGTAGCGATGCGAAACGGGTCCGGATCGCGACTGGACTTGAACTGGTGGCCGATGACTTCGTCGTCGAAGCCGAGTACGACGTCATCAGCGATGCCCGCACACCGATCCGCCACACCCACCCAGCGCAACTGCCGGGTCTGGAGGCCGTGGTAGATGGCGGCGGCCGCAGACGCGTACTGACGCGTGTAGCCGAACATCGCATTTCGTTCGCCTGCGCCAGGCGCGCGCCGAGGCGGTGGTGTACCGCCAGCGGCGCCATCGCCGCTGGGGTCGTTTGGATCGGGAGCGCTCATCCCGCCATCTTAAAGAATCGCCTTTGCTCTGCGTAGGTGCTTGCCCGTCGTGGCGTGGCCCGTCAGAACGCAGATAATTCGACCGGCACCGCGCGGCGCTTGATCAAATTGATGCAGGCGCCTGCATAAGACCCGCGTCAACCTCCCATGCGCGATCAAATTCTCGAAAGATGCTGTCGCCAGATCCAATTTCCGCTTTTTGGCCGAAAGCGATCGGAAGCGGGGCGAGTCCGGAGAGGGCAGCATAGTCGCTGGCCGGGCCTCTCATCGGCCCCCAAACGCGCCGATTAGCCCATCAAGAGGGTTTGAACCCGGTTCCCGTGACTCTAGGCAGCGCTGAGCATAGCCCTAAGAACCCACGGGAGCCGATGAGCTAGTTGAAGCTTGCTGTCGGTCTGCTACCCGCCGACGTCCTCCCCATAGGTCGCTCCGCATTTGTAGCTGCGCGTACCTCTTTCGTGATCCCGGAGTGCCTCCCAAAGCGCCGCTTGCCGCTAGCTGGGGCTGCTTTCCTGGCCTAACGAATCAACGCTTCCCGTTACCAGAGTCAGGTGCTCGGGTCGTCCGACAGCTCAGAGCGCACGTCGAAGATTCGCATATCTCGGAACCAGCTCAGGGGGCAGGTATGAGTCTCACACGCATCTTTTGCTTGTTGATCACTTTGTTGATGACAGTTGGCTGCACGACCTTTGGTCAGCAAGGTGCTGCGCCCTGGCCATGGAAAGATCGCTTGCTTTGCAAAGAGGGTAAAGAGTGCGAAGTAGCTGATGCGCGCGAAGCCTATGCGAGGGCGAGCGAATTCTGCCGGCAAGTCCACAGCTATTACGAGTCCCAGGGACTCTACTCGGATTCGGGACGGCTGGGTGTGGGGATTGTTGGGGTGTTAGCAGGAACTGTCGCATCACCGCTATCATCGGGTGCAGCGGCTAAGGCTTGGGCAGGCTTATCAGGCGCCACGAATGGGCTCCAGACCCAAATGGATGGCGCATTCTCCGGGGCGATTTCGATTCGCAGACAAGAGGGAATCAATGCCGCCAGAGTGCGCGCCGCGCAGGACTTTCACACCGCGATGACAGCAACATGGTATGCGACCAAGCCCAACTATGACATAGCTGTCATGCGCGCCGTAGACATGGCAGCAGCATGTTCGATGGGTGCTAGTCAAGCCGACCGAGAGACGCTAAAGGCACTAGATGCCCGTTAAGCGAAGGAAAAAAGCGGCGTTAGGGGGCGCTATGGCCTACACAGGAAATGCCAAGGTTCAGCACTACGTGCCCAGGTTCCTGCTGCGGCACTTCGGCAGAGGCAAGAAGGACAAGCTCTTCGCCTTCGACAAGCAGGCAGACCGATCATTTCCCACCAACGTCAAGAACATCGCAGCCGAGTCGCGTTTCTACGACTTCGACATCGAAGGGCACCAGCTGACGATCGAGCCCGGCCTGGAACGGGTCGAGAGCGCGGCAAAGCCCGTCGTCAAGAAGATGCTCGATGAGGATTCCTTGGCCCCTTTGACCGGCGAGGACAGGGCTGCCATGAGCATCTTCCTAGCCGTGCAGTTCACCCGAACGAAGTGGTTCCGGGAGCAGTTTCGAGAGATGCCCAAGATGCTCGGCGAACACGCCCGCCGCGTCTTCGGGGAGTACGCCGACCTCAGCAGCATTGCCGATCAAATCAAGATCCCGGACGACAACGAGCTCGCGTTTCAGATGGCTGGCTTCATCACTGAACACGCGCGCGAACTCGCGCTGCGGTTCGCGAACAAAGTTTGGATGCTCGCGGCGACCGATTCCAAATACCCCTTTTATGATAGGCGACCACCCGATCGGCCTGCAGAACCAAATCGACATGGCGCCGTACGGTAACCTCGGCTTGGGAGTGAGGGGCATCCAGATCTACTTTCCACTCTCTTCCAGGCGCGCACTCGCGATGTGGTGCCCGTCGCTGCTGGAAGCGTTTCGCTTGGCCGTGAAACTGCGCGGGGAAAGCGGCGCGCGTGCTGTGCTTCACGCGCTGGAGAACGGGAGTCTCCTTCAGTACACGCCCGACAACGTCACGCACTTCAACACCCTGCAGATCGCGCATGCGGAGCGGTTCGTGTTCTCCAGTGTCGATGAGTTCTCACTGGCAAAGCGGATGCTAGCCGACAATCCGAGCTTCCGAATCGGGATGCGATAAACCACCAACTAGTTTCGGAACTCAGAATGGCTCGTGGTCAGTCTGCCCGCATGCCTCATGCAGGCGCGACCCACTACACGCCAGAAGAGAAGAATCACTTCCGACAATGCCTGCAGGTCCGCCATCCGACATGGAGGAGGACGCGGTCCTCCAAGTTGCTACGGATCGCAGTCGCGCCTACTGGCATGCGCCCAATGGTGCATTACCCGTGCCCCGCATTTGGCAACCATCGCCGAGCCACAGGTTTGACATGCCCCATGGCCATCGGGGAGCGCCTCTTTGCGGCTGCCATCAACTCGGGCGTATTGCATTGGGTGGTGTCCGAGAGGCCTAGGAGTGCCTTAGCCAGTTTGGAATGGGGTCTTCGCACCGCGCGAGACTGGTGCCACGCACTTCAGCTGACGGCAGAGATCCCTTCGCCAGTCTGGTCAACAGCCCCCTAGCAGCCCCCCGGCGGCGCCCAACGCATCCCAACAATCCCCATAGAGAGTTGGAACCGGGTTTTGGCGGCTCCACCACTGCTTCCCGAAGTGCGTTTATTTCCCCCGCCGTGGGTCGAGAAAGCCCCCTTATTTTTGTGGGTTTCCGCGTAAGCCGTGGTTTCGGAGAACCGGCGAAAAACGCGTTTTGGCGAAAAATTCGCCAGCCAGTCCTCTCTCTTCTCCCTACCTGTGGTCTCGGAACCAAAGGTCCGAAAATTCGGTCCTTACAAATCAACGGGTTAGGCGTGGACTTTTTTGCTAGTTTTTCGGCTATCAACAGGTCAACCGACACGTCAAACTTACTCTCCGAAACCACAGGTGCGGAGAATGAAAAGTGCTTGGGTCTACCGTTCTGGTCGCTGACGAAAAACGCCCCGAGTCGCACATCACCGTAGGGTTGATGGTCAAGTTTGACGCGCCCACGGCTACCAAGTTCAAACTAGTCTCTTCACGCGTGGGAACGAACAACTACATACACGATATCAATCGGAGTTTAGTTCGGACCGATTGGTCAGTGCCGCCATGGGTCGAAGTCGAGCTGGCCTGATTCGGCATACTATCCGCCTCGGTGTCGAAGTGCGTAGCGCTCGCCGCCAGGAAGCGAGCCTAGATCGCTCATCCCGTTTGACCGGGTCCACGAGAAGGCGTGATTCAAGCCCGCATCCGTTTGGCTGATGCCCACGACTACGGCGTCG
Source organism: Lysobacter sp. GQ73 (assembly GCF_059758755.1). Lineage (NCBI taxonomy): Bacteria > Pseudomonadati > Pseudomonadota > Gammaproteobacteria > Lysobacterales > Lysobacteraceae > Lysobacter > Lysobacter sp. GQ73. The sequence continues at coordinate 521,898 of NZ_JCAXEE010000002.1, read as the reverse complement.
CGCCAATGCCAACAACTGAGACGTCTTCCCCTCCAGGTAGCGGCGTGATGTGGGCAAATTCATCGGTTTCGCTGTTCCAATAGAACGACTGAACACCACCGTCAGGCACCGTGAACTCACCTACGACCTCGCCGCGCGCATTGATCTCTATCCCACCATTCGATGCTCAATACGACGGTCGATCCAAAGTTCGCCCACACGGCCGTGCGATAGCCCGCCCCGTTGCTAAGGTTGCGCACTCCCAGAACATGCGGTCCCTTGATCGACGAGACACGACACCGCTTCGCCTCCAATGGGAGCGGCAAGGACTGCGCGACGTATGCGTTGAAAAGACCCGTGCGAGTCCAGTAGATCGGCCGTATCCCCCCCGACCGGTCGGGACAGTTTACGATGACAGTAGGACCGCTGGAACTGCCGCCAGAGACATCGACCGAGATGCAGTTCGTGTCGGAAAGCCCTAACAGCCCGACAGGCAAGGCGGTGGCAGTCGCGCTATTGAGCCACGCCGCCGGCTGTGCCAAAAAGCTACCGTCTCTCGACACACCTGCCACCACCCCCTCTTGGTTGAAGGCGGTTGCCGAGGTGCTCTTTCCATTCGGCAACGGCATCAACCGCTGCGCCATCGGCGAACCTCCAGTGTTTCAAACGACGGCTTGCGAAACGAGGTTTGAGTCCACGCAGTTGCCGACGATCTTGCCTAAATTGGCTATTGCCCCGGCCGAGCAACTCCTTCCCAGGGCCAACCCGGGCAGTATCGATTTCTGGTTACCTGTAGCGAGGAACGCCAAAGTCGTGCCATCCGTGTCAGCGCACGCCCCCACTACAAATGCTTGATCGTTGACGCAGATGCCTCTGCACTGCTGCCCGGGAACAACCGCCACCTCTGCTAACTGGGCAATGGCGGAAGCGGCGCAGCCAGAGCAATCAGGCATACGATCGCAGGCGGCATGGGGGCGCCAATCTTGATGGGTTCGAACATGTTGGAGAGCTCCATCTCTGGAGGGTGAAATCGGCGGCGGCTTCGGTGGTCGTCAGGCTGTTCCGAGCAAATGATTCGAATCCGATGCTCAGCCTACTCATCAATCTCTTTTCGCATCATCGTGACTGGCGCGGCTCTCGATCCTGATTGCCCGTCCAAATCGGCCCATTTTTTGCCACCTGCCGCGGTCAGCTTTTCGGGCAGGTAATCATCCGATACGTACTCCAGGCATTTTCCGGACACGCCCTTTTCCTTTGCGCACTCAACGCGCGACCCTGGCTGCTGGCCCAGGTCGGCTGCGTAGCAGGCGCGGATTTCGTTGAAGCTCTCTAAGCAGAAGAGATAGTCCAGATAGTTGGTGGGCACGTGGTTTTCGGCCTGAACCGGTGCTCCAGCAACCAAGCCAATCATTGCGGCAAAAATGACTGGCTTCATTCTCAAAAGAGAGAATCGCTTCAACCTCAATCGACTATCTTGCAATGCCATATCGGATCCTCGGATACCCACGGCCGGTTGGCCCTCCGAACAGGCTAAGGAAGAATGAGATTTCTCGGTCGTGATCATGATCAGTAAGTGAGAGACGGTGAGGAAGCAATCAAGATCGGCGATGGGTAAGGCTGGCTAGCCGGTCAATTGGTCTCATCCGCAGGGAGTCGAGCGACCCCTGGACTGAGACCACGCATTTCGCGCCGCTGGCTGTGTAGGCGACGGGCCAAAAACATTCCGTCGCTCGACCACTTACGCCAACAGACCGCCGGGCTCAGTCACGTGCCGAACTGCTTATGCCTGAGGCTCGGCTGTATCGCAATCTCAGCCGAACCCTGCCTAGAGTCTACGGGTTGATCCCGACCTCGCTGCACGCGTCGGCGCCAAGTACGTCCGCAATATTTTTTTGAAAGAGCTGCAGCCCCCGCTCGTTCGCCCCGAATAGGAATGTCGAAGCCAGACCTGACGTGAGGTTGGCCTGAATTCCTTCCACCACGGGAAAATCTTCGCCGACCACCGTTTGCATTAGCAAATCCCTATTGCGCTTCCAGTGACCCCGTGCCTTGTCATCTTTTGCCGGTTCGCTAGTGTACAGCGATGCCTCTGCGACACATCGGCTGGGATCGCCACCTGGATCCGGATAGATTCGCCAGACTTCAAGATGGTCTCCTTGCCACACCAACAGTGTGCTTGGAAACAGCAGATAGATCACGACACTGTGTGGAAGCAGTTTGAGAGCGGAATTTGCCTGCCCGCGAAGTTCGAGAATGCTTCTTCGCGGATAAACGATGCGCTGATGGGGATCGAACGAATCAACCAAGCCCAGTGAGGGAATGAAAATCGGTGCGATCGTGGAGCGGTGCAGGGTGCCGAAGTGCCAGTTCTCCAGGAAGCCTTCCATGATCAACTTCCAGTTGGCCTTCGGGGTCAGTCGTACCGTATCGAAATGGTTGAACCGATGAAAGCCATAGTGGGCTATCTCATCATCGAGCAACCCCAGTGGCGAATCGTCCGCGCGCGAGGTAGGCGCGAGCGAAACCCAAATCAGACCGTGCCGTTCGATCGTAGGCAGGCGTATCAGGCTCAGTGTCTGTGGCTGCTGGTCCGAGAAGGCGTCCAGCGGAAAGACTCGACGCAGGCAACCTTGCCGATCATATGTCCAGCCGTGATATGGACATGAGAAACTGGCGGCCACGCCTTCCGCGTCGACCACCAGGCGCGCGCCACGATGCCGGCACGCATTGAGGAAGGCCCGTGCCGCACCCTCGTCGTCCCGCACGAGCAGTATGGGAACGCCTGATAGGTCGTCGGTGATGTAGTCGCCTGGGTTGGCGATTCGACAACTGAGCGTCACCGGCAACATCCGCTGTTTAAACAGGAGACGCTGTTCGTGCTTCAGTCGTTCGGGGCTGACATAATCCGCAACGGGCTGTCTTAAGACAGCTCCCGTCGACGGCACCACGTGACCATCCAGTCGGCCGAATATCCGCTTGACAAGGGCTTCTTGTTGCTCGGCACGCATAGGGCGCCCCCTCTGCCTATTCTGTTGGGCGCGCGACTCAAGCTAGAGCGGAGCGCACCTCGCTCCGCCACGAGCCAGTTGCGGCAGGCATCCTAGTCGAACTTTCGCATCTGTTAAGCAGAATGGCCTCGAATATGGTCGTATCAGAAATTGCCCCGGCTGGCTATTGATCTAGCACTACTTACTGCCGCACATCCTGTAAAGGAAAGAGCGGTTATTATATTCCAATGGGCCAAAGGTCATAGTTCCCGCGGCAAAGCAGCCGTCTCGCGAAACGGCGGTAACTTTCTCTGGTCCGTTAGACGGATCGATTGGGGCACCCACGTTAATCATCGTCCCGGTGCTTACAGTCAGCCGGAATGGTTTGGTCACTACTTCTGTCTCTCCGCTTTCAGTCACTACAACTTGCGCAGTGCCGACCAGAAACCCGCTTTCACTGTAATGCAGTGGCACTACACCAGCCTCCGGGTGATCGGGATCCAAGGTCGCACTGAAGATTGTTAGATCATCGTTTGCAGGACGCCAGATAAATGCTCTGTCGCCGATCTCACCGTCATTGCGGCGGACATAGCCAGCAATGCTGCCATCCTTGAGGACTCCAATGGGGTGGCTATCGGAAGGCCCGCCGTCGGGCGTCATGACTTTCGGCTCATCGTTTCCAACCCAGGCCACGGTATAGATCCCGGGATGGCGAGGAGTCCCCGCGATGAATTGACAGGTGCCGACCACACTGTTGCCCGCAATCAGGTCGGCTTTGCAGTCATCGCTCTGATGCGGAAAGGGCAGTGCATGGGCAACATAGTTGATCAACAGGCCATTCCGTCTCCAAACAATGGCGGTTCGGCGTGTGCTACCCGAGATGGGGCAACTTCCAACCACGGCTGGATTGACCGTGTTTTCATCTTCGACGTTACTCGCAACGCAATTCCTTCCCCCTAAGCCGAGCAGCCCGACCTTCAGCTCGGTCGCCCGTGCGGTGGTCGATCGCCAGAGTGCGGGATACGACCTTCCCTGACTGTCGATCGTCGCTCCGACCGCGACGCCGGAAGGGCTGACCGCGGAGACAGTTGCTCGGTCGTGGCCGAGCGCTGGCAGTAGAACGATAAGATCGCTCTGTTGCGCAAGCCAGACATAGGCATGCTGTTGTCCATTCGAGGTGCAGTGCGCGAAGGCGGTACCGTTGTTCGCTAGAGCACCAGCTCGGCACGCCAAGGGCTTCTGAATGGTTTCCCAGTAGTCGGGGCGGTTGTACCGCCTCAACACCTTATCAGCACCACATGTCATGACCACCTTGCCTGAGTCATTCACTCCGCTTGGCGAGCACCCCAGGAAAACAAAATCCACTACGTCGGCCATCGCGGCACACGAAATGGCGGCGAGAGCAGTTGCTGCGGCCAGATTACTGGGCCTGAAAATTTTCCTGTTCATGGTTGATATGCTCCGCTGAGAACTGACGTGCGCGATAAGGTGGCCGTGCCAAGCTTCATAGAGAAGTCGGATGAGCCGAGCGCCCAGCAATGGCGGTAGTGGCGATTTAGTCGCCATTGCGCATGAGTGTTGCACTCAGTCAAACGTAACATCGTGATGAATATCTAGGTTCCGCTGCTACTCACGGAGTCTCACGAGACTCTTCGAAAAGTCGGCACTGGCCGTTCCGCAAAGCATGGGAACGACCATCCAACAGCTTCGGCTTAGCTTGCCAGCCGCGTCCAAATCTTCGAGTACCGCGGCGGTGTCGTCGTGCGTCAACATGTCGTGGATGTCCACTTCGAACTTGGTCAAGGGACGGGTGAGGTTGCTGAAGTTTCTGTGATGCTCGCTCATGGTGCTGCTTCCTGGAGACAGCCCGGCGCCTATCACCGGCACCAGTCACATCTCGCCGCTCAAAGACGCGCATCGGGTAGGCGCAGAAATTTGCTCGACGCGCGATGGGCTGGCCAGCTGGCAGAAAGCTGCTCACACCTTCGACTTCAGAAATGGCCTGCTGCGCATCGAGATCGGCGACGATCTGGTAACCGAGGCGGGTGGAATCGGCTGTCCACGCAGTTCGAGAATGCTTCTTCGCGGATAAACGATGCGCTGATGGGGGTCGAACGAATCGACCACGCCCAATGAGGGAATGAAAATCGGTGCGATCGTGGAGCGGTGTAGGATGCCGAAGTGCCAGTTCTCCAAGAAACCTTCGACGATCAGTTTCCAGTTGGCCTTCGGGGTTAGTTGCACCGTGTCGAAATGACTGAATCCATGGAAGCCATAGTGGGCAATCTCATCATCGAGCAATCCCAGTGGCGAATCATCCACTCGTGCGTTGGGCGCAGCGAAACCCAGATCAGACCGTGTCGCTCGATCGTAGGCAGATGTATCAGGCTCAGTGTCTGCGGCTGTAGGTCCGAGAAGGCGTGTTGGGGAATGACACGACGCAGGCAACCTTGCCATATGTCCAGCCGTGATACGGACAAGAGAAACTGGCGGCCGTGCCTTCCGCGTCGATCACGATGCGCGAGCCACGGTGTCGGCATGCATTGAGGAAGACCTGTGCCGCGCCTTCGTCGTCCCGTACGAGCAGTATGGGAACACCCGATAAGTCGTCGGTGATGTACTCGCCCGGCTTGGCAAGTCGACAACTGAGCGTTACTGGCAACATCCGCTGTTTAAACAGGCGGCGCTGTTCGTGCTTCAGTCGTTCGGGGCTGAGATAAGCCGCAGGGGGCTGCCTCAACGCAGCGCCTTTCGGTGGCGTCACGCGGCCGTCCAGACGATCTAATATCCGCTTGACGAGTGCTCGTTGTTGCTTCTGGCGCATGTGAGGTGCCCAGCTTCCGGTTCTATCAGACGCGCAACGTAAGCTTGACAGTTCAATCTAGCCCGCCACGAATGGGTCGTGGCGGTTATCCTGATCATCCTCGCGAGCCATTGGCGATATCTGGATGGTGCTCTACGTGTAGATCCAGCACAGTGAGGATCAAACCGCAGGGCTCCAAGTACGCGCGAGGCGCATCCTCCGCAGCTAAAGCAGTTCTGATTCGATCACATCAGGTGTTACACGATAGGCTGTCGGCTCGCTCAGTCTCCGCACATGCGGAACAGGTACGCATGACGAAACCAACCATCCGAGTCACTTGGGCTTGCGATTCCTGCAGCAAAGCATCCTGACTTGGAGACAGTACTAATGGTTTCAGACGGCGCTCCTTGGGGGTCTAGGTCGACTATTGCCCCAGTGCTCGAAGTTAGGCGGAATGGTCTGTTCAGAGGGTCCTCCCCCTGTACTGCAGCATTGCCGACCAAGTGTCCACTTTCACTGTAATGCAGTGGCCTGACACTGCTTTCCGGATGATCAGGATCCAAGGTGGCGCTGAAGATCGTCAGATCGTTGTTTGCCGGATGCCAGATAAATGCCCTCTCGCCGATCTCAGGTTCAGATTTTCGATGAACATAGCCTGCGATGCTGCCATCTTTAATTACCCCAGTGGGATGGCTGAAGGAAGGCTCGGCGTAGGGTGTCATGACTTTCGGCTCATCGTTTCCAACCCAGGCCACGGTATAGATCCCTGGATGGCGAGGAGTCCCCGCGATGAATTGACAGGTGCCGACCACACTGCTGCCTGCAATCAGGTCGGCTTTGCAGTCATCGCTCTGATCCGGAAAGGGCAGTGCATGGGCAACATAGTTAACCAGCAGTCCATCTCGTCTCCAAACAATGGCCGTTCGGCGCGTGCTGTTCGAGTTGGGGCAGCTTCCGACTACCGCCGGATCGACCGTGTTTTCATCTTCGACGCTATTCGCAACACAGTCCTTCCCCCCGAGGCCGAGCAGCCCGACCTTCAGTTCGGTCGCCCGCTCGGTCGGCGACCGCCAGAGTGCGGGGTACGACCTTCCCTGGCGGTCGATTGTCGTTCCGGCAGCCACACCGGAGGGGCTCACCGCGGATATGGTTGCGCGGTCGTGGCCGAGCGCCGGCAATAAGGTGGTGAGGTTGTTCTGGTGCGCAAGCCAAACATAGGCGCGCTTCTGTCCGTTCGAGGTGCAATGCACGAAGACCGTTCCGTTGTTTGCCAGGTTGCCTGCTTGGCAGGACAAAGGTGCTTGAATATTAATGACCTTCCAGGTCGCATTGCTGGCGCGTCGGGCCAGCATGGAGCCATCTTGGCATGTTGTGACCACCTCGCCTGAGTCGTTTACGCCATCTCCTGTGCAGAAAAGGCTGTAGGTAACGTCCACCACGTCGGACATCGCGGGGTACGAAATGGCGACGAGAAGAATCGCCGCGGCAGTACTGTTAGGTCGGCGAACCTTCTTGTTCATCGTTGACGCGCTCCTCATAGGGGCTGACATGCGCGGTTGGAGGGGGCTTTGGCGAGAAGCCATAGAGCCGAACTCGACACAATGGCGATGCAGCGCTCTGGTCGCCATCGCGCATGAGCGTTGCACTGAGCTCAATGTGACGCTGTGACAGCTAGCCAGTTTCAGCTGTTGCTCACGGAGTCTCACGAGTTTGTTGTCTAAAGGTTTCTGGCTCACCATAGCGTCTAATTTTCGCCCACTCGGCTCAGTCAGTTGGCATAAGCCGCGAACCGAGCGATTTACGATGTAATGCTCATCAGGTAGGCCGCGGAGAGGATGATGGGTGCGAAGCGATTTCTGTTTTGGACGTTGCTGGTCCTGTCTTCAGGTTGGGTGTGCATGGCTGGCGCTGTGAACAGGGCCGCGTCCGAGGCCGAACTCAAGGCGCAGATCCAGGCAGTACTGGTGCCCTCGCCGTATCGACTGTCGTTGGCGTCGCGCCGCGGCACCATTCGTTACCGGCTGGCCGAGCGCGACGGTGCGGCGGCTTGGCCGTGGCCACAGACGGGTGAGCAACATGCAATGCGCACCTCTGATGGACTGTTGTTGACAGTTTGCAGGGATTGCGGCCGCGAAGCCGCACCTGGCGCAGAAGCGTTGACGCGCTACTTGGCACCCACACCATGGCTGCAGAGCAGTGATCGCGCGATGGTCGGTTTCGCCCGGGCCGCCGGTGGGGGCAGTGTCGACGCACGCATGCGCCGCCTGGTTGTGGCGGTGCGAACGCATTTGTCCGGGCCTGTGGTCTATCGGGATTACCTCAGTGCAAGCGAGGCCTTGGCACGGCGCGAGGGCGATTGCACCGAGTACGCGCTGCTGCTTGCCGCGGCGGCGCGGGCGCGCGACATACCGGCTCGGGTCGTTGCCGGTTTGGCCTATAACAGCCGCTTCGTCGGCCGTGCGCACGCGTTCGGACCGCATATGTGGGTGCAGGTCTGGAACGGCGAGCGCTGGGTCAGTTACGACGCGGGCCTGGACGAATTCGGCGCCGGCCATCTCGCGTTGATCGTCGGCGACGGCAGCCCCGAGAGTATGCGCGGAGCGATGCAAGCGATCGCCGGGCTGCGGATCGAGGATGCAGTCGGCGTATTGGGCGATAACCGCGCTGCGGACTGAGTATTGCGACTGCCTATTCGCGCGGTGGTTCCCGCCGCATCGGCAGCTCGGGCAGTTCCTGGCCGTCGTTAAGCCATTCGGCGTCCCCGGGCCGGCTGATGCCGCCGACGAAGATCATGTCCAGGCCCGGATCGGCCAGGCTCTCGGGCACTACCGGGGGCTGCGCTTGCGACGCCATGTTGGGCGAAGTTGGTAGCGCCGACTGTAATGGGAGCGACGAGGCGGTGGCGTCCGCCGGACCAGCTCCCGCCGGAGCGGCGGCTGCCAAGGCCAGGGCTGTGCCCAGCGCCAACCGATAGGAAACACAGATCGGGCCGCTGGCTTGCCGCAATAGCGCTGCGCGCTCCGCATCGCTGCGCCCATCAAGGCAATGCACGGTTTTGCCGCACAGGCCGCAGTGGCTGTCGAGTTGGCTGCGCGCCCGCGCGTCTAGCGGGCAAGGCTGGTCGATTCTGGGATAACGTGCCATGGCGGGTCCTTGCGCCGAACGAGGCGTATTTGTAGCACGGGGCTGGGCGCTTGGGGCGCCGGGATGTCGGGCAACGATAATGGCTCGATCAAATCTTTCGCCAATTCGAACAGGGCTATAGGCTCCGGAAGTGGATTTGCTGCATATTGGCGCGCCGTCGGCCGCGCGGAAATGCAGGTGTCGCCGATCGGCAGATCGCGGGCAACAGGATCGCCTTAATGTGAGCCCTTTGTTTCCCTACAAGCCGAGGTTGCTTTCTTTTGTCATGATTCGATCAACGCGTCCATTTTGATCGAACACTACGATGATTCTCGTCGTCTTCGTGATCGCATTCACTGGCGGCTCGAAAACAAAAAACGTGAGGGTAGACGATTCGAGTGCTTCCTCTTGTATCAATTCAGCCGGCAATGCCGATGTATCGGCCAGTGGAGCGCTGAGCTTGAACTTTATACCGCGGGCTTTTAGTAGAAGTTCGACGTTGGCGCGAGTCTCTCCGACTCTAATTCCTTCAGTCGCAGCCTCGGCAGGCCCATGCCTCTGGCAAGAGGCCGAGTAGATACTGAAAGATGCCAACAGCAATCCGTTGATAGCGCGTTTCAATGATCAGGCCCTTGTGGTTCGAACTGCACTCCAGTTGTACGGTCGCTTCCCAAAGCATGGCCGCCAGAGTCAGGCTTGGCAGCGGGTCTAGTTCCATAAGACCTGAATATCTCCATCGGCGCTGCGCTCGCCCGTTGGTCCAGTCCGCACTACTTGCGAGGCAGAACCATTTAATCACCCATGTCCTGTAATTCGGCATTCCACAGGAAAGCCACTACTGCTTGTGGACTCCAGGGCAATCCATGGTCCATAACCTCGCCGAGCGCGATGGAACGCTCCGCATACATAAGCTTTCGGCGGCGGCTTAGATTCTACCTGCGAACGCAACGCCATTCTATATAGGCGTGCATAGCCTGGCCGCAAAGACGGATCAGACGGTTCGAGCGGAATTCCGGTGTCTTCAGGGGGTATCGATTAGCTCCATGCCGTGGAGATGGACGCGGGACAGGCAGCGGAGATTTACTCCGCGACGAGCGATGCGGTATTACCGCAGGGTTATCGGTGGGTACGCAGCTTCGCGGAACGCTCCGGCAGCCGCTGGATTCGATGGCCCCGGATGCCGCGGCGATTCCGGCGTCGAGACGGACGGCGAGCCGCGGGTCGAAGACGTGCGCCGTGCTTTCGGCGCGATCACGCCCCTGTGCATGTCCCGCGATGCTGCTTGCGTCTCAAGGACTCAGGCTGTCCTCAATCGAATAGGTGCGGGCAATCAAACTGTACAAGCGTGATGCACGGCAAGCCGACTCATGGGGGCTAGTCTGGATCATGGTGCCGGCGAAAGACCGAAGTGCCGACCCGCTCGCTGGTACGGCGCGAACGGCCGCGCCGACCCTGCAGCCTTGGTCGAGCGCCTGCGCGCGCATCGCCATCATCCGGCCACCACTCCAGAGAAGAAAACCATGATGAGTATCGGAAACCCCACACGCGCGGCATCGCCCGCCCCGATCGTTCGTACGCTCGTCTGCGGCGCACTCGTCGCGTTCGCCGGCACTGCCAACGCGCAGCAAGCGCTTCGCGGCTGGCAGCTGACGCCTGTCAACACCGGCCTGGCCGCGATCGGACGGCAGACCTGCGATTCGCTGCCGCGCTACACCGGCAATGCGAGGTTGCCGGCGGGGGCCCGGATCAGCGAAGTGCGCTTCGAGGCGCCGCTGGATTTGTCCGCCGGCGACATCGTCATCGAACGTTCGTGCTTCCGTCCGGCCTCGCTAAGCGAAGGCACCCCCGTGGTGACCACGACCGACTATTCGCGCTGCGTCGACGACGCCTGCCCGCCGGCCAAGGGCCGTGTCGAGATCCGCGATTCGGAGATATCCGGCGCGCTGATCTCGCAAAGGCGTATTTCGCGTTCGTGCGCGTTCCTTGGCGTGGGCATCCTCGAGCGGAACTATATTCACGACACCGGCAGCGGCATCTGCTTCTACAACACCGGACCGCAATACGACGCCATCGCCGACGGCAACTACGTCCACCGTCTGCGCTCGTACGGGACCGGCTCCAGCGCTTCGCACAACTCGGCTGCGACCGTGCGCGACTTCTCCACTGCCGTCAATCCATTGCGGCGCATGCTGATCCGCAATAATCGCCTCGACATCCGCTCGGGCAACGACACCGGTTCGCTGTTCTTCCAGACCGCCGCCGACATCGATCAAGTCCGCATCGAGGGCAACCTGTTCGAAGGCAACGGCTACCAGCTGATCCTGGAGTCTCGCTGGGGCAATAGCTATGGCCGCGCACTGAGCGTGGTCGACAACCGCTTCAGCGTGACCGGCTACGGCTACGGCTACGTTTACGACGAGGGCGCGCGACTCGGCTATGGCTGGAGCCACTGGACGGACAACTATCGCAACGACCCCGCTCAGCCCGATCACCGCGGCGATGCGCTAGCCAATCCCGAGCCGTACTCGGACTGAAGGACGGCGACGCATCGCCGCTGCGGCGGAGGCCGACTGGTACCGACGCACAACGCCCCTGGAACAGTTACGGCGGCGGCTACACCGCCGCCGGGTACCGGAAAGCTGGCGGCCGCTGCCACTGCGGAGACTGATCGAGGCGTGCAGGCAGCACGGTCGCACTCGTGCCGCCTGCGGGCTTTCCGCCCGCCAACCGCCTTGCCTATCCGCCGGTCTGCGATCACGACACGAGTCCTTCGCTCGCGGCGCCTTAGCGCGCGGGCTGGCTCAACTGCCTCAGTCGCGCTGAAGCATCAGCGCCGATTTGGCGACTGTGCGCACGAAGCTTCTCATTCATTGGCTACCGATGCTTTTGTGAGTCAAGTCGCATTGGCGCGAAATAGAAGCCGAATTCTGTGAGACCTATCAAGCATCGATCAAAGAACTTGGCCGCAGCTTCCGCCTGACAGCGTAGTAGCTGGCGATGCGCTAAGACGCAGATGCTTGAACCCAAGACGACGGCACTTCCGTCGAATCGCGATCCACGAACTGCTCGACGACACCGTTCCGGAAGCAATGCCATGCGCATCGGTTCCGCGGAGTCAGCGGCATGACAGCCGGTGAAGGCGCCAGCGGCGCCTCACTCAGTCCTGGAAGCCAAACAAGATAAGGAGATTCCATTATGGCAGGCATCAAATGGTCGGACCCTCAATCCCTGGAGTACATCCCCGACGGCAAGCTCGTGACGTTCACGGCGATGCATCAGGCCGAGTACACGCAATACGTCCAGGTCATCGACGCCAGCGGCAACCCCATCAGTTTCTATTGTCTGGATGGCAGTAAGGCGAGCTTTCCGATCTCGGGAAGCGGCGTCAACGTCGGCTTCCTCCAGAACGGAGCCGGCAGGTTCACCATGGCGCACGGAATGCAGGTCCAGTTCGGCAGCAGCGGGCCGTACGTTCCGCAGGTCTCGGCGGGCAATCCAGTCGTGTTCTTCATCAACAAAACACTCGGTGGGGGCAACTTATACGTGACCGAAGACGGTACCGATAATGATTTCAACGATACCAACTTCGTGATCCAGTGGTACCAGTACGTGGGCTGACCCGCCTTCGCCCCCCCCCCCCGCTCCCGACTGAGATGGGGACGGCGCGACAACTCATGAATTCCCCTGGCTGCCGCGATGGATCGCATGGATTCACCACGGAGCGCAACAATGACGGAGTGCAGCAATGAAGACCCATATCATTATCTTCGGCGCACTCGCCAGTGCGCTGGCGATGTGCACCGCATGTAAGAAAACCGAACCTACCGTCGCTGCTTCATCGATCTCCAAGGATCAAGCACCACCGTTTCCCGGCGGCGCACCGATCACGGCGGCTGACCTGACCGCGACTCCGGCGGCTCTGCCCGTCGCCCCGCCGCCTTACAACTACGACCCCTACAAGCCCAATATCACCCACGCGGAATACGCCCGCTTTGCCTGGCGGCAGTTCATCCACTTCAATTCCCCAGCGCAGAAAAACGGAGTCGCTGCCGCCGGCAAGTCTCCGGTAGTGCGGGGGAGCATCGATCCGAACCGCAACTTCGCCGCCTCCGGCGCCAGCGATTTCCACCAAAGCGGCAGAACCGCCGGTTCCAACTTCAGCAGCAATCAGCTGCTCTGGGAGACCTTTGCTCACCGGTCCGAGTTGTTCCCCGTCGGATCGGGTCCCAGAGGGAACCTCGCTACTTTGGATCCCGAGTACGCCTTCCAGAATGTCAAGGTCGCCTCGACCGACGCCCGATTCAACAATCTCGACGAAAATACCCAGATCGGCCAGAACCAGATCTTCTTCCCGAAAAACGGCAGCACGCCGTCGGCCAATCCCCAGGACGATCACATCATATTGTTCCAGGCCAGGGTGAACCCGGTTGAATACGATTATGTAAAGTCGATCTACAACGCCGAGAATCCCCCGTCTGCACTGGAACTGCCTCCCAACGGGACGAACCCGGGAGAATCCGTGGAGGTCAAGTCGGCATGGCGGGAAATGACTCCCGCCTTGATCGCGTCCGGCCGCTATCACACGGCCGAGGCCCTGTACTACTACCAGGAGAATGGTAAGACCCGGGCCCGGGTGGCCACCTTCGGCCTGGTCGGCCTGCACATTCTGCGCAAGATGGAGAACTACCCGACCTTCGTCTACACCACCTTCGAACAGGTCGACAGTCTGACCACGCCAGACAGCAAAGCCACCGGACTGTATGTCGTCAACCTCTATGACGAACTCCAATACGATGCTTCGGTACCCCAAGGGAAGCGGCCGTCGGCCATCCTCAATACCGGATCCAATCGGACCGTGGTCCCGCTGCCCTTGGCAGGCGCGATAGACAGCGCCCATGGCTACGATGTCGTTCCCGGAAAATTCGCCGTGCCTAAAGGGTTTTCGGGTCCGATCAGGGTCCAGAATCCGCCGGTAGGGACCAAGGCTGTTTTCGACATCAACGCCGAAGTCCAGCAGGCGATGGCCAATACGCCCGAGTTCAAGAATTCGGTGTGGCGATACTATCGTCTCGTGGGGCTCCAGGTGTTGCCCACGAACGAAGACGGCTCCATCACGCCGGCTAAGCCTGATCCGCTTACCCAGGACTATTACCTGGCGAATATCGTGATCGAGAGCAGCCAGCCCGGCATCCAGCTGTTCAAGGGCGGAGTCAAGGATCCCCATCCCGACAAGCAGGACTTCACCCTGCTTGCCAAGCGCGGGCTGCCGAGCATCCTGGACGTAAAGAAGTTGCCTCCGAATTCCGACCAACTGGTGATGGGTGGATGCATGGGCTGCCACGGCAACGCGCAATACCCCAGGGACAAGGTTTCCGGCACGGGTCCGAGCATCTTCAGCTTCCTGATCAACGGGGACACCATGGGAGGGCTAGGCTTCAGCGCCGACGAACGCAACGAATCCCCTGCCGAGTTGAGCGCGAAAAGGCTGGAGTATCTCTATCCGAAGTAGGTATGGCGTGGGCCCGGAAGCGCTTGCGCTTCCGGGCGATGCGTTGTGGTCGCGCGGCGCCCTCGAGGCTCAGCCCAGGTCGCGGAAAGCCGGGAGCTCACCTGATCATCGTTGCGCTCGGAATCGAGTCTGCCTGTCGAGTAGCGGGCGCAGGGGGACTAAGCAGTTGAGACATTACCCAGCCGCAAGTAAGGCGCGTTCAAACGCCTCGGGACTGAGGCGACCTACCCGAACCGCCATCGCCTCGACGATTGGACTGGGGTTTTGCTGCGCCGGCGGCTACAGTTTTACAAGCTGGTCTGTCCACGGCTGGGGGACGACGAGCAGCCTAGTGGGGCCTATCCCAGCTCGTTCTAGGTCGGGAGATCAGCCCCCTCGGCGGCCCGAGCGACCAGGGCAATTTGTCGGCTAGGTTACGATATCGGTTCCGAAGACTGCCGGCGACGGCAATCTCGGTTCCCGGTGCAAAACCGGGCACTAACATAGCGCGACAGGGAGGGCCATGATGGATGTAAAGATTAAAGGAACAGGGGGCGCATCACGTGCTGCGCTGATAATGGTGCTGACGTGCGCGTCGGCAGTCGCGAACGCGAACGTTCTGATGTTCCACGGGCAGGGGGAAGCGGGGGAGCGCCAACTGTACTTCGCGAATCTGTCGAGCATCGCGGATCGTACCCCGATGGACGACATCCTCGGCTCAACATCCGTGTTCGAGATGGAAGTGCTGACTGTGTACGAAGCCGCCCAGGGCCCCGACTGGTCCGCTACAAAGCTGCAGTTCGAATGTCCAGCGCCCGCGGCTCCCCAATGGCCGGGTTCGCGTAAGAAGAAGCAAACCGAACCGGCGGCGCCGCGGCCATTGCGTTGGCGTATCGGCAACCGAAGCTACCAGCTCATGCGCGACGCGAATGAGGTGCCGATCGCGCCGACCGCATGGGCGCCGGTGACCGATCAGGTTATGGGCAAGGCCGGGCTTTTGGCGTGCAACGAGTCTGCGGTGCGCGCTGCCATTCGGAGCAGCAGCGCAGCTTCCGGCGTCGACAACGCCAAGCTCAACGTTTCGCTGGCCCCGATGGGGGTCGGTGACGTCGTCTCCGTGCAGGACACATTGAACTTCCTTGGCCTGCGAACCCTGGCGTGGAACCAGCTGTGGAAGCGGGAGAGGCCGAAGGGCAAAGCCGACAGGCAACTGACTGCAGCCGAGTTGGCCAAGAGCAATGCGGCCTTGGAAGGCATCGGGAAGGAGATGTCGCGACTGAATGACGAAGCCAACGCGTTCGCGAAGCCGCGTCTTGAGGCTCACGAAGCCGAGCAGGAATTTCTAGCCAAGGTCGCTCACGTGCGCGGCGGGCGACAGGTGACGCAGCTCGAATCGTCGATGTTGATGGTCTGGCTGGCCAAGCCCCAGGAGCTGGTCGCGGCCCGCCTGGGCGCGAACCCTCGCCTCAGCGAGGTGGGAAACCTGCGTTTCATTAGCTACTCGAACCAATCGGACACACGGTCGGCCACCGTTAGCGCAGCTTCGGGCCGTGTAATACAGGAACACGGCGCTTTCGCAGCTTGCACGGTGAGCTTCGTCCTGGCGCAGGACGCTAAGAACGTGTGGCGCGTAGCGGACATCAGAATCGAGGCAGAAGGGCCGGCGGGTAGTCTGTGCCGATCCTTGTTGAACACGCCCGAAGGCGGAACCTTGGGATGACGAATCGCCTGGCCAATAGCATCGGGTTATGACCCAAGGCAGCTTTGATTGGAAAAGTCAGCCCTCCGTTTGAATCACCGTCAATAGCCACATCGTTTAGGGGTCGAACGGAGGCTGGCCAATTGCGGCCCAGGTGGGTGCGTTGGAACATCAAGTGAAGCAGCCGCCAGAACGGCCCGGATAGTCAGGGCTGGTGGTGGGCAAGAAGGACGGATCGGCATCAACGAGAGAATCCAATGCAAGCGAGTGAAGCAAAAAACAACGGGGATTTGCGGTCCGGGCGAGCGTAGGCTTCGGCTTTTCCCGTGCTTCCCCCGCATTCTGGTGTTCGGCTTGGGGTTGCCCAGGTCGGCATGATCCGGCACGGATTGGGGGACGCAGAGCATTGGATCGGCAGTGCCCAGTTCAACCGAATGCTGGCGGATTACCAGATATCGCCCGGACCGGCCGAGTCCGGTGGGCGCTCAGAGGTGGGCTGAGCGCACGCAGGATGACGTTACGTTCAATATTAAGGAGTGCCGGCTCCTGACTGGTCATCAGACGCCGCGCGTAGCTTGGCCTGAATGCATTCATGGACGGGCCTGCGTTGCACTTCCTAGAGAAGCAGCGCCCGGGTTGTAAAGATGCGCCACTCTTCCCGAGCGACAGTCCGTCCAGATCGGCGCTGAGTAGCTCACTCCTTGCCTGTCGATGGGCAAACTCGTTGTGGTACTTGAGGGACGTCCCCGACATGGCTTGCGGGCATCCCACGCATGACTGCGACCTCTCGCATGTTCGTTCAGCGGCGAGGCTTGCGAAGCATGGGCACGACGGGCGGTGCCGCGCCGATTTGGATCTCGCAAAGCACCTCGAAACCATAGTGCCGATAGAACGGGACGTTCTGCGGTTTTGACGCCTCCAGGTACGCCAAGGTTTGATCCTGGTCGCAGCGGGCGAGGGCGTGGCGCATCAAGGCCCCACCGATGCCTTTTCCTTGAGCGTTCGGGTCGACGCCTATCTGCGGCAGATACCAATGAGCTTCACGGGGGTGCGACTGGCCCATCTTCTCGAACGTCGCAAGCAGGTCGTCGAGGTGCTCGCGCTTCGCTGTTTCGCGGAACATCTTTTCCAGGGGCTCGCCGTTGGGTTCCACACCTGGGGGCAACCAGAGTGCGGCACCGCTGAAGTCCGCCGACACGTAAGCCGTGCCGTGCTCGAAACAACTGCCCGCGAACTCGCGGGTGGCCAACGGCATGGTCAGGAGGTAGTCGTGCGCGGACGGCCAGGCGAATCGCGCGGGCGGGTCAGTGATGAATGCAGCGACTATCGCTGCGATCGCGCGCGGCATCTCATCTGCAGTGGCGCCACGTATCTCGGTCGACGTCTGGTTCATTTTCGTCCTCCCTTCTCAGCCGTCCCGCCACTGCGAACGGCTCAGGCGCGGTCCGTTTGCGCAAGCTGAACTCCATGAGGTTGCGGCCGTCGCCCCGAACGGAACAGGCCTTTTCGGCTAAGCCGCCGACTTCGCTAGGGTCTCACTTTTCTGGGGTGGGTGCCTCATTCCCCTGGAACAGGATTCCCGTGTCCCGCAGGGCGTATGGATATGCCCCATGAACGCCATCTGGCGGGTCGCCAAGAGAGACCTCGAGTGCCTGCGCCAGTACGTTGCGGCGCGCGGGCAAAGCAGCGATGAGGGCGAGCCTGCCTTCGCATGCCATCGGGCTCCTCTCTTCGCCACTGTTTCGCCGTCGGGCGATGAGGTAGGTTGCAGGCGTTCCCGCTCCTGCGAGCCCCCCCTGCGATGACGCCCGCCCACGACTTTCCGATCGATCAGACGCCGCTGCCGGAGTCGCCCATGTCGGACCGCGCGCCGTTGCGTCGCGTCGGCTGGGCGTATGTCGGCGCGTGGTCGTTGTTGGGCTTGGCGTACTTGTCGGCGTTTCCCCGTTACCCCGGCGCGTCCCTGGCCGGATACCTCGCGGATGCGGCGACCAATGTCGTGCCGGGGGCTTTGTTGGGGTTGGCGGTCGTCGCGACGACGCGGCGGATCGCGTGGATGCGGCCGTCGCCGGTGGGATTCGTGGCGATGCAGGGGTTGTTTGCTTTCTCGTACTCCTCGATGTGGATGGCGGCGATGGCGGCGGTGGTTCAACTGCGCGGAGGCGAGGTCGCGCGATACGCGACCTTGACCTTGGGCTCGGGCCCGAATCGCTGGCAGGTGATCCAGGGTATCGCGGTGTATCTGGTGATTGCCGGGCTGGCTTATGCCTATCGCGGAGATCAGCGCTCGCGCGAGCAGGCCTCGCGCGCCGATCGCGCCGAGAGGCTGCGCAGCGAGGCCGAGTTGGCCATGTTGCGCGCGCAGCTCAATCCGCATTTCATGTTCAACACCTTGCACTCGGTGCATGCGCTGGTGCGCCGCGATCCGGCCGCCGCCCAGGCCGCCGTGGAGCAGTTGGGCGATCTGTTGCGTTACGCGCTCGCAGCCAAGACCGGCGCGTACGACGACGTGCGGTTGTCGCAGGAGTGGGGGTTCGTGCTGACGTATCTCGAACTGGAAAGTCTGCGTCTGGGCGAACGGCTGCGGGTCGATGCAGTGATCGCGGACGACGCGCGAGACGCGATCGTTCCTGCGTTCACCTTGCAGCCATTGGTCGAAAATGCGATCAAGCATGCGATCGCGCCGTCGATCGCCGGTGGCACGGTGACGATCCGCGCGCGCGTCGACGGCGACCGCCTGCAGCTGAGCGTCGAAGACGACGGCAGCGGCGGCGCGCCCACGGCGGCCTCGACCGGCGTGGGTTTGTCGTTGATCGGGCGGCGCCTGCGCGAGCGCTACGGCCGCGAGGCGAGCCTGCGGGCCGATGCGCGTGTGTCGGGCTTCAGCGCGCGGATCGAGCTGCCGCTGCTGCGGAGCGTCGCGCCATGAGCCAGGTGCCGCTGCGCACGTTGATATGCGAGGACGAGCGCTTGGCGCGGGAAGCGCTGGTCGAACTGGTCGAAAACGATGCGCGCCTGGAGTTGATCGGCCTGGCGGCGTCGGGCGACGAGGCGCTCGAGCACATCGACCGCCTGCAACCGACGCTGGTGCTCCTGGACATCCAGATGCCGGGCATGAGCGGGATCGAAGCGTTGACCCTGGCGCGGCATCTGCCGGCGGTGATATTCACTACCGCCGACCCGACCCATGCCGCGCGGGCGTTCGATCTCGGCGCGTTCGACTATCTGCTCAAGCCGTTCGGGCACGCGCGGTTTTCCGCGGCGATCGATCGGTTGACCGCGCGGATGGAGCCGATCGCCGCGCCGGCCCCGTTGCAGCGCCTGTTCGTGCGCCACCGCGACGGCATCGTTCCGGTGCGCGTGGCCGAGGTGAGCCGGCTGGAGGCGCAGGACGATCACGTCCTGCTGCATGCGCCGGGAGGGCCGTACTGGTGTTCGACACCGCTGTCGGCGCTGGAGGTCCGTTTGGACCCCGAGAAGTTCGTACGCGTCGGCCGCTCGCACATCGTCAATCTCGATCGGGTCGTGCGGCTGTTTGCGCACGATGCGCGCCGCTTCGCGATCGTCATGGCCGACGGCAGCGAGGTCGTCGCCAGCCGCGAGAGTTCGCAGCGGTTGCGCGCGGCGATCGCCTGAGCCCGCGCCGTTCGCCGGCCCCCCGGCCCGTTGGCGCCGCGATCGGGCGCGTTCGCCGATCCGATCGCACGGCGCGAGCTGCTCCCCGCTAGGGTCGCCGGGACTTCACCGAAGGACCGATCCCATGCTTTCGCCCATCGATGCCTCCCACACGCTGGCTCGCGCATTCCTCGCATGCGCCCTCGCTCTCGCGGTGCCGGCCTGTGCACAACAGTTCATGCAAGGCCCGGAACAGCGGGTGTTGGACGGCGAGCCGGTCGCGTTGACCCTGACCGGGCTGTCGCCCGGTTCGGTGGTCGAGGTGCAGGGCGAGCGCTCGCTGGACTGGCCCGCCCCCACGGTGCAGCGCTCGCGCGCGCAGTACCGTGTCGACGCGGCCGGGCGCGTGGAAATCGGCAGCAGCATTCCGTTGTCGGGCAGCTATAGCGAGGCCGATGCCAGCGGTTTGTTCTGGTCGATGGGGCCGATCTTTGCGTATGGCGGCGGTCGCAAGGCGCACGAGTTCCGCTTCACCGCCTTCGTGCAGGGGCGTGCGGTGGCGACGACCACGGTCGTGCAGATCCATCGCAAACCGGAGGTGGCGATGGAAGAAGTCGATGCGTTTCCCGGCGCGGTGCTCGCGCGTCCGCCGGGGCCGGGACGGTATCCGACCTTGATCGTGCTCGGCGGAGGTGAGGGCGGGGACTACACCGCGCGCCAGTTCGCGCCGCGGTTGGCCTCGGAAGGGTTCGTGGTGCTCGGCTTGCCCTATTACTCGCCGGTGTTCCCGGGGCAGGCGCGCGCGCAGATCCCGCAGTTGCCGTCGCGGTTCATCGACATCCCGGTGGACCGGTTGGAAGGCGTCTGGGCGTGGCTGAAGGCGCGTCCGGAGGTCGACGCGGAGCGGATCGGTTTGTACGGAATCTCCAAGGGCGCGGAATTTTCGCTGATCGCGGCGACGCATTACCCCTGGCTCAAGGCGGTGGTGGCGATCGTGCCCAGCGATGTGGTGCGCGGCGGCTGGGGACACGGCGACGAAACCGACGGCGCGGCGCACTCGTCGTTTTCCTTTCGCGGTAAGTCGCTCGCGTTCACGCCCTACGTCGGCTTCCACGCCGACATGGTCCGGGGAGCGAAGGATATGATGTTCGACCTGCGCGGCACCTCCGATGCCGGGCGCTGGGCGTACCCGGGCAAAGCCGCGGCTGCGCGAATTCCGGTGGAACGCTATACCGGGCCGTTACTGGTTGCCGGCGGCATGGCCGACGGCGTGTGGGCCTCGGGCATGGCGGTGCAAAACATCGCCGAAACGCGCGCCGCTGCGGGACTCGCGACGACGGCGCTGATTTTCCGCAACGCCGGCCACGGTTTGGCGGGCACCGGGTGGCAGCCGGGAATGGCGACCTTCGGCGGATCGGCGTCGGAGAACGCTAAAGCGCAAGCCCAGACCTGGGCGGCGACGCTCGGGTTTTTACGGCGTACGCTCAAGCCGCAGGTCGTGTTGCGCTGAGCTTGCCGCGCATGGTCGGAGCGAAGATTTCGCCGGCCGCCGTAGCGTGCCGTTGTGAGGCGAGCATCGCGCGGCATGGCGATCCAGATCTTACGCCGCCGGCGATCGATGTGATCGACGTTCGGCCGTATGCCGACCTGCATCTGCCGTTATTCCCGCCGACTTCGGGCCCCCGCAAGCCGGATTCGTGCGCGCGCTGCGGACCCGTAGTCCTCTTGATCGGAGGCGGGGAGGCGGACGAATGGGAGAGTTTCCGCGCGGGTCGTCGTCGGCGGCGTCCTGTTGCCCGGCAGGCACGCTCCTCCACTGCGTTTCCCGCTACCACCAACGCGGGCGTCGCAGACGCACGGACGCTGCAAATCGAACTCCAGGCTCTGACAGAACGGTCGGTCGGCCGTGATTCTTTTAGTTTCTGCAGGGGTCAGGTAGAGCGCTCGGCCTGAAGCCACTGAACAGATACAGGTCGGCGATGGATGTGATGCCTTGGCCGGGCTTATCTGACAGTGATTGGCGCGAAAGCGATTGCGAGAGACATCGGAGCGGCCTGTTCACGGATGGAGAGTTCCAATGCGCATCACGTTTTCGTTTTGATCCATGCACGCGCGCGTCTGACAGTGGTCGGGAAATAGGCTATGAATAATGGGTCAGGTGGCAGGTTCGAGCTTTACTGATCGCATTCGGTGCGCGAACGACACCCGACGACGGATAGAAGCGCTGGCTGCCCGTGCTGCCATAAGCGGATTGGTTTCATGATGAATACCCCGCTGATGCCCGCGAATCATTCCCAGCGCCATTGTTAGGCACATGGAGTAAGTGATGAATTCGACGATGATGAAGAAGGTGGCGGCCGCGGTGTTCGGTGTCGGCTTGATGATCGGCGCTGGCGGCACCGCTAGCGCGCAGGTGGCCGGACAGTTCTGCAGTCCGAACGGCGCTACGACGACGATCGTGCAGAATGGGCGGCGGAATTATTACGTCTGCAACAGTAACAGGTGGGTTTTCGTCAAGTCTTGCCCGATCGGCGGCGGGCCTTGCTACTCCTGAGCACGCGCACGCAAGTTCGGCTTGCCTTCGGATGAACCTGCGTACGGCATGACCGAAGACGCCGTGCTCGCGTCGCGAGCGCGGCGTTACTCATGACCAGTCCCGTTTGAACTAGTGTCTGGCCCCGATCGGATCTCATCCTGGACCAGCATGGGATTGCGCATCACGCAACTCGAATGGCGTCCGGCGAAACCATTCAAGCTGTTGCGCCGATTCTTGGCGTCGAGCCGTCGCGCCAAGCACTCTCTCAGCGCAGCTGCCGTCTACACGCCTTCCAGGTAGTAAGCCTTTTGCGCCGGATAGTAGTCGTCGAACGACGGCAGCGGCTTGCCTTCGCGTGCGGCAACCAACATATCGAGGTAGTACTCCCAGCCTGGTCCCACGTCGCCGGCCAAGGTCCTGTCGCTTAGCGGTTGTACGAAGCGCAGCTCCGTCGTGTCGTCCATTTGCGTCAAGGTCAGCTCGATGCGCCAATCGCCATGGTCGTCCTTCATGGTGACGACCAGGCGGCCTGGGCCTTGGCATTCTTCGATCTTGAGGTCGGTCCATGGCTGGCCTTTCTCATGGGCCAGTTGCAGCCGTACCACCTTGCCAGGGCCGGCATCGCCTTCCCAGGCGCCGAACCAGCGCGCGGTTTTTTCGGGCTCGGTTACGCTCGCCCAGATGTCGTCGATGGGGGCGTGGAACCTGCGCGTGATGACCAGGTCGTTGCCACGAAGGTGGCCGGTGGGCTTGGGGCTCATGCCGTCTCCTCATTGTCTGCGCGATCGCGACCCTGCCGCTCGCGTTCGCAGGGGACTTTAACGCAGCTCGGATCGTACGGCGCGACGCATGGGTTGCATCCGGGGCATTTCGAACAGGCGCAGTAACCTCGGCGACCCAAGACGGCGCGGTGAAGCGCTCGACAATCTTTCCACGACCTCAAGTCTCGGCCGGCAACCACTGCTGCCGGGGCAGCACGGCGTCGAAGCGCCCTGGTCTGGTAATTGCCGGCCGTCAAAGCCGGCGCCAGGCAGCCATCGCCGAGCCGGCGAGCCGGTCGATGCGCACCATGGCCGGCCGGTGCCGGCCCTTTGTCGCGCGAAAACAGGGCCAGACGCGCGTGCGCGTGACCTGGACTCGAGGATGGGAGATCGCAGCGTCCATGCTCTGGCGCGGGATTGAGAATACCGTCGGGCGTTGGCAGACTGCCGGTTCGCCTTGCAAGCCATTCCACGCAGCAACTGCATTCGAGAGGGGCTAAGTCATGGAGCAGTGGGTAATAACTGCCGTATTGGTCGCGCTGGCTTTCGTCATGGGGAGCGTGGTCAGTCGCCTGCGCAAGATCCAGCTTGATCTGGACGCCATCAAGTCGCATCTGGATCTGTCGTAGCAAGCGCGCACGATTGGATTCTGCGGCACCGCCAACGTGTTGGCCCGCGGTAGCATGAAGATTGGAAGCCGCGCAGTACGGATCGGCGGCATCGAGCATGCAGTTATCGGCAGGGCCGCAGGCGTCCCCAAGCGACAGGCCTTCAGGGATCGACCGGAAGTCGTCGGCGCCGATACGGCATGCGTTCGCGCACGCCTAGGCGGTACTCACGCCCGCACCGGCACAGCGATGCCTCACTCGGGGCGTACGAGGCGCGCCTCGCTGTCCGTCTGCCTTCGTCATCGCCATCGTGCGCCGCGCTGATCCCTCATAGCGACGGACAAGCGATGCGAGCGCTCAGCGCGGCCGTCTGCGGAGCTCGACGACTGAGTCGCGGTCTCGCCTAGGAGTAGTTCTTCGCGAGAAGCGCAATGATCCCGGCTACATTTTCCCGGATCCGATGCGGCAGACGCCTTAGGTCCTGCAGACATTGATATTCGGTATCGTCCTGGGCGTAATCGTGGCTGCGGACGGCCGAAACCCACGCATCGCCTTCCGGCTTCATCGGCCCGCGGCCGGTACCGACCCATTCAAGCGTCACCCCGGTCGCCAGGGCGATTTCTATCAGGTGATTCATCGAAGGAAGGCTGCCTCCCTTCTTTTCCCACTGCGCTACCGCACTACGTTGCACCCCTATCTTGCTCGCCAACTCTTGCTGGGACAGGTTAGACAGCGTCCTGGCTCGGCGTATCCGGTCTTCCATATACTGCATTCGGCGTACTCCGTTGCTCCCGATGGTGGCTTTGTCCGGTTCCCCTAACCAGTTATCAAGTCGCACGACAAGCTGTGCGAACTTGCTCACCATCCTTGGCACCAAGCAGAACTACAGCGCGTTTCCCGCGTTCATCTTGCAAGTGTGATTGTTTGCGCACATTGCAAGTATTCACAACTTTCCAGCAAATAGGTGCGCAAAGGCTCACGGATTCCGCGTTCATGTATCGCGGCCGCAGGCCTCCGTCCTGCGGTATCGCTAGCCACTGGGACGAAAGTCACGCATCGCTCTAAGGGTCCTATGTCGCTATTCATGCGGTTCATGAATGGGCTGGGGATTCTGTATCCGTCGCATCCGTACGCCGACGTAAGGAGAAGACCATGCGGAAGAACGCCATGAACCGTTTCTGGGCAAATCGGTTCAGCAAGAAGTGGGGACACGAACGGCGCAAATCCGCACCCCTGCATCCTCTCAGCAAGAGCATCAAGATCGGGCTGCAGTTCCTGATCGTCCTGCAGCTGATACAACCCGCCGTCGCGGCTGCGCAGGATGCAACCTGGACGGGTGCGGGCGGCGGGTCCTGGACGAACGGCGGTAGTTGGAGTTCGGGCTCGGTGCCGACGGGCACGGCGACTTTCAACACCTCGTTCGTCCCTGTGGTGTCGTTCGGTGACGGTACGAACAGTTCGATCGGGACGGTGCGGTTCGGCGCACTCGCACCGCAGTACACCTTCAACCTCGGCACCGCTTCCGGCGCGACCCTGAATCTGACCGGCACGGGCATCGAGAACAACTCGTTGTTCCAGCCGGTGTTCAATGTCGGGGTAACGGGGGCGGGGGCGCTCAATTTCAATGGCGCCGGCACCACGGCCGCCAACGCGCAGATCAATGTAGGCGCCAACGGCGATCTGGGTTTCGGCGGCACGGCCACCGCGGGTTCGGCGGCGATCAGTGTCGCCACCGGCGGCACCGCCGCGTTCATAGGTTCGAGCACGGCCGGCAGCGCCACTCTCACTATCGGCGGGAACCTCGACTTCAACGGTTCGGGCAGTGCCGGCGACGCCACCATAGGCGTCAACAGCGGCGGCACGGCGCGCTTCCTCGGTACGAGTACGGGCGGCAACGCACGCCTCACGCTCAATGCCGGCGGCAGTCTCGACATGACCGGCCTGACCGCCGGCTCGATGACGCTCGGGTCGCTGAGCGGCGCGGGCTCGGTCAATCTCGGCACCAGCCGCCTGGCGCTGGGCGCCACCGGATTGAACTCGACCTTCGGCGGCGCCATCGGCGGCGCGGGAGGCCTGGACTGGAACGGCACAGGCCTGTTGTCGCTGTCGGGGGCCAATACTTTCGGCGGCGGCCTCACCGTCAATGCGGGCAGTGTCTTCGGCGGCAACACCGCGGCGTTCGGTACCGGCGCGATCGGCCTGGGCAATGGGACATCGCTGACGCTCGGCGCGAACGGCGGCTTCGCCAACGCGATCAACGTCGGCGCCGGGTCGGGCGCGACGGTTTCGGCCGCGACCGGCTTCAATGCGACGCTCGCAGGCAACGTCAATCTCGGCGCCGGTTCGACCTTGGCGTTCGGGCGCTCGGGTGCGACCGGCGGATTGCTGCTCAACTGGGGCGCCGGATCGTCCATCGCCCCGGGAGCCCGGCTGTCGGCGGATTTCGGAACGCTGGGCCTGGGCGCCGGCTTCGACGGCGGCCTGCTGAGCGGCGCCGAGCTCAATGTAGGCGGCACCGGCGCGTTCAACCTCAATGGCGTAAACCTGACGCTGGGGCGTTTGAGCGGAACCGGCAACCTCTCTTTGGGCAGCGGCTTCCTGTCGCTGGGGGCCACCGGCCTGGACTCGACCTTCAGCGGCGCGATCGGCGGTGCGGGCGGCTTGAACTGGAATGGCACGGGCCTGTTGTCGTTGTCGGGCGCGAATACCTTCGCTGGCGGTCTTGCGGTCAACAGCGGCACCGTTTTCGCCGGCAACACCTCGGCCTTCGGCACCGGCGCGATCGGCTTGGGCGGCGGTAGTTCACTGCGATTGGGCGCCAACGGCGTGTTCGGCAATGCCATCAATCTCGGCGGCGGACTGGGCGCCACGATCTCGGCGGGCACCGGCTTCAACGCTACGCTCGGCGGTAACGTCAATCTGGGCGCCGGCTCCACCCTGGGCTTCGGCGCGACCGGCGCGACCGGCGGACTGCTGCTCAATTGGGGCGCTGGCTCGTCGATCGGTCCCGGCGCGGCGCTGTCGGCGGATTTCGGAACGCTGGGTCTGGGCGCAGGATTCAACGGCGGACTGCTGGCGAACGCCGGGCTGAACGTCGGCGGCGCGGGCACGTTCAATCTCAACGGAGTGAACGCCACGCTGGGCCGTTTAACCGGCTCGGGCAATCTTTCGCTCGGCAGCGGGTTCCTGTCGCTGGGAGCGACCGGACTCGACTCGAACTTCAGCGGCGTGATCGGCGGCACCGGCGGCCTGAACTGGAACGGCACGGGCCTGCTGTCGCTGTCGGGCGCCAACACGTTCGCCGGCGGACTGACGCTGGGCGGCGGTACCTTGAGCGTCGGCAACAGCCTGGCGCTCGGTACCGGCGCCTTGTCGATCAATGGCGCGGCCACACTCGAATCGAGCGCCGCGGTGACGCTGGCGAATGCGATCGCGCTCAATGCCGACCTGACCGTCGGCGGCGCGAACAATCTGGGCCTGGCAGGCAATCTCAGCGGCGCCGGCGGCCTGACCATGAACGGAACCGGGGTGCTCAGCCTGAGCGGAAACAATTCGCTGTGGGGCGGCAGCTTCAGCCTCGCCAGCGGGACGCTGCAGTTGGGCAACGCGAACGCGCTCGGTACCGGGCTGTTCAACGTCGACGGCGATGCAGCGTTCGGCCCCGGCTTCGCCGGCTTCAATTTCGCCAACGCGATCAATCTCGCGCCCGGGGCCAACCTGGCCCTGGGAGGCGATTTCGACTGGAGCATGAGTGGGGTCGTCGCTGGCGACGGCAGCCTCAGCTATGCCGGCCCCAGCCTGTTGACGTTGAGCGGCGCCAATACCTTCACCGGTGGCTTCTCGCTCAGCGGCGGCCGCGTGCGCGCCGATCATCTGTCCGCCTTCGGCACCGGAGCCGTGAGCCTCGGCGGCGGCGAGCTGATACTCGGGCTCAACGGGACGTTCGGCAATGCGCTCGATCTTGGGGCCGGGGCGAGCGGCACGCTGTCGGTCGGCAGCGGATTGAGTGCCGGATGGGGCGGCGGCCTCGATCTGGGCACGGGCGCTACCCTCCACTTCGGCACGGCCGCCAACAACGGCCTGCTGACGCTCTCGGGTGGCGGGTTGCTGGGCACCGGTACCGGCGTTTCGGTCGACTTCGGAACGCTGCAGTTCGGCGATGCGGCCACCGCGGGCCTGTTCGGCGGCAGCGCCGTGAACCTCGGCGCCTCGGGCGCACTGAATCTCAATGGCTTCGACGCCACGTTCGGCAATCTGAGCGGCAGCGGCAGCATCGGCCTGGGAGGCAATCTTCTGTCCGTGGGCGGGTTGGGGCTCAACGGCAGTTTCGACGGCACGATCGGCGGCGCCGGCGGTCTTCTCAAGCTGGGCGCCGGCACCTTGAGCCTCAACGGCGCCAATACGTTCAATGGCGGGGTGAATCTGTCGGCCGGCGGCCTGTTCCTGGGGAACGCAGCGGCGCTGGGTACCGGCGCACTCAGCGTCACCGGCAACGCCGGGCTGGGAGCGAACGTCGGTGGGCTCGATATCGGCAACGCGATCAACCTCGGCGGCGGTGTGGCGCTGGACATCGGCGGCACCAATGGCCTGGCCCTGTCGGGCGTGATCGATGGCGCAGGCGGTTTGAACTTCAGCGGCACCGGCACGCTGACGCTCGACGGCGCCAATACCTTCGGCGGCGGTTTCGGCCTGAGCGGCGGCGGCGGTCTGAGCCTCGGCAACGCCAGCGCGCTGGGCGCCGGCGCACTGAACGTGTCGGGCCTGGGCGGCAGCCTGAGCGCCGGCCTTTCCGGCTTGAACCTCGGCAACGCGATCGACCTCGGTGGCGGTGCGACGCTCGGCATCGGCGGCGCCAACGACCTGTCGCTGTCGGGCGTCATCGGCGGCGCGGGCGGCCTGAACTTCGGCGGCACCGGCACCTTGAGCCTCAACGGCGCGAATACTTTCGGTGGCGG
This sequence comes from Lysobacter sp. GQ73, assembly GCF_059758755.1. Taxonomy (NCBI): domain Bacteria; kingdom Pseudomonadati; phylum Pseudomonadota; class Gammaproteobacteria; order Lysobacterales; family Lysobacteraceae; genus Lysobacter; species Lysobacter sp. GQ73. The sequence continues at coordinate 493,344 of NZ_JCAXEE010000002.1, read as the reverse complement.
CTTCGGCCTCAGCGGCGGCGGCAGCCTGAGCCTGGGCAACGCCGGCGCGCTGGGCACCGGCGCACTGAACGTGTCGGGCCTGGGCGGCAGTCTGTCGGCTAGCCTGTCCGGCCTGAACCTCGGCAACGCGATCGACCTCGGCGCCGGTGCGACGCTCGACATCGGCGGCGCCAACGACCTGTCGCTGTCGGGCGTCATCGGCGGCGCGGGCGGTTTGAACTTCGGCGGCACCGGCACCTTGAGCCTCAACGGTGCGAACAGCTTCGGCGGCGGCTTCGGTTTGAACGGCGGCGGTAGCTTGAGTCTCGGCAACGCCGGCGCGCTGGGCACCGGCGCGCTAAACGTGTCGGGCTTGGGCGGCAATCTGTCGGCCGGCATCTCCGGCCTGAACCTCGGCAACGCGATCGACCTCGGCGCGGGCACGGCGCTGGGCATCGGTGGCGCCAACGACCTGTCGCTGTCGGGCGTCATCGGCGGCGCGGGCGGTTTGAACTTCAACGGCACCGGCACGCTTGCGCTCAACGGCGCGAATACGTTCGGCGGCGGTTTCGGTTTGAACGGCGGCGGTAGCTTGAACCTCGGCAACGCCGGTGCTTTGGGCACCGGCGCGCTGAACGTGTCGGGCTTGGGCGGCAGTTTGTCGGCCGGCGTCTCCGGCCTGAACCTTGGTAATGCGATCGACCTCGGCGCCGGCGCGGCGCTCGGCATCGGCGGCGCCAACGACCTGTCGCTGTCGGGCGTCATCGGCGGCGCGGGCGGTTTGAACTTCAACGGCACCGGCACCTTGACCCTCAACGGCGCGAACAGTTTCGGCGGCGGTTTCGGCTTGAGCGGCGGCGGCAGCTTGAACCTGGGCAACGCCGGCGCGCTCGGCACCGGCGCGCTGAACGTATCGGGCTTGGGCGGCAGTTTGTCGGCCGGCGTCTCCGGCCTGAACCTCGGTAATGCGATCGACCTCGGCGCCGGCACGGCGCTCGGCATCGGCGGCGCCAACGACCTGTCGCTGTCGGGCGTCATCGACGGCGCCGGCGGGCTGAGCTTCGGCGGCACCGGCACCTTGAGCCTTAACGGCGCGAACACCTTCGGCGGCGGTTTCGGTTTGAACGGCGGCGGTAGCTTGAGTCTCGGCAATGCCGGCGCGCTCGGCACCGGCGCGCTGAACGTGTCGGGCCTGGGCGGCAATCTGTCGGCCGGCATCTCCGGCCTGAACCTCGGCAACGCGATCAACCTCGGCGCCGGCACGGCGCTGGGCATCGGCGGCGCGAACGACCTGTCGCTGTCGGGCGTCATCGACGGCGCCGGCGGGCTGAACTTCGGCGGCACCGGCACCTTGAGCCTCAACGGCGCAAATACTTTCGGTGGCGGTTTCGGCTTGAGCGGCGGCGGCAGCTTGAGTCTCGGCAACGCCAGTGCCTTGGGTACGGGCGAACTGAGCGTGTCGGGCCTGGGCGGCAATCTGTCGGCCGGCATCTCCGGCCTGAACCTCGGCAACGCGATCAACCTCGGCGCGGGCGCGGCGCTGGGCATCGGCGGCGCGAACGATCTGTCGCTGTCGGGCGTCATCGACGGTGCGGGCGGTTTGAACTTCAACGGCACCGGCACGCTTGCGCTCAATGGCGCGAATACGTTCGGCGGCGGCGTCGGCCTCAGCGGTGGCGGCAGCTTGAACCTCGGCAACGCCAGTGCCTTGGGTACGGGCGCACTGAACGTGTCGGGCCTGGGCGGCAACCTGGCGACCGGCATCTCCGGCTTGAACCTCGGCAACGCGATCAACCTCGGCGCGGGCACGGCCCTGGGCATCGGCGGCGCGAACGACCTGTCGCTGTCGGGCGTCATCGACGGTGCGGGCGGTTTGAACTTCAACGGCACCGGCACGCTTGCGCTCAACGGTGCGAATACGTTCGGCGGCGGCGTCGGCCTCAGCGGTGGCGGCAGCTTGAACCTCGGCAACGCCAGTGCCTTGGGCACCGGCGCGCTAAGCGTGTCGGGCTTGGGCGGCAATCTGTCGGCCGGCATCTCCGGCCTGAACCTCGGCAACGCGATCAACCTCGGCGCCGGCGCATCGCTGGGCATCGGCGGCGCGAACGACCTGTCGCTGTCGGGCGTCATCGACGGCGCGGGCGGCCTGAACTTCGGCGGCACCGGCACCTTGAGCCTCAACGGCGCGAACAGTTTCGGCGGCGGCTTCGATTTGAACGGCGGTGGTAGCTTGAACCTCGGCAACGCCGGCGCGCTGGGCACGGGCGCGCTGAACGTGTCGGGCCTGGGCGGCAATCTGTCGGCCGGCATTTCCGGCTTGAACCTCGGCAACGCGATCAACCTCGGCGCCGGTACGACCTTGGGCATCGGCGGCGCCAACGATCTGTCGCTGTCGGGCGTCATCGACGGCGCGGGCGGTTTGAATTTCAACGGCACCGGCATGCTGAGCCTCAATGGCGCGAATACCTTCGGTGGCGGCGCCAATATTCAGTCCGGCACGCTGTCGGTAAACGGTTCGCTGCTTTCTCCGACCACCATCAATGCGGGCGCCACGCTTATCGGCACCGGCAGTCTGGGCGACGTGACAATCGATGGCGTGCTTAACGCAGGCGGTATCGGCACGGCCGGGACGCTCACCATGGGGTCGTTGTTCCTGGGCAGCGGTGCGACGCTCAATTACGACCTGGGTACCGCCGGCGGCGTCAACGATCGGGTAATCGTCAATGGCAATCTGACCCTCGACGGTACCCTCAACGTCAACGACATCGGTGGGTTCGGGCCGGGCGTCTATCAGTTGATCGGCTACAGCGGCACCCTGAACGATCAGGGGTTGCTCATCGGCACGCTGCCGGGGCCGTTCTCGCCCGACAGCGTCCAAGTGCAGACGGGCGTGGCGAACCAGATCAACCTGGCCGTCAACGCTGGCGCCGTCGTGCAATTCTGGGACGGGGTTAATTTATTGCCCAACGGCAGTGTCGATGGCGGCGCGGGCGTATGGTCCGCTGCGCCCACGACCAATTGGACCAACGCCAACGGCACCGCCAACAGCGGCTGGGTCAACGGCGCCTTTGCCGTCTTCCAAGGCACGGCGGGTGTCGTGACCGTCGTCGGCCCGGTGGATTTCGGTGGGCTGCAGTTCGCCTCCAACGGCTACGAGATCGCCGGCGGCATCGGCGGAGTGCTCACGACCGACAACGCCAGCACGATCATCCGCGTCGATGCAGGACTGACCGGAACGATCTCGGCACAGATCTCCGGTAGCGGCGGACTGGTGAAAAACGACACCGGTACTCTGGTGCTCTCGGGCGCCAACAACTTCACCGGCGGCGTCGACCTCAACGCAGGCGGCCTGGTGGTGGGCAATGCGGGGGCGCTGGGGACCGGCTCGTTGGATGTATTGGGCAACGCGGGCCTTAGCGCCGGCCTTGCGGGCTTGAATCTTGGCAACGCGATCAATCTCGGCACCGGTGCGGCGCTCGACATCGGCGGCACCAACAGCCTGGCCCTGTCGGGCGTCATCGGCGGCACGGGCGGCCTGAACTTCAGCGGCACCGGCACGTTGACCCTGAGCGCTGCGAATACGTTCGGCGGGGGTTTCGGTTTGAACGGCGGCGGCAGCCTGAGCCTGGGCAACGCCGGCGCGCTGGGCACGGGCGCACTGAACGTGTCGGGCCTGGGCGGCAGCCTCAGCGCCGGCGTTTCCGGCTTGACCCTCGGCAACGCGATCGACCTCGGCGCCGGCGCGACGCTCGGCATCGGCGGCGCCAACGACCTGTCGCTGTCGGGCGTCATCGGCGGCGCGGGCGGTTTGAACTTCGGCGGCACCGGCACCTTGAGCCTCAACGGCGCGAACAACTTCGGCGGCGGCTTCGGTTTGAACGGCGGCGGCAGCTTGAGTCTCGGCAACGCCGGCGCGCTCGGCACCGGCGCGTTGAACGTGTCGGGCCTGGGCGGCAGCTTGAGCGCCGGCGTCTCCGGCTTGAACCTCGGCAACGCGATCGACCTCGGCGCCGGCACGGCGCTCGGCATCGGCGGCGCCAACGACTTGTCGCTGTCGGGTGTCGTCGGTGGCGCAGGCGGCCTGAACTTCAGCGGCACCGGCACCTTGAGCCTCAACGGTGCGAACAGCTTCGGCGGCGGCTTCGGCTTGAGCGGCGGCGGCAGCTTGAATCTGGGCAACGCCGGCGCGCTCGGCACCGGCGCACTGAACGTGTCGGGTCTGGGAGGCAACCTGAGCGCAGGCGTCTCCGGCCTGAACCTCGGCAACGCGATCGACCTCGGCGCCGGCACGGCGCTCAGCATCGGCGGCGCCAACGACTTGTCGCTGTCGGGTGTCATCGCTGGCGCAGGCGGCCTGAACTTCAGCGGCACCGGCACACTCGCGCTCAACGGCGCCAATACCTTCGGCGGCGGTTTCGGTTTGAACGGCGGCGGTAGCTTGAACCTCGGCAACGCCAGTGCCTTGGGCGCCGGCGCGCTGAACGTATCGGGCTTGGGCGGCAGTTTGTCGGCCGGCGTCTCCGGCCTGAACCTCGGTAATGCGATCGACCTCGGCGCCGGCGCGGCGCTCGGCATCGGCGGCGCCAACGACCTGTCGCTGTCGGGCGTCATCGGCGGCGCGGGCGGTTTGAACTTCGGCGGCACCGGCACCTTGAGCCTCAACGGCGCGAACACCTTCGGCGGCGGTTTCGGTTTGAACGGCGGCGGTAGCCTGAGTCTCGGCAATGCCGGCGCGCTCGGCACCGGCGCGTTGAACGTATCGGGTCTGGGCGGCAACCTGAGCGCAGGCGTCTCCGGCCTGAACCTCGGCAACGCGATCGACCTCGGCGCCGGCACGACGCTCGGCATCGGCGGCGCCAACGACCTGTCGCTGTCGGGCGTCATCGGCGGCGCGGGCGGTTTGAACTTCGGCGGCACCGGCACCTTGAGCCTCAACGGCGCGAACAGCTTCGGCGGCGGCGTCGGCCTCAGTGGCGGCGGCAGCTTGAACCTGGGTAACGCCGGTGCGCTGGGCACGGGCGCCCTGAACGTATCGGGCCTGGGCGGCAACTTGGCGACCGGCCTCTCCGGCTTGAACCTCGGCAATGCGATCAATCTCGGCGCGGGCTCGGCGCTGGGCATCGCCGGCGCCAACGACCTGTCGCTGTCGGGCGTCATCGATGGTGCCGGCGGCCTCAACTTCAGCGGCACCGGCACGCTTGCGCTCAACGGCGCGAACATCTTCGCTGGCGGCGTCGGCCTCAGCGGTGGCGGCAGCTTGAACCTCGGCAACGCCAGTGCCTTGGGTACGGGCGCACTGAACGTGTCGGGCCTGGGCGGCAACCTGGCGACCGGCATCTCCGGCTTGAACCTCGGCAACGCGATCAACCTCGGCGCGGGCACGGCCCTGGGCATCGGCGGCGCGAACGACCTGTCGCTGTCGGGTGTGATCGGCGGCGCAGGCGGCCTGAACTTCAGCGGCACCGGCACGCTCGCGCTCAACGGCGCGAACAGCTTTGGTGGTGGCGTCGACCTGGGCGGCGGGACGCTGAGCCTCGGCAATGCCACGGCGTTGGGTACCGGTTCGCTCGATGTCGGTGCCAGTGCGGTACTGGAAACAGCGGCGCCCTACAGCCTCGGCAACGCAATCAACCTGGCCGCGGGCGCGGAGCTCGCGTTCGGCGGCACCAGCGACCTGACGCTGGCGGGGAGCATCGCCGGCGCCGGCGGCCTGAGTTTCGACGGTCCGGCGGCGTTGACGCTCGGCGGCGACAACACGTTCGGCGGTGGCGTCGAACTGCTCGGCGGCACCCTGATGCTGGGCAGCAATACGGCGTTGGGCACCGGTGCGCTGGCGGTCAACGGTGCGGCGGCCATCGGTTCGTCCACCGACGTTTCGCTCGCCAACGACGTCGCTATCAACGCCGATCTCGCTTTCGGCGGCAGCGGCGGCCTTGGCCTCAACGGTCAACTCACCGGCGCCGGCAGTCTGGCCATCGGTGGCACGGGCGCGCTCAGCCTGGGCGGCGACAACAGCGGCTATAGCGGCGATATCGATCTGCTCGCAGGGGCGACGGTCATCGCCAATCGCGACACGGCCCTGGGCACCGGGGTGGTGACCGTGGCCGGCGATGCCAACCTGGGTTCGATGAGCGGTGCCAGCCTGGGCAATACGTTCGTGTTGAACGGCGATCTCTCTATCGCCAACACGGCGCCGTTGTCGCTTACCGGCGATATCGGCGGCAGCGGCGGCATCAGCCTGGACGGCCCGGCCGGTGTCGCGCTGAGCGGCAACAACACCTTCGCCGGCGGATTCGATCTGCTCGGCGGCAGTCTGAGTCTCGGCAGCAACACTGCACTGGGCTCCGGGACGCTTCGTGTCGGCGGCGATGCGGTGCTGCAGGCCGGTGTCGCGAATTTGAGCGTGGGCAACGCGATCGACCTGGGATCTACGGCAGCGCTGACGCTCGCCGGCACCAACCCGTTCGTGCTCAGCGGCGCAGTCAACGGCAGCGGCGAGCTGGTCAAGGATGGCGCGTCGACGGTCACGCTGACCGGCGAGATGTCCGGCTTCGCCGGCAATTTCGATATTCTCGGCGGCACCCTGACCGTCGTCGATGGCGTGACCGCGGGCATCAGCAGTGCGGCTGCGACTACCGCGAACTTCGGCGACTTCAACGACACGTTGACGCTGACGACACCGGGCTCGCTGGCCGGCACGGTGAATCTCGGTGGCGGAAGCGACGTTTTCAACAGCACGCTCGCGGGACTGAGCGCGGTGACGGGCCTGGTCGACGGGCAGGGCGGCGTCGATCAGTTGTCGCTGACCGGAAGCGGCCAAGCCACCCTGGCAAACAATGCCTTCGCCGGTTTCGAGAATCTGAGCCTGATCGGCCCGGGAACCCTGGTCGTCGCGAGCGGAACGACGGCCAACTTCCTCGCCGCATCCATCGGCGACAACACCGCCGGCAGCGGCACGCTCGTGGTCGACGGGACGTTCGCAGGCAATGCCACCGTCGCCGCAGGCGGCAGCCTGGTCGGCGATGGCGCGATCGGCGGCAACCTGGCGCTGAGCGGGACCCTGGCGCCCAGCGGTCTTCCGGGCGCGACCGGTGCCGCGGCCGGGACCGGCTCGGCCGGTGCGGTGCTGAGCGTGGGGAGTTTCGCCAGCGCCCCTGGCTCCAGCGTGATCCTGCGGCAGACCGGCGCCGGTGCCAGCGACAGCTTGACCGTGGCCGGCGCCGCCACGCTCAACGGCGGCACGCTGGTAGCGCTGCCGCAAGCGGGCGCCTACGCCGACATCACCGATTACCGCATCATCGACGCGCAGAGCCTGGGCGGCACCGGCTTCTCCTCGGTCACTCAGACCGCGTTGCCGTTCCTGTCTGCCAGCCTGTTCGCGCAAGGCAACGATCTGTATCTGCGTCTCGAGGAGGCCAACCGCTTCAATGAGTTCCCCGGGTTGCCGGGCAATCAGCAGTCGGTTGCCGATGCCTTGCAGAACCTGGCCGACAGCGGCAGTCCCGCGGTCGAGGCACTCGTCGCCGCCGCGCGCGGCGTGACCGCGGAGCAGGCAGTCCCGATGTTCGACACGCTGACCGGCGAAACTTATGGTTCGTTGCTCAGCGCCTCGCGCTACGGCGCCGAGCGTTTGCAGCGCAGCGTCGGCCAGCAACTCGACGTGGGCCGGATCGAGCGCGCCGATGCCGGTTTCACCGCATGGGCATCGACCTTCGGCGGCGATGCTGCGTTCCAGGGCAACGATACCCTGGCCGATATCGACAACGATCTCTGGGGGCTGACCGTGGGTGCGGACGCACCGATCGGCGATGGTTTCCGCGCCGGCGGCCATCTCGGCATGGCCAAGTCGGACTTCGATGCGCCGCGTCGCGGCGACAGCGTCGACGGCGACCAGTGGTACCTCGGCGCTCACTTCAGCTATGCACCCCGTCCCGATGGCGGCGCATGGGTGCAGGGAGCGGCCGGCTACACGAAACACAGCTTCGATGTCACCCGTCCGGTGCATGTCGGAGTGTTCAACCGCACGGCCCGGGCCGATGCCGATGCCGACGGTTGGTATGCGATGGCGGAAGCGGGATGGCGTTTCGAGACGCCTGGCGCAAGCATCGAACCCCTGGTCGGTATCTACCACAGCCGCCTGAGCCTGGATGAAGTGATCGAAACCGGCGCCGGCGAAGCGAATCTTCGCGTCGAGGGCGAGGACTACCGCACGACCACCGTGGGCGCGGGGGTGCGTTTCACCGGCAAGGCCGGGCGTCTGCGCCCGACTTTGGATATTCGTTACCTGCACGATCTCAGCAACGACGCACCGCGCACGCAGAACCATTTCCTCGCGGCCCAGGTGCCTGGGTTCGCGGTCACCGGGTTCTCGCCGGACCGCAACCGCATCAATGTGGGCGCGGGCCTGACGTACGCGTTCACTCCCAGCGCCACCGGCTTCGTCGAGTACCGCGCAGATCTGGGCGAAGACGACCAGGCGCACGCCGTTCAGGCGGGTTTGCGGTTCACCTTCGGCGGCACGACGCAAATAGCGGCGGTGCCCGCTGCCCCGTGGGCGCCGGCTCAGGCCGAAATACCCGCCGCGGCGACGGTAGCAAGCTCGGCTGCCGAGACCTCCGCAAATGGAGACTCCGCGACGAAGCTACCGGCGGCCGCTGTCGCGGCGGCGGCGACGGTGCCTTCCGCGGCGGCCGCCCCCGAGCCCGCCCGCACCGCTTCGACGGCCGGCGGAATGTGCAAGGCCCGACCGCAGGCACAGGCGCCGCTCGATGGCTGCTCGCGCTACTCCACCGTGCCTGGGGATTCGGTAACCGGCATCGCGAACCGCATGAGCACCGGCGTGCTCGAGCAACGGATGGTGGCGCTGTACCGCGGAAACACGGCCGCTTTCAATGGGCAGAACATGAACCGGTTGAGGGCTCATGCCGAGATCGGCATTCCGTGTGCGGACGCGGTCAACGATATTCCAGTGTCCGAGGCGAAGCAGGTGGTGGGCCAGCACGCCAGGAGTCACATCGCGCGCCATGGGCAGTTCAAGCCCAGTGCTGCGGGGTCGGCAACGGAACAGCCCATGCAATGCGGTGACTGAGCAACAAGGTCAGTAGGCCACTCGTTCGTGCGCGAAGCCCGGTGCCGTCCGGGTGTCCACGGGCGCCGGTCGCTTCGCGCGTGGGGTGCGGGTAAGAACGCGATCAGGCGCGGTTCCGGAACTGACCGGTCCGCGTCCGAGCCGCAATGACCGTCCGGCGCTAAGGCGCCACGCGCCACGGCAGGCGCCCGTGCGCCGGAGGTTGAAACCACAATGCCGATACAGCCACCTCGCGCTCACGTCGGTGCGTTCGCCGACTGGCATCAGGAACCGGAATCATGCTGATCTACGACCGCGTCGTTCCGCTCAACCGCGATAGCCATCGCCGCTTGCGCATTCGTGCCTCGCACGACAACGCCCGCTTCGCAGCCAGGCTCAACTCGGTGCCGATAGTCACGACCGAGTTCCCCGATGCGGCCACCGAGTACGCGATCGTCTTCGCCAAATTGGCCGACGGCGACTTCCTGCCTGCGGTACTCGTGGGGCTGCGCAACCAGCAGAACCTGTATGTGGACGAGCGCGACCGCTGGCGCCGCGGCTACGTGCCGGCCTTCCTGCGCCAGTACCCGTTCGTCCTGGCGGAGGACCGCGACACCGGCACGGTGACGATGTGCGTGGACATGGCCTGCAAAGGCTTGTCGGAGGAAGAAGGCGAACCCCTGTTCGGCGCCGATGGCTCCGACACGGAGAGCCTCGCCCGGGCGATGGGCTTCCTGCAGGAACTTCACGCCGAGTTCAAGCGCACCGCCCAATTCGCCGCCAAGCTCAAGGAATTGGATTTGCTGGAAGAGCGGGTAATCCGCTTTGGTGCGGGCGACCCGCCGCAGGCGAGTTTGAACGGTGTCTACGCGGTGTCGGAAGAAAAGCTGATGAAGCTGGACCATGCGCAACTGCCCGAACTGTTCCGGACCGGCGCTCTCGGCCTGATCTACACCCATCTGCTGTCGATACGCAATCTCGAGAAGCTGTCGGAACTGGCGCTGCAGGAGCAAAGCGGGAACAAGCCACCGGGCGAGACATCAAGCTATCTGGGCCCCGATGCGGATCGATCCCTTATGCAGGCCGAAAGGTGACTCGCCACGCGAAGGCCTCCTCAAACAAAGGCTCGGAAATCTCTGCTGGCCGGGCGGCGCGCGGATGCTCGATCGAGGCGGGCGACATGGCATGAGGTTCTGCGAAGTCCAGTTGAAGGCGGCGTCCGCACACGGCTGGAGCCGCCGATCCCGGTAGGGTCGCCCGAGAGCGCCACCGCGCGGATCCCGTCCTCGCCTGAGCGCCGGGTTCCAGCATCGGTACCGCGCGGCCAGCGCCGGTTCGGGGCCGGCAGGCTATCGGGGCGCTTCACGATTCCAGCCGCTGCATGGCCTTGGGCGGCAAGGCTTACGTGTCGTCGGTCACGTGCGGACCCGGATGCGCACGGCCATGCTGCGCAGCCTTGGCGACGGCTGGCCGCAGCCGGCGCCGTGCGGCGTTCGTCATAGGGAGTGCTGAGATACGGGAAGTCGGCGGCTGGCGATCCACTGGCCTGTGTTGGAATCGCTTGGCCGGCCGGCCTAAGGACGGGACGCTTTATGGGTATGCACGTCAGCTACCATCCGTTCTCCCCAGCCGGAGCGCGCGGCTTGTACTTCGACGACCTGGGGCGCGGTGCGTGTGTCGAACGCGTGGCGTTGCAGATGGGATTGGCTCCGGAGGCTTCGGCCAGACTGAGGACGCTGCTGTCGAATGGCGGCTGCGCTCGCCCCGCGGGGATGAGCCGTTACGAAGCTCGCGCTTCCAACATGACCATGGTATCGGCGCTGTTGCACGACTGCTGGTATACGAGCGACTGCCGCTTTTCCACGCTGCTGGAGCCTGCCGATTTCAACCGATACGCGACCGACTGGCGGCGTCCCGTAGCCGAGGCGATCGTTCGCGAGCGGTCCGATCATGAGAGCGGTGTGGACCGCGACGGCGGTATCGTCTTCCTGAGCTGCGAGGGATTGAAACGATTGCGTGTCGACCATGCCGAAAACGCAGCGATGCGCTCGCAGTTGTCTCGTCTATTCCCGCGCGGCTGGCTTCCGGTCTTCTGGGCAGCGGTGGACCATGCCGTCGCACGCGAGTGTGGACTGATCGAAGCGGTGAACCTGGTACGCCCCGACGTAATCGCGCCGTCGTCGCTGATGGCGTAGTCGCCGGCCGGCCAGTGGCTTTGAAATGTTATTCGTTCTATGGAAGAGCGGCTCGGTCCCACGCGACTGCGCACGGGTGAGAAAGAGTGAGCGTCCGACGTTATGAGGATTCGTGCACAGAAGTGGCCCGCGTCCTATCTGATAGCGTTGCCTTACGTACCGCATCCGCAGCGCGGACCGGCAGGGAAGTAATGAAGGGGGGTCGGAGATGATCGGCGCAGCTGCTGCGAGCGGCTCGAACGCTCGCACCTGTTTCCGGGATTGAAGAGACCTCCACGGCGCGGCCGCAAGCTCGGAGTCGGGCCTCGCATGCCCACTTCACGAGCACCGCCGGGCCGCGTTCATGCCGCTTGACCCGGCGCGCCGAACGATGGGATCGATGGCGCCGTATCCCGGGACAATGCGTTTGCCGGTAGCCCCGATTGGTACAGGGCCGACGGTTCAACCGATTAACCGCCCCCGCATGCAATACGAAACGCGAAGCAGCCGCGGCGATCGCGAGATGCACCAGGAGACTCCGCAATGATAGGGACATTGCTCGACTTGGCGGCCGATCTGAGCCGCTGGCTGCATGTACTCGCTGCGGTCGCCTGGCTGGGGGGCGGCCTCTGGGTAAGGCGTCTGACCTTGCGCGCCAAGCCTCTCCTGAATCAGCGGGCCGAGCTGGAGGTCTGGGACACGCACAGCCTGTCGTTCTGGCGGAGCTCGAAAGTCAACGCGCCTAGCGTGGCGGAACTGGACGGCATGGTGTGGTCGTTCAATCAGATTCGCTGGCTGATCGGCAGCGGGATCGTGCTGTTCGGCCTGATCTACTACCGGCAACCGCTCGCATACTTGGTCGACCCCAGTGTCGCGCGGTTGTCTGCCCGCGACGCGATCGAAATCTCGGCGCTAGGGCTGGTAGGCGCGCCGCTCCTCAACGAATTGGTCAACCGCATACCGCTGCGTCACAAGGCCTTGTACATCGCCGCAACCATCGCTCACCTCCTCGGCTGGGTGTGGCTGTATGCGAACCTGTTCTCCCAACACGGCGCCATGATCCAGATCGGCGCCATGCTGGGCGTAGTGATCGCGTCCAATGTCCTGTGGTGGCTTTATCCGAGAATGCGCAAGGCTTATGACGCGGTGCTGAAGGGCGAGCAGCCGGATCCCGTCGACCGGCTGCACTGGGATCGACGCGGCCTGCATGCGCATATCACTTTGGCGGTCGTCTTCCTGATGCTGTCCAGTCACATGGGAAGCCTGGTCCGCGCCAACAGCCACCCGTTCCTGACCATCGCCGTCGTGCTGGCCTTGAGCGTCGGGGCTCGCTGGGTCTTCGATGTCACCCACCGCAACGGCGGGGTCATGCCGATCCAGCAGCGCTGGATATCCGCGGCTGCGGTCGTGGTGCTCGGGCTGGCCATGACCTGGATGGCCTTGCCGCGCTCTCCCGCCGAACGGGTCGCCGCTCATACTGAAATGCCTGCTCCGGCAAGCGTTACCGCGCAGCCGATCGAGCCCTCGGGACCGACTCCGGTCGCCGGCTCAGCCGTCGCCGGCGATGCTTCCTCGCGCGCCGGCGCGATCGTTCAACGCCGCTGCGCGGTTTGCCATGCCGCGCAGCCGAGTTTCCCGGGCATGGCCTCGCCTCCGCGCGGCATCGTCTTCACCTCCGAAACCCTGCCTGTGTATGCGGGGCTGATCGCCGCGGTAGTGCAGAGCGAGCGCATGCCGCCCGGCAATGCCACCGACATGCAGCCGGACGAGCGCAAGGCGGTGACGCAATGGGCGAGCGACCATGCACGCTGAGCTGATGCCGTACTGGTATCCGATAGCGCGCAGCGAGGACGTGCGCGACCGCCCGGTCTGCGCATCGCTGTTGGAGAACGACCTCGTGTTGTATCGGGCCGGCCGGCAGATCGTCGTGGCCGCCGATCGTTGCCCGCATCGCGGCACGCGGCTCAGCCTGGGCCAGCATCGGGAAGGCATGTTGATCTGTCCTTATCATGGGCTGGCTTTCGGGCATGAGGGACGCTGCACTCATATACCGGCACATCCGCACCTGACGCCGTCGCGGCAGTTCCAACTGTCCACTTATCCCGTGGTGGAGCGCTGCGGACTGGTCTGGACCTGCCTTGGGCCTGCACCGCCGCCGTTCCCGGAACTGAGCCCCGATTGGGACGACCCCGCATTTCGCCAGGTGGCGCCGGATCCGGTGCCGATCGCCGCCAGTGCGGGCCGGCAAGTGGAGGGCTTCATCGACGTGGCGCATTTCGCGCACGTGCACACCACGACCTTCGCCGACCCCGCCAACGCGGCCGTGCCTGCATATTCGGTCCAGGTCGACGAAGGCCGGCTGCGTTTCGAGTATTGCAGCACGGTCTCGAATTACGCGGTCGGCAGCGGAATGACGGCGGACGACTTCGTGTGGCGTCGCAGCTTCGACGTCCGCCTTCCTTATCTGGCCCACCTGACGGTGCACTTCCCCAACGGGCGCCTGAACATCTTGAACGGCGCCAGTCCGGTGGCGAACGACCGCACCGTGCTGTTCTCTCCGGTGTGTTTCGACCTGGAACTCGGCACGGACGAGGCGGTGAAGAATTTCAACGCCCGCATCTTCGCCGAGGACCGGCTGATGGTGGAAAACCAGCAGCCGCGCCATCTTCCGCTGGAGTCCGGCGAAGCGTCGTTCGCCGCGGATCTCGCTTCCGTTTACTACCGGCGCCTGTTGCGCGAAATGGGGCTGGCCACCGCATGAGCAGCGCTCCCGACTCCTGTGCGTTACCACCGGTTTTTCGACGCCGAACGAAGTGGGGCGACAACGCAGCAGACTGGAACCGCTGCCGGATCAGCCGGAACAGATCCTGATGATGGATGCCTTGATCGATTTCATGACCGATATCCTGCGTTGGCTGCATGTGATCGCCGCGATCGCCTGGTTGGGCTTCGTGCTGTGGCTGCGCAGGCTCGCGATCAGGGCCCGCCCGGTGCTCGACTCTTCGACCGACCTTGAGGTCTGGGACACCCATAGCCTCGGATTCTGGCAAACCGAAAGAGTCGCCCAGGCGAAGGCCTCCGATCTGGAAGGGCTGGTCCTGTCGTTCAACCTGATTCGTTGGCTGTTCGGTACCGGCCTGCTGCTTTTCTGTCTGATCTATTACCGGCAACCCCAGGTTTACCTGCTCGACCCCGCCGAGGTGTCGCTGTCGTCCCGCGCGGCGATCGCCCTGTCGCTGGCCGGGCTGATCGGCGCTCCACTGATCAATGAAGCGATCAATCGCATCCAGCTGCATCGCAAGACGCTCTATTACTTCGCGTGCGCCTTGCATGTTCTGGCCTGGACGTCGTTCTACGCGGACCGGTACTCGCAGCACGGCGCGATGATCCAGATCGGTGCGATGCTCGGAACGACCGTATCGGTCAACATACTCGGCAATCTGTATCCGGCGACGCGTGCGGCGATAGCCGCGGTGATGCGCGGCGAACAGCCCGATCCGCTCAGGAAGCAGTACTGGGATCGACGCAACCAGCACTCGTTTCTCCTGCCCGCGATCGTCTTCCTGATGCTTTCCAGCCACATGGGGAGCGCCGTCAAAGCCAATGGCCATGCATTCGCCACCATCGTCGTCGTGCTGGCCCTCAGCCTGGCCTCGCGCCATGTAATCGAGATGGTCCACCGCAACCACGGCATCGTGCCGGCGCGATTGCGCTGGGCCGGCGTCGCTGCCGCGCTCGCTCTGGTGCTGGCATTGGCCTGGTTGGCAGTCATCGAGGATCAGGCCGGTCCTCCGGCCACGGCAGGCGCAGCCACCGCCGCCCCCGGCTCGTCGTCCGCAAGGATGGTGTCGCGCACACCTATGCCATGAGCCCATCCCGCATCCCGCGACGCGTGTGGTCCATCGGCCTGGTCTCCGGGATGGGCGGGATGCTGGTGATGCTGGATGCGACGCTGGCCGGTCTCGTCCTGATCTCCGTGCAAGCCGACCTCAACGCACCGCTCGAAGACGCGCAGTGGATCGTGTCCAGCTATCTCATCGCCATCGCCGTTTCGCTGCCGACCTCGACATGGTTCGGCGGCCGGTTCGGGCACGGGCGCGTCTGGGGCGCGGCCTTGGCGATCTTCATCGGGGCGTCGGTCGGCTGCGCCTTCTCGACCAGTCTCGACACCCTGATCGCCGCTCGTATCGTCCAGGGGCTGGCAGCCGGCCTCCTGCTTCCGACCGGGCACGCCATCCTGATAGGAGGCGCCGAGCGCGATCAGATGGGCCGCGTCCTCGGCGTCGTCGGCACCTTGATCAGCCTGGCCGCAGCGATCGGGCCGGGCATCGGCGGCTGGTTGGTCGATGTCGCTTCATGGCGGTGGCTGTTCTGGATCAACGTGCCGCTGGGAGCGATCGCCGCGGTGTGGGCGGCGAAGGTGATGCCCGGTGGCGTCGCGCAGCCTGGGCTCAGGCTGCCTCTGGGACAGCTGGTCCTCATCGCGACCGGGTTGCCATTGGCGCTGTACGGGGCGGCGGAGATCACCTCCCGCCAGCCCTCGGGGAACGGTTGGCTGACCCTCGGCGGCAGCGCCGTGCTTCTGGCCTTGTTCGTCGCGGTTGCGCGCACGGGCAAGTCCTCGCTCCTGGCACTCGAGCTGATGCGAAATCGCCAGTTCCGCGCGTCGTCGCTGCTGGGCGTGGCAAACAGCGCCAACCTGTTCGGGGGGCTGCTGTTGTTTCCGCTGTACTTCCACGCCAAGCATGGGATGAGCCACTCGCAGATCGGCGCGATGCTGGTGTTCATGGGGGCCGGAACGGCCTGCGCGCTGTATCTCGCCGGTAACCTGGTGGACCGCTTCGGCCCCCGGCCCGTGGTTCTGGCCGGCGCCGCCATGCTGGCGGTGTCGGCGGCGCCCTTTGCCCTGGTCGCGGTGCCGCCCGACATCGCCGCGGCGCTCATGTTCGTCCGCGGCATCGGGTCGGCCTGGACGACGAACCCGGCCACCACGGCCGCCTATGCCGCGGTGGACCGAAAGGACATCGGCGGCGCCGCCACGCTGGTTCACATCGTGCAACGCGTCAGTGGCGCGCTGGGCGCGGTGGCGGTGGTCGCGACCATCGGATGGCTGGGCGGAAGCGGCGGCCACGGCGAAATGCGCGCGATGGCGCTGATGGTGGTTCTGCCGCTACTGCAGGCGTGGTGGGGGACCTATCTGACCGGATATCGCGCGGTGCACGAGACGAGCTGACCCGGCGCTGCGAAGCGCGGGCGTCGGCGGCAGCACGGTGGCGTGACCAAGAGCCTGACAATGCCATCGACGGTCCGCAATCGGAGGACTTATGAGCTACTCAGAGAAACTCATCGACCATTACTACCCGGTTGCGAGACTGCAGGACCTCGAGGCCGCGACGGCGGAGGGCAAGCCCCTGGCGGCCGTGCTGCTCGGCAGGCCGCTGGTCATCTACAAAATTCAGGGCGAAGCGGTGGTCGCGGACGACCGCTGCCCGCATCGGGGCGAAACGCTCTCCGCAGGAGCGGTGAGCGAAGCCGGGTTGCAGTGTCCCTATCACGGTCTGCGATTCGCCCATCTGGGGGCCTGTTCCAGAATTCCGGCTCATCCCCAAGTGCAGAACCTGAAGCGGTTCGACCTGCGCTCCTACCCCAGCGTCGAGTCCCATGGGCTGCTGTGGACCAGCCTTGGAGCAGGCGTTTTCTACGACTTCGGGCCAGAGCACGAGAGCGAACGCCAGCGGCTGGTGGTGGCGCCGCCTGTAACTGTCAACGCATCGGCTGGCCGCCAGGTCGAAGGCTTCATGGATATCTCGCACCTGCCATTCGTGCATCGGGCGACGTTCAACGATTGCACCGCCGAGGCCATGCCGGCGTACAAGGTCGAGCCGTTCGACCGGGGCTTCGATTTCGAGTACAGCAGCTCGCTGGGCAACTATCCGATCGGCCATTCGTGCCCAAAGGATTTCATCTGGCGCCGCGCCTACCGGATCCATACGCCATTTATCGCCGTCCTGGACATCTATTTCCCGGACGGGCTGTTCACCATCTTCAACTGCGCCTCTCCCGTCGGCGAGGAGCAGTGCGTCTGGTTCTACCCGATCCGATTCGATAAATCGTTGAGGCTGGGCTCGGATGCGGAGGTCAATGCCTTCTCGCAGAAGGTGCAAGCCGACGACCTTGCTGTCGTTGAAAGGCAGCGGCCGAGGTATATCGACCTGACGAGCGACTCCGAACAGTCCTTCGGCGCAGACCTGGCGTCGGTGGCCTACAGAAAGATGTTGCGGGACCTGGGCTTGGTCCGGGCGTGAGGTTCGCTCATCCTGTCACGACGAATGTCCCTCCAGGCCTATGGGATGCAGCGACCCGAGGTCTCGCAGGAGGCATGTGCGACATTAAGCCAAAGCCAGGCCGCGATTCGGCTTGAGCCGGGCGTTTGGCCATGGAGGGAGATCAATGAAGCCTAATCCAATGGAGGCGGCAACGGGCTATCCTCCGGCTCGCAAGCTTTGGATAGCGGCTTTCTGAGGTGGCGCTGCCACCTTGATCTGCTGTTTGGTAGTCATCGTAATCCACCCGGCGATCGCATCCTCGGCGAAATGGATCTATTGGCTGGCGATCGGGTCTGCAGTCCTGTGCACGGTGGCTGCCGTAAAACTGAGGAGCTTTGGAAAGTTCGACGCGGCAGACGAGGGCGCTTGGCTCGCGCGCTCGGGCGCGCGCGATCCGAAGGATGCAGGGGATGGCTCGGGCGAGGTCGACGATTGACGATGGGTCCGGCCGGCGATGAAACCATGTTGCGGCTCGGTGGTGAGAAATGCTCGTCCGACTACATCTTGGGGCCGCGGTCCGGATCATCCTGACCGCGCTGTCCGGCCTCCTGCGACGATTGCCGATCGCGCTCCTGATTGAAGGCCTGCGCTTCGCGCAAAGTGTCCTGCATCGGCGGGGCCGGGTCGGTGACCGAGATGCCGGTATGAAGGCCCGGGATGTGTGCGCCGACCCAAAGCTTTCCGTTGGCGACGCCGACCGGTCCTATGCTCTCGGCGTCGGGTATGCCGTTGCGTTTGGCCGCCAGCATCGCCGCGGCGACTGTATCGTCCGGTATATCGGCCGCCACGTTTCCGCGGATTTTCGCGAACATCGCTTGGTCGCCCGGCGACAGGCGAACCGCGTCTGCCGTAGGGGTGGTGTTGATGGGAGTGGCCTTCAGCCCCGCCTCCTGCGGGGTTGGCGCGGCCTGCACCGGAGGCGCCGCGGCTAGGCTCGGGGGAGTGTAGCCAGCCTCGCGTGGATTGGCCGCTGCATTCGGATCGGGACGCGCAGCGATGTTGACGTTGGCGACGAAGTCTCGCGCAGGCACGCCCTGCACGTGGTCGGCCGTCCGCTGGATGATCGCCAGACCGGCTTGCGTGTTGATGGCGGCCATCGTCTGTCGATCGGCCATGCCGTTGACCTGATCGATGCCGTGCCAGAGTTGGAAAGCCTGTACCGCCCGCTGCGTGTCGGGGCCGAATACGCCGTCCGCCTTGAGCGGCTGTTTGACGTGATCGTTGATGCCGAGCTGGATCAGGCTCTCTTGCAGCTTCGCGACCTCCGGGCCGCGCTCGCCGAGCTTCAGCGTGCCGTCCGCCACGGCGCTCCGGGTCTGTCGAGGGTCGTCATGCTTGGGTTTCTGTGCGGCGGCGTGCAGGTAGTTCGGAAGGCCGTTTTCGTCGGTCTGCAGCCAATCGTCGCGTTGGGTCGGCGGTTGAAACTGACGAATTTCCCGTAGCGGATCATTAAGATCAATACGTGCCTGTACTGCACTAAGGGTTGTTATGTCGGCAGTCCCGGTAGGTACAAGCTTCTGCTGCCGCTGGAAGTTGATTACCGCTTCCTGCGTGCTTCTTCCGAATTCTCCATCAGCAGCGAGGGTATTCCCATGCGCATCTGTGATCCCGAGGGCACTCAGACTTTCCTGTAAAGCGCGAACATCCGAATTGCGGTCGCCTAAGGCGAGGGAGCGCGGATCAGGAACCGTATACGGAACGCCCTGCCACTTGGTAGGCGCCAGATCCCCGATCGTCACATGCCGCCAGGCTTCGTCGGGCTGCATTCCCTTTTCGACGGCCGATTTGTACTGCGCCCGCATCGTATTGAGTGCTTCGCCAATTTCGGCAGCTGTCGTATGCATTCTGTTGCCATGCTTCTCATAGCGAGCATAGGCATGCCCCGGGTTGTCCGGGTCTTCTACGCTAGCCCATTCCAAGCAGGCGGCCTTCTGAGCATCGTGCAGAGTCGCGCCCTCAGCGCTGACGATGTACCTGTATATATCGATGCGCTTCATCCTGATCAGGTGGTCCGCGAACATTTTCTCCTGATTCTCGGGGGTGTACTTCTCGGAGACATCGAATTTCAGATCTCCGACTGTCATTAGCATTGTTTTTGGAATGACCTGAAATTTGCCAACGGCAAATAGCCTATCCGGATCGCCTGATGGCAGCGCTTGCCGGCGCATGATCTCGGAGATCTGCATCTCAGAGAAATCGATCGCCTCAGTCGCACCAACAATTCTGTTCTTCCCATTGATTACGGTTGTGCCCTTGTTGTACGAGTTGTAGTGTCCTTCTCCTTTGCTGATCAGATCGCCTAATGCATTTCCCATGTCGACGCCTCCCTGCAGTCCTCAACTTACTTCACCGATATTGCCCATTCTTCAACTATTGGCTCTGACCCGTCATGACGCAGCCTCATGATGTCCCCATATGCCTTCACACTCAGGCTTTGGCCATCGTTCGAGAAAGTCATGTAGCAGTAACCATCGTCGGCACAACCGCTGATCTCACGAAAATCGGTACAGACCCGACATACGTCAGCTACCTCTTTTGCCTCACAGCGACTCTTATAGTCATCGCCTACAGTCACCTTCAGGCATTCGTCCTGGCTCGCCGCCGGCTGCCACCCGTCAGCGATCAACGATTTTCGGAAGGGCGCATAAGCCATCCCGGCCTTGTACTTCGAATCCAGCGTCTTAGTCTGTTGGACGGTAGTTACCCCAGCTAGCGCAGGTTTCGGCTCATTTGCTTGTGTAGCAGCATCGCAAGCCGAAAGCCCCCCCACAGCTATCGCGGCAGCGACGGAAAGGTCGCGAAATCTCATCGTCTTATTCTCCATTTGATCTGTGCCCGCTGGCGCAGACTTCGCTTTGACGGATCGCTGCACTGAGGGCTTCCGCTTCGGCTGATACGGCAGTTCCCTGATGGGTGTCGGCCCAAGCTTTTGGATGGCCTGCGAATTAACGACGGCGAGGTCGCGAAACAGTACGGCTTCATGCGCTCGCGCACTCAAGTTGCCGATTGGCGTCCTATTGAGGTGGATATCGATCATCAACTGGTTATGTTCCGGGCTTGGTGCGTACTTATCATAAGCTGAGTGCTGAAGATACTTCTGTCGTCACAGCAATAAGTGGCGTTAGTTTGAAGCTGCCAGTGCCGCCGCTTGAATCATGAGCTCCATCTTTTCCGGAGGGGCCTGCCAAGTATTGATGTCGCCATATGTCGTGATCGAAATTATGTTTGTGTTTCCAGAAAGAGAGAATTGCATCAAGCACAACCCATTTGATGTGCACGACTGTAGCTCAGGCAGTTCGGTGCAGAGATGGCACCAAGAGCCCCCCCTTCTTGGCTATGCACTCTTACTCGTAGCTGCCGACGACATCCTTGTTGCAGGTCTTGCTAACCACCGGGGTCCATCCCCTTTCGAGGAGCAGCGTTCTGGCCTGAAGGTAATTCAGCGATTCAATCGTACTTTCAAGATCGGTCGGGGCGGTGGTCGTCTCGGGTTGATTCGCTGAAATTTTCCGACCGGATGCTGCGCTGCATGCCGATTCGCCGCACTGTTCGCAGGAAGTCGACAGCAGGTCGTGATGGCCGCGAGTGCTGATGAAAATGCGGTGGTCTTGATGTCCATTGGTCCCTTGGGGCTTGCTCCTGCCGCCAGCATCTATCAGATTCCAACGCGCAGTCAATGCTGTTCGTGCCGCGCAGGATCGTCTCTGAACACAAGCGCAAATAGCAGTTGCGCCTCAAAAGGTAATTGCTGCTGATACAAAGAAAAAAGCACATTTAAAGTAGCGCAGGCATCCGCTTTTTAGCGAGATGCAGAGTAATGGATTGTTTGAGTGGTAGTCCTCACTGTTTGGGCGAGGACGCGGATGTGCCGCGTGTGACTCGATGGAGGTCGCCGATTCTCGGGGCACGGGAGGCACTCCGCCGGGATCTGGAACGATGAAGTTCTGCGACTGGTCCGTGCACGCCGCGACCGTGCGCATAGTGAGGCTGCGTGAGTGAACCGCCACTCGGTTCGGAAGTAGCGTTTGCCGGCGATACGAGCAGGAACAGGAAGCGCCCGACGGTCGAGACGGTTCTTTCGATCGTCGGGACAGGGCTAAGGGAGGTCTGTTAATGGTTGACGCGTTGCTCGATTTCGTCGTCGACATCGCCCGCTGGTTGCATGTGCTCGCCGCGGTCGCCTGGATGGGGTTCGGCTTGTGGCTCAGGCGCCTGGCGTTCCGCGCCCGTCCGCTGGTAAGCCCGGACGCCGAGCTGGAGGTCTGGGATACGCATAGCCTGGGTTTCTGGCGGACCACGAAAGTCGCCGCGCCGACGGCTTCGCAGCTCGAAGGCCTGGTCTGGTCGTTCAACCAGATCCGCTGGCTGTTCCTGACCGGCCTGGTGCTGTTCGGCCTCATCTATTACCGGCAGCCCCAGGCCTATCTGCTCGACCCCGGCGTGTTCTCGATGTCCGGGCGGGCGGCCGTTACGTTTTCGTTGCTGGGGCTGGTGGGTGCCCCGTCGATCAACGAGGCCATCAACCGCATTCCGCTCCGGTATCGACGCACTTACGACGGCTTCTGCGCGATCCATGTCCTGGCCTGGGCCTGGGTGTACGCAAACCTGTTTTCGCAGCACGGCGCGATGATCCAGATCGGCGCGATGTTGGGCGTGACCATCACCGCCAATATCCTGTGGTTTCTGTACCCGGCGACGCGCGCAGCGGTCGACGCTCTCGTCCGGGGCGAGCGCCCCGACCCTGCCAGGAAACAACTCTGGGACCGGCGTAACCAGCATTCGTACCTGCTGCCGGCGGTCGTCTTCCTGATGCTGTCGAGCCATATGGGCGCGATGGTGCGGGCCAACGGCCACGCCTTTCTCACGATCGCCGCGGTCCTGGTCCTCAGCGTGGTCTCGCGTTGGGTGCTGGAGGCGACGCACCGCAACGGCGGCGTCATGCCTGCGCGAATTCGCTGGCTCACCGCCTGTGCGGCGCTGGCGGCAGGCATCGGAGCAGGCTGGCTCGCCTGGGCGCGGCATCAGGATCCGGTTCCTGACGAGGCCACACCCGCGGCCGCAATCGACAGGCGCCCCTTGCGCGCGCAAGAGATCGTCCTGCGCCGTTGCGCCGCCTGCCATGCTGCGCAACCCAGTTTTCCGGGCGTGGCCGCGCCGCCTCGCGGAATCGTGTTTACCTCCGAGACTTTGCCTGGCTATGCCGGCCAGATCGCGGTCGCGGTGGGCAGCGAACGCATGCCGCCCGGGAACGCCACCGAGATGCTGCCGAGCGAGCGCAAGGTGCTGACCGAATGGGCGAGCGGCCATGTGCGCTGAGCGGTTGCCCCGCAGTACCGGCCGCGTGCAGCGAAGAAGTAGCCGGCACGCGACGCGATGATCCGTCGATCGCGCCGCGTGCGCCTTTCACCGGATCAGAAGTTCAGGCCGATGCTCATGCCGTAGGTGAGCGGCGGCAGGTACTGCGACACCCACAGGTACTGGCCGCCGCCGGCGTTGAAGCGGCCGGCCGCGGTGCGGGTCTTCTCGTCGGTGACGTTCTGCACGTACGCGCTGGCCCACCAGCGCCGCTGCGGCTCCTCGTAGCGCAGCGAGATGTCGCCGCGGCCGTAGGCCTTCTGCCGGTCCTCGGCGCCGAGGTTGAACACGCTGAGCCAGGACTCGGTCTCGTAATGGGCGGTGAGCCGCGGGGTCAGGGTGCCGCCGTTGCCGAGATGGAAGTCGTGTTCCCACATCAGGGTCACGGCGAAGTCGGGTGCGTGCGGCAGATCGTTGCCGCTGACGTTCATGCAATTGCTGATGCCCGACGCCGGCGGGCAGGCCGGAAGGCCTTGGTAGTCGTTGCTGCCCGCGTACAGCAAGGTGCCCAGTTCCTTCTGCGGAATGCCCGACACAGTGAGGTTCAAACGGTCGTTCTCGCCTATCAGCGCCGACAGTTCGCTTTCGTAGCCCCATACCTTCGTGCTGTCGCCGACGTTGCTGAAGCCCAGGCCGCGGTTGCCGTCGGGGAAGGTGACCGGCGCCGACAGTTGGAAGTCCTTGAAGTCCATGTAGTAGAGCGCGCTGTTCCAGGTCAGGCGTCCCTGCATGAAGCTGAATTTGCCGCCGATCTCGTAGTTGGTAAGCTCTTCGTGACCGTAGGTGGCGCCGCCGTCCTGCAGGCCGCCGGATTTGTAACCGGTGGAGGCGCTCGCGTAGATCAGGCCGTTGTCGCCGACGTCGAAGTCGGTGCGCAGCAACCAAGTGGTCTGGCTGTGGCTGTACTTGCCGTCGTTGACGGTGGAGACGTTGAAGCCGTTGCTCGGGCTCGGGATCGTGCCGGTGGAGATCGGCACCTGCGGCACCGCCGGGTTGTAGGCCCAGCCCCAGCCGCGCCCCCCGACGTTGCGTTTCCGATCGTCGGTGTAGCGCACGCCGGCGGTCAGGCGCCAGGCGTCGTTGACGTTCCAGGTGGCCTGGCCGAAGCCGGCATAGGAGTCGACCGTTTCCTTGGGCTGGATGAACGAGCCCTGCCAGGCCACCGTGCCCTGTTGAGTGCCGTTGAACAGCGGAATGTCGAAACGCATCGAGTTGTCTTCGGTGGCGTAGTACAGGCCGACGATCCAGTCGACGGTGTTGTCGCCGGTCGAGGCCAGATTGAACTCGTGCGAACTGCTTTCGTACTTCGACTTGTTGGTGCGGTCCTCCTGGAACGTCGCGCCGGTGGTGAAGCTGGTCGGCACCTGCACGCCGCTGTCCTGGTCGTAGGTCGACGCGCCGTCGAGCCGGGAGAATCCGGCGATGTAGCTCAGGCGCACGCCGTCGTTGATGTCCCAATCCATGCGGCTGCGCAACGCATAGGCGTCGCGGTCGATGTAGGGCGCGGTGTCGATCAGCGCCGACCAGAAATCCTGCCCGGGCCTGGGCCGCTGCATCAGGTTCATGCTCGGCGTGCCGCGGTCGCGAAAGTACTCGAGCGCCAGGTTCCAGGCGAAGGCCTCGCTGGGTTGCCAGAGCGCGCTGACGCGCACGGCCGCCTGATCCTGTGCGTTGTACTTGTCGCCGCGGGTGACGAACAGGTTCGCATTGATCGGCTGGAACAGAGCGGGGTCGCCGCCCGAAGCGGCGTATGCGGCGCGTTGCGCGTCCACGTTGGGCAGCTGGGCGGAGGGATTTTGATAGTCCACGTAACCGTCGTGTTGCTCCTGAGCGAACGCCACGCGCATCGCGAACGTATCGCTGATCGGCAGGTTGACCGCGCCGCGCGCGCCGAGGGCGTTGTAGTTGCCGATCGACAGCTGCGCGTTGCCGAAGAAACTGCCGATCTCCGGCTTGGCGGTCTGGAAATTGACCGCGCCGACTGTCGAGTTGCGCCCCCACAAGGTGCCCTGCGGCCCGCGCAGCACTTCCGCGCTTTCGATGTCCAGCAGCAGGCCGGCGGCGGCTTCGGCGCGGGGCGAGTACACCCCGTCGACGAAGATCGCCACCTCCGGGTCGGCGTATTCGGTCTTGGCCTGGTCGTTGCCGATGCCGCGCAAGGTCACGGTGATGACGTCGTGGTCGCCCTGGCGGGTGGCCTGCATGCTCGGCACCAGCTTGGTGATGTCCTGCACGGTCATCACCCGCTCTTTGCCGAGCGTTTCGGCGTTGATCGCGCTGATCGCCACCGGCGTCTTCTGCAGCGGCGTTACCCGCTTGGTGCCGGTGACGACCACCGAGTCCAGGGTCTTGGGCGCGCCGGTTTCGCCGGATGGTTCGTCCGGCGCCTGATCGTTGGGTGAGGCCATCGCGCCGCCGGAAGCGAGCGCTAAAAACACCGCGGTATAGAGAAGCGAATACTTCATCTTTAACCCCCCAGGGTTGGTCTTGCGGTTGTTGGCTGTCCTCGGGACAAACGGCCCCGGACACGCTCTCGGCTGGTGCGAGGCGGAGCGTGCACACCTATGACAGCGCTGTCAACGAAGGCGACAAAGCGCGCCGCAGTCATGTTTCCGGCGAGCGGAAACAGACGGGCGGCCGTGAACTCGCGTTCGCCGCAACGCAGCAAAATTAGATCGAGACACTCCGATAGAAGTCTCAAAAAAATGTCCGCAATCGGGACATCGCGCTCGTCCGTAACTACGCGAGTTGCCCGGTCGAAGACAATGCGCGCAATCGCAGCGATCAGGTCTTTTCGACTCGTCCAGGACAATTCGCCTTGGCATCCGGCGGTTGCGCGGATGACGCCGCGGGTATCGGTTGTAAGAGCGCGACGAGCGTCAAAATGTCCACGGGACAATCGGCTCGGGGCCGACGACGCGAGCATGACCAGGCGTTTCGCGAATGCGAACGGGCTCGTCTGCGCCGGTGATGCGGCTCAGGGAATGGCGATCCGCATGACCGGCACCGTCGGTCCCAGAGACGTCGTCTGTTCGCCGACGATGGTGAAGCCGACCGCGCGATAGAAGTCCACCGCCGCCGGCCCCGCGACGACGCGAAGGCTGTGCACCCCACGACGCGCCAATTCCAATTCGACCGCGCCGAAGATCGACCGCCCGAGCCCGCGTCGCCAGTGAGCGGGATCGACGAACATGCCGTCGAGTTCGGCATGGCCGTTCTCGACCAGGTAGGAGGCGAATGCGACCGGTACGCCGGCGCTTTCCGCCAATACGACTTGGCCGGAAGCGAACAAGCGAACGTCGAGATCGATGTGCCCGGGTTCTTCCATCAACCGGCGCAGCACTTCGCCCGTCTCGACCGCGAGCGATGCCCGCCGCATGACCTCGATGAGCGCGGGTCGGTCGCCCGGCAGGGCCCGGCGGATATGGATGACGGTATCGGCCATGGGTCTCTCAGGCAAAACGGAGCGGCCCGGTGGTTCCGCTGTGGCCGCGGCGCGCAGCCAGTTCGGTCTCGCGGCGGACCATCACCGGCGTCCAGGCCCTGGTCGATTCTATCGGAGCGCTTGGGCGGGCGCCGTCTCCGGGCGTCGGTCGCGGCCGCGCGGAATTGGCGACGGCCGCTCCCGCAATGGACGAGCAAGGCGTTGCGAAGACTCGCCGATGTCCAGGCCTGCGCTACCAGCGCTTGGTCAGCGTCAGCCGGACCGAGCGCGGCGCCTGCGGGTAGAGTTGCGAGAAGCCGCCGGTGATGTAGTAACGCTCGTCGGTGACGTTGTCCACGTTGAGCAACAAGTCGAGATGCTCGTCGAAGGCGTAACGCGCATTCAAGTCGAGCCGTGTGTAGGACGGCAGGAAGAAACCGTTGGAGGTCGTGGCCGCCTGCTTACCGCCGTGGAATACGCCGCCGCCGACGGTAAGGCCGGACAGTGCGCCGTCGAAGGTCCACGACGTCCACACGCTGGCCTGATGGCGCGGCACGCCGGCCAGGCGATTGCCCACGATCGATGCATTGGTGTCTTGCAGGATGCTCGCGTCGGTGAAGGCATAGGAAGCGACCAGCGTCCATGCGTCCGACGGGCGCATCGACACCTCGGCCTCGATGCCGCGCGAGCGCAGTTCGCCGGCCTGGATCACGAAGTTCCAGTCGACCGGGTCGGACACCACCGCGTCGGTCTTGCGCAGATCGAATGCCGACACGGTGGCCTCCATGCGGCCGTCCATCAGGATCGATTTCACGCCGATCTCGGCCTGCTCGCCGCGGGTCGGCTTGGGAATGATCCCGCGTTCCAGCAGCCCCGCATCGGCTTCGTTGCGGAACGAGCGCGCCCAACTCGCATAGAAGGACAGATCGGGCGTCGCCAGATAGGACAGGCCGGCGCGCGGCGAGAACGGCCGGTCGCGGCGGGTGACGGCGGGGTCGACGCCGCCGGTGTAGAACGACAGCGTGTCGGTGCGCTCGTAGCGTCCGCCGAGCAACAGGCGCCAGCGCTTCCAGGACATCTCGTCCTGGAGGTACAGCGCGGCGGTATCGAACTCGTAGCGGCTGTCGCCGGTGTCGAGATAGTCGCGGGGCCTGGCGCCGTGTACCGGCCGGTAGAGATCGATCGGGTTGCCGTAGGCGATCTTGCCGTCGAGGTACGCCAGCCGGTCGATGCTGCGCTCGGCGCCGATCAGCAGGCGATGGCGGATCGGCCCGGTGCGCAGGCTGCCGTAGAGCTCGGCCTGCGCGGTCGCGTCTTTCTGCCGCTCGCGGTAGGCGACGAAATTGCGATTGACCGTAGTGCCGCTGAGCAGCGGGAAACCGTAGTTGAAGAACTCCTCGTGCGGCACTTCGACGTCGGACCAGAACGCCCCCAGGCGCAGGCGCCAGTCGGCGCCCAGCAGGCGATCGAACTCCAGGCTGCCGTTCCATTGCTCCTTGCGGATGCGCATGAAGGCCTCGCCGTAGTTGCGGTCCGGCGGAACCCGCAGGAACAAGGGGCTGTTGCCGAGCCCGCGATCGAACGCGGCGTCGCGTGCCAGGTACTCCAGGCGCGCGAGCAGCCGGGTGGCGTCGTCCGGCCGCCACTCCAGGGCCGGCGAGACGAAGCTCTGGCGGTTGTCGATGCCGTCGCGGAAGCTGCCGGCGTCTTCATGGGCCAGGTTCAGCCGGCCCAGCAAGGTGCCGTCGGCCGTCAGGCGCCCGCCCAGGTCCATGCCCAAGCGCAGGTAGTCGTCGGAGCCCGCGGTGACCGAAGCCTCGGCACCGAAGCTGTCGCGGGGGCGCTTGGAAACGAAATTGATCACGCCGCCGGGTTCGAAGCGGCCATACAGCGCCGATGCCGGGCCCTTCAGTACCTCGATGCTCTCCACGCCCTGCAGCTCGATCTCCGGCTGGGACAGGCTTTGGCGAAAACCGTCGCGCAAGGTGCTGATGGCCTGGAAGCCGCGGATCCGGAAGCGCTGGTTGCCGGAGAACCCGATGGTGCGCTGCACGCCGCCGATGGTCTCGGCGGCCTGGCCGATGTTGGACACGTTGCGCAGGTCCAGCAGTTCGCGCGGCACCACGTTCACCGAGAACGGCGTCTCCAGCAACGCAGCGCCGGTCTTGGTCGCCGTTTCTCCGGGAATCCGGCCCAGTGGACGCCCGTAAACCGTCACCGCGTCCAGGTCGGTCGCCGCATCGGCAGTGCCGGGTTGTTGAGCCGAGGCGGGAGCGGCGGCGGCAAGGGCCAGCACCAGCGGCGGGAACGCCGCCGTCGTCAGGGGGTTGCGCATGGAGGGACTCGAAGCCTTTAATAAAACGATATAACATTCCATCACAGTTTGGGGTCTAGTGGCTCCATGTCGATGGGGGGATCCGATGAATCACTGCTCGTACGGGCTCGGCGTGGCATTGGCAGCGGTGCTGCTGTGCGGCTGCGATCGCACCGCACCGGCGGCCGACGCGACCGCCGCTGCGGTCGCCGAGGTCGGCCAGCCGATTCCTTTGCGCCACGCGCAGCGCCTGACGCTGGAGCGCCGCGGCGGCTTCGTCGTCGCACGCTTCATGCCGCCGCCGTATTCGGCGCAGGCCGGGGGCGAGCGGCCGGCGACGGTCGTGCTGGCCCCGGCGGACGGCCCTGCGCCGGCGTTGCGCGGCGACCTGCGCGAGGCCACGGTGATCCGCACTCCGGTGGCCCGGGTCGCGACCAATGCCGGGTCCGACGAAGCCTTCCTGGGCCAGCTCGGGGTCAAGGACCGGCTGGTGGCGGTGGGCGGTCTGGGGTCGTACGACGACGACATCCGCCGCAAGGCCAAGGCCGGGGAGATCGGCCAGGTCGGCTACAACTGGCACTCGCCGCCGAACCTCGACGTGCTGCTGGTCGCCAAGCCCGACGTGTTTCTCATGCGCGTTAGCGATCCCGCGCATACGCCGGTGCTCGACCGCGCGCGATCGCTCGGACTGGCGGTGCTGCCGACTTTGGCCGAGGAGGAATCGAGCTATCTGGCGCGCGCCGAATGGATTCGTTTGTACGGCATCCTCACCGGCACCGAAGCCCGGGCCGAACAGATCTTCGCCGAAGTGGAAGCGCGGGTGGCCGAGCTGAAAACGCTGGCCGCGAACCGGCCGAAGACCCGGGTGCTATGGGCCTATCCGAACGGTGCCGACCGGTGGATCGCCACGGTGCGAGGCATCGAGGCCAGCTACATCGGCGATGCCGGAGGCATCAACCTGATGGCGCGCGCGCAAGCGCCGGGCCGGGATTCGGCCGACATCGTATCGACCGAGGCGATCCTGCCGCTGGGCGAGCAGGCCGATGTCTGGCTGATCGGCGACATCCATGCGGTGCCGCCGCGCAATTCGACCATCGAGCCGGGCTTTCGGGCGTGGCGCGAGCGGCGTCTGTTCGGCAACACCGGCCGCACGGCGGCGAGGGAGAACGCGTACGACTGGTACCAGACCGCGCTGGTGCGACCCGACTGGGTGCTGTCGGACTTCGTCAAGGCGCTGCACCCCGAGCTGGTCGACGAGCCGTTCCGGTTCTTGAAGCCTTTGCCGCAGGGAAGTTACCAATGAGCGCGGCATCTTTGCCGATGCCGTCGCCCGCGCATCGCCGCTCGCCGATGCCTTACCTCGCCGTGGCCGCGTTGCTGGTCGTCCTGGGCTTGGCGCTGATCGCGAGCCTGGCGGTGGGCCAGGTGGTGCTGTCGCCGTCGCAGGTCGTGCGGGCCCTGGCCGAGTTCGGTACGGCCAGCAACGAATCGCGCATCGTCTTGGAGCTGCGCCTGCCTCGCGTGTTGGCGGCGCTCGCCGGCGGCAGCGCGCTGGGTTTGGCCGGACTGTTGATGCAGACCTTGTTCCGCAATCCCCTGGCCGACACCTGGTCGCTCGGGTTGATGGCCGGCGGCCAGTTCGGCGCGGCGCTGGTGGTGGTGGCCGGCGCGGTCGTCGGCCCGGCGGCATTGGAGATGATCGCCTGGCTGGACGGGGTGGGCATCGTCGCCGGCTCGGTCCTGGGCATGTCGGGCGTCGCCCTGTCGATGGTGTCGATGGCGCGCCGCGTCAGCACGATCACCCTGCTCGTGCTCGGCCTGATGCTGGGCTTCCTGGCGCAGGGCCTGATCAGCGTGCTGTTGCACTTCACCAACCGGACCCAGTCCCGCGTCTTCTCTTCCTGGAACGATGCGACCTTCGCATCGATCGTCTGGCCGGACTTCGCCACCCTGCTGCCGCCGCTGCTGATCGGGCTGGGCCTGGCGGTCTGGCTCGCCAAGCCGCTGACCGCGCTATTGCTCGGCGAAACCTATGCCGAAAGCCTCGGCGTCAACGTGCCGCGGCTGCGGCGCCTGGTGCTCGCGGCGACCATCCTGCTGGCCGCGCCGGTGACCGCGTTCTGCGGCCCGGTCGCGTTCGTCGGCCTGATCACGCCGCATCTGGCGCGCGGGCTGGTCGGTTCGGCGCGCATCGGCGCGTTGATCCCGGCCACCCTGCTGCTGGGCGGGCTGCTCGCGCTCGTGGCCGACCTGGTGGTGCATCTGCCATGGAACCAGCACTTCCTGCATCTGAACGCGATCCTGGCCATTCTCGGTGCGCCGGTGGTGATCGTGCTGTTGCTCAACTCGCGCAGCCTGCGCGCCGAGGGGGCCTGACGTGTTGAGCACCACCGAGCTGGGCATCGGCTACGGCCGCAAGACCGTGGCGACGCTGCCGCCGACCACGGTGAAGGCCGGCGAATTCGTCTGCCTGCTGGGCCGCAACGGGCAGGGCAAGTCGACCCTGCTGCGCACCCTGGGCGGGTTTCTGGCGCCCACCGCCGGCGAGGTGCGCTTGAACGGCGTGGCGGTCCGCGCGTTGCGTGGAGCCGCACGCGCCCACCGTATCGCCGTGGTGTTGACCGAACGCCCGCAGATCGGCGCTTTGAGCGTGACCGACCTGGTCGAGATCGGCCGCCAGCCGTACACCGGCTGGGCCGGCGTGCTGACCGTCCGGGACCGCAGCATCGCCGCCGATGCGTTGGCCCAGGTCGGCGGCGCGCATCTGGCGTCCCGCTCCGTCGACAGCCTCAGCGACGGAGAGCGCCAGCGCGTCATGATCGCGCGCGCCTTGGCCCAGCAGCCCGACCTGATGCTGCTCGACGAGATCACCGCCTTCCTCGACCTGCCCAGCCGCGTCACGATCATCGACATGCTGCGCCGCATCGCCGCGGAGCAAGGCATGGCGATCGTGCTGTCGAGTCACGATCTGGAACTGTCGCTGCAGACGGCCGACCGGTTGTGGTTGCTGCCGGGCCAGGGCCGTTTCGTCGATGGCACGCCGGAGGACGTCGCCCTGTCCGGGGCGATCGGCGAGGCGTTCGATCAGCAGAACATCGCCTTCTCGCTGCGTTCCGGCCGATTCGAAAGCGCGGTCGCCTCGGACCGGACCGTGCAGGTCGAAGGCAGCGACCTGGCGACCGAGTGGTTGGTCCGCTCCCTGCGCCGGCGCGGCTACGGCGTGACGACCGATCCCGGCGAGGCCACGCATCGCATCGCCGCGTTGGCGGACGGGCGATGGATGATCGACGGACGTCATCGGGCCGCCTCGATCGCGGCAGTATTGGAGGCGGTCTCGGCGGCTCCGCCTTCGTAGCCGAGCGTGTAGACCGCGCTTCAGTCTCGGCGCCGCCGTCGAAACGCGCGGCGGCGCGGGGCCGGGCATCGGAGCATCGGTAGGGCTATCGACGCCTGAGGCTCACCCCAGGTACTGGAGGGTGAAATCCATCTCGACGTTATTGCCGCTGATCGGCCCGGGCTTGTCGAGTCGGTACCGGTCGCTGTCGCTGACGTAGCCGCCGTCGCTATCGCGGCCTTGGAAGGGGTCCAGCCAGCGCACCGACACCGAGTTCTGCGACTGGTCGAGAATGTTGTAGCTCACCGAGCCTTCCGTACCGCTCATGTACTGGTCGGACTCGGACTTCCATTCGCCCTTGTCTCCGGACTTGATCAGGGGCGGCGGGTAATCGTCCCATTTTCCGTGCGGCAAGCTTTCCGAATTCTGGTTGAGTTGCAGATCGTAGGGGGTGTTGTTCTTCAGCGTGACGACGACCGAGCGCGCGGCGTCCTTGGACTGCTTTTGGGAGCTGAAATCCGACATGGCTGCTGTCTCCTGTGGGGTCGATAACGCTGCGGTGGGCCGCGGCATCGGCGAGTCCGGCCCGATCCGGCCCGAACGTTGCCTGGACGAATGGAAACACCGGCCGAGCGCAATGTGGCTCACGAATATTCATTCTGTGATCGCGTGAGCCCGATCGGGCTCCGCAGCCTGTGGCGGAGCGATGAATTGGCCGCCGGCGTTCGGAGCCAGCGGCGGCAGCGTCGGCTCAGTGGCATAGACCAGGCAATCCGCACCTTCGTCCAGCTATTCAGCGACTCGCCGACCGTATCGCAGCGGCAGCGGCGAGGTGGAACTTGGCGCATTCAATCCAGCACGGCCAGGCGGTCCGCCTGCATCCGTCCGCTCCAGCCCCGCGCCGGATCGTGAAACAGATCGTCGGGGTCATGGCGCGCCCGCAGTGCGCGTAACCGGGCCCAGGCTCGGCTGGAATAGCAGCGATGGAGGGTACGGCCTCGCTCCTCCAGGTCGAATTCGTTGATGTAGCAGCCGTTCGAATGCGGCTCCAGAGCGTCGTAGAGAGACTTCAGCCAGAGACGGTTGGCCTCGTCGTCGGGCTCCTCGTTCCACTGGGCATAGGTGGAGACGAAGAATTTTCCTGACACCGAGAACGCTGCGTCGGGGTATTCGCAAGCAGGCCGCGGAACGACGAGCGCCCGGGTCGACCGCGACGGCTGGCGCGGCAGGTGATCGAGCAAAATCCGCGCGGTCTCCGCCGCCTCGTCGGTCAGCACGTTGTCCGCGCGATACCGCCGGGACTGCATCATCGCGTCGGTCTGGCGGTAGATCGCCTCGAAATCCACGGTCTGTTCGACCGGAGCCGGATCGTGAAACACGCACGACAGGCGCGACTGCAACTGGCGATGCAGTCCGGCGGCCTCGTCCTCGCGGTCGCAGAAGGCGGTCGCGCTGAGCACCACGCTCACGCCTTCGGGGGCGGTTCCGTCCAGCACCAGCATCGACTGCAGGCGGGGGTCGGACGGCGGAGCCGAGAGCGTCGCCATCGCCGGGCCGAGCGCCGCGGACGGAAGGCGGTAACTGCGGTTGATCATCGCTCTCGGCATCGGCCAGCAACGCAGGTAGAACTTCGTCGCCACGAAGAACGAACAAGGCCCTGCGCCTCGGGCGGCCCATAACAGATCGCTGTTCTCGCGTTCGTCGGCATGCAGGATTTCTCCGTCGGCGGTTACCACATCGATGGCGACCAGATTGAAAACGCTCATGCCGCCCCAGGCGTCGCAGTTGATGCCCAGGCCGCCTCCCAGCAGGAAACCGCCGAGACCCACGCCGCCGCCGTGGCCGGTCGGAAACGCCAGACCGAAAGCGGAGAGCGCCCGAGTCAGCTGCGCGCCGGTGACGCCGGGGCCGACCACCGCCAGGCGCTGGTCCGGCACGATCTCCAATTCGTTGAGCAGCGACAGGTCGAGCAGGATGCCGTCTTGCTGCAGGAAGCAACCGGCATAGCTGTGGCCGCTGCCCTTGACGCTCACGCCAAGGCCGTGGGTGCGCGCGAAGAGCAGCGAGTGGACCACGTCGGCGACCGACGTGGCCCGGATGATGTATTCCGGATAGCGCTCGAACCTGCGTCCGTTCCAGGCGGCATTGCAGTGCCAGCTCGCGTACTCGGCGTGATGCCGGGACCTGACCTTGCAGTCGAGACTGCGCGAGAACACCCGGTAATCGTCGGGCGACGACCTATGCTGAAGCGTTTCCATGGCGGATTACCTCCGGGACAGGGGCGGCAGGCACATGCATTTCCGGCGCGGCGTTCGCCGGCTCGCGGGTCAGGGCGAACAGCGGCAAGGGCTTCAGGCCCAGCCTGAGCTTGATGCGTTCGTTCAAGCGGCCGGCTTCGACGACCGGAATGGCGCGGTCGAAGGCGTGCCGGTACAGGTGGGCGAAGCTGATCGTGTAGGGACTGAAGTCGGTCCGGTCGTAGCGCATCCCGGCGGACCATATGCACAGTGCGTCCCGGTCCACGAAGCAGATCAGGCCGCCCGCCAGCTCCCCGCCCTGTTCGACCAGGCACAGGCGCACCAGGCCGCCGCAGGCGCGGACGAATCCCGCCAGGACGGCTGCGGGAAAATACTGAGGCGTTCCGTATCTCGCCGTGGTTTGCTGGCATAGCCGGGCCAACTGGTCGAGCCGGCCGTCGAACGGCGGCTCCAGCAGGCCGACCGTGGCCTCGCTCTCGGCGAACCGGCGCAGCTGACGCTTCATTTCGCGGCGCCCATCGGTGGGCAAGGCGGCGACGAGCGAGGCGAAGTCCGCATGCCCGCGAAGGTCGAGGCGATACCGATCGACCATATGGCGCGCGGTCAGGCCTCGACTCGCCGCGTGTTCGATCAGGTGTCCGTCGGCGACGTTCAGAAAGCCGAAGTACCGCGCCTGCTCGCTTTTCGCCACCATCGCGAGTCGGTCCAGCATGGCCGGCAGTACTTCGCCGATGCGGATCGTCGAGACGAGACGGCTGTCGAAACAGTGCATGACGTGGCTGAACAGTCCGAGCTGGCCATCCTGGCCCGACAGGCCGGCCTTCGCGGCGAGCAGGCCGAACGGATCGACGACCGCCACCCGCTGCAGATAAGCCGGCATGAACGCGACGAGACGCCCCCGATCGCGGGCCAGGAGATAGTAGGTCTGCAGGACTTCCAGCAACGGCGATCGCTCGGCGGCCTCGAGAAACCGCCAGTCGTAGAAGAACGACGCGCCGCTCGCCTCGTAGAGCGATTGATAGTCGCCGCGATCGATATCCGCCAGCGATCTCGCGATTTCAACGGTGACCGACATCGCGCACCCTCCCCCGTTGCTGAATCCATTTCTGCGATCGCTCGCTCCCGCAGGGAGCGAACGGAGAGTATCCGTCCGGCCCGGCGCCAGGGACGCGCGCCGGGCTTCCATCGTTGGCGCAGACCGCTGCGCTACACAGGATCGGTTGGTTTCGCGCCGGAGCGGGTGGCGCGCGAGGCTATCGTTTTCGGCACTCGACGACCGCGGCGTGCGGCCTGTCGATGTAGGCCTGCAATGCATGCGGCAGCGCCTCATGATCGCGGCGCCGATCGATATCCGGGTCGCTCCATGTCACCGTGACGGCGCCCGCCGCCTTCAGCGCGGCGTCGATCGATTCGGCCGACCAGTACCAGGCGTGGACGCTCGCGTCGTGCTGCTGATAGCAAAGATCGAGCCGGATGCGGCTTCCGTCGCGGTAAGGAGACTGGCCGTCGTCGGGCGTGAGCCGAAAGCCGCAACCTTCGTAATAGCTCGGCAATGGCTCGAAGCGAGGGTGGATGGGCAGGGCGATCAATCGTCCGCCGGGACGCAGGGGACGCATCATTTCGGCGCACATCTGGGTCAGCTCGGCGGCGGTCGTCGCGTACGGCAGCACGTACACCGACAGCACCAGGTCGAACGACTCCGCGTGCTCGGGCGTCAGCGAGGAGGTGAACTCGACATCCGCCTGCTCGAGCTGCGCGAGGCGCCTGGCGTAGCTCAACATGCCGTCGGCCAGGTCGTAGCCGACGACTCGCCGGGCGCCGGCGGCCTTCAACGTTCTCGAATAAAAGCCGCTGCCGCAGCCGAAATCGAGCACGTCGAGCGACTCCAGGTTGCCCAGGGCGGCCTTGACGCTCGGCGTCTCGATGCGCTTACGGAACGGCCAGTTGGCCATGTCCTCGTAAAGGGCTCCGAGCCGATCGAATTGAGCAGCGGTTTCCTTGGCCATGGCATCGACTCCCGAGTCGGATGTATCCATCGAACGCAGGGCGCCATACTTTGGAAAACGGCTCGCGGGAAAAGAGCGGGCCATCAAGCTTTCGGGTATGAGCAACGGCGAAAACCGGTTTTTGTGACTGCTCAAACCGATTTCTGTGCCACCGGGTTCGGCGTGTCCGTTGGCGCTGCGTTACGGCGTTTATCCATCGCTCAACGACCTCGCTGAGCGATTCGGTAAGCGAACTCCGTGAGCGATTTCGCCGATCGGTCGGGCGCGGACCCAACCCATCCGGACCCAGTCTGCCGAACGCCCTGCAGGCCGTCGCCCCTCTCCATGAGCGCGCGCTGCTTGTTATGCTGCCGGTTCTCCATGGACTGGACTGGCTTTGTCGCTCCGAACCGCTCATGCCCGGACCTGTCGCGGCCGCATCGTCCGGCTACGCGTCGCCGTCCCCGAGGGCGAAGGCCGTTACTGCCTGCACTGGATCGACGAGACCGCCCCGGCGGGAGATCCTCCGCGCCTGTGGTACGGTCGCGTGCAATCGCGCGCGCAGGATGCGGCCGGCGAGCCGGCACGCAGTCTGCGGATCCTGGAATCGATGACCGCGCGTGCCGCGCCGGTGAGCTTGGGCCTGATCGCGGCCGCGGGCGAGGACGAAGACTGGGTCCATTGGGTAGTCGCCGACGACGACTCGCCCGGCCTGATGCCGCCCCATCGCGCAAGCGTGATCGACCGGGCCCTGGCCGGCGGTCAGCGCTGGCTGCCGGGTTTTCTGGCCGCGGGGTTCGTCGCGGTCACCTCGATGCTGTGGCTGATTTCCGGCGCCGGCGACGGGTTCCTGATGTGGTGTGCGGTGCTCGCCCTGGTCGTCTCGAGCCTGGCGGCCTTGATGACCGGAATCATGCTGTACGAGCATGCTGCGACGCTGCTCGAGAACCATCGCTATCGCGAGGCGATCGAGGCGTCGGAAGCGGGCTTGCGCCGGGCCCGTGCGCGGGTGCGCGAACATCCCGCGAGCGATTCGGCGGGTCGGAACGAAGCCGAGGCCCCAGCGAAAGCCGAGCACGAAGCCGAGCGCGAGGACTACGAGCCCTTATCGCCTCGCCGCCCGCTGGCCCGCGGCCGCAAGCGCAAGCGCAGGGCACGTCATGGACGCTGAATCGATCCGACTGCTGCAGTTGCGGGGCGAGCTGCTCGGCCTGGAAGTGGAGACCGAGTCCGGCGGCGGCAACCATCTGCACTTCGATGTCTACCGCTTCTCGTTCGGCGAACGTCGTCTGGTGTTCTACAGCCTGCGCGGCAACCGCCGCGTCGCGCCGTTTCTCGCCGCCGGCGACCGCGTCGAAGTGGTCGCCCATTGGCCGGGGCAGACGCGCGGCGAGGAGGGGCTGGTATACGCGCTGCGCAATCTTGAGGACGGGCGCGTCTACCTCAGCCATGCGATTTTCCGCATCCGGTTCCCGGCGCACGCGATGACCGCATTCACTGCGCGCCGGCAGCGGGAGATGGGGCGAATGCTGGGCGGGGTGGCGTTGGGCACGATGTCGCTGCTGGCTGTCGTCGCCTTATTTGCCGGCTCGGAGCCGCAGTGGAGCCTGCTGATGGCCTGCGCGGTATTTTTCGCGGTCGGCCTTGCCGTGATCGCGCTGTCGGCTGCGTCGGTGCGCGCTTTGTGGCGGCGCGGATGGGTCACCCCGCGTCAGCACCTGACCGACCGCATCTACGCTGCGCTCGGGCTGGGCCCGGCGGTGGCTTCGCGCTTGCCGCCGCGAGTCTACGAGGTTTGAGGCTTTCCGCTCGTGCTGCGCCGCTCGGTCAGTGAAGCACCGCACCGGGCGCGATCGAAGGCTCCGACATGCGCTCGACCGCGAAGCGAATGCGGGCGTCGACGTAAGGCAGGTCGGTCGTGCGCGCATGGGCATACACACGGCGGACCACGTCGGCGAACTCTTACTGAGCCCGATCGGCGTCGGGAAGGCCCAGCAGCCAGGCGGTCACGGTGGCATCCATCAGGTCCAGGGCCTGCTCCAGCCCAGGCGCTCGGCGCGTGCCCCGCTTAAGCGTACGCCCGGCGTGGCCGCGGATAGAGAGTTGACGTCGGTCTTGGGCGTTCATCGAAGTCTCCATATACGGTCGAGCGGTATCCTGGTTCTCATGGAATAAGTCGAAGGCCGCGAGCCGCGAGCCGCGACCGGTCCGGGCCGGCAAGTCCTCGCTGTGCGTGGCCGGTATTCGGCACGGCCTTGCCGTTAATGCGCATGCAACAGCCATGCCAGCCGTTGCCCGTTGTCCGTTGCCCGTTCCCCGTCGCTGGCGCCGTCGCCCGTCGGCGCCGGCCGAGCGGCCGTGTTTGGTGCGTAGTTATTGCCTGCGGCCGCAGTTATTTCGTCGTCGCGGGCGGCGAGGGGCCACGCGGCGGCCGCGGAAGCCGGACTTCCCGCGCAGCCTCGGCGACGAGCAGCCGCCGGCCGATCGGGCAGGTTCCGCAGCGCTCCTGCTGAAATTTCTTCATGGGGACGCCAGCAACGGCCGCCGAAGCGTCGCCAGGCGTGAATAAAACCGAGCGCGATTGTGATGCGACGCTAACGGCGCATCCGCCATCTTGGCGGCGCGAGCACCGCCGAACGCATTCGAGACGAGGCGCACCATGAGCAAGATCAAGGGCGAAACCCCGCACAACGAAGAGGTCTGGACGGATCGGGGCGAATTGCGCAATCCCACCGACCGCTCCGACCAGCCCGGGCAACTCGCGCCGGACCGCGACCAGACCAGCGCGCCAGCCGATCCGGGTGAGGCTGCAACCCCCGATGCGCGGAGCGGGCGGGCATGAGCACGCACGCTGGATCGCCGCAGCGTACGACCATGTGGCGGGCGCACCGCGCCGCTGCCGTATGGAAGCCGCTGCTGATGGGGTATGTCGCCGCCGCGGCGGCCTTCGCCTTTCTCGGGGCTGGAGCGAGTCCGGCCATCGGCACGAAGTCCGGGCAAGGCGGTCTCGTCATGGACCGCTTCGATGGTGCTGCACGCCGCGCCGTGCGGTCCGTTCCTGCCTCCGGGATCGTCGGACCGCGTCTGGGGGATCGCGACGGCGACTGTATTCGCGATGCCGCCCGATGCATCGCCGAGCGAGACCCGTCGCATGACCCTCCGCTCAAGCCCTAGCCGAATCGTGAGGCCGCCAACGCGTCGGCCGGACTGAGCCGATGCAAGCGCCGATGGCGGTCGAGCGCGCGTGGAGGACTGGGCGCGCGATTGCAGCGACACGGTGCCCGATGTGCCCGATGCGGGTCCGCACCTGGTGCCATGGCGACCTGGCCGGCCAGGCGCGGCACGAACCGCTCTAGCCGTCGTATCTCTACGGCCTACCCGGTTCGACCACGAAGGCCCGGAGTTCGGCCATCTTTCCGTCGCGAAAACGCCAGACGTCGCAATAGGCGCTAGGCGCCTGCCGGCCCCGATCGTCTGCGCCGGCGACGTCGCCCATCGCGACGACCCAGTCGGCCTGCGCGATCATGTCGGTCACGGTGAACTGCGGCGGATCGGCGTAAGCCGTCTGCATCCAGCGGCGGACCGCATCCTTTCCCTTGAGCGTTTGGTCGCCGACGATGGTCCATTCCAGATCGTCCGTGCAGAACGCCAGGAAGCCTTCGATGTCTCCAAGCCGATCGCCCGGTTGGCCGCTTCGAGGACGGACTGGTTGCTCTTCGGCATTCGCGCCTCCACCGTTTGGCCCATCGCGATTAGCTGCGCCGCGACGGTCGTGAAGGTAGTAACGAATGCCGCGTTACATCGCCGTGAACCGCGCGGCGAGGGCAAGCGCAAGGCCGTCGATGCGGCGGCGATCCGGTCAGTGCGAAAGCAGCGTAGGCACCGAGGCGTGCGCCATCAGAAAGCGGGTCACGCCTCCGAGAACCTGTTCGCGCAAGCGCGAGTGGCTGTAGCCGCCGGCGACCAACAGATCTGCCGAAGCCTCCCGCGCATGAATGTCGATGAGCGCCCCGACCTGCGCGGCCGGCGCCGAACGCCTTATCACTCGCGCGCTGACCTGGTTTCTCTCCAGGTGCCCGATCAACAGCGCATCCAGCGATTCGCAGCGCGACGATGCCGGGTCCTCGTCGACGATGAGCAGGTCGACCGAGCGCATGCGCCGCAGCCACGGCATCGCATCGTGCAGCGCACGCGCCGATTCGCGGGACGATTTCCAGGCGATGACCGCCTTGTCGAAACCGGGCGTGAGGGCGTATGTCGGGATCAGCAACATGGGTCGGCCGGAGGCGACCAACACGTTGGCGGCCAGGCGTTCGCGGGCCTCGCGCTGGTCGCCGGCGACGGTGCCGACGACGACGAGATCGCTCTGCCGCGCCGGCTCGATGCATAGCTCGGCGGGGGTCGACCAGTATTCCTGTGCCTGGTGAATCCGATACGGCACCGATTCGGCGGCGAGGCAGTCCTCGACCGCGTCGGCCATCGCCTGGGTCGTGGCTGCCGCGCAATCGCGCATGCTCTGGTATACGCCCGCGGGGTAGTAGGCCCAGGCTTCGGCGATCGGCGCCGCCTGGCTCACGCCCACCAGCGCGGTTACCCGGCCGCCCCCGATCCGGGCGAGGGCGCAACCGGCGCGCAGCGCCGGGGATGGAATGTCGCCCATGAGCAGGGGAACGAGAATGTCCTTGAACACTGTGCCGCCCTCGGTCGCCGATTCGTGAATCGATACTGGCCTGAGCCCTGGCGGCCGTGTTGACGCCGATCAAGTGTCCGCGCCGACCGCCGCGCCGGTATTTGACATGGATCAAGGACCGGGATGTCCGCAGGCCTAGCCTGCGAGTCGACACCCTCTCAGGAGTTCGCCGTGACTACCCAAGCCATCGATACGACCCGTTCGGCGCCGGCCCCGTCCCTGCGCTGGTCGCAAACGCTGCGCGACCGCAGCCAGGTGCTGATCCGTTCGATCGGTCCGCAGGACCGGGACGCCGAGCGCGCCTTCCTCGAAGCGTTGTCGTCCGAGGCTCGGCGCTTCCGCTTTCTCGGCCAGGTCAAATGTCCCAGCGAGCAGCTGATCGATCGCCTGACGGATCTCGATCCCGATAGCGAGGCGGCGTTCGTGGCGGTAATACCCGAAGGCAGTGCAGAGCGCATCGTCGGAGTCAGCCGGTACAGTGCGTCGGCCGACGGCGCCAATTGCGAATGTGCGGTGACGGTGACCGACGAATGGCAGAACAAGGGCCTGGGCAGCGCGTTGATGAAGCATCTGATCGAATTCGCGCGCAAGCGCGGCATTCGCCGCATGTACTCGGTGGATCTGGCCGAGAACCTGCAGATGCGCGATCTGGCCCGCTACCTCGGTTTCCATGTGCGGGTGGATCCGGACGACGCCAGCCAGGTCATTCAC
This sequence comes from Lysobacter sp. GQ73, assembly GCF_059758755.1. Classification (NCBI taxonomy): domain Bacteria; kingdom Pseudomonadati; phylum Pseudomonadota; class Gammaproteobacteria; order Lysobacterales; family Lysobacteraceae; genus Lysobacter; species Lysobacter sp. GQ73. The sequence goes on along the minus strand of NZ_JCAXEE010000002.1, from coordinate 451,727 downwards.
GAACTGTCGCTGTAACGCCGCGACGACGCCTGCGTCGTCTTCTCCATGCCGAAGCAAGGGAGCCATCGTGGTGGCGACGCAGACCTTCGATCGATTCTCCAAGCTCGCGGCGCGCTTCGCCGGCCGCTCCATGGCGTTCGCCCTGGCCGTCGCGATCATCGTCGCCTGGCTGGTCACCGGTCCGCTGTTCGGATTCAGCGACACCTGGCAGTTGGCGATCAATACCGCGACCACGGTGATCACCTTCCTGATGGTGTTCCTGATCCAGAACACCCAGGGCCGCGATACCGAAGCGATCCAGATCAAGCTGGACGAGCTGATCCGCTCGTCCGGTGCGGCCAATAACGCGCTGATGGACGTCGAGGAACTCGACGAGGCGGCCTTGGACCGTCACCGCGCGCGTTACGAACGGTTGGCGCGGCAGTCGCGCGAATCCTGAGGCCGGCCGCCGACGCGGCTGTTCAGCCGAGCGCGGCGACCGCGGCGAACGTCGCCGCCATCGCCAGAATCCCGGGAATCAGCCGCAAGGCGAAGCGACGGCTGCCCTTGACCGCGGCCACCAAACATTTAAGCAGCGAGTTCGCAGCGAACGCACCGATCAGGCCCAGCTCGGCCCAGCCCGCCTGATCGGCCTCGCGTGTCGCGGTTTGCGCCGCCGACGCGGCGGCGGCATGGACGTCGACCAGGCCCGAGGCGGTCAGTACCCACGGCAGGCTGGCGTCGCCGAGGTAGGTCTTGGCGATCGCCGCAGCCAACATGACCGCGGTCAGCAAGGCGACGAACCGCAAGGCCGACAGCGGTTCGAACGGGCGCTTGGGGATCAGCGTGCGGGCCGCGACCGGCAGCGGCGAGGGCCGCCGCAGCGACAGCCATGCCGCGACGGCGACGACCAGGCCCGAGGCCGCCAGGGCCGGAGCCGTGCGTTGCAGCATCGCCGGCGACAGCGCGCCGATCACGACCGCGAGCTGCACCACCGTGGCGATGTTCGACATCAGCGCGGCGCTGGCGGCGGCGTCGGCCAACTGAGGCGCCGCGCGGGCGCGGTCGGCCATCGCGGCCACCGTCGCGGTACTGGACACGAAACCGCCTGCGAGGCCCGCGATCGACAGGCCCAGCCCGGCTCCGAACAACCGCAGGGCGACATAGCCCGCCGAACCGATCGCCATGATCGCGACCGCCAGGACCCACAAGGTGTGCGGATTGATCGACTGCCAGGGATCGATGGTGCGGTCGGGCAGCAACGGCAGGACCACGAATGCGGCCGCGGCCAGCAGCAGGAGATCGTGCAGTTCCTGGCGGGTCAGGATGCGTTTGCTGAAGCGATGCAGGCGCTGCCGGCTGGCCAGGACGATGGCCGTCACCACGCCCAGTGCGCCGGCCATGGCCGGCGAACGCATCGCCAAGGCGCCCAGCAGCAACGTGGCCAGCAGCGCGATTTCGGTGGTGAGCCCTGGATCGTGATTGCGCGTTCTCAGGTAGGCGGCCGTAACCAGCGCGCACAGGAACGCACCGGCGACCAGCAGGGCCATGTCGCCCAGGCTCGCGGCGACCGCGCCGGCCAGGCTGCACAGGATGAAGCTGCGGATGCCGGCGGGCTCGCGCAGGGGACCGCCGCCTTTGGCGCGTTCGCGCTCCAGGCCGATCAGCACGCCGATGCCCAGGGCGACGAACGCCCCGTTGACCTCGGGCGAGAGGACGTTCATCGCAGCGGTCTCATCGGCGGAGCGTCGCGTCAGGCTACCAGGCTCATGTCCAGCACGGCGCGTCCCTCGATCTCGCCGACCCGCAGGCGATCCAGCACCACGTTGACCCGGTCGAGCGGATAGGGCTCCACCATCGCCTGGACCTTGCCGCTCGCCGCGATCGCGATCGCCTCGGCCAAGTCCTGACGGTTGCCGACGATCGACCCCCGCAGGGTGATGCGCTTGAGCACCACGTCGAAAATCGGAGTGACGAACTCGCCGGGCGGAAGCCCGACCATGCTGATCGTGCCCTTGCGCCGCACCATGCCGAGGGCCTGGGCGAAGGCGTTGGGCGACACCGCGGTGACCAGCACGCCCTGCGCGCCGCCGCCGGTGCCGCGGCGCACGTCCTCCAGCGCGCCGAGGTCGTTGGCGTTGACGACGATCTCCGCGCCGAGCGAACGCGCCAGTTCGAGCTTGCTTTCGTTGACGTCGATCGCGGCCACGTGCAGTCCCATGGCCTGGGCGTACTGGATCGCCAGATGGCCCAGTCCGCCGATACCGGAGACGACGAGCCACTCGCCCGGGCGCGCCTGCGTTTCCCGAATGCCCTTGTAGCTGGTGACGCCGGCGCAAAGAATCGGCGCGAGTCCGACGAAGTCGCAGCGATCGGGCAGGATGGCGACGTAGTCGGCCTGCGCGATCGCGTACTCGCTGAAGGTGCCGTTGACGCTGTAGCCGCTGTTGGATTGCCGTTCGCACAGCGTTTCCCAACCGGTGATGCAGTATTCGCAGCGGCCGCAGGCATGGTGCAACCAGGCGATGCCGACCGGGTCGCCCGGGCGCAAGTGCTTCACGCCGGCGCCGACTTCGGCGACGGTGCCCGCGCCTTCGTGACCGGGGATGAAAGGCAGGACCGGCTTGACCGGCCAATCGCCCTGCACCGCATGCAGGTCGGTATGGCAGACGCCGCTGGCGCGCAGCTTGACGAGGATCTCGCCAGGGCCGGGCACGGGCACGGGCAAGCGCTCGATCGCCAGCGGAACGCCCAGGCGGTGCGCGACCGCGGCTCGCATCGTAGCGTCCATCGAACTTCCTCCGATCCAGTCGCTTTCGACTTTGGGCCGGGCGAGCGGGCAGGATCTTGATGCAGGTCAATCGATGCCGCGAAGCTTGCGGGCGACGCCGGATCGGCCCATTCTTGCGCCGTACCTACCCGCAAACGGCCGCCATGCCATCGCCCGCAAAGGACGCGACGTCCTCGGCCAGCCCGCAGCCCAGGCTGCTGGTGGTCGACGACGACGCCGACATCGTCGCCTTGCTCTCGCGATACTTCGGCGCGAACGGCTATCGGGTGAGCGGCGCCTCGAGCGCAGCGCAGGCGCGCGCCTCGATCGCGTCGGAGGCGGTCGATCTGGTTCTGCTCGATCTCGGCCTTCCGGACGAGGACGGCCTGTCGCTGCTGCGCTGTCTGCAGACCGAGTGGCGCGGGCCGGTCATCGTGATCACCGGGCGCGGCGAGGCGGTCGAGCGCGTCGTGGGCCTGGAGCTCGGCGCCGACGACTACGTGACCAAACCGTTCGACCTGCGCGAGCTGCTGGCGCGGACGAGGTCGGTGCTGCGCCGCGCCGCCAGCCGGCCGCCCGCGCCTGCGGCCCCGGCTTCGGCGGGTCTGGCGTTCGAGGGCTTCCGCCTCGAGCTGGGGTCGAGACGGCTGACCGACGCGGCGGGAACCGAAGTGCCGTTGACCACCGGCGAATTCGAATTGCTCAGGGCGCTGCTCGAGAAACCTCGCCAGGTGCTCAGCCGCGACGAACTGATGACCCGCATGCACGGCCGGCAAGCGGGTCCGTTCGATCGCAGCATCGACGTGGGTATCGGCCGGTTGCGGCGCAAGATCGAACCCGATCCGGCCGCGCCGCAGTTGATACGGTCGGTGCGGGGCGCGGGGTATCTGTTCGCTGCCGAGGTCCGCGACGCATGAGCGACGCCACGCTGCTCCCCGGATTGTTCGAAGCCGTCCCCGACGCGCTGATCGTCGTCGACGGCGACGGCCGCATCGTGCAGGCCAACGCCCAGGCCGAACGTCTGTTCGGCTATCCGCACGGCGCCCTGGCGAAGGTGGCCATAGAGCAGCTCATCCCGGAGTCCGCGCGCGAACGGCATCGCGCTCACCGCGCGCACTACATGGTGCAGCCGCACGTGCGGCCGATGGGGGTCACGGGCCAGAGCCTGATCGGACAACGGCTCGATGGCGCCCAGTTTCCGGTCGAGATCGCGCTCAGCCCGATTGGCGGCGATCGCGAGCCGCGTTACCTGGCCTCGGTGCGCGATGTTTCCGAGACGCAGCGAGCCCGCCAGGCGCTGGTGCGCGCCCGCTACGATGCGCTGGCGGCGCGGATAGGCCAGCTCGCGCTCGAAGCGCAGGACGAATCCGGGGTGGTCGACCACGTCCCCGCGCTGCTGGCCGCCGCGCTGGATATCGCCGGGGTCGCGGTGGTGTTCGTGTCCGACGACCGCCAGAGCGTGACCACGCGCGCTTCGATCGGACTCGATGCGACGGCGGCGGCCAGCGGCTCGCCGGTCGGCTTCGACCGCGAGAAGCTGCTGGCGCGCATCGCCGAAGGCGAGACGTTGGTCGTCGACGATCTCGCCCGCGACCAGGCCGAAGGCGGCCGCTTTCCTTTGCTGGCGTCGGGCTCGGGCAGCGGCGCCCTGCTGCCGTTGGCGGACCGGGGCCGGCCCGTCGGCGCCCTGTTGGTCGTGGCGGCGCAGCCGCGCCGTTTCGATCACGACGCCCTGCACCTGCTGCAATCGGTGGCCAATCTGATCGCCGCCTTCGTGCAGCGCCGACGCACCGAAGAGCAATTGGCGCACTCGCAGCGGCTGGATGCCGTCGGCCAGCTGACCGGGGGCATCGCCCACGACTTCAATAATCTGTTGACGGTGATGTCCGGCAGCCTGCAACTGCTGGAAATGGAGTGCGAGCACATGCCCGAGGCCAGCGAACTGATCGCCAGCGCCTTGCGTTCGGTCGGACGCGGCGCGGAGCTGACCGGCAAACTGCTCGCGTTCGCGCGCCGGCAACGGCTGATGCCGCAGACCGTCGATCCGGCGGCCCTGTTGCGCGACGTCGAGACCATGCTGCAACGCACGCTGGGCGACAGCGTGCGTCTTAACGTGCTTTGCGGGGAGCATCTGCCGCCGGCGTTCGTCGATCCGACCCAGTTGGACGCGACCTTGGTCAATCTGGCCTTGAACGCCCGCGACGCCATGCCGCGCGGCGGCGAGATCGCCATCGAGGCCGGCGAGCACCGGGTCGAGGAACCTACCGCGACGGACCAGCTCGCGGCGGGACGTTATGTGCGCATCGCGGTGACCGACACCGGCCGCGGCATGGCGCCGGAGGTCCTGGCCCGCGCGATGGAGCCGTTCTTCACCACCAAGGACGCGGGGCGCGGCAGCGGATTGGGACTCAGCATGGCCTACGGCTTCGCCAAGCAAAGCGGCGGGCATCTGCGCATCGAGAGCGCGCTCGGATACGGCACCCGCGTCGAGCTGTACCTGCCCGCCGCGCAGGCGGCCACGACCGCGGTCGCGGCGACTGCCGCGGCGCGCGTCAGCGGAGCGGGCGAAACCTTGTTGGTGGTGGAGGACGACGAGGCGGTGCGCAAGATCGCAGTGACCTTCCTGCGCTCGTCCGGATACCGGGTCGTCGCCGTCGCGAACGCCGAGGACGCCTTGCGGGAGCTGTCGGCGAACCCGTCGATCGCCCTGCTGTTCAGCGACGTCATGCTGGGCGAGGGAATGACCGGCAAGGAGTTGGCGGTGGCTGCGCGGGCGCTGCGGCCGCAACTGCCGGTCTTGTTGACCTCGGGGTACGAGGTCGATGCCGCCGCCGAGCCGGTGGGTTCGGAAACGTTCGAGCTGTTGCGCAAGCCCTATCGCCGCGAGCAGTTGACCGCGGCGATCGCCCGCTCGCTGGATCCGAGCACCGGCGAGACGTCCGCGACTCAGTGACAGGCGGCGCCGTCGCGCAGCACGCTGTGCAGGCCGTTACGGTCCTTGATGCAGATGTCCCGCCCGGCGACGCTGATCAGGCCGCGGGCCTGCAGGCGCGACAGCACGCGGGTCACGGTTTCCAGGGTCAGCGACAGGAAATTGCCCAGTTCGGCCCGGGTCATGCGCAACTGCAAGCGGCTGGGGCTGAAGCCCAGCAGTTCGAAGCGCGAGGCCAGGTCGAACAGGAAGGTGATCACGCGCTGATCGGCGCCGAGCGTGCCCAGGGCCAGCATCCAGCTCCAGTCGCGGCGGATCTCGCCGGCCAGCAGCGCGGTAATGCGTTCCTGGAATTGCGGCATTTCGTCGCGCAGTCGGGCATACGGCAGTTCCCACAGTTCGCCGGTGTCCAGGGCCATGACGTCGCAGGCGTAGCTCGGCATGTCCAGGGCATCCAGTCCGAGCAGGTCGCCGCGCATGCGGAAGCCGGTGATCTTCTCGCGGCCGTCCTCGCTGACCACGGCGGTCTTGAAGAAGCCGGCATGCACCAGATACAGGGCGTGGCGGGCCTGTCCGGCGCGGAACACGTACTGCTTGGCGCTGACGCGACGGCGCTGCAGCGGCCATGCCTGCAGCAACCGCTCCAGGCTGAGGGTTTCGTGCGCGCGCCCGACGCAAGCCGAGTGGAAGTAGGGTTCGGCGGAGGGCTCGGGGTGGCGAGTGGCGTCGAGCAACATGGCGGCGGTCCGCGGTGGGTTCGAAGCGACATTACCCGCGCCGGCGCCCGCCACGATTCCAAAGCGGTAACCGTCGGTAACGGTTTGTAACCGGCTTTCGCGCGGGTCGTGGCCCGGCGCGTGGCGCGGTGCGTTGCGGGCGTCGCCAGGCCGCGAGCTTGATCCGGGTCAAAGCATGGCCGCGCGGCCGGAGCAGAGTGTCTGAAACACCATCCGGCATCGAGCCGGCCAGGAACCGCCTTGACCCTTCTGACGCGATTCACCGACCCGCGCGCGGTCGATCTGTGGGACAGCCGGTTCCGCTGGCGCAGCGGCGGCCGGCTTCGGGACCGCACCATCGATGCGACCTGGCAAAGAGTCGCGCAGGCGCTGGCCTCGACCGAAGGCGACAACGGCGCCTACTGGCGCAGCCGTTACGCGTTCGCGTTCGGAAGTTGGCAGGTACTGCCCGACCCCGCATTGCTGCGCCACGCGGGTACCGATACCCCGGTGCCGCTGCTGTGCGAGCCGCGGGCCGTCGTCAATGCCGGAGTCTTCGTCACCGATCCGCATACCCGCCAGGCGCGCTTCGATCACAAGCGTTTCGGCGCGGCGGCCGCCCTGGCGGTGCGCATGCTCGACGACGCGGCGATGGCCTACGGCCCCGGCGGCGAGCAGCCGCTGCGGTTCGGCATCGGCCTGATCGGCCTGGGCGACGCCTTGGACCGCCTGGGCCTGGCGTATGCCTCGGGACGCGCGCCCGCGGTCGCCCAGGCGATCGCGCGGAGCCTGGCCTTCGGCTGTCTGCAGGGGGCGCTGCAATTGGCCGGGGAGCGCGGCAGCCCCGCCGACGACGGCACTGGCGGCCTCGCCGAGCTGTGGCGGTACCGCGGCTTGCCGGCGGCGCTGACCGACGCCGTCGCGCGCCAGCGGCGGCATCGCTGCCTGACCCGGATCGAGGCGCAGCCGGAGCTGGCCCGGCTGGCCAACGGCGCCAGCGAGGCCTTGGATCCGGCCCGTACCCCGCAGGTCAAGGCATCGGGAAGCGAGGAATGGGAGTTGCACATGGCGGTGCGGGCGATACGCGCGGCGGTCCAGCCGTGGATCGATGCGCCGGTCGGCGCGGCCGCGACCTGCCGCGAGCCGGCTCTGATCGACGGCTGAGCGGGAGTCGCCGCTGCGCCGGCTCAGCGGGCTCGGAACAGTTTGCGCAGTATCCCGGTCGTGCCGTGGCGCAAACGCGACAGCAGACCGCGTTCGTGCGCGGGAACGGCGGCGAGCGCGGTCGGGTCCATACCCGCCAGGTCCGCACTCTCCAGATCCGCACTCTCCAGGTCCGCACTCTCCAGGTCCGCACTCGCCACTTCCATGCCCGGCAAGTCCATCCCCAAGTCCGCGCCCGCGGGTTGCGGGGCCGCCGCGGGAGCCGCGTCGGGCCCCAGCACGGCGATCACGACGTCGTCTTCGATCCAGCGCAACTGGCGTCGCAGCGCCGCTTCGAGAGCGGCCGGTTCGTTCGGGGCAGGCTCAAGGCGAGGCATGACGGACTCCGGGAAGGGACCGGCGATCGGCGCCGGCGCGGGCGCAGACGCGCCGGCGGGCCGAGGAGGCGAGCGCGCCACGGGCGGCCATGTCAGTGCCCGAACAGAACGGGCAGGTCGGAGGCGATCAACAGCTCGCGGGTGACGCCGCCCAGCGCCCACTCGCGCAGGCGCGAATGTCCGTAGCCGCCCGCGACCAGCAAGTCGGCGCGCATCTCGCGCGCGTAGTACAGCAAGGCGGCGGCGACAGTCTGGCCGAGAGCGGGCCGAGCCATGCGGGACGCCTTGACGCCGTGGCGGACGAGATGCTCGACGATCCGGCGCGCGGAGGGCTCGATGTCCTGGCCGTCGTCGGTTTCCACCGTCAGCACTTCGACCTTCTCGGCGCCCGCCAGCAGCGGCAGCGCATCGTGGACCGCGCGCGCGGTTTCGCGGGTCGGTTGCCAGGCGATCGCCACGCGGCGCGGCGGCACCGTCAGCACGCAGCGCGGCGGCACCACCAGGACCGGCCGGCCGGATTCGAACAACAAGGCGACGAAATACTCGTGCGGCACGACCGCCTCGAGCGTGTCGCCCACGGCGCCGGCGACGACGACGAGATCGGCGTCGTAAGCCTGCCTGGCGGCCAGTCGCGGCGCCTGCGAATACAGCGCTTCGGTCAGGCGCGCTTCCGCGGACGCCGATTCGCTCTCCAGCCGGATCTTCAGCTTCGCCAGATTGATCTCGCCGCGTTCCCGCAACACCGAATGGATCTCGGCCGCCGCCGCGTCGGGCGTCAGTCCCCACGGGTGGGTCATCGGCATGGGCAGGTCGACCATTTCCAGCGCGGTCAGATGGGCGCCGTGCGATTTCGCCAGCGCCAGGGCCAGGGTCAGCGCGTCGCTGTCGCCGTCGCTGCCGGTCATCGGAATCATCAAGTCCTTGTACATGAGCGTTCTCCGCAGCCGCGATCGGCGTAGCGCTTATTTCCGGCCCGGCGCCGGCCCTGCGTATTGATCTGGGTCAACGCTCGCGCCGGGCGCGGCCGCGCGGCGAGGACTTGATCTGGATCAAGCCGGCGGTTCGCCGGCACGGGCGTAATGGCGTCGGTTTTCCATCCGGAGTCGGCCATGAACAGCGAGCGGTTGCGCAAGTACGTCCTGGAAGAACTGGCGTTCGATCCTCGGATCGACGCTTCGGGCATCGGCGTCGGCGTCGACGAACGCATCGTCAAGTTGACCGGGCATGTCCACAGCCTGGCCGACAAGATCGCGGTCGCCGAGGCGGTGGAACGGGTCAAGGGCGTGCGCGGCGTGGTGCTCGACATCGAAGTGCGCAGCCCGCCGGATTCCCACATATCCGACGAGGTGCTGGTCAAGCGCGCCACCGACGTGCTCGATTGGGATACGACCTTGCCGGCCGGAGCGGTCAAGGTCAGCGTCGACCAAGGCTGCCTGACCCTGACCGGCACCGTCGATTGGCAGTTCCAGCGCAGCGAGATCGAAAAGGACCTGCGCTGCCTCGCCGGCGTGATCGACATCGACAACAAGATCGCGATCCGCAGCATCAGCTGCAAGCAGGACGTCAAGCGTTCGATCAAGGACGCGATGCACCGCCGCGCCGACGTGCAGGCCTCGAACATCCGGGTCGACGTCGACGAGAACGGCAAGGTCACCCTCAAGGGCAAGGTCGAGGACTGGCAGGCGCGGAACACCGTCGAGGACGCGGCCTGGCTGATCGCCGGCGTCAAGGACGTCGACAACCGGGTGCGCGTGCGGTGATAGAGGCCGGCCCGCCGCCGGGATCGGTGCACGGTCCGGTCGCGACGCCGCGGCTCAAGCGCGTACTGGCGCGGGGCATCGTCGCGACCATCGCGGTGAAGCTGGCGCTGCTGATCGTGTTGTATCTGCTGTTCTTCTCGCCGTCGCACCGACCGCATATCGATGATGCTGCGGTCGACCGGCGCCTGTTGCCCTCTAGGTGAATCGCCATGCCGGACTTACATGTCGTCGATCTGTCGCGATTGCAATTCGCGCTGACCGCGTTGTACCACTTCCTGTTCGTGCCGCTGACCATCGGCCTGGCCCTGATCATCGCGATCATGGAAAGCGTGTACGTGATGACCGGCCGGGCGATCTGGAAGCAGATGACCCGCTTCTGGGGCATGTTGTTCGGCATCAATTTCGCCATGGGCGTGGCCACCGGCATCACCATGGAGTTCCAGTTCGGCACCAACTGGGCGTATTACTCGCATTACGTAGGCGACATATTCGGTGCGCCGTTGGCGATAGAAGGCCTGATGGCCTTCTTCCTAGAAAGCACCTTCGTCGGCCTGTTCTTCTTCGGATGGGACCGGCTGAGCAAGCTGCAGCACCTGACGGTCACCTGGCTGACCGCGCTGGGCGCGAACCTGTCGGCCCTGTGGATTCTGATCGCCAACGGCTGGATGCAGAACCCGGTCGGGTCGCAGTTCAATTTCCAGACCATGCGCATGGAGATCACCGACTTCGCCGCGGTGGTGTTCAACCCGGTCGCGCAAGCCAAGTTCGTGCACACCGTCAGCGCCGGCTATGTCACCGGGGCGATGTTCGTGCTGTCGATCAGCGCCTGGTATCTGCTGCGCGGGCGCAACGTCGAGATCGCGCGCCGCTCGATGGCGGTGGCCGCCAGCTTCGGCCTGGCCGCCTCGCTGTCGGTGGCGGTGCTCGGCGACGAGAGCGGGTATACGGCGTCGGAAAACCAGAAGATGAAGGTCGCAGCGATCGAGGCCGAGTGGCGGACTCATCCGGCTCCGGCCGCGTTCACGGTGTTCGGCCTGCCCGACATGGAGCGCCGCGAAACCGCGCACGCCCTGCGTATTCCGTGGGCCTTGGGACTGATCGCGACGCGGTCGGTGGACCAGGAAGTGCCGGGCATTCACGAGTTGGTCGAGATCAACCGCCAGCGCATTCGCAGCGGTATCGCCGCATACGCGGCCTTGCGCGAGCTGCGCGAGGACCGCGACGATCCGGGCAAGGCCGCCGCTTTCCTGGCGCTGCGCGACGATCTGGGCTTCGGCCTGCTGACGTTGCGTTACGTCGCCGACCCGGCGCTTGCCGACGAGGCCGTGATCGAGCGGGCAGCCTGGAGCACGGTGCCGAACGTGCCGGTGCTGTTCTGGTCGTTCCGGATCATGGTCGGGCTGGGCCTGTTTTTCATCGCTCTGTTCGCGTGCGCGTTCTATCTGTCGGCCCGCGGCCGCCTGGAGCGGCCGATGTTCCTGCGGGTGGCCCTGTGGAGTCTGCCGCTGCCCTGGGTCGCGGCCGAGCTGGGCTGGATCGTCGCCGAGTACGGGCGCCAGCCGTGGGCGATCGACGGCGTGCTGCCGACCTTCCTCGGCGTGTCCTCGACCAGCTCGGCCCAGGTGCTCGCGAGTCTGATCGGGTTCGTCGTGCTCTACACCGGGCTGGCCGTGGTCGACGTGATGCTGATGTTGCGTGCGATCCGCTCCGGGCCCGACCAACTCAAGTTCTGGCCGGCGTCGCGCCGCGATGCCGCCCGACCCCTGCCGGCGAGGATCGCGTCATGATCGACCTGATCGACTATTCGTTGTTGCGCACGATCTGGTGGGTCCTGCTCGGCGTGCTGCTGATCGGCTTCGCCCTGACCGACGGTTACGACCTGGGGCTGGGCGCGATCCTGCGCCTGATCGGCCGCGACGATATCGAGCGCCGCATGGCGCTGGAATCGATCGAGCCCAACTGGGAAGGCAACCAGGTCTGGTTCATTCTCGGCGGCGGCGCGGTCTTCGCCGCCTGGCCGTTGCTGTATGCCGCGTCGTTCTCCTCGTTCTATTTCGCCATGCTCCTGTTGCTGGTCGCGCTGATCCTGCGGCCGGTCGGGTTCGCGTTCCGCAACCGATTGCCGCACGCGCGTTGGCGCGGCGCCTGGGACTGGGCGTTGACGGTGGCCGGCGCGGTGCCGTCGCTGGTGTTCGGGGTGGCGTTCGGCAATCTGCTGCTGGGCGTGCCGTTCCATTTCACTCCCGAATTGCTGCCGGTCTACGACGGCGACTTCATCGGCCTGTTCCGGCCCTTCGCCCTGCTGGCCGGCGTGATCAGCCTGGCCATGCTGGTGATGCACGGGGCCTGTTTCGCCGCGATGCGGGTCGAGGACCCGGTCGGCGCGCGCGCCAGGCGCATCGCCCGCATCGCCGCCGCCGTGGCGGCCGCGGCTTTCGTCGGCGCCGGCGTGTGGTTGCGCTTCCTGCCGGCGCCGGCCATCGTCGGCAGCCTGCGCGCCGATGCGCCGTCGGATCCCCTGGTCAAGCACGTGCTGTTGATCGATGGCGGATGGTTCGCGAACTACGCTCTGAATCCGTGGATGACCGCGGTGCCGGTGGCGACGGTGTTGGCCCTGGTCGCGGTGGTGTTGATCGGCAAGCGGTGGCTGGCGTTCCTGGCCAGCGGCACCGCGGTGGCCGGAATCATCCTGACCGCGGGGCTGGCGATGTTCCCGTTCCTGATGCCGTCCTCGACCGATCCGGCGCACGGCCTGACGGTCTGGGACGCGTCCTCGAGCGAGCGCACGCTCGGCATCATGCTGGTCGCCGCGGCGATCTTCCTGCCGTTGATCCTCGCCTACTCGGCCTGGGCCTTCCGGGTCATGCGCGGCACGGTGACGCGGGCCCACGTGGCATCCCAAGACGACGCCGGAGGCGCCTACTGATGTGGTACTTCGCCTGGATACTGGGCTTGGCCCTGGCCTGCAGTTTCGGCGTGCTCAACGCCATGTGGTTCGAGCTGCGCAGCGATGAAGAGCGCGATCGCCGCGAAGTGCTGGAGGACGACTGATGGCGCGCGCCGTCTCGCTGCTGCTGGCGTCGGCCCTGGCCCTGGGCTTGCTGTTCGTTCCGGCGATGCGCGGCGGCGAGATGACGGCGGCCGCCCACGGTTGGCTCAGTCCGTTGATGCTGTCGATCTGCGCGGGTTTCGTCCACGGCCTGGGCTATCGGCCCGCACGGCCGTGGGCGCGGGCGCTGCTGCACCCGCTGCTGCTGTGGCCGGCGATGGCCGGGCTGGCGGTGATCTGGGCGCGCAGCTTCTAGGCGGGGCTTGCTTGATCTCGGTCAAGACGGGCGCCGCACGCGTGCGGGATCCTGTGGCTACTCAAGTGCCAAGGAGAACAGTCATGCGCATCCTGATCGCGGTCGACGGCAGCGACGCCGCACTGCGCGCCGTCCGCCATGCGATACGTCTCGCCGGCGAGCTCGAAGAGCCGCCCGAGCTGCACCTGCTGTATGCCGACGAGCCGCTCATGCGCAGCGTGGCGCTCAGCCTCGGGCTGGAGGGCACGGCTCGCTTCCACGCCGATAACGGCAAGGCGGCGACGCAGAAGGCCAGGGCGCTGTTGAAACGGGCCAAGGCCGTTTGCGAAGAGCATCTGGTGGTCGGCGACCCGGCCGCCACCGTTCTCAAGTTCGCCAAGACCCGCCGTTGCGACCTGGTGATCATGGGCTCGCACGGGAGGTCGGCGCTGAAGAGTCTGTTGCTCGGCTCGGTGACCAGCAAAGTGCTGGTCGGCTGCCCGGTGCCGGTGACGATCGTGCGCTGAACCGCCCGCTGTCGAGGCGGCACGGCCGCCATACCGCAAGGAGTCGCCGCGCATGTGGGAGACGCTGACCGCCGGCCAGGATCTCGGCCGGCTGCACACTCTGGCCTCGGTCCTGGTGCGATACGGGTTCGGCGATCTGGTGCGTCGGCTCGGGCTCGCGCGGACGCTCGCACGGGCCGGCCGGATCTTGCCGCTGGAGCGCCTCGAGCGCTTGGTGGCGATGCCACCGCAGGTGAGGGTGCGCTGCGCGCTGGAGGAAATGGGGCCGACCTTCGTCAAACTGGGCCAGGTGCTGGCCACGCGCGTGGACTTGTTTCCGCCGCAATGGATCGCCGAGTTCAGCCGCCTGCAGAACGCCGTTCCGGCCGTGCCTTTCGAGGCGATCCGCTCGGAAATGTCGGCGGCGCTGGCAGGCGATCCGGCATCGATGTTCGCCTGGCTCGATCCCTCGCCGCTGGCCGCGGCCTCGATCGCCCAGGTGCATCGGGCCCGACTGCCGGACGGTCGCGAGGTCGTCGTCAAGGTACGGCGCCCCGGCATCCGTCCGCTCATCGAGGCCGACCTGCGCCTGCTGCAGTACGCGGCAGGCAAGATCGAGGCGAAGTTTCCCGACATGCGCCGCTATCATCCCCTCGGCATGGTCCGGCAGTTCCACGCATCGCTGCTGGGAGAGCTCGACCTCGCCGCCGAGTGCCGGCATGCCGAACGCATCGCCGCCGACCTGGCCGGCGACGGACGCGTCGTGGTTCCGGCGGTGCACTGGCCGTACACGAACGAGCGGATGAACGTCCAGGATTTCGTCGACGGCATCGCCGTAGCCGACCTGGCGGCATTGGACGCCGCTGGCCTGGACCGCACCGGAATCGCGCGCGCCGGTGCGCAGGCCGTGCTGAAAATGATGCTCGAGACGGGCTTTTTCCACGCCGATCCCCACCCGGGCAACGTGTTCGTGCTGCGCGACGGCCGCATCGCCTTGATCGACTTCGGCATGGTCGGCCGGCTGTCGTGCGCGCGCCGCGCGGAAGTGGTGAGCTTGTTGTTCGGATTGGTCGAAAGAGACCCCGAGCGCGTCACCGAGGTGCTGCTCGACTGGACCGGGCGGGCGGATGTGGAGGAAGGCCAGCTGGCCATCGACATCGACGCGTTCATCGACCGCTATCACGGGGTGCCGCTGGGGCGGCTCGACCTGGCGGCGATGCTGCTCGAGGTGGTGGCGCTGCTGCGGTCGCATCGGCTGGCGTTGCCGGCGGACCTGGCCCTGTTGATCAAGGTCTGCCTGACCCTGGAGGGGATGGGCCGCAGTCTCGACCCTGGGTTCGACATGGCGCTGCAGGCGCGCCCGTTCCTGCGCCGGGCGATGAGCGCGCGGCTGCATCCGGGCGCGGTCGCGCGCCGCGGCGCCCGGTCGCTGGCGGATACCGCCAGCGTGCTGGCGAGCCTGCCCCAGGACCTGCGGCGGGCGCTGCGCGCGATGCGCACCGGCGGGGCGCGGCTGCATATCGGGATGGACGAGCTGCGCGGTTTCGGCAGCCAGATGGCCCACTCGGCCAACCGCCTGGCCGGCAGCATGGTGATCGCCGCGCTGATCGTCGGCTCGTCGATCGCGATGACCGTCGAAGGCGGGCCCACATTGTTCGGCCTGCCGCTGTTCGGGCTGATCGGTTTCGCCGGGGCCTCGCTTGCCGGCCTGTGGCTGCTGATGTCGATCTTTCGCAGCGGCGGCGGACGTTAGCGCTGCGCCTGCGCCGGAGGGCGGTCGTCGACGCAGGCGGGCGGCAGCGCCGAAGCCTTCGGGAACGCGCCGAACCGGATCTTGATCTGAGTCAGTGCGCTCGCGCCCGGGCGGATTAGCCTGCAATCGCCTGCACGAGCGGGCGCCGGCGCCGACGCATCGCACGGTGCGGTCGGCTGCCGGTCCGATCCGGCTCGCCAACCTGGAGGAGGATCGATCATGAGACGGCTGCTTGCACTCGCGTTGGCGGTTCCCCTCGGCGGCTGCGTGTCGCAGATCTTTCTCGACGGCAGCCCGGCCGATGTGGGTCATATCGCCGGCGGCGCGGTCGAAAAGCGGGTCTACGCGATGTCCAGCGAAGCCTGCGGTCGAAGCGAGCCGGTTCTGCACTATCGGCTGCTCCAGCGCGGTCGCGACGGTTGGGTCTCTACGTGCGCCGATGTCGAAGGTTTCGCGTTCCGGCCGGGCAACGATTACTTTTTGCAGGTCACCGAGCATCGGGGCGAGGGCGATGCCGCGCCGGTCCGGCTGATCCTGAAGAAGGTGATCGAGATGCGGCCGCGCGCGCGAAACTGACCGCGCAGTCCGGTTGCGCGCCGGCGTGCGCGAAGCCGGCCGGACGGTAACGCGCAGCGAGCGAGCGGGCGACGGCGGCATCGGCCGCGATTGACCGAGGTCAATACCGCGTCGTTCGAGCGCTCTAGTGTGAGATCGGGTTTTCCTGGATCCGCACATGCCATCGACGCAGAGCCACGACGGCCCCGACCCCGTCCGCGATCGCGGCCCCGATCGCCGCCCCGATCGGTCCGGTGCCGGCTTGCCGGTGCGGCGTGCGGGCATCGACACCTACCGGCAGCCCGTGGTGTATCTGCACCGGGACTGCACGGTGTCGCGCGCCGAGGGATTCGCGGCGCTGACCCGAGTGCGGGTGCAATGCGAGGGGCGCGAAGCCGTGGCCCTGCTGAATATCGTCACCGGCGAGTGGCTGGGCACGGACGAGGCGGCGTTGTCCGAAGCCGCATGGCAGATGCTCGCGCCGGAACCCGGCGCGACCGTGAGCCTGGCTCACGCCGAACCCCCGGGTTCGGCCAGCGTGTTGCGCGCCAAAGTGTTCGGAAAGCGTCTGAGCGAGGCGCAGTTCGAAGCGGTGTTGCGCGACACGCTCGCGGCCAGGCTGTCGGACATCGAACTGGCGGCCTTCGTCACGGCCTGCGCCGGCGACCGCCTGGACCTCGACGAATCGGTCGCGCTGACACGGGCGATGGTGACCGTCGGGGACCGGATCGAGTGGGGCGCGGGACCGGTGCTCGACAAACACTGTGTCGGCGGCCTGCCCGGAAACCGGACCACGCCGATCGTGGTCTCGATCGTCGCCGCGCTGGGCCACCGGATTCCGAAAACCTCCTCCCGGGCGATTACCTCGCCGGCCGGCACTGCCGACGTCATGGCGACCATGACGGATGTCGACCTGGACGTCGCGGCCTTGCGCAGCGTGGTGAACCGCGAAGGGGGCTGCATGGCGTCCGGCGGGAGAATGCGGTTGAGTCCCGCCGACGATGTCCTCATTCAGATAGAACGGCCCCTGGACCTGGACGGCGACGGCCAGATGGTCGCGAGCATCCTGTCGAAGAAGGTCGCGGCCGGTTCCACCCACGTTCTGATCGACATCCCGGTGGGCCGCACCGCCAAAGTGCGCACGATGGCCGCCGCCGATGCGATCGCGCGGCGCCTGGCCTTCGTCGGCGAAGCGCTCGGCCTGCGCATCGGCATCCATATTTCCGACGGCGGCCAGCCGGTCGGGCGCGGCATCGGGCCGGCGCTGGAAGCGCACGACGTACTGGAGGTCCTGCGCAACTCGCCGCAGGCGCCGGGCGATCTGCGCGAGCGCGCACTCGACGTCGCCGGCGCGGTGCTCGAGCTGTTGCCCTGCATCGCGCCGGGGAGCGGGCGCGCCCAGGCCGCGGGCGCGCTCGCGTCGGGGGCGGCGATGAGGAAGTTCCTCGCGATCTGCGAGGCCCAGGGCGGCTTCCGCGAGCCGGGCAGGGCGCGCTTCGTCGAACCCTTCGTCGCCTCGTTCGACGGGCGGCTGGGCTGCATCGACAACCGCCAGCTGGCGCGCATAGCGAAGCTGGCGGGCGCGCCCCGCCAGCCGACGGCCGGAGTGGTGTGCACGCTGCGCGAGGGCGATTCGATCCGGCGCGGGATGCCGCTGTTCCTGGTTCATGCCGGATCGAAAGGCGAACTGGCATATGCGCTGGACTACGCCAGGGCGCATCCGGAAACGTTGAGCGTGCGAGGCGCGCCGAGATGACCACGGTCGTGCTGCCCTTTCCCGACGATGGCGCGCTGGCGGGTTCGGTAGCGCGGGCGTTGCACGCGCGGGTGGGCGAGCTCGAGTGGCGGCATTTCCCCGACGGCGAGTCGCTGGTGAGAATCGACCCTGCGATCGAAGGCGCCGACGTCGTCGTTTTCGCGAGCCTGGCCGATCCCGACCGCAAGGCCTTGCCCCTGCGGTTCGTCGCCGACACCGCGAAAGCGCTCGGCGCGCGCAGCGTCGGCCTGGTGGCGCCGTATCTGGCCTACATGCGCCAGGACGCCCGCTTTCGCCCGGGCGAAGCGGTCGCGGCCAGAGCGTTCGCCGGGTTCCTGGATCAGAGCGTCGACTGGCTGACGACCGTGGATCCTCATCTGCATCGCATCGGCACGCTCGGCGAGCTCTACCGTATCCCCGTTTCCTGCGTGGACTCGACGCCCGAGTTGGCGAAATGGATACGCGGCGAGGTCCGCGACCCGATCCTGATCGGCCCCGACGGCGAGAGCGCGCAATGGCTCGCGGGCATCGCCCGGCAGGCCGGGATGCCTTACGAGGTCTTGCGCAAACGACGCCGCGGCGATCGCGAGGTCGAGGTGAGCGCGCCCGACCCGGAACGCCTGCGGCGCTTCACTCCGGTGCTGGTCGACGACATCGTTTCCACCGGCCGGACGCTGATCGCCGCCGCCGAACAGTTGCGCGGGCTCGGGCTTGCGCCGCCGGTCGCCGTGGTGATCCATCCGGTCTTCAGCGGCGACGCCTATGAGCTGCTGAAACGCTCCGGGCTGGAACGCATCGTCAGCACCGACAGCATCGCCCATGTCAGCAACCGGATCGGCCTGGCCGAATCGATCGCCCGCGCTGCGGCCGCGCACCTGGAAAGAATCGGCAAAGGAGCCGGGCCATGATTTACGACGAAACCCCTGAGGAACTCGCGCTGGCCTGCGCCACGAGCGCGGAACTGGACGCCCCGTCGCGGCGCCGGATCGAGGCCGAAGCGGCGGATCGGCGCACCAGGGACCGCGGCTTCGCCCACTGGGCCGCCGGGTATGGCGCGATCGTGCACGATCCGCTGACCCAGGTGCGGATTCATGCATGGATCGAAGCGCTGGTCGGGCAAGGCGCGCTTCCCGATGCGGCGACCGGCTATCGCCGCCTGGCGGCTGCCGACCGCATCGCGAGCGCCGGGATGTGGCTGGTCGTTCACATGACCTACGCCCAGGCGGTTCGGCTGGACGGCGGCGCGTTGGACGCCGGGCAGTTCAAGCGCCATCCCGAGGGCCATACCGGCGGTTCATTGAACATGGTTCCGGCCTACGCCGGTTATCTCGCGGTCAATGCGCTGACCGGACACACGCGCGCCTGGCTGATGGGGCAAGGGCACTGCGTCGCCGCGGTGGATGCGCTGAATCTGCTGACGGCCAACATGACGCCGGAGCATGCCGGACGCTACGGCCTGGACGACCGGCGCCTGTCGCGGTTCGTCGGCGATTTCTATTCCTGCGAGGTGGGCTGCGATGGACACCCGGCGTCTCCGTTAGGCTCGCATGTGAACGCCTATACCGCCGGCAGCCTGCAGGAAGGCGGCTATCTCGGCTTCGCCGAACTGCACTACGTGCATGCGCCGCTGCCCGGGGAACGGCTGGTGGCCTTCCTCAGCGACGGCGCTTTCGAAGAACAGCGGGGCAGCGATTGGGCGCCGCGTTGGTGGCGCCCTCACGACTGCGGCCTGGTCGCGCCGATCATGGTGCTCAACGGGCGCAGGATCGAACAGCGCAGCCAGATCGCCCAGGAAGGCGGGGAGCGCTGGCTGCATGCGCATCTCAGGCTCAACGGATTCCAGCCGATCGGGCTGGACGGGCGCGATCCGGCGAGCATCGCCTGGGGCATTCACGCGATCGAGCTGCGCGAACAGACCCGCATCGACGCCTATGCGAGCGCCGGCTTCGACACCAGCGCGCCGTTGCGGTACGGGATCGCGCAGGCGCCCAAGGGATATGGTTTTCCGGGCGCCGGCAGCAACCGCGCCCATAATCTGCCGTTACCGGGCAATCCCTCGAGCGACGAGGACTCGCGCCGCCAGTTCAACGCGGCATGCAGGACCTTGCACGTAGCCGAGCCGGAGTTGCGGGAGGCGATCTCGGTTCTGGCCACGCACGCTCGGCAGGGGCGGCCGATGGAGCGGGACCACGCTCTGGCCACGCGGCGGGTGCGCCCGCCCGCAGCGCCGTCGCCGCGATGGCGCGCGCTCGGAGAGTCGGCCTCGCCGATGGCGGCGCTGGACGAATGCTTCGTGGCGATACTGGCGGCCAACCCCGGGCTGCGGGTGCGCGTCGGAAATCCCGACGAGCTGCGCAGCAACCGTCTGGACCGCACGCTGGACCTGCTCAAGCATCGCGTGCAGTCGCCCGAGCCCGGCGTGGCCGAATCCCATGCCGGCAGCGTCGTCACCGCCCTCAACGAGGAGGCGGTGGTCTGCGCCGCACTGGCCAACAAGGGCGGCATCAACCTCGTCGTCACCTACGAAGCGTTCGCGGTGAAGATGCTCGGTGCGCTCCGGCAGGAACTGACTTTCGCCCGGCAGCTGCGCCGCGCCGGCCGGGCTCCGGGCTGGCTGTCGGTTCCGCTGGTGTTGACCTCGCACACCTGGGAGAACGCCAAGAACGAGCAGTCGCATCAGGATCCGACCCTGGTCGAGGCCCTGCTCGGCGAAATGCAGGACTCGGTGCGGGTCGTCTTCCCTGCGGACGCGAACAGCGCTTGCGCCGCCCTGCAGGCGGTGTACGCCGATCACGGCCGGATCGTCGCGTTGGTCGTCCCCAAGCGCGCGCTACCGGTCGTGCTGGATGCCGAGCAGGCGACGAGGCTGCAACACGACGGCGTGCTGTTCCTCGAACAGGATCTCGACGCGGCGCTGGACCTGGTCGCCACCGGCGCCTACCAGTTGGCGGCGGCGAGGAAGGCCTGGCGCCGCCTCGCCTTGCATGGCGTAGCGGCGAATCTGATCTATCTCGCGGAGCCGGGCCGGTTCAGGACGCCCCGCGACGAGGAAGAAGCCGGCTACGTGCACGACGACGAGGCGGTAAGGCGCTGGTTCGCGCCGGGACGGCCGAGGGTGCTGCTGACCCATATGCGTCCGGAACCGTTCCTGGGTGCGCTGCGCAGGTTGGACGACGGGCCGGGCCTGACCGCCGCCCTGGGCTATCGCAACCGCGGCGGCACCCTCGACGTCGACGGGCTGATGTTCGCCAATCGGTGTACCTGGGCGCACGTTCTCATCGCCGCCGCCACCGTGACGAACCGCAGCGCGGCTGCCTGGCTCAGCGCCGAAGAGTACGACGCGGCCCTGGGCTGGGGCACGCCGGGAGTGTTGTGGCGGGACGAGCGCGATGAATGAATCGGACGAAGCGAGCGTGTTGGTGCTCAACCTGGGGTCGGCCACGCTCAAGGCGGCGCGATTCGAACGCTGCAGCGCTTCGCCGGCGCGGCCGATCCGGCTCTCGCAGCGGATGCAGATCGCACTGGACAGTTCGAGCCCCGACCTGGACGCCGCGCTTGCCGAGGCGATCCGCACTCTGGATCTGGCTGCGGCACCGGCGCTGGTCGGACACCGCATCGTCCACGGTGGCGATGCCGAGCGCGCGCGCGTGCTCGACCGCGCCGAAATCGATCGATTGCATGGGCTGACGGGCCTCGCGCCGCTGCATCAGGGCGCGGCGCTCGGCCTGGTGCGCCGGGTACAGGCGCAATGGCCGGCGGTCCGGCAATACGCGGCGTTCGATACCCTGTGGCATGCCCGCCTGCCGGCCAATGCCCGGCGGCTCGCGGTGCCCAAAGCCTGGGATGCGCTGGGCATCAGGCGATACGGCTTTCATGGTCTCGCGTTCGCCTCGGCGATGCGGCGCGTACAGGCGGCCCACCCACGCCTGGGTCGGGAGAAGACAGTATTGGCTCACCTGGGAGGCGGCTGCAGTCTCTGTGCGGTGGCCGACGGGCGAAGCCTCGATACCACGATGGCGAGCACCCCGCTCGACGGACTGCCGATGGCGACGCGCAGCGGGTCGCTGGATCCCGGCGCCTTGCTGCATCTGTTGAGAACGCAGGGGCTTGGCGCGGATGCGCTCGAGCAGGCGCTGTACCACCAATGCGGTCTGCGCGGAATATCCGGGCTGTCCGGCGACGTGCGCGAGCTGCTCGCCGCGGGCGGCGCCGACGCGGCGTTGGCCCTGGACATCCTGGCCTTGCGCACCGCACAAGGCATCGCCTCCATGGCGACCCGGCTGGGAGGAATCGATCATCTGATTTTTTCCGGCGGCATCGCAGCCAATTCGCCGCCGGTGCGGGCCGCGATCGCGAGCTATCTGGGATGGCTCGGCATCGGGTTGGACCGGGCCGCCAACGCCCGCGGCGATGCGCGCATCGACAGTCCGCAAAGCCGCGCGCGCATCTGGCGAGTGGATGTCGACGAAGAGTCCGAGATCGCCGCCGCCGGCGCCGTTGCGACGTCCTGCCTCTGACGCTCTCATCCCGGGGCGGTGCGGCGTCGCCGGGCGATCGAAAACCGGCTGCGGGCGAGCTCGATCGCGCCCAGTCCGCACAGCGGCATGAGCAAGGCCAGGCCGGACAGGCCGGGCGGAGGCGGCGCGAATCGGAACCACGCGCCCGGGGTCTCGAACACGGTGACCACGAGCAACATGCCGAGCGCCGACAACACCAGGACCCAGAATGCCTTGCCGGCCGGGCCGAACCAGTGCGCAAGGGCGCGGTCCCGGTTCGCCACGATCAGCCCGAGGTTCCCCGAGATCAGGGCGATGAAGGACAGCGCCGCCACCTGCTCGGTCGGCATGCCCCGGCCGCGTCCGATGAGATAGACCGCCGCCGCCGCGGCGAAGACGATCGCTCCCTGGCTCAGGCTGCCCAACAGGGTCGACAGGTCCAGCAAGCGCTGCGAAGGCGGTCTCGGAGGCCGTTGCATGACGTCGGCGCTGCCGGGTTCTCGCTCGAATACCAGCGCGGACGCCGGATCGATGATCAGTTCCAGGAATACGACATGCAACGGCATGAGCACCAATGGGGCGCCGAGGACCAGCGGCAACAAGGCCAGGCCGGTGATCGGCACATGCACGGCCAGGATGTAGCGAACCGCGCGCACGATGTTGTCGTAGATGACGCGGCCCTGATGCACCGCCCTGACCACGGTCACGAAGTTGTCGTCGAGCAGGACGATCGCCGCCGCCTCGCGGGCGACGTCGGTGCCGCGCTCGCCCATGGCGATGCCGACGTGGGACGCGACCAACGCCGGAGCGTCGTTGACGCCGTCGCCGGTCATGGCCACGATTTCCCCGCTTCGCTTCAAGGCATCGATCAACCGCAGCTTGTGTTCGGGCTTTACGCGTGCGAACACGTCGGTCTCGCGTACATGCCGCGCCAAGGCCGCGTCGTCGAGCGCTTCCAGCTCGGCGCCCAGCATGGCGGTGTCCGGGCGAGCCAATCCAGCCTGCGCGGCGATCGTTCGGGCGGTATCGAGATGGTCCCCGGTCAGCATGATCACTCGGATGCCGGCCGACTGCGCCTCGGCGACGGCGTCCCGGACTCCCGGCCGCAGCGGATCCTCGAACCCGAGCAGGCCGCGCCACTCGAAGCCGAAGCCGCGCGCCGAACTCGGAAGCCGCGCCGCGCCCTCGTTCCATACGGCCGAGGCCGCGGCAATGACGCGCAGGCCCCGGCGCGCCATCTCCGCGGCGAGCTGCAACACGGCCGAGCGCTGGTCGACGGTCAGACCGCACAGGTCCGCGATCGCCTCCGGCGCGCCCTTGCCGGCGACCTTCAGCGACGGATCGTCCGGGCTCTGCCGGACGTGGACGACGGCAAGCAGTTCCTTGGACAGCGGATACTCGCGAACCGGTGTCGGGCCGGGCCGCGGCTGCGGTCCGAAACGAGCCGCAGCCGCGACACGAATCGCCTTGTCCATGGGGTCGAACGAATGCTCCGGGCAAGCCTCGCTCGCGCAACGCAGCAGCGTCTCGAGCCCGGCGGAATCCGCGGCCGCCGGCGTAGAACGCTCGCCGCCGATCGCCAGTTCGACGAGCGCCATTTCGTTCGCGGTCAAGGTGCCGGTCTTGTCGGTGCACAGGACGGTCACCGAGCCCAGCGCTTCGATCGCCGGCGCGCGGCGGATCAGGGCGTTGCGACGCGCCATGCGCCAGCTGCCCAGGGCCAGAAATACCGTCAGCACGACCGGGAACTCCTCGGGAATGTTGGCCATCGCGAGGGTGACGCCCGCCAGCACCCCTTGCAGCCAATCGCCGCGCGTCCAGCCGTACAGCAGCGCGACCGATACGCTGGCGCCCAGGCCGAGCACGGCGAAGATCAGCACCGCACGACGGATTTCCCTCTGCATGGGCGTAGGCGGCGACCGCAGCGTGTGCAGGGCTTCGCCTATCCGGCCGAGCTGCGTGGCCGCGCCGATGGCCTCGACCTGCGCCAGGGCGTGGCCGCGTACGACCAGCGTGCCGGCGCGGATGAGGTTTCGATCCGATCCGCCGGCCGGGACCGTGCCCCGCTGTACCGGCATCGATTCGCCGGTCAGCATGGATTCGTCGAGCATGAGGTCGTCGTCGCCGAACACCCGGGCGTCGGCGGGGACGCGATCGCCCTCCGCGATCGCAATCGCGTCGCCGACCACCAACTCCGACGACGGCACCGAGCGGATTCTTCCGTCCCGGATCGCGCGCGCCCGCGGGCTGCTCAAGTCCCGAAGCGCTTGCAGCGCGCGCTCGGACCGGTAGTCCTGGTACACGGTCAGGGCGACCACCAGCGTCACCGAAACCGCGAGCGCGGCGGCCTCCTGCGCGTCGCCCAACAGCAGGTAGACAACCGAGGCGAGAATCAGCAGGAGCAGCATCGGCTCGCGCAGGACGCCGGCGACGATACTCAGCCGACTGCGCCGGTCCGGCTCCGGCAGCGAGTTGGGTCCATCGGCTCGCAAGCGGCGGGCCGCTTCGTCGCTCGACAACCCGGTCGGGAGAGTGCGGGCGTCGTGGTCGGGCTGCATATCGGTCGTTCCTTGCTGTTCCGGCGAAAGCGCGCGCGACCCGATCGGCACGATGCGGGGGCGCGGCGGCGGCGCGATCCTTCCGCGCCGTTCTTGCGGGACGGCCGGTCTTGCGCTCGCCGGCTCAGAAGTACGGCGTGTAGCGAACGAAGCAAAGCACGAGATAAGGGACGATGAGGAACATCCATATGCCGATCTTGTACAAGCCCAGCAGCAAATAGGCGGTCGCGTCGAATCTCGTTGCGGACAGCGCGAACCAGCGGCGGTGCAGGCGGTAGATCGGTTCGTGGAACGCCACGAAGCCGAAGAACCCGAGCAGCAGCAGGCCGTAGTTGAAGATGGCGCACCACATCAGGAAAGAGGGCCACAGTGCCGGATCCATCCACGTATCCTCACAAGGTCAGTTCATGGACGACCTGACTGGCGTCGTCGGGGTCGCTGCGCGTGCGGAAGCCCAGGTAAGCGGCGAGTTCGCGCATGTCTTGGTTCTGCGCAGAATCGACCGAATGCATGCGGTGGATGTCGCGCATTCTCGCGACCTGGATCAGATGCTTCATCAGCACCGAGCCCAGGCCCCTGTGCTGCCAGCCGTCGGCGACGACGACGGCGCATTCGCACTGGGCGCCGTCCTTCGTGGCGCTGTAACGGCTCACGCCGACGAGCGTATCCCCGGCGGCGCTGTCGAAGGCGCCGAAGGCCACGTCTTGGTCGTAGTCGATGTCCGTCAAGCGGCGGATGAGCTCATCGCTGGGATGGCGGGTCTGTCCGAGGAAGCGAAAGCGCCTGCTGCGGTCGGACAGTGCCTCGATGAAGGCGCGTTCGGCCGCGCCGTCGTCCGCGCCGATCGGGCGGATCGCGACCTGGCTGCCGTCGCGCAGGGTTTCCGTCCAGCGCGGCGTATCGGGACCGACGGCGGGTGAGGTGGACAGGGACTGGCTGGCCATGGCGCTCTCCTGTGCTGTCGGTCCAGCCTAGGGCCGCATCCGCGGGCCCGATTGACCCAGGTCAAACCTCCGGCCGAAATCGCTGACCCAGATCAATGCCGGTCGCCGGCCCGGGCCGCAATCTGACCGCGTCGGGAGAGCCTCGTGCCGGCCCGGCTCGCATCGCGTCCTCTCGCGGGCGGATTCTCGGTCGGCGCGGAGCGGCGGCTCGGATGACGCGGAGCTCGGGCGGCGCAACCCGCGACCGCCTGGGCCAGCCGGCGTTTCGGGTTCGGCCGGCATCGAATCCAATCGCGTATCCGCCAGTGCGCGGATGGGTATTGCAAAGGGGCAGGCCATGGACACCGCGTCGTCGAAATCCTCCGTATTCCGTTTGACGTTCCTCGGCGCCACCGGAACCGTCACCGGTTCCAGATACCTGGTCGAAGCAGGCGGCAAGCGGCTGTTGGTGGATTGCGGACTGTTCCAAGGCTACAAGACGCTGCGGCTGCGCAACTGGGCGGAGTTTCCGGTGGATCCTGCGTCGATCGACGCGGTCGTGCTGACCCATGCACACCTGGACCACAGCGGCTATCTGCCCAGGTTGGTCGACGCCGGGTTCGCGGGCGCCGTCTGGTGCACGCCGGCCACGCGCAGGCTGTGCGGGATCCTGCTGCCGGATTCGGCTCACTTGCTGGAGGAAGAGGCGAACTACGCCAATCGATCCGGCGCGACCAAACATCACCCGGCCGAGCCGCTCTACAGCCTGGCCAGCGCTCATGAGGCGGTGCGGCGAATGCGCAACCAGGATTTCGATGCGCCGTTCGAGCCGGTGCCGGGAGTGACCGCCAGCTTCAAGAGCCAGGGACATATCCTCGGCGCCGCGGCCGTGACCCTGAGCTATCGAGGCGTGCGCCTGACCTTCAGCGGCGACATCGGCCGTTACAACGATCCGGTGATGCAAGCGCCGAGCCGGCCCGCGGCGAGCGACTGGATCGTCGCCGAATCGACCTACGGCGACCGCGAGCATCCGCCGGGCAGCATGAAGCAGGAACTGTGCGACGCCCTCAGACCCGTGTTGCAGCGGGGCGGCGTGGCCCTCATTCCGGCATTCGCGGTAGGCCGGGCGCAGTCCTTGCTGCATGTGATCGCGCAACTGCAGACGGAAGGGGCGCTGCCGCCGGTGCCGGTCTATCTGAACAGTCCCATGGCGACCGATGTGACCTCGCTGTACCGGCAATATTCCGGCCAGTTGCGGCTGGACGACGCGGCCTTGGAGCGGATGTACCGCAACACCCGCATCGTCAACAGTCCGGAAGAATCCAAGGAACTCAATCGGCGCAAGGGCCCGATGGTGATCGTCTCCGCGAGCGGCATGGTGACCGGCGGACGCGTGCTCCATCACCTGGTCGCGTTCGCTCCGGATCCGCTCAATGCGATCGTCCTTTGCGGCTTCCAGGCCGGCGGCACCAGGGGCGCGCTGCTGGCCGGCGGAGCGCGGCGTGTGCGCATCTACGGCGAGGACGTCGAGATCAACGCCGAAGTGAAGCAGCTCGCCGCGGCCTCCGCGCATGCCGACGCGACCGAGATCGTCGCCTGGCTGCGATCGGCGGCAACGCCTCCGCGCGGCGTCTTCGTGACCCACGGCGAACCGAACGCGGCGGACCGGCTGCGGGTTCGCATCGAGCGCGAACTGGGCTGGCCCGCCTTCGTCCCGGAATTCGGTGCGACGATCGATCTCATGAAGCAGGACGCGGAAGAAGGTATGGCGACTATCGACCGCCTGATACGCGAGAAGGTCGCCGCGTCCTAGTCCCGCGGGCGGTCAACGCTGAACCAGCGCGGCCCGGTCGGGACACTGGAGGAAACGCGAACGCGCCAGCCAGTCGGGGTCGGGGTAGTAAGCGAACAGCAACTGCCCTTGCTTGAGCGAGTCGATCATCTGGTGAGCCACCGCCGGACGCAGGGCGGGGCAACCGTAACTGCGGCCCAGGCGCCCTTGCTGCCGGGCCAGGCCAGGATCCACATATCGCGCTCCGTGCATGACGATGGCCCGCGCTCGCGCCTTGTCGTTGATGCCCGGTTCCAGGCCGTCCATGCGCAACGAATAGCCGTTGCCCCCCATGTACGTATCGGCGGTCAGGAACAGTCCCAGACTCGACTGATGGCTGCCGTCGCGATTGGAGAAGGCGGTCGCGAAGTTGTCTCCGCTGCCGCGACCGTGCGCCACGAATTCGGTGAAGAGCAATCGGACCTGCTGCAGGTCGAAGACCCACAGGCGGCGCTCGGTCGAGGGCAACGAATAATCGATCAAGGCCAGCCGTTGGGCGGCGGATGCCGCTCCGGAGCGAACCGCGCAGTCGCGGGCGTCGAGCGCCAGCTTGAGGACGGTTCGGTCGATGTCCGGAGCCGTCGCCTGCAGTCTGGACAATATGTCGCCAGGAGCCGATGCAGGGGTCGGCGTTGCGGCCCGAGCCGTGGCGGCCAGCAGACTCAGAGCGATAACGGCGAGGCGCAACATGGCGACAGCATAGCCGACTCAGGGCGGGTGAATCGGCGAAGCCTCGGCATCCGTTTGCTCGGCTTCCAGGATCCAGTCGCCACCGGGGTCGCCCAGCCAAAGCGGTTCGTCGGTGACGACCAGGGTCGCGCCTGGCGCGAGCGTCTCGTAGACATCGGCGGCGAATTGCGGGTCGATGGTCAGCCGGCCGGACGCCACCAGTTGGCGCAAGTCGGGCTGGGCCGGCGGCGGGCCATCGATGGAGACAGCGAGCCAGCGCAGCGCGGGACGTCCGGGAACCGCCGGGCTCGGCCCCGGGCCGGTGCCCTCCAGCAGCAAGTACACACGGGTTCCGAGCACTTGCTCGGCTATGACGATGGGCGCGCGGCCGATTTCGACGGCGTTGCGCAGCACCACCATTTCGCGGTCGCGGACGCTCAATACGATGGTCACCGGACCCACGGGAGAGCGATCGGGCGTCCAGGCGAACGCTGCCGGCGGAGCGGGCGCGAGCGGACCGGCGTCTGCAGCGGTTGCGGTGAACAGGGCCGGGTAGATCACCGCCGGCGCCGGGAGCGCATCGGCGACGATCACCGTCATGCCGCGTGCAGTGACCTCGAACAGTTTTTCCGCGAATGCATACGGCAACCGGACGCAGCCATGCGAAGCCGGATGCTCCGGAACGGCGCCGGCATGCAGGGCCACGCCGCCCCAGGTGAGGCGCTGCATGAACGGCATCGGCGCATTGTCGTAAAGATTGGAGAAATGCTCCCTGCGCTTGTCGAGTATGGTGAATACGCCGGTCGGCGTTTCATGGCCCGCCTTGCCGGTACTCACTTTCGAGATGCCGATACGCACGCCGTTGCGGTACACGTAAGCGCGCTGATCGCGCAGGCTGACCAGGATCGTCACCGGGCCCCGCGGCGACAGTTGCGGCGTCCAGGCATAGCCCTTCTCGGGCAGCGCCGGCGTCGCCGGGGCCGTCGATTCCCGGCAGGCCGCCGGCACCGACGCGAACGCGAGCAGCGCGGCGAGCCAGCAGCAAGACAACTGCAGCGCGAGCGTTGCGCGGCGGTGGCGGAAAAGGGGTTGCCTCATGCGCCTGCAGTCTGGCGCGCGCCCGCAGCCCTGGCTTGATCTGGATCAAACGATCCCCGGCCGCTAGAAATCTATCGGTTCGCGCCATCCTTGAAAACGCGGGTCGCCCCGGCCAGCACCTGTTCGTCGAACAAGCGCGCATTGATTCCTCGGGCACCGCGGCTCTCATCGCGCGGTATCCAATGGGTGAGGCAACCGCAGTGCCTGCAGCGATGGAAGTCGACATGCCGGCCGTTCCACGAGTACGTCTCGGTCAAGGACGAAGCCGGCAGATGCTGCACCGCCTCCGCATCTACATAGGCCCAGAGCACGCCGTAACAGCGGCACAGGGAGCAATTGCACTCGGTGACGGTCGGGGGAAATTCCGTGAGCACTATCTCGACCCTGCCGCAATGGCAGGATCCCCGCGCAGCTGTTGAGTCGCACATGGGCGTCGTCCGTTCGGGCACCGCCGAATCGTAACGAGGGCTCGTTAAGGGCCGGTGCTGCCGAAGCGGGTGCCGGCCCGATTCCGAAGGATTTGAGGCGGCATCGTGCCCAGCCGGTGTGGGTGCTCTTTTCGCGCTCGGCATTGCGGTGCGGAAGGTCCCGAGGGGAGATCGAACCTCGGTTCAGGCGTCGACGACGATCCCGAATGATTAACCATTCAGTCGGTGGGGTCATCGGCGTTGCGCCGCTGATCGATAACCCGGTCTATCAAGGAGCGTTCGCGTCGGCGCGGCCTGGCAGGGGCCGCGCCGGATTGACGGGAAGGTCACGGGTCCCGGGGTATAGCGATCCTCCAGCGCTGCTTGGAACCAGGGTGCCTGGAATCATGGAGTTCGTCGGCTCAAAGAGGGCGTCCAATGTACGACGCAGCGGTCCACAACGTTGTCGGCCAGCCAGGGAGCGAGGCGGGCTACCGAGCGGTAGTGCAGTCGGCCCTCGACGCGATCATCGTCATCGATGAATTCGGCCGCATCCAGGAATTCAATCCGGCCGCCGAGCGCGTGTTCCACTGGAGGCGCGATCAAGTCATCGGGCTCGATATCGCCGAGGTCGTGATCCCGCCGGAGATGCGCGACAGCCATCGGCAAGGCATGCGCCAGCACCTGATGACCGGCGCCTCGACGATCCTCGATCGCAGACTGGAACTCGTGGCCATACGCGCGGGCGGCGAGCGGTTCCCGGTCGAACTGACCGTGACCCGGATCGACGGCGAATCGGCGGCGTATTTCACCGCCTTCATACGCGACCTGACCGAGCAGAAACGCTTGCTCGCCGCCGAGGCCGACCACGCCCGGTACGACATCGTGACCGGCCTGGAACGCTATTCCGTCCTGGAGCCTCGGATGATACGGGCGGTCGAGAGCGGCGCGGCATTCGCTGCGGTGATCTTCATCGACCTGGATCGGTTCCACGGCATCAACGGCTCGCTCGGGCATAACAACGGCGACGAGGTGTTGAGAGCCGTCGGCGTCCGCCTGCTGTCGCTCGCAAGCGAACAGGTCGCGGTGTGTCACTTCGCCAGCGACGAGTTCGTGGTCATCCAGCAAGGCGGCGACGGAACGGCGGCCGAGCGCCTGGCCGAAAGCATCCGGATGTTGCTGACCTTGCCGTTCGAAGGGGCGGGTTACCGGGTGCTGCTGACCGCGACGATCGGCATCAGCTACGCCCCAGCGCATGGACATATTCTGCTCGACCTGATGCGACGCGCTCAGGCGGCCGCGGAGCGCGGAAAGAGCCTGGGCCGCAATTGCGTGTGTCCGTTCCAGACCGAGGACATGCAGGACATCGAGGACCGCATCGTCATCGGCCGTCACCTGCAGGAGGCGGTACAGGCGGAGGAGTTGGTGCTCCACTACCAGCCGCAGTTCGCGGCTTCGGACATGCGCCTGACCGGCTTCGAATCGCTGCTGCGATGGAGCAGCCCGATGCTCGGCGATGTGTCGCCGGAAAGGTTCGTGCCGATAGCCGAGGGACTGGGCTTGATCCGGGAAATCGGCGAGTGGGTGATACGCGAGGCTTGCCGTCAGATACGCTTTTGGCTGGACGCCGGCCATGCGGGATTCACGGTTGCGGTCAACGTGTCTGCGCAACAGCTCAGGCGCGCAGGCCTGCACCGTACGGTCGATGCGGCATTACGGGAATTTCGGGTGCCGGGGCAATTGCTCGAAATCGAATTGACCGAAAGTTCGGTACTGGAGAACCTGGTGCGAGTGAAAGACGAACTGGGCAGACTCAAGGCCTTGGGTGTCCTGCTGACCCTCGACGATTTCGGCACCGGCCATTCGAGTCTCGCCTATCTGAAGCACATCGCCTGGGACAAGCTGAAGATCGACAAGAGTTTCGTGCGGGGTTTGCCGCATAGCGCCCTGGATGCGTCGGTGGCCCGGGCGATCGTGAACTTGGCCCGGGATCTGGCGCTTCGGGTGACCGCCGAAGGCGTGGAGACCGTCGCCCAAGCCGACTTCCTGCGCGAGCTCGGGTGCGACGAGTTGCAGGGTTATCTGATGGGGCAGCCGGCCCCTCCCGACCAGGCCGGGAGACATTTCAGGACCTGAGCCGCCGTCGCCGCGGAGAGGCTCGGTCCGGCTCCGGCCTCATGTACTCGATGCGCTCGGCCCGGCTGGAGAGCCGCTCCGCCGCCCGGACTGGGGATGCGAGGGGTTCGGCGCGACTCCGCGCGCGGCCGACCGGCCGCATTATGGCCCGCACGCTCCGTGCACCCCGACCGGGAGTGCACGCCGGCTGCGCGGTGCCGGTTACCAGATCTTGATCCGCTCGGCCGGCGCCAGGTACAGCGCCTCGCCCGGCTTCGCGCCCCAGGCGTCGTACCACGCGTCGAGGTTGCGCACGGTTTGTGCGCGCTGCGCGGCCGGTGCGTGGCCGTCGGTGAGGATACGCTGGCGCAAGGCGGCATCGCGGATCTTGCCGCGCCAGGTTTGCGCGTAGGCGAGGAAGAAACGCTGGTCGCCGGTCAGGCCGTCGATCACCGGCGCCGGCTGGTCGCCCAGCGACTTGCGGTAGGCGAGGTAGGCGATGGTCAGGCCCGACACGTCGGCGATGTTTTCGCCCGAGGTCTGCTTGCCGTTGACGTGCAGACCCGGCAGCGGCTCGTAGGCGCTGTACTGGGCAGCGAGCTTCTGGGTGGCTTCGCGGAAATGCCGGGTGTCCGCCGGGGTCCACCAGTTGGCCAGGCGGCCCTGCGCGTCGAACTCGGCGCCGGTGTCGTCGAAGCCATGGCTGATTTCGTGGCCGATGACCGCGCCGATCGACCCGTAGTTCGCGGCCGGGTCCGCCGCGGGATCGAAGAACGGTTTGTCAAGGATCGCCGCGGGGAAATTCATCGCGTTCTGCAACGGCAGCTGCACCGCGTTGACCGTCTGCGGCGTCATCCACCATTCGCCGCTGTCGACCGGCTGGCCGAGCTTGCCGAGTTGGTAGCGGTATTCGTGCAACTCGGCGCGCAGGCGGTTGCCCAAGGCGTCGTCGGGCCGGATCTCGAGCTTGGCGTAGTCGCGCCAGCGCTCCGGGTAGCCGACGCTGACGCGCATCGCCTTCGCCTTCTCGCGGGCTTTGGCCTTGGTCTGCGCCGTCATCCAGGCGAGCGAGTCGACCCGTTCGTCGAACGCGGCGAGGATGTTGCTCACCATCTGCTCGACCTTCGCCTTCGACGAGGCCGGAAAATACTTCTGCGCGTACAGCTTGCCGACCGCGTCGCCGAGCGAGTGGCCGGTCGCGTCGAGCGCGCGCTTTTCGCGCGCGCGCGCCTGCGGCGTGCCGGCGAGGGCGGTGCCGTGGAAGCCGAAGGCGAGGTCGGTATAGGCCTTCGGCAGCTCGCCGGGGCCGCGCAGGGCTTCGTTCCAGGCGGCGTGGTCGAGGGCGTGGAAGACGAGATAGTCCTTCCACACCGGCAAGGGCTCGCTGCCGACCAGCGCGGCGATGCCGGCGATCCCGCCCGGCTGCCAGGCGACGATCTTCGGCTGCGCCGACAGCCCCGCCGCGTCGAAAAAGGCGCTCCAGTCCATGCCCGGGGCGCGCTCGGCGAACTTGGCGGTCTCCCAGGGATTGTTGGCCTTGTGCACGTTCTGCGACTCGAGCAGCGGCGCGTGTGCCTTGGCGATCTTGGTTTCCAGGGCCAGGATCGACTTCGCCTTGGCCTCGGCCCCGGCGATCCCGGCCTGCTTCAGCAACGCGGCCACATAGGTTTCGTAGGCCTTGCGCGCGTCCGCCATTTCCTTGTCGGCGGACAGGTAGTACTCGCGCTCGGGCATGCCCAGGCCGCCCTGCATCAGCGTGGCGACGTAGGCCCGCTCCTGCAGGCCCTGGGCGACGAACACGCCGAACAGATTGGCGGTGTGGAAGTTGGTGGCGTTGAGCGGGTCGGTATCGGCGCGCACGCCGGCGCCGAGCACGCGCGACAGGTCGCTGCGCGTAGCGATCGCGCCGATCGCATCCAACTGCGGCTGCAGCGCCTGCAGCCCGCGTTTTTCGATGCCGGCTTCGTCCAGGTAGGCGGCGTGGAAATCGGCGATACGGCGCGCGTCGCTGCCCGGCGCGGGCTTGCCGGCGGCCAGTTCCGCGATCAATGCCGCGTTGCGCCGTTCGGCGGTCTCCAGCAGCACGGTGAACGCGCCGTAGTTGGAGCGGTCCGCGGGGATCTCGAAGGTCTTGCGCCAACCGCCGTTGGCGAAAGCGTCGAAGTCGTCGCCCGGCTTTACCGCCTTGTCGAGGCCGGCCAGGTCGATACCGGATACCGGCGTCGCGGCGGCGGCCGCCACCGGGGCGGGCTTGGGAGCGGAGTCGGTCGGGGCCGGCTTGCACGCGGCGAGGGCGGCGGCCAGCGCCAGAGTCAGGCCGAGGGACAGCAGGTTCGGTCGGTAGGGCATCGTGGTCGTCCGAGGCGGAAGCTTTGGGGATGGCCGATGCCTACGCCAGAGTCCTGGGCCACCGCTGCGAGGCGGTGGTTGCGGCCGGCGGCCTTCGAGAACGACCCATTGTGCGTTAGCGCGTCCTCGGCATGGAAGTGCACGGATTCGATAGGCCCTGCCGAAGCCGCGCAGCAGGAACACGAACGGAAGAGTTGCGGCGGGACGCCGGCCGGTGCTGTGAGTAAAGGCGATCCAGACCGACTGTTGGCCACCGGGCGCGCAGAGTACGCAACGCCTTCGCCGACCGGAGAAGCGCATCGTCGCGAGGGTTAGAGTGCCGCGATCGGAGGCGGTGCGGTCGCGGGTTACCTCGCTCCTACAAAGACCTGCGGGCGGTGCCGCGAGGCAGAGACAGCGCATTCGCAGCTCGCGTCGCTCCCATCCCGACGGGCTGCCGCCGCGCCTCCGACACGCCTACCACCTTGCACTCGGCGCCGAGCTCAGGTCTTCGTACAGCCCGAACACGTCGTGGCCATCGACGCCCGGGTCGCCGATGGCGTACAGCGTTCCGAACACCGCCTCGTAGCTGGCGCTGCGATAGATCAGGCACAAGTCCGCTGCCGGCACGCCGGCCGCCAACGCTCGCTCGATGGCCGGGCCGACCTGAGCGAAGCTCGCGTCGGGCTGGCGTTTGCAGTTGGCGATGATGTTGTCGAGGCAGGAAGGATCTTCGAGCGGATTGATGATTTCCTGCCACAGATGCTCGACCAGTTCTTCTCTCGTAGCCATTGAGGATTCCGCGCGAGCGGCCTGGGGGACGTTGGAACGGAAGGGCGCGCATCGCGAGATCGAATGACGTGCGCGGCCGGCGCCCGCCGGCCGCCGTGACGGGCGTAGCCGCGTTGTTCGGCGGCTACGCCCGTCGTGGCGGCGCGATGCGCTGGTGCGGTTGTACTCAGGCCCTGGCTTCGACGTAGCGCCCGAAGTTGTCGAGGATGGCCTGCCAGCCCGCGCGCTGCATCTCGGCCGGGTTCTCCGACTCCGCATCGAAGGTGGACGTCACCCGCACGCCGCCGGGGCCTTCGACGAACTCGGACTCGACCTCGCGGCCGTCGTCCATCCGGTAGGCGATGATGCGCTGGGGTTCGACGCGGGTGTAGGTGCCCTCGAAGTCGAAGCCGAAGCTGCCGTCCTTGGCTTCCATGCGCGCCAGGAAGCGGCCGCCTTCGCGCAGGTCGACGGTGCTGCGGGTGGTATGCCAGTCGTCCTGCGGGGCGTTCCACTGCTTGATGTCGTCCGGGGTGTTCCAGGCGCTCCAGACTTGTTCCAGCTTGGCGTTGACGACGGTCTCGACGGTGATCTTCATTGGCTTCTCCTTGGGTGCCCGCAGTGGGCGTTCATTACTACGTCGAACGGGCGGGCGGCAAAACGACAGACTCGCAGAATATTTTTTCGGCCTCGATACCGCGAGCCGTAACCGCAGCCCGGAGGCGAGCCAAGCCTGTCCGAACGACTGCCGCGTGCGCCGAGCCGGCTAGGCCAAGGCCCGCCATCCCCGCCAGGACAGCCCGGCATAGAACAGCTCGACCTGGCCGAAACCGGCGAGGCCGAGCAGTTCCTCGTCGCGGGCGGGGCCGACCATTTGCAATACATCGACCAGTCGCCCGCAGGTGCTCTCGACCTGGTCCGGCTCGGCGCCCGATTCCAGGGCGAAGTCGCGGTAGCGATCGAGCGCGGTCCGGGCGTCCGCCGAGGCGAGGTCGATGCACAGGTCGACCAGGACGAACGGCGCGCCCGGTTTCAGGCGCTTGCGGATGTCCCGCAGGGTTCGTTCCTTGCCGCCGTCGTCGGCGACGAAGTGCAGGGTCAGCAGGCAGGTGGCCGCATCGAACGGCCCCGGCGGCGCGTCGAAAACATAGCCGTGATGCCAGTCCACGCGCCCGGCGGCGCCGATCCGGTGCATCCGTTCCCTGGCCGCGTTGAGCATCTCCCCCGCCGGGTCGACGCCGGCGAAGGTCCATTGCGGGCATCGTGTGGCGAAAGCCTCCAGCTCCAGCCCGCCGCCGGCGCCGAGGACCAGGACCTTTCCGGCGTCGCCGATACGCTCGCGGATCAGCTGCGCGGCCATGCGCTGCATATGCGCGTAGGCGGGCACGAATGCGGCCGGGCCCTGCGCATAGCGGCGGACGACCTCGGGGTCTTCGTAGTGCGACGGTGGCATCGGCCGAACTCCGCGAGGAGAAGGGCGCTAGCCTAACGCCGGAACCGGGCGGTTGCGCGGGGTGCGGGCCGTCGCTGGTGACGGCATCGCGACCGAGCGGCAGGGAACGCCGGATCGCCGCGGGGCGTGCGCCGGCTCGGCTCCGCCGCGCTGCCGCAGGCCGCCCTCGCCATGACGCGGCTCATCGCATTTCGACTACGACCTTGCCTCGCGCGCGGCCGGTCGCCAAATAGTCCATCGCTGCGTTGGTCGATGCGAACGGGAACACCCGGTCCACGACCGGTCGGATGGTTCCGGATTCGATCAGCGATGCGATCCGGCCCAGTTGTTCGCCGTCGGCGCGCATGAAGACGAACGAATACGCAACGCCATGGCGCTTGGCCTTCATGCGGATGCCGAGGCTCAGCAAGCGCGTGGCCTGGCGCAAGGGCCAGCTCAATCCGGCTTCGCGGGCGAAGGCCGGGTCCGGCGGCCCGGAGATGGAGATGAGCTTGCCTCCGGGCTTGAGCACTTCAAGCGAGCGTTCCAGGGTGCGCTTGTCCAGGCCGCTCAATACCACGTCGTAGCCGCTGAGCACCTCGGCGAAATCCTCTCGTTTGTAGTCGACGACCACGTCCGCGCCGAGGCTCCTGACCAGCTCGACGTTGTCGGTGCCGGTCGTCGTCGCCACCGTCGCGCCGAGGTGTTTCGCCAGTTGGATGGCGAAGGTGCCGACGCCGCCGGAGCCGGCGTGGATCAGCACCTTCTGTCCTCGCTTCAGCGCGGCACGTTCCACCAACACCTGCCACGCGGTGAGGCCGACCAGCGGGATCGATGCGGCCTGTTTCATATCGAGGTTGCCTGGCTTCAAGGCCACGTCGGCTTCGTCGATGGCGATGAACTCGGCCAAGGTGCCGATCCGGTCCTGGTGCGGCCGCGCAAACACCTCGTCGCCCGGCTTGAATCGGCGGACCTCGGATCCGACCGCCACCACGACCCCGGCCACGTCGTTGCCCAGGATCAGCGGCAGGCGATAGGGCAGGATCAGTTTGAATTCGCCATCGCGGAGCTTGGCGTCGAGTTGGTTCAAGCCGGCGGCGTGGACGGCGACCAGCACGTCCCGGTCGCGCAGTTCCGGCTCCGGCATCTCGCCGAAGCGCAATGCGGCGCCGGCCTGGTAGCGATCGACGATGAAGGCTTTCATAAGGCGGCTCCTGGTATCGGAAATGGCTCGCGGCGGACTATCGGCCGGCGGCCAGAGGAATTCGACTATGCGCCGATGTAGGCGCGCGGCTGCGCCACCAGCCCGGCATGCACCTGTTGCGTGGTGGGGTCGGCCAGCAGCTCGGGCTGCCCGGCCTCGAGAGCGGCGATGGCCTGGCGCACGAGGTCGTCGGGGGCGATTTTCTGTCCGGGAATGCCGCGGCCCATGTCGGTGTCGATGACCGCCGAATGCACCGCCAACAACGCGGTGCCCTGCGCTTTCAGTTCCTGCCGCAAGGCATTGCCGAGCGCCCAGCCCGCGGCCTTCGAGGCGCTGTAGGCGCCGGTCCCGGCCATCGTGAGCCAGCTCAATACCGACAGCACGTTGACGACCGCGCCGCCGCCGTTGCGGGCCAGCACCGGCGCGAACGCCTGCACCAGGCGCAGCGGGCCGAGCGCATTGGTATCGAACTGGCGATGCAGCGCGCCGATGGTGTCCGGATCGAGCAGCGAACCGAACTCGGCGATGCCGGCGTTGTTGACCAACAGCGTGACATCGCTCAACTCATGCGCCAGCGCGGCCACGCGTTCGGGCTGAGTCACATCCAGCCGCACCGGCACCACGCCGGGCAGGGCGACGCTGGCCGGGTCGCGCGCGGCGGCATACACCTTGGTCGCGCCCGCCGCCAGCAGGCCGCGTGCGAATGCGGCGCCGAGGCCGCGGTTGGCGCCGGTCACCAGCGCGATGGAACCTTCGATCTTCATGGGAGAGCCTTCTGAGCAGTCATAGGGTGTGGAACGGGGCCGGCGCCGGGGGCGGCGGCCGGTTGGAATACCCACCAATATGATGATCGTCATATTAATAGGCGAGTCGAAACGCCCTGCCATCAGGAGGGAGTCAGGATTCGGTGGGAAGAAGCTGCTTCAGCGCCGCTTCGCGCAGCCCGTCGGACAGCATGGGGTCGTCGACGGCGCGCGCCAGCACCAGGGCGCCGACCATCGTCGCGATGGAGGACAGGGCGCGCTCGTGCGCCGCCGGCTGGCCCCAGTCGGGCGAGTGGCGGGCGACGAGGTCGACCATTTCCTTGATGCGGCGGGTGGCAGCGCGCCGGACCTCGGGCGCCTGGCGCGGCATTTCCGAGCCGAGCGCCGCGGTGGCGCACCCGGTTTCGATCCGCTCGAGGTGTTCCTTCGAAAGGTAGGCCCGCATCATGGCCGCGAGCGCCTGCTCCGGCGGCAGGCTGGCGGCGATGCGTTCCATCATCGCCACGCTCTCGCCGCCGGCGCGGTCGGCGGCCTCGGCCAGCATCGCCTCGCGCGACGGGAAGTGGGCGTAGAAGCCGCCGTGGGTCAGGCCGGCGTCTTTCATGATGTCGGCCACGCCGGTGCCGCCATAGCCGCTGCGACGGATCGCGCGCGCGGCGGCGTCGACGATGCGCTCGTGGGTGGCTTCCTTGGATCGGGCGGCGACGCGTTTCATATGATGATCATCATATTTCAACTTTCGGCACGGCGCAAGAGGCCGCCAGAGCGGGATCGGCCGCCAGCCGGCCGTGCCGCAGGCCAGCAAGCGAGGCGAGCAGCCCCGGCGGCCAGTGACTCGAGGGGCATGGCCCGTTCAGCATTCGGGTGAGCTGATGCGCGAGGCGCGTCGGTCAGGGGCAGCCGAAAGACAGGCTATGTATGCGCTGCCGCGAGGCGTCGGGTCGTACCTGCAGAAAGCAGGCTTCGTCGTCGACGGCGTAGTGCAAGGTGCCGGCGTCGTCGCCCTCGTAGGTTTCGCCTTCGCCCCAGCGCTTGCGCACGTCGTCGAGAGACTGGCCCGGGCATACGCCCGAAGGCGTGCAATGACCTGGGTCGGTGGACTCGAGCATCAGCACTTGGCCGGGCTCGATCATCTCGATGCGCAGGCCGCGATAGACCAGGACGTAATCGTGGTCGCCGGGCGCGCCGGTCGTGCTGAGGGGCTGGCCGAGCCGCTTGCGTACCTCGGCCAGGGAATCGCCGATCTGCAGACCGGCCAGGCCCAGTTCGCTGCGCGGCGGCGGGCCGGGCGTGGCCGCTTGCGCGCGCTCCACCGATTGCAGCGACAACAGTGTCAGCAGCAGCGCCACGATGGCGGAGCAACGGCGGATGGGCATGGCGGCTCCAATGGCGGGCAGCGATCGCGTCGGCGGCGCCGGGCCCGGTTCGTATCTCAGAAATCGCAGCTGCGGGCAAGTCGGCAGTTTCCGATCGCGGGGCCGGAGTCCGCTCAGCGCGAATTCGCAGCGGCCACGCAATGTTCGACAGGTACACCGTGGCGCGTGCTGGCGGATTCGCGATGCCGGACACGGCCCGCCGCCGCGCGGACGCTATCGTGCCTGTGCGGCGATCCGCCGCACGCCATGGAGAGGATGACGATGCGCAACATCAAGTTGATCGTGTTGGGAGCCCTGTTGGCGGCTTCGGCCGGGACCGGCGCGGCGACCAGCTCCGCCGGCTGTTATTGCTCGGTCGTGTACTACGACGCGGCCGGCACCGTCGTGGGCATACGTCAGCCCGCCGGCTGCGGCGACCCGGGCTGGGGCATCGTGACGATCCGTTCGAAGGCCTACGCCGGCTGCATCATGTAACGCGCGGGTCGGCGGCAACACGAAACCGCCCGGCGCGTCCGGGCGGTTTCGTTTCGTATCACGGAGGCAACGCTCGCATGCGCCCATGCAACCGGCCGTCGAAAGCCCGCGACGGCGCGCGGCCCGCGCAGCCCGGTCAGTTCGTCCAGGTCTGCGGCGCACGACGTTTGCGCGGCTCACATGCCGGCGGCGATCGCCTTGGCCGTTTCCAGATGCATCGCCACATGGCCGCGAGTGTCGTTCAAGTGTTGTTTCACCGTGGCCGAGGTCGCCGCCGGCAGCAATTTGCGGTCGATCGTGTCGAGCGCCTCGGCATGGCCCTTGACCATCGCGTCGATGTAAGCCTTGGCATACGCCAGTGCCGGGGTGCTCGCCAAGGTACTCAGTTCCTTGGCGCCCTTGCTCTTTTGTTCCTGGACCTCGGGCCCGTCCGACAACGGGCCGAGGGTCTTGGTCTTGGCCAGATTCGCGGAATGTTCCTTCTGCATCAGTTGCGCGTACTCGAGCACATCGCCGGAGACCGATTTGCCGATGGCCTGTTTGGCCGCGGCGATCTCGTGTTCGTTGATCGCACCGAGCAAGCCCAGCGCAAGGCCGTCTCCGGCCGAAGCGGTGCTGCTGCCTGCCGGTTTGTCGGCCATCGCCGCGGCCGTGGGCATGGGCTGCTTCGCAGGGGGCTCGCGCCCCTGCGCCACAGCGGCCGAGGCCGAAGCCATGGCGAGGGAGATCACGGCCGCCGTAATACACCGATTGCGCAGATTTGTTTTCATGTGGGTTCCTCGTGGGGTCGATGGTCGGGAGCGCCGGACACAACCTCCCTCGGTCCGACACTGCGCGGCGGACGGTTAAGAATGAGTCGATCAAGCCGGGGCGCCGAATCACTCGGACTGAATGAATGCCGTGGACGAAGCGATACCGGAAGCGTGTGCACCGGCGTTGAAGTCGGCGATCTTCGCCGGCGGATTAACCGTTCAGACGGATATACGCCGCACTCACGCAGGCTTATCGATCCAGCGTTTACTACTGGGCCTTCATCAACCCAGAGGCGATTCGCATGGCTAGGGCCAAGAAGACGGAACATTCGCAAGTGCACGAATTGCTGCTGCAGGCGCTGGAAACCGAACGCGGCGGCATCAAGGTATATACCGCTGCGGTGAAAGCGGCCCAGAACGAAGACTTCAAGGAAGAGTTGCAGGGTTACCTCGAAGAGACGCGCACGCACGAGGAAGTCCTGACCCGGGTGTTCGAAACCCTGGGCCTGGATACGGAAGCGTCGAGTCCGGGACGCGAGGTGGTTGCGCACCACGGTGCCTCGCTGGTGGGCGCCATCGAGATGGCGCTCGCCGCCGGCGATCCCGCCGCCGCCGAAATCGTCGCGGCCGAGTGCGTGGTCCTGGCCGAAACCAAGGATCATCAGAACTGGGAACTGATCG
Organism: Lysobacter sp. GQ73; assembly: GCF_059758755.1. Lineage (NCBI taxonomy): Bacteria > Pseudomonadati > Pseudomonadota > Gammaproteobacteria > Lysobacterales > Lysobacteraceae > Lysobacter > Lysobacter sp. GQ73. The sequence goes on along the minus strand of NZ_JCAXEE010000002.1, from coordinate 410,296 downwards.
GCAAGGTGGCCGAACGCGGCGGCGAACTGGGCAAGGTGCTCAAGCCGGCGTTCGAAGCGGTGGAAAAAGACGAGGACCATCATCTTTATCACACCAAGGGCTGGTGCCGTGAACTGTGGATCCAGAGCCTGGGCATGCCTGCGGTGCTGCCGCCGCCGGAGGAGGTCAAGCAGGTCGAGACCGCGATCGGCGCGGCGCGCGCGGAGAACGCCCGCGACCAGATGCTCAAGCGAAACTAAGCCGTCGAAGCCGGAGCGCTAAGCGTCCCGGCACTGTATGCGCGAAAGCAGCATGGCCCCGTCGGCATCGGCGGGGCCATTGCTTTGCCGGAAGCGCGAACAAAGCGCAATCGTCGGCAAGGCGCCGCGTATTGCAGCTTCACGCACCCGATTGCCGGACGGCGCGCAGGTCGAAGCCGAACCCGCGACTTCTACGGCCTGATCGAGCGCGACGCCGCGCTGGAAGCGCCGATCGATTCGTGCAGCATGCTCAGCGCCCGCATGCTGCGGGCGCGGGTGGGCGCGGCGACGCAATCCGACGGTACATGAACCTGCAGGTCCCGCATATGCGCATCGATCGCGGTGGCCGTCACGCACACGTCGGTCGAAATGCCGGTGACGACGACGCGTTGAACGCCGCAATGTTCGAGCAGTACCGCGAGCGGGGTGGAGTGGAAGGCGGACTGCTTGGGCTTGAGGATGTAGTAGTCGTCGGGTTCCGGCGCCAGCTTTCTCGCCAGCGGCGCGCCCAGGCACGAGTCCTGGCTGCACACCGCGACCAACTCGCGGAAGTCGGCGTGCCATTGGCCGAAGTTGTCGTTCGCATAAATCACCGGCGCGCCGGCCTTGCGGAAGCGGCGGCGCAGGCTGGCGATGCGGTCGGCCACCGGCAGCGCCAGCTTGAGCAGCGCCTCGCCCGCGTCGAAGTCGAGCAAGTTCATCATGTCGACGATCAGCAGGGCGGGACGCGAGGGGGTTGGTTTCATGTGGGAATCGGATGGCGAGCGAAAAGGAACGAAATCCGCATGGCATAGCGCCGGCGGGTAGAACCCTTCAGGTCTCGCGCCGCGGGCGGCCGAGGGTGATCCAGGCCGGCGCGTGGTCGCTGGGCTTGTGCAGTCCGCGCACCCAACGATCGACGCCCACCGTCCGCAGCCGCGGTGCCGCCGCCGGATTCAACAGCAGATGGTCGATGCGCAGGCCGGCGTCGCGTTCCCAGTGCTGGCGAAAATAATCCCAGAAGGTGAACAACGGCGGCGACGGGTGCTTGGCGTCGAGCGAGTCCAGCCAGCCCTGCGCGAGCAGGCGTTGATAGCGTTCGCGGCTTTCGGGTTGCAGCAACGCGTCCTTGCGCCATGACTTCGGGTTGTAGATATCCGCATCGGTGGGGACGACATTGAAATCGCCGGCCAGCATGGTCGGGTGTTCGCTGCCCACCAGAGTTTTCGCGTGGCGTATCAGGCGGTCGAACCATTTCAGTTTGTAGTCGAATTTCGGCCCGGGCTGGGGATTGCCGTTCGGCAGGTACAGGCAGGCGACGACCAGGCCGTGCGCCGCGGCCTCGAGGTAACGGCCCTGGATGTCCGCCGGGTCGCCGGGCAGGCGGCGCCGGATCTCCAGCGGCTCGCTGCCGCGGCTCAGGATCGCCACGCCGTTCCAGGCGCGTTGGCCCTGCCATATCGCGCCGTAGCCGGCCTGCTCGACGGCTTCGATCGGGAACTCGGCGTGGTCGGCCTTGAGTTCCTGCAGGCAGACGATGTCGGGCGTTTCCTGTTCCAGCCAGCGCAGCAGATGCGGCAGGCGCGAGCGGACCCCGTTGATGTTGAAGGTAGCGATTTTGAGATTGCGCCGAGCCATACGTTCCTCGTGCGGAATGCTCTCGACCGTCGGCCTGCGCGGCCGCTGCCGGACTCAAGCCCGGTCGGATGGATGATGCACGCCGTCGGTGACGGGGACGTCGGCGATCGCGAGCGGATCGACGCCCTGCAGGCAGCCGACGTTGAGTCCGTATTCCTGTGGGTCCGAGCGGCGCTGGTGATGGGTGTAGATGCCGCAGACCGAACAGAAGTAATGCCTGGCCGTGCAGGTGTTGAAGCGATACAGGCTCAGCCGGCCGAGCCCCTTGACCACTCGCAGGTCGGCCAACGGCACCGTGGCCACCACGGCCCCCTTGCGGCGGCAGATCGAGCAATTGCAGCGGTGCGGGTCGACGACTCCGTCAGGGAGACGGACTTCCAGCTCCACCGCGCCGCAGTGGCAGGTCGCACGATGTACCGGGCCGATCCGGACGCCGCCGATTTCCTTCAGCATCGTTCAGTTCTCCAATGGTGCCGGCGGCGAGCCGCCCGGTTGGCCACGGCGCTCGCGCCGGGCGCGCAGCGCATCGCGGAATTCGAGGCAGGCCGGTACGCCGCACAGCAGCACGGCCGGTACGACGATCAGGCTCCACACGCCGATGCCGGCTGCGGGTTGCCGCGGATGCAGGCCGCTGTCGCGCCAGTCCCCGAAGAAGATCGCACCCAGGACCAGGCCGATCGCCGGCGCCATGTCGAGGACACTGTGAAGGTGCTGCTCGGCCGGGCTGATCTCGCGCAGGCGGTAGGCGCTGCGCGTATCCAGATAGCCCACGACCGCGTGCGCGGCGACCAGCAGGCCGATCAGACACAGGTTGGCCGGGGTCAGCGCCAGGGCGAGTCCGAGCGCCAGGCCGCTCCCGATCAGCGCCAACTGGACGAGGTGCAGCGCCGATTCGCGCAACCCGGAGGTATGCGGGAGGTCGGTGCGCCGGTGCAGCAGGAAATCGGCCAGGCCGCACAGCAGCCAGACCAGATAGCCCGCATACAAGGCCGCCACGGTCACGACGGGGGCTTCTTGCCGGAGCCGGGTTCCACCGGCGACAACGGCTGCTGCGCAGGACCGTTGAGCACCTCGCCGGTCAGAGCGTCGAAGCGCGAGCCGTGGCAGGGGCAAGTCCCAGGATTTTTCCTGCGGGCTCCAGCGCACCGCACAACCCAGGTGCGGGCAACGGGCCGAGAACGAATGCAGGGCGCCATCGCCGCTGCGGTACACCGCCAGGCGTTGCAGGCCGCGCCTGAGAATCGCGCCTTCGCCGAGCGCGATCTCCTCCACGCCGCTCACGTCGCCGCCGGCGACCCAGTCGGTGTATTGGGCCGCGACGTTGGCGTTCTCGCGCACCCAGGTCGCGCCGGCCTTGACCGGTTTCCGGCTCGGGTCGTACACGTCCGCCCACGGATGCCCGCGACCCTGCACGAGTTCGCTCAGGATCAGGCCGGCGATCACGCCATGGGTGACGCCGTTGCCCGAGTCGCCAGTGACCAGGTAGACGTGATCCTTTCCGCCGGGATCGGCGCCGATGTAAGCCAGCCCGTCGGACGGCTCCATGATCTGTCCGGACCAGGCATGGGTGAAGCGTTGCAGCGCCGGAAACCGCGCGCGCGCCCACTCCTGCAGGCGCACGTAAGCGGTCGGGTCGGCGTCCTGCCCGGTCTTGTGGTCTTCGCCGCCGACGATGGCCCAGCCGCGGCCGGCATCGTCGCGATCGGCGACCCAGCGCACATAGTGATACGGATCGGCATCGTCCCAGATCAAGGCATCAGGCAACTCGCCGCGCGCGCATTCGGCGGCGACCACATAGGTGCGGTACGCCGCCTGCTTGGTATGCATGACCACGCGCTCGTGGAACGGGGTATGCGTCGCGACCACCACCGCGCGGGCATCCAGGCGGGAGCCGTCGTCCAGCACGACCGTCGCCGGATGCCCGCCTTCGACCTCGGTCGCGTTCGCCAGCAGGCAGCCGACGCCGCGTGCGACGGCTTGCTCGGCGAGCGCACAAATCAGTCGCCCCATGTCGACCCGGGCCTGATTGGAGAACTCCAGCACCGGCCCGAGCTGGGGCCAGTCCGGCAGGCCTTCCAGCAGCAGACGGGCATTGATGCCGGCGTCCCGCGCGGCCTGGGCTTCATCGCGCAAACGGCTCAGATCGCCGTCGTGGGCGAACAACAGGCCGGGAACGCGGACGAAATCGCAATCCTGGGTGGCATGGCAGAACTGCTCGATCCAGTCGATCGCGGCCGCATGGCTTTGCGCCGCCACCCGCGCGCCGTCGCGGCCGTGCCAACGCTGCAGATGGTAGTAGCGGTCGTCGAGCGCGCTGGCGAGATGCGCGGTGGTGCGCAACGATTCGCCGCCGCCGAAGCCGGCCCGGTCGACGACCAACACCTCGCGGCCCTGTTCGCGCAGCATCAAGGCCGTGGTCAGGCCGGCGATGCCGGCACCGATGACGATGACGTCGACTTGCGACTGCGCCGGCTGGCGCTTGAAATGGGCCTGGGTCAGATCGTCGAGCGTGTCCCAGAGGGCCAAGGTGCGTGCGGTAGTCATCGTTTCGATCCGGGTGTTTGCGGCCTCGGTTGCCTGGGGCCGGCGGCCGTGGGCTTCGCTGCCAGGTGTCTTCGAACGGTGCGGTCCCGATCCGGCGACGCCAGGGCCCGGTCCGCCGGAGGCGGCGTCAGCGCGTCGTAGAACACCCGGTCCAGGGCGACCTGGGTCTTCGAAGCACTGGGAGTGACCGGGGCGTTGCGTTTCATGTCCGGCGTGCCACACGTCAGCGCCTCAGCCTCGGGTCGATGACCAGGGGCTCGGTGCGGATGGATTGGAGGTGGACCTTGTCGACGTGCGTCGGATTGATCAGGTAGTTGCATTGGCTCGGTGCCAGGGCGCTCGGCACCTTCAGGGCTAGCGACTTGTGCTCGCGGGCCCACTGATCGCCTATGCATTGCGCGTCGCTGCAATAGGGGTAGCCGGACCAGGTCGACGGCAGCGCGGTCTGGGCGACGATGCAATCGGTGGGCAAGGTCGCGGTGGCCAGCAGCACCTCGCCGCTGGTCTTGCCGGTGGCGTGCGCCAAGTGCTCGAGAATCGCGCCGGCTTCGGTCGCCGATGCATAGATCACCGGCGTGCCGGCGGAGCTCCAGCGCCCCTCGCGATAGACCGGTTGAACGCCGAACGGCGCATCGGCGTCGGGCGGTTCCACCACGCGGAAGACGGTGGTGTGGCTGAGCGCCTGGTCGCCGGTGCCGGCCATGTGCGGTTCCGACGGGGTCGCGGTCGAGCCGGAGGTCATCGCGGGCGGATCGCTCGCGGGAAAGCTGTCTTCGAGCGCCTCGTCCAAGCCTTCCTTGCCGTCTACACCTGACTGATTCATGTGGGCCTCGCGAACTGGAACATCGTGGGTCGTGCCGCGCCCCGGGCGCCGCCGGCGTCGTAGCCGCGGCCGGGTTGCGTTGTCTCGCTTCGATTTGAGGCCCGCCCACGTTCGGCAGGCGTGAGGGACCGCGGGTTCGTGCGCGACCCGGATTTAACGAAGCGCGCATGGACGCCGCCGGCGGCGCGAGCGTACGAATCGGCAAGGGCCGGCCTCGGTCTTCAGTCGCGCATCGAGCAGCGTGGTGCGGCACAGGAGCGCGACGACCGTTCGACGAAGGGGTTGCGCTGCCGTTGACCCGGTCTTCGCACGCACTTAATGACGGCGGCGGCAGCTTGTTCCTTGTTCGCCCCGAATGTCCGGGCGATCCCTCCACCGTTCACGAGGCAGGTTCATGGCTATCAAGAACGCTACGACCCGATCCACCGACGGCGCCGGAAAACCGGCCGGCAAACGCGAATCCGGCAAGCGCGAGCTGATCGCGCCGAACGGGGACAAGCGCCTGATCAGGCGCGATGCGCAGGGCCGGATCAAGGAAAGCGACGACCTCGGACGCTCCTTGTCGCAGGACGTGCGCAAATCGGCGAAGACCACGGTGCCGGCGGGCCAGGGCGACCGCGGCGACCAGAAGCGGAAATGACCGCGCCGGCCCGCAGCACGCGCGAGCGGCTCAAGACGCGAGAGCAGTTGGACGCGATGCTGACGAAGCTGGAGACCGAACTTCCGGCGATGGCGCAGGCTTGCGAAGGCAACGCAGGCTTCGACGGTTGCGTGTTCGAAGGCGAAGCCGATGCGATCCTCGCGAGCGCCGGTCCCGCGGATCGCGACTACGTGCGGGAAAAACTCCAGTGCATGTCGGCGTCGCTGGGCCTGATTCCTTCGGAACACGAGGGCGAATCGTGCATGAGCCGGCCGCCGGCCGGTTCCGCGCCCGACTAGGCCGGCATGAGAACGGGCGCTCGTCCGCTAGGTTTCGGTGGTCCGCGATCCACCGCCGGCGCCTCCACGCGCCGTACCCTCGAGGTCGCCGTTGATGCGGGCGGACCGATGGGCCCGCGCGCGCAGGCAGGCGCCGAGGCCCAGGCCGACCGCGAACGCCGCATAGACCAGCGCACGGTCCTGCAACGGCAGGCGGCTTTCGAAACCGGGAGTCAGCCGTTGCGGCACGACGCGATAGTCGACGAAATAAGCGGCGACCGTAGTCGCGGCCGCAGTGGCTGCGATACGGCCAGCCGTGAGCGCGCGCGGATCGCGAGCACGGCCGCCCAGCAGCGCGCGTTCGAAGAAGCAGGCCCAGAACACCGAGCTGGCGTGATGGATCGCATAGCCGGTGGCGGTGTAGCGCAGGGTGACCCGGTCGCGCCGATAGGCGCGCCTTCCCCACAGCCAATGACTGGTGGCGTTGGTCGCGCCGGCCGCGGCGCCGCTGCGTCGCCGGCTCAGTAAGGAGGCGACCGCCGTGGACAGTGCGCTCGCTACCGTACCCGAGAGCAAGGCACGGCCGAGCACGAGTGCGGCGTTGCGGCCGGGCGCGGAGGTCGAAGCATGCGCATCCTGATCGCCGGTGCCGGCGGGATGATCGGTGCGGCGCTGGTCGCGCGGCTGCAGCGCTCGGGACATGAGCTTCTCCTCGGCGTACGGAGTACGGACGATGCGCGCCGGCGCTGGCCGCAGTGGCCGGCGATCGGCATCGACTACCTGCATCCCGAGCCCGAGCGTTGGCGCCGGGAACTGGCTTCGGTGGACGTGGTGGTCAACGCCGTCGGCATCTTTCGCGAGCAGGGTAACCAGCGCTTCGATGCATTGCATGTGAAGGGGCCGGGGGCCTTGTTCGAGGCCGCGGCCGATGCCGGCGTCGCTCATCTGGTGCAGATCTCGGCGCTGGGAGCGGCGCCCGGCGCGGTCAGCGGCTACCTCGCCTCCAAGGGCCGCGCCGACGCCGCGTTGGAGGCCCTGGATCGGCGGACGAGCATCGTCCAGCCTTCGTTCGTGTATTCGCCGGCCGGCGCCAGCACGCGCTGGTTCGCCATGCTCGCGGCGCTGCCGGTCACCGCGCTGCCCGGTGGCGGGCGCCAGCGGATCCAGCCGATCCATATCGACGATGTCTGCGAGGCGATTGCCGCCCTGATCGAAGCGGCCTCGATCGAGCGCGATGCCGCGCGCATGGCCCCGGCCGAGCGCCGCGCCGCGCACACGCGCATCGCCTTGGTCGGGCCGCGCCCGTTGACGGTTCGCGAGTACCTTGCTGCGTTCAAGCACGCGCTCGGTTTCGCGCCGCACTTCGTCGCCCTGCCCACCGCCTTGCTGCGCTTGGCCGCGCCGTGGCTGGCCCTGCGCCGCGGCAGCATGGTCACGCCGGAATCGCTGCGCATGCTCGAGGCCGGCAACACCGCCGAGCCGGGCCCGGTCGCCGCCTTGCTCGGACGCGCGCCGCGCGACGCTGCGGATTTCATCGATGCGAGCGACCGGCCCGGGTTGCGCCGCGAAGGGCAACTGGCCTGGCTGCTGCCGCTGCTGCGCTGGGCGATGGCGACGATGTGGATCGCCACCGGCATCGTCTCGGCCTGGGTGTTTCCGGTCGAGGACGGCCTCGCGCTGCTCGCGCGCACCGGTATCGAAGGTCCGCTCGCCCGGGCCGCGCTGTACACCGCGGCCCTGCTCGACATCGGCCTGGGCGTGGCGATGCTGGCGTTGCGGCGTCGACGCTGGATCTATCGCGCGCAACTGCTGCTGATCGCCGCCTACACTGCGACGATCAGCGTGTTCCTGCCCGAATACTGGGCCCATCCGTATGGGCCGATCCTGAAGAATCTGCCGGTGCTCGCCGCGATCGCGGTGCTGCACGAACTGGACGACCCCCATGGACCTGCTGATCGTTAAGTACCTGCACATCCTGTCCTCGACCTTCTTGTTCGGCACCGGCGTGGGCACCGCGTTCTATCTGCTGTTCGCCAGCCGCACCCGCGACGCGCGCGTGGTCGCCGTGGTCGCGCGCTACGTGGTCATCGCCGACTGGTTGTTCACCGCCACCACCATCGTGTTCCAGCCACTCAGCGGGCTGTATCTCGCGCACCGGCTGCATATCCCTTTGACCACGCCTTGGCTGTACTGGTCGATCGTCCTGTTCGCGATCGCGGCCCTGTGCTGGCTGCCGGTGGTCTGGCTGCAAATGCGCCTGCGCGACATCGCCGAGGCCAGCGCGCGCGCCGGCGAGCCGCTGCCGCTGCGCTACGCCGCCTATCTGGGGTACTGGGCGGCGCTGGGGGTGCCGGCGCTGCTGTCGTTCCTCGCCATCTTCTATCTGATGACCGCCAAGCAGGCCGCGTTCGGCTGAGCCGAAGCGGCCTGCAAGTCCAATCCGGCCGTAGAAAATTCTGAACCGATCAGGGGCCTGAACGCTTCATCGATCCGCGCGCTGCAGTCCTTTCCAGCGCCTGCACGAATTGCGAATTCAAAAGCATCGGCGATCTCGCAAGTAACTCGAACCGAGTGTCGGACGTCGCGAAAAACTTGCAGCGGCGGCGCGACGGCGGCGTCTATTTGCGTTGCGCCGGCGTGATCGGTGGCATCGCCGGAATACACCGCTGTCTAACGCATGCGCAGTCAACTTCGATCTCAGCCAGGACATGGCGTTCTGGCACAGAAGGAGAACGATCATGGGCAACAACACCCAGAACGAACGCAACCAGGACCAGCAGAACCGCGGTCAGCAGGGTCAGCAGAACCAGGGTCAGCAGAACCAGCAGGGTCAGCAGAACCAGGGTCAGCAGAACCAGGGTCAGCAGAACCAGCAGGGTCAGCAGAACCAGGGTCAACAGAATCAGGGTCAGCAGAACCAGCAGGGCCAGGGTCAGCAGGGCCAGGACCAGCAGAACCGCAATCAGCAGAACCGCAATCAGCAGAACCAGGAACAGGAACGCGAACAGGAACGGCAGCAGCAGGAGCGCAATCAGCGCTGAGCGCCGTTACGGAGCCCCGGTTCGCCGGGGCTCCGCATATCCAGGCACTGCCCGCCCATCCCGTCGTCTGCCCACACCCTGCACACGTCCACGCACGCATGCACAAGCCATCGATCAACGATCTGTATCTGCATAAATCGCTTTCGTCGCTGTCCTCGGCCGAAGGCGGCTGGGTGTTCAAGGTCGGCACGATCGATGCCGATCGGGACCGCAGTGGCAGCAGTCTGTGGCTCTACGACCGGGCCGGCCGCTGCAGCCGTCTGACCGCGGGCGAGCAGTCCGCCTTCGGGCCGCGATGGTCCTGCGACGGCGAGGAGCTGGCGTTCCTGCGCCATGTCGACGGCAAGGCCCAGGTGCACACGATGGCCATCGGCGGCGGCGAGCCGCGCCGGGTCACCGACTGGGGCGGCGGGGTGCTGGCGGTGGAGCAGTGGAACACCCGGCGGGGCAAGTTGCTCGTGCTCGCGTACAAGATCCACCGGCCCGACGACGAGCCGCAGATCGTCGACTACCTGCCGTACAAGCTCGACGGGGTCGGCCGTCACGCCGGGCGCTCGACCTATGCTTACGTCGTCGACGAACACAGCGGTGCCTGCGAGCCTCTGGTGGACTCCGGGGGCGACGTTACCGAAGCCCGATGGGGCCCGGACGGGGAAACCCTGGCTTACCTGCAGCGCGGCAGCGGCGCGCAGCGGCATGCGCTCGACCTGTGGCTCAAGCAGCCGGGCCGCGAGCCGCGACGCCAGACCAGCGAACTGGTGTCGATCAGCGGACTGAGCTGGTCTCCCGACGGCACCCGCATCGCGATGGCCGGCAGCGAGGTCGAAGGCAGTTCGATCTCCGGCCTGTACGTGATCGAGATCGCCAGCGGCCGGCTGCAGCGGATAGGCGAGATCGAACTCGCCATCCCGAGCGCCATCCAGTGGCAGGCCGACGGTGCGCGGCTGCTGGCCCTGGAAGCCTTCCGCGGCTCGCAGCGCATCGTCGCGGCGAGCCCGCAAGGCGAGGTGCAGGTGGTCTGCGAACTCGAACGGCAGCAGATTCTCGACATGGCCGCCGAGGGCGATCGGATCGTGTTCATCGCCGCCGGCCTGTCCACCGGCCCGGAACTGTGGCAGGCCCATGCCGACGGCAGCGACGTGCACGCGGTCACTTCATTCAACGACTGGCGCTTGCAGCGGCCGCGGCCGAAGGCCGACAAGCACCGCTTCCGGGTGCCCGACGGGCAGGGCGGCAGCGAGACGGTGGAGGGCTGGTTGCTGTTGCCCGAGGGCGACGGCCCGTTTCCGCTGCTGATGGACATGCACGGCGGGCCGCATAGCTACGTTTCGTTCGACTACGAAACCCATGTGCACTGGCCGGTCCTGGTCGAGCAGGGTTGGGCGGTGCTGGCCTTGAACGCGGTCGGCTCCGGCAGCTACGGCCTCGACTTCGCCGAGCGCATCCGCGGCCACTGGGGCGAGCGCGACCTGCCGCAGTGGCTCGAAGCGGTAGGGCAACTACGCGAACAAGGCGTCTCCGGCCCGGAGCTGGCGGTGTTCGGGCATTCCTACGGTGGATTTCTCTGCGCCTGGGCCCTGTCGCACGAGGTCCCCCTGCTGTGCGGCGCGGTCTCGGCCGGCGTGCTCAACCTGGAGTCGCATGCCGGCACTTCGGACACCGGCTACTACGTCGGGCCGTATTCGGTCGGTCGCGAACTCCACCACGACCGCGATCTGTACCGGCGCCTGTCGCCGCTCAATCACGCCGACAAGATCGAGGCGCCGGTATTGTTGCTGCAGGGCGCGAACGACGAACGCTGCCCGCTCGGGCAGGCCGAGGAGCTGTTCGCCCAGTTGATCCGCGTCGGCAAGGCGCAGGCGCGCCTGGTGGTGTTCCCCGGCGGCAGCCATCACCTGTCGTCGACCGGTCGCCCCAGCCACCGTGTCGCCTATTACCGGCAGCTCGTCGACTGGCTTCAGTCGCATCGACGGGAACTGCCCGAACGAATCGAGTCCGCCGTGTCCTTCCCGGGCGGACATCCCGCGCGAGAACAAGCCGCTACCGCTGCCGCTACGGAGGCGGACGAATCGCGCACGCGCCGGCAGCAGGCGGCGCAGTAAGCCGGCGGACCCCGGCTTACGTCCGCACCATTTTTCCCAGCAACGGAGCCCACTCATGGCCGATATCCTCAACGTCCTCAAAGCCGAACACAACCAACTGCGCAAGCTGTTCAAGGAACTCGACGCCACCACCGATCGTGCGGTCAAGAAGCGCAAGAAGCTGCTCGAAGAGATCGAACTCAATCTGCTGCCGCATGCCAAATGGGAAGAGACGGTGTTCTATCCGGCTTTCGCCGAGCGCGCCAGCCACGCCGGTCTGAAGACCCATGCCGAAGCGGTCGAGGAGCATCGCGTGGTCGAGCAGATGGTGATCCCCGACGTGAAGGGCGCCGAGCTGGATTCGCGCAAGTTCGCCGGCAATGCCAAAGTGTTCGCCGACTTGATCGACCACCATGCCAAGGAGGAGGAAACCACGATGTTCGCCGAGGCGCGCAAGCTGTTCAGCGCGCAAGAGCGCACCCAGCTCGCCGAGGCGTACGCCGAATGGAAGCAGTCGCCGATGGCGGCCGCGCTGATGGCGGGCGAAAAGCTCAAGAGCACGATCAAGAGCGCGGTGAGAGGCTGATGTCCCCGATCGAGGACGGCCGGCGCCGGTCACGCGGAGCCAGGCCGTAAGGACGATACCGATGAACCGATCCAGCCCCAACTTCTGGCAACGCAACGGGCTCAGCCTGGTGCTGACGGCGATCTTCCTGGCCTGCCTGGCGGGCCAGGTCGTCACCGGCCACGCCGTATGGAATGAGGAGCTGCTGCGCGAAGGCGCGGCCCCGGTGGGCTGGCTGGCCTATCTGGGCAGCGGCCACTTCGTTTCGGCCACCTTCGAGAACTGGGAAAGCGAATTCCTGCAGATGGGCATGTACGTGCTGTTGACCGTGTACCTGCGCCAACGCGGTTCGGCCGAATCGCGGCCGTTCCACGAGGACGAGGAAACCATCGAGCCCGGGCCGACGCCCTGGCCGGTGCGCAAGGGCGGTTGGTGGGCGAAGCTTTACGCGTATTCGTTGACGTTGGGATTCCTGTTGCTGTTCGCGGCGTCGTTCTATCTGCACGCCGCGGGCAGTTGGCGTCACGAACTCGACGAACTGCGCCTGGCCGGGCAGGCGCCCATCGGATGGGCCGAGCACTTGGCGAGTCCGACCTTCTGGTTCGAGTCCCTGCAGAACTGGCAGAGCGAATTTCTCGCGGTGTTGTCGATCGTGGTGCTGTCGATCTTCCTGCGCCAGGACAAGTCGCCCGAATCCAAGCCGGTGGCGGCGCCGCACGGGCAGACCGGTGCATGAAGCGCGCCATCCGCGCACTGACGCGCTCGTTCTTCGCCCGCGATGCGCGCCAGGTGGCGCCGGAGCTGCTGAATAAATTGCTGGGCAGCAGCGACGGCCGGGTCGGGCGCATCGTCGAGGTCGAAGCCTATTGCGGTGCGGAGGACCCGGCCGCGCATTCCTTTCGCGGCCCGACCCCGCGCACCGCGGTGATGTTCGGCCCGCCCGGGTACGCCTATGTGTACTTCGTGTACGGCATGCATTGGGCGCTGAATGTGGTCTGCGGCGGCGCGCCTGGGCATGCGGTGCTGCTGCGGGCGGTCGCGCCGCTGCACGGGCTGGAGCGGATGCGCGCGGCGCGCGGGACCGAACGCGACCGCGACCTGGCCCGCGGCCCCGGTCGCCTTGCGCAGGCATTCGGCGTCAGCGGCGTGCACAACGGTTGCGACCTGACCCGGCTCGACGGGCCGCTATGGATCGGCCGCGACGGCGAACCGCCGCCTCAGACGCCCACCGTCAGCGGGCGCATCGGCCTCAGCAAGGCAGTCGAGCAGCCTTGGCGCTGGGCCGTCCCCGGCGACCCGAATGTCTCCCCGCTGCGCGCCAGGGCCAGGAACTTGCAGTAACCAGCAAAGAGGAACCAGAAACTAGTTACTAAGTCCTGGTTCCTAGTTCCCATTTTTCCCGGCTCCGGTCAGACCAGCGGCGGATCGGTCTCGCGCTGCCAGTGCCGGTGCGCGGCGATCGCCTCGACGAAGCGCGCGATGGCTTCGCCGGGGCGGGCGCCCTCGCCCAGGATCACGCCCGGGTCCTCGCTGCCGTCCGGCAGACGGGTGAACGCACCGGCGCCTTCGATCAAGGCGCTCGACGCACCCAGTGCCAGGATCGTCTTGCAGTGGCGGTATTGGTCCTTGATGTATTCGGCCGTGCGGCCGTCGGCCGCCAGTCGCTTCACAGCGTCCTGGCCGTCGGGCAGCACCAGGGCGTCGAACAGCACCGAGGGCTCGTTCTCGAGCGAGGCCTCGGCCTCGAACACGCTGCCGTCGGCGGCAGTGAAGCGACCCACCCGCGGGCCCACCAGGCGCGGTACCGCGCCGGCGCTGACCAGGGCGTCGCGCACCGACTTCAGCGAAGCTGCGTCGATACCGTCGGCGACGACGAAGGCGACCTTGCGAGTCTGGATGCCGAGCTCGCCCGGACGCGCCAGCAGCGACAGCGGCGGCGACTGCTTGACCTCGGCGCGCGGCGTGCGCGCGAGCGCGCGCGGCATCGGTTCGGGCACCTCGATGCCCAGGCCGGCGGCGACCCCGGCGGCGAGTTCGGGCGAGACGTTGGCGAGCATCGACACCACCCGCGCGCGTATCGCCGGCACCATGACCTTGCTGAGTTCGAAGCGGAACGCGGCGATGATATGCGCCTGTTCGACCGGACTCTGGCTGTGGAAGAACAGGGTCGCCTGGTTGTAGTGCTCGGCGAATTTTTCCGGCTTGGCGCGGACCTCGTCGGCGCGCACCGGCTCGGGAAAGGACACGAAACCCATCGTGCCGGCCTGGAACGGACAGCCGCCGCCGAGGCTGTTGGGTTCGTAGGACACGCGGCCGCGGTGGATCGCCTGGCGGTGGTAGCCGTCGCGCTGGTTGTTGTGCACCGGCGCGATCGGCGCGTTGATCGGGATCTCGTGGAAGTTCGGCCCGCCCAGGCGGATCAGCTGGGTGTCGACGTAGGAATGGATGCGCCCGGCCAGCAGCGGATCGTTGCTGAAGTCGATGCCGGGAACGACGTGCGCGGTGCAGAACGCCACCTGCTCGGTCTCGGCGAAGAAATTGTCGGGGTTGCGGTTCAGCACCATGCGCCCGACCGGGGTCAACGGCACCAGTTCCTCGGGAACGATCTTGGTCGCGTCGAGCACGTCGAAGCTGAACTTCGCCGCCTGTTCTTCGCTGAAGACCTGCAGCGCCAGTTCGTACTCGGGATAGGCGCCGGACTCGATCGCTTCCCACAGGTCGCGGCGATGGTAGTCGGGATCGCAGCCGGAGATCTTGACCGCTTCGTCCCAGGTCAGCGAGTGCGTGCCGAGCTTGGGCGTCCAGTGGAACTTGCAGAACACCGACTCGCCCTCGTCGTTGACCAGGCGGAAGGTGTGTACGCCGAAGCCCTGCATCATCCGGTAGCTGCGCGGGATCGCCCGGTCGGACATGTGCCACAGCAGCATGTGGGTCGATTCGGGCATCAGCGAGACGAAGTCCCAGAACGTGTCGTGGGCCGACGCGGCCTGCGGCATCGCGTGGTGCGGCTCGGGCTTGACCGCATGGACCAGGTCGGGGAACTTCATCGCGTCCTGGATGAAGAACACCGGCATGTTGTTGCCGACCAGGTCCCAGTTGCCCTCGTCGGTGTAGAACTTGACCGCGAAGCCGCGCACGTCGCGTGCGGTGTCCTTGGAGCCGCGTTCGCCGGCGACGGTCGAGAAGCGCACGAACACCGGGGTGATCTTGCCGCTTTCGGCGAACGGCGCGGCGCGGGTGAGCCGGCTCAGCGATTCGTAGCATTCGAAGAAGCCGTGCGCGCCCGAGCCGCGGGCATGGACGACGCGCTCGGGAATGCGCTCGTGATCGAAGTGGGTGATCTTCTCGCGCAGGATGAAATCCTTCAACAGCGCGGGGCCGCGCACGCCGGCCTTGAGCGAGTTCTGATTGTCGGAAATCGGGACGCCCTGGTTGGTGGTCAGCCGCTGCCCGGTCGGGTCGGTGCGCACGCGGTCCAGGTCGCCGACCGTCGGGTTGCCGCCGGCCGCGGCGCGGGTGCCGAGCTTGTCGCTGTCGTTGTTCTCGCTGAGGGTGCTGGCGCCGGCGCGCTCGTCGTCGGCTTCGGCGGTCGCGCCGGGCGGCGGCGCCAGTGCGTGGTCGCGGCCGTACTCGGGCGCCTTGTTGGGGTTGTGCGGAAACTGGGCCGCCAGTGCGTCGGCGGCCTGCATCTGGCCGGCCAGCGGCGACATCGGTGCGACCGCATCCTTGGCGCCGCCGCGCCCGCTCTTGCCGGTTCGGGACCGGTCCGCTGCGGAGGAGGAGGGCGTGGTCTTCTTCGGAGTGCGGGCCATGGCGGTCTCGACTGTGGGTATGACCTTGGACTCCGCAAGATCCGTGCCTGATTCCGAGCCCAGGTGCAGCATGACTCTGCGAGCGCCCCGGCGCGCGCGGCCGCATCGGCGCAGGCAATTAGTGCTGCACCGTGCACAAGTTTCATCGCCATGGTTCAGCCCATGGCGCGCGCAACGGTTCAGCCGCGTTCGGCGGCCGGCGGCCGGCGGCTCGGCTGGCCGATGTCGTTAACGCCGACGCGGCGCGGCGTTCGCCGCGGATTAACCGCGACTGCCGACACAATCGGTCGACGGCAAGAGGCAAGACAGAGGACGACGGACATGAGCGAGACTGGCGGGGTCGGCGATGCGCGCGATGCGTGCGAGGCAGCGATCAAGATCACCCGTTTCCGTCGTTGCGAGGAGGCGCGCAGCACCGGCCTCGACGAGCTGGACGGCGAGATCGCCGACGATGAGCTGGTCTGGGTGGAGATCGGCGGCGATGACGCCTCGGCGATCCGCCACGTCTGCACCGCGGTCGGGCTGTCGGAGGTCCTGACCGAGCGCATGGCCAGGGACTGGCGCCATCCGTGGGTGGATGCCGACGGCGACCAGTTCGCCTTATGCGCCTTCGTGGTCCATCACGCCGGCGAGCTGGAATTCAACGGTCGCCGGCTGATCATCGGCGCCGGCCGCAACGTGGTGATCACCCTGCATCCGGAGTCGGTCGAGTTTCTCGACGAATTGCGCGAACGCGAGGGCCGGCGTTCGCGCGTCGGCACCCTGAGCGCCGAAAGCTTCGTCGCCTCGTTGCTGGGCTGGCAACTGCAGAGTTATTTCCAGGCCGCGGCCGATTTCGAACGCAGCGTCGAGCGGCTCGAAGAGGCCGTGCTGCGAAGCCGCGGCAGCCGCGAGATGGAGCACATGCGCAACCTGCGCAAGGGCGCCTCGCGCATGCGCCGGATGCTGGCGCCGCACCGCGCGATATTCGCCGCGATCGCCCGGCCCGATTTCCGTCCCGACGCGGACGAGAACACGCAACGCCATTTCAAATCGCTTTATGCGCATTTCGAGCGTGCGATGGATATCGTGGAGAACGCGCGCGAGCTGGTCATCGGCAGTTTCGAGCTGTTCTCGAACCAGATCGCCTTGCAGACCAACGAGACCATGCGCGCGCTGACCTTCCTGACCGTGGTGATCGGCCTGCAGACGGTGATCGCCGGGGTGCTCGGCATGAACTTCGATGCGCCGTTCTTCAAGACCGAGGCCGTTGGCTTCTGGATCGCGATCGGCAGCATGGTGCTGGTGGGCGTGGCGGCGGCGGTGCTCGGGCGCCGGCGCAAATGGTTTTGAGCCGTGGCCGGCTGCACGATGCGCGAGTGCAGGGTCGAGCCGCGGTCCCGCGATGCCGGCCCGGCGTCGACGCGCCGCTAGCGGATCGCGGCCTAGAGTGAATGCAGAACCGCCGCAGGAGCCAGCCGATGTGCAGCCACGAAGTGGACCTTCAGCTTTGCGCTTTCGAAGCGGCCTTTCCGTTTCTCAGGGCTTCGTTGGAAAGCGAAGCGCTCGAACGCGAGGTCGCCAGTTTCCGTGCCGACTTGATGTCGCTCAGCGCCGGTCCCGCGGAGCGGCGCGAGATAGAGCAGCGCCTGCTTGCGGCGATGCACTCGGCCCGAGGGGCGCAGCCGGATCGGACCTGAGTCGGCGCTTCGTCGCCGCAGCCTGCGCGCGTCGTCGCCGGTTTCGCGCGCCGCGCCGACGGCGAGACGACGGCGCCCCGGTGAACCCGGATTGCGCCAGGGCCTCGCCGTTCACCCCATGGGGCCCTACTTGGGCGGCGCGACCTCCTGGCGATAGGTGCCGATCAGTTCGCCCTTGGCGATGACGTGGCCGCGCATCGCGTCGAGCAAGCGCTCGCGGTCGCTGCCGGGGGCGATGTCGAGCATCGTGTCCAGCGCCAACACCTGGAAATGGTAGCGATGCGGCGGGTCGCCCGGCGGCGGCCGCGGCCCGTAGTAACCGACCGAGCCGCGGCTGGTCCGGCCCTGCAGCACGCCTTCCGGCTCGGTCAGCCGCAGCTGTTCCTGCAGGCCCTCGGGCAGACTGGTCGTCGTAGGCGGCAGGTTCCAGGCCAGCCAGTGCACGTAAGGCTTGATCAGCGTCGCATCCGGGTCCTCCACGATCAGCGCATACGACTTGGCCGCGGGCACCGGGTCCCAGCGCAGCGGCGGCGACACGCCATCGGCGTACTCGCTGAAGCGCGGGTCCAGGGCGCCGTTGTGCTCGAACGCGGTGGAGGCGACTTGCAGTCGGCTCTGGGCCCGGCCTTGCGTCTGGGTCTGTTTGCGGCTCAGGCTCAACGGCACGCCGATACCGGCCCGGCTTTGCGCGCGCATCGCATCCGCGGGCGCGCGCAGCGCCTTGGCGTCGCGGGCGGATTTTGCCGAGCCATTTCGATACGCGATCCGATAGATCGCCCCGTTCGCGTCGTCGGACAGCAATAGCGCACCGTCGCTGGCCTGGGCCAGGCCCACCGGCCTGGCGATGTGGGTCTGGCCGTCGGCGGCGAGAAAGCCGCCGAGGAAAGGCTCGAACGCGACCGGAGCGCCGCGCTCGAAGCGCACCCGCACCACCTCGTAGCCCGAAGCCGGGCGCCGGTTCCAGGAGCCGCGCATCGCCACGAACGCGTTGCCGCGATAGGCCGGCGGATACATCGCGCCGGTGTAGAACAGCATCTGCATCGGCGCGGCGTGGGCGGTATAGCCCAGCGCCATCGGCTGGCTCATCGACCGCCATTGGGCCTTGTCGATACCGCCGGGCGGGGTGCTCTGCGGGTTGAGCCCGTCCTTGCCGTACACGTGCGGCCAACCGTACTGGCCGCCCTTGACGATGCGGTTGAGTTCCTCGGGCTGGACGTCGTTGCCGAGGAAATCGATGCCATGGTCCATGCCCCACAACTCGCCGGTGCCCGGGTGCCAGTCGAAGCCGATGGTGTTGCGCAGGCCGCTGGCGAAGATCGTGCGCTGCTTGCCGTCCGGCGACAACTGCAGCAGCGTGGCGTGCTCGGGGTTGGTTTCGTTGCAGGCGTTGCAGGACGAGCCCACCGACACGTACAGCATGCCGTCGGGGCCGAACGCCAGGGTGCGATTGGGATGCTGGCCGCCATCGGGCAGGTCGCCGACGAGCATGCGCAAGGGGCCGGGCCGGCCGTCGGGTTGCAGCTCGGCGCGGAAGATCTCCTTCACGGTGGCCAGGTACAGGGCATTGTCGTGGATGGCGATGCCATGCGCGCCGGGGCGATGGATCACCGCGACCGGCTCGCCGTCGGCGCGTCCGTCGCGGTCGGCGTCGCGCAACATCAGCACGTCGCCCTGCTCGCGGCGGGTCACGTAGACGGTGCCGTCGGGCGCGACGGCGAGCATGCGCGGGTTTTTCAGCCCGCTGGCGAACACTCCGACCTCGAAGCCGTCGGCGACGCGCAGCGCCGCGATCCGTTCGGCGGTCGCATCCACTTTGGCCGGCTTGAAGACTTCGGCCTGGACCGAGACCTGGGTCCCGTCGCCTTGTTGCGCCACGGCGAGCGGGGAGATCAGCACCGTGGCGATTGCAGCCAGCGTGGTTCTCATGCGCAAAGCCCTCGTATGGGTCGTAACGAGCTTCGGCGAGTGCGCGTTCAACCGGTGCGAAGCCGGCGCATGCGAAAGCGTGATTGCTTGCGCAGTACGGGCCGGCGCCGATATCGATTCCGTCGCCTGCGGCAGGATCTGCACGCAGCAGGCGCCGGCGCGGAAACTATTGCCGGAGCGATGCCGCCGAGCCGCTGTCGTGCAGCGCGATAAGCGCAGCGCTCAGGTCATCGCCGACGGAGCCTGGTAATCCAGCTCCACTGCACCCGCGCTGGTCAGCGGTCCGCGCAAAACGGTCGTGCTCCGGCGGTTCGGCATCGACCAGCACCAGGATCCGGCCGGCGGCGATCTCGTCGTCGAAACGCTGCCGGACCGGATCGGGCAGCGCCGAACCCATCAAGGCCGACGACCAAGTGCCGACGAGGGCGCCGACCGCACCGACCACCGCCGCGCCGGCCAGGGTGATGCCGAGCGGCGCGATCACGGTGGCGGCGAGGCCCGCCAACAGGCCGGTGGCGCCACCGATGCCGGCTCCGCGCAACGCCGCCGGAATCAGGTCGGTATCGGCTTCCTTGTGCCGGTTCGGGATGCTTTGCAGTTCGATATCGGAACGTGCGACCAGCGAGATGCAATCGTCGGAAACGCCGAGCGAATGCAGGGTGTCCACCGCCGCTTGCGCTTGCGGGAGGTCGCAGGTCCGATAGACGCGCCGCTGTCTGATCATCGTGGAGTACCGGTGAGGTGGTGCCGCCACGCTGCACCGGCCGGCGTTATCGCTTCGCGAAGGACGGCATGGGAGCTACGGCGAACGCCGTGCTGCGACTGGTACGAAACGAGCGGGCTGAACGGCCTGCACTCACCGCTTGCGCATTGATGCCCCGCCGACACCGCTTTAGCGAAATCTCCAAATCCGTTCTACCCGCGATTAATGCGCGTGGCGCTAGGTTTGCCTCGCCGGGATCCGCTCGGATTTCAGTCGTTTGACTGTGCGCACTCCCAGGTCGAGCAGGATGAGGACCGACGTCGCTACCGTGGCGACGCCGACCGTGGTGGAATGCGCGACGAAGCCGAGCAGCCCGAAGGCGATGGCGCCGAGGAAGTTAACGGCGTGGTGTCGAAAGGCGCCCTGAACCGATTGTATTCGTCCAGCGTCATGCTCAAGGCCCCGGTCCTTCGCGGTTCGACGGCCGAAACGATAGCAGCGTCGGCGACTTCCGGTCGGCGATGAAGGCGCGGCGGCCGCATACTGCTCCGGTCCAGGCGGCGCCTCGCATTCCCGGTGGGGCGGGCGTCGCGGGCGACGGCCGACATCAATCCCGAGTATCCATCTCAAGGAAAGCCATGCGTAAGCTGATTTGTGCGGCAGTACTGGCCTTGTTGGCCGTTGGCGGTGCGCAGGCGGAGCCGGTCGCGACCGAGATCGTCGTCAGGGCGAAAGCGCGCGACGGCAAGTTCATCGGCTCGTCGATCGGAGGCGCCTGGGTCCGGATCAAGGACGCGGACAGCGACAAGGTGTTGGCGGAAGGCCTGACCGAAGGCGGCACCGGCGACACCGAAACCATCATGAGTACGCCCAGAACCCGTTACGGTTCGATAGCGGACAATGCCGCCGCCTTCAAGGCCAGGCTGATGCTCGAGCGGCCGGTGTTCGCGACGGTCGAGGTGCTCGCGCCCTACATCAAGAAGCAGGCCCGGAGCCTGTCGCAGACGCAACTGTGGCTGGTCCCCGGAAAGCCCGTCGGCGGCGACGGTCTGATCGTCGAAGTGCCCGGCATGATCGTCGACATCCTCAGCCCCGGCACTCACCTGTACGCCCCGCTCAGCCAGGCGCCCTACGAGATCAAGGCGAACGTGGTGATGATGTGCGGCTGCATCCTCACCGAAGGCGGCACCTGGGACGGCAATCGCATGGAAGTGGCTGCGATCGTCGAGAAAGACGGGCGCCCGTTCAAGACCATTCCGCTGCAGATGCGCGCGACGATGAACACCTTCCAGGCGCTGTTCAAACCGGAAGCCCCCGGCAACTACCACATCACCGTGTATGCCTACGACCCGAGGACCGGCAACACCGGCGTCGACCGGACCAGCTTCGTGGTGACGAAATAAGCGCACGCTCGCGCGGCCGATCGCCTTGCGCCGGCCGCTGAAGACGGTGTTCTCGGTGCCGACCGAATAAATGCGGCCGCCTTATCCTGTGCTACGCCGCCGGCCGGTATCGAACCGGTGCCGGCGGCGTCGCGAAACAGCGATGAAAGCGGACGCCACGAGGTCGGTCCGCTCCGCCTCACCTCAACCGCGTCGGGCCGCTTCGATCGTGGCGATATCGATCTTGGTCATGTCCATCATCGCGTCGAATGCGCGCTTGGCGGCGGCCGGGTCGGGATCGGTGATCGCCTCGGTCAGCGCGCGCGGCGTGATCTGCCACGACAGGCCCCACTTGTCCTTGCACCAACCGCAGGCGCTGGTCTGGCCGCCGTTGTCGACGATCGCGTTCCACAGGCGGTCGGTCTCGGCCTGATCCTCGGTGGCGACCTGAAACGAAAAGGCCTCGTTGTGCTTGAACGCCGGCCCGCCGTTCAAGCCGAGGCAGGGAATGCCCATCACCGTGAACTCGACGGTCAGGACATCGCCCTGCTTGCCCGAGGGGAAGTCGCCGGGCGCGCGATGCACCGCGCCGACCGCGCTGTCGGGGAAGGTCTGCGCGTAGAACTTCGCGGCGTCGAGCGCGGCGTTGTCGTACCACAGGCAAATCGTGTTCTTGCTGGCCATTGCGAATCTCCGGTTGCAGCGGCGCACGTCGGGCCGCGGGGAAGTCGAACTGCATAGAAGTCTTGCAAGCCAAGCCAAGCCGCGCGGTGCCGGTGCGCCGGGCTCGTCGGCGGGGCGCGTGTCAGGGAACCCGAAATGAGGTCCGGACTGAGGGCCGTCCGGGGATCCTACTCCGCCAAAGCTGCATCCGCTGCCGCGCGCGCTTTCGGTCGGCCTCTACCGGTGCGGGATACCCGTTGCGCTGCAACGCCGGCCGAGCAGGCAGGCGTGAACTGGGCGGGACTGGACTGGACTGGATCGGACCGGATCGGATCGGACCGGACCGGACCGGCGCGGCACCGACCCATGGCCTCGCTCGCCGACCTGTCCTTTACCCTGTCGCCCTTCAAGGAGGAATGCGATGAAGCTTTACCATCGGATCAGTCTCGTCATCAGTCTGCTGTGCCTGGGCGCCTGGGTTTACGCTCACCTGGGCTACCGCTCGCCCGGAGCTCACGACGGCCAGGGCCCCGATCCGCTCGGCGTGATACGGTATCTGGCGATGTGGCTGGTGGGCGGTTTGCTGCTGCAATCGACCCTGGTGTCGACTTGGTTGGCGACCGGCGCCATCCGGAGCGGGTGCGCGAAGGCGTCCGGGGTTTGTGGATCCACGCCGCGGGGTGGGTGGTGCTGGGGTTCTGCGTCTGGCCCCGGCTGTCGCTGTAAGTCCGGCAAGAGCCCGATCGTGCCCATCAAGACCGCCTTCTCCACGGCATTCGTCGCGACCCTGCTTACCGCAGCCCTGGCCAACGCGCTGCCCTATCTGCTGACGCGTCGGGCCTATCAACGCGACGGCCAGGAAGTGGCCGGCTTTCCGTTGCCGTTCCGCAAGCTCGGCGGGGATTGCGGCGTATCGGCCTGCGACAGCTACGGCTTCCATGCCGCCCACTTCGCCGTCGACTTGGTGCTCGCGCTGGCCTGCGCCGCGCTCGCCGGATACATTGCGCTGCAATGGGGCAGGCGCAAAGCCCTTGACGGAACTCGCATGGCACCAACGGTCGAACCAGGAAATATTCTGCGGTGGTCCGCAGCGATCGCCGCAGCACTGGCGATGGGGGGCATCCTGGTCATGCAAGACGCCGAGCTGCCACGGATCGCCCCCGAGCCGGCTTGCGTGACGTTGCCGTCCAACCTGCGCAAGCTAGGTCCGGCGTTGCCGCCGAAAGAGAACGCTCGTGTTCGCGCCGATGCGCAGTGGGAGGCGCTCAAAGCCGGGATGCGTCCTGGAGACACCGTTCACGAGTTCGAGACTCGAGGGACCGGCGGCGTGCTCATGTTGCGGGGCGGTTGCGTCTTTGGGCAGGCCGTGGACTGGATACGCTGAGCCACTCGGTGGTGGCCGTATTGCGCTAGGCTTGCGACGATTTCAGGTAGCCAGGAAAACGATGTCCCTGCCCAGAATTTACGCCGACTTCAACGGACTCGTAGCTGGCGTCGAGAATCGGGAGCGAACCGCTGTCCCGCTCGACACCTTCGGCTCTCTGCAGGACTTGGCCAATGCCGGCATCGTGCTGCATGAAGGACTGCCTCTGGTCGTGTTCGATCGGTCCGACGAGGAGGAGGACCTCGAAGGTCACGGGACGGCGCAGTACGATCATGCGCGAAATCGGTGGGTGGTGGAGTTCGATGAGCTGGGCGTGAGATATGTGCCCGCTGGCGACAGGCGCCCGGTGGATCGTTTCATGTGCGTCGTCTGCCGCGAGGATCTGCCGCATCGGAGCCCATGCGGGTTTTTCTCCACCGACGCGGCCTGTCCGGCCTGTGGTGCGAAGGTGATGCTTCCGTTGGCCCCGCCCGAAGCGCCGGCGGCAAGGTAACCAAGCGGTCGGGCGCTGCGGAATGCGCGGCTTCCCCAGCGCGCCGTGGCCTCCGCGTTTGATCGCCACGCCCGCCGTGGTTCGATGCGACGCCGCAGCGTCGCATCGAGGACCGATTCCTGACGCCTGGAGTGCGGTCAGGCGAGTTGGTTGATCGTCGTCAGCGACAGGCCCTGAGTAGGGCTCGGTGCCTGCGACATCGGCACGCCTTCGCAGCGCGATTCGGCCGTACGCTCGGCGGCGGCCTCCGCGGCGCTCGCCGATGCGGCGGCCGACACCGCCGCGTCCTGGGCGCCTTCGTAGGCGGACAGTTGGGCATCGCTGCTGATCACGCCGCCGATCGCGTCCATGACGGCCTCCGCGGCCCGCTGCGCATCTTGCGCGGCCTGTTGCGCGGTCTCGGCGGCCTCCTTGGCCTTGGCTGGATCGTTGCAAGCCGCGGCTGCCGCCGCCGCGGCGTCGGCGGCCTTCTGCGCGGCCGTCGCAGCCTCCTGCGCAAGCTCGCTTACCTGCGCGTCGGTCTGCGCCTGACTGGCGGCGTTGGCATTGCCGGCGGCGTCGGAACCGCCGACGCCGGAAGCGCCGGATGTGGAGTCGACCATGGCGTACTCTCCTTGTAGAGTCGGAAACGATAAGGGCGCGACGCGCGACGATGCGACGCTGTGAGTCAAACCTAACGTCCCCGCCCGGGCCTCGGCACCTGGGGATAGCCCTAGATCGGTTGACTCAATCTGGCGATTCGTCGCCACCCGTTCGCGCGTGACGTCGATGACGTCGAGGCTTCGCGATTTCTTTACGAATGCCACCGCCAGACCGGCCAGCGCCGACGACGGAGCGCGCTCCCATCCTGGTGGCCGGCTACGGCTGCGATGCTTCCGACACGCGGCTTCGGCTCACGAATTCGGCGATCAGCTTTGCGCATTCGCCGGCATGGGTTTCGAGCAGGAAATGCGGGCCGTCGAGCACGTGCGCCTGCATGCGCGGCAGGTCCTGCAGCCAGGACAGGACTTCGGCGAGGTCGAAGAAGCTGTCGTGCCGTCCCCACAGCATCAGTGCGGGCGGCTGGTGGTCGCGCAGGTAGTGGGCGATCTCGTCGAATCGCTCGGTGTAGCGGCCGTAGTCGGCGAGCAGGGCCCGCTGCAGCGCGAGGTGGCCGGGCCGGCTCATGACGCGCCAGTCTTCGACCCAGTTGTCGGCGCCGATGCGCGCGGCGATGTCGTCCGGTATTCCGCCGATGTATTGGTCGCGCGTGCCTTCGAAACTGAGGTGGGTCGTGGCGCGCCGCTGGTTGTCTTCGGTGGGCGCTTCCCAGAAGGCGAGGGTGTCCTTCCACGAGGGGCCGAAGCCGCTGCGATGCGCGTTGGCGTTCTGGACGATCAGCCCCAGCACGCGGCGCGGATCGCGCATCGCCAGGTCCAGGGCGACCGGCGCGCCGAAATCGTGCACGTACAGATAGCGGTCGGCGACGCCGAGCCGGCCGAGCAGGTCTTCGATCAGATCGGCGAAGCGCGGGAAGCTCGGGTCGGGTATCAGGCCCGACCCTCCGAACCCGGGCAGGTCGGGCGCGACGACGAAGCAAGTCTCCGACAGGCGCGGAACGATGTTCCTGAAGCTGCGCGACGAACTCGGAAACCCGTGCAACAGCAGGACCGCCGGCTGCCCGCGATGGCCGGCCACGGTCGCCGACAGACGACAGCCTGCGATATCGAACTCGAGCGTGTCCATGGGGATGGACGCCATGCCGCTACTCCTGTCCCGAGGCGATGGGAGCAGGAGTCTAGGCCGGGACTCGTGTGGCCAGCGTAAAGCCAGGCCGTAAGCGAGGCTGCGTTCGCCTGTTCACGAGTCGCTGCCCTCGGGCAGTTTCGCGACCACCTTGATCTCGAACTGGAACCCGTACAGCCAGGTCACGCCGACCCCGGTCAGCGTGGGATGGGGCGCATCGCCCCAGTGTTCCTGCACCACTTGCCAGGCCGTATCGAAGGTCGACTCCGGATCGACCAGGAACACGGTCACGTCGATCACATCCTCGAAGCTGCAGCCGGCGGCCTGCAAGACCGCATTGAGATTGGCGAAGGCCAGCCGCACCTGCGCCTGAAGTCCGGGCTCGGGCGAGCCGTCCTCGCGGCTGCCGACCTGGCCGGAAACGAACAGCAAGCCGTTGGAACGAATCGCCGGCGAATAGCGATTGCGCTGGTACAGCGCCTGGCGTCCGGGGGGAAAGACCACGTCGCGCTTGCTCATGGGAACTCCAGTCAGGGGCGACCGCAGCCGCGTTCAACGAATGAGCTCACTCTAGGCGGGCGCGCCGGACGGATAAACCGGCGAATCCGGGCAACACTATTTGTAGAATCCGAACAATCCCGGGCGTCGCTGGAGCACTGATGGACCGTATCGATGCCATGCAGGCCTTCGTTCGCGTGGTCGACACCGGCAGCTTCACCAAGGCGGCCGAATCGCTGCAGATGAGCAAGGCCAGCCTCACTCAGTTGGTGCAACAGCTGGAAGCGCGCCTGCGGGTGAAGCTGTTGAACCGCACCACGCGCAAGGTCGCGGCGACCGCCGACGGCGCGGCTTACTACGAACGCGTGGTGCGCTTGCTGGCCGACATCGACGACGCCGAGACCGGCCTGTCCAGCGCCAGCGCATCGCCCAAGGGCAGGCTGCGCGTGGACGTGCCGAGCCCGCTGGCCAGCCTGATCCTGGTGCCGGCGCTGCCGGCGTTCCACGCGCAATACCCCGACATCCAGCTCGATCTCGGGGTGAGCGATCGCAGGGTCGACCTGATCGGCGAGAGCGTGGACTGCGTCGTGCGCGGCGGCGAACTCACCGACCAATCGTTGATGGCGCGGCATATCGGCGATCTCGCACTCGGCGTCTATGCCGCGCCGGCCTATCTGCAGAACGCCGGCGCGCCCGCGCATCCCAGGGACCTGGAGGACAGCCATCACCGCATCGTCGGCTTTCGCTGGGCGCGCACGGGCAAGGTGTTCCCGTACGCCATGCGCCGCAACGCGGAGCGGGTGAACGTGCTCGGCCGCTACGTGGTCGCGGTCGACGACGGCAACGCCTACCTCGCGGCGGGGCTGGCCGGAATGGGCGTGCTCTGGCTGCCGGACTACATGGCCGCGGCGCCGAGGGCGCGCGGCGAACTGCTGCCCTTGTTCGAGGATTGGCGCCTCGATCCGATGCCGCTGTACCTGGCGTTTCCACCGAACCGTCATGTCAGCGCCAAGCTGCGCATCTTCATCGACTGGGTCGCCGCGCTGATGCAGCGACACGCGCCGGTCCTTCCTCCCGGGCGTTAGCGCGACGCGGCGGCAATCGCCCGCGGCGCCCTCAGTCTTCCTGCCTGCCCACCAGGTCGGCGATGTAGTCGTCCAGCGTGGTGCTGCCGCGCAACGGATCGTCGGACAGGTCGAAGCCGTCTTCGATGCTGACCGCGGTCATTCGCGCATACGACTCGGCGGCGGCTTCGGAAAAGCCCATGCCGAGGAAGGCCTGCTTCCATTGATCGCGCGGGGCGACCTTCACCTTCACCGGCTGGCCGAGCGCTTTCGCGAAGGCCTCGGCGACATCGTTCGAGGAGTACAGGCGCGGGCCTTCGACGTAGCGCACGCCGGTGTCGTCGAGCGAGGACACCAGTCTCGCCGCAGCCACTACGCCGAGGTCGCGCGGCGCGACCATCGGAATGGCGAGGTCGGCGGGGAACAGGGTGGACAGTTCGCCGGTGCTGCGGATGCGGTCGAGCTGGCCGTCCCAGTTGCTCATGTAGTAGGCGGCGCGGTTGATCGCGGCCGGGATCGGCCCCGTTTGCAGGCCTTGTTCGAGTTCCCACAGGACGTTGAGGTCGCCGATGCGCTCGCCCGGCTGCGCACCGCCGGTGGATTCGGCGACCACTTTCTCCAGATCGCAATCCTCAAGCGCAGCCAGGATCTTGGCGACAGTGCGCCGTTCGACCGCATCGGTATCGGTGGAGGTGTCGGCGGGCGGGTTGAGCAGAAAGGCGCGCCGGCCCAAGCGCAGCGCCGAACGCAGGGACGCGACATCCTCGACGTCCGCCTCGGCGATGTCGGCGCCCTTGCGGCGCCACTCGTCGGCACGCTCCGCGGAGCGGGTCACGATGGTGACCGCTTCCCCGCGTGCGAGCAGGCTGTCGGCGGTCGCCGAGCCTACATGTCCGGTACCGCCCATGATCACGTACACGCAGTGTTCCTCCCTGGCGCCCGTGTGCCGGTGAGTGCGGCGGCCTTGCGACGGTCGCCGGTTGAGATATCGGGACGCTGTCGACCTGGCGCAGCTCTCGCCGGCCTGCGGCCGCCAGCCGAAGCGGTCAGTGCTTCTTCGATTCCGCCGGGCTTTCGGTGTGCATCACGCAACGCCACTGGTCGCCGACCTTGACCCAGGTCGAGGTGTCGTAGACGTCCATTTCGGTGGTCTTGCCTTCCATCTCCACTTTCTGGAGCACGCGATAGCTGGCGACCGCCACATCGTCCGTCGGCAGCAGCACGTCCATCGCCGAGATCTTGTAATCGAGCAGCTTGACTCGATCGTCGTTCGCCATCTTGGTATAGGTGGCATGGTCGAACTTATGCGCGCCGTGTCCGCTGACCATGAGCGCGGGCTCGGTCAGCATCTCGGTGGCCACTTGCGGCGATCCGTCGAGGATCGACTGCCAGAACGCTTTCTCCAGTCGCTCGATCTCGCCCTTCTGCTTCGACGTGCTCATGGCATTGCTCCCTAGTCGGCCTGGGAAGGCACAGGGATAAGGGCGAGTGCGTTATCCGGTCGTGAGAAGGGCGCCGTCGCCGTATAACAATTCGTTCCAGGCGCATTGCCGCCTGCAGGCTACGGATCATGAACGCGCCGGTACGGCGCCGCCAATGCCGTACGTCGTCACGTTTGCGGTTGGCCGAAGGGTCGAACGCCGCGTGCCGCGAATGCCCCGATGTCGGGCGGAGCGACCGCTAAGCCACCAGTCATGCGCCATGCATGACGGATGGAACTGGTGCGGCGGCTCGCGCCCGCGGATCTTCCGACGATCCGGGCGGGCGACCGCCGCAACCTTCAATGTCCATCGCAGGAGATCTCATGAAAGCCGGCATCTTGTTCCTGGCCTTGACCGGCCTGTCGATCGGCGGCGCCGTCGCGGCGCCGCCGGCCGCGCAGCGCGAGGCAGAGTCGTTGCGCTCCCGCCTCGTCGGCACCTGGCAAGTCGTGGAGGTGGTCGATACCGACCCTGCCGGAAAAGTGCAGCATCCGTACGGCGAGCGCCCCAGCGGCTACATCGTGTACGACCCGACCGGCCATCTGCATGTGCAACTCATGCGCACGCCGGCGACGCCGCCGTTCGCCGAAGGCGATCAGAAAGGCAGCGACCGCGAAGTCAGGGCCGCGTACGACGGCTACGTGGCCTACTACGGTACCTATCGGGTCGACGAAGCGCAGAGCAAGGTGATCCACCAGGTGCAGGGCAGCCTGATGCCGAGCTATACCGGCACCGACCAGCCTCGCCCGTTCAAGCTGGTCGGCGACGAGCTGATCATCGAAGGGGACACCGACGAAGGTCATTTCTACCGCCGGTTCCGCAGGGTCGAGTAGTCGCCCGCCGGCTCTGGCCGCTCCGACCTGCAGCGAACGCCACAGCGTCGGGGCAAGCCGAGCGCATGGCGAATCGTGATTGCCCATGCGCTTTCCGAGGGCGAGTGCCCTGCCGAGTGCTTGCACGGGGTGGAGCGCGCGCGAACCCAGGGCATCGACGGCCGATCGAGCGAGCAGACCTGAGGGCCCGCTCCCCTGGCCTCCGCCGGATCAGGCATCGGTGGCGCGCGACGCTCCGCCAGGCCGTCGCCGCTCGCATGCCTTGACTACGCTTGCCCGCCGGCGTTTCCACACCGAGACTGGGGCCGCCTTTCGGCCGAACCGGCCTCATGCCTGTCAGCGGAGAACGACCGATGCCCTTCAAGATCCGCCGGGTCATTCTGTTCGGCGACTGCGACCCGGGCGGGGTCGTGTACACGCCGCGTATCGCCCACTTCGTCGTCGAGGCCGGGCTCGAGTTTCTGTCGCATGCGCTCGGCGGGCCCGCGGCGAGGCGTTTGTTCGCGATGGGCATCCTGCCGCCGGCGCGGGCGCTGTCGGTCGAGTTTCTGCAGCCGATGGCCTGGGACGACGCGATCGATATCGAGGTTTCGGTCGAGAAGCTCGGACAGCAGTCCTTCACTCTCCTGGTCGGCGCATTCGATGCCGCCGGCGCCCCCACCTTCCGCGCCACGCTCACCCAGGTGACCGTCTCGCCGGAAACGCGCCGGCCGGTGCCGCTGCCGGCCGAGCTGAGGGCCGCGCTCGATCGAACGCGAACCGTCTGATCCGAGCGGGCGCGACGCGATCAGGGCCGGTTGTACGCCACCCAGCCCTTGAAGGTGAAGGCGGCGTAGAACAGCTCGACATCGACGAAGCCGGCCTGCTGCAGCAAGTCCAGGTCGTGTTCGGGCGACAGCGCCGGCAGTCGGCTGCCCATCGCGGCGACGGCATTGCCCGCATCTGCCAACGGCACGCCGGAGGCCGCTGCGAACGCCGCATAGCGATTGAGCCAGCGTGCCTTTCCGGCTTCGTCCTGGGGAAAGCTGTGGTGCGCCACGACCAGCGGCGCGCCGGGTTTCAGCCTCCGCCGGAGTTCGATCAAGGTCAGCAGGCGCTGTTGCGCGGGCAGAAAGTGCAGGGTCAGCAGGCAGGCGGCGCCGTCGAAAGGCCCCTCGGGCGCAGTGTCGATATAGCCCTCGATCAGCTCGGCGCGCGAGGCGAGCGGGCCAAGGGTGACGAGCGCGAGCTTCAGCATCTCGGCCGACGGGTCGACGCCGACGAAGCGCCACTGCGGCTGCGCTTCGGCGAACACCTTCAACTCCAGGCCGCCGCCGGCGCCGAGCACGAGCACCCGGCCGTCGCCGGGAACGCGCTCGGCCAAGAGCAAGGCGGCCATTTGCTGCAAGGCATGGAAGCCCGGCACCTGCCTGACCGGGCCGAGCGCATAGCGGGCGACCGCTTGAGGATCGGAAAAGGACGACAAGACAGCGCTCCCGCATGAAGGATGGCGCCTCATGCTACTGCAGGCGTCATTCCAAACGGCGCGGATGCGGGCCGGCGGCTTCGATGGCACGCGTCCCTTCTGGTCGCGCTGCAAAGCCGTCATAGTACGCCTCGAGGCGCCGGCCGGCTGCCTCGAGGCGGCAGCGGACGCGTATGCGACCAGCGATCGCGCAGCCGCCACGCGTAGCCGCGCGACGAAAACCCTGGATTTCATTGGAGAGTTTATGCGATGGATCGTTGTCTTTACCGCCGCCGCCGTGTTCGGCGGCTGCGCGACGACCCGCCCGCCGGCCGGGCTCAGCAGCCAGGCTCTGGCAGGCACCTGGCGCTGCGGGCCGGTCGCGGTGCACGACCCGAATTACGACCTGGTCGTCACCACCGAGACGATCAATCAGGCCGATGGCCGCTACACCGGCCTGAGCACCTCGGTGATCACCCAGCCCGGCAAGGCGCCCGTCGTGATCCGGGACCGGGCCTCGGGCACGTGGGCGCTCGAGGGCGACATCCTCGTGTCAAAGATAGAGCAGGCGACGTTCCTGTCGGCGTCCGATCCGTGGATCAGCCAGGAGCGCGGACAAAAGGTGCAGGACGACATGCTCAAGAAGAAGTCGGTGTACCGCTCGCGCATATTGGAATTCACCGCACGGACGCTGCGCATCGTTCCGGTGGACCCGGCCTACAAAGCGGCCGAGGTCGAGTCGCTCTGCAAGCGTATCTGACGCCGCCTATCCCTGGTTCGGCCCACGCCGGGCTCCGCCCGGCCTGAGCGGCCTTCGACCTTTGGGCTAATCGAAATCGTCGGGCGTTGCGCGCACGATGTCGCCATGCATCGTCGCGTTCGACGGGTGCGGCCGGGCCGGATCATCGAGGTCCGCCGGCGTCGAAATCCAAGTTCATGAGCCGCGCGCGTTCCGGCTGGCGCGGTGTCGGCCGAGCGAGCTGCGTGCGATCGAGTTTGCGTTAACGCGCGATTGATTCTCGATCAAGCATCCGCGCAACCGCAGTCGGCCTGTCGGTGTGACAATTATCACGAAAGCAGGTTCGCCGCCGTTCGCTCGAACAACGCGGTGCTACTTTGATCCGGTGCGGCAAGTGCGGCGGGCCCTCGCGTTTTTTTGCAGGCCGGCCGGGAATTCCTTGGGGGGAACACGATGAACGCTCGCTCGATGGAGGCCGCGCGGCGGCTGCCCACGCTTGCGGTGGTGGAAGACGACCGAACATTCAGAGAGGACGTGTTGTTGCCGGTGCTGGCTCATTCCGGGTTTTCCGTTTTCGGGATGGCGGGCGCGCTGGACCTGTACCGGTCGATGACGCTGCGCTCCTACGACCTGGTCCTGCTCGATGTCGGCTTGCCCGACGAGGACGGGGTCAGCATCGCGGCGCATCTGCGCAAGCTGTCGCCGCGCGTCGGGATCGTCATGTTGACCGGATACGATTCCGGCCCGGACCGGTTGCGCGGTCTGCGCGCCGGTGCGGACGCGTATCTGCCCAAGCCGGTGGACATGGAAGAGGTAGTGACGACCTTGCAGAATCTGGCGCGATGGGTGGTGCCGGAGACGAACGCCGCCGATACGCGCAGCAAGTGGCGCCTGGACGAAAAAGGCTGGTGCATCCTCACGCCGGGCGGCGTCGAGATCGAAATGAATCTGGCCGAGCGCCAGGTCATGGCGATGCTCGCCGCTGTGGCCGGCATTCCGGTGCAGCGCGAGACCCTGATCGCGAGCCTGGTCAAGAACGCCTACGACTTCGATCCGCACCGTCTGGAGATGCTGGTGCATCGCCTGCGCAAGAAATGCCAGCAGTTGGCGGAAGAAGAGCTTCCGTTGCGCGCCGTGCGCGGTGTCGGCTATGTGCTCAACTGGTAGTCGATGGCGCCGGCGCCCGGCCGGCGATGGAGCAGGCGCGGTGTGAGCGGTTTCGGGGCCCAGATGCGGTGGGTGCTGCGATGGCTGTTGCGGTCGATCGGGTCGGCGCTTGCCTTGTCCGCCCTGTGCGGCGCCGTTTCGGCGTCGTCGCTGATGCAGCCGCGCTATCGGGTCGGCGTGCACGCGTTCACCGGCGACGACGGCTTGCCGCAGGGCGGGGTGAATGCCGTGCTGCAGACCCGCGACGGCTATCTGTGGATCGGCAGCTTCGGCGGGCTGGCGCGTTTCGACGGCCTGAGCTCGAAAGTCTTCCGCGCCGATCCCTCGCTGTATGCGCCGGTGCCGAGGCTCGGCGCGCAAGCCGGGCCGGCGAGCGATCGCATCCTGGCGCTGCACGAAGACGAGCGGGGGCAATTGTGGATCGGCACCCAGGATGCCGGTTTGAGCGTGTACTGGCAGGGCACGTTCCGCCACCTGCCGGTATGCGGAGGTACCTGCCAGATCAACGCGATCATGCAGACGCCCGACCGGACCTTGTGGGTGCTCAGCAATGTCGGCCTGTTCACCCTCGACCCGTTGCGCCGGCAGCCGACCTGGATCGATTCGGAGCGTACCGGCCATACCCAGGCAGTGCGCGACCGCCACGGGCGCATCTACGTCGGCGGTGGAGAAGGCCTGTTCGTGCTGGACGGCGGACGACTGCGCCGCTTGCCGTTGCCGCCCGCGGACGGGTGGGTGCAGGTGTTGAAGACCAACGGCGACGACCTGCTGGTCGGCACCAATCGTGCGCTGTACCGCTATCGCCCCGGAACCGGGCACTGGCAGCCGTTGCACGTAGCGGGCCCCACCGCGGCCCTGCAGGACGCCGATGGCCGATGGTGGGTGGCGACGGCCTCCGGGCGCGTGTTGAGGGAAAACGCCAGCGGCGGCTGGCAAGAGATTCCGGAACTGTTCGGCCTGGGCATCGCCAGCCTGGCGCGCGACGACGAAGGCAATCTGTGGATGGGCAGCGGCAGCAAGGGGCTGTTGCGCGTGCGCAAGCCGGTGTTCGGACTGCTGCCCGCGCCGCTCGGCGGCGTCAACATGGCCGGCCGCGCGATTCTCGCCGATGGGCACGGCGGCCTGTGGCTGGGCTCGGCCTGCGGCGGGTTGCGTCACTGGCGCGGCGACGGCCGCGTGCTGCGGCAGCCGGTCCTGCGCAGCGCGGGCGACGAATGCATCACCAGCCTGGCCCCGGATCGCGATGATGCGCTCTGGGCCGGCACCGCGGAGGGCCTGTTGGTCCGCATCGCCGACGGCCGGCCGACGATCGCGGGGCGTTGGCCCGGTGGCGGCGCGATCAACGTCTGGCGACGCGACGACGCGCATTTGCTGCTCAGCTCGGGCCGTTCCCTGTTCGAACTGCGGATCGATGCGCAACGGCGTATCTCCGGACAGCGCCGCATCGAGGCGCTGCGCGACATGAGCCTCAATGCCATCGTGCCGTCGGCGCGCGGCGGCGACTGGTTCGTCGGCGACCGCGGCGTATGGCGCCTGCTCGGCGAGCGGGTGGTCGAACGCTGGACGCCGCGCGAGGGGCTGTCCTCGCGCTTCGCGCGCGCCGTGTACGAGGACCGCGCCACCGGCACGCTGTGGGTGGGTACCTACGGCGGCGGTCTGAACCGGATCCGCAACGGGCAAGTGCAGCGTTACGACAGCCGCAACGGCCTGTTCGACGATACCGTGTCGTGCATCCTGCCCGACGACCGCGGACGGCTATGGCTCGGCGGCAATCGCGGCATCAGCGTGCTGCCGATGCCGCGCGAGGCCGGCGCCAAGATCGAATCGATCGGCTATGCCGCCGGCGACGGCCTGATTCCGGCCGAGATCAACGGCGGCCATTCGACCGCATGCCATCGCGACCGCCAGGGCCGGTTGTGGTTTTCGCTGGTCGAGGGCTTCGCCGTCGTCGACCCCGGCGAGGTCCCGCCGACCGCGGCGGTGCCGCTGCGGGCGCGCATCGAGGAGGTGGCGGTCGGCGGACGCACGCAGAAGATCGCCGGGGCGTCCTTGTTCCTGGAGCCGTTCGCGCCGAGCCTGGAAATCCATTACACCGCCATCAACCTGAGCCGGCCGCGGCAGACCTACTTCCGCTTTCGCCTGCTCGGCTTCGATCGCGATTGGGTCGATGCCGGGCAGAACCGCAGCATCCTGTATCCGCTGATCCCGTGGGGCGAGCATCTGTTCGAAGTGCAGGCGCGCACCCAGGGCGGCGCCTGGTCGCCGGTGTCGGCGCGGCTGAAGATTCTCAACCAGCAGCCATGGTATCTGCGGCCGTGGGCCTTGATCCTGGCCACCGCGCTGGGCTTGCTGGTGCTGGTCGCCGCCACCCACATCGGCACCAGCCAGGACCGCGCGCCCGATTGAGCGCAGGTGCGTTGGCGTTGGCGCGGCGCTGACGATCAGGCGCCGGCGGCGCGGCGCGGCAGGGCGGGTTCCGCGGTGGCGGCCGGCGAGATCTCGCGATGGCCGGTCCTGGACGCGGCCGGCGCCGGGTCGCGGCCGGCCGCATCGCCAGGGCCGTCGTCGGCCTCCGCCAGCGGCAGACGAATGCGGATGCGGGTGCCTTCGCCGGGCGCGCTGTCGGCCTCGATAGCGCCGCCGTGATCGGCGACGAACCGGTGCACGGTGGCCATGCCGATCCCGGTGCCGCGGTCCTTGGGCTTGGTGGTGAAGAACGGCTCGAACAGGCGCGCGAGCACCTCCGGCGCCATGCCGATGCCGGTGTCCTCCAGCCGGATGCAGGCGCGATCGCCGTCGGCCTCGACCGACAGGCTGAAACGGCCGCCCTGCGGCATCGCATCGCAGGCGTTGCTGGCGACGTTCAACAGCGCCAGGACCAGCTCGTCGCGGTCGGCCCTGACCCGCAGGCCCGCCGCCGAGGTGTCCAGCGAGACCTGGATCGCGCGCGGGAACATCGGCAGGATCAGCGGCCGCACTTCTTCGATCGCCTCGGCGAGATCGAAGGTCGACAACTGCCGGGTGTGGGTGCGGCTGAAGCTGAGCAGGCGGCGGGTCAGGGTCGCGCCGCTGCGCGCGGCCTGGCGGATGCCCGGCAGCACCGCGTCGATGTCGCCGCGCCGGCCGACCGAGGTCGCATGGCCGAGGATCACGCCGAGGATGGCGTTGAAGTCGTGGGCGATGCCGGTGGAAAGCCGGCCGATGGTTTCCATCTTCTGCGTCTGCAACAGGCGCTCGTAAGCGCGCTCCTTCTCCTCCACCTGGCGCTTGAGTTCCAGGCACAGCGTATTGAGTTCCTCGCTGCGGCTGATCGCGCGCTGCGAGGACAGGATCAGGCGGTCCAGGATCGTCACCAGGACCAGGAAATTCATCCCCGACAGCAGCAGGTTGGTCGAGGCTTGCGAGGCCTGCATCGAATCGGTCGCCAGGCGCAGGTCGGTGCGGGCTCCGATCGCGAGCGCGGCGGCGTAGCCCAGCGCGGTCCACCAGGCCGCGGTCCGGCCCAGGAACAGTCCCGCCAGCAACAGCGGCAGCAGGTGGGTGATCTGCACGCCCGACTGCGAGCGCAACCCGTAGGCGTGGTAGCTCACCGTCATCAGGATCAGCCCGCCGACCACGGTCAGGCCGGTCGACAAACGGAACCGGCCGTGGCGCAGCAGATACAGGCAGGCCCAGGTGTAGCCGCTGACGATCAGCATCAGCCAGTGTTCGGTGGAGTTCGCCGGGTCCGGCGCGGCGGCGCAGGACGCGATCGCCATCAACAACGTGACCACCGCGACCACCGCGAGTATCGCCTGCAACGCCAGCGCGTTGCGCAGGTCGCGTGCCGCCCGGATCGGCAAGCGCCGCATCCAGCCGGTGAAGCCATGCCAGAGGGACGGTGAGTGTTCGCGAGCGGTCATCGGTAGCTGGATGCGAGAAAGGTGGACGGCCCGGGCGCTCGAACGGTACGACGGGTGAGTCGGCAGCCGTCGAAACCTCGGTAGCGGCGCCTCGATACGCTGCGCCCGCCCGACGCGATCAGGGCGATGCGGCGGGAAGGGGCGCGCGCCCGGATGGCGACCGCGGCCAGCCTAGCATCGCGGTTCGGCACGACGCGCGGCGCGCCCGGTTCCAGCGAGGATCTGCGACTGACATCACCGTTCACGGTGCCTCGGCGTGTCGCTGTGGCGGCCGATTTCTCACCGTCGGTGAGCATCCGGAACCGCGCCGATGGATGCCGTGGCGTATGGTCTGCGGCGCGCATCGAAAACCTCGCCCTGCGCGCTCGGGCCGATCGCATGCGCCGACGAACCCGCGATCGCAGTCGCCGCCCGCCGCTTGCTATCCCGCGACGCCGGCTCGCGCGCGAAGCGCGACCGACCGGCGCGGCGTCTTGCTGCTACCCGGCGAAAGGCAGGGCCCGGTGGCGCGCCGGTCGCGGCGCGAGCGCGGCGCCCAGGCGAATCGGTCGGCTGCGTCGCATGAAAACCGGTCGGTCGATCCGGTGCGGACGCGACGGAGATCGCGCTATGGCGCTTCACCCAGCAAGAACCGGCTGAAATTTTTCGTGAAGACTCGTGCGTGTATTCGCAGGACCCGATCACTAGTGTTTGGCACGCGACACACCTCCGGGTAACGCGGGCAAGCAGGCTTCGAAAC
This sequence comes from Lysobacter sp. GQ73, assembly GCF_059758755.1. Lineage (NCBI taxonomy): Bacteria > Pseudomonadati > Pseudomonadota > Gammaproteobacteria > Lysobacterales > Lysobacteraceae > Lysobacter > Lysobacter sp. GQ73. The sequence continues at coordinate 372,834 of NZ_JCAXEE010000002.1, read as the reverse complement.
GCGGCCGGACCGCGGCCGGATCGGAGCGGCGCATGCATCGCGCCGGCGGCGCACAGGAGGCAGTACGCGGAGGGATCGGGCAGCGGCTTCATTCGTCGCCAGGCGCGCGGCCACCGCGATCTTCGTACGACGCGATCGTCGACAGGACTTCATCCGGAACCGAACGGCGCCGCGGCCGACCGCGCGCCGGCCCCGCGATGCCTGCCGACGACTGCGCAGGCAACACCGCATCGGCTTCATCCCACGACCCATCGGATCGGCTCGCAACCGGGGAACGAGTAATGAATAAAATCTACAGCGTGGTATGGAGCCGGTCGCTCAAGCGGCTGGTGGTCGCCTCCGAACTGGCCGCGCCGCGCGGCCAAGCCGCCGGCGGAGCGAAGTCCGCGTATGCCGCGGGCGCCGTTTCCGCGGCTGCGACGGGAAGCTTGTGCGCCGGAATACTGGCGGCGCTGGCCGCGGTCGGCGCGATGGGCTGGACGTCCACCGCGCAGGCGCAGGCGGTGGACTGCAGCGGGCCGCCGTACAACTTCTACAACGGCACCGCCTCGTGCATGGGCTTCAGCTCGCGCGCGTCCGGGACCGGCGCCACCGCGCTGGGCTCGCTCGCGAACGCCGAGGTGCTAGGCGGGGTCGCGGTCGGTTATACCGCGCGCACCACCGCGCTGAACTCGATTTCGGTCGGGTTCGGGGCCTATTCCACCGGCGCCAATTCCCTCTACCTCGGCGCGCGCACCGCAGCCGGGACCGGCGCGCTGGGCGGCGGCTCGATCGCCATCGGCACCGACGTGACCTCCAACGCCGACGGCTCGATCGCCATCGGCACCGTGTCGCGTGCGACCGGAGTGGTCGCCATGTCCTTCGGCGACAACTCGACCGCGGCCGGACTGCGCAGCGTCGCCATGGGCTACTTCGCGAACGCCGCGGTGCTGGACACCATCGCCCAAGGCACCGGCGCCTTCGCCGGCGGCCAGAACGCCGTCGCGATCGGCTTCCAGTCGATCGCCTCCAATCTCAACTCGCTGTACCTGGGCTCGCGCACCGTCGCGGGCACCGGATCCACCGGCTTCGGCGCCATCGCCATCGGCACCGACGTCACCGCCTCTCAGCAGTACGCCATCGCGATGGGACGGCTGAGCGCGGCCACCGGCGTCGACTCGGCCGCGATCGGGCCGAGCGCGCGCGCCACCGCACTGAGTTCGCTCGCATTCGGCGCGCAGGCCAACGCCTCGGCGCAGACCGCGATCGCGGTCGGCCTGAATGCGGCCGCGTCGGGCATGGGCTCGATGGCGCTGGGCGGCGGCACGGTCGCCAACAACATCAATGCCGTCGCGCTCGGCGCCAGCGCCAGCGCCACCGGAGCCGGCGCGAGCGCCCTGGGCAACTTGTCCAGCGCCACCGGCGGCAACGCCACCGCGGTCGGCGTCAGCGCCACCGCGGGCGGCAACTACGCCTTCGCCACCGGCTGGGGCGCCAACGCCAGCGCGGACAACGCCATCGCCGCCGGCCGCAGTGCGACCGCCAATTCGGCCGACGCGGTCGCGATCGGCACCAATTCGACCGCCACCGGCGGCCGCGCTGTCGCGATCGGCGCCGGCAACTTCGCCAGCGGCAACGGCGCGGTGGCGATCGGCGATCCGAACACCGCCACCGGCAACGGCGCGATCGCGCAAGGCCTGGACAACACCGCGACCGGCAACGGCACGGTGGCGATGGGCAACACCAACATGGTCGGCGGCGGCGGCCAGGCGGTGGGCGTGGCCGGCGTCGCCGCGCAGGGCGCGGTCGGCATCGGCTTCCAGAACACCGTGGTCGGCCAGGGCAGCGTCGCCATCGGCCACACCAGCCGCGCGCTGGCGGCCGGCGCGGTGGCCTTCGGCGACAGCGCGGTGGCCAACAACGCGCGCGACGTGGCGCTGGGCTCGGGTTCGACGACGGCAGTCGCGGTCGCGACCCCGAACGCAACGATCGATGGGGTGACCTACAACTTCGCTGGCGTGGCCCCGACCAGCACGGTCAGCGTCGGCACGGCCGGCAACGAACGCACCTTGACCCACCTTGCGGCGGGACGGATCTCCGGCGCCTCGACCGATGCGATCAACGGCTCGCAACTGTACGCGACCAACCAGGCGATCGAGGCGGTGGCGACCACCGCCGGCGCCGGCTGGAACCTCAGCGCGCAAGGCGCCAACGCCAGCAACGTGGCGCCGGGCGAAGCCGTCGACCTGCGCAACAGCGACGGCAACATCGTGGTCTCGAAGAGCGCGGCCGACGATAACGTCAATTTCGACCTCGCCGACAACATCACCGTCGACAGCGTCACCGCCGGCAACACGCTGCTCAACAGCAACGGCCTGACCATCACCGGCGGCCCCAGCATCACCAGCACCGGGATCGATGCCGGCGGCCTGATCATCGGCAACGTCGCCCCGGGCGTGGCCGGCACCGATGCGGTCAACGTCAGCCAGCTGACCGATGCGACCAGCGCCGTGCGCACGCACTACTACAGCGTCAACGACAACGGCGCGATCGGCGGCAATTACAACAACGACGGCGCCTCAGGCATCAATGCCCTGGCCGCGGGCGTCGGCGCGGTGGCCGGCGCCGATGCGGCCACCGCGGTGGGCTTCGGCGCGACCGCCGCCGCCCAGGCCGGCGACGTCGCCCTGGGCTCGGGCTCGGTCAGCGACACCGTGGTGGCGACCGCCGGCGACAACATCGATGGCGTCGCCTACAGCTACGCCGGCATCGCGCCGACCAGCACGGTCAGCGTCGGCGCGGCCGGCGCCGAGCGCACCATCACCCACGTCGCGGCCGGACGAGTGTCGTCGGGTTCCACCGATGCGATCAACGGCTCGCAGTTGTTCGCGACCAACCAGGCGGTGGGCGCGCTCGGCGGCAACCTCGACCAACTCGGCAACAGCACCGCGGCCTCGCTCGGCGGCAGCTCGGTCTACAACCCGGTCACCCACACCGTGACCGCCGGGCTCGCGGTGGGCGGCAATACCTACAACAACGTGCAGGACGCGCTGACCCAGATCAACGACAGCGCGAGCGCCGGCTGGAACATCGCCGCCGGCGGCAACGGCGGCAACATCGGCCCGGGCGAAACCCTGACCGTGGCCGCCGGCAGCAACGCGACGGTCGCCTACGACGACGGCACCGGCACCCTGACCGTCGGCGTGGTGCCGGACCCGAGCTTCAACAGCGTGGTGGTCGGCAACACCACGATCACCACCAACGGCCTGACCATCGCCGGCGGCCCCAGCATCACCAACGTCGGCATCAATGCCGGCGGCACCACCATCACCAACGTGGCGGCCGCCATCAACGGCGGCGATGCGGTGAACCTGGACCAGCTGAACCAGGCGATCACCGCCGGCGCCACCCATTACTACAGCGTCAACGACGGCGGCGTCGCCGGCGGCAACTACGCCAACAACGGCGCCACCGCGGCCGGCGCCATCGCCTCGGGCGTCAACGCCAGCGCCACCGCCACCAATGCGGTGGCGATGGGCACCGGCGCCACCGCCGGCGACGCCAACAGCGTCGCGCTCGGCGCGGGCTCGACCACCGCCGCGGCGGTCGGCACCGCCAGCGCCACCATCGCCGGCACGACCTACAACTTCGCCGGCGCCGCGCCGGTCGGTACGGTCAGCGTCGGCGGCGTCGGCGCCGAACGCACCCTCACCAACGTCGCCGCGGGACGACTGTCGGAGACCTCGACCGACGCGGTCAACGGCTCGCAGCTGCACGCGACCAATCAGGCGGTCAACGCGCTCGACGGCCGGGTCACCAATGTCGAGGGCGACATCGCCAATCTGAGCGGGACCGTCAACGGGTTCGACGGCCGCATCACCCAGGTCGAAGGCAACGTCGCCAACCTGACCAACACCGTCAACAGCTTCGACGGCCGCATCACCGGCGTGCAGAACGGCTCCGACGGCATGTTCCAGGTCAGCCAGGAGGATGCGGTGGTCAAGCCGCGGCCCACCGGCGCCAACTCGTCGGCTGGCGGCGACGGCGCGGTCGCGAGCGGCAACAATGCGCTCGCGGTCGGCAACCAGAGCACGGCCAGCGCCAGCGGCAGCACCGCGATCGGCACCGGCGCGACCGCGATCCACGCCAACAGCGTCGCGCTCGGCACCGGGTCGGCCACCACGGTCGGCGCGCAGCGCGGCTACAACGCCGCCTACGTGGGCAGCAGCAACTCCAGCGGCGAGGTCAACATGGGCGGACGCACCCTGACCGGCGTGGCGCCCGGCATCGCCGGCACCGATGCGGTCAACGTCAGCCAGCTCAACGCCGGCGTCAACCACGCCGTCGATCAGTCCAAGGCTTATACCGACGCGCGCTTCGAGCAGTTCGACAACGACGTGTGGGCGCTGCGCAAGGACTTCCGCGCCGGCACTTCCTCGGCGATGGCGATGGCGGGCTTGCCGCAGGCCTATCTGCCGGGCAAGAGCATGCTCGCGGTGGCGGCCGGCGGTTATCAGGGCGAATACGGCATGGCGGTCGGCCTGTCCGGCATCACCGAGAACGGCCGCTGGGTCTACAAGGCCCAGGCCAGCGGCAACACCGCGCGCGACTGGGGCTTCTCGGTCGGCGCCGGCATCCAGTGGTGAGGCCGTGCGCGCTCCGCTTCCGGGCGGGGCGCGCCATCCGTGGGGCGAGCGGCCGAACGCCGCTTCGCCGCTGATCCGAAACGAATCAGAACGCTGTCCGGCAGCGCGGACCGATCCGCGCCCGACGATGGCCATCCGTCAAAGCGAGGAATCACCTATGCAAGCCAAACGGTTCGCTGGCGTCGCGATCGTCTGCAGCGTCGCGATGGGACTGCTGTCCGCATGCGGCACCCGCCATGTCAGCCGCGACATTTCCGCCGAGGGCGTACCCGGCGAGGTGGTGTTCCCGGCGCTCGATCGCGCGGTCCTCAAGGAGGGCACGTTTCCGAATCTGGACGATCTGCGCCAGGTCGCGCCGGGCGTCAGCAAGGAGCAGCTCTATCACCTGCTGGGGCGTCCGCACTTTCGCGAAGGCTATGCCGGCGTGCGCGAGTGGGACTACCTGTTTCACTTCCGCCGCGACGGCGGCGTGACCACCTGCCAGTACAAGATCGTGTTCGACCAGGACTATCTGGCGCGCAGCTTCTACTGGCTGCCGGAAGGTTGCGGCGATGTGCTGCGCGAGCCGCCCGCGGCGGTCCCGGCGCCGACGGCCGCGGCCACGCCGCGCCGTTTCAGCCTGTCCGCCGATACCTTGTTCGCGTTCGGCCGCGCCGGGGCCGACGACGTGCAGCCGGACGGCCGCGCCGAACTGGCGCGCGTCGCCAAGACCCTGCGCGAGGCCAAGGACCTGAGCAAGGTGCGGGTGATCGGGCATACCGACCGCATCGGCAGCGACTCGGCCAACCGCGCGTTGTCGCGCCAACGCGCCGAAACGGTGCGCCGGCTGCTGATCGACGAAGGCGTGCCGGCGCAGCGTATCTCCGCGGAAGGCCGCGGCGAGTCGGAGCCGGTGATCGACCACTGCGACGAGGCGCAGGGCCGCGCCGCCCTGATCGCCTGCCTGCAACCCAACCGTCGCGTCGAGATTTCGGCCGACCTGGAGCAGTAAACGGACGCGGCGGCCAGCGCCGTCGCACCGTTGCCGCCTCCGACCTGACGCACCGCAAAGATCGAGATCGACCCATGAAACGCTATTTGTTGACGATGGCCGTCGGCCTGCACCTGCTGTCCACGACCGCGCTCGCCCAGGCCCCGGCGCAAGCGCAGCGGCCGGCGCCGGCCGCGCAGGCGGCCGCCGCGCGCGACATCGACCCGAACACCCTGGCCAATACCGCCCTGCAACTGCTGCAGGCGATCGACCGCGACCAGGCCGGCGCGCTCTGGGACGCCTCGTCGAACGTGACCAAGCGCTCGGCCAAGCGCGAGGACTTCGTCGGCTACGTCGGCAGGACCCGCAAGCCGCTCGGCGCCGCCGGTTCGCGTAGCTGGATCAGCGTGCGGCGCGAAGTGATCGGCGAAGGCGCCCAAATGCCGCCGGGGCTGTACGCCAGCATCGAGTTCTCCAGCCAGTTCCAGGGCAAGCGGACCGCGAAGGAACTGATCTCGCTGCGCCGGGACGAAGACGGCCTGTGGCGGTTCTCGGGCTATGTGATCCAGTGATGGAATCTTTCGGGGCGCTTAGCGGCTGGTCGTGCGCCCTATACTCTGCTTCGCTTGAAACATCGCTCTTCGAGCGGATCAAGGCGCTACAGAAGCAGGCGCGAGCGCCGATGACGACATGGCCACAAGAACGGAGGCTCTGCAACAAGTACGCAGCCTGCTCGAAGCAGTGCCGGGCATAGCAACATCGAGCAGCGCCTTGGATCGGGAATGCGCGCGCATCACGGTATCGGTGTCCGGCGCGGCGGCGGTCGACACGCTCCGAAGACGCGCCCTGTCGGCGATTGCTCGCGTTTCTCCCTGGATAGAGCGACCCGCTGATGACGATGAGCTGCAGCAGGTGATCGTAGCGAGTATGTCTGCGCGCGACGGCCTGATCTGTGGAGAGTTGCAGATGCTGGGCGTCCGCCTCGCCTGGCATCTCCATACGGCTGGAATACTCGACGACGACAGCGCGAATGCTTTGCTCCGGCGGTGGAACGTCGCGCCCGTCGGTGCCTGACGGCGACTCCGGCTGGTTGCGGCCGCCGGAAGCCGCTGGACCCGCATAACCGCCGACCGCCATGCCGGAGCGGCTCAACGCGCGGCAACGCACCCCCCCTGAACGCCTGTCCAGGCGACGGCACGCATCATCATGAACCGGCTGAATCAAGCGCCGGCGCGGCCTTCAGGGCTCCGGGCCTGCCATCCCTGGCGGCTTGTCAAGCGGTGGGGCGTTTCCAATTACGTGTAAAATGGCGATCTTTTAGCCAGTAGTAATGATGGAAGCACCCCGACGGGCGACGGTACGTGGCCCGACGTTCATCCGCTCGCTCGCTCGCCTGACGGCTGCAGACCTTCCCCAGCCCACGCGATCGTTGTCGGATCAACTGAGTCTTTGGATCGATTGGACTCACGCGGTGGCGTTGTCCACTGCGCTCGACCGCCAGCCCGCGGCGGGCGTTCTCGACGAACGGACCCTGAGCAGCCTCGACGAGCACGAGTGCGCGCGCGTGCGCGGCGCCTTGGCCGAGGCCATCGCCGGCGACCGTGCGTTCTCGGCCCGGCCGAGAGGGCCCGGGCTGTCCGCGGCCGAGCAGGCGTTCGCCGAGGAAAGCCTGGAGTACCCGTTCTATCGCCAGCGTTACCTGGCGATGCAGCAGGGAATCGAGGCCGGCGTCGGCCGCTTGCGCGAGCGTCTGCGCGCGAGGCTGGCGCTGCGCAACGACGGCCTGGAACGGCTCGCGGCGGTGGATACGGTAATGGAGCGGGCGCTGAGCCGGCGCGAGCGGACCTTGTGGTCGGCCGGGCCGGTCCTGCTTGGCCAGCACTTCGAGCGTCTGCGCGAAACGGCACGGCCCAGTGCCGACGTGTCCAACTGCGAGGGATCGGCGTCCGAGGGGCCTGCCCGCGCAGGGCCGATCTCCGAAAGGCCGGTCTTCGACAGGCCGATCTCCGATCGACCGACGGCGGTTTCCGATGCCTGGCTGGAAGTGTTCCGCAACGACATGCGCACGGTGCTGCTCGCCGAGCTGGATGTTCGCCTACAACCTGCGCAGGGCCTGCTGGCCGCCCTCAGTACCGTTCCACATGGATAACATGTTCAGAAATTCGCTCTATTTCGCTGTCTTTCTCGCCGGTTTGCTGGCCGTGGTCTGGGTCGGCGCCGGCTATGTCGGTTCGAATGCGCTGGCGCTGTCGGTCGCCTTGTTGATCGCCGCCTGCTATGTCGCCGGCGGTCTCGAGCTGTACCGCTATCGGCAGGCCACCGCCACGCTCGCACATGCGGTCGCCGGCCTGTCGGCGCCGCCGTCCAGCCTCGGCGGCTGGATCGCGCAGTTGCATCCTTCGCTGCGCAACGCCGCGCGCTTGCGCGTCGAGGGCGAGCGCGCGGCCCTGCCGGCGCCGGCGCTGACGCCGTATCTGGTCGGCCTGCTGGTGTTGCTGGGCATGCTGGGCACCTTGCTCGGCATGATGACGACCCTGCGCGGCACCGGCATGGCGCTGGAAAGCGCGACCGACCTGCAGGCGATCCGCGACTCGATCGCCGCGCCGGTCACCGGCCTGGCGTTCGCGTTCGGCACCTCGATCGCGGGTGTCGCCGCCTCGGCGATGCTCGGCCTGTTGTCGGCACTGTGCCGGCGCGAACGCAGCGAAGCGGTGCAAGGCCTGGACCTCGCCATCGCGACCACCTTGCGCAGTCATTCGCAGGTGCATCAGCGCGAGGAAGCCTTCAGGCTGCTGCAACGCCAGACCGAGACGATGCCGGCTCTGGTCGATCGCCTGCAGGCGATGACGGCGGCGATCGAGCAGCACAGTCTGCTCGCGCACGAGCGCCAGCTCGCCGGCCAGGAGGCGTTCCATGCCAAGACCGAAACCGCGTATGCCCGCCTGGCGACCTCGATGGAGCAGGCGTTGAAGCAGAGCATCGACCAAAGCCTGCGCGCCAACAGCGCGGCGCTGCAGCCGGTCGTCGACACCGCGCTGGCGGCGATCGCGCGCGAGACCGCAGCGATGGCGGCGATCGAGCAACAGAGCCTGAGCGCGCACGAGCGGCAGCTCGCAGCGCAGGACGCCTTCCACGCCCGGACCGAAGCGGCCTATGCGCGCCTGGCGGCGTCGGTGGAGCAGTCGCTGAAGAACAGCATCGACGAAAGCCTGCGCGCCACGAGCACCGCGCTGAAGCCGGTCGTGGAAACCACGATGGCGGCGATCGCGCGCGAGACCGGCGCGCTGCACCGAAGCTTGACCCGCGAGACCGGCCTGCTGCACGAAACCGTGACCCGCGAGACCGGCGCGTTGCGCGAGAGCGTCGGCGATGCCGTGCAGAAGCAGGTGGACGGGTTGTCGACAGGCTTCGCCGCGGCCGCCGCCGCGGCCGCAGCCAGCTGGAACCAGGCGCTGGCCGAACAACGGCAATCCAATGAGGCTTTGATCGAAGACCTCGGCACCACCCTGCAAGGCTTCGGCAGCCGCTTCGACGAAGGCGCCGCCGGCCTGCTGGAACGCCTGTCGGCGCGCTTCGACGCCAGCACCGGCCAGGCCGCGGACGCCTGGAAGCAGGCCTTGTCGCAGCAGCTCAGCGCCAACGACGAGATGGCCACGCGCAATCAGCAGGCGCTGGTCGCCGCCGCGTCGGCGTTCGAGGGCCATGCCGCCTCGCTGGTCGGTGGCTTGCAGGACTCGCATGTGCAGCTGCAGGCGGCGCTCGAATCGCGCGATCAGCAGCGCCTGGCGGCCTGGGCCGAGCACTTCGGTGCGATGACCGCCGCCCTAGACGAGCGTTGGCGGCACACCGGCGAGCAGGTCGCGAGCCGGCAGCAGGAAATCTGCGACACGCTGGCGCGCACCGCGCAGGAGATTTCGACGCGGACCCAGGCCCAGGCCCGGGACACGATCGCCGAGATCGCGCGCCTGGTCGACGCCGCCGCGGAAGCGCCGAAAGCCGCGGCCGAAGTCGTCGCCGAGCTGCGCCAGAAACTGTCCGACAGCATGGTCCGCGACACCGCCATGCTGGACGAGCGCAATCGTCTGCTGGCGACCCTGGAAACCCTGCTCGACGCGGTCAACCATGCCTCCACCGAGCAACGCACCGCGGTCGACGCGCTGGTGGCGACCTCGGCGGATCTGCTCGATCGGGTCGGCACCCGCTTCACCGACCACATCGAGGCCGAGACCGGCAAGCTCGGCTCGGTCGGCGCGCAGATCGCCGCGGGCGCGGTCGAGGTGGCCAGCCTCGGCGATGCCTTCGGCGCGGCCGTGCAGCAGTTCGGCGAATCCAACGAGAAACTCGCCGATCGCCTGCACGGCATCGAAACCGCGCTCGACAAGTCGCTCGCGCGCAGCGACGAGCAACTGGCCTATTACGTGGCCCAGGCCAAGGAAGTCGTCGACCTGAGTATGCTCGCGCAGAAGCAGATCATCGACGACCTGCAGCAGCTCGCCGAGCGCCGGGCTTCGGTCGGAGCGCAGGCGGCATGAGCGCGGAGATCGACGGCGACGCCGAATCCGGCGCGCCGATCTGGGCCGCGTTCGGCGACCTGATGTCGGTGCTGGTCGGTGTGTTCGTGCTGATCCTGGTCGGGGTGATCGGCGTGCAACTGCAGCTTTCCAGCCAACTCGGCGAGGAAGTGAAGCAGCGCCGGCTCGAGGCGCAGCGCCGCAAGACCCTGGAGCAGGCGCTGGCGGTCCCGCTGGCGGCTGGCCGGGTGACCTTGATCAACGGCCGCATCGGCATCAGCGGCAGCGTGCTGTTCGCGCTGAACTCCGAACACCTGCAGCCGGAAGGCCGCGAACTGTTGAAGACCCTCGCCGGCCCGCTGTCGGACTACCTGCGATCGCGCGACGAGATCCTGATGGTGAGCGGCTTCACCGACGACCGCCAGGTGCGCGACGGCAACCGCCAGTTCGCCGACAACTGGGAACTGTCGGCGCGTCGGGCGCTGACCGTCACCCGCACCCTGATCGCCGAGGGCGTGCCTGCCTCGTCGGTGTTCGCCGCCGCGTTCGGTTCCGAGCAGCCGGTCAGTTCGAACGCGCGGGAAGAGGGGCGCGCCAAGAACCGGCGCGTGGAGATCGCGCCGATCCCCAAGCCGTCCAAGGCCGGTTGAACCGACGTGAGCGGTAATCCGACCCAGGCCCGGGCCCTGCTCGATGCATGGCGCACCCAGGGCGCCGACCGCATGAGCCCGGTGCGTTTTCATCGCATCGACGCACTGGCGCGACGGGCCGCCGCCCACGAGGGCGAAGTGCGGCGCCTGCTCGACGGGCGGCTGGCCGAACTGATTGGCGGCTACGCCGGCGACCTCGAACGCGCTGCCTCCCAAAACGAAGTTGCCGCTGCCGGGCCGGCCGGTGCCGGTGCCGGTGTCGGGCTGGGCGGGCTGGTCGACTACATCGCCTCGCAGGCCGCGCAGCGCGACGCCGCCGCGGGCCGCTTGGCCGCGCCGGCCGCGTTTCCGGAACTGGTCGCGCTCGCCGAGTTTCGCGCGCTGTGGTCGAAGCTCCGCATGGAGAGCCAGTTGCGGCAGTCGCTGGAGCAATCGTCGGACGATGCCGGCCCGCTCAATTCCGGCCGGCTCGTGCAGCGCTCGCTGACCCTGATGAGCGAACTGTCGCCGGGGTATCTGCAGCAATTCCTGTCCTACGTCGATACGTTGGCCTGGATCGAGTCGATCAACGACGGCGGCCTGCTGGCGCTGGACGACAGCGCGCGCGCCAGCAGCCCCGGCAAGCGGACTCGCGAGAAGCCGCGCAAGCGTCGCGAGTAAGCGCGCTGGCATCGCGTCAGGCTTGCGCCGATGTGGCCCGCGGCCCGACAGGGCAACTCGCGGCGTGGGCCGAGGTCGTGGATGCGCTGACACACCAATACCGGTGTCGTCCATCGGAGCGGGGTGCTCTCGCAGGGTAGGAGCGGCGCAAGGCGCGACATCGCTGTGATGGTTTCGCTGCGCCTCTCAAGCAAGATCAGGATCAAGATCAAACCCAAAGCTTCCGGCACTGAAGCGGCGGGTTACTTTCTTTTGACTGAAGCAACAAAAGAAAGGTAACCAAAAAAGTTGCTTTTCTTTGAATCAAGGGCCGGCACGAACGGTGCCGACGCGGTGATTTTTCATACGGGACATCCCTGTCCCGATGAAAAACGGCGCGCATCCCTGCGCGCCGCCCTTCGGGTCTTCTAGGGCCTTCGCGAGTCTCAGGCGACGCAAAGCCAAGGCCACGAGCAGGTATCGGATAGCGGCGACGCCGTCCCTGTAGGAGCGGCGTGAGCCGCGACCATGGGACGCGCAGAGATAGCGAGGCCGTCGCCGTTCGCCGAAGCGGCGTGCTTACGCCCGGTAGGAGCGGCGCAAGCCGCGACATCGCTGCGGCAGCCTCGCGGCGCACGCTTCAGTAAGGAGCTGGATCAAGATCAAACCCAAAGCTTCCGCCACTGAAGCGGCGGGTTACTTTCTTTTGTCTAAAGCAACAAAAGAAAGGTAACCAAAGAAGTTGCTTTGTTTTGAATCACAGGCCCGCACGAGCGGTGCTTGCGCAGGCATTTTTCATGCGGGACCTCCCTGTCCCGATAAAAAACGGCGCGCATCCCTGCGCGCCGCCCTTCGGGTCTTCTAGGGCCTTCGCGAGTCTCAGGCGACGCAAAGCCAAGGCCACGAGCAGGAAATCGGATAGCGGCGACGCCATCCCTGTAGGAGCGGTGTGAGCCGCGACCATGGGACGCGCAGAGATAGCGAGGCCGTCGCCGTTCGCCGAAGCGGCGTGCTTACGCCGGGTAGGAGCGGCGCAAGCCGCGACCGCGAATCTGCGGTTGGCGGCGCAGGTAGTCGAGGTCGCGCGGTCGCGGCTTACGCCGCTCCTACAGGACTTTCGGTCGGCCTCGCCGCAAGAGTGGGCGTCGCGGTCGCGACTTGCGTCGCTCCTACCCAGAGCCCAGAGCCCCAGAGCCCAGAGCCCCAGAGCCCAGAGCCCCAGAGCCCCTAGCGAGAGCCGCGCGAACGTGTCAAATCCAAGTCGATGAAGACTCAGGCCAAACGCAGAGCATTTACAGCAACGACGGCCGCACGGCCGCCGACGGCATCAGCTCAAGGCTGGGCCAATTCCACGAACCCCAGCATTTCGCCGGCGCGCGGCTGCAGGCGCACGACGCGCAGCGAACCGCTGTCGAGGCTCAGCTCGCCATCGCGGGCGATCTCGTGGCGGTCGACCTTGGCGGTCTCGACCACGTCGCGCGGGTGCAGCTTCGGCCAGGTCTCAATGATGACGTTGTCGCGGTCGAGGGCGACGATCCGCAGGGCCTGTTCGCCGATGACCAGTTCGCCCCCTTCGACCAGGATCAGCGACTTGGCCGCCGGGGCATCGATGCCCGGGGCGCTGAACTCGACCAGCGAGACATTGTCGCGCTGACCGTCGTTGGCGACGTCCTGCACGCGCAGGAAACCGCCGGCCACCGGGAACACGTCCGAACGCTTCAACTTGAGCTTGCCGAGCCAGCGCTTGTCTTCGCTCCATACGTCCAAGCGCACGTCCTGGCGGTCGAAGACGTTGACCAGACCGAGTCGCGTGGTGCTGTGCTTGGCGGTGCGGCCCTGGATGATCTGGATGCTGTCGCTCATGCTGGCTCCTGCCTTCTTGGCGGCGTGTGGATGCTGGTGCGCGTCGACGCGGGATAACAGCGCCAGACCCAGGATCGCGGCCGTGGCGGCCAGGAAAAGTCTGTTGTTCATCTGCGTGATCGCCTGGATGGGAACGGCCCGGGCATGTAAGCACCTGGCCCAGGAACGCGCAAGCCGCACGGATGTGCGGCTTGCGTGGGGTTCAGCGGCGGACGCTTACTTGGTCGGCGTTGAATTCACTTCGTGGTACAGCTTCTGGTAATCGCTGTACGGCATGTCGACATCGCTGTGGCCCCAGGGGTTGTCGAGCTTGATCCGGGTATTGCCGTCGGCGTCGGTGTAGACGTCCTCGACCCGGTAAGCGTGACCGCCGACCGCGCCGTAGTCGGCGGCCAGTTTCTTCTGCTCGTCGTTCCAGCCGTCCGAGCCGGCGGTCCAGGCGACCACCGCCTCACCGTTCTTCAGCTTGTCGCTGAGCTCGCCGGAGTCGTATTCGGACGGGCTCTCGGTGCTCGAATCGCGGCCGAGGATGGCCTCCTGCACGTCGGCCGGGTTCTCGCCGTCGTCGTAGGTCTTGTAGCCGCCGTCGGCGTATTGCGCGTAGGCCTTCTCGATAATCGCCGGCCACACTTCGCCCTGACCGTCCTTGCCCATGTCGCCGATGTCGGCGGCGTCGCCGTCGAACGGACCGGCCACGGTCACTTCCTTCTTTTCCCAGCCCGAGCCGATGCCGAGGAAGCCGCCGTCGTACTCGTTGAAGGTGACGGTGTAGGTGCCGTCGCCGTTGTCGCGGATCATGTTCTTGAGCACGTCCGGGTTCTGCGCCGCGATCGACTTGATCGTCGAGAGCACCGCGCAACTGCCGTAGCCGTCCTGGTTGACGTCGTTGGGATCGATGGCGTTGCTGTCGCCTTCGCCCTGCACGAACGGCGTTTCGGTGGCGTTGGCCTTGGAGGCTTTCTCGTGATCGATCTCGGCCGGCAGGTTGACCGGCTGATAGGCGTAGAAGTTGGCGTTGCTCAGTTCCATGAGGCGGCTCCGGGGGAAGCTGGCGAGGATTCCGGCGCAGGCTACGCAATCGGGCGGGCCCGCAAAACTAGGGCCGACCCCAGTAGGGATCGCCCCAGGGTGGGCTCGATCCACGATGAATGGCCGGGGAAAAGTGCGCTGCCCGGTTCCGCCGGGAATCGTCGTCGACTCCGCCCGACACCGCGCATCGGGCCCGGCGTAGAGCTGCTTCGTTGAGGGCGGCAGTCACTCGATCGGACCCGATACGTCCCCGTTTCCGCGTTCACCTGTTCAGAGACAGCGCCCACTCGGCGCCTGCGCGCGCCTTGGCCGGCCCGCGCCCGATTTTGCGTAATTGAGATCGTTCAGCCGTGGCCGGGGCCTGACCCGGGTCGCGGCGCGGGTGCCGCGGCGCCCTCGACCAGGAGAAGCGAGATGGGCTTTCGACTAGAGCAGAAGACCTTGAGCAGCGGCGAAACGGTGACCTTGGTGCACTGGGAAAACGAGTCGCCGACCAAGCATGGGGACACCCTGCAGAACCGGGCCTGGAAGGACAACGACACGCGCTCCAGCCTGGGTTTCTACGACTCGACTTCGGAGTACATGCACAACGACTGGGCGCTGCAGCACATGGCGCCGCAGGGCGTAACCGTGCCCGACGCCGGTTCGCTGATGCTGTACCACCATGCCGAAACCGATACCTGGCACAGCGCCGACGCGCTGGATATCGATCATGTCGATCAGTGGAAGGATCATTTCGGCACCCTGAAGGTGGCCAGCCATGCCGACGCGCACATGGCCTACAACGACACCAGCAACCTGCGCCTGCTGCCAGCCCCGGTCAACCGCGCACGCGAAGCCGCATTCCGCATCCTCGAGGAGCACGGCCCCGATTCGCCGGAATGGCAGGGTTGGGTCGAGAAGCGCTTCGGTTTCGATGCCGGCGCCGACCGCCCCGGGTTCGATCCCGACATCGACGGCGCCAAGCGCAAGAGCACGACGATGGAGCAGTCGTGGTCGGCCGCGGACGGCCGCAAGGGCCTGAGTTTCGACGCGGCCGTGCTGGGCAAGTGGTACGAGTCCAAGCTGGAGCAGTCGCATGTCGATACGGTGACCTTGAAGAGCCCGACCAGCGGCAAGATGATCCCGGTGCCGCTGTTCTATTGCGCGGCCTCCGGCCAACTGTGCACGCGCGATGCGCTGGACATCGATCACGAAATACCGTTCGAGCTGCTCGCCAAGAAGATGGAGGAGCACGGCGGGCCCAACGGACTGAGCAAGGCCGACGCGCTGGACGGCTATAACGAGACCAGCAACCTGCGTCTGGTCGGCCGCAGCGTCAACAGCTCGCACGAATTCGAGATGGACGAGGAGGGCAATTACCGCGATCAGGAAGAGCCCGAGCAACCGGGCGAGTTCGACGGCTTAATCGCCAGCGACGACGAGGACGAGGAGTTGTCGCCCGAAACGATCCGCGAGCTGCGAACCCTGGGCCGCAGCTACCGGGTGCCGGAGACCCGGGTGGACCAGCCGGGCCATCGCGACAATCCTCTGTACCAGCAAGCCTTGGGCTGCCTGGCCAATTCGGACGTGGGCCGCGGGATGAGCGAGCCCGAGTGCAGGAACGCTGCCGGCGCGCTCACCCTGGCGGCGAAGAACCACAATCTCGCCTCCATCGACATGGTGGCCACCGATACCCAGGACAAATCCAAGCTGTTCGCGATTCAGGGCGATCCGCGCGACAGCAACTACGTGTGGATTCCGGTCGAGGGCGCGAAGCAGCAGAGCCTGGAGCAGAGCACCGTGGGCCTGAACCAGTTGGCCTACCAGCGCGAGCAGCAGGCCCAGCAACAGACCCAGCAGCGGCCCCAGAATGCGATGACGATGTAGGGCTGACACGCGAACACAGGAGAGGCGCAGGCGTCTGCTGTGCCGCATACCGAGTGCACCCGTCACCCGTCACCCGTCGCACCGGGCGGGGTGCCGTGCTCGCTGAGCTGGTAGATGTAGGTCTCCACCGGACTGCCGTCCCTGCGCCTGGCGGTGGTCGGCACGCGTTCGTAGCCCTCGCCCTCGAATGCGTCCAGGCGCGCCCAATGCTCGGGCAGGTGCTCGGACTCGAACAGCAGGCCTTCGACTTCGTCGCCGTCAGGGTCCAGCACGATGCCGGGGTAGCCGACGGCGGCGCCCCAGCCTTCCTGCAGCAAGTCGCCGGTGACGCTGGCCGGCTCCCATGTGCCGGGAACGTCGGCGAGGACGTGTTCGTTCGGCCGTCCCGGCGCGAGGGTTCCATAAACGAAGAGTCGATGGGCCATGGTTCGGTCGCGGAATGGGGAGCAGCAAGCTTCGCATGGCCGCCCCGTCCGGTCGCGTCGCGGCATGGGCTTCAGCGTTCCAACGTCCGCGGCGACGGCATGGAGTAGCCGGGTTTGAAGTTCGTTTCACATCGGCCGCCTAAGGTGCCGCGATGGCGATCACAGGCAGGCGACGATGCGCACCGGTTACTGGAAAAAATTGAAGGCCGCAGTGCTGGCGACGGTAAGTACGCTGTCGCTGCTGGCCCTGGCCGGCTACTGGTATGCGGCCGGGTTCCGTCTCGACGAGCAGCCGCCGGCCGATCCCGCCAGCCGCGCGGCCGATCTGGCGTTCGTCCGCAGCGGCGTCGGCGAACCGCGCGGCCGCGTACTGGCCGTGCTGACCAGTACCGCCACGATCGGCGCCTCGGGCAAGAAGGCCGGGTTCGAACTGACCGAGCTGTCGCGCGCCTATTACGTGTTCGTCGCGAACGGATTCGAGGTCGATATCGCCAGCCCGCTCGGTGGCAAGCCGCCGATGCGGCTCGACGACGAACTGGTCGCCGCCGATTACGCCTTCCTCAACGATGCGCAGGCCATCGCCAAGCTGGATCGTTCCCTGCCGTTGGCGCAGGTCGACGCCTCGCGTTACGCCGCGGTGTACTTCGTCGGCGGCAAAGGCGCGATGTTCGACTTCCCAGGCAATCCCGAGATACAGCGCATCGTCGCTGCGGTGCACGACCGCGGCGGTGTCGTCGGCGCGGTCTGTCACGGTCCCGCCGCCTTGCTCGAGGTGCGGCTCGGCAACGGCCGGCGCCTGATCGAGGGCAGGCGGATGACCGGCTTCAGCAACGATGAAGAACTGTTCCTGTTGAAGGATGCGCGCGGCCTGTTTCCGTTTCTGCTGCAGGATCGGATCGCTGCCCACGGCGCCCGCTTCGTCGAAGGCCCGATTTACCTCGACAACACCGTCGTCGATGATCGCCTGGTCACCGGGCAGAACCCGTGGTCGACCTGGTCGGTGGCCGAGGCGATGGTCGCCGCGCTGGGCCACCGGCCGGTGCCGCGCGAGCGCACCAGCGAGGAGTTCGGCGTACGAGTGCTGAGCGTGTACTACCGCGAAGGCCGGGACGCCGCCGAGCGCGCCAAGCTCCGGGCCGGGCAGGGTGCGCAGGCGGACCGCCGGATCATGCTGATGCATGCGCTGGTCGCGGCCATGCAGTACCGATGGCGCGATGCCTTTCATATCCAGCGCCTCGCACGGCCCTGAGGTTGGGTCCAACGCAACGGCTAAGGTTTGCGAACGACGCCGGCGGGCCCGCCACTCGTTCTGTGATGCAGTTCGTGATGCAGTTTGCGGATTGCAGTCGTTAGCCCTCCTCCATCTGCCTGCGATGGCCGTTGCGCTTACGCTGTTGCGTTGAAACAGGACTGCAATCGGACCCGCCGCCGAACCCCGGCCACGCAGGGCGCCGGCATGAGGGCGATGCAGATCGAACAGCGCAAAGGAGATCGAACACGTGAGCAAGAGTGCCCAACTGAAGATTCTGTTGGACGGGGCGAGTGGATTCTACTTCAGCGACAAGAAAGTGGTCGGCGACGTCCAAAATTATCTCAAGAAGAACGACCCCGATCTGCTCAGGCAACTGCTGCCGGACAAGGACAGGGAGCTGAAGATAGGCAAGAACTATCCTGCCGCCCTGTCCGACAGCGCCAGTGAAGAAGACCGCGATGCCAGGCAGGTCAAGC
Organism: Lysobacter sp. GQ73; assembly: GCF_059758755.1. Taxonomy (NCBI): domain Bacteria; kingdom Pseudomonadati; phylum Pseudomonadota; class Gammaproteobacteria; order Lysobacterales; family Lysobacteraceae; genus Lysobacter; species Lysobacter sp. GQ73. Next base: position 354,525 of record NZ_JCAXEE010000002.1, on the reverse strand, counting down.
TGGCGAAGCTGTCCGAGCGCCTGACGGCCATGGTCGAAGCCAAGGCGCAAGGAGGCGAGGCGCTGGCCAGGAACCTCTTCGCCGCCGCTCGTTTCCCGGATGGCGACAGCCATGGCAAGCTCTCGCGCGCCCAGGTCGAGGCCAAGCTGTACGCGGCCTACGCGCCCGCTCACGAAAGGGACACCGATGCGGCCACCCTGGTGGGCAGTTCGATGCTAAAAGGGCATCCGGCATCGCTCGATCCCGGCTTCAAGAAGCTGGGCGCGCAGGAGCAGCTCACCGCGATTTCCGCGAAGAACCTGGAAGGGCTGACCTCGGAGATCGACAAGTACCAGAAGCTGTTCGCTGGCGACTCGAAGTTGAAAGCCTACGACGAGTTGGCCGTGGCCGCGTCGCAAGACGTCTGGAAGCGCTACGGCGGCGGACTGGCCACGCATGCGACCAACGGCGATATCTCCGGCCATATCCTGCCTACCGCCGATCGTCATGCGATCCAGAATTTCGCCAAGGACCTGACCGGCGATGCCAGCCGCGCGGCTAAGGTCACCCACACCTCCGACACCAATACCCAGCACCTGGCGACGCACGACTACGCGTTCTTCAACGTATATCCGCAAACCAACGACACCTTGAAGAGCGAAATGCTCGGCGCCACCCGTTACCTGCGCGAGACGCCGGAAGTGGCGTCTTCGGCGATGGCGCCCAAGGCGCAGTCGTTCACCTTCGGGCTGGGCGAGTTCACCGGGCCGGAACGGCTCAGCGTGATAACGCTGCGCGATCCGGTGTATCCCGCCGGCGGCACCACAGCTGCGGATGCGAGAAAGCGCATGGAAGGCGCCGATGGATTCGCCAGTTACGGCGGCGCCGAGCCGTCGGCGGGGCGCGCGAAGCGCCAATTCGGCACCGAGGTCGACGAGTACCACACCGCCAGCCGCTTGTTCACCGGGGAACATGCGCGCGAGGCATTGACCAAAAACGTGCACCTGGGGCTGTACAAGACCTTCTACGGTTTGCGCAAAGACGCAGAGGCCGATCCGTCCTCGTTGGAGAAGCAGGATAAAGAGCGCAGGTTCTTCGACCGGGTCAAGGACGCGGTCGAGGGACCGCGCGAGATAAGAGACAACAGCGGCTCGTCCAGGACGGAGAGCGCGAAGGAGTGCGCGGAGCGCCAAGACAAGGCGGCGCTGGCGTTGATCAAGCTCTATCAGTATCCGCAGTTGATGGTGTCCGGCCCGGTCGATATCAGCCGTGCGGAGAAGTTCACCCCGTCCCAGGGCCTGGAACGGGCCCCGACCGTCGCGCAAGTGATGCCGGCGGAAACGCAGACGAACCAGCTCGGCACCGAGCAAGCCCGGCGCGCGTTGACGCATTGAAGCGGCAGCGGCCGCGCTCCGGTCGGGGCGCGGCCGTTCGCGGTCGGCGCCGTACGGCCCGGTCGACCGCCGGCCCGCGCCGGCCTGGCCGTTGCCGCGGTTCGGCCTAAAGGGGCCGACGGTTCACTTCATGCGCCTTTACTTCAGAGCTCTCGTCTCGGGGCTCTCACTCACTTCAAGACTTGCTGCGCATCGACGATCTGCACGCCCTGCATTTGTCCCAGCAGGTCGTCGAACCAAGGCTTGTGAGTCCTGCCGACGATCGACAGCACGCGCGTGCCGGGGCGTTCGCGGAAGGCGGCGCGGATATTGGCGACCATGCGCAGGTTGCGGGTTTCCCAGCCGGCCACGTACAGCCGGCCGTAGTGTTCGGGCGACGGATCGCGCAACGCGGAACCGAAGTCGCCCTCGACCACGGTCTGCAGGACGTCGGAGCGGTTGATGTAACGATAGAGTTCCAGCATGTCGCCGCTCTTGGCCAAGGCTTCCTCGCGTTCGAGGATCCGGCCCACCGGTGCGGCGGCCGTCGCCCACGCCGCCTGGACCGCCTTTCCGTAAGCGGCCTCATCGGCGATGTCGACGTTGTCGCCGGTGTGGTCGTCGGCCGAGTGAACGCGCTGCAGACCCAGACGCGCGGCCAGGCGCGCGCCGATCTGCAGGCTTTCGTCGTTGTGCAGCATGGATTTTTCGAGCGATGCGACCAGGACATCGTCGAGGCCGTCGCCGCTGCGGCGCTCGGCCTGCGGCAGGTGCAGCCATTGCACCAGGGCCGAGGCCTCGTCGTTGGCGGCCAGGAACACCGCCGCGAGACGGCGGCGTCGCGCCGGCGAGGGCGCCGCCGGCCAGTTTTTCAAGGTCTGGTGCGCTTCGGCGATCGCCGCCGGCGCATCCAGCCCGGTCGCGGCCTTGGCCGCATCGGTCTTGCGGCAGTAGAGCGCCATGCCTTGCGCACCGTAGATCGCCGGATGGCGCGCGGCCAGGTCGCACTGCTCGCCGGAAATCGCTTCGATGGTGATGAGGTCCGGCTTGAATGCGGCCAGGCGATCGATCACCGGCGCCAGTGAGTCTGGCTTGAAATCCTTCGACATACCGCTCAGATGCACCGAACCCAGCACCAGTACCTGAGTCGAAGGGCCGGCCATGCGCCGGTCGAGGATGGACAGGTCGACCTGTGCGACCGCTTCGCCCCAACCGAGCAGGCCGATCAACAAACCGCAGACGGTGCGTGATATTTGCAAGGGTGACTCCTGAGGACGGGGCCGAAGCGGCGAGCGGCATGGTACTCAGGGGCGCAAGCAGCTGCCAGGGACCATCGGCACGATCGCGTGTGCACGATGATGCCGCGTAGTCCGCGCCGGGTCGGGCCGATTCTGCGGGACTGTTCCGGGGTGACCGGCGGGTTTCGTTCTGATCGCGCCCTCGCTTGCCACTGTCGCCGGCGTTCGTGTATCTATGCGCGTCGACTACATCAAGGACGGATGCGATGCGAATTTCAGGATGGGCGTTGGCGCTCGCCAGTGCACTGATCGTCGCCGGCTGCGGCCAGGACAGGGCTGCGGGCGGCGCACCGGCAGCGACGACGGGTCGGGCCGCATCGAGCGCCGCGCCTGCGGCCGACACCGCGGCCGACAGCGAAACCGCCGACGAGGCCGCCGCCGACCGCGCGGCGGCCGACGCGTTCCCGGCGATTCCGCTGATCGTGGTGCCGGAGATCGTCGGCGTGACTCCGGCGCAGCGCGCATTGGAGTCGTCGATGCAGGAGATCCTCGACCCGATCGCCGGGATCAGCGTGAGTCCGGCGCGCTGCGATGCCGGCGGCGGTCTGGTGCGCGACGCCGGCATCACCAGCGTCGACGCCCAGGGCAACCTCAGCCGCAACGGCGATGCCGGCGTTTTCCGCATCGCCGCCGACGGCAGCGGCAGCGCCAATTTCGAAGGCGGGTCGATCGTGGTCAACCGCGACGGCAGCGGCAGCATCAACGGCGGCGAAGACGGCGACGACGAGGCCGTCGTCCGGGTCGAGGCCGACGGTTCCGGCAGTTATAACGGCCCCGCCGGCATCATCACCCTGGATGCGAAAGGCGCCGGCAGCTGGAACAGCGAAGGCAGCCTGATCCGCAACAACGGCGACGGCAGCGGCACCTGGAACGGGCCCCTGGGCTTGGTCACCATCAACAACGACGGCTCTGGCACCTGGAACGGTCCGCAGGGGCTGGTCCGCAACCATGGCGACGGCACCGGCCAGGTCGGCACGCCGGCGCGCACCATCAAGATGCCGCCGCTGGCGAAGGTGCCGCCGGCCGGGCGCTTCCCGCCGATCAAGAAGTTCGCTCCGCCCGGCGCGCCCTGCGGCTATCTGATCACCCTTAGCGACCGGGTGCTGTTCGACTTCGACAAGTCCGACATCCGCGCCGATGCGGCCAAGGTGCTCGATGCCCTTGCGGGCGCGCTCAAGCAGATCGAGTCCGGCGGCGCGGAGGACGGCGGCATGCAGATTCGTGGCATGGAAATCCGAGGCCATACCGATGCCAAGGGCAGCGACGACTACAACCAGTCGCTGTCGTCGCGCCGCGCCGATGCTGTGGTCGAGGCCCTGCAGCAGCGCGGCGCAGCCGCCGAGGCGACCGCCAAGGGCTACGGCGAATCCCTGCCGGTGGCGCCGAACGAGATCGCAGGGCAGGACAACCCGGGCGGCCGCCAACTCAATCGCCGCGTCGAAATCTTCGTGCGCAGCTGAGACTGCCGAGCGTCGCGGGTCGCACTTCGATCCGAGCCGCCGTCCTGTCGTATCCTTCGCGCTTCTTCCAGCGGAGCCAGACAGTGGACTTTGAGACGATCGGAGAAGTGGTGCAGACCGACGAGTTGACGGACGTCAACCAGCGTTTGCAGGACGGTTGGGTGATTCTCGCGATCGCTACCGGACATCGCGCGGACGGCGAGCCGCGCTTCGCCTACTCGATGGGGCTGCCCTACGAGGACGACGAGGAAGAAGAAGACGAAGACGAGGAAGAAGAGGGCGACGAGTAAGCCGCGCTCTCGTATCGGCCCGCGCTGCGGAGGGCCATCGCCCTCCGCAGCCGCCGGACGTATCGACCCTGCGATCGGACGCAGCCACTCGGGCTCACTCGCCCAGGGTCAGGCTCAGCATCACCCTGCGTTCGGGCTCGTAGGTCTGGATGCCGCTGGTGCCCGCCGCCCAGGCGTAACGGTTACCGGCGTTGTAGACCCGCAGCCGCAGCGCGGCCGGCGTGCCGCGCCAATCGAAGCGATAGCGCGCGCCGAGGTTGACCAGCGTGTAACCGGGCGTGCGGAAACGGTTCAGCGCATCGGCCGGGCGCGGACCGTAGTAGTTGGCGTCGGCGTCGAACGACAGGCCCGGCAGGCCGGCCAGGCGATAGTTGAAACTGAGCAGCGCCTGCTCCGCGCTGCGCCCGACCGGGCGTCGGCCGATCTTCGCTGCATCGACGAGTTCGCCGCGCAGCCGCAAGCGCATGCGGGTGAGGCCGGCGACCAGGCTCAAGCGCTCGCTGAGCTGGCCGGCCAGCGACAGCTCGATGCCGCGATGCGAAACCTCGGTGAGGTAACGATAGGCCGACGCATCGTCGAAGCCGGCGGACGGTTTTTCGATCTCGAACGCCATCGCCAGCAGGCTCAGATCGGAACGCGCCTGCCAGCGCAGCCCCAGCTCGTTCTGGTGCGCCAGGATCGGCGCCAGCACCTCGTAGCGGTTGCTGGCGTTCTCCGGTGCGGTCATGCCTTCCTCGATGCCGCGGCTGGTCGCGACGAAAGCCGTCCATCGCGCGGCGAGCGGCGCCACCGCGGATGCGTTGTATAGCCAGGCCTGCGAGGACCGCGATGGGCTCGGGCCCGAAACCGGCCGTGCGATCTGGTCGATGGCGGCGCGGCGCACGCCGAGGTTCAAGGCGTAACCGCGGTGGTCCAGGGATTGCCAGCCCAGGCCGAGTTCGTACTGATCGACCGCCGCGCTCGATTGCGCAGTCGCCGCCGTTGCGTCGGGCAATACCACCGGCACGCGGCCATCGAGGATCGAGACCGGACCGATATCGAGATAGTCGACGCGCGGGTTGCGATAACTCGATCGGCGCAGGCGCGCGAGCAGAGTCAATTCGTGGCGGCGCCGCTCGCCGGTCCAGTCGCGGCTCGCCGTGGCTTCGTGGCCCCAGGCATCGATCCTGCGTCCGCGCGCGACGACGACGGCGGCGTCGGCGCGGCCCTGCGCGGTGACGGCATCGAACAGGTTCAAGTCCGAGCGAGGCCGGTCCACCCCGGAGAACAGGCTCGACACGCGGTAGTCCCAGGCGTTGCCGTGCGCGTCGGTCGCGGCGATCAGGCCATAGGTGCTGTTGCGGGTGTCGTAGCGCGACCACGGCTGGCCGAGATAACGCAGGCGGTCGGGCTGGGGCAAGGGCTGCCCGTCCGCGGGCGTGAAACCCACGTCGGCCTGATACTGATGCTGGAACCGCGTGAGCAGGCCGGTGATGCGCCAACGCGCGCCCAGTCGCAGCCGCGGCACCAGGCCCAGCCCGTAGTACTCGGCTTCGTTGCCGAAGATGTACCGCGCACTGTGGCTGCCGATGAAGCCGACGGCGAGCGAGGCATCGCGATCTTTCGATTGTCGCGCCGCATGCAGGCGCAGGTATGGCCGCGGGTTGCTGTCGCTCAGGTGTTGGAAGCCGAGCTCGAGCTTTGTCCGCTCGCGCTCGCCGGCTAGCAGGCGGTACTCGACCAGGCCCGAGGGCGCGGGAAAATCGAGGTCCAGGGCGTTCGGTCCGACCTTGACCTGCACGCTTTCGACCACCGCGTCGGAGGGATTGGCGGCGCGCACGAAGTACGCCCCGTCGAGGCGGTAATTGCCGGCTTCCTGCAGATTGAAGCCGCGCACCGAGGACTCGGAATACAGCCCGATGCTTTCCTGGCCGATGCGTTGGCCGAAAGCATCGCCGGCGTTGTGCGCGGCCGCCTGCTGCGCCTCGGCGGCGGCGCTGCAGACCAGCCCGGCGGACATCACCAAGGCGTGCGGCGAGCGCAGCCGCAGCCAGGCCTGCGGCAACCGGTAACACAGCGAAGGCATCGGGCGCATAACGGGAGGCGAGAGCGGGAAGGCCCCCATTGAAGCGACCCGGTGGTCGTTGACATAGCGCCGCGATCGGTGATGAGCTGTGCGCCGTATGCACAGCTCGAAATCGCTGCCGCCTCTCGACGGCCTGAATGCCGTGATCGCCGCGCGCGACACCGGCTCGTTCACCGCGGCCGCGGAACGGCTCGGCCTGACCCATGGCGCGGTCAGCCGGCGCGTACATGCGGTCGAACATTGGCTCGGCACCGAGGTGTTCGAGCGGCACGGGCGCGGGGTGCGGCCCACGCCGGCCGGGCAGCGCTTCATCGCTCAGGTCGAGCAGGCCCTGAGCGCGATCAGCGACTCCGCCGACCGCTGGCGCCCGCGGCGCGAACTGCCGGTGATCCGGCTCAGCGTGGTGCCGTCGTTCGCGCGCCTGTGGCTGTTGCCGCGGATGCGTCTGCTGCAGGACGTACCGGCGCAGCGCCGGGTCGAATTGATCGTCGAGCACCGCTTGGCCGACTTGGCCGGCGGCGAGGTCGACCTGGCCGTGCGCTACGGCAAGGGCCCGTGGCGTGACGCATCCGCACAGCTGCTGTTCAAGGAACGCCTGCTGCCGGTGGCCTCGCCGGAGCTCGCCGCCGAACTCGGCGGCCATCCGAGCGCGAGTCGCCTGTCCGACGCGCCGCTGTTGCACGATTCGGACGTCAGCCAATGGCGCGCCTGGCTGAAGGCGCAGGGCGCGGTCTATCGCAGCAAGGCCGCGGACCGGCGCTTCGAGGACTACGACCTGGTGTTGGCCGCGGCCAAGTCCGGTCTCGGCGTTGCGTTGCTGCGCGCGCCCCTGGCCGAGGAAGCGATCGCCTCGGGAGAGTTGGTGCGCGTGTCGAAAGCCTGGTTGGCCAATCCGCTCTCGCACTACCTGGTCGTGCGTACGGGCGAGAGCCGCGCCATGGTGTTGGAAGCGGCGGCGAAACTGCTGGCCTTGTCGGCCCCGATGCGGCGTTGAACCGGGCCGTGGTCACAGCAGCTTGGTCACCGCCAACACCACCGGGCCGCCGACCGATTCGACGCCGGTGCCCGCACAGGCGTCCAACTGGGTCTGCAGCAAGGTCACCGTGCGGACCGTGGCGGCGCCGAGGAAACGGCCGCTGACGATCTGCCCGGATTCGATCCGCACCACTTCGCCGACCGGCCGTTGCGTCACCACGGTGGCGGGCTGGATCACGCTGGTCGTGCCGTCGCTCCATTGCAGGGTCAGCGGCGGCGTCGGCGCGGCGCCGGAGAGAATCTCGCAGGAAAGATTGGCGACGCCCGAGGTGCCGTAGCTTGCGCCGGTCACGCCGAGCGGAACGCCGGTGCACGGCGCCAACAGGCCGTTAACCGAGAACGCGACCGGCTGCGGCGTGAAAGTCATGCCGGGGTTGTACTGCGCGGTTTCGGTGCCCAGGCAGGTCAGGGTGACGGTTTCCGCGAGCAGCGGACCGGGGAATGCGGCCGCCGAGACCAAGATCGATGCGGCCAGGACGGGCATGATGGGCTTGCGGCGGTTCATGGCGGCTCCTGGGGGCGTGCGCAGGTCCATGGCCCCATGCCACGGTACCCGGGCGACGGCGAACCGGTCGGTTCGTGAAGCGAATTCGAGAGCGAGGTTCGAAAGCGAGTTTCGAAAGCGTGGACGCAGCGGCGGTTTCGATGCCGGTGCGATGTCGAAACCGACCGCGCCCGCCCGGCGACACGGTGAATGTCCACCACGGCGGGCACGACGCCACTCACTCTCTTTCACACTGGGACCGCGATCGGAATCCGCGAGATCTCAACCGTTCGATCTCAACGAGCGATCTCAACCGTCGCCGTCACCGCGGACGTCGAACGCGAGGCGACGGCTCCGTATCGTCGACCGCCGCTAACCCGGTTTCGACTTCACGCCCGCCTCATCCAGCTGAAGCGTGTCCGCGCAGCGAGGACTTTCGTCACTCGGCGACGACCCGCGTCGGCCGAGCATCGAGCCACGTCGTCGGGTCCACGCGGGTCCGGCTTGGCTTGCACTCGATACCTGGAGGTCGCGATGCTTCGCTATACCGTCATTTTCTTCGTCATCGCCATCGTTGCCGCGGTGCTCGGCTTCTCCGGCATCGCCGGCGCGGCCAGCAACATCGCCTGGATCTTGTTCGTCGTCTTTCTCATTCTCGCGGTCGTTTCGTTCTTCCGCGGGCGCCGGGTCTGATCGTCCGTCCGGATGCAGGCGCAGCTTTATAGCGGACGAATGAGGATATTGCGGTAGGCGACTTCGTCGCCGTGATCCTGCAGGCCGATGACGCCGCTGCGCGTAGCGGCGAACTCGGGCCAATCCTTGAACTTGCTTTGCGCCAGGCGCGCTTTCCAGTCGGCCGAGCCGAGCCGGTAGGCGACCACCTTGACCCCGTTCAACCAGTGCTCGACGTCCGCGCCGCGCACGCGGATGCGGGCCTGGTTCCATTCGCCGGCCGGCCTGGCGACCAGCGCGCTCGGCGGATACAGGTCGTAGGCGGCCGCGGCCCAGCGCTTGCGCCCGTTGCCCGCATCCGGATGGCGCTGGTCGTCGAGTACCTGGTATTCGATCGCGCTGCGGTAGATCGGCGCCTGGGTTTCCGCGGCGCGATAGAAGATGCCGCTGTTGCCGCCGGGGGCGATCTTCCACTCGAGGCGCAGCTCGAAGTCGCCGTAGACGCGATCGCTGACCAGATCGCCGCCGGGCCCGCTGCGCACGATCGCACCGTCGACCACGCGCCAGCCGCGAATCGGCTGGCCGCGTTGGCCGTACGGATGCCAGCCGTCGAGGCTGCGGCCGTCGAACAAACGCACGAAGCCTGCGTCGTGTCCGGTCTTCCACGGAGTCTTAGCCGTCGCTGATGTTGCCTCGGGCGTGGCCGCCGACGCCGGCAGCGCCGGCCAAAGGACGAGGACCAGGGCGAGGGCGGTGGAAGGCAGTTTCGGCATGATGATCAGGTCCGGTCGTTGCAGGTCGCTGGCGCGCGGCAGTGTCGCTTATTCGCCGGCGTCGCCGCAGCTGCGCCGTCCACACCGGTGATCCGGGCTCAGGTTTCGAGGTTGGACATGCTCGTCTTCCATGCGCGCGGCGACAGCCCGGTCGAGGCCTTGAACGCGCGCGAGAGCGCGGCTTCGCTGCCGTAGCCGACGTCCATCGCGATGGTCTTCAACGCGCGGCCGCCGAGCAGGGCCTGCTGGGCCAGGCCGACCCGCCATTGCTGCAGATAGGTGCCGGGCGTGCAGCCGACGCTGTCGCGGAAGGCGTTGGCGAACACGCTGCGCGACATGCCGGCGCGCGCGGCCAGGCTGTCGAGAGTCCAGTCGTGCTCGGGCGCCTCATGAATCGCGACCACGGCGTGCCGCAGTTGCGGATGCGACAGCCCGGCCAACATGCCGACGCGGGTGCGGCCGCTCTCCATCAGATGACGCAGCACCTGGATCAGCACGACTTCGAACAAGCGGTTGACCAAGGCCAGGCGGCCGCAACGGCGTTCGAAGGCCTCCTCGAACAACAGGGCCAGCACCGTCTCGCTGCCGTCGAGTTCGTCGAGCCCGATGCAGACGAAGGCCGGCAGGGCGGTGGCGATCGGATTGGCCGCGCCGCCTTCGAACTGCAGGTTGGCGCAGGCCAGGTCGGCGCCGCGCTCGGCATCGGTGATGAAGCGATGCGCCAGCGGGCGAGGGTAGAGCAGCAGGCTCGGTCGTTCGATACGCAGCCCGGGCTCGCCCTCGTGGACGACTTCGATGGGGCCGCTGCGCACCAAGTGCAACTGGCCGGCGCCGTGCTCGGGGGTGAGGTCGTTGATGCCGCACAGGGCGCCGGCCTGGAACAGCCGGGCGGTGGCGGAGAAGCGTTCGAGCAGGGCCTCGAGGCGGTCGGTCATGAAAATACGATCGGTAAAGTTTTGCGGACTATACGTTACGTGGGGTCCCGCCTGGGCCGGCAAAGTATCTCCCACGGGCCAGACGCCCGCCACTCAACCGGAGACCGCCATGACCACCCTGCAACGTTCGTTCGCCCTGTCCCTGCTCAGCTTCGGCATCGCCGCCTCGGCCCAGGCCGCCGGCCCCGCCGTCGCCGCCGCCGCATCGACCCAATCGGCTGCCGCGCTGCGCCAGTCGTCCAACGTCATCGTCACCCAGGACGGCGTCCAGCTCTACTACAAGGATTGGGGCCCGAAGGACGGCAAGGTGGTCGCCTTCAGCCACGGCTGGCCGCTGAGCTCGGACAGTTGGGAATCGCAGATGCTGTTCCTGGCCGAGCACGGCTACCGGGTGATCGCCCACGACCGCCGCGGCCACGGCCGCTCCAGCCAGCCCTGGGACGGCAACGACATGGACCATTACGCCGCCGACCTCAAGGCGGTGCTCGACACCCTCGACGTCCGCGATGCGGTGCTGGTCGGCTTCTCCACCGGCGGCGGCGAAGTCGCCCGCTACCTCGGCCGCTACGGCAGCGAGCGGGTGCGCAAGGCGGTATTGGTCAGCGCGGTGCCGCCGCTGATGCTGAAAACCGCGGCCAACCCGGGCGGCCTGCCGATCGAAGTGTTCGACGGCCTGCGCAAGGCCTCGCGCGAGAACCGCGCGCAGCTGTACCTCGACATCGCTTCGGGCCCGTTCTACGGCTACAACCGCCCCGGCGCCAAGCCCTCGCCCGGCCTGATCGAATCGTTCCGCTCGCAGGGCATGCAGGCCGGCCACAAGAACACCTACGACTCGATCGCCGCGTTCTCGGCGACCGACTTCACCGAAGACCTCAAGCGCATCGACGTGCCGGTGCTGGTGATCCACGGCGACGACGACCAGATCGTGCCGATCGACGCCCCGGCGCACGCCGCGGCGCGGCTGATCAAGAACGCCAAATTGATCGTCTACCCGGGGGCGCCGCACGGTCTGCCGGATTCGCACAAGGACCGGCTCGACCGCGACCTGCTGGAGTTCGTCGGCAAGTGATCGACGGCGCTCGCCGATAGTCGTCGGCGAGCGGCAGCAGCACAAGGCCCCGGGTCGAACCCGGGGCCTTGTGTGTTTCGCGGAAGCGAAACCGCAGCGGGGAAGGCGGTCCGCAAGCGGCTGGCGTCCGTAGGCGGAACACGCGCCGCGACCATGGCCGATCTGTGTTTTTTGTCGGTTCTGTTCGCTGACGAATCGCAGAAAAATTCGGGGAACTTCTCGTTGGCAAAGAGACGCGGAACGAGTGCCGAGGTGGACCGGCCGCCTTTCTCGGTTTGGCAGCGGCAGCCGCCGGCGGCGCATGGCGACGCGTCGCCTTGTGCATGGTGCTGCGTTGCGCGAGGGCCGCCGCCCGGTACGTCGTCGTAGCGAGTCGTCGTCGATCGCGGTCGCCGGGCGCTGCCGCATCGCTCGTGCGTTGCCGCTTCGCGGCTCGGTGCATCGCCGGCCTCGGAGCCGCTTCGTCGGCCGAAACCGTGACGCGACTCGCCAAGCCGGAAATCCGCGTCCGGGAATTTTTCGAAACTGGAGGATGCCCGGCGCGTTTCCGGATTTTTCCATTGGGCGCACGCCGTGGACGGCGGCACCCTGATGCCGCGATTACCGCACCAGGGAGAGAACATGAAACAAGCATCCATCGCCCCGCGCAGCGGCCAGCCGAGTCTGCGGCTGCTGCTGACGCGCGCCGTCTTATTGGCCGGCGGCTCGCTCGCCCTGGCCGGTTGTCCGCAGCAACAGGCCGCCGCGCCCGAGGCCGCGGTCCCAGTGGAAAGTGTTGCGCCCGCCGCCGCACTGGCGGTCGGTTCAGCGCCGCTCGCGTCGCCGCAGGCCGCCGCAAGCGTCGGTCCGGGTTCGACGGTCGCAGCGACGGCGACCGGCGCGCTGGTCGCGTCGTGCACGCAGGTGCAGCAGTACGAAGTCACCTTCGTGCTGGACCGCGCCTATCCCTGCGGTCAGTTCGCCAACGGCGACTACTGGGTCGCGCCGACCGCCGACAGCCTCGGCAAGGTCAAGGTGCTGTCGATCTCGCCGGCCTTCTCGGGCGGCCGCAACGGCTTCGAGGTCAACCCGACCCAGGTCGAGCGCCAGGGCTTCGACTCGCGCGCCAGCAACTACCTCCGCACCCTCGTGCCGGTGTTGCCGTACTCGGCCTCGCCGAACCAATCCATCGTCAAGGCGAAATCGCTCGCCACCTTCAACAAGACCGCGCTCGATACCGCGGTAGTGCTGACGGTGTTGGCCGCGCCTCCGGCCGATGGCGGCAGCACTTCGTTCCGTCCGCCGTACTTCGGCCGCAACAAGCCGCTGTACTCGACCAACCGCTTGCGCCTGGACCGCCTGCCCTCGCTCGCGCCGCTGGCGTCGGCGCCGGCCCTGAGCGCGCTGGCGGCGAAATACCAGCGCGTGCAGTTGGATCATCAGCTGCACTGGAGCGCCGACGAGATCCATCCGCTCAAGAACATGCCGGACTACGGCGCCTCGATCGCGATCAACTTCGCCGAGGCCTCGCTGCGCCTGATGGTCGACGGCGATGCGGCCGAACGCCGCAGGCTGGCGATTGTGATGGTGCAGTACGGCATCGACCTCGATGCCGCGATGCAGGGCGGGCTGCATTTCAATGCCGACGGCGGCCACCGCCACGGCCGCAAATTGGTGTTGGCGCTGTCGGCGCTGCTGCTCGACGACCCGGCGATGGCGGCGCGCGTGCGCGACTTCCAGCAAGGCACCTTCCAGGAAGACGGCCAGCTGTATGTCGGTGCCGGCTCCGGGCAGGTGCTGTTCGGCGGCTTGTGCTCGGCCGAGGATTACTGGGACAACCAGATCACCGGCGGCAACTCGCGCGATTGCCGCGACCCTTACGGCTACATCGACGGTGGCCAGGAACCCGGCGCCTACTATCAGATGTGCTGCACGGCCAAGGGCTTCAAGGCGGCCGCGTTGGCGTTGCGGTTGATGCCGTCGCTGCGCTGCATCTGGACCGACGACCGCATCCTGCGCTACGCCGACCGCTGGGTCGCGCACGGCGCCTGGACCCAGCCCGACCCCTACCGGCCGCGCGGCAGCGGTGCGCTCGACACCGACCCGAGCGACGGCATCGGTCGCTGGCCGGCCCTGCACGGCGCCGCCCGCGACGCCGGCTATTACGGCAGCGCCTTCGCCGACGCGATGTGGACCGCCTACCGCGCCCAGGCCAGCGATAGCTATAGCTGCCCGTGATCCGTAGGTCCGCTCGCTGCGATAACAGCAAAGGCCCGCCATGCGGGCCTTTGCTTTGGACGGCAATGATGCGAGATCACTCGCTCGGCGAGGCATATCCGTCGAGATTGCTGACGATGTTCATGCACTTGCCGGTCGCGTCGCAGGCGGCGTGGGCGATGTTCTTGTCGTTGCAGTTGCCGTAAGTCCTGGTGGTCTGGCTGGTCGCCGGCAGGTTGCCGTTGGCCACCGGCAGATAGAACACCGAGGATTGCGCGCCGATCACGTTGCACGAGGGCAACTGGTTCGCGCCCTGGCTGTATTCCTCGACGAAACTGACGGTCTGGCTCTTGAAGCCGCTCCAGGTGGCGGGGATATGGATGGTGGCGACGGTGATGCTCTCGCCGGTCATCAGGTCGGTGACCACGCCGGTGACTTTGGTCGAGGCGCGGATCACGTCGACCTTGTACTTGTGGCCGGGTTTCCAGTTCCACTTGATCTGGCACTGCACGCCGCTGCCTTCGTGGGAGAAGTGGCCGCAGCTGGCGCGGCTCGAGGCGTCCCAACCGCTCGCCAGCCAGATCGAGAAGTTGAGCCAGCGTTGGCCGCTGCGGTTCTGCAGGCCGATGTAGCCGCCGTCGCCGCCGTGGAACCAGAACTGGTTGGCCCAGTAATAGTTCGAACGCGAACCGCCGTCGTGGTTGACCTGATCGTAGAAGGTCAACTGGTGGTAGCCGGCGGTGGTCGCCGGCCAGTGCGCGTCGGTGCTGACGATCCCACCCACGACCACGGCTTGCGCGGTCGGCCCGATCAACATGCCTGCGGCGATCAGCCCGGTCAGAGCTAGCTTCTTCATTGCGGTTCCTCTTGCGGATGGGGCCGATCCGCGATTGCGGACCGGCGCACGGCCTGTCGGGTGCAGCGCGAACCTAGTCCCGGACGCGGCGAAGCGAAACATCCGATATCGTTGTCATCGGCGACTGCGACGGTCGCCGATCACGCTATCGACGATTGCTTCGCGATCCGCGCCGCAAGCGATGACGAGCGCATCGCGAACCGAGCGCGACGACGGCGGATCTCGGCGTCGTCGTCCTGTTGGCGCGGCGTTGTGCCGGCAGGCGGCCCCGTCGTTGAAAGACAACGGTGTCTTGAGTGGCGATGGCCGCCGAATCGGCATCGCCATGCCTCGGCCGGCGTGGCGACAGCCGCCGACCGGTACCTGGCGACGCCCTGTGGCAGCGCGGACTGCACCGTCGGCACCGATGCAGCCGCTGCGCGCGGACAAGGGCCTGCCGCGAGCCGGCCCGGCCGATTCGGTACAGCCGCGCGCTCCCCAGTCCGGGCCCGAGCGGGTATCTTCACCGCCCTGCTTCGTTCCCGATGCTCCAATCCGTGCCTATGGCCAAGAAACAGCTCCGCCGCGACGCCGGCTTCGACGCTTTCGTCCGTGTCCGCGGCGCGCGCGAGCACAACCTCAAGGACATCGACGTCGACATCCCGCGCGATGCGCTGGTGGTGTTTTCCGGCGTGTCGGGTTCGGGCAAGTCCTCGCTCGCCTTCGGCACCCTGTATGCCGAAGCGCAGCGGCGTTACCTGGAATCGCTGTCGCCGTATGCGCGGCGCCTGATCGACCAGGTCGGCGTGCCCGACGTCGACGCGATCGAAGGCCTGCCGCCGGCGGTGGCCCTGCAGCAGCAACGCGGCAGCCCGAACGTACGCTCGACGGTCGGCAGCGTGACCACCTTGTCGAGCCTATTGCGCATGCTGTATTCGCGCGCCGGCAGTTATCCGGCGAAGCAGCCGATGCTGTACGCCGAGGATTTCTCGCCGAACACCCCGCAGGGCGCCTGCCCGAACTGCCACGGCTTGGGCTATGTCTATGAAGTGACCGAGCAATCGATGGTGCCGGACCCCTCGCTGAGCATCCGCGAGCGCGCGATCGCGTCGTGGCCGCCGGCCTGGCACGGCCAGAACCTGCGCGACATCCTGGTCACCCTGGGCTACGACATCGACAAGCCCTGGCGCGAGCTGCCGAAGAAGGATCGCGAATGGATCCTGTTCACCGAAGAGCAGCCCTCGGTGCCGGTGTACGCCGGCTTCAGCGTCGCCGAAACCCGCGCCGCGCTGCGCCGCAAGACCGAGCCCAGCTACATGGGCACCTACATGGGCGCACGCAAATACGTGCTGCACACCTTCGCCACCACCCAGAGCGCGCTGATGAAGAAGCGCGTGTCGCGCTACATGATCGGCGCGCAGTGCCCGCTCTGCGACGGCCGGCGTCTGAAACGCGAAGCCCTGTCGGTGAGCTTCGCGGGGTTGGACATCGGCAGCCTGTCGCAGCTGTCTCTGGATCGGATCGCCGAGGTGCTGCGGCCCGCGGCGGAAGGCCGCTTCCAGGCGCCGGCCGGCGGCGCCACCCGTAGCCGCGCCGCCGGCCGCAGCGCCGAGGCCAAGCGCATCGCCGCCGGCGGGCTGGCGCACGCCGGCAGTTCCGATGTACGGCGCACGCCGAACCTGTCCGAGGAAAAACGCATCGCCGCGCAGCGCATCGCCCATGACCTGGTCGAGCGCATCGGCACCTTGCAGGCGCTCGGGCTCGGCTATCTGGCGATGGACCGGGCGACGCCGAGCCTGTCGCCGGGCGAACTGCAGCGCCTGCGCCTGGCCACCCAGATCCGATCCAATCTGTTCGGCGTGGTCTACGTGCTCGACGAGCCTTCGGCGGGCCTGCATCCGGCCGACAGCGAAGCTTTGCACCGAGCGCTGGACCAACTCAAGGCCGCCGGCAACACGGTGTTCGTGGTCGAGCACGACCTGGACACCCTGCGCCGCGCCGACTGGCTGGTCGACGTCGGCCCGGGCGCCGGGCAGCACGGCGGACGCATCCTCTACAGCGGCCCGCCGGAAGGATTGCGCGCGGTAGAAGCCTCGCGCACCCGGCCGTACCTGTTCGATCTCGTCGCCGCCGCGCCGCGCCCGCCGCGAAAACCCTCGGGCTGGCTCGAACTGCGCGGCCTGCATCGCAACAACCTGCACGGCCTCGATGCGCGCTTTCCGCTGGGTGCGTTCACTGCGGTCACCGGCGTGTCGGGTTCGGGCAAGTCGAGCCTGGTCAGCCAGGCCCTCGTCGAACTGGTCGGCGAACACCTCGGCCACGAACCGGTGGTCGAAGAGAGCGACAGCGATGCACCGCAGCCCGGCCCGATCGCGCGCGCCTCCGGGCGCCTGCAAGCCGGCGCCGATGCGATCAAGCGCCTGGTCAACGTCGACCAGAAGCCGATCGGCCGCACCCCGCGTTCGAACCTGGCCACCTACACCGGCCTGTTCGACCACGTGCGCAAGCTGTTCGCCGCGACCGCGATGGCGAAGACGCGCCGCTATAACGCCGGGCGGTTCTCCTTCAACGTCGCCCAGGGCCGCTGCGACACCTGCGAGGGCGAAGGCTTCGTCCAGGTCGAACTGTTGTTCATGCCGACCGTATACGCACCGTGCCCGACCTGCCACGGCAGTCGCTACAACGCCAAGACCCTCGAAGTCGTATGGAACGGCCGCAACATCGCCGAAGTGCTGGCGATGACGGTCGACGAAGCGCTCGCATTTTTCGACGGCGAAGCGGCGATACGCCGCTCGCTGAGCCTGCTCAGCGAGATCGGCCTGGGCTACCTGCGCCTGGGCCAGCCGGCGACCGAACTGTCCGGCGGCGAAGCCCAGCGCATCAAACTGGCGACCGAGCTGCAGCGTAGCCAGCACGGCGACACCTTGTACGTACTCGACGAGCCGACCACCGGCCTGCATGCGGCCGATGTCGACAAACTGATGGCGCAATTGCACGGCCTGGTCGAGGCCGGCAACACGGTGGTGGTGGTCGAACACGAAATGCGCGTCGTGGCCGGTGCCGACTGGGTGATCGACATCGGACCCGGCGCGGGCGAGCAGGGTGGGCAGATCGTCGCCAGCGGCACGCCGCAGCAGGTGGCGCGCGCGAAGAATAGCCGCACTGCGCCGTATTTGCGGGGGGTGTTGGGGTGATTGACGGTCGGGGCGTTCGCACCCGGCTTGTGTAGGAGCGGCGTGAGCCGCGACCGCGAAACTCCGAATGCCCCGCGCCCCCTGCCGCAGATTCGCGGTCGCGGTTTGCGCCGCTCCTACCCCGGCGATAGCGCACCACTTCGATGGATGGCATAGGCATTGATGTCTCTGCGCGTTCCGCGGTCGCGACTCACGTCGCTCCTACAGGGATGGTGACGTCGCACGAGCCAGTTGTTTGCGATTGCGCCTTTGCTTTGGCTGTGCGCCGCCTCGCACTCGCGAAGCCCATCGAAGACCCGGAGGGCGGCCCGCAGGGATGCGGGCCGTTTTTCATCGGGACAGGGAGGTAGCGTATGTAGATCCCCGCGGATGCACCGCTCGCGCGGGCCCTTGATTCAAAGAAAAGCGACTTCTTCGGTTACTTTTCTTTTGTTGCTTTAGACAAAAGAAAAGTAACCCGCCGCTTTAGTGGCGGAAGTTTTGGGTTTGATCTTGATCTGAATCTTTCTGGATCCATACGCCGCAGGACCGTAACGGCGCGGTCGCGGCTTGCGCCGCTCCTGCCCCGGCGGAAGCACACAGCTTCGATGGGCGACACAAGCATTGAAGTGTCGGCGCGTCCCGCGGTCGCGACTCACGTGGCCCCTACAAAGAGCCCCGACGGCGAGGCGAGATCGAATCATGACGGTCGCGGCTTGCGCCGCTCCTACCCTGGCTGAGGGCACGCCGCTTCCGCGAACGACTATGGCCCCGTCATCTCTGCGTCCGGTGGTCGCGACTCATGTCGCTCCTATGGGGGGGAGACGCTGGCCTAACCACTAGACGACCGGTCTAATTGCAGTTATCGTGCCGTCCATGAACGCTGCCTCAGCCTCCATCGACGTCCGACGGCACATCCTCGAGGTGGCCCATCCGCTGTTCCTGCGCAAGGGCTTCACCGCGGTCGGGCTGTCGGAGGTGCTGGCCGCGGCGCAGGTGCCGAAGGGCTCGTTCTATCACTACTTCGGGTCCAAGGAGGCTTTCGGCGAGGCCGTGCTCGAGGTCTATTTCGCCGAATACCTGGGGCGGATGGACGCTCTGCTGGCCCAGCCGGGCACCGGAGCGCAGCGGGTGATCGCTTTCTTCGAGGACTGGCTCGACTCGCAGACCGGAGAGGAAAGCCAAAGCCGCTGCCCGGTGGTCAAGCTCGGCGCCGAGGTCTGCGACCTGTCGGAAAGCATGCGCGCGGCGCTGGCGCGGGGCACGCGCGGAGTCGTCGATCGCCTGGCCCAGTGCATCGAAGCCGGGCGCCTGGACGGCTCGCTCTCCCGCCTCGCGGACACATCGGACTCGCAGGCGACCGCGGTCGCGCTCTACCAGAACTGGCTCGGCGCCAGCCTGCTGGCCAAGATCGCCCGCGACCGCAGCAGTCTCGACATGGCCATGGCCGGCACGCGAGAGCGGCTGGGCCTGGCCGAAGTCGCCTGAGGGACACCTGGGGCGGGAACGCGCCTGCGTTCCCGCCTTTGTTTTGCCTGTTTTATAGACGACCGGTCTATTTGCCTGTAGGTCTGGCCCGCCTTCCACACCGGCGCGGCACCGCCGGTGCCGCGATCCAACTCAACCGCTCGAGGAATGCCCTCATGCCGCAACGCGATACCGTCAACCGCCGCATCGTTCTGGTGAACCGCCCGGGCGGCCTGCCGACGCCGCAGGACGTCCGCCTCGAAGAGACCGCCGTGCCGGTGCCCGACGAAGGCCAGGTGCTGCTGCGCACCCTGTACCTGTCGCTCGACCCCTACATGCGCAACCTGATGGACGAGGCCGGGACCAGTTACGCGCCGCCGGTGGCGCTGGGTGCGCCGATGGTGGGCGGCACGGTCAGCCGCGTCGCCGCGTCGCGCCATCCGCAGTTCCGGGTCGGCGAGGTGGTGCTCGGCAATGCCGGCTGGCAGGACTACGCCTTGTCCGACGGCAAGGACCTGCAGGCGCTCGGCGAAATGGCGCAGCCGTCGCTCGCCCTCGGCGGACTCGGCATGCCGGCCTTCACCGCATACGTCGGCCTGCTCGACATCGGCCAGCCGCAAGCCGGCGAAACCGTGGTCGTGGCCGCGGCGACCGGCGCGGTCGGTTCGGTGGTCGGGCAGATCGCCAAGCTCAAGGGCGCGCGCGTGGTCGGCATCGCCGGCGGCGCCGACAAATGCCGCCACGCGGTCGAGGAACTCGGCTTCGACGTCTGTCTGGACCGCCACGACCCGCAGTTGGCCGAGCGGCTCGCCGCGGCCTGCCCGGACGGGATCGACGTGTACTTCGAGAACGTCGGCGGTGCGGTGTTCGATGCGGTGCTGCCGCTGCTCAACATCGGCGCGCGCGTGCCGGTCTGCGGCGTGATCGCGCACTACAACGGCGGCGTGCACGCACACGGCCCCGACCGGCTGGCGCAGACGATGACCGCGGTGCTGCAAAGGCGCATCCGCATGCAGGGCTTCATCATCCTCGACCACTACGGCGAGCGCTTCGAGACCTTCAGTCGCGAGATGGGCCAGTGGGTCGCCGAGGGCCGGGTGAAGTTGCACGAAGACGTGGTCGACGGCCTGGAGAACGCGCCGACGGCGTTCATCGGCTTGCTCGAAGGGCAGAACCTCGGCAAGCGCGTGGTGCGCGTCGCCGCAGCCTGAAACCAGGCCCGGCCCGGACCGCGATGGCCCGGGCCGGGCATGGATGTCAATCGGCGCCGGGCCGTTGCGCGATCGCGTACACCGCCTGCACCACTTTCGCCATGCGCGCGTAGTCGAGCTTGTCGTAGGTGTCGCTGGCCTGGTGGTAAGTGTCGCTGCGCAGGAAGGCGGTGTCGCTGACCATGAAGGCCGGATAGCCCTCGTGCCAATAGCTCATGTGATCGGAGAAGTCGATGCCCTGCAGCAGCGGCGGGGCATTGATCGAATGCACCGGCAGGTCGCTGGCGCCGGCCATGATCGCCTTGAGCCGGCGCAAGGCGCCGAAGTCGCTCAGCCTGCCGACCAGGATCACGAAGTCGCCGCGGTCCGGATACAGGTGCCCCATGCCGAGCAGCGGATAGCGCTGGCTGCCGGGGCGGTCGCTGAAGCGGCCGATCATTTCCAGCGACAGCATGAATTCCACCTCGCGGCCGCCGGCCTTGAGCGCGCGCGCATGCCAGGCGCTGCCCATGTGCCCGGTGCGGAAGTGCGGCGGTTCTTCCAGCGTATAGGCGACCAGCTCGACCGCGTGCGCGGGCGGCTTGCGGCCGAGCAGGCGCGCCAGCTCGAGCAGGCCGGCGACGCCGCTGGCGTTGTCGTCGGCGCCCGGGGTGTGGGTGCGCGGCGAATAGCCGCGCGCGTCGTCGGTGTCGATGCCGACGTCGGCGAAGGAGTCGTAGTGCGCGCCGATCACCCGCACCGGTCCGGTGTCGGGGCCGAAACGCACGATCACGTTGCGGTAGCGGCTCTCTTCCACCGCCACGTCCTGGTAGGACACCCGGCCGCCGCTGCGGGCGAATTCGTCGTGGATGAAGCGCGCGGCGCGCTCGATGTTGTCGAACTGGTCGTAGCTGCGCGGGTACAGATCCACCGACAGATGTCTGACGTCGGCCTTCAGCCGGGCCGCGTCGACGGCGACGGGCGGCGAGGGCAGGGGACTGACGAAGGGTTGCACCACGGCGGCGACGGTGGCGACGGCGATCGAGGCGAGCACCGCGAGGAGCAGGAGAAAACGACGCAACAGCATGGGGCGACGACCTTGTCTGCGGGACGGCCAGGACGCGGCCGGAGGCGCAGATATACCAGCGAATGCGCTTGCATGGCGAAGCGGGGCCGCTTCGCCTGCGTAGCCGGTGCGCCGAGCAGGCGGCCCCGGCCGCGCGGAGCCGGGGCCGCGGTGTCGGCTCAGCCAGGGAAATCCGCGAGCGGCTGCCACACGTCCGGCTTCACCCCGATGCGCAGATCGATCAGGTTCACGCCGACCGGCGACATCACCAGCAGCTCCTTGGGCCGCGCGGACCAGATCACCGCGATCTTGGTGGCCGTGCCGAGGTCGTTGCTGTTGAGGTACAGCTTCATCTTCGCCACGTTGTCCTTGCCGAGCACCGTCCACGGCTGCTGGACCAGGCCGTCGGTATTGATGCGATAGAAGAACTGGTAGGTGTCGTAGGCGGTTTCCTCGTCCAGCCCGGTGCTGAAGAACCAACCGTTCTCGCGGTTCTTTTCCATGCACCAGAGTTCGGCTTGCGCCGCCAGAGTGCCGTTGTTCACCAACTGCCTGAGGTTGGCGCGGCTGCTCTCGATATTGTCCGATCTCCATGGCCTGAAGCCGCCGGATCGTTTGACCTCGCCCGGGGTGCGCCCGGGTTTGCCGCCGCTGGGGCCGTCTTCGCCGCGATAGGCATACGTCGTCATTGCAGTCTCCGTTTCGATGAGGGAGGGCGATCGCGCGCCGCATGCGCAGCCGCGGTCGACCACGGGCGCGGCGCTGGCCGTACCCGCATCGGAAACGAACGTCATCGGGGGTGCGAACGTGAAAGGCCGATCGGCAGGCGCGGGCAACGCGCCGCGGGCGCATGTCCGCTCATGCGCCGGCTGGCGACGTCGCGCTATCAAGCTGCGCTACGCAGTTACCTCGACCCGATCTCCACCTCGATGGGCGGCTCGCGCGGCCGCGACCATCGCGCCGACTCAACTTCCGTTGTAGTCCTTGAGGGGCTGCCATACATCCGGGTTCTTGCCGGTGCGCAGGTCGATCAGGTCGACGCCGACCGGCGACATGACCAGCAACTGCCTCGGACTGGCCATCCAGATCACCGCGATCTTGGTCGCCGCATCGAGGTCGTCGCTGTCGAGGTACAGATTCATCTCCGGCGCGCCGATATCGCCGAGCACCGTCCATGCCCGCCGGCTCAAACCGGTGATGTCGAAGCGGTAGAAATAGGGAGACGCGTGATAGTCGCTCGGTTCGTCGAGGTCCGAGTTGAAGAACCAGCCGTCCTGGCGGTTCTTGTCGCTGCACCAGCGCGCCGCCTCGAGGGCCAGAGTGCCGTTGTTCACCAGCCTCCTCAGGTTGGCGCGGCTGATCGCGAGGCTGTCCGACCCCCAGGGCTTGAAACCGCCGGCCAGCTTGACCTCGGACGGGGTCGATCCGAAAGCGCTCTGGCCGGAGCCATCCGCGCCGAGATAGGCATGAATCATTGCAAGTCTCCCTTTCGGTTGGGGCGTGTTCGGTTGGGGGCGCGTCGGCCGGGGGCGTGTTCGGCCGGGATCGTGGCCGATGCCGCTTTTGGCGTTTCGGGCTAAGTCGTCGCCGGCAGCGGCGCCCGCGCGCCGGACTCGGCGCCGAGCCGGCTTGCGATGCGCTTGCCCATGCGGATGCCCGGCTCTTCGACGTAGCGATAGCCGAGCAGAGCGCTCGCGCACAGCAGCAAGGCGCAGCCCAGGTAGACCAGACAGAAGGCCGGGCCGCTGCCGGCGGCATAGGCGCCGACGCCGGGGATCGCGAACACCGCGACCAGGATCAGTCCTTGCGAGAGGTAGATGCCGTAGCTGAGGTTGCTCAACCGGCGCGAGGCCGGCCACGCCAACACGCCGAACAGGCGGTTGCCGGAGCAGACGATGAAGAAGAACGTGCCGGCCAACGGGCACAGCAAGAACAACTGCGCCAGTCCGATGCGCGGGGCGCCCGCAATCATGATGGCGAACAGGGCGGCCAGGCAGAGCAGGGCGACGACACTCCACACCGGTCGCAGCCAGCGCCGGCGCGCGCCGAAGCCGGCGTGCAGCAGCGAGGCGACGAACATGCCGGTGCCGAGCATCAACGCCAGCTCGGCCAATACCGCCAGCAACAGGACCGGTCGCGGCTCGACCCCGGGCTCGAAGCCGCCGTTCCAACTCGCCGCGGCGATCGTCGACAGGCACAGGGCGACCAATCCGCTGGTGAAGGCCAAGTGGCGGCCGCGGCGCACGAACCAGGCCGAGATCGGCAAGGAGAAGTAAAACAGCCACTCGAAGAACAAGGTCCAGGTCACCCCGGCCAGGATCGTGCCGGTGTCGGCATACCCGTTGAGGGTCGGCGGTGGCGGCACGATGCCGAGCGCCAGCCAGCCCAGGGCCGAGGCGACCGCTTGCGCCGGCGGCACCCGCCATTCGAAACCGGTTCGATAGGCGACGATCGCGATCATCGTCAGCACCGCGACCAGGTACATCGGCCCGAGCCGGAACACGCGGCCGACATACAACGCTTTCCAGCCCGGGCGGCCGCCGGCCCTGAGCAGTTTGTTCCAGAACAGAAAGCCGGTGATCATGAAGAACAGGCAGATCCCGAGCAGGCCGGCGGTGTTGTAGAACGCCGACGGCGAGGGTTTCCACACGCCGGTGCGCAGGTATTCGTGATGCACGATCACGTGGCTGGCGAACACGCTCAGGGCGAGAAAACCGCGTAGCCCGTCGAGGGTATCGCTGCCTTGGCCGGCGCGCGGCGGCGTCCGCTCGGCACCGCGGAACCAGGGCAGAGCGGCGAAGGCCAGCGCCGATGCCAGCATCGCGAAGTACGGCCATGCCTGATGGATATCGACCATGACGGTTCCGATGCGGGCGGGATGTCCGCCGAGACTAGCCGCGCCGCCGCCAGGCTTCCGGTGGCTGGATCACGCTTCCTCATGCGCCGCGCGACGAATGTCGGGACTCGGAACACAGTTGCGGTTCGAACGGGCATCGGTCGCATGCGCGCCGCTCAGGCGCAGGCATCGGCCGAGCGCGTGATCCGCTACGCCCGGCCCGCGATGTCGTGGCGCTTGCATCGACCGGCGGCCTGCGGCAGCTTCCTGTCGCATGACGGATGATTCGACGACGGTCCTGGACGCACCACACGCAGCGCCCCCGGCGGCATTCGCCGCGAAGTCGCTCTGGCTGCGCGGGTTACTGCTGGCGCCGGCGATCGTGCTGAGCGCCGCCTGGGGCGGCCTGGCCTTGTGGTATCGGCTGCCCCTGGCGCCGACGTTCAAAGGCGCGATCGTCGCGGCGTTCGTGTTGACCGCATTGAGCGCATTGGCCGCATCGGCTGGCGTAGGTCGGCTCGGCAAGCCGGCCTGGTGGCTGTATCTGCTGGCCCTGGCCGGCGTGCTGCTGTGGTGGAGTACCTTGCGGCCGTCGCAGGACCGGGCCTGGGCCGACGATGTGTCCCGCCAGTTGCATGCGCAGGTCGACGGCGACCGGGTGCGGCTCGACAACGTGCGCAATTTCGACTGGCGCAGCGACAGCGACTACACGCCGCGTTGGGAACGCCGCGATTACGACTTGTCCCGGCTGGAGTCGGCGGACCTGGTGCTGTCCTACTGGATGGGGCCGGCGATCGCCCACACCCTGGTCTCGTTCGGTTTCGACGACGGCCGCAAGCTGGTGTTCTCGGTCGAGATCCGCAAGGAACGCGGCGAAGCGTTCTCGGCCGTCGGCGGTTTCTTCCGCGAGTTCGAAACCGCCCTGGTCGCGGCTGACGAGCGCGACATCCTGCGGGTGCGCAGCAACGTGCGCAACGAAGACGTGTACCTGTACCGGCTGCGGCTGCCGAAGGCGGCGCTGCGTTCGTTGTTCCTGGGCTATCTGGCCCAGGCGCGCGAACTGGAGAGGCAGCCGAGCTTCTACAACACCCTGACCAGCAACTGCACCACCATCGTGTTCGACCTGATGCGGCAGATCGCCCCGGGCTTGCCGCTGGATTACCGCTTGCTGCTGTCGGGCTACCTGGCCGAGTACGCCTACGACCAGGGCGGCCTGATGCCGGGCTACGACTACCGCAGCCTGCACGAGCGCGGGCGCGTGACCGATCGCGCCCGCGCAGCGGGCGACTCGGCGGCGTTTTCGGAACTCATTCGCGAAGGCGTGCCGGGCGCGGCGTCCGAACCGGTTCGCGCGCGCTGAGGCCTCGTCGGGTCGCGTCGTGGCCGGCGCTCACTCGACGCGCGACAGGCCGAAGCCCTGCAGGTATTCGTCGGTGACCTCGGGCATGCCCGGGCCGCTCCAGACGAACGAGAAGATCGCATCCTCGCGGACGATGTCGGTGATCTTCGGCGCGTTGACGCCGGGCACGCCGTCCAGGGCGGCCACGCCCAGGTCGGACAAGGGGACGGGCGACAGCTTCGGATTGCCGTTGCGCCGCAATCGGATCGATAGGCGCATGTCTTTCCCCTAAGTGATGCACGCTGTGTGCGATGTACCCTAAGCCCCGGGCCGTGACTGCTCCGTCAGTTCTCCCGGGCTGCGGGCATAAGTCGCATGCCTCGGGATGCGGCAATGCAGATCGGCCCAGCAGCGCATGAGCCCGAAGTCGGCGAGATAGCGGTCGTCGAGATCCGGCTTGGCGCGCCGCCGCCATGCGAAAGACACGCACACGCAGGCCGGCGTCTGCCACCCGATCTCGGGGGCCGCCGAGCCGGGCATTGCGTTGATGGCCTGCAGGGCGAGCTCCGGCAGCGGCGTGGCCAGGAATCGCGGGTCCAGCGTCCGCCTCAATGCCGCGACCCGGCGCGATCCCACTTGCCGGTCGGTCGCGGTGCGGTAAGCGCCGAACTCCTGCGCGCGCTGGTCGTCCGGGTGGACGCGGCCGCGCTCGTTCGCGCCGCCCATGACGTGCCCGGCCGCCGGGTATGCAGTGAGGTCGCGGTTGCTTGGCCTTTCTGTCGGTAGCTGCATGGGTCGTCCCCTGGCGGAAGTGTGCCTTCCGTAGCCAGCATGGACGCCCCGGGTGACTGGCTCCTAACCCCGGCGGCGCCGGTTCAGTCCGAGCGCTCGCGTCCGTGCATCGCGTTCGGCCCGGACGACGATGGCCGCTGCCCCGGCACGCCGCTCATTCGGCGGTGGACTCCAGCATCGTCAGCAGCTCCGACAGTGTGTCGTCGAGCGCGGCCAGGCGGGCCGGCGCCAGCGGCGCCATGATCCGGCGCTCGTTCTGGATATGCGCCTCGACCGCGCGGTCGATCAACGCCAGACCGGCCGGCGTCAGCCGCACCAGCAGGCTGCGCGCGTCGGCGGGGTTGGCCTGGCGTTCGATCCAGCCGGCCGCCTCCAGCCGTTGCAGGCGGTGGGTCATGGTGCCGGAGGTGATCATCAGCGCCGAAAACAGCGCGGTCGGCGCCAGGCAATAGGGCGCGCCGGAACGCCGCAGGGTGGCCAGCACGTCGAACTCCCAACTGGTCATGCCGAATTCGGCGAAGGTCCGGTCCAGGCGGCGCTGCAGCAGCGCCGCGCAGCGTTTGGCCCGGCCGATCGCGCCCATCGGGCTGGCATCGAGGTCGGGCCGTTCGCGGCGCCATTGCTCGAGGATGGCGTCGACCGAATCGGGCGGGCGTAGGGTCTTGGCCATGCGGTCTCCGGGATTTGTCTTGACTTCAAGACAAATGATCGTCAGGCTGGGTTCTTGTCTTGAGTTGAAGATAGTTCCATGAGCTCTGCTTCGCAACGGCCAGTCTCGCAACGCCCGGCCTCGCAACGTCCGGTCTGGATCGACATTCTGCTGACCGCCCTGGCCCCGGCCATCTGGGGCTCGACCTACATCGTCGCGTCCGAGCTGTTGCCGCCGGACCGGCCGTACACCGCGGCGCTGATCCGTACCCTGCCGGCCGGCCTGCTGCTGGTCGCTTTCATGCGCCGTTGGCCGGCGCGCGGCGAATGGCTGCGCCTGCTGGTCTTGGCCGGCTTGAATATCGCCTTGTTCCAGGGCCTGTTGTTCATCGCTGCCTACCGCCTGCCGGGCGGCCTCGCCGCGGTGGTCGGCGCGATCCAACCCCTGCTGGTGATCGGCCTGACCTGGGCCATCGACCAGCGCCGGCCGGTGCAACTCGTGGTCTGGGCCAGCGTGCTGGGCGTGGTGGGCATGGCCGTGCTGCTGCTGTCGCCCAGTACGCACTGGGAGCCGGTCGGCATCGCCGCGGCCCTGGGCGGCGCGGCCTGCATGGCGGTCGGCAATTATCTGACCCGGCGTTGGCGCAGCGACCTGCCGGTGTTCGCCCTGACCGGTTGGCAGTTGTTGCTCGGCGGGCTGATGTTGGCGCCGGTCGCGCTCGCCGTCGATGCGCCGCTGCCGCATCTGAGCACGGTGCAGGTCTCCGCCTATGCCTATCTGTCGATCGCCGGTGCGTTGATCTCCTACGCCTTATGGTTCCGCGGCCTGGCGCGTTTGCCGCAGGTCGCGGTGTCCTCGCTCGGGCTGCTGAGCCCGCTGACCGCAGTGATCCTCGGCTGGGCCCTGCTCGGCCAGTCGCTCACCGGCCTGTCCTTGCTCGGTCTGCTGATCGTGCTCGGCAGCGTGCTGGCGGTGCAATGGGGCAGCAGCCGGCCGGCTCGACCCTGCGACCGCTGCGCCGGCGGCGGGGTCGCCCAGGCGAGCCACGAGGAGGCGCGGCGATCGCCTGCGCCCGAGCGGGCGGATTCGCTCAGGGCTTGGGATGGGCGAGAAAGAAATCCCAGCTGAGGTGGCCGGCATCGGGGCCGGAGGGATCGCCGTACAGACTGCAGGGGCAGCCGCCCGGGTAGGCATGGCCGGCGCCGTCGATCAGATAGGACTCGATCAGGGACGGGCCGCCGGCCGCGGCGCGATGGACCGTGTGGGTATAGCTGCGCCCGCCCGGTACCTGGCCATGCACGACCTGGTCGGCGACCTCGTCGATGCCGGCGACGGTCGCCCACTGGCCGACGATGCGTTCGGCGGTCGACGGCGCCACGACCGGATCGGCGCTGCCCTGGAAAATCAGGATCGGTACCGCGCGGCGGCGGCTGCCCATCTCGGCGATGGCTTTCTGGCCGGACACCTGCGGGGACTGCAGCTGCAGGATGTCGCAGTCGTACTCGCAGCCGGCGAGGATGCTGGCCGCGGCGTAGAGGTCGGGATAGGCGACCGCCATGATGTTGGCCATGACCCCGCCGGCGGACACGCCGGTGACGTAGATCCGCCGCGGATCGACGCTGTAGCGAGAGCGCAGCTTGTTGGTGATGCCGGCGATGATCGAGGGCTCGCCGAGGCCGCGATGCTGGTTGCTTTCCAGGTACCAGTTCCAGCAGCCGAGCGGATTGGCGAGGTTGCTCTGGTCGGGAAACACCACGATGAAACCGCGTTGTTCGGCGAATCGAGTCCAACCGGAGAGCAATTCGAAACCCACGTCGTTCTCGGTGCAGCCGTGCAAGGCCACCAGCATCGGCATCGGCACGCCGGGGCGGTAACTGCTCGGCACGTAGCCGTGGTAGTCGCGGGCGCCGGCCAGGCTGACGTAGAGGTCGCGGAAATAGCCGGCGGCATACGCGGGGGCCGGGATCGACAATACGAACAGCAAGGCGGCGAGTGCACCGAGGAAGCGTCGGCGCAGGGTGGACGATTGCGACATGGCGGTGTCTCCTGGCGGCCGGAAGACCGCGCGGTCCTCGCGTTGTAGCCGCTCGGCCCATGCCCGGTTTCACCGCAGGCGCACCGTACTTTGACCGCAGCAGATCGGCTGCGCGAAGTGCCGGGCGCGGTCGCGGTTCGGACCAGACGTTGCGGGCAGGGCGCTCCGTCGGGTACCTGCCCCGCGCTAAGCTGGGCCGCAATCCGCACGAGCCCCGGAGTCCGCATGAGCCCGCGCTACACCTTCGACACGCTCGGCGATCACGTCGGCCACGAACTCGGCGTGTCCGATTGGCTGACCGTCGGCCAGAGCATGATCGACCGCTTCGCCGAAACCACCGGCGACCGTCAGTGGATCCACGTCGATGTCGACCGTTGCCGCAGGGAGAGCCCGTTCGGCGGCACCATCGCCCACGGATTTTTGCTGCTGTCCTTGCTCGCGCCGTTGCAGATGCAGCTCGGCCTGCTGCCCGGGGACATCGTGCGCACGATCAATGCCGGCCTGAGCGAGGTGCGGTTTCAGGCACCGGTGCCGGCCGGCGGGCGCGTGCGGCTGCGGGTGAGCCTGGCCGCGGTCGAAGCGAAGGGTGAGGGCCGGCTGCTGATGGTCACCCGCAACGTGCTGGAGATCGACGGCCACGACAAGCCGGCGCTGGTCGCCGAGATGGCGGCGTTGCTCTACCGCTAGCCGGGCGGACCATGCCCCAGAGCATTCAGGGGCTGCGCAGCTCGCTCGGCGCAACCCCGAAGTGTTGGCGGAACACGCGACAGAAATTCGACTGCGAACGAAAGCCGTTGCGATAGGCGATCTCGGAGATCGGCAGTTTCGCCAAGGCCGCATTGCTGAGCATGTCGTGGGCCTTGCCCAGGCGCAGCGCGCGCAGCCGCTCCATCACCGATTGCCCGCTGTCGCGGAACAAACGGTGCAGGTAACCCTCGGAAATGCCGCAACGCCGGGCGATCCTTTCTGCCGACAAGTCCTCGTCCGGGTAATGCGCCTCGATGAAGTCCAGCGCGCGCTGCTTGTGCGCGGCGGCCAGCGAGCGATCATCGCAGAAGCTGCGGGTATCGCCGCGCAGCATCAGCGCGACCAGGTCGCACAACTGGGCGGTCAGTACCTGCGCTTCGCCTTCGCCGAGTTGCTTGGCCAGGCGATCGATCTGCCGCGCATAAGCGCCGAGCATTTCCGCGCGTGGGTCGGTGCCATCTAGCGGCGCCGAGAACACGGTCGGCAGATGCGACACGCGTTGCTGCAGCAGATGCGTCGGGATCAGGGTGTTGAAGCTTTTGTAGCAGCCTTCCGGCTGCACCTCGCCGACCACCGCGGCCGAGATCAGATAGATGCGGTCCGGGACCAGGATCACTTCGTGGCCGCCGACGCGGTTGCGCGAGCTGCCGGCGGCGGGCAGGGCGAGCACGTAGTTGTGCGCCAGTCCCGACAGATGCTGCGGAGTGCGGCGCATGTGCAGGCCGCTGAGGGCGATGTGGTTGAGCTGCAGCGCGCCGACCGACTGGCTCGCCAACCAGCCCATGCGGCCTTCGGGCCGGGTCAGTTGAATGTCGGCGCTGCCGAAGCCCGGCGAATGCACGGTCGACCAGCCGCCCATCGCGATCCGTGGACTCGCCGCGCTCTTGGCTGGGAACGCAGTCGGCGCTGCAACCTCGGTTGCGAACATGGCGATCCTTCGGTGACCAGTCGAGCGGCATCTTAGGAGCGTTGCGGCTCGCGCTGCATGTTGCGACGCAGCACCCGTGTGCACTCAGGGTCAAGCCGCTGTGCTCCCGCTGTGGAACCGCGGCGAGGCCTCGCCGCTATGTTGCGGTCACAGGGTGGGCGGCGATGCGACGCCCCGGGGACAGGGACCAAAGATGAAGCACAGGCTTTTGAGCGTGGTGATCGGCGCGGCGGTGTGGGCCCAATGGCCTGCCGCGCAGGCGCAGCAAGCACAGGCGAGCGACGCCGGCGGCGAGACCGCGTCGGCCGAGTCGGACAAGAAACCGACTCAGTTGGAATCGCTCACGGTGACCGCGCGCAAACGCGAGGAAACCCTGCAGGACGTGCCGGTCGCGGTCAGCGCCTTCACCGCCGCGGCCTTGTTCAAGCAGAACGTGCAGACGCTCGCCGACCTGCAGGGCAAGGTACCGTCGCTGCAGGTGTATGCCGCACGCGGCTCCAACACCACCCTCACCGCCTACATCCGCGGCATCGGCCAGTCCGATCCGACCTGGGGCTTCGACCCGGCGGTAGGCGTCTACCTCGACGACGTCTACCTGGCGCGACCGCAAGGCGCCCTGCTCGACGTGTTCGACGTCAGCCGCATCGAAGTCTTGCGCGGCCCGCAGGGCAGTCTGTACGGCAAGAACACCATCGGCGGCGCGATCAAATACGTGTCGAGCCCGCTGCCCCAGCGCACTCAGGGCTCTATCGAGGCCACCGTCGGCACGCACGGCGAGCGCGGCGCCAAGGCCAGCCTCGGCGGCGCCAGCGACGACGGCGTCTGGCGCGCCCGCGTCGCGGTCGCCAGCATGCACAACGACGGTTACGGCCGGAACTTGGTCCAGGACAGCCGCAACGGCAACAAGAACACCAATGCCGCGCG
This sequence comes from Lysobacter sp. GQ73, assembly GCF_059758755.1. NCBI lineage: Bacteria > Pseudomonadati > Pseudomonadota > Gammaproteobacteria > Lysobacterales > Lysobacteraceae > Lysobacter > Lysobacter sp. GQ73. The sequence goes on along the minus strand of NZ_JCAXEE010000002.1, from coordinate 322,915 downwards.
CGCCACCCTCGGTTACTTCCCGTCCGACGGTTTCAACCTCGAGCTCGCGCTCGACGGCATGCGCGACAACTCCAACCCGCGCGGCGCCAAGATGCTGAAGGCGAACAAGTACTATCCGGCCTACCGGCCGCTCGCCAGCGACTTCGACACCCGCAGCGCGATGGCGCAGATCAACCGCAGCGAACTGGAAGGCGCGGCGCTGACCGCGAAGTGGATCGCCAACGCCGACTGGGCGTTCAAGTCGATCACCGCTTACCGCAGCTCGTCGACCCAGAGCAATATCGATTTCGACACCTTGCCGGAAAGGATCGGCGAGGCGGCGGGCGGCTACAGCGACCATCAGTTCAGCCAGGAGCTGCAGGCGAACTACGATGCAGGCGGCCAGCTCCACGGCGTGTTCGGCGTGTTCTACTTCAAGGGCGCGGCCGGCGGCATCAACCGCAGCACCTTCCTGGGCTCGCCGCCGTACACCGCGCTGCGATTGTCGCAGTATGCGGTCGGCAGCGGGCGCATCGGCACCCGCAGCATCGCTGCCTACGGCGATTTCACCTGGGACCTGGACCCGCAGTGGAGCCTCGACCTGGGGCTGCGCCTGACCGAAGAAACCAAGGATGCGCTGATCCAGAACTACGCCTATGCCGACGGCGCCTTCCAGGTGCCGATCGCCGAGCTGGCCGACTTCACCGGCTCGAATACTTCGCGCAATGTTTCGCCGAAGCTGTCGCTGGCCTGGCGCGCCAGCGATCGCGTCAATCTGTACGCCAGCTACAACGCCGGCTTTCATTCCGGCGGCTACAACATCCGCGCCAACTGCGCGGTGATCCCGGCCTCGTGCCGGCCGATCGACGACGAGAAGGTCCAGTCGTACGAGCTGGGCAGCAAGATGACCTTCTTCGACGACCGCCTGATGATCAACACCTCGTTGTTCCGCAACGACTACAGCAACATCCAACTGTCGGTGTTCACCTCCTACACCTTGCCGAACGGCAGCCCGGGCTTTTTCGGCGACTTCACCAACGCCGGCAAGGGCACGATCCGGGGGCTGGAGCAGGAGTTCGCCTGGAAGCCGTCCGAGCATTGGACGCTCAGCGGCAACTTCGCCTATCTGCACAGCCGGTACGACGAGTACCGCAGCGGCGGCGTCGACATCGCCGACAGCCAGCGCTTCACCAACGCGCCGAAATGGTCGGGCGGGCTGAGCCTGGACGCGTCGTATCCGCTCGCCGACGGCGGCACCCTGAGTGGGCGCATCCACTACAGCTACCAGAGCAAGACCTATCCGGAGACGACCCTGTCGCCGCTGATCGCGCAGCCGGCCTACGGGTTGTGGAGCGCGGGCCTGGTCTGGCAGATCAACGAGCCGTGGACCTTGAGCCTGCAGGGCAGCAATCTGGCCGACAAGTCCTATCGCAGCACCGGCTACCACATCGCCGCGCTCGACATCGTCACCGGCTTCTACGGCGCGCCGCGCACGGTGAGCCTGTCGGCGCGCTACGAGTTCTGAGCGCAAGTCCCTCCGACGCTCGCCGCGAACGGCGCAGCGGGCGTTTCGATCGGCCCTCGATCGGCATATGCCCGGGGGCCGACCACACTTTCGTTGGCACAGGAATTCCCACCCACCATGTCGGCCGAACCTTACGACGCGTTGCATTGGCATAGCCGCGATGGACTGCGGTTGTACGCCCGCGATTATCCGGCGGCGGTCTACGCCGACGCTAGGCCGCGCTGCCCGGTGATCTGCATACCCGGACTGACCCGCAACTCGGCCGATTTCGGCGAGATCGCCACGGTGCTCGCCGCGGCCGGGCGGCGCGTACTGGCGTTGGACCTGCGCGGCCGCGGCCGCTCGCAGTACGCCGACGACCCGTCCAGCTACAGCGCCGACCGCTATGCGTTGGATATTCTCGACTTGATGGCCGCGCAATCGATCCCGCGTGCGGTCTTCATCGGCACCTCGCTAGGCGTGTGGGTGACCATGACCGTGGCGGTGAAGCGGCCGTCGGCGGTGGCGGCGGCGGTGCTCAACGACGCCGGCCCGCAGGCGCCGAAGTCGGCGCTGGACCGGATCGCCCGCTACGCCGGCGTGCCGGTACCGCCGATGACGCGCGAGGACGCGGCCGCCTATATCGAACGCATCGGCCGCGCCGCCTATCCGAAGTACACGCGCGCCGACTGGGCGCGGACGATCGAGCGCATGTTCCGGGTCCGCGACGACGGCCTGCTGGTGCTCGACTACGACCCGAAGATCATCCGCACGGTCAGCCCGACCAGGCTGTGGTTGCTGCGCCCGCTGATGTGGCGCCTCTACCGCAAGCTCGCCGCCGGCCGGCCGATCCTGCTGCTGCGCGGCGCCTTGTCCGACATCCTCGAAGCCAAGACCGCCCGGCGCATGGCCGCGGTGTCGCCGCTGGTGCGCCTGGTCGAGGTGCCCGATGTCGGCCATGCGCCGTCGCTGTCGGAACCGGAGGCCCGGATCGGCATAGAACGTTTGCTCGACCTTGCGGATTGAGACCGCGGCCCTGTCCGCGGGCGCCGATGCCATCACTCTATAGCGGCCGCGCACATCGCGCGCCTGCGCCACCGAGATACGTACCACCACAATACGTACCTCGTACCGCGAAGACACGGAGAACCCCGATGCTGGACGCGCCGCAACCGCTGCTGCCCGAGATCTTCGCCCTGCACGGCCGCTGGCGCGCGCGTTCGCCGGCGATCGTCGCACCGCACCGGAGCCTGGACTGGCAAAGCCTGGACCGCAGTACCAACCGTATCGCCAATGCCCTGATCGGCGCCGGGGCGCGCCACGGCGACCGCGTCGCGCTGCTGATGTCCAACTGCATCGAGATGGCCGAACTGATCGTCGGCATCATGAAGGCCGGCTGCGTCGCGGTGCCGCTCAACACCGCGATCAGCGCCGACAGCGCGGCGGCGATGCTCGCCGATGCGGGCGCGGCCTTCGTGTTCGCGACCCGCGATCATGCCGCCCGGGTCGGCGCGATCCCCGGGCCGGCTCGCATCGAAGTCGTCGCCGACGCAGCGCAGGCCACGGCCGGTTGGCGGGCCTATCCGGACTGGCTCGGCACTACCGGCGAGCATCCGCCCGGAGTGCCGGTGGCGGCGTCCGACCTGTGCAACATCATCTACTCCTCCGGCACCACCGGCGAGCCGAAGGGCATCGTCCACACGCACGGCACGCGGGTGGCCTGGGCCTACGACGCGGCGCTGGCGCTGCGCTATCACGCCGGCGCCCGCACCCTGCTGGTCACCGGCCTGTACTCGAACATCACCTGGGCGGCCTTGCTCGGCACTTGGCTCAGCGGCGGCACGGTGGTGTTGCGCCACGTGTTCGAGGTCGCCGACACCCTGGCGACGATCGCGCGCGAACGCATCACCCACACCGCGATGGTGCCGGTGCAGTACCAGCGCCTGCTCGATCACCCGCAGTTCGCGGCGACCGACCGTTCCTCACTGCAGGCGATCATGAGCGTGGGCTCGTCCCTGCCGCTGGCGACCAAGGCCGGCCTGATCGAGACCTGCCGCTGCGATGTGATCGAGGTCTACGGCACCACCGAAGGCATCATCACCGCGCTCGACCCGGAGCACGCCGAGGGCCACCTGGCGTCGGTCGGCAAGCCTTTGCCCGGCGTCGACCTGCGCATCCTCGACGAGCACGACCGCCCGCTCGCCGCCGGCGAGGCCGGCGAGATCGTCGGCCGCAGCCGTTTCGCGATGTCGGGCTATTGGCGACGGCCCGAGGCGACCGCGCAGGCCGTGTGGATCGACGAGGACGGGCGCTGCTGGCTGCGCACCGGCGACATCGGCCGCCTCGACGAGGACGGTTATCTCTACATCCTCGACCGCAAGAAGGACCTGATCATCTCCGGCGGCCAGAACATCTATCCGGCCGACATCGAGGCGGTGCTGATGCAGCACGAGGGAATCGCCGAGTGCGCGGTGATCGGCGTGCCGAGCCCGATCTGGGGCGAATCGCCGCTGGCCCTGGTGATCGTCAAGGACGTGCGGGCCGGCGACGGCGAAGCGATCAAGCACTGGCTCAATGAGCGGGTCGGCAAGCAGCAACGGGTGGCCGGGGTCGAGATTCGCGATCATCTGCCGCGCAACCCGACCGGCAAACTGCTCAAGCGCGAACTGCGCGCGCCATACTGGCCGGGCGGGTGAACCTCCACGAGCTCAGTCAGGCCGACGATGAAACTCAGGCATCTGTATCTGCTGCTATGCGTGCCCGGCGCGCTGTTGCCGTATGCGCAGTTTCTGCCGTGGCTGGCCGAGCACGGCCCGGATCTGCCGCGTTTGTTCGCCGAGCTGTTTTCCACCCGCATCGGCGGCTTCTTCGGCCTGGACGTGCTGGTCTCGGCCGTGGTGCTGTTGGTATTCGTCGCAAGCGAAGGCCGCCGCTTGCGCATACGCCGCCTGTGGGCGCCGGTCGCGGCGACCGTGCTGGTGGGCGTCTCGCTGGGCCTGCCGTTGTTCCTGTATCAGCGGCAGGCGACACTCGATGCCGACGCGAGCCGTTGACCGCTCCGCCCGGTCCAGTGCAGGAGGCACCATGAACCCACATCCGTCCGATGAGACCTGTCCTTGCTGCGGCCTGGCCATCGCGGTGGCGCCGAAGCTGCTGTTGATCGACGAGGCCTGGGTGGCCGCACCGGGCAAGGACCCCCGGATGGCGTATGCGGCCGATCTTCGCGTCGACGACGTCCTGCCCTCGCAGGTACGCATGGCGCCGTTGCAACAGTTCGTCGAGGGGTACTACTGCCGAAGCTGCGGCAAGGGCTTCGTATCCGAGCAGACCCTCAAGGCCGGGCGCCGCCGCTACAAATGACGCGAACAAGTGGCGCGGCCTGCGGGCCGGTCCGGGCTCCGCTCCCGGCCGGGAGCGGAGGGGCGCCGGGAGCGGCGCCGGTGCAGCGCGATCGAGCGCCGCGGCCTCAGAGCTCGATGCAGTCGAATTTCACGTCCGGGTCGACTTCGGCGTCGTAGTCGACGTCGCTGCGCTCGAAGCCGAACAACTTGAGGAACTCGTGCTTGTAGGCGGCGTAGTCGGTGAGCTCGAACAGGTTCTCGGTGGTCACCTGCGGCCACAGCGCCTTGCACGCGTCCTGGACGTCGTCGCGCAGTTCCCAGTCGTCCAGGCGCAGGCGATGTTCCTCGTCGGTCTCCGGCGCCTGGCCGTCTTCGCGGTAGAGGCGCTCGCGGAACAGGCGGTTGAGCTGGTCGACGGTGCCCTCGTGCAGGCCCTTTTCCTTCATCACCTTGAACACCAGCGAGATGTACAGCGGCATCACCGGGATGGCCGCGCTGGCCTGGGTCACCACCGACTTCAGCACCGCCACGTTGGCGCCGCCGCCGATCCTGCGCAGGCGCGCATCCAGGCGCTGGGCGGTGCGGTCGAGGTCGACCTTGGCCTTGCCCAGCGCGCCGTGCCAGTAGATCGGCCAGGTGATCTCGGTGCCGATGTAGCTGAAGGCGACGGTGCGCGCGCCCGGCGCGAGCACGCCGGCGCGTTCGAGCGCGTCGATCCACAGCTCCCAGTCCTGGCCGCCCATCACCGTGACGGTGTCTTCGATCTCCTGCTCGGTGGCGGGCTCGACCGTGGCCTGGATGATGGTGTCCTTGTTGGTGTCGATCGCGGTCGAAACGTAGGGCTCGCCGATGGTCTTCAGCGCCGAGCGCTTGAGCTCGCCGGTGTCGGGCAGCTTGCGCACCGGCGAGGCCAGCGAGTACACGATCAGGTCGATCTGGCCGCCCATCTCGCTCTTGATCAGCTCGATCGCGGTGTCGCGCGCTTCGTTGGAGAAGGCATCGCCGTTGATCGACTTGCTGTACAGGCCCTCGGCCTTGGCGAACTTGTCGAACGCGGCCGAGTTGTACCAGCCGGCGGTGCCGGCCTTCTTGTCGCTGCCGGGCTTCTCGAAGAACACGCCGAGGGTATCGGCGCCGAAGCCGAACGCGGCGGCGATGCGCGCGGCCAGGCCGTAGCCGCTCGACGCGCCGATCACCAGCACCTTCTTCGGACCATCCTGGCGCACGCCGCGCGCGCGCGTGGCTTCGATCTGCTCGCGTACGTTGAGCTCGCAGCCGAGCGGGTGCGTGGTGGTGCAGATGAAGCCGCGAACCTTGGGGTGGATGATCAACTGGTCTACCTCGTCGTCGATGGGGCGTCCGCGGCGGGGCGATGCGCGCCGCGGGCTGGAGTGCTGCTGTCGCGGTCGAAGGCGAGCCGTGGCGCGTCCGTCGCGAGCGGCCGTGCGGCCGCGGCCGGGCCTGCGACATGGCCCGGAAGGGGCCGGGGACGGCGCGTTGCCGTCGACCGGCGAGGCGAAAAGTATGCCTTGAACGGCTGCGCTCGCCCAGCCGAGCCGGGCGCGGTTTCCGAACGGTGGCGTATTGCGCATCATGGGCGAGGCGGCGCACCTGCTACGGCACGCTAATGACGGCAGGCGTGGCGGCAGGCCTCCGACATTCATCGGACATCGGCGATGCCAGCATGGGCCGATGGCGTGGCCGGCGGCGGTGCCGGGCGTGCCGAGCGGGCTCGGTACAATGCCGACGCTTCGCGTGGCCGGCATTCGCGGCGGCCGCCGCCTTGCGCCTCACGCTTCGAGACCCACGCCATCACCGATCACGCGATGACCACGACCCTGCACAATGCCGCGCCGCATCGCCTCGCCCGACGCAACCAGACCGCGCTGTTCTGGCTGCTCGCGGTGCTGGTGCTCGGAGTCGGGCTGGGCCTGCGCGATCCCTGGCCGGCCGACGAGCCCCGTTTCGCTCTCGTCGCCAAGCAGATGATCGAGAGCGGCGACTGGCTGTTCCCGCACCGCGGCCACGAACTGTATTCGGACAAGCCGCCGTTGTTCATGTGGCTGCAGGCCGCTGCCTACCGGCTGTTCGGCGAATGGCGCATCGCCTTCCTGCTGCCGTCGCTGCTGGCCTCGCTGGGCACGCTGTGGTGCGTGGTCGATCTCGGCCGCCGCTTGTGGACGCGACGGGTCGGCCTGTACGCCGGCTACGCCTTGTTGTTCGCGCTGCAGTTCACCTGGCAGGCGAAGAAGGCCCAGATCGACCCGCTGGTGGTGTTCTGGATCACCCTGGCCAACTACGGCCTGTTGTGCCACGTCTTGCTGAGCGCGCGCAAACGCGGGCCTGACTGGCCGATGTGGATGCTCGGCTGGGCGGCGGCGGGGCTGGGTACGATCAGCAAGGGCGTCGGGGCGATCGCCTTGTTGATGCTGATCCCGGCCGGCATCGCCTCGCTGCGCGGCTGGGGGACGAAGCTGCATGTCCGCAGCGCGAAGTTCTGGCTGGGGCCTATCGCCTTCGTCGCCGCCACCGGCATCTGGCTGGTGCCGCTGGCGATCGCCGCGCTCGGCCCGGACGGCGGCCAATACACGGCCTATCTCAACGACATCCTGGTGCGCCAGACCGCCAAGCGTTACGGCGCGTCCTGGGACCACGGCCAGCCGGCCTGGTACTTCCTGGAAGTGATGGCGACCATGTGGTTGCCGACCATGCTGGCCCTGCCGTGGGCGCTGCCGGCCTGGCGCCGTCGCCTGCGCCGCCGCGATGCGCGCTATCTGTTGCCGTTGGCGTGGTGGTTGCTGGTGCTGGTGTTCTTCAGCATTCCCGGCGGCAAGCGCGACATGTACATCCTGCCGGCGCTGCCGATGGTCGCCCTGGCGCTGGCGCCGTTGCTGCCGGGGCTGCTGCGCAAGGCCTCGGCGCAGCGCGTCGCGCTGGGTTTCACCGCGGTGTTGTCCGCGGCGTTGCTGCTCGGCGGCCTGGCGATGTGGTTCGGCGATCCCGGGTTCGAACGCCGCTTCGTCGCCGAGCGCTCGCTCGAGGACGTGTCCTCTGCGCTGGCCGCCAGCGTCGCTGCGGTCGGCGGCTGGGGCCTGGCCTGCCTGCTGTGGAGCGGGCGTCGCCGCGCCTTCGCCGGCATGGCGGCGATGCTGACCGGCTTGTGGGTCGCCTTCGGCCTGGTGATGGTGCCGTTGCTCAACGACTCTTCCTCCGCGCGCGGCCTGATGACCGAAGTAGGCAAGCGCATCGGCCCGACCGCCGAATTGGGCCTGGTGGCCTGGCGCGAGCAGAACCTGTTGATGGCCGACCGGCCGGTCGCCGAGTTCGGCTTCAAGGCCGTGTTCCCGGTGCAGATGCGGCGAGGCCTGGAATGGCAGCGACAGTCGCCGCACACGCGCTGGCTGTTGGTGCAGGACATCGCCCTGGCCGCCTGCATCGACACCGCGCGCAGCCAGCACCTGGGTCATGCGAACCGGCGCGGCTGGACCCTGGTGCCGGGCAGCGCCGCCCTCGGCTGCACCTGGAGCCAGGCCGAGCATGCCTTGAGCATGGACTGGGACGTCTGTCTCGCGCCGGTGGCGGCCGACGCTTGCAGCCTGCGCGAACTCGTCGCCGCGTCGAATGCGCACTCCGGTCTCGGCCGCGAGCTGGGCCGCTGTGCGCGCGCGGCGGCGGTCGAGACGCTGTAGCGGCTCGACGTTATAACGGGTCGGCGTTTTTTAACGGCTCGTCGTCATAGCGGCCCGACATCCGCGCCGCAGTCGGCGCGGCAAGCGTGCGCTGGGTGGCGGAACCGCACTCTGCGGCGGTTTTCGCCGAGATCGATGCACGAAACTGTGAGGCGCTTGGAAGCGCTCGAGCGGCCTGCAGGTCACCTTCTGCCTCATCGGCGCGCGCAGTCCGCGCCGCCGGACATCTGCAGGAGGACGCATGCATCGATATTCCATGGCCGCCGCGGCGGCTCGTCGGCAACGCCCGCGCGGTTTCGTCGCCGGTGTCGTCGCCCTGTGCTTCGCCGCGCTGGCCCCGAGTGCGGCGAGCGCGGCCAATCAGAACAGCGGCTTCTATGTCGACCCGAATTCGAACCCGGCGATCTGGGTGCGCGACCACGCCGGCGATCCGCGCGCGACCCGCATCGGCAGCGCGATCGCGACCAAGCCGATGGCGCGCTGGTTCGGCAACTGGAGCGGCACCATCGACACCGCGGTGGCGAGTTTCGTCGGTGCGGCGCAGGCCGCCGACAAGCTGCCGGTCCTGGTCGCCTACAACATCCCCGGCCGCGATTGCGGCAGCCACTCCGGCGGCGGCGCCGGCAGCCCCGAGGCTTATCGCGCCTGGATCTCCGGTTTCGCCGCGGGCATCGGCAACCGCCGCGCGGTGGTGGTGGTCGAACCCGACGCGCTGGCCCAACTGGACTGCCTGCCCGCCGATCAGCGCGGCGTCCGCACCGGCCTGCTGCAGTACGCCGCCAGCGAGTTCAAGCTGCGCGCGCCGAATGCGCTGGTCTACCACGACGGCGGCAACGCCCAGTGGATCGGCGCCGACGAAATGGCGCGGCGGCTCAACGCGGCCGGCGTCAAGGGTATCCGCGGCTTCGCCCTGAACGTGTCCAACTACTACACCACCGCCGATTCCAACCGCTATGGCACCGCGGTCGCCGGCGCCCTGCAGCGCCAGTTCGGCTACGCCAAGCCGTTCGTAGTCGACACCAGCCGCAACGGCAACGGTTCCAACGGCGAGTGGTGCAACCCGCCCGGCCGCAAGCTCGGCGCGGTCTCGCAGAACAGCGGCAGTGGCGCGGAAATGCTGCTGTGGGTCAAGGTGCCGGGCGACTCCGACGGCAACTGCGGCATCGCACCGGGCATTCCGGCCGGACAGTTCTCGCCCGACATCGCGATACGCCTGATCGACGGGCTGTGAGCGCGTAACGCTGTACAGGTTAGGAGCGGCGCAAGCCGCGGCGGCGAACTTCGACATGCATCGCCAGGGTTCGTAGGCGACGGTGGTCGCGATCGGGCGACTTCCGGTTCGATAACGTTGCGACGGCTTCCAGCACTTCGCAGTCGCGGCTCGCGCCGCTCCTACCCTGGGGATGCGGGGTGCTGATTCGTGCGGAACCGGCTCGGCGTGGCGCCGGTGGCCTTGCGCATCAGCCGCCGCAATGCGGTCGCGTCTGCGTAGCCGACCTGCGCGGCGACCTGTTCGATGCTCATGCGGCTGGTTTCGATCAGCCGCCGGGCACGGTTCAGGCGCACGCTCTGGATCAGGGCCAGCGCGGTCCGTCCGGTGGCCGCGCGCACGTGCCGGGACAGGGTTCTCGGCGACATCGCGAATTGCGCGGCGAGTTCGGGCAGGCTCGGCGGGTGCGGCAGGCAGGCTTCGATACGGTGGGTCAGCCGCGTCATCAGTTCGTCGCCGCCGGCCAGCATCGACGGAATCACGAACGGCGACTGCGCCTGGCGGCCGTCGAGCAACAGCATCTTGGCGACGACCTCGGCCAGTTCGCCGCCGAAACGCCGGCGCAGCAACTGCAGCATCAGGTCGGATTGGGCGAACGCGGCGCCGGCGGTGCTGACCGGGCCGTCGCTGCAGACCATGCGGTCGGCCTCCACCCTGCAGTCGGGCGCGATGCGTTGCAGTTGCGCCGCCAACCACCACGAGGTGGTGACCCGGCGTCCGTGCAACAGGCCGGCCGCCTGCAGCAGGAACACCGCCGAGCAGGAAGCGGCGACGTGGCCGCCGTGCGCGGCATGCCGGCGCAGCGCGGCGATCGCGCGCTGTGCATCGGCGCGAGTCAGCCGAGCGGCCAGCGGCGCAGCCTGGTCCACGCCCAGGCCCGGCACCACCCAGGTCGAGGCATCGTCGCGCGTTCGCGCGGGGATCGCGCGGGTGTCGATCTGCAGGCCGTTGCCGAGCAACACGCTGCCGCCGTCCGGCGACAGCAGCCGCCAGCTCGGTCGCGGCATTTTCAGTCGCGGCGCGAGCGCGGCCGCGGCGCCGAGCAGGTCGAGGGTGACGGCGACGCTGCTGGCGTAGGCGCCGGGCAGGATCAGGACGGTGAAATCGCGCATGGCCGGAAACGCCCGAAACATGTCCAAGCGGACACTCGCAGTCTAGCCCGCGGCGGGTTGCAATGCGGCCGAGCCGATGCCGCGCCGCCTGCGCGGCGCTCCGCCACGGGACACCGCGATGCCGTCCGATCCGAGCAGCCACGCCGATCTCAATCCACCCGACCCGCTCGACGATTTCGAGCCGCGCACGATCGCCGTCGACGGGGTCGGCAAGCGCGTGCACGTCGCCGGCGCCGGGCCGGCGGTCATCGTGATGACCGAGATGCCGGGGATCAGCCCGCAGGTGGCGCGTTTCGCCCGTTGGGTCCGCGATGCGGGCTTCACCGTCTACATGCCGTCCTTGTTCGGCCGCGACGGCGCCGTGCCCGGGGTCGAAGAGAGCAAGGCGACCTTCCAGCGCGCCTGCGTCAGCGCCGAGTTCCGCGCATTCGCCGGCCAGGGCTCGAGCCCGGTCACCCGATGGCTGCGAGGGTTGGCGCGCTACGCGCACGGCGAATGCGGCGGCCCCGGCATCGGCGCGATCGGCATGTGCTTCACCGGCAACTTCGCCCTGAGCATGATGCTGGAGCCGGCGATGTTGGCGCCGGTGCTGGCGCAGCCGTCGCTGCCGCTGGACGATCCGGCCGGGCTGGAGAGTGAGCCCGAGGAGCTGGCCGCGGTGCGGCAACGGCTGGAGCGCGAGGACCTGACCGTAATGGCCTATCGTTTCGACGGCGACCGCTTCTGCCGGGCGCAGCGTTTCGCCGCCTATGCGCAAGCGCTCGGCGAGCGTTTCGTCGCGCGGGTGCTGCCCGACAGCGCCGCCAATCGCGAGGGCCTGGCGCCGTTCTTCGAGCACGTCGTGGCCGGCCCGCATAGCGTGGTGACCGCGCATCTGATCGACGAAGCCGGCCAACCGACCATCGCCGCGCGCGACGAAATCCTGGCGTTTTTCAAGCGCCGGCTGGCGCCGAGGGACTGACGCGTGGGAGCCGGCGACAGCAATGCGGCCGCAACGAATCCACCGCAACGACTCGAAGCCGGCGGCGGCCGCCTGCGCGAATCCGGATGCAGGCGGCCGCCGTAACCTGGGACGTGCGCGCGGCGCGGAAAACCGGCGGCGTCAGCGCCAGCACACCAGCGGATAGCGCTGGCCGTTCCAGGTCGTCCACCCCTTGCTGCGGTTGCCGGTCGGCGTGGGCAGATACCAGCGATTGCCGTCGGCATGGTTGAAGAACAGGCCGCCGTTGTTGCCGCGGCGCGGGTTGTTCAAGGCCACCCAACGCGAGCCGTTGTCGGAGAAGCGCCCCTGCCAGCGCGCGCCGAACGTGCGTGTGCATTCGTCGCCGTCGCAGCTCGTCTGGCTGTCGTCGACCGGGCTCCATTTCATCCTGGCCGGGCGGCCGTCGATGGCGCAGGTCCAGTTGCCGCCCCACCAGCCGCTGACCTGGCTGGCCGCGACCGGGCTGCAGCCTGCGGCCGCGGCGGCGAGGGCGAGAGAAATCCAAAGTACGGTGTGCAACACGGTGTTCATGATCGGCTACTCCTGTGGCCTTGAGTCCGGTTACGACCAAGCCAACGCCAGCGCCCGGGCGGACAGGCCAGCCAGCGAGGCGTCAGGAATGCAACGCGGAGTGAATCGGCGGCCATTGCGCCGGCACGGCGCCGGCGGATGGACGGATCGGCGCGCGGCTTGCGTTATGCGCTCGCAAGCGGAGCCTCATCCGCGCGGGTTCGCCGAGCGGACGGTCCTCGTCGATTTCTTCGCCGACTTCTTCGCCGACGGCGCGGCCGCCGCGTCGACGGCCTCGCGGAACCGCGGCGCCTGTTCGCCGAGGTAAGCCCATAGTCGGTTCGCGACCGGGCCTTGCGCGCGGTCGCCGCGCCGCGCCGCGACCAGTTCCTCGACGCTGCCGGGCAGGTAGCGGCCGGCGATCGAGTGCAGGCGACCTTCGCGCAATTCCTGTTCGACCAGGAAGCGCGGCACGTGGCCCCAGCCCATGCCCTGCAGGATGATGTCCTTCTTCATCAGCTGGTCGGCGACCGTGCACTGGTGCGCGCCCTCGATCATGAAGTAGTCGCGCGGCGGCGAATGCGCGCGCTGTCGCGCATCACGCACTGGGTAAACCCGCGCATCCGCTCGGGCCGGATCGCGCGCGAGACCGGGAACGGCAGGAAGCCCGCTGCGACCACCGGCACGAACGGCACCGGGCACAGGTCCAGCCATTCGATGCGCGGATCGCGTTTGTCGATGCGATGCAGGATCAGATCGGCGTCGCCGTCGAGCAGGCGCTCCAGCGGGCCGCCCACCGCCTCGAAATGCAGGTGCAGGCGGGTGCCGGGACAGTCGGCGAAGAAGCGGCCCAGCAAGGCCAGCATCTGCGGCCGGGGGCAGAGATCGCCGATCACCACCCGCAGTTCGCTTTCCTCGCCCATCGCCAGTTGCGCGGCATGGGTGCGCAGCGCCTCCATCTCGCGCAGCAGGGCCTGGGCGCGGCGATGGAACGATCGGCCGGCGTCGGTCGGGCGCACCCGATAACCGCTGCGGTCGAGCAGATCGAAACCGAGCTGGCGCTCGAGCTTGGCGACCGCGGCGAACACCGCCGGATGCGAGCGATGCAGGCTCGCCGCCGCGGCCTGGAAACCGCCGGCGCGGATCACCGCATCGAAGCATTGCAGGTCGTGCAGGGTGAAGGCGCTCATGTCGGAGATAGCTACAAAGATTGTGGATACTTTGTAATATCCGCCGCGATCGGCCGCAACTAGGATTCGCTCCACGGCCTGCGCCGTTGCAAGAGCCGGGCCGGCCGAACCACGGCCCGCCGCGCTCCCAAGCGACTTGTCCCGAACGGAGCGACGCCATGAACCCGCTGTCCTACCTCACCGCCAGCGATGGCGCACGCATCGCCTACCGGCTCGATGGCGTTGCCGGCCGACCTTTGCTGGTGCTGTCCAACTCGATCGGCACCGACCTGCACATGTGGGATGCGCAAGTGCCGGAGCTGGCGCGGCATTTCCACGTATTGCGTTACGACGCCCGCGGCCACGGCGCTTCCGACGCTCCGACGGGCGAGTACACGCTGGAGCGGCTCGGCCGCGACGTGATCGAACTGCTCGACGCCCTGCGCGTCGAACGCGCGCACTTTCTCGGCCTGTCGCTCGGCGGCATGGTCGGGCAGTGGCTCGGCGTGCATGCCGGCGAACGCATCGATCGCCTGGTCCTGAGCAATACCTCGGCTTACCTCGGCCCGGCCGAACAATGGGCGGAGCGGATCGCCTCGGTGCTCGGCGTCGAGGACATGGCCGACACTGCCGAGATGTTCCTCGGCAACTGGTTCCCGGCAGCGATGCGCGAGGCGGACGGGCCGCAGATCCAGGCCTTCCGCGGCATGTTGCTGTCCACCGACCCGCGCGGCCTGGCCGGCAACTATGCCGCGGTGCGCGATCTCGACCTGCGCGAAGCCCTGGCCGCAGTGTCGCGTCCGACCCTGGTGATCGCCGGCCGCTACGACACGGTGACCCTGGCCAGCCATGGCGAGGAGATCGCCGCGCGCGTGCCCGGCGCGCACCTGCTGGTGCTGCCGGCGGTGCACCTGTCGAACGTCGAATACCCGGACGAGTTCATCGGCGCGGTGCTCGGCTTCCTGCTCGGGCGTACGAGTCCCGCCTGATGCACGAGCCCCCTGGAGGCATCAGAACGCCGGCAACACCGCACCGCGGTACTTCTTCTCGATGAAGTCCTTGACCTGCGGGCCGGTCAACGCCGCCGCGAGTTTCTTGACCCGCGGGTCGGCGAGATTGTCCGGACGGCCGACCAGGAAATTGACGTAGGGCGAGTCGCGGCCTTCGATGGCGAGCGCGTCCTTGGTCGGGTCGAGGCCGGCGTCGAGCGCGTAGTTGGTGTTGATCAGGGCCAGGTCGACCTGGTCGAGGATGCGCGGCAGCATCGCCGCGTCGAGTTCGCGGAACTTGAGCTGCTTGGGGTTGGCGGTGATGTCGCGCAGGGTCGCCAGCGCGTCGCTCGGGTCGCGCAGCCTGATCAGCCCCGACTTGTGCAGCAGGATCAGCGCGCGGCTGTTGTTGCTGGGGTCGTTCGGGATGACCACGTCGGCCCCCTGCGGCAGCGCGTCGAGCGACTTGAACTTGCGCGAATAGGCGCCGAACGGCTCGATGTGCACGCCGACGATGGTGGTCAGTTCCGTGCCGCGGCTGCGGTTGTAGGCGTCCAGATAAGGCTCGGTCTCGAAATAGCTGACGTCGAGCAGCTTCTGCGCGACCTGGTCGTTGGGCTGCACGTAGTCGTTGAACACGCGCACGTCGAGTTCGACGCCCTGCTTGGCCAGCAAGGGCTTCACCACTTCGAGGATTTCCGCATGCGGCACCGCGGTGGCGGCGACGGTGAGCTTCTGCGATGCGGGGTCGCCGCCGCCGCAGGCGCTCAGGCCGGCGACCGTCAATGCCAGGATGGCGATCAGCTTCTTCATCTTGCGTCCTCGATCGTTCGATAGCTTGGAGCGGCGGCTCAGCGTCGGCTGAAGCGCGCCACGAGTTTGTCGCCGAGCGTCTGCAGCGCCTGCACCAGCAGCAGCAACAGCAGCACCGTCACCACCGCCACGTCGGTGTGCGAGCGCAGATAGCCGTCGCGGTAGGCGAGGTCGCCGAGGCCGCCGGAGCCGATCGCGCCGCCCATCGCGGTATAGCCGATCAGGGCCACGGTGGTCACGGTGGCGCCGGCGATCAGGCCGGGCAGGGCCTCGGGCAGCAGCGCGCGCAGCACGATCTGCCGGGTCGTCGCGCCCATCGCCTGGCAGGCCTCGATGATGCCGCGGTCGACTTCGCGCAGCGAGGTTTCCACCAATCGCGCGTAGAACGGCGCCGCGCCGACCACCAACGGCAGGATCGCGCCGCGCACGCCGAGCGAGGTGCCCATCGCCGCGAGAGTCAGCGGAATCATCACGATCATCAGGATGATGAAGGGCACCGAGCGCAGGATGTTGATGAGCAGCGACAGCACGCCGTACAGACGCGGCTGCGCGCGCAATTGGCGCGGGCCGGTCAGGAACAGGGCGATGCCGAGCGGCAGCCCGATCAGCAGGGTCAGCGGCAGCGCGCCGGCCAGCATCAGCAAGGTATCGAGCGTGGCCTGGCCGATCTCGGCCCACTTGCCGGCGTCGAGGTGTTGGAACCAGCCTGGGTTCGGGCTCATCGCGCGATCTCCTCGACGTGCACGCCGGCCTGGCCGAGCGCGGCGACGGCGGACTCGCTGTCGCCGCCGACCAGGGCGATGGTGAGCTGGCCGTAGGGCGTGTCCTTGATCCGGTCGATGCGGCCGGCCAGGATGTTGTAGTCGACGCCGGTCTCGCGCGCGACCCGGCCGAGCAGGGGCTCGTAGGTGTGCTCGCCGATGAAGGTCAGCCGCAGCAGGCGCCCGGACACCGCGGCGAAATCGCGGTGCAGGCCGCCTTCGTCGACGTGCTCGGCCTCGGAGACGAAGCGGCGCGTGGTCGGATGGCGCGGGTGCAGGAATACCTCGGCGACCGGGCCGCTTTCGACCAGGCGGCCGGCGTCGAGCACGGCGACGCGGTCGCAGACGCGGCGGATCACTTCCATCTCGTGGGTGATCAGCACGATGGTCAGGCCGAGCTCGCGGTTGATCTCGGCCAACAGCGCCAGCACCGAGGCGGTGGTCTGCGGGTCGAGCGCACTGGTGGCCTCGTCGCACAGCAGGATGCGCGGCCGGCAGGCCAGAGCGCGGGCGATGCCGACCCGCTGCTTCTGTCCGCCCGACAACTGCGCTGGGTATTTGTCGGCGTGCGCGCTCAGGCCGACCCGGGCGAGCAGTTCGGCGACGCGGGCGGCGATCTCGGTGCGCGGCGTGCCGGCCAGTTCCAGCGGAAACGCGACGTTGGCCGCGACCGTGCGCGAGGACAGCAGGTTGAAGTGCTGGAAGATCATGCCGATGCGCTGGCGCAGCGCGCGCAGGCTGGCGCCGTCGAGCACGCTGGCGTCTTCGCCGTCGACCAGCACCCGGCCGCCGCTGGGACGTTCGAGGCCGTTGATCAGCCGGATCAGGGTGGATTTGCCGGCACCGGAGTGGCCGATGATGCCGAACACTTCGCCTTCGACGATGTCGAGATCGAGCGGCAACAAGGCCGGCACCTCGTGACCGCCGGCGCGGAACGATTTATGGACCTGCTGGAATTGGATCATGGACCGTCGTGGGCGTGGCTGTGCGGGAGAGGCGAGGCCGTGCGGCGCGGCACGGCGCCACTCCGAGGCCGGGCGTCGGACCGCCACACTATCATCCGGCAAAGCGTGAAGCGGCCGGCATTGTAAGACGGCCGCGCGGCGGGGACCGGCCGCCGCGGTTATGTGGATATGCCCGATCGCGTTGAGCGTCCGGCGAGCGACTGCGCCAACGTCGGTGAAGGCGGACGGCGCGTGTCAAAATGTGACGTGATAAGCAGTTTGTCGCCCGCGCCGACTAGTGTGCTTTGTATCCCGGTGCGCGCCGTAGCTGGCTCTCGCGCGGCTTCGGCGTTGGCACGATTCGTGTGCATTCCCACATGCAGGTATCGGCATGGCAGGAGCCAGCGGCATGAGCGGTGAACATGAGCGGTAAACCGGACAGGCAACTTACGCACGAGGAACGCGAACGCGAGCGCGGACCGTCAGCCTCGCTGGTGGCCGCCTTGACGGTCGCCTCGATCCTGGCGGTGATCGCCGCCCTCATCGCCAGCCTGGCCCGCACCTAGCGCCAACCCGGGCGCAGGCCGTGCACGCACCTGCAACCGTCTGCGTCACCGAGGTTGTTCATGCGTCTGACCCCGCCCAGTTTCCCCATCTTCTTCATTTCCGCGCTGGCCGGCGGCGCCGGCATCGCCGCGCGCCTGGGCTATCTGCCCTTCCTCGCCGGCTTCGCGTTCTGGCTGGTGGCGCTGGGCTTCGTCCTGCTGCTGATCGGTTCGCTGTTCCGCAACCTTTGATCGACCTCGTTGATTGAACCCGGCCGCGCACGGCCTGCAGCGGCCCGCTTCGCCGAGCCGGTTCATCAGCCCGCTTCCGAGCCCGGTCGTCGAACCCGGTTTTGGAATCAGCCTAGGCCTTCGACGGCACCGCCGAGCTGCTGCGCTCGAAGCGCGGCAGTGCGTCGTCGACCTCGAACCAGGGCAACTGCGAACCGGTCCAGACGTGGTCGTCGATGCGCACGCGCTCGGGGTGGTCGAGGCTGCCGACGCAGACCTGCACCCGATCGGCCAATACGCTTTCGCGCATGCCGAGGGTGCTGCCGCAGTTCGCGCAGAAGCCGCGTTCGGCGTAGTCGGAAGAGCGGTACCACGCCGGCGGCGAGGCGAGCCAGGCGAAGGCCCCGGCCGGAAAATGCACGAAGCCCAGCGCCGGCGCGCCGGAATGGCGGCGGCACAGGCCGCAGTGGCAGATCACTCCGCGCAACGGCGCCGCGGTCGCGCGGTAGCGGATCGCGCCGCACAGACAGCCGCCTTCGAAAATCGTATCGGTCATCGCAAGTCTCCGGTTCGGCGCCGGCGACGGGCCTGCCGTCGCGCGCCATGCGCTTTCGCAGCGCCACAGTACGCCAGAACTCCAACCGCGGCGCCGACCTGCGCTAGGCTGGAGGCCCGCCGCTCCGCCGTGGATGCCATGCCGCAACGTTCGTCCCCGGCCGACGCCGGCCGCGGTCCCGGCGCCGACCTGCGCGGCATCGGCCGCCTGACCGTCGAAGCGATCGCCGGCGT
This sequence comes from Lysobacter sp. GQ73, assembly GCF_059758755.1. NCBI lineage: Bacteria > Pseudomonadati > Pseudomonadota > Gammaproteobacteria > Lysobacterales > Lysobacteraceae > Lysobacter > Lysobacter sp. GQ73. The sequence goes on along the minus strand of NZ_JCAXEE010000002.1, from coordinate 304,287 downwards.
GGTCGATCTGGTCGAATCCGTCCACGCCACCATCGTCGCTCTGCCGGGCCCGCTCGGCGCACCGGTGCTGAACCCCACTCGCGGCATCAGCGGACTGGTCTATCGCAGCGTGCGCGGCATCGCGCGCTTCGTCGGCGACGGGCTCGACCTGGCGTTGGCGCAATTCGCGCCGTTGCTGGACCGGATCGAGTCTCCACCGCAGCGCGATGGCCTGGTGTCCGCGCTCAACGGCGTGCTCGGCGATCATCTGGCCGCGACCGCCAATCCGCTCGCGATCCGCATGCGCCTGCGCCACGACGGCAAGCCCTTGCGACTGGGTCGCAAGGGCTTGGCCGCGGCGTATCCGCAAGCCACCGGCAAGTTGGTGGTGATGGCGCACGGGCTGTGCATGAACGATCTGCAATGGCAATGGAGCGGGCACGATCACGGCGCCGCGCTGGCGCGCGATGCCGGCTGGACGCCGGTGTATCTGCACTACAACAGCGGCCGCCATATCTCCAGCAACGGCCGCGAGTTCTCCGCCTGCCTGGAGCGGCTGCTGCGCGAGTGGCCGGTGCCGGTGGAGCGCTTCGCCATCGTCGGCCACAGCATGGGCGGTCTGGTCGCGCGCAGCGCCTGCCACGCCGCCGCACGCGCGGGACAAGGCTGGCTGGCGCGGCTCGACAGCCTGGTCTTCCTCGGCACCCCGCACCACGGCGCGCCGCTCGAACGCGCCGGCAGCTGGTTCGACATGTTGGTCGGCCGCAGCCCGTACACCGCGCCGTTCGCGCGCCTGGGCAAGATCCGCAGCGCCGGCATCCAGGACCTGCGCCACGGCAACCTGCTCGATTCGGACTGGCGCAAGCCCGGGCACGCCGGCGACGGCCGCCACGACACGCGTACACCGGTGCCGCTGCCGGCGCGGGTGCGCAGTTATGCGGTGGCGGTGTCGACCGAGCAGCGCGCTGCAGCGAAAGGCGGGGATCGCTCCACGCTCGGCGGCGACGGCCTCGTCCCGATCGCCAGCGCGCTGGGGCAGCATGCCGATCCGGCCTTCGATCTGCGCCTGCCCGAGGAGCGGCAATGGGTCGGGCACGGCCTGCATCATCTCGACCTGCTCGGCGATCCGCGGGTATACGAGCGCATCCGGCGTTGGCTGGAGTGAGCTGCGTCGCATCGCGGCGTAGGGGGCTCACGCCGAAGCCAGGAGCGTACCCATCCATCGACAGGCCGGCAGCGGCCGCCGGAGGTTGCAGTGGTGGACATCTCGCGGGAAACGATCGAACAGACCGAGGCGCGCTTGCTGGCGGTGACCAAGCAGGCGCGCCTGCTGGCGTATCCGGGCACCTATGCCTTTGTCGAATTTCCTTTGGCGGCTTTCCCCGCCGCGGTGCGCGCCGATGCCCTGGCCCTGGTCCGCGACGACGCGGTCTGGAGTCAGCTGGTGCCTTGCGAGGACCCGAGCGAAGCGCTGTTCGCCTTGTTCCGTTTCCATTTTCCGGGCCGCGCCGACAACAGCGGCTTCGTCGGCTGGTTGGCCTCGCGGCTCAAGCGCAAGTTCGGCACCGGCGTGTTCGTGACCTGCGGGCAGAACCGCCGCGACGGCGGCATCTTCGACTACTGGGGCGTGCCGGCGGCGCTCGCCGCGGAGATCGCCGCTGAACTCGATGCGCTGGTCTCGCCGGAACAGATGACGCTGGCGCCATAGCCGATCGCACCGGCGCGCCGGCAGTCGCCCGATCGCGTGCCGGCCGCGCCCGCCGCGATTGGCTATCCTGGCGGCCCTCTCAAGTTTCAGGATCGTCATGGCACAGGGTCGTGCAAGTTTTCTCAAAATCCTTCCGTTGATCATCGTCGGCGCCATCCTGGGCCGGATCATGGCCTCGATGGCGAGCGGGTCGAGCGTCTTCAACTGGCTGATCGGCCTGCTCGTCGTCGGATTCGGCGCTTACCTGGTCTGGCTCTTCGCGTTCAAGAACCAGGCCACCCGCAAGGCGACGCCGGCGCAGACCGCGGCGGCCCTGGACTTCCAGCCTGAGCCCGGCCGGAGCGTGATCTATCTCTACCGCAAGCAGTTCGTCGCGGTCCTGGTCGGCATGGACGTGGTCCTGGACGGCGATCTGATCGGGCAGACCCGCGGCTTCTGTTTCTATCGCCTGGTGGTCGAACCAGGCCGGCACGTGCTCGGCGGCGACGGCAAGTGCAAGGATCCCTTGAGCTTCGAGGTGGCGGCCGGCGAGGTGGCCTACATCGAGAAGGAAATCCTGATGGGCGCGTTCAAGGGCGGCTATCACTACCGGCGCATCGACGATGCCGCCGCGGCGCAGGCCACGATCCGCAGCTGCAAGTTGCTGTTGCCCAAAGGCTGATCTTTCGTTGGCGATCCGGCGATTCGCACGGGTCGGGCGGCGCAGTCGTCGAGCCATCGCCGCCGCGGACACCGCAGCGGCGATGGTCTGGTGCCGATCAGTCCTGGGTGGCCTGCGACTCGCCCAGATGGCGGCCCAGGAAGCTGCGGATGCGCAGGGCGATCGGTTGCGCGTCTTCTTCGAGCGCGAAGTGCCCGGTATCGAACAGGTGCACCTCGGCCTTGGGCAGATCGCGCTGATAAGCGTAGGCGCCGGCGCTGAGGAAGATCGGATCGTTCTTGCCCCACAACACCAGCATCGGCGGCTGGCGTTCGCGGAAATAGGCCTGCCATTGCGGGTACTTGCCGGGATTGGAGCCGTAGTCGTAGAGCAGGCGCAGCTGTATCTCCTGCACGCCGGGCCGGTCGAGCAAGGCCTGGTCGAGCAACCAGTTTTCCGGCGCGATCGCCGACGGGTCGCGCACGCCTTCGAGGTAATGCCATTTCGTCGAGGCCGGACTCAGCAGCTTGTCCGCGAGCAAGCTCGAGCGTTGCGGGGTCGGCTCCTTCCAATAAGCGCGCAACGGGTCCCACAAGGCGCCCATGCCTTCGTCGTAGGCATTGCCGTTCTGCACGATCAGCGTCTGGATGCGTTCCGGGTGCTCGACGGCCAGGCGAAAGCCGACCGGCGCACCGTAGTCGAAGAGGTAGAGGCTGTAGCGCTCGACCTTGAGTGCCTGCAGCAATCGGTCGACGCTCTGCGCGAGCCGGTCGAAGCTGTAGTCGTACTCGGCCGGCGAGGGCATGGCGCTGGCGCCGAAGCCGGGGTAGTCGGGCGCGATGACCCGATAACGGTCGGCGAGCAGCGGCATCAGCTCGCGGAACATGTGCGAGGAACTCGGCAGGCCGTGCAGCAGCACGACGACCGGCGCGTCCTTGGGGCCGGCCTCGCGATAGAACAGTTCGGTGCCGTCGACGGCGATACGGTGATGGGCGGTCATGGGGCGTTCGGTGGTGGGCGGCGGAGTCTGCGCAATGGCGGAAGCCCCGGCCGAGAGCGGGAAGCACAGAAGTGCGGCGCTGGCGAGCGCTGCGCTTAGCAGAGCTGCGCTTAACAGAGCTGCGGGCAATCGAGGCATGACGGTTCTCGGGAGAGTGGGGGAGATCGCTGCGGTCGCGGGGGCCGGCGGATCGAAACGAAGCTGGGTGCGGCGACGCGCTAGAGATCCAGCGCCAGATGTTCGGAATGCGCCCGCGACACGCAAATGCACATCAAGGCGGCGCGTTCCTTCTCGGCGGCGCTGAGGGCGTTGTCGCGATGGTCGGGTGCGCCGTCGAGTACCTTGACCGCGCAGGTGCCGCAGTTGCCCGCCCTGCAATCCGATGGCGCGGCCACCCCGGCCGACAGCAGCGCGTCCAGGATCGTTTGCGTGCCGGCGACGCGGATCCGCCGCTCGGAACGGCGCAACTCGACTTCGATGGCGCGGTCGTCGGGCCGGGTGGCCGCATCGAAGCGTTCGATCCGGACCCGCTCGCCGATCCCCAGGCTCGCCGCGACGGTGTTGAGCTCATCGATCAGACGAGCGGGGCCGCAGGCATAGATCTGCGTATCCGTCGCCAGGTTCGACAACAGCCGGCGCAGGTCCAGGCGCACGCCCTGATCGGCCGGATACAGGCTGAGCCGTTCGCCGAACTGCGTCTGCAGGGCCTGCAGGAACGGCAGTTCGCGCAGGCCGCGGCCGGCATAGTGGATCTGGAACGGCTGTCCGCGCCGCGCCAGCGTGTGCGCCATGGCCTTGATCGGGGTGATGCCGATGCCGCCGGCGATCAGGACCACCGGACGCGTGTCTTCGCCCAGCGCGAAATCGTTGCGCGGCAGTTCGCAACGCAGGCGCAGCCCCAGCTCGAACCCCGCATGCACGGCCTTCGAGGCGCCGCGTCCGGACTCCTCGCGCAGCACCGCGATTTCATAGGCGTCGCGTCGCGCCGGGTCCGAACTGATCGAGTAGTGGCGCAGTTCGATCTTGGCGCCCAGCCGCACCGGCACGCGCAGATGCGCGCCGGCAGCCACCGCCGGCAAGGTCTCGCCTTGAGGATGGCGCAGTTCGTAAGCTCTGACCCGCGCGGTGAGCTGGCGAACACCGGCGACCACCAGCTCCAGCGGACCCTCGCCCCACACCGCGGCTTCGGCGTCGGCCGCGCGCGGGGCTTCCTCGGCCGGCGGCGGCCGTGTCGGCGCGATGCGTTCGATCTCGGCCTCGGTGTAGCGAGGAGTGATGTGTTGCGGGCAGTTCCAGTCGCAGGCCTCGACCTCGATGACGATGCCGCGTTCGACACGGGCGCGGTACTCGGGCACTTCCAGGCGCGCGATCAGAGCGGCGTCCTCGCTTTCGTGGACGATGCGCGCGCGGCCCCAGATCTTCAGCCGGCGCCGGTTCGGGTAGTCCATCAGGATCAGCGAAATGCGCCCGTCGGCGGCGAGATTGCCGACGCTGAGGTATTGGCGATTGCCGCGGAAATCGGCGAAACCAATCGTTTTCGCGTCGAGCACCTTGAGGAAACCAGCCGGGCCGCCGCGATGCTGCACATAGGGCCAGCCCGATTCGGACACGGTCGCCTGGTAGAAGCTGTCGCGTTCGGCGATGAATTCGGCCTCGCGTTCGCCGATCGAGTCGCGCGCGTCCTCGGCCAGTTCGAAGGCACGATTGGCCTCGCGGCTGCCGTGGCGTTGTTGCGCCTCTCTGACGCTGGGGGTGAATGCGATATCGGCGAATGCGCGGCTCATGCGGTGCTCCGGCCGGCGGCGGCGTCGCGCCGCCGGACTGGGTTCGGGAAGCGATCGTCCTGGCGACTCAGGCCGCCTGCGACAACGCCACCTTCGGGAAGTCGATCTCGACGCGGCTGGCCTTGCCGAGGATGTTGGTCAGCAGGTTCATGCCGACGTGGGTGATGATCTCGACGATGTCGGCGTCGCTGAAGCCGGCCTCGCGCACCTCGGCGATCTCGGCGCTGGTGACTTCGCCCTGATGTTCGACCAGGGAGCGGGCGAACTTCACCGCGATCGCGGCCTTGGCGTCCTGGCTGCCGCCGGCGCGGTTGGCGGCGATCTCGTCGCCGTTCAAGCCGGCGTTGCGGCCCAGGGCGGTATGCGCGGACAGGCAGTACTCGCAGGCGTTCTGCTGGGCCAGGGCCAGGGCGATGCGCTCGCGGGTCTGCAGGTCCAGGCTGCCTTCCTTGGCGATGCCGTGCAGGCCGAGGAAGGCGCGCAGGGCGGCCGGCGAATTGGCGAAGACCTTGAGGAAGTTCGGCACCGAGCCGAGCTCGCGCTGGATCGCGTCCAGCAGTTGCTGTTGTTCGGTGTCGGCGGTGGGGCGGTCGATGACGGCGATGCGGCTCATGGGAAAGCTCCGAGGGGAAGAGGGCGGGTCCGAGGCCGGCGTCGTTGGGCGTGCGGCTTCGGCGTGGCGTCACTGTCTGCCATTTCGCTTGCCATAAGAATCATCGAATCGCAAAATTCATTATTACGTTAGAAGGAATAATCCGGATGGACCGACTGCACCTGATGACGGTCTTCGTCGCGGTCGCCGAAGAGGAGAGCTTCGCCCGCGCCGCGCGCAAGCTGCGCCTGTCGCCGCCGGCGGTGACGCGGGCCATCGCCGGCCTGGAAGAACGCCTGGCGGTCAAGCTGCTCGACCGCACCACCCGCTTCGTCCGCGCCACCGAGGCCGGGCAGCGCTATCTCGAGGATGCGCGGCGGATCCTGGCCGAGATCGACGAAGCCGACGAAGCCGCGGCCGGCATCAACGCCGAACCGCGCGGACACCTGGCGGTGACCGCGCCGGTGCAGTTCGGCAGGCTGTTCGTGTTGCCGGTCGTCGTCGACTACCTGCAACGCTATCCCGGGACCCAGGTGTCGGCGCTGTTTCTCGACCGGGTGGCGAACCTGATCGAAGAGGGGCTCGACGTCGGCGTGCGCATCGGCGAGCTGCCCGACTCGAACATGCAGGCGATCCGCGTGGCCCGGGTGCGCAGGCTGCTTTGCGCCTCGCCGGAGTATCTGCGCCGGCATGGATTGCCGAAGACGCCGGCGGACCTGGCCCAGCACGACATCGTCTCCGCGCTCGGCGTCAACCCCACGACCGAATGGAAATTCGGCGACGGCCGCAAGGCGCAGTCGGTGCGGGTGCACCCTCGCCTCAGCGTGACCACCAACGATGCGGCGATCGAAGCGGCGGTGCAGGGTTTCGGCATCACCCGCCTGTTGTCCTACCAGATCGCGCCGCACCTCGCCGCCGGCCAGTTGCAGATCGTCCTGGGCGAGTACGAATCCGCATCCCTGCCCGTGCACGTGCTGCACCGCGAAGGCCGCTATGCCTCGGCGAAGGTCCGCACCTTCGTCGATCTGGTGGTCGCGCGATTGCGCGGGAACAGCGCGTTGAATTGAGCTCGCCGCGACCTGCCCGCAAATCCCCCGGCGCAGTTGCCACTCGCCTGGCCCCACGGCGCAGGCGCCAGTCCGCTTTGCAGAGCGGGCGAATTGCACGGGCGCCCGATGATGGCGATCTGCCGGGTGCCCGCGCAGAGCTGCGCCGGCCGAACCCGGCGCTCAGAACCGTTCGCCGACCGGCAGGTAGCGCCACTCGCCGACCGGCATCTTGCTCAGCGAGATACGGCCGATGCGCAGGCGGCGGATCGAGACCACCTCGAACCCGACCTGGCGGCACATGTCGCGCAACTGCCCGGGCTGTACGTCCTTGATCGCGAAGCGCAGGCGGGTTTCGTTCTGCCAGCTGACCTTGCACGGGCGCAGCGCGCGGCCCTGGTAGCTCAGGCCGTGGGCGAGCTTCTGCATGCCGTAGGGCAACAGGTCGCCGGACACCTCCACGACGAATTCCTGTTCGAGCTGGGCGTAGTCCTCGGTCAGGCGGCGCCAGACGCGGCCGTCCTGGGTCAGCACCACCAGTCCGCTGGCCTCGCGGTCGAGCGGCACCAGCGGGGTCAGGCGGTGGAAATGACGCTTGAGCAGGCGCACCTCGGACAGGTCGCCGGGCGCGCGGGCGGACGGCGCGACGAGGCCGGCGATGTCCTTGAACTCCAGGCCGGCCGGTTTGTGCAGCAGCATCGTCGCCGGCTCGATCGGTTCCAGGCGGGCGTCCGCGGCCAGCTCGACGGTCTGGGTCGTGACCAGAGTTTGCGGCTCCTCGACGATTTCGCCGTCCACCGACACCCAGCCGCCCTCGATGTATTGCTGGGCGTCCGTGCGCGAACAGGGCAGCTGTTCGGCGAGGCGTTTGTCGAGGCGGACGGGTTCGGACATGACGGAATTCGATACTGGGGTCGCCAAGTGTAAAGATATACGCCTGTTACGCCGGGATTCCCCCTCAGCCGGCGCCGTTTCCCCCACAGGACTACATGAAGACTCCACCCGGATTGCAGGCGCTGATCGACGACGGCGTGATCGACGAGGTCATGCGCCCGCTCAAGAGCGGCAAGGAGGCCGCGGTCTACGTGGTGCGTACCGGCGATGAGGTGCGCTGCGCCAAGGTCTACAAGGACATGGCGCAACGCAGCTTCCAGCAGCGCGTGCAGTACCAGGAAGGGCGCAAGGTGCGCGGCAGCCGCGAGGCGCGCGCGATCGGCAAGGCCACCAAGTACGGGCGCAAGCAGCAGGAAACCGCCTGGAAGAACACCGAGGTCGAGGCGCTGTACCAGTTGCGCGATGCCGGCGTGCGCGTGCCCGAACCGTACGGTTATTACCACGGGGTACTGGTGATGGAACTGGTCACCGACGCCGACGGCCATTCCGCGCCGCGCCTGGGCGAGGTCGAGCTGGCGCCGGAGCAGGCCCGCGGTTTCCACCGTTTCCTGGTGCGGCAGGTGGTCAAGATGCTCTGCGTCGGCCTGATCCACGGCGACTTGTCCGAGTACAACGTGCTGGTCGCCCCGGACGGTCCGGTCATCATCGATTTCCCGCAGGTGGTCAGCGCAGCCGGCAACAACGCCGCGCGCAAGATGCTGCTGCGCGACGTCAACAACCTCACCGCCAGCCTCGGCGCCTGGGCGCCGGAGCTGCTGGATACCTGGTACGCCGAGGAAATGTGGGCCCTTTTCGAGGCCGGCGAGCTGCGTCCGGACAGCGAACTGACCGGTGTGTTCGCGCACGACGAGTCGGCGGTCGACCTCGACAGTGTCCGCCATGCCATCAACGACGCCCGCGAAGAAGCCCTGATCCGCCAGCAGGGCCGCGAAGCCGCGGCCGAAATGGACTGAGCCGGCGGTAAAGGATCGGCCGGGCGCACCGATCCGGCTTCGCCACCGCACCGTCCGCCGTGCGCGCGTCTTGGGACCGCTGTTCCGGTCGTCGCGACCGCCCGACCGGGTTCGCCCGATCGGATCAGTACGATCGGATCGGTACGATCCGGGGCCCGGCGCGGAACGGTTCGGCGTCGCCGCTGGACGGACGCAGAGTGAGACGGCGTCGGCTTTTCACGGCGACGCGGGCGCGGGAACGCTATAACCCGAGGGCGCTGCGAGCGACGCTGGCCGGTGCAGCCAGCTACATTGAACGGAGCCGGGGCGGGCGGAAGCGGTGGGCAGGACGCAGACGCATGCCTACACTGGGCTTCGTCCGCGACAGGCGGTCGCGATAATCACTGCCCAGATAGGTAATGCTTCATGGCATATGCGGGGATCGGTCATGAATAACATCACGATTCGGCAGCGGATCATCCTGAGCTTCGCCGTGATCATCGTGGCGATGGTGGTGATGGGCGGCATCGCCCTGCAGCGGCTGTTCCACATCCAGGCCGAGGAAAGCCGCCTGCGCGAGGATTCCATCCCCGGGCTGTACGCCGCCGGGCAGATGGAAACCGAGTGGCACGCTTATTACACCGCGCTCAACGGTCTGTCGTCCGCCGATGCCGCCCAGCGCGCGCGCGCGCAGGAGCGGCTGCGCGCACGCCGGGCCGCGTTCGAGCAGGCGCTGGGACGTTACCGCACCACCGCCCTTCTAGCCGAGGACCGTCGCAATATCGAGGCTCTGGCCGGTCTGGTCGCCTCGCTGTTCGCGCTGCAGCCGGACTTGGCCCGGGCCGGCGAAGCCGGCTCGGCGGCCCTGCAGGAGGCGATGCGCACGCGCGCCGAGCCGATCTTCGCCAAATCGATCGAGGTCATCGCCGCCATCATCCAGTACAACTACGCCGAGGCAGTGGAGTCCGGCGACCGCATCGACACCGCGGTGAAATCGGCCGAACTCGGCATCGGCCTGACCTTCGCCGGCGCGGTGTTGCTGGCTGGGCTGGCCGGGTTCTTCCTGTTGAAGGCGATCACCCGGCCGCTGCACCGGCTCGCGCGCGCCGCCGACATCATGGCCAAGGGCGATTTCAGCCAGCGCCTGAATTTCTCGCGCAGCGACGAATTCGGCGCCGTGGGTCACGGCTACGACCGCATGAGCGGCGAGTTGGCCGAACTGGTCGGGCAGATCCAGACCTCGGGCATCCAGGTCAACTCCTCGATCAACGAAATCACCGCGACCTTGCGCGAACAGCAGGCCACCGCCGCGCAGATCGCCGCGACCACCACCGAGATCGGCGCCACCTCGCGCGAGATCGCCGCGACCTCGAAGGAGCTGGCGCGCACCATGGGCACGGTCGCCGGCAGCGCCGAGCAGACCGCCTCGCTCGCCGGCCACGGCCAGGAGGGCGTGGCGCAGATGGAGCAGACGATGGGCCGGATGATCGACGCCACCGCGGCGATCAGCGCCAAGCTCGCAGTGCTGGCCGAGAAGGCCAGCAACATCAGTCAGGTCGTCACCACCATCACCAAGGTCGCCGACCAGACCAACCTGCTCTCGCTCAACGCCGCCATCGAGGCGGAAAAGGCCGGCGAGTACGGCCGCGGTTTCTCGGTGGTGGCGGTCGAGATCCGCCGCCTGGCCGACCAGACCGCGGTGGCGACGCTCGACATCGAACAGATGGTGCGCGAGATCCAGTCGGCGGTGTCGGCCGGCGTGATGGGCATGGACAAGTTCTCCGAGGAGGTCCGCCGCGGCACCAGCGACGTGCAGCAGGTCGGCGGCCAGTTGTCGCAGGTGATCGAGCACGTGCAGGCGATGGTGCCGCGCTTCGAGGTGGTCAACGAAGGCGTGCAGGCGCAGGCGGCCGGCGCCGAACAGATCAACCTGGCGCTGGGCCAGCTGAGCGAAGCCGCGCAGCAGACCGTCGATGCCCTGAAGCAGTCCAACCAGGCGATCGACGAACTGCACCAGGTCAGCGCCGGGCTGCGCGACGGGGTGACCAAGTTCAAGCTGCTGGGCTGAGCGCGACGCCTTCGGGCCGCGGACGCAACGGGAGGACGATGCCGTGCTTTTCCTTGTCTTCCAACTGGATCGCGACCGCTACGCCATCGATGCGGCGCAGGTCGTGTCGGTGCTGAATCTGGTCGAGCCGAAAGCCATACCGCAGGCGCCCGCGGCGGTGGCCGGCGCCTTCGACTACCGCGGCGAGCCGGTGCCGTTGATCGACTTGTGCCAGGTGGCGCTCGGACGGCCGGCGCGCGCGCGGCTGAGCACGCGGGTGATCGTGGTCGACTATCCGGCCGGCGACGGCGGTTCGCGCAAGCTCGGCCTGATCGCCGAGCAGGTGCTGGAAACGGTGCGGCGCGAGGCCGCCGAGTTCGCGCCGGCCGGCGTCGATGCGAGCCACGCGCCGTATCTTGGCCCGGTCGCCTCCGATGCGCAGGGCCTGCTGCAGTGGGTGCGGATCGAGCGATTGTTGCCCGATCCGGTGCGCGCGCTGTTGTTTCAAACCTCGGTGGAGAGCGCATGAAGCCCGGGGGCTTCCAGCAATGGCTCAAGGACACCATGGGGCTGGACGCCAGCACCATCGGCCCGACCGTGGTCGAGCGCGCGGTCGCCAGCCGCATGGCGGCCTGCGAGTGCGGGCAGCTCTCCGAGTACTGGCAGAAGCTGCGCGCTTCACCGTTGGAGCAACAGGAGCTGATCGAAGCGGTGGTGGTGCCGGAGACCTGGTTCTTTCGCGACGCCCAGGCGTTCAGCGCCTTGTCGGCGAGCTACGGCCTGGAATGGGCGGCGACCCATCCCGGCGAGCGCCTGCGCTTGCTGAGCCTGCCGTGTTCGACCGGCGAAGAGCCGTACACGATGGCGATGTGCCTGCAGGACGCCGGGTTCCCGCTCGAACGCCTGCGCATCGATGCGGTCGACATCAGCGAGCGCGCGTTGGCGAAAGCGCGCCGCGGGCTGTACGGCGGCAACTCGTTCCGCGGCCGCGAGCTGCAGTTCCGAGAGCGCCATTTCGCCGCGATCGCGGGCGGTTGGCAGGTGCCGGAGGCGGTGCGCTCGCGGGTGAATTTCATCCAGGGCAACGTGCTCGATGTCGCCTTCCTGCCGGGCGAGGCCGTATACGACGCGATCTTCTGCCGAAACCTGCTGATCTATTTCGATGCCGACACCCAGGTCCGCACGGTCGGCATCCTTAAGCGTCTGCTGCGTCCGCAAGGTCTGTTGTTCGTCGGCCCGGCCGAGGCCGGGCTGATCCTGTCCCAGGGCTTCGCCTCGGCGCAGTTGCCGATGGCGTTCGCGTTCCGCCCGCCGCAAGCCGGCCGCGCCGGCGCGGTGTCGGCGGCGTCGTTGGCGACGACGGCCTCGGCGCTGGCCGGCGCCGCGGCCAAGGCGGCGACGGTGAAGGCCATCGCCAGGGCGCAGCCGGCGGCGCGGCAGCGGCCGGCGCCGGTCGGCAGTCCCGCGCCGGCCGCTGCCGAGCGCGCCGAGGTCCTGCTCGACGAGGCCCTGCTCGACGAGGCTCAGCGCCAGGCCGACAACGGCGACTTCGATCGGGCGGCGGCCTCCTGTCAGGCGTATCTGCAGGCGCAGGGCCCATCGGCGCGCGCGCTGTACCTGCTCGGCCTGATCGAAGGCGCCAAAGGCCGCGACGCAGCCGCCGAAGATTATTTCCGCAAGGCCCTGTACCTGCAGCCCCAACACGAGGAGGCCCTGATGCACCTGGCGTTGTTGCTCGAAACCCGCGGCGACGCCGCCGGCGGGCGGGTGCTGCGCCTGCGCGCGCAACGTTCGCGCAGGACGGCCGGCTGATGCGCGCCGATAAGGACCGCGCAGGATGAGCGCCCGGCAACCGCCGCCCGGATCGATCGGCGCGGTCGCGCGCCTGCTCGACCGCGCGCCCGAGCCGCAGGCGCTGCGCGAGGCCACCCGCCATGTCGCCGCCAAGGCCGAAGACCTCAGGTCGCTGACCGCGTCGCTGTTCGTATTCCGCCTCGGCGCGGAATGGCTGGGCCTGACCGGCTCGGTCGTCGACGAAGTCATCGAGCCGCGCCCGGTCCACACCCTGCCGCACCGCCGCGAAGGCGTGGTGCGCGGGCTGGTCAACGTGCGCGGGCAACTCACCGTGTGCGTGGCGCTCGAGTCGTTGTTCCATCTGGAACCGGGCCCGGCCGATGCCGCGCGCAGTCTGTTGAGCCGGCGCCTGGTGGTACTGGCCTGGCAGGACCAGCGCCTGGCCTTCGAGGCCGACGAAGTGCACGGCTCGCATCGCTACGACCCGGCCGCGATCGGCAACGTCCCGGCGACGGTCGCGCATTCGGTCTCGCCGTTCAGTACCGGCATCCTGGCGATGGGCCGGCGCAACGTCGGCGTGCTCGACGACGCGCTGGTGCTCGGCGCCCTCAATCGGCGGCTCGGATGAGCACGGGCAATCTCCAGGATTATTCGCTGCACGACTTGTTCCGCATGGAGGTCGAGGGGCAGGCGCAGGTGCTCACCGAGGGCTTGCTGATTCTCGAAAGCCACCCGGCCTCGGCGCCGGAACTCGAAGCCTGCATGCGCGCGGCGCATTCGGTGAAGGGTGCCGCGCGCATCCTGGGCCTCTCGGCCGCGGTGACGGTCGCGCATGCGATGGAAGACTGCCTGGTCGAGGCGCAACAGGGCCGGCTGATCCTCGGCAACCTGGTCATCGATGCCTTGCTCGGCGGCGTCGACCTGCTTGCCCGCATTGCCGCGACGCCGGCGGCCGAGACCGCGCCGTGGATGCGCGACGACGCACCGGACGCCGAGCGTTTCCGCGCCGCCCTGGCCGCGGCGCTGGCCGCCGATCCGGCGCCGGCCGCAGTGCCGCGGGCGCTGCCGACGCAGACCGAGGCCGAACCCGCCGTGCCGGCCGAAACCGCCCAGGCCGACTCCGAAAGCGAAGAGCGCGTGTTGCGCATCACCGCGCGCAGCCTCAATCGCCTGCTCGGCTTGGCCGGCGAGTCGCTGGTGGTGTCGCGCTGGCTCGACCCCTATATCCGCTCGCTGAGCCGGCTCAAGCGACTGCAGCAGGACAGCGCGCTGGCGCTGGACCGGTTGGCCGACGTGTCGCCGGGCATGTCGCGCGATCCGCATGCGAACGCGCTGCTGATGGAAGCGCGCTCGGCGATCGCCGAGTCGCAGCGGCAGCTCGCCGACCGCATCGCGCAACTGGATCTGTTCGAACGCCGCATCGCCAGCGTCGCCCACCGGCTCTACGACGAGGCCTTGTCGAGCCATATGCGGCCGTTCGCCGACGGTACCCGGGGGTTCAAGCGGATGGTCCGCGACCTGGCACGCGAACTCGGCAAGGAGGCGCGGCTGGAAATCGTCGGCGCCAAGACCCAGGTCGACCGCGACGTGCTCGCCAAGCTCGAGGCGCCGCTCGGCCATCTGCTGCGCAATGCGGTCGACCATGGCATCGAATCGCCCGAGCAGCGCCGCACCGGCGACAAGCCCGCCGGCGGCCTGGTGCGGCTGGAGGCGCACCACGTCTCCGGTTTGCTCGAAATCACCATCGAGGACGACGGCCGCGGCATCGATCTGGAACGGGTGCGCAGCACCGTCGTCTCCCGGCGCCTGGCCGACGAGGACACCGCATCGCGCTTGAGCGAGGCGGAACTGCTGGAATTCCTGTTCTTGCCCGGCTTCACCCTGCGCGAGGTGGTCACCGAGATCTCCGGGCGCGGGGTCGGCCTCGACGCCGTGCAGAACATGGTCAAGCAACTGCGCGGCACGGTCCGGCTGTCCTCGCAGGCCGGCGGCGGCACCCGCTTCCAGTTGCTGCTGCCGCTGACGACTTCGGTGCTGCGCGCGCTGGTGGTCGAGATCGGCGCGGAAGCCTATGCCTTTCCGCTGACCCAGATCGTCTGCACCGCGATGGTCGCGCGCGACGACGTGCACTGGCTGGAGGGGCGACAGCATTTCCAGTTGAACGGCCGGCGCATCGGCCTGGTTTCGGCGCAGCAGGTGCTCGGCGGCGCAGAGGCCAAGGCCGCGCCGGAACAACTGCACGTGATTGTGCTCGGCGCGCCCGGCGGCGGTCACGAATACGGCCTGGCGGTGGAGCGTTTCCGCGGCGTCAGCGAGCTGGTGGTGCAGTCGTTGCCGAGCCAGTTGGGCAAGGTCAAGGACATCAGCGCCGGCGCCTTGCTCGACGACGGCACCCCGGTGCTGATCGTCGACGTCGAGGACCTGCTGCGTTCGGTCGAACGGCTGGTCTCGACCGGGCGGCTGACCCAGCTGCGTTACGACGACAGCGCTCAGACCGCGACCCGCAAGCGGGTGCTGGTGGTCGACGATTCGCTCACCGTGCGCGAGCTGGAACGCAAACTGATCGAAAGCGGAGGTTATGTGGTCGAAGTGGCGGTGGACGGAATGGACGGTTGGAACGCGGTGCGCGCGGGTCATTTCGACCTGGTCGTCACCGACATCGACATGCCGCGGATGGACGGCATCGAGCTGGTCGGCCTGATCAAGAAAGACCCGCGCCTGCGCAGCGTGCCGGTCATGATCGTGTCGTACAAGGACCGCGAGGAAGACCGCCGGCGCGGCCTCGATGCCGGTGCCGATTTCTATCTGACCAAGGGCGGTTTCCATGAGGAAGCGTTGTTGCAGGCGGTGGTCGACCTGATCGGCGAGGCCGCCGCATGAGGATCGGCATCGTCAACGACCTGGCGCTGGCGGTGGAAGCGCTGCGCCGCGCGATCGGCCGGCGCAGCGAACACCGCATCGCCTGGACCGCGGCCAGCGGCGAGGAGGCGGTGGAGCGCTGCGCCCAGGACACGCCCGACCTGGTGCTGATGGACCTGCTGATGCCCGGCATGGGCGGGGTCGAAGCGACGCGCCGGATCATGGCGCGCAGCCCCTGCGCGATCCTGGTGGTGACCGCCAGCGTCGGCGGCAACGCTTCGCTGGTGTTCGAGGCGATGGGCCACGGCGCCATCGATGCCACCGACGTGCCGACCCTCGGCATCGACGACCATGCCGGCGCGAAGGAGTTGCTGGCCAAGATCGACCTGATCGGACGCCTGATCGGCGATGCGCCGTCGCGGCAGGCCAAGCCGCCGCCGCCGCGCCGCACCCGCGCCAAGCGCCTGGTCGCGATCGGCGCCTCCGCCGGCGGCCCGGCGGCGCTGGCCGAGTTGCTCGGCGGCTTGCCGGCCGGTTTCCCGGCCGCGATCGTCGTGGTCCAGCACATCGACGAGAAATTCGCCGCCAGCATGGCCGACTGGCTCAACCGCTTCTCCGCCAACCCGGTGCGCCTGGCGCGGCCGGGCGACCGGCCGAGCGCCGGCAGCGTGCTGCTGGCCGGCACCAACGAGCATCTCGTGCTCGAACCCGACGGCGCGCTGGCCTATACGCCCGAGCCGGTGGAACAGCCGTACCGGCCTTCGGTCGACGTGTTCTTCGAAAGCATCAACAAGGACTGGCCCGGCGAGATCGTCGGCGTGCTGCTGACCGGGATGGGACGCGACGGCGCCAGCGGCCTGCATGCGCTGCGCCTGCGCGGCCATCACACCATCGCCCAGGACCAGGCCAGCAGCGCCGTCTACGGCATGCCCAAGGCGGCCGCCGATCGCGGCGCCGCCGTCGACATTCTTCCCCTCGATCGAATCGCAGCGAAACTGCGGTCGCTGTTCGGGGACACCAGGAACGAAGCCCCATGACCGAGCATTCTTCGAGCGTTACCTCGACCGCGCCGCGCCAGCGCCGCTTCGTCGTTTTGCTGGTCGACGACCAGCCGATCATCGGCGAGGCGGTGCGACGGGCGATCGCCGGCGAGCAGGACATCGAGTTCCACTACTGCAGTTCGGCCAGCGACGCGGTCACGACCGCCGAGACCCTGCAGCCGACGGTGATCATGCAGGACCTGGTGATGCCCGGCGTCGACGGCATGACCCTGGTGCATCTGTATCGGATGCACGCGAGCCTGCGCAACGTGCCGATCGTGGTGCTGTCGAGCAAGGAGGACGCGGCGGTGAAAAGCCAGGCCTTCGCCACCGGCGCCGCCGATTACCTGGTCAAGCTGCCCGACCCGATCGAGCTGATCGCGCGCATCCGCCACCACTCGCAGGCCTATCTCAACCAGATCGAACGCGATGCAGCCTATCGCGCGCTCAGCGAGAACCAGCAAAAGCTGCTGGAAATGAACGAAGTGCTGCGCCGGCTCAGCGACGTCGACGGCCTCACCGGGCTCAACAACCGCCGCTACCTCGACAGCTACCTCGACACCGAATGGCGCCGCGCGGTGCGCGAGCAGGACGATTTCTCGATCCTGATGGTCGATGTCGACAACTTCAAGGTCTACAACGACGCCTACGGCCACTTGCTCGGCGACGAAGCGCTCAAGGCGGTGGCCGGTGCGGTGCAACGTTGCGCGCAGCGCCCGGCCGACGTCGCCGCGCGCTTCGGCGGCGAAGAGTTCGCCCTGGTGCTGCCGTCGACGCCGGCCGAAGGCGCGCGCCGCGTGGCCGAGCAGATCTGCGCCAGCGTGTACGAACTCGCGATCCCGAACACCGGAGCCGAGATCGGCCGCGTCACCGCCAGCGTCGGCGGCGCGACCTACTCGCCGTGCAGCGGCGGGTCCTACGAGCCCTTGCTCGAAGCGGCCGATTTTGCCCTCTACGAGGCCAAGCGCGCCGGCAAGAACCGGGCGGTCCATCGCGAGCTGCCCTGAGCCGTCGCCGCAGCCGGCCCTGCGGTTCCGCAGGCAAGCCCCGGCGGCGCGGCAATGGGCGACCGGGTCGGCGGACCAGGCTGTCGAGCGCGCGCACGGCCCGGCCGTCGTAGCACCGGCTTGCTCATTCAACCCCGTGGATACGTCCCGCGAATCGTTTGCGTGCCGCGACGACAACTCGCACCGGGACCTGGCGCGTCGTTCCCGGGCGCGCGTATCGCTGCAGGCGATCGGCTCCGGGAAGCGACCGACGATCGCGCCGCAGAAGGTCGCGTGCGGCGCGGCTTCGCCGGGCCTCGTCGCTTAGCGACCGCTTGTCGGGACTCACACAAGTTCACCCGAATCGAGCCGTTCGTCTCCCCCGCGGCCATATGTGCCTAATTACCATCAAGCCTGTCGCACAAGGGGGTGGGGCGTGGGGACACCAGGTCGTTCGGGCAGAGGACAATGCGCGCTCGCCGGTATCCGGCGGGAAGCTGAACCGATATCGGAACGGATTGCGGTAGCGCCGAAACGGCGCGCGGCAAAAGCGTTCGCGCTGTCGGCGTTGCTGCTCGGCGGCCTCGCGGCCGCTCCGGCCCAGGCACAGTTCAAGGTCGCTCAGGCGTTCACCAACAGCACCGCGCCGGGTTGGACGATCCTGGGCACCAACAATGCCCTGACCAATAACGACAGCGGCATCCTCACCGGCGGCTACGGCCTGATCGCCGACGGCAACAACACCAACGACGCCAACGGCAACGGCTGGTTGCGCCTGACCACGGACCAGGGCACGCAGGTCGGCAATGCCTTGTTCACCGGCGGCACCTTGCCGTCGAGCAACGGCGTGATCGTCGAATTCGATTATGTAATCTGGGGCGGCAACGGCGCCGACGGCATCAGCTTCTTCCTGTACGACGCGGCCCAGAACATGGCCGGGGCGCTGCCCGGCGCCGGCCTGGGCTATTGCGACGGCCTCGGCGGTTATCTGGGCATCGGCCTGGACGAATTCGGCAACTTCTCCGGGCAAGCCCCGGGCGTCGCCGGCGGTTGCTCGCCGTTGAGCGGCAGCCCGGGCGGTGCCGGCGGCGACAACGTCGTGGTCCGCGGCCCCTTGAGCGACAACAATCGCTTCATCTCGCGCACCTTGCTCAGCGGCGGCATCGACGTGCCGACGGTCACCGTGCGGCCTGCAGCCGACCGCGCCCGTATCGTACTGATGCCGAACGGATCGGGCGGCTATCGCGTCTCGGTCGGCGTCGGCCAGAACGGCGGCGCCGTCACTACCGTGCTGTCGGAACTCAACTTTCCTTACACCGCGCCCAGCAGCCTGCGCATGGGTTTCGGCGGCGCGACCGGCGGGCTCAACAACATCCATGAGGTGCGCGAGTTGACCGCTGCGGCGCCGGCCGACATCGCGGTGACCAAGACCGTATCGGCGACGCCGCTGTTCCGCGGCCAGCCGATGAGCTATACGGTCACCATCGCCAACACCGACATCAACGTCACCGACCCGGGCAATCAGGCGCCTTCGATCGACGCCGCCAACGCGCCGGATATCACCGACACCCTGCCGGCCGCTGTGACCGGCGCGACCTGGACCTGCAGCGCCACCGCCGGTTCGACCTGCCCGGCCGCCAGCGGCTCGGGCAACCTGGCCTTTACCGGCGGCTATCAGCTCGCGCCAGGCGGAATCCTGACTTTCACCATCAGCGGCACCGTCGCGGCCGGGGCTACCTGCGGCGCCAGCGTTCCCAATACCGCCAGCGCCAACTTTTCGGCGACCGACGGATTCTCCGACATCGACCCGGCCGACAACGCGGCGACCGCGAACTTCACCGTCGCTTGCGCCGACCTGGCGATCACCAAGACCAACAACCAGACGATCTATGGCGCAGGCCAGTCGTTCAACTACGTTCTGGTGGCCAGCAATGCCGGCCCCGCGGCGGTGACCAACGCGGTGTTCACCGATCCGGCCATCGCGAATTTCACCGTAACCGGCGTGACCTGCACCAGCCCGGCGGGTGGCGCGGTCTGCCCCAGCGTCGGGGCCGCGCCCGGGCAATTATCGGTCGCGAACATGCAGGCCGGTGGAGTGAACATACCGACTCTGCCGTCGGGAGGCAGCGTTACCTTCACCGTCTCCGGCACCGTGGCCGCCAACGCGACCGGCAACCTGACCAATACCGCGCAGATCGCGCTGCCGAACGGCGGGGTCGACACCGCGCCGGCCAACAACACCGCGTCCGACACCGACACCCCGCAACCCAATTTCGGCGTCTGCGATGCGCGGCTATGGCTGGAGCAATCGCCGGGCGCGCCCACGCCGACCACGCTGTACCAGATCGGCACCGGCACCAATCCGTTGACCTTCAATCCCGTCGGCACGACCAACCTGCTGTACAACGCGGTCGGCTACAACCCCAGCGACAACTACCAGTACGGCCTGGTGACGAGCAACACCAATACCCTGGTCAGGATCGGCGCCGACGGCACCACCGTCAGCCTCGGCGCGGTCAGCGGGCTGCCGGTCGCCACCTACATCAGCGGCGCCTTCGGTACCGCCGGCAACATCCTGTACGTCAAGGACAACGTCGGCGCCGGCACCACGATGTACGCGATCAACGTGAGCACCTTGACCGCCACCCCGGTCGCCCTGAGCGCGGCGATCAACATCGCCGACTGGGCCTGGGTCGGCGGCCTGCTGTACGGCGTCACCAACGGCGGCCAGTTGGTGTCGGTCAACCCGACCACCGGCGCGGTCACCGGCATCGGTGCCCCCAACGGCCTGCCGGCCGGCTTCTTCGGCGCCATGTACGGTGCGCCGAACGGGTTGTTCGGTTCCGGCAACAACCCGCCAAGCGGTTTCTACCAGTTCGATCTGACGACCGGCGCGGCGACCCTGATTTCCGGCGCGCCGGGGTCGAGCTCGAACGACGGTTCCAATTGCGCGACCGCCAACATCAGCTTCGGCGCCGACCTGGCGATCACCAAGACCAACACGCCCGGGGTCAACGGCAACGTCGACCAGGCCAACGACACCTACACGCCGGGCACGAACGTCGTCTACACCATCGTGGTCAGCAACAGCGGCCCGTTCGGCGCGCAGAACGCGACCGTCAGCGACCCCTTGCCCGTCGGCATCGCCACTGCGAGCTGGACCTGCAGCGGCAGCGCCGGCGGCGTGTGCGCGGCGAGCGGCAGCGGCGCGATCAACGACGCGACCGTCGACCTCCCGGTCGGCGGTTCGGTGACTTACTTGCTGACCGTGACGGTGCCGGCGAACTTCACCGGCGCCTTGAGCAACACCGCCACCGTCACTGCCGGCGCCGGCACCAGCGAGACCAATACCGCCAACAACCAGGCCACCGATTCGGACACCTCGGTATCGCGCCTGACGATCAGCAAGATCAGCCTCGGCGGCGTCGGCGCCTTCAACTTCACCGGCAGCAACGGCGTGGCCGCGCAGACCTTGACCACGACCGTGGCCGGCACGCCGGTCAGCGGCGCCGTGCAGACGCTGACGAGCGTCGGGGTGGCGACGACGGTCGCCGAAGCGGCGCTCGCGGGCTATGCGGTCACCGACATCGCCTGCACTGGCCTGGCCAGCGGCGGTACCGCGACGCCGGACCTCGCCAATCGCAGCGTGGTGCTCGATGCCGCAGCGACCGCGGCCGGGGCCAACATCGTGTGCACCTTCACCAACAGCCGGCAGCCGATCCTGCGCTTGCAGAAGGCCTTGCCGCTCGGGCGCTTCGTCGCGACCGATCAGTTCGTGCTCACCGTCAGCGGGCCGGGCGGACCGAGCACGGTCACCACCACCGGCAGCAGCAATGCGCCGAGCGAAGTCGCGATCGTCAACCCGGGATCGAGCGGCGGCGCCTACACCCTGACCGAGGCCGGCGCAGCCGGCACCAACCTGGCGAGCTATACGACGACCTACGCCTGCACCAATGCACTGGCCGGCGGACAGACCCCGAGCGGCAGCGGCATCAGTTTCAATGTCACCGCCGCGGACGGCGACGACTTGACCTGCACCTTCAGCAATACGCGCGCGCCGATCGCCGACCTGTCGATCACCAAGACCAACACCCCGGGCGTGAACGGCGACATCGACCAGGCCGGCGACACCTTGGTGAGTGGCGCGACCACGACCTACACCATCGTGGTCAGCAACGCCGGCCCGGATGCGGTGACCGGCGCGGTATTGCGCGACCCCGCCGCCGGTCGCAGCAATCTCACTTGCACGGCGCCGGCGACCTGCACCGGCGCGGCCTGTCCGAGCGCGTCGTTGAGCCTGGCGGCGCTGGATGCCGGCGTAGTACTCGGCAACCTGGTCAACGGCGGCACCGTCACCGTCGCCCTGAGCTGCGTGGTCGATTGAGCCCAGGCGCCTGAGTCGACTGCGGGGCGCGAGAGCGATCAGCGGGGCTGGAGCGCACGCCTGCGCCTGGAAGCGACAGCCGGCGATCAGGCCGTTTTTCGGTCGCCAGCCGCGGCCTACGATCGGGCCGCGCCGGTCTCCTGGCAGCGGGCTCGGATCAGGCCGCTGCGGTCCGTGCTGCAGTTTTCGCTCAGGCCGCGGCAGCCTGCAGCAGCGCGAGTTGCTCGCGCAGCGATTCGTTTTCGGCGGTCAGCTCGGCCACGCGTTGGCGCAGCGCCAGCACCTGGTCGGCGAGCGCGGCGTCCAGCGCCGAGGTCTCGCCCTCATCGCCTTCGCGCGGTTCGCGCGGCTTGCGCCGCGATTCGCGCACGCGCTTGGCCGCTTCCTTGAGTTCGCTCTTGCCGGCCAGGGCGGCGGCGCGCTGTTCGTCTTCCGGCAAGGTCGCGACCGCGGCGGCGGCATTGAGCGAAAGCGTGCCGGACTTGACCGCGGCGACGACTTCCGGCGCCGCCTGCTTGTGGATGGTTTCGATCAGGCCGACCTGGGCGGTGCTCAGGCGCGCTTCGCGGGCGATCTCGCCGCGTTGCTTGCGCGCGCCCGGCGCCGGCTTGGCCGCGGCGGCCGCTGCGGGTTGCGGCGCATCGGCGCCCGGTTCGGGCGCCGAGGTGTCCCAGGGCGCGTCGTCGTTGCCGGTGTCGGCGGTGGCCGGCGCGGCTGCAGCGGCGGCGCGCTCGGCCAGGATCTCGCGCTTGCGCAGGGCCAGCACGCCGCGCTGGAAGTCCGACACGCTGCGGCGGCCTAGGTGCTGGTCGATCATCCACAGGTAGACGTCGTCGATCGACCGGAAGCGCGGGTTCTGCACGGTCTGGAACGGCAGGCCGTGCTTGCGGCAGATGCCGTAGCGGTTGTGGCCGTCGACCAGCACGTCGCCCCACAGCACCAGCGCGTCGCGGCACCCCTCGGCGAGAATGCTGCGCTCGAGCGCTTCGTGCTCCTCCTCGGTCAGCGGATCGATGTAGGCCTTGAGCTCTTCGTTGACGACGATTTCCATGACGGGCACTGCAACTTCGGGCGCGGCATTGTAGGCAGATGCGGCGCGCCGGTCAGCCCTGTGCCCATCCTGGCCGGCGGCGGTGCCGGTGGGGTCGCGTCGACGCGATTCGGCCGAGGCGCCGGGGCGGCTGCAGCGGCGAGGGCTCAGTGCGGGCGCATCGGCATCGGATGGGCCCGGTCGTGGGTGTCGGGCGCGGCGGCTGGCTTGGACGCCTGGGCGTTCAGCGCGGCGAGTTCGCGCATCGACTCGGCGACCGGTGTCTTAGCCGCCTCGGCGGCCGGCATCTGCGCGCGAAGATGGGCCGGATCGCGCGGATCGCCCTGGACCACGAACAACTGCTCCGGCTGGCCCGGGGCGTGGCCGGCGACGACCTGGTCGACGCGGCTCAAACCGCTGCGCTTGGCCAGCACCAGCAGACTCGCGGCGGTGCGTTCGCCGTCCGCGCCGCGCACCAGGCCCTGGCCCTGCTGGATCGCCGCGATGCCGGCGCGGACCTGACCGTACAAGCGGTGGTCCGGATGCCCGGCCAGGCGCGGGTCGGACGGCTGCGCGGCCGGCGGCGACGGACGCCGCGTGGCTTCGTCGAACGGATTATGCGGGCGGTCGGGCAGGTGGCGCAGGATCTCGCCGGCCACGCCTCGCGCGCCTTGCGCGAGCGCCGCGCCGATCGATGCGCCCTCGCGGGTCAGCAGCATGTCGCTGCGGTACTTGTCGAACATCGGCCGATGCTGCTGCGCCAGCCGCTGCGCCTGCGGGTCGTCGAGCACCGAGCGGTCGCGGCGCCCCGCGCCGTCGAGCGGAAGGAAGTGATGCATGCGATGCGACTCCCAGCCGGCCGCGGCCGCGGGCAGGGCGTAGCGGATATCGAGGCGGTCGCCGTTGTCGGCATAGCGGCCGACCCGGATCAGCGTATCCACCTCTTGGTCGACCGCGTACATGCGGACCCGGCCGAAATGGCGGCCGGCGGCGCTGACGAGATCGCCCGCCATGACGTGGTTGAGCACTTGCGTACCGCCTTCCGGGATGCGCTCGCGTAGGCTCGCCGCACCATAGGGATTGAAGGTCTCGCCGTTGAGGCCGTAGCGGTAGGCGCTGATCTGCGCCAGGCAGCCGCCTAGGGAATGGCCGGTGACCGTCACCGGCACCTCATGGCCGAGTTCGTGCTTCAGCTCTCGCGCGTATTCCACCGCGCTGCGGGTCAGGCTTAGCGCGTCGTCGGCCTGGCGATTGACGCGCGCGGCGACCATGCCGCCGTCGGCGAGCAGCCCGTCCTTGACGAATTCGCGACCGAACTCGGTGCCGCGGTGCGCGACCACGAGCGCGCCGGTGTCGAGACGCTGATAGATCGTGCCCTGATAACCGGACGGCCGGTCGACATGTTCGATGATCTTGTAGGTCACCTCGTCGATGCGCACCTTGTCCTCGCGGCCTCGGGCGCGGCGCCCCGGCGCGTACGGGCTGTAGGCGTCGCTGGCGAGGTTGGCGTAGTGTTGGCTGCTGTTGCTCATGGCGTGCCCGCTCTCGAAATGCCCGCCCTCGGAATGAAGGTGACGGAAAAGACGTCGGGACGTATCGCTTCGCGGTAAGTGCGCGGGCCTTGGTAATCCAGGGCGACCGCGTCCTGCGGATTGACCCGTGGACGCCCGTCTCGCCAGAAATGCAGAGTGCTGCCGCGCCCGGACAGCAGGGCCTCGCCGGGCAGGGTCGGATCGACGACGATGTCGCGATGTTGCCGGTCGGCGAGATGCAGGCCGACATGCAGGGCGGCGAGCCTCCAGCGGCAGACGCCGAGGCCGTGGTAGTCCTCGTCGCGCATCGCATCGGCGTATACGGCGATGAGATAGCGCTGAGGCTCGGTGCGGACGTAGGTCGCCGGCAGGCTGTGCCGCGGCACCGGCCGGACCCCGGTCCCGGGCACCTCGGGCACGCACGACAGGTCCGCCACTTCGTACTGGACCGTGGCCTGCAAGGTCAGCACCGGCCCTGGCGCGTCGTCGAGACGCAGGGCGACCTCGTAACGCTGCTGCGGATGCGGGTTGAGTCGGTAGGGCGGCATGGTCGGCTCGGAAAGATCGGCGCAGGCGCCGAGGGCCAGGACGAAGGCGATGCCCAGGACGGGCGCGCCGGGAGCGGCAGGAGTGGAGCGCATGCGAGTTCGTGGCGGCAGTGGGGCCGCGGCGCTGCGACGATCGCCGGGCCGTGCGGCCGGCGTCGACGATGCGGCGGCCGGTCGCGCCGCGTGCGGTGCCGCGCGATCAGGCCAGGCCATGTTCGACCGCGAGGTAGACCAGGGAGGCGTCGCCGCGGACGTCGAGCTTGTCGAACACCCGCGAGCGAATCGTGCGCACGGTCGACTCGGTGACCCGCAGCGAATCGGCGATGCGGCGAATGCTCTCGCCCTTGACCATCAACATCGCGACCTCGAGTTCGCGCGGGCTGAGCTGGTCGAACGGCGAGGAATCGAACAGCACCTGGCAGGCCAGGGCGTTGTCGAGGAAGCGGCGGCCGGCGGCGACCTCGCGCACCGCGCGCAACACCACCAGCGGATCGCTGGTCTTGCTGACGTAGCCCAGCGCGCCTGCCGCAAGCAATCGCCGCGGAATCGGGCTGCGTTCGAGCATCGACACGATCAGGACCTTGCGGTCCGGGTCCTGGCGCAGCAGGCGGCGGGTCAGGTCCAGGCCGTCGGTATCGGGCAGGTCGAAATCGCACACCACCAGGTCGAGGGCGACGGTCGGAATCGAGGCCAGCGCATCGCGACCGTTGGCGGCCTCGCCGACCACTTCGATGTCGCCCGCTTCTTCCAGTACCCAGCGCATTCCGGTGCGCATGAGGGGGTGGTCGTCGATCATGAAGACGCGGATCATTACGAACTCTCTTGCCAAGTCAGATCCATCTGGATGACACCTAATCTCAACAAAACTCCAGAGTTGGCAAGCATCGCTTCTTGAATTTGCTTTGTGTCCACAAGAACGTAGACATTTGTCTACACGGCGTGGCCAAACGCGCACGACGAATCAGAGTTTTCCTACAACGCGTTGCGGATTTCCGGTGCTAGCCTCACTCCCGGATTCGGCAACGCCGCGACGCATCCGCAACGACGAGGCAGCGCGCCGCCACTCGCGACGGCTCGCGAACGGCGAGGGAACGCACACGTCGCGGTCTACACAACCGATATCCGCTGTGCGGCACGCGTCGTCGGTGGGCGATTCGTCCGGCTGCACGTCTCGCATCGCACGGGTCGAGTCGTGCGGGCGGGAATGCGCTCCAGAAAAACGCTCATCAAAAACACGATCAGAAAATGGTTGGAAACGATCGAGAAAGCGATCCAGGAAACACGGCTACGAGGCACGGCCCGACGAACATCCTCCAAGAGCGCGTTCCAGGCACATTCCACGAGCACATTCCAAGAGCAGTTTGCAGAGCACGTTCCAAGAGCACGTTCAAAGAGAACGTTCAAAGAGCACGTTCCAAGAGCGCGCTCGAAGAAGGCGCGAAACGGAAACGCAGGCCGGAAAACTTTCCCGGAAAGCACGAGCCGGGAGACGGCATACGGTCCGAGTAGCGCGTATCCCGCCAGATGCCGAGTCGCCGCTAGCCGCCGCCCAGCGCCGCAGGCACCACCTTGCCGGATGACGCGGTGGACGCGCCGTCGGGCGGCGGAGGAGACGTAGGTCCGTGTGTGCGGCTGCAGTTCGTAAGGTTTTTCCAGGGACGGAGGCGAAGCCTCCGGGCGGCGGTGGAGAGTGCGCTGGCGGAAGTCGCGTGGCGCAGGCGTCGGTCATCGGGCCGCCTCATCGGCGGCCCGGACTGCAAAAAAAAGGGGGACGGGCATGGCCGGGATGGACCGCGTGGCGAACGGGCTGCATGAGGCGTATCTCGCCGGCATCCAGTCGGGCCTGGGCGACTTCGCCTTCTACAAACTGATCGACGCCTACTTCAGCCAGGAAATCGACGCCTTCGGCCTGCAGCTGATGGGGCGGATGATGGCCTGGGCCAGCGGCATCGCCCTGACTCTGGTGACCCTGTGGGTGTTGCTGGCGGGCTATCGCATCGTCACTGGGCAGTCGCGCGAGCCGATGATGGCCTTGGTGGTCAATACGATGCGGGTCGGCGTCATCGTCGCCATCGCCACCGGCATGTCGATGTTCGGGGGCAGCCTGCATGGCGTGTTCACCGACAGCCTCGACCGCGAAATCCACCAGGTCTTCACCGGCATCGAGGGCCGCACCGCCGCCGACAGCATCGACCAGAACCTGGCCTATACCCAACTCGCCCTGGCCGCGATCGATGCGGTGCAGGTGGTCGATGGCGACGATGCGATGCGCGAGGAGAAAGCGCGCGCGCTGCTGTTCGCCGGGTTCGGTTCGGCCAGCCCGGCGATGACCGCCGGCGCGATGCTGCTGTTGTACAAGTTCGGCATCGCCGTGTTCATCGGTCTCGGCCCCTTGTTCATCCTGTGCCTGATCTTCGAACAGACCAAGGAACTGTTCCGCAAGTGGCTGCTGTACGGCCTGGGCACCTTGTTTTCGATGGCGACCTTGAGCGTGGTCACGGCGATGGCGATGAAGCTGTTGGCGAAGGTTGCGATGGCGTTCTGGGTGTCGAAAGCGTTCAACGGCATCGTCGGCCTCGATGCCGAAGGCATGACCAGCCTGGCGATGCAGCAGGGCGGCATCGGCCTGATCCTGACCACCTTCATCGTCGTCGCGCCGCCGGTGGCGGCGGTGTTCTTCAACGGCACCATGGGCAACTTCGTGCATTACTCGGCCTTCGGCGGCAGCGCCGGCACGGCACCCGCGGTCTCGGCTCAAGCCGCGACCGCGTCGTACCTGGCCGCACCGCACGGCGGCGAACAGCGCGCCGCCACACCGGCCTTGACGACCGGGGCGATGCACGAGTCGGGTCGCCCGCCGATGCGCGAGCCGCGCGGCGAAGATGCGGTACGCAGGAGCTGATGGCGATGGGCGAGCCTCTATCGATGCGCCGCAAACGCGCGTTCTGTGCGGCCTTGTTGGCGTGGTCGGCCGTCTCGGCGGGAGCCGCGCAGGCCGAAGGCGGCTGCCCGCCGGGCATGGTTCCGTATAGCGCGGCCTCGCCGAACGCCTGCGCGCCGATGCCGAGCGGTCCCGCCCCGCGCGGCGCGGCGGGATCGCGCTGGGCCAGCCAGTGGGGCGCGCTCGCCTTCGATGGGGCCGCCGGCATCATGGGCGCGGCCAGCAACAGCCGCAGCAAGCGCGACGCCCGGCGCATCGCCCTGGAGGACTGCCGCGCGCGCGGCGGCCGGGCCTGCAAGGTCGAGTTCAGCTACCGCGACAGTTGCGTGGTGGTGGTCGCCGGCGATCGCCAATCGGATACCTCCACTGCGAGCAGCGCCGAGCGCGCCGCCGAAATCGGCCTGGGCGCGTGCGAGGCGCGCAGGGACAGGCGTTGCGAGTTGTATTACGCGGAGTGCAGTTTTCCGGTGCGGGAGCGTTAGGGAACGCATCGCCTGGGGGTCGTGGCGGCTGCGATGTTGGTTTTTGGCGGTGGGGGGCTTCTGCTTATTGGGCTGATGTGCGGCGAAGTCGTCAGGACGCGGTCGCGACTTGCGTCGCTGCCGCCCCTGAGCTATTGCATCAGCGTCATCGCGGCTCTCCCCTGGAGAGCAACGTAAGTCGCGACCGCGGAACGCACTGACACATCGATGCCTGCAACACCCATCGAAGCGGCGTGCATTCGCCTGGGTAGGGGCGGCGCGAGCCGCGACCGCGCCGCCTCATGTTCGCGTCGTTACTCCCCAAGCCCCCTGTAGGAGCGACGTGAGTCGCGACCGCGGGACGCACTGACACATCGATGCCTGCAACACCCATCGAAGCGGCGTGCATTCGCCTGGGTAGGGGCGGCGCGAACCTCGACCGCGCCGCCTCATGTTCGCGTCGTTACTCGCCAGGCCCCCTGTAGGAGCGACGTAAGTCGCGACCGCGGGACGCACTGATACATCGATGCCTGCATCACCCATCGAAACGGCGTGCGTTCGCCTGGGTAGGGGCGGCGCGAACCTCGACCGCGCCGCCTCATGTTCGCGTCGTCACTCGCCAAGCCCCCTGTAGGAGCGACGTAAGTCGCGACCGCGGGACACACTGACGCATCAATGCCTGCATCACCCATCGAAACGGCATGCATTCGCTTGGGTAGGAGCGGCGCGAACCTCGACCGCGCCGCCTCATGTTCACGTCGTTACTCGCCAAGTTCCCTGTAGGAGCGACGTAAGTCGCGACCGCGGGACGCACTGATACATCGATGCCTGCATCACCCATCGAAACGGCATGCTTTCGCCTGGGTAGGAGCGGCGCAAGCCGCGACATCGCTGCGACGGTCTCGCGGCGCATTCCTTCTTGAGGTGAGGATCAAGGTCAAGATCAAACCCAAAGCTTCCGCCACTAAAGCGGCGGGTTACTTTCTTTTGTCTAAAGCAAAAAAAGAAAGGTAACCAAAAAAATGCTTCTGTTTTGAATCACAGGCCTGCACGAGCGGTGCTTCCGCGGGGCTCTACATACGGGACCTCCCTGTCCCGATGAAAAACGGCGCGCATCCCTGCGCGCCGCCCTCCGGGGCTTCTTTGGTCTTCGCTAGTGCGAGGCTGCGCACGGCAACAGCAACAGCAACAGCAACAGCAATGGCAATAGCAACAGTCACCCGGAATGGGCGGGGCGGTACAAATCCACCGACGATTCCGCCCCTGAGCGAACGCGGCTCCCGCTATTTGCCGCGTGGCGCGGGACGGTCGCGCTGGGTCTGGCGGTGATGGCGCTCGGCGCAGGCCGGGCCGCAATAGAGGCGTTGCGGGTCGTCGTCGAACGGTTCCAGGCAGGCGTGGTTCAAGCAGTAGCCGGCGGCCAGGGGCCGGGTCGCGGCTTCGGCGGCGAGTTGCTGGGCCTGCAGCGATTGGGCGAGGTTGATCTCCTCGAAGCGTTGGGCCTGATCGATGATGTCGCTCATGGGTGAATCGAGTCCTTGCGAAAGTGGCGACGGTGCGAGGCCGTCGTGGGAAGTCGGATGGCGCGCCGACCTAGGCCGGCGACGGCCGTGTCGGTGTGCGCATCAGCCTTCCATCGCCGCGTCCCACCGGCTGACACGCGGCCGCCGATTTCGCTCGCGGGTGGGATCGGTAGCTCGATATGTGCCGTGGTTCACGCCGCTGTGCGAACGGACTGAACCGTTTGTTACGGCATGGCGTCGTGACATGACGTGGGTCTGAACGCCGCCGCAAAAATGCGTTGCCGGTATCCCGGGGTGAGACGTCGGCTCGCTAAGGTGTCGTCATCGGCCATCGCGCGGCCGAGTGGAGTGCGCCATGACGCTCGAGACCCGACCCGATCGCGGCCCGGAACCCGGTCGCGCCATGCAGGCCCTGTACGACGCGACCTGGTTCGCGTTGTGCGAAGGCGACCGTTATGCGGCGATGGGCCGGCGTGCGGTGGCCAATTCCTTCTACAAGCTGCTGCCGATCCTGGCCGAAGCGCGCAAGGCGATGGCGCTGGAAGCCGCGGGCGCCCAGGGAGCCGGCAGTGGCGCCGCGCTGGCGAGCGAGCCTGCGCTGTGCATGGTGCCCTCGGCCGCCATCGAAACCATCGACGCGGCTTCGGCGCCGCCGGCGCAGGACAGGTGATGCGGCGCCGGCCCTGCCGCCGATGCTCGGCAGCCGGCGCGAGCCTCGCTGACATCGCGTCGGCGCCGGCCGCGCTCGGTTCGCCGTATCGCTCGACCCGGCTCGACCCGGCTCGGGCCGCTCGGCTGCGTCCGCCTGGAACCGGCGAGATATGGCGGGTCCGGCTCGATCCCAGGCCCGCGGTTCTCCTGCGTTCCAGTGCCGCCGCCACGGGCGCGAGAAGCCGGACAGGCGACGCAGCAGCCGGCTCCGGCTATGATCCGCGGACCGACACAAGGGAAGTGGATCGATGATCAAGTTGGCTTGGGTACTCGGCTTCACCGCAATGCTCGCGATACCCACCGGGATCGCTTCCGCCGCCGAACCCAATGCGCCCGCCGCGCCGGTTGCCGCGCCGGCCGCCCCGGCCGGCGATGTCAGTGCCGCCGACAAGGCATTGCACGACACCATCGCAGGGCTCGATACGCAGGTGTTCGACGCGTTCAACCGCTGCACCGACCCGAAGCAGCTCAAGCGTTATTCGGATTATTTTTCCTCCGACGTCGAGTTCTACCACGACGTCGGCGGCGTTTCGTGGACCCGCGAATCGATGATCGCCCAGACCCGCGCAGGCGTCTGCGGCAAAATCCGCCGCGAGTTGATCCCGGGCACGATCAAGGTCCGGCCGATCAAGAGCTACGGCGCGCTCGAAACCGGCCAGCACCGTTTTTGCCAGGTCAAGACCGGCCAGTGCGACGGCGTCAGCGATTTCCTGCTGATCTGGCGCCAGCAGGCCGATCATTGGGAGGTCGGCCGGGTGATCAGCTACGGCCACGGCGACAACAAGCCCTGAGTGGCTTGGCGGCCCAGACCCTGGCGCCTTGACTGGCTGCGCGGTCCCGGCCGCGGCCGCCCGGGCCTGGGGCCCGCAGCGGCGCGCTCCTGAGGCCCGCAACGGCGCGATCCATTGCGATCGCATGACGCCTCTTCGATAGCGAACGGCCTCCCCGTGCCCGGCACGGAGAGGCGTGTTCGGCTCTATGGATAGCGGCCGCGTTCGCAGCCCGCCTGCTCGCCTCTGCCCCGCGACAGCCGGTGACCCATTCGTGTCGCGACGTCCGGGCCAGCCCAAGGCGGCATGGGCTTCGCTACCCGTGTTCCAGCTTCGGCCCAGCGCAGTACCGCAGCGGGCGACTCAAGATTTCTTCGGCGGCGGCAGGGCCTTGGCGCGAACCTTGTTGCCTTCGCTCAGCAAGGCGTTCGGCGCCAGCACGATGGTTTCGCCGGCGCGGATGCCGCTGAGGATCTCGATCTCGTTGCCGAGGTTGCGGCCCAGAGTGACCTCGCGATAGGCGATGGTCGAATCGGGGTTGAGGGCGACGATCTGGGCGCCGGCGGCGCGCTGGATCACCGTCGACACGGGCAGCACCACCGCGGCGGCCGCGCGCGGCAGGTGCAGGCGCACGGTGCCGACCATGCCGGCCGGGATGCGGCTGTCGGGGTTCGGCAGGCGCAGCTCGGTGCGCATCACCCCGGACTCGCGCGAGAGGGTGCGCGCGCTGCGAGCGACCTGGGCCTTGAACACCTGCCCAGGCAATTCGGGAAAGCTGACTTCGGCTTCGAGGCCCGGCTGGATCTGCAGGGCGACGTTCTGCGGCACGTCGATGACCACGCGCAGCGGGTCGAGCACGTTGACCTCGAACATCGGCGCGCTGGCCGAGGCGGAATCGCCGACCACGCGGTCGCCGCGCTCGATGTTGCGCGCCACCACCACGCCGGCGAACGGCGCGCGCACCGCCTGGAAGGACTGCCGTTCCAGCGCTGCGGTCAGCCGCGCCTGGGCGGCGTTGCGCGCCGCCGCCGCGACGTCGAAGTTGCCCTTGCGGTCGCTGAAGTATTCCTTGGAGATCGCGCCCGAACCGATCAGCGCCTGGGCGCGGTCGTAATTGATCCGGGCCAGTTCCTGGTCGGCGGCGGCCTGGGCGAGCACCGCGCGCGCCTCGCGCACCGACTGGTCGATCTCCGGCGCCGAGATCGTCGCCAGCACCTGGCCGGCTTCGACGCGGTCGCCGAGTTCGACCTTGCGCTCGCTGACGAAGCCGGTCGCGCGCGCGTACAGCTGCGCCGACTCGCCGGCTTGCGCGCGCGCGGGCAAGGCCAGTTCGGTGATCGGGTCGGCCGCCTTGGCCTGTACCGTGAGCACTTCCGGCAGGGCATTGGCCGGCGTGGGCTCGGCGTCGCTACGGCTGCAGCCCGCCAGCGCGGCGAGCAGGGCAGCCGCCAGGACGGCGCGCAAGCGCGTGGCCGGCGACAGCGGGGCCGTGGAGAGCCGGCCGTTGAGGACGATGTTCATGGAGCGACTCCTGCGGGGAGGGCGGCGTCGGCCGGTTCGGCCTGCGCCTGCGGTTTCCGGCGGCGGCCGAGCACGGCCAGGATGGAAGGAACCAGGATCAGGGTGGCCGGCGTGCCGAACAGCAGGCCGCCGATCACCGCGCGGCCGAGCGGTGCGTTCTGCTCGCCGCCGTCGCCCAGGCCGATCGCCATCGGGATGATGCCGAGCACCATCGCGCAGGCGGTCATCAGCACCGGGCGCAGACGCACCGCGGCGGATTCGTAGGCGGCCAGTTCCGGATCGTGGCCGTCGGCGATCAGGCCGCGCGCGAAGCTGGTCACCAGCACGCTGTTGGCGGTCGACACGCCGATCACCATCATCACGCCCATCAACGCCGGCACGCTCAGCGGCGTGCCGGTGACGAACAGGCCGATCGCGGCGCCGGCGATCGCCACCGGCAGGCCCGACATCGCCACCAACGGCTGGATCCACGACTGGAAGTTCACCACCAGCACCAGGAACACCAGGATCGCCGACATCAACAGGCCGGCGGCGAGTTCGCCGTACGCGCTCTGCATCTCGCCGGCCTGGCCGACGATCTCGATGCGGTTGCCGGGCTTGAGCTTGCCGCCGAGCTCGCCGGTGATCGCGGTCAACTCGTCGTAGACCGAGCCCAGGTCGGTGCCCTGCACGTTGGCGACCACGCTGATGGTCGGCGCCAGGGTGGTGCGGGCGATGCTGGCCGGGACGTTGCGCGGGGCGACCGTGGCGATGTTGCGCAACAACACCGCCTGGCCGTCGCTGCCGATCCGCAGCGGCGCGTTGAGCAGGGCGTCGATGTTCTGCACGTTGTTGATCGGCGCCTGCACCTGCACGGTGTAGGCGATGGCGTTGACGGTGTCGGTCCAGTACACCGGCGAGACGGTGCCGGCCGAACCGAGCACCGCGAGCACGGCGCGGCTGGCCTGTTGCGCGTCGAGGCCGAGCTGGGCAGCGCGGGTGCGGTCGATCTTGACCTGGTACTCGGGCAGGTCGAGCACCTGGCGCAAGGCGATGTCGACCGCGCCCGGCACCTGGTGCAGACGCTGCTCGATCTGGCGCGCGGCGGCGAGGTTGCCGGGCACGTCGCGGCCGATCAGGCGCACCTCGAAGGCGGCCGCGGCGGAACCGGCGAGGGTGCGGCTGGTCGCGTCCGGCGGACGCTCGAACAGCTTCACGTCGGGGAAGCGCTCGGCGACGCGCTGGCGGATCTTGACCAGGTAATCGTGGCTGTTGGCGTGCGGCGAGCGCAGTTGCAGCATGATCTCGGCCTCGAACGAACCGACCACGGTGCTGTCGACCAGCGACAGGTTGATCGCGTCGGGCACGCCGATCTGTTCGTACACGGTCTGCAATTCGGCCGGCGGGATGATGCTGCGGATCTCGCGCTGGATTTCGCTGAGCCGCGCTGCGGTCTCTTCCAGGCGGGTGCCGGTCGGCAGGCGCACCTGCAGGCGCAACTGGCCGGCGTCGACCTGCGGGAAGTATTCGCGGCCCAGCGACGTCGCCGCGAGCGCGCCGGCGCCGAACACCAGCAGCGCGACCAGGCCGAGCACGACGCCGTGGCGGCCGAGCCGGATCAGCAGCGCATGATGTTTGTCGCGCAGCCGGTCGAGGACGTGCTCGACCTTGTGGCTGACCTTCAGCAGCAGCTTTTCCGGCGCCCAGCGCGGGTTGGCGCGGCTGGCGATGTCGGCCGGCAACAGCAGGTAGCACAGCACCGGGATCAGGGTGCGCGAAAGCAGGAACGAGGCCAGCATGGCGAAGATCACCGCCAGTGCGAGCGGGGTGAACACCCAGGCCGACAAGCCGGTCATCAGCAGGATCGGGGTCAGCACGATGCAGATCGCGATGGTCGAGACCATCTCCGGGAACACCACTTCCTTTGCGCTGTCGAGGATCGCGGTGCGCACGTCCTTGCCCAGGGCGATGTTGCGGTTGGTGTTCTCGACGTCGACCACGGCGTTGTCGACGAGGATGCCGATCGCCAGCGCCAGGCCGCCCAGGGTCATCACGTTGAAGGTGTAGCCGAGCAGATGCAGCATCGCCACCGAAGCGAGCAGGGCCAGCGGAATCGCCGACAGCACGATCATGCTCGAACGCCAGGAACCGATGAACACCAGCACCACCAGCGCGACCAGCAGGCCCACCAGCACCGCTTCGTGTTCGATCGAAGCGATCGCGTTGTCGACGAACACCGACTGGTCGAAGATCGGCTGGATGCGCGTGCCCGGCGGCGCCGAGGCTTCGATTTCGGGCAGGCGCTCGCGGATCGCGCGCACGATTTCGACCGCGGACGCGCCGCCGAGCTTGATCAACGCCACCGACACCGCGCTGGAGCCGTCCATGCGCGCGATGTTGGTCTGCAGCGCGCCGCCGTCGCGCACCGAGGCCACGTCGCGCACGTAGATCACCACGCCGTTGCGCGCGGCCACCGGGATCTCCAGGAACTCGGCCGCGGTGGCCGGACTGGTGTCGATCGAGATCTGCATCTCGCGGCGGCCTTCGCGGATCGAACCCGAGGGCAGGGTCGGGCTGCCGCGTTCGAGGGCGCCGGTGACGTCGGCCGGGGTCAGGCCATAGGTCTGCAGCTTGGCCGGGTCCAGGTCGACCATGATCTGCCGCGGCGCGCCGCCGTAGGGCAGGGTCATGCGGATGCCGGGGATGGTCTGGATCTGCGAACGCAGTTGCAGGCGGGCGTAGTCGTAGAGCTGGGCTTCGGTCAGCGAATCAGAGGACAGCACCAGCTGCAGCACCGGCGTGCTGGATACGTTGTTGCGCACCACCAGAGGCGGCGAGGTGCCCGGCGGCATGCGCCGCAGGATCGTCTGCGAGACCGCGGTGATCTGCACCAGGGCGCGGTCGAGGCTGACCGTGGGCTGGAAGTCGATGCGCACGATGCTGGCGCCGTTGAGCGTTTCCGAACGAACTTCCTTGAGGTCGTCGACGGTGTTGAGGATCGCCGCCTCCGAGAACGAGGTCATCTTCGCGGCGACGTCGGCCGCGGGCAGGCCGCTGTAGGTCCAGACCAGGTTGACCGAGGGGATGCCGACCTCGGGCAGGATGTCGGTCGGCATCTTGCGCGCCGACAGCACGCCGAACAGCAGGATCAGGATCGCCAGCACGCCGATGGTGTAACGGCGGCTCAGGGCGTATTGGACTATCCACATCGCGAGGGGGTTCCGACGGCTGGATGGGTGAAGCGAGCGACCATGCGCGCGGCCGGAGCGTCGGCGGCACGGCGTGGCAATGAGCAGGCGCCGGCCGCGGCGGTCGGGCGGGCGCCCGATCTCGCGGCATCCGCCCGGTGGCGGTCGGCCTCCGGCCTGCTGGGACGAACCCGCTTGGCGCCTGCTGCGCCGGTCCGCACGGCCCGCTCCCGAGCCGGCGCCCGCGGTGCCGGCCGCCGCCCTGTTCAGGACGGCAGGGTCGAACGCGGACTGGCCGTCCGCCGGAGTTTGGCCGTGGCCACCGGCGGGCGATTGGGCATAACTTAGTCGCTGGGTCGCCGGCGCGTTAGTACATTACTGTCGCATCATTGCCCAATCCTGCAATTCGGCCGAAGCGGCACAGTCTGCGGCCAGATTCGTGCCGATAATCGCCGCAACCCGATAGTCGACGGGAAGCCATGAACGCCAATACTTCCGCAGAATCGATCGCCCAACGCGGGAGCTGCGCGGCGCTGGCCGAACTGGTCGGCCGGATTGCCCGATTAACGCACGGCGATGGAGTGCACCCGACCGGGGTCGAGGCCCTGCAGTTGATCCGGATGAGCGCGCCGACCGAATGCTCGCCCTCGGTGTACGAGCCGCGCCTGTGCATCGTCGCCCAGGGCCGCAAGGTGGTGACCCTGTCGGACCGCACCTACCACTACGACCCGCTCAACTACCTGGTGGTGTCGGTGACCCTGCCGATGATCGGCCAGGTGGTCGAGGCCACTCCCGACAAGCCCTATCTGTGCCTGCGCATCGACATCGACCCGGCCGAGATCGCCCGCCTGCTGGTCGACGCCGGGCAACCGCTGGCCGAGCGCGGCCACGGCAGCCACCAGTCGGCCGACCTGGGCCTGTACGCGGCCCGGGTCAACACGACCCTGATGGACGCGGTGCTGCGCCTGATGCGGCTGCTGGACACGCCGCAGGACCTGGCGGTGCTGGCGCCGCTGGCGCTGCGCGAGATCTTCTACCGGGTGCTGATGGGCGACCTGGGCCACCGCCTGCGCGCGCTGACCGTCAGCGACAGCCGCTCCAACCGGATCGCCAAGGCGGTCGCGGTGCTGCGCCAGTGCTATCTGCAACCGTTGAGCATCGAGGCCCTGGCCGAGCAGGTGCACATGAGCACTTCGTCCTTGCATCACCAGTTCAAGGCCGTGACCACGATGTCGCCCCTGCAGTTCCAGAAGCAGTTGCGCCTGCACGAAGCGCGGCGGTTGATGATGGTCAACGGGGTCGAGGCGGTGGTCGCCGCGCACCGCGTGGGCTACGAGAGCCCCTCGCAGTTCAGTCGCGAGTACAAGCGCTTGTTCGGCGCGCCGCCGCGCGCGGAAGTGGTGCAGGCGCGCAGCGCGCCGCAGAGCTGAGCGGTCGGATCGATTCGTCGCGGCGCGGGTGCCTGCGAGCGCATGAGCCGAGGCCGACGCGCCCGGCGTGCCGCGATGCTGGATCGTTGCGATTCGCCTGTCGCAACGATGCCGAGCGCCGGCACTGCCACGCAGGCGTTCCTCGCGCACTCACCTTCGCTCACCCTGGTTCGCGTTCGCCAACTCGCACGCACCCAAAGCGTGCGCTGTATGCGGTAACGCAAACGAAGCGCCGCGCAGGACAGCATCGTCGGCGCGAAGGCAAATAAACCGCGGATATTTTTCTTTTGCCGGGCGCGTCGCATTTTTGCCCGCGAGGCACCGGTAGCGTCTGCGCTCGACGCGAGTGGAGCCAGCGATTGCGATCGCCAGCCAAGCCGGATTCGTCGGCATGGAATCGCAATACATCGACACAGGGACGCTGCCTGCACCGCGACGAAGCGAAAGCCTTCGCTTCGTTCGACCAAGGAGCAGGGGCCAGGCCATGACATACCGATACCGCCGCCGTCTGATGCTGACGGCGTCCGCAGCACTGATCGCCTTGGGCGGTTGCGCCGACAGCGGCGTGAAGCCCGAACCGCACGACAAGCTGACGCGCGAGGACATCCGCTCCCAGGCCGCCTTGCCGCCGCTGAGCTGGCAGATCCCGCTCGACGTCGACGTGCCCCAGAGCGACCCGAATCTGCAGGACCTGCAGGGCGATTTCGACCTGCTGTCGTGGCAGACCTTCGTCGCGGTGAACTGGCCCGCCGACGCCAACGGCAACCCGAACACGAGCACCACGATCGGTGCGAACCTGCCGACGGTGTGGGAGAACTGGAAGGAAAGCCGCGAGGTCTTCCTGCCCGGCGGCGCCGCGCCGCCGGCGTGGGGCACCGACTCGCCGCCACCCGAAGTGTGCAAGGGCGTGGGGAGCGGCACCCTCAACCTGACCCAGGTCGGCAAGACCCCGGACGTACTCGACGAAAGCGCCGAGCCGTTCGAGACCGGCCCGCTGATCGACCAGAACGGCCAGTACGTGCGCTTTGCGATCATGATGAACCGGGACATGTTCGACCGCATCGTCAAGGACGGGCTGTACAGCAAGGCCGGCCAGGCCGCTTTCAACAAGCCGGCCGATTTCGCCCAGCCGCAGACGCCGAGCAACGTCGGCGCGATCATGATCAAGTCATCGTGGAAGGTGATGGGCCGCAACGACGATACGAACCGCTTCCACACCATCAAGGCCCTGGTCTATACCAACCCGGGCGAGCACGAAGGCGTGTCGGCTTCGTGCAAGTTGCAGACGATGGGGCTGGTCGGCCTGCACATCGTGCACAAGACCAAGAACGCGCCGCAGTGGGTGTGGTCGACCTTCGAGCACGTCGACAACGCGCCGAGCCTGGGCGAGCCGCAGTCGAAGCCGAGTTACAACTTCTTCGACAAGAGCTGCACCGCCTGCCTCGCCAACGAGCCGCCGCCGCGTCCGTGGAACCCGAACG
The DNA here is from genome assembly GCF_059758755.1 of Lysobacter sp. GQ73. Taxonomy (NCBI): domain Bacteria; kingdom Pseudomonadati; phylum Pseudomonadota; class Gammaproteobacteria; order Lysobacterales; family Lysobacteraceae; genus Lysobacter; species Lysobacter sp. GQ73. Next base: position 265,487 of record NZ_JCAXEE010000002.1, on the reverse strand, counting down.
CGAGCTACACCCAGCCGACCCAGGTGGTGCGCGAGATTCCGCTGACCGATGCGACCCAAAAGCTCAACGCCCAGTACCAGTCCTTGCTGCGCAGCGTCAATGCGAACTCGGTGTGGGCCAACTACCAGCTGATCAGCACGCAGTGGCCGACCAAGGCGAACAACCCGATCGACCCCAGCGGCACGCCGGCGCCGGTCTTCCTCGCCAACGCGACCCTGGAGACCTACATCCAGGGCAAGACGCCGCAGGGCTCGTCGAGCTGCATGGGCTGCCACAACAACGCCACCATGACCAACGGCATGGCTTCGGACTTCACCTATCTGCTGCAGCGCGCGCAATAAGGAGCCTCTCGATGGACCCCATGGACACCTTCATCAGCCTCAGCGTCGGCCTGACCGGATTCAAGCGCGAAGCGCTGGCGCCGGACGACAGCACCAACATGACGCCGGTCTATCTGGCGACCTTCCGCGATCGCGTAAGTAAGGGAGAGGCCGACAGCATCCTGGCGTGGTACCAAAGCATCGACAACAAGCTCACGGGCAATCCGCCCAATCGCGAGGAGCGCGTGGTGGAGCTGCTGTTCGCGAACAAGCCCGAGTTCGAATTTCCGTGCCGGCAGTTGCTGTTCCTGTGGTATGCCGGCGCCTGGCCGACGGTGATCGACACCCCCGCATCCACCCATGGCCAGACTTTCAGCGAGGTGATCTCGGCCGACAGCTACATCCAGGGCCTGGTGTGGCGGGTGATGCAATCGCATCCGATGGGCAGCACCACCTACCACTACGGTTACTGGGCCAACCCGCCGCCGCCGCTGAGCGCCTACCTGGAGAACCCGGTATGAGCATCGTCACGCCTCCCGGCGGCTTCGACGTGGTGATCGTCGGCTCCGGCATCGCCGGTTCGATCGTCGCCTACCAGCTCGGCAAGGCCGGAAAGCAGGTCTTGATCCTCGAAGGCGGGCCACCGGTGCCCAAGAGCCGCGAGGAGTACCTGCAGACTTTCTTCACCTCCAACGCCAAGACCCCCGAGTCGCCGTACCCGCCGACCATCCAGGGCGCCGTCGCCGCCACCGCCGACAACCCGCTCGGCCAACCCGATCCGTCCAGCCTCAACACGCCGCGCTACACGGTGCTGCAGATCAATGCCTGGCAGGACCCGAGCATCAGTTACTTCGTCTACGACGCTCCGAAGCCAGGCTTGGCGCCCGACAGCCCGGAACTGACTTTCGCTTTCGGCAGTTCCTATGAGCGGGTTGCCGGCGGCACCACCTGGCACTGGCTGGGTACTTCGCTCAATAACCTGCCGAACGACTTCCGGCTCAAAACCCGGTACGGCCAGGGCGTCGACTGGCCCGGCGGATCGCAGTTCTTCTACAGACTGCTGCCGTACTACCGCAAGGCCACCGAGGTGATCGGCGTATCCGCCGACAAGCAGGCGATGGTGGATCTGTACAAGACCTTCGACGTCGAGCCCAGCGGCGTGTACGGCGACAACTACGATTTCCCGATGCCGGGCATCGTGCAGTCGATGAACGACGGGCTGTACGCGCAGACGGTCACCACACTCAAGGTCGACGGCATTCCGCTGTTCGTCACGCCGACGCCGCAGGGCCGCAACTCCCGGCCAGGCAACCGCCGCCAGTGCGCCGGCAATACCAACTGCATTCCCATCTGCCCGATCCAGGCCAAATACGACGGTTCGGTGACCCTGGCCCAGGCCTTGCAGACCGGCAACGTGCAGATCCAATACAAGTCCGTGGCGAGCAATATTCGCCTCGACGGCAACCAGGTCAGCGGTATCGACTACATCACCTACGACAGCCAGACCGGGCCGTCCACCGGCACCGGCACGGCGACGGCCAAGCGCTACGTGTTGGCCGCGCACGCGATCGAGACGCCGAAGCTGTTGCTGATGTCGAAAAACAATCCGGGCTGGACCAACGGCGTCGCCAACAGTTCCGACCAGGTCGGCCGCAACCTCATGGACCATGTCATGTACCTGGCCTGGGGCCTGGCCAAGGATCCGGTCTATGCCTTCCGCGGGCCCCTGTCGACTTCGGGCATCGAGGCGGCGCGCGACGGCGCGTTCCGCAGCCAGCGCGCGGCCTATCGCATCGAGATCGGCAACGAGGGCTGGAACTGGGCGACCAACGATCCCAATACCACCCTGGCCGATTTCATCTTCGGTCAGAACAACACCCAGTTGAACGGCAACTCGCTCAACCAGCAGAGCGAACCCTTGCGTTTCAATCCGAACCTGCCGCCCTTCAGCAGATTGTTCGGCACCCAACTGGTGAACACGCTCAACGCGATCTACGTGCGGCAGTTGCGCCTGGGCTATCTGATCGAGCAACTGCCCGATCCGGACAACCGGGTGCAGTTGTCGGAACTGCGCGACCATCTCGGCCTGCCGCGACCGGCGGTGACCTACCGCATCCGCGACGACTACGTGCGCAACGCTTTCGTTTCGGCCAAGCAAGTCTCGACGTTGATCTTCAATGCCCTCGGCGCCAAGGAATACACCCAGCCGCCGCCGGCGGCGCAAACCAGCGGCCCCGCAGCGACGGCCAGCACTTTCGAGTACAAGGGCGACCGTTTCACCTTCTACGGCGCCGGCCACATCATCGGCACCTATCGGATGGGCACCGCCCCGCGCGATTCGGTGCTCAATCCGCGGCAACAGTCCTGGGATCATCCGAATCTGTACATGGTCGGCAGCGGCGTGTTCCCGAGCACCGCCACCGCCAATCCGACCCTGACCATCGCCGCGCTGGCGCTGCAGGCGGCGGACAATATCCTGCACGACCTCGGTTGACCCCACGGGCCGCGCGGATACTGCAGGCAGGGCAGAGGAGGCCGCGTCCGGGAGGGGCGCGGCCTCGTTGCGTGGCGCGCCGGCATCGTCGTTGCTACAACGACCGTCCAGGGCCGTTCGGCCGCGCGAATCGGCGCGTCCATCGAACGTCGGGGATTCGGTTTCGATCGGAACATAAACGCCGGACAACGCTGTCACGGATGAACGATCGCGTTCGATCGTGTGCCACATCGCGTCCCGACGCCCGTGCGCGAATCAACGCAAGTTCGCGCCAATCCCCCATGCGGGACGTCATTGCGATTCGTTCTATGAAAACTTCGACGTCGCGGTAGGGGAATGAATCGCGCGCGGCGTTTGATCTGGTGAGCCGGTTCGAAGCGCCTTGCGCATACGCGGCTCGCATCGAGGTTTCCATTCGCCGGAACCAGGTCTTCGCCTTGGTCGGCCGCGGGTCTGCGCCCGTCGGCGACGGTGTTCCGTGCTTGCAATCACACGAACAGGAAAACAAAGAATGAAGCAGCTCCCCTCCAGCAAGACCTTCGCGGTGCTCGGTCTCGCGGCGGCTTGTGCGACCGTGTTGATGTGGTCGCGCCACGATGCGCGACAGCCGGCGCTCGGTGCGCCCGGCGATGCGTTCGCCGCATCGTCGAGGGCCCCGGGTTCTTTCGTCGGCGCCAGCCTGCGCAATGTCGCCTACGCCGCGCCCACGCCGCGCAACGATGCGCAGGCCAAGCTCGGCGGCGGTCAATTGCTGGAAGCGGTGCAGTGGCTCGCGCAGACCCAGGCCGGCAGCACCGTGCCGTCGGCCTCTGCCCGTGGCGCCGCGCCTGCGGGTAGCGCGGGCAGCGCTCCCGGTGTCGCGAAGCCGGCCGTCAGTGCCGCCGCGCAGATCGCCGCGCTCGATCGCGCCGGCATCCCGTTGCGGCTGCGCGACGGCGAAAAGGTCAAGGTGACTCTCGGTCTGGCGCTGAGCTTCGAGGAGGTGCAGAACCCGAGCCTGCTCGACCGCGCCACCTCGACCTTGCGCGAGACCCTGCTCGCCGCCGGCATGCAGGCGACCGCGGTCAACGGCTCGCCGGTACTCGAGGCGCTGGTGCCGTTGGCGAAGCTGGAATGGGTCGCCGGCCTGCAATCGGTGGCCCAGGTGTCGTTGATGAAGATGTCGCAGACGGCCGTGTTCAGCGACGGCGTCGCCGCCAGCAATCTCGATCACCTGCGCACGCTCGGCCAGTACGCCGGAATCGCCGAGAATCTGCGCCGGGACTTGCGCGGCGAAGGCCTGAACATCGCCGTCATCGACCACTTCGGCAACCTCGACGGCGAGGTGGCGGCGCTGCAGGCGGCCGGCGAGTGGCCGAGGAACACCGCCGCGGAGCCCAACAAGATCACCCTGCGCGCATTGCCGGGCCAGGCGTTCGGCCACCGCGGCACGGCGCACGGCAATGCGGTCACCGAGATCGTCTACGACATCGCGCCCGCGGCCTCGTTCCGCGTCTACGACAGCTCCGGCGCGGCCGACTGGGTCAGCGCGGTCCAGGACGCTGCGAACCTCAGCGCCCAGAACGTCGCCCAGGGCGTTCGCAGGTCATCACCGCATCGCTGGGCTTCGATCTGTACGGGCCCGGCGACGGCACCGGCACCGGCAGCCCGCTCAAGGGCCTGTACGACGCCATCGAGGCCGCCACGCGCAACGGCGTGCTGGTGCTCAACGCCGCAGGTAACGAAGCGCAGGTGCATTGGGATGGCGCCAGCACCGCCGGCGCGGTCGCCAACGTGCGGCAGGATTTCGACCTCAGCGCGGCCGGCGTCGACACCGTCAATCGCCTGAGCCTGGGGGCCGACTATGGCGGCTGCATTCCGGTCGGTGCCTTCAGCGCGCAGGACCAGGGCGATTTCGAAGTCAGCGCGACTTTGGGCTGGAACGATTGGGCCAACGCCGACAACACCGCCGACACCGACTATCGGCTGGAACTGGTGCGCTGGGCCGATGCGGTCCGCCGCAACGGCCGCGTGATCGTTCCGGCCGGCTGGGTCGTGGCGACCCAGTCGGACGACCTCCAGAACGGCGGTGCCGGCCAGACGCCGCTGGAGTACGTGTCCTTCGTGCCGTCCGCCGCCACCCGCACCGCAGAGTGCAACGGCGTATTCAACGCCAACCGATTCGCCGGCGGCGGCAAGTTCGGCCTGCGCATCGTCCGCAAGACCGCCGCGGCGAACAACTTCCTGCGCCTGATGACCGGCGGCTACTACAAGCCGCAATACGCGCAGGCCGAGCGTTCGCTGATCCACCCGGCCGACTCGGCCAGCGTGATCACGGTGGCGGCGCTGGACGCGGCGACCTCGAGCCTGGAGGGCTACAGCTCGCGCGGCCCGGTGCTGGCCGCCGGCGGCGCGCGCCCGAACGGACAGGCAATGGGCAACGCCAAGCCCGACCTGGCGAATTTCGCCAACGTCGATACGGTGTCCTTCGGCGACAACGGGTTCAACGGCACCTCCTCGGCGACGCCGCACGTGGCCGCACTGGCCTTGCTCGGCCTGCAACATCAGCGCCAGCTGACCGATGCGACGGTGCCGGTGTTGCCGGCCAATCCGACCGTGCGGCAGCGTGCCGACCACGCCCTGGCGCTGCGCCAGCGCAACCTCGCCCTGGCCGGCTCGGTGCAGGACTCGCTGACCTATGTGGCCGGCACCGGCGGCAACGACCTCGGCGTTGCCGGCTTCGACAGCAGCTACGGCACCGGCCGCTTGAAGTTCCACGCGCAGTCGCAGGCCTGCTTCCTGTCGGCGCTGTACGACCCGGCCTACCGCGGCCTGTTGCCGGCGCAGGCCAGTCCGTTGCCGGCGGGCCAGAAGAGCTACGACGTGTTGCACGGCGAAAACGATACGGCCTGCTCGAATGCGGTCGCGCAGTAAGGCGGCCCCGCGGTAAAGCGGCATCGGACCGCATCGCTTCGCGCGGCGCGGGCCGTATCCAGGCGATTGTCCGAGGCCCGCCGCACGGCGGGCCTCTTTTGCGTACCGCGTTGCGCCTCAGCCCAGTGCGCGCAGCAGGCGCTCGGCCACCGCGCGCAACTGCGGCAGGCGTTCGCCGGCGTCGACCAGTTCGAATTCGACCCCGGTCAGCGCCAGCAGCGCGAGCAATTCTTCCGAGGTCTCCGCGCGCACGTGCAACAGACTGCTGTGCTCGTCGATGTGTTCGAGCACGCCGCACCATGGCGGCAGGGTCGGCGCCAGGGCTTCGGCCGAGCCGCGCAGGCGGGCGTGCACGACCTCGCCCTGCATGCCCTGGCTGAGGCTGCGCTGGACGTAGCCGGCGACGTCTTCGGGAAAATCGCGCGGGGGGAAGCCGGCGCCGCAGCGGGCACTGCGGATGCGGTCGGCGCGGAACAGGCGCCAGTCGTCGCGGCTGCGGTCCCAGGCCAGCAGATACCAGCGCCGCCCGCTGCTGACCAACCGCAGCGGTTCGATCGTGCGCTTGCTGGGGCGGCCGCCGCGATCCTGGTATTCGAGTTCGATCAGCAGGCGGTCGCGGCAGGCGCCGGCCAGTTCGGTCAGGGTGTCGACGTCGGGCGTGGCGGCGTCGTGGCGCAACGACACGGTCACCGAATACAGCGCGCTGATCCGCCGGCGCAGGCGCGCCGGCATCAACTGGTCGAGCTTGCCGAGCAGGCCGAGCGCGGTGTCCTCCATGCGCGAGACGCTGCCGGTGGCGCTGCGCAGGGCCACCGCGACCGCGACCGCCTCGTCGTCGTCGAGCAGCAGCGGCGGCAGCGAGGTGCCGGCGGACAATTGGTAGCCGCCGCCGACGCCGGCCGAGGCCTGGATCGGGTACCCCAGTTCGCGCAGGCGTTCGACGTCGCGGCGGACCGTGCGCGCCTCCACTTCGAGGCGGTCGCACAGTTCCGCGCCGGTCCAGTGGCGCCGTTGCTGCAGCAACGACAGCAGGCGCAACAATCGGGTCGAGGTCTTGAGCATGGTCTCAGTCTAGCGACTATTTAGGACATATCCTGTCCGCTATTCGTCGTATCCTGAGCCTGTCCCGCGGTACGCCCGCTCCGTCCACCAGGAATGCCCTCATGACCGTACAGACCTACCAGTTGAGCTGCCACTGCGGCGCCGTGCGTTGCGAAGCCGATGTCGACCTGGCCGAAGGCAGCGGGCGCTGCAATTGTTCGATCTGCGCCAAGCTGCGCAAGTGGGGCGCGGTGATCCGGCCGAGCGCCTTCCGCCTGCTGGCCGGGGAGGACGCGATCAGCAATTACCAGTTCGGCGGCTTCGTCGCCCACCACCAGTTCTGCAAGCACTGCGGCGTGCACGTGTTCGGCAAGGGCTATGTCGAGGAGATCGGCGGCGACTACTACTCGGTCAACGTGGCCTGCATCGACAACATCGAACACGCCGAGCTCGCCGAGCTGCCGGTGGTCTATTTCGACGGCCGCCACAACAACTGGTTCGAAGTGCCCGCGGTGACGCGCCACCTTTGAACCGGGGGCGGCGAGCGCTGCGGCGCGGCTGTGCGAGGATGCACGGCCCGACCGCAGCCAGGCCGACGCGATGGATACCGAACGACTCAAGCGATGGTGCCGCGCCTACCCGGGCGCGGACGAGGTCTTGCACCCGGCGCCGTCGAATATCCTGGTCTACAGCGTCGGCAAGAAATTCTTCGCCTACTTCAAGACCAGCGAGCCCGAACGCTGGCGCTTCAGCCTCAAGGTCACGTCCGACCGTTTCGTCGAACTGACCGACATGCCCGGGGCCAAGCCGGCGCGCTTCATGGGCCGCTACCACTGGGTCACCATCGTCGATGTGCGCCGCCTGCCCGACGACTACCTGCGCGAGCTGGTCGACTGGTCGTACCGCAAGGCGCTCGGCGGGCTCAGCCGCAAGCGCCAGGCCGAAGCCTTGGCCGACGCCGACGAGGCGCAGCGGCTCAGGCTGGCGCCGATCGCGCCGACGAAAGCTCGCCCAAAACTCGTAACGCTGCCGCGACGCGGGCATCGAGCGGATGGCCGTAGTTGAGCCTCAGGCAGTGGCCGTGGCCGCGATGCGCCGAGAAGATCGGCCCCGGCGCGATGCTGATGCCGCGGCGCGCCGCTTCGCGCTGCACGGCCAGGGCATCGCGGTCCTCGGGTAGTTCGATCCAGAGGAAATAGCCGCCCTCGGGCCGGGTGACGCGCGTGCCCTGCGGGAAGTGCTCGGCGACCGCGGTCAGGTAGGCGCTCTGCTGCGCGGCGAGGGTGGTGCGCAGCCGGCGCAGATGGCGCTCGTAGCTGCCGCGCTGCAGATAACGCGCGATCGCCAGTTGCGCCGGAACGCAGGTCGCCAGGGTGTTGGTCAGCTTGAGCCGCGCCGCCCGCTGGGTATAACGGCCGGCCGCGGCCCAGCCGATGCGGTAGCCCGGCGCGAGGGTCTTGGAGAACGACGAGCAATGCAGCACCAGCCCGCGCCGGTCGTAGGCCTTGGCCGGCGCCGGCCGATGGCTGCCGAAGTGCAGCTCGCCGTAGACGTCGTCTTCGATCAAGGGCAGCTCATGGCGCGCCAACAATTCGACCAGCTCGCGTTTGTTCTCGTCCGGCATCGTGCTGCCGAGCGGGTTCTGGAAATTGGTCATCAGCCAGCAGGCCTTCGGCGCGTGGCGTTCGATCGCGCTCGCCAGCGCGCCGAGCTCGACGCCATCGCGCGGATGGGTCGGCACTTCGATCGCATGCAGGCCGTGGCGTTCGAGCACCTGCAGGGCGGCGTAGAAACACGGCGACTCGACCAGCACCGCATCGCCGGGCCGGGTCACCGCGGCGATGCACAGGTTCAAGGCCTCGATCGCGCCGTTGCACACGACCAGATCGTTGGCGCCGAGCTCGACTCCGCCGATGCGATAGCGCAGGGCGATGTGGCGGCGCAGTTCGGCATTGCCCGGGGTCAGGTCGTCGACCGTGCTGCGCGGGTCCAGATGCACCGCCTCGTGCGCCATCGCCCGCCCCAGCCTGGCGAGCGGGAACAGTGCCGGGCTCATGAAGGCCGAGCCCAGCGGCACGATGTCGTGCGCCATCGCCGACTCCAGCACCTCGAACACCAGTTCGCTGACATCGACCGGCCGCGACTCGCCGTCCGGCTGCGAGGCCGCGTCGGGTTCCGGCGGCAAGGCCCGCGCCTGTTCGCTGACGTAATAGCCCGAACGCGCCCGCGACTCCACCAGCCCCTGCGCTTCGAGCAGGTAATAGGCCTGGAACACGGTGGACGGACTGAGCTGCCGCGCCGCACTGGTCTGGCGCACCGAGGGCAAGCGCTGCCCCGGCGACAGCAGCCCCTGGCGGATCGAGCGGGCGATGTCGTCGGCGAGAGCCTGGTAGCGCTTCATGTGGGGGTCCGTGTGGCGGCTTCGTTCTCGAAGCGGAGGGGCGTGCTCTATCCCTTCTTCCGCGGCCCGCGACGGTTCCGGGTCGCCGCAACTGATATGTATTTTTATCCGAGATCTGATTCTACGTCTTCTGATCCGGTCCCGGCAGAATGGCTCCCGTAGCAAGAGCCCCTCTCCGGACCCCCGCCGCCATGAACCCGCAAGTCGAACTCAACCTGGCCCTGATCCTGTTCGTGCCCTGGTTTTCGATCCTGGCCTGGCTGTTCTGGGCCTACCCGCGCCAGCCGCGCGGCGGCGCCCGCACCGCCTTCGACAGCGCCAGCCTGGTCCTGGCGACCCTGCTGGCCGGCTGGGGCATGCACTGGAGCATGCACAACGCCGACCCCAACGCCGGCGCGATCTGGAAACAAGTGCTGGCCAGCTCGGTCGCCTACGGCCTGTTCCTGCTGGTCATGACCCTGGCCATCGTCGTGCGTTGGCGCTGGCTGCGCGCTCGCGCCGCGAGCGCCGCCGCCGCATCGGCCGACCCTCACCGAAACAGCACCCGCCCGCTCGTGGGCAAGGTCGAATCATGAAGATCCTGTTCGTCGCCGCCTTCCTCGGGGTGATCCTCTACAACCTCGGCGCCGGCCTGTACTACATGCTGGTCGACCAGGGCAGCAGCAAGCGCACGGTCAACGCTCTCACGCGCCGCATCGTCTTCTCGATCGTATTGATCGGCCTGGTCGTGGCCGGCATCGCCACCGGCGTGGTCGAACCGCACGGCGTCGGCGCTTAAGCTCTTCGCCGGCGCAGGCTAAGCTGGCGGCATCACGCCGCCGCAGCCCGCGCAATGACCCAGCCCCGCATCGTCCGCAACGCCGACACCGCCGAGTACTACTTCGAAGAACGCTGCCACATCATCGAGTGGTGGAATTCCGGCGACGACCCGCAGGCTTCGATCGCGCGCGCCCGCGTCGAGCCCGGCGTTACCACCCGCCTGCATCGCCTGCGCGGCACCAGCGAGCGCTACCTCGTGCTCGAAGGCCAGGGCCGGGTCGAAGTCGGCGACCTGCCGCCGAGCCTCGTCGGCCCCGGCGACGTGGTGGTGATTCCGCCCGGTGTGGCGCAACGCATCGCCAACCTCGGCGACGGCGACCTGCTGTTCCTGGCGATCTGCACGCCGCGCTTCGACCCTTCGAACTACGAAGACATCGATCCGGAGGCCGCATGAGCGCGGCCGCCGCGATCGGATCGCGCGAGCGCTACCTGGGCTGCTTGTTGGGCCTGGCCTGCGGCGACGCGGTCGGTACCACCGTCGAGTTCAGCGCGCGCGGCAGCTTCGCGCCGTTGACCGACATGGTCGGCGGTGGGCCGTTCGGCCTGCGCGCCGGGCAATGGACCGACGACACCTCGATGGCGCTGTGCCTGGCCGCGAGCCTGATCTACCGGCGCGGCTTCGACGCACGCGACCAGATGAGCCGGTACTGCAACTGGCGCGAAGTCGGCTACATGAGCAGCAACGGCGAGTGCTTCGACATCGGCATGACCGTGACTGCGGCGCTGACGCGCTATCTCGGCAGCGGCGATCCCTTCGCCGGCGACACCGGCCCGCGCGCGGCCGGCAACGGCGCGCTGATGCGGCTGGCGCCGGTGCCGATGCTGTGGCGCCGGCATGCCCAGGCGACGCAGCACTACGCGGCCGAATCCACCCGTACCACCCACGGCGCCGACGAGGCGCTGGACTGCTCGCGCCTGTTCGCGATGCAGTTGCGCGCCGCGCTCATGGGCGCCGGCAAGGAGGCGGTGCTGACCCCGGCGATGCCGGCGCCGGCGAGCCCCAAGGTCGCCGCGATCCACGCCCGCGACTACGCCGGCAAACGCGAGGACGCGATCGTCGGTTCCGGCTACAGCGTCGAGTCGCTGGAAGCCGCGCTGTGGTGTTTCCTGCACAGCGACGACTACGAGAGCGCGGTGCTGCGCGCGGCCAACCTCGGCGACGACGCCGACACCACCGCGGCGATCTGCGGCCAACTGGCCGGCGCCTACTACGGCGTCGACGAAATCCCGCCGCGCTGGCTGGATCGCCTGAGCATGCGCGAAGAGATCGCGGCGATGGCGGAGGCCTTGCTGGCGTTGTCGGAGAGCGATGAGGTGGTGGAGGTCGCGGAAGCGATGGAAGGGCAAGCAGGAGCAAATCCCCCCTAGCCCTGCCTTTGCCAACGGCAGCGGGGGGATTGCTTTTCGCTCCCCGCACGCCGCCGAGCCTGCGTAAGCCCTACTTCCCCCGCGGCTTCAACGCATCCGGCGCGGTCTCGTAGACCGGATCGGTCAGGCCCTGCAGGCTGCGCGCGCCGCCGCCTTCGACATCGAGCACGACCACTTCGTTGCGGCCCTTGCGCAGCCACGGCGCGGGCACGAACAGGGTCTGCTGCGGGCCGATCTTCCAGTAGCGGCCGAGGTGACGGCCGTTGATCCAGACATGGCCCTTGCCCCAGCCGCGGGTGTCGAGGAAGGTGCTGCCGACACGGTCGAGTTCGAAGCCGCCGCGCCAGAATGCCGGACCGGCCGGCGCGCTCTTGCTGGAGTAGCGCAGGCCACTCAGATCGCTCAGCGGCAGCGGGTGCATGGTCCAGTCGAACAGTTCCTGCTTGCCAACCGTCACCGAGCGGGTGATGCCCTTGCGCTCTTCATCCAGGCGTGTGCCGAAGTTGATCCGGCCCATGTTCTCGACCAGCAGGTCGAGCCGCTCGCCCGGCTTCAAAGCGGTCGCCAATTCGCGTTCGCCGAAGCGCCGGTCCAGGGTGCCGAGCGGCTTGCCGTCGGCCAGCACCACCGCGTAGTCGCGCACCTCGTCGACGACCAGCTTGCCGCTGGCGCCCTGCGGCACGGTGTTGCGATAGAGCACGAAGCCGTAGTTCTGGGCGAGCGCTTCCATGGTCCGCGGCAGCTGCGCGCGCACCGGACGGCTCAACGCCGGCAAGGCGTCGAGCACGCTTACCGATTCGCGCAGCACGAACGGCGCGATCGCGATGGTCGGCGTGGCAGGCTCTGGAATCGGCGGCAGACTTTCGCCGGCTTCGAGATGACGCCCGATGACCTCGCGCAGAGCGCGGTACTTCGGCGTGATCCGGCCGGCTTCGTCGACCGGCGCGTCGTAGTCGTAGCTGGTGGTGTCGGGCTGGTAGGGCATGTCGCGGCTGTAGTTCGCGCCCGCCATCCAGCCGAAGCTGGTGCCGCCATGGAACATGTACAGGTTGAACGAGATGCCCTGACCGAGGAACCAATCGACCGTGCTCGCCGCTCGCTCGGGCGGCGTGGTGTGGTGCTGCTCGCCCCAATGGTCGAACCAGCCGGCCCAGTATTCGCCGACCATGCGCGGCCCCTGCGGGCGGAAGGCCTTGAGGTGCTCGAACGAGGCCTTGGCGTCGGCGACATCGCCGTCGAAATTGATCACCGCGGTCACGCCCGGCAGCGGGCCGCCCTCGAAATAATGCGGGCCGGCGCCGTCGGAGGTGAACAAGGGCAGGTCGAAGCCGGCCGCGATCATCTGCCGCTTGATCGTTTCCATGTAGTCGCGGTCGCGACCGTACGAGCCGTACTCGTTCTCGACCTGCATCATCAGGATCGGCCCGCCGCGCGTGCTCAGCAGCGGCGCCAGTTCCTGGTGGGTGCGGCGCAGGTAGCGTTCGACCGCGCTCAGGAAGCGCGGGTCCATGCTGCGCACGCGCAGGCCCGGCGTGCGCAGCAGCCAGGCCGGAAAGCCGCCGAACTCCAGCTCGGTGCAGATGTAAGGGCCGGGACGCACGATCACGTCGAGGCCTTCTTCCTTTGCGGTGCGGATGAAGGCGGCGAGGTCGAGGTTGCCGCTGAAATCGAAGCGGCCCGGCTCGGGTTCGTGCAGATTCCAGAACACGTAGGTGGTGACCGTGTTGAGGCCCATCGCACGCGCCTGGCGCAGGCGTTCGCGCCAGAACTCGCGCGGAATGCGCGGGTAATGCATTTCGCCGGAGCGGATCAGGTGCGGCTTGCCGTCGAGCAGGAAACGCTCGCCTTCGATGGCGAAACGCGGTGCGGCGAAACTGCCCGGCGAGGCGAAGGCGAGGCCCAGCCCGAGCAGGGCGGCGGCGATGCGGTGACGACGTGCGCGTTGGATCATGATCGGACTCGGTCGTTTAAAGGAAGCGGGCGCGGCTTACGAACGCGCGGCGTACAGCGGCGGCAGCGAGTCGAGCCACGCTTCGTTGAAGGCCTGAGCGGTCGAGGCGACCTGGGCGGCGGTGGCGCCGGGCTTGTACAAGGTGCCGCCGATGCCGAAGCCGGCCGCGCCGGCCTTGTGCCAGGTCGCGAGCAGGTCGGTGTGGATGCCGCCGACCGGCAGCACCGCGGTGCCGGCGGGCAGCACCGCGCGCAACGCGCCCAGCATCGCCGGTCCGAGCGCATCGGCCGGAAACAGCTTCAGTCCGTCGGCGCCGGCGTCGAGTGCGGCCAGGCATTCGCTCGGCGTGGCCGCGCCGGGCAGGCTGAGCAGGCCGCAGGCCTTGGCGTAGCCGATCAGGGCCGGGTCGGTGTGCGGGCAAACCATCAGGCGCGCGCCGATCCGGGTCAGGCGGTCGACTTCGTCGGCGCGGCGGACGGTGCCGGCGCCGAGCAGGATCGTGTCGCCGAAACGCCGCTGCAGGCGGGCGATGCTTTCGAACGCGTCGGGCGAGTTCAGCGGCACCTCGATGATCCGCCAGCCCGCGCTCCACAGCGCCTCGCCGACCGGCAAGGCTTCGTCCGGGGTGATGCCGCGCAGGATCGCGACGAACGGCGACTGGACCAGCCAGGCCGGCAGCGTGGTCGGCGGCGACGCGGAGGTGGACGGGGCGAGGGTCATACGAATCGGGCCGCCTTTGCGATGCGCCACAAACCGCGGCAGAACGCGGTATCGCCTTCGATGATGTAGTGGGGGACGCCGTAGCGGCGCAGCGCCAGGGCGTAGGTGGCGGCGAGCTTGGCGCCGCCGATCACCGCGACTTCGCCGTCGTCGCCGGGCTGGCGGTTCGCGGCCAGGCATTCGTAGCCGATCAACAGGCCGGACAGGAACGCCGGCAGTTCCTCGACCGGTGCCGCGTCGCGGACGTTGCGCGCGCGCACGCCGAACAACTGGTGCAGCCAGTCCGGGCGTTCGCGTGCGGTGTCGAGGCCCTTGACGAAGCCGCGCTCCGACCAGGCCTCGGCCGGCAGGCCGCGCCCGAGCAGGCTGTGATGGAGCAGCAGCGAATACAGCTCGCCGGTCGGATAGGTCGAGAAGCCGACCACGCCGCCGCCGTCCACGCCGCCGCCGTCTAGGGTCAGCCATTTGCTGTGGGTGCCCGGCGCGGCGACACGGCGGGTGCCGGGCGGCACGCCGAGCGCCTGGGTCTCCTCGCCGCGCATGACGTCGTCGAAACCGTCGCTGGCGCCGCTGACCCCCGGCACGATCGCGGCGCGGCGCTGCCTGAACTTCAGCGGCTGCAACGCCGCGGCCAGGGCCTCGGCGTGCGCGGGCAGCGGCGCATACGGCGCTTCCTGCCAGCCGCTGCGTGCGCCGACCATGCCGGCGAGCAGGATCGGCGCATCGCCGTCATCGAGGTCGACGCTGAGCAGGTCGTCGAGCGCGGCGGCGAAGGCTTCGGGCGAATGCAGCGAGGCCATGCCGCGCGCGCTCTGGCGGGTGGCGACGATGCCGCCGAGCGCATCGAAGGCGTGCACGCGCAGATGGGTGGAGCCCCAGTCGACCCCGATCAGGGCGATCGCGGTGCCGGTGTGGGCGGTGTGGCGATGCAGCGGCTCATCGAGCATGGCGTTCCTCCTCGCGGCGCAGGACGCGGCCGCGCCGTTCGCCGGTGGCGTGACCATCGCGCAAGGCGCAGGCGCCGCCGACCCAGACCGCGCGGATGCCCGCGGCGGCTTGTCTGGGGTCGGCGAAGGTGGCGCGATCGGCGATGGTGGCGGGGTCGAACAGGACCAGGTCGGCGGCGAGTCCCGGCGCGATCCGGCCGCGCCGTTTCAGGCCGAACGTATCGGCCGACAGCGCGGTCATGCGCCGGATCGCCTCGGGCAGATGGAACAGGCCCTGGTCGCGGCAGTAGTGGCCGAGCACGCGCGGGAACGCGCCCCACAGGCGCGGATGCGGATGCGCGTCGTGCGGCAGGCCGTCCGAACCGATCATGGTGCGTTCGTGGCTGAGCACCCGGCGCACGTCGTCCTCGCGCATCTGGAAATAGACCGCGCCGGCCGGGTGCAGGCGGCGCGCGGCTTCCTTCTGCCCGACCCGCCATTCGGTGGCGATGTCGGCGAGGTCGCGGCCGGCCTGTTCGGGGTGCGGCGTCGACCAGCTCACCAGGATCCGGATCGCGCCGTCGACGTAGTCCGGATCGAGCACGGTCGAACCGGCGGTGTAGGGATAGGCGTCGAGGCCGACCCAGTGCCGGCGCCGGCGTTCGTCGATGCGCGCCAGGGTCTCGACGGTGCGGCCCCAGTTGGCCGGACCGGCGCATTTGTGATGCGACAGCACCACCGGGGTGTGCGCGGCCTCGCCGGCGTCGATCGCCTCGTCGATCGCTGCGAGCACGCCGTCGTATTCGTCGCGCACATGCGAGGTGTAGAGGCCGCCGTACGCGCCGCTTTCGCGCACCAGCTCGATCACTTCGCTGTTCGGCGCGGCCCGGCTGGGCCGGTAGAACAGGCCGCTGGAAAAACCGAACGCGCCGGACTGCATCGCCTCGCGCAGGCGCGCGCGCATGCGCTCGAGTTCGCCCGCATCGGCGGCGCGCTCGAGGTCGGCCACCTCGGCGATGCGCAGGGTCGAATGGCCGACCAGCGCGGCGACGTTGACCGCCGGGCGCGCCGCGTCGACCGCATCGAGATACTCGCCGAAGCGCTCGAAACGGAAGTCGGCCTGGCGGCCGATCAGCGACAGCGGCGCCGGCGGCTCGCGGTCGGCGCGCCACGGCGCCAGGCTGACCCCGCAGTTGCCGGTGATCACCGTGGTCACGCCTTGGCTGAGCTTGTTGAACACGCCCGGGTCGTCGAGTACGGCGCGATCGTCGTGGGTGTGCACGTCGATGAAGCCCGGCGCCAGGGCCAGTCCGTTCGCGTCTTCGCGCTGTCGGCCTTGCAGGCGGCCGGGCGCGCCGATCGCGGCGATGCGCTCGCCGTCGACGGCGACATCGGCGCGATAGCCGGGGCCGCCGCTGCCGTCGAGCACCCAGGCGTCGGCGATGACCAGATCGTGGGCGAGCGTCGCGGCTGCGGGGATCGCGCTCACGAGCGCCCCGGGGCCTGTGCGCGCTCCACTTCGGCCTTGGCCCGGCGCGCCTTCTCCAGCACGCCCGGGTCCTGGCGCAGCGCGACCGCGATCGCGAGCATGTCGATCACCGCCAGCTGCATCAACCGCGACACGCCGGGCGAGTACGGCGTCGCCGCGCTCGACGGCGGCAGCAGCAGCGGCACGTCGGCGTCCCAGCCCAGCGGCGTGCCGGCCTGGGTCAGGGCGATGATGCGTGCGCCGCGCTGCCTGGCGATGCGCACGCTGTCGTTGACCTCGGGGCTGCGGCCGGACAGGGAAATCGCGAACAGCACGTCGCTGGCGTCGAGCATGCCCGAAGCCAGCCGCTGCAGATGGCCGTCGCTGTGCGCGGAAGCGGCGATGTCCAGGCGCAGGAAACGCAGGAAAGCGTCCTGCGCGACCACGCCCGAGCCCGAACCGACGCCGATGCAGCACACCCGGCGCGCGCCGGCGATCAGCGCCGCGGCGGCATCGAGCGCGGCCGGGTCGGTGCGTTCGCGCACATCGTGCAAGGCCGCCGAGATGCTGTCGCAGACCTTGTGCACCAGGGTCGCGGCATCGTCGTCCTTGTCGATGGTGACGGCCTGGTACGGCACGCCGACGGCTAGGCTATGGGCGAGCAGGACCTTGAACTGGCGCAGGCCTTCGCAGCCGATCGCGCGGCAGAAGCGGGTCACGCTGGGCTCGGACACGTTGGCGCGGATCGCCAGCGCGCCGATGCTGGCGTGGATCGCGAAGTCCAGGTCGGCCAGCACGGTCTCGCCGACCTTGCGCTCGGCGGGGCGCAAGCGGTCGAGCGCGGCGCGGATCTTGGGAATGAGGTTGTCGGACACGATGGCTTCGTTCCTCGGGTGAAGTCGGTTGCGTGGTCGGCGCGGCGAATGCAGTCCGGTCGCCGGCGCGGTCAGAAGAAAGTGTTGATCGCGCCGGTGACGCGGTAGCCGTCGTCGACCGTCAGCAGCAACTGCCATTTGTCGAAGGTGGTGCAGGGGTGGGAGATGCCGGTCGCGACCAGGTCGCCGACCTGCAGCGGATGATCGTGCGGCAGCTCCAGGTACGCGTGCTGGTCGTTCATCTTGGCGATGCGCGCATCGCGCATCGGCCGCGGCGCCGGTTCGCCGGGGCGATGCCAGCACAGCGGCTTGGGCAGGTCGATGTCGTAGGACGCATCGCGCTTGCCGACAGTCAGCAGCGCCAGCCCCGGCTCCGGACGCGACTGCACCGCCGCCCACACTTCCAGCGCCGGCTGCAGGCCATGGCGGAAGCTGGCGTCGTGGCGGGTGCGCATCTCCTGCTGCAGGCCGTGATAGAAGCCGTGGTCGGAGGTGAGGTAGCACCCCGAGCGCAGCACCCGCCGCAGCGGAAGCGAGGTGTGGCCGACCATGGCGAAGGCATCGGCGACGAAGTCGAAATAAGCCGAGCCGCCGGCGCTGATCAGGATCTCCTCGCCATCGAACAACCCTTCGCCGTCGCAACGGCGGGTCAGTTCGACCAGTTCGGCGAGCAGGCCGCGCACGCGCGCCAGGTCGGCATCGCGATCGGCGCCGACCCACAGGCCTTCATAGCCTTCGATGCCGGCCAGGCGCAGCCCCGGGCCCACGGCGACTTCGCGCGCGAGTGCGAGCGCGGCGTCGAGCCCGCGCACGCCGGTGCGGCCGCCGTCGGCGCCGAGTTCGACCAGCACCGGCAAGCGGCGCTGCGGCGCGAGCCGTTGCATGACCGCGGCGAGGCGCTGCGCGCCGGCCGGGGAATCCACCAGCACCCAGGCCTCGAAGCCGGGGTCGTCGTGCAGCAGCGCGGCCAGGCTTTCGATGTCGGCGATCGCGACCGGTTGGTTCGCCAACAGCACCCGGCGCACGCCGAAACGATGGGCGATGCGCAATTGCGGGATCGTCGCCAGGGTAATCGCCCAGGCGCCGGCCTCGAGCTGGGCCTGGAACAACTGCGGACTCATCGTGGTCTTGCCGTGCGGCGCCAGCAGCGCGCCGGCGCGTTCGACGAAATCGCGCATCCAGGCGATGTTGTGGGCGAGGGTGGACTCGCGCAGCACCGCGACCGGGTACGAGAGGCGGCCGTCGAGGACATTCAGGCCGAGCCCGCCGATCGCGTCCTGGCGGATGGGCAGTCGCGAGGGCAGGCCCTTGACCCCGGGCAACAACACTTGGTGCCCGAGTTGGCGCAGCGCCTCGTTCATCAGTACGGCTCCAGAGTGAGTTCCGAAGCCATCACCCGATTGCCGGCCATCAGCCCGCCGTCGACCGGCAGTACCGCGCCGCTGATCATGCGCGCCTGCGGCGAGGCCAGGAACCAGGCGGCCTCGGCGATGTCCTCGGGCGTGGCGAAGTCGCCGAGCGGGTACCATTTCTTCAGGTCTTCGAACACTTGCGGATGCTTGTCGGCGCGCGCCTGCCAGGCCTGGGTCTTGACCGTGCCGGGGCAGATCACGTTGGCGCGCAGGCCGAGCCGGCCGTACTCGATCGCGATCGATTTGGCGTAGCTGATCAGGCCGGCCTTGGCCGCGCTGTAGGCCGGGTGGCCGAGTGCGGCGAGGCCGTTGACCGAACCGATGAAGACGATGTTGCCGCGGGTTTGCTTGAGCCCGTCGAGCGCGGCTTCGACCGTGCAGTAACCGGCATTCAAATTGACATCGACATCGCGCTGCCAGGCGCCCGGCGTGGTGCCGGCGAGGCTGAGGCTTTCGGCGCTGCCGGCATTGGCGACGACCGCGCCGATCGGGCCGTGCGCCTGGGTCAGCGGCGCGAGCGCGGCGCGCAGCGCGTCGAGATCGGACAGCTCCGACGCCGCGGTCAGCACCTGGCCGGGCGCGAAGTCCGCCGCCAGCGCCGCGAGCGCATCGGCATCGCGATCGTGGGCGAGCACGCGGTCGCCGCCGGCGACGAAGCGGGCGAGCAATCCTCGCCCGATGCCGCCCGCGGCTCCGGTGATCAAGGTCAAGCGGCTGTGGCTCATGGGCTCTGCTTCATGGACGGATCATTCCTTCAGGGGGAGCGCCCGCCGTGTCGGACCGAGTGTTGCGAGGCGACCGCGACGGCGGGGGGCGGTAGTCCGGAATATCGCCGATGGCGGGGGCTTCGGCAGCGCCGTGCGCGCGACCCTCGCCGCGGTCGGGCTGGCGCGGTCCGTGTGCTGGCCCGTTGATATCCTGTAAATTTCAAACATAAGCGTCATGATCCTGGCCTGGAATGTAGCAGAGGCCTTGAAAGGCAGCCATTGTGCGCTGCAAAATGCATCGTGAAAATTTGTAAGATATTTTCAAGGCGCGGCGGGCAGGCCTCGCGGCGTGCTATCGAACCCAGCCTCGGCGCCGCGTGTCCGCTGTCCAAGGGACGGGACGTCGCGGCCGGCGGAGTGCGCCGCCGGCGCGGCTCGGGTCTACCCGTTCTTCCCTTGCAGAGAGTCCCCTCCATGAGCGATTCCACTTCCATCGTCCGCTACGGCCTGGAGCCCAGCGGCGCCGGCGGCCAGCCACTGCCGTTCTCGCCGGCGGTGCGCGCCGGCGACTTCGTCTACATCTCCGGTCAGGTCGCCATGAACGAACGCGGCGAGATCGAACAGGGCGGGATCGAGGCGCAGACGCGCCGCACCATGGACAACGTCAGGAAAGTGCTCGGCCTGGCCGGCTGCGACCTGAGTCACGTGGTCAAGATCACCGTCTGGCTCGACGACACCCGCGACTTCTGGACTTTCAACCGCATCTACCGCGAGTACTTCGGCGAGCATCCGCCGGCGCGTTCGTGCGTGCGCTCGCAAATGATGGTCGATTGCAAGATCGAGATCGAGGCCATTGCGTACTCGCCGCTCGGCGAGGCGTAGGAGTGAGAAGTGAGTTGTGAGTAGTGAGCAGTGAAGCGGCGGCGGGCGACATCGTCGTTGTCTCAGTGCTCTCGACTCGTTCCTAGTTCCTAGGTCCTAGTTGCTGGCTCCTCACTCCTCACTTCTCACTCCTCACTTCTCACTTCTCCCCCCCTTACCCGAGACCTCCCCGCATGAACCGACGCGACTTCCTCGCCACCTCCGCGACCGCCGGCACCGTACTGGCCAGCAGCGCGTTCACGCCGGCGTTTGCGCGCAAACGCTCGAAGCTGCGCCTGGGCCTGATCGGCACCGGCATGCGCGGCCAGGTGCTGCTGAAGGAACTGGTGCGCCGCGACGATGTCGAGGTGGTCGCGCTGTGCGACATCGAACCGATCATGCTGGGCCGCGCGCTGAAGATGATCGAGAAGGCCGGGCGGCCGAAGCCGGCGACTTACGGCGAAGGCGGCGACAACGACGCCTATCGCAAGATGCTGGAGAAGGGCGGCCTCGACGGCGTGGTCATCGCCACGCCCTGGGAACTGCACGCGCCGATGGCGATCGCGGCGATGCAGGCGCGCATCGCGGTGGCCTGCGAAGTGGTCGCCGGCATTACCCTCGACGACCATTGGCAGGTGCTGCGCACCCAGCAGAAGACCGGCACGCCCTACATGCTGCTGGAGAACGTGTGCTATCGCCGCGATGTGCTGGCGGTGCTGAACATGGTCCGGCAGGGGCTGTTCGGCGAGATCGTGCACCTGCAGGGCGGCTACCAGCACGACCTGCGCGCGGTGAAGTTCAACAGCGGCAACCCCGAGCGCGCCACCGGCGGCGGCGTCGAGTTCGGCGCCAAGGGCTGGTCGGAAGCGCGCTGGCGCACCGAACACTCGGTGCAGCGCGACGGCGAGCTGTACCCGAGCCACGGCATCGGTCCCTGCGCGATGATCGCCAACATCCACCGCGGCAATCGCTTCACCTACCTCAGCTCGTTCTCGAGCAAGGCGCGCGGCCTGCACGACTACATCGTCAAGCAGGCCGGCCCGGACCACCCGAACGCTAAGGTCAAGTTCAAGCTCGGCGACCTCGTCACCACCCAGATCGCCTGCGAGAACGGCGAAACCATCCTGCTCCAGCACGATACCTCGCTGCCGCGCCCGTACTCGCTCGGCTTCCGCGTGCAGGGCACCGACGGCCTGTGGATGGACATCAACGACTCGATCCACATCGAAGGCAAGAGCAAGCCGCACGAGTGGGACAAGGCCGACGCCTGGCTTGAGAAATACGACCACCCGCTGTGGCGGCGATTCGCCGACACCGCGGCCGGCGCCGGCCACGGCGGCATGGATTACTTCGTCGTTCACGCCTTCGTCGAAGCGCTCAAGGCCGATGCGCCGATGCCGATCGACATCTACGACGCGGTCGCCTGGAGTGCGATCACGCCGCTGTCGGAGCAGTCCATCGCCGAGTACAAGACCCTGGAGTTCCCCGACTTCACCGAAGGCAAGTGGAAGAACCGCAAGCCGATCTTCGCCCTGAACGATCGCTACTGAGGCCTGAGACCGCCATGCGATAGCCGCTTGCCAATCATCCGGCGGGTGGCTTAGCGATGCACGACCTCGTTACCTTCGCGCCGTCCCCAGGGGGCCGGCGTCGAGGTAGGAACGGCGCGAGCCGCGACCGCGCACTCACCTGTCGCGTAGCGTGTGCCGCGACCACGCCGCCACCCGCCGGGGTTCCGGAGCGCTGCCCTCGGGCAGCGCTCCGCGGCAACGGACCCGGGACGGGCGCCGCCGAAGCGGCCGCCGGCTACAGGCGCGTGATCCGGAGCCAGTTGATGTTCCAGCCGCCCTGCGCCGCATAGACGCCGAGGTTGTAGGTGCCCGCGCCGACGTTCACGGTGTGCGAGACCGTGGTCCAGTTCTGCCAGCCGCCCGTCGCGGGCACCTGAACGGTGCCGAGCACGATGCCGCCCGCATTGAGGTCGAGCGACAGTGCGCCGCCGCCGGGGCTCGCCACCCGGTACTCGACGCGATAGGTGCCGGTGGCGGGGAAGGTGATGCCGTTGTGAGCCATCCAGTCGCCCTGGTCGATCCAGCTGACGTTCTGGCCGCCTTCCGAGCATGCCTCGGTCTGCACGCCCTGCTGCGCGCCGAAGCTCTCCGCCTCGAGGGTCAGCGACCAGGCTTGCGAGAACCGCGCCACCACCAACGACGAGGCGCGATCGTTGAAGCCATCGCTGGCCAGGCAGGCAGCGTCCGCGCTCTTGGTCAGGCTCGCGCCTGCGAAGTTGTCGTCCTGATACAGCGTGACCTGGTAGCCCGGGCTGGCGCGCAGCGAAGAGATCTGGTCGTTGCCGACGCCGCGGGCCTGCAATTGCGCGGCGGTGTAACGGCCTTCGGGCAGCGCCACGGCCCAGCCGCCGAAGTCGCAATGCTGGTACACCGATGCGACGCCGGGATTCGCGCCGTCGGCCGAGTACACGCGGACGTAATCGACCTGCATCTTCGCCGGCAGGCGCGTCTCGTCGACGGTGAAGCCCGGCCAGTTGCCGCCGATGGCGAAGTTCAGCAGCAGGAAGAAGTCCTTGTGGAACTCCTCGGTCCCGTTGACGCCGCCCTGGATGTTGGCCTCGTGGAATTTGTTGCCGTCGACGTACCAGCGGATCGCGTTGGCGTCCCACTCGACGGCATAGACGTGCCAGTCCTGCACGGTCATGGCGGTGTTGCCGCCGTACTGCGCGTAGGTGCCGTTGTGGTCGCTCCAGTGGATGGTGCCGTAGGTTTTGTTCTCGTCGTTGACGTGCTCCATCACGTCGATCTCGCCGGACGCCGGCCACCCGGCCTGCGGCAGGTTGGCGCCCAGCATCCAGAACGCCGGCCAGGCGCCCTTGAAGGAGGGCAGCTTCATGCGTGCCTCGATGCGGCCGTACTTGAATGTGCGGCGGTCTTGGGTTTTCATGCGCGCCGAGGTATAGCGATAGCCGCCGAAGTCCTCGCGCTTGGCAGTGATCGTCAGGGCGTTGTTCTCGATCGTCGCGTTCTCGCGCCGGTAATACTCCAGTTCGTTGTTTCCCCAGCCGTTGCTGCCGTTGCCGGTTTCGAACACCCAGTCGGGCCCGATGGTCCCGTTGAACTCGTCGCTCCACACCAGCCGCCAGTTCTGCGCGAAGGCGCTGCCGGAAAGCAGGAAAATCATCAGCAATGCGATGCATTGGGTCGCGGATCTCATGAGCTGTCCTCTCGTGATGGATTGAAGCGCGGCGCACGCGGCCGTTCCACTCGCAAGCGCGGGCGTCGGTACAGGCGTGGACCACGCGTGATGGCTCTGTCGCCGTGGGCGATGCGTTGCGGGCGTGCGCACGGCGGCCGCCTTCCGGCTTGCGGTCGGTAGGTCGGCATTGATTCAAGGGATGGGCTGCGGGTCGACTGCCTCCGTTGCGAAGTGATGCCGGTCCGCTCCGTGCGGAGCGAAACCTGGTCCCCCTCTTGAATGGGTCAAGCCTGGCGCGGGAGGGTGGTCCCTCCTCGTTACCCTCTGCCGCCTGCCGTTCATTCGGCGGGCAACGGGGCCGCTATGGGTCCTCAGCCTGCGCCGATTGACAGCGCTGTCAAGCGACCGGACAAGGGCGTCGTTGTGGTGGCGAAGTGCCGCAAACGACGACGAACTTCGATGCCGATTTGCTGCGCTGCACCCCAGGAGCGCAGCTCGGTCGCGGCGGAGAAGAGACCGCCGTCACGCATGAGATATACGGCGGAGTGAGACGGCGGCTGCAGATTGCGGCTTCGCTCGAGCGCCGGTCTGCTCGGTGAGCAGAAAGCACATTTGCGCCGGCACTTTGGCCGTCACGAACGCCGACGTCGCCGCGAACCGGACGGCGCGCTCGCTGGTCTCGCGGCAACGCGGTCGCCGCCCGCGGCACGCCCTGTCGGGAGCGATGAGTCGCAGCGCCAAGGCCATCGCCATGAAGCGCGTCGCGGCACCGTTCGTCCGTAACCGATAAAACAATGTTGACAGGTTGTGGAGGACGAGCCTAACCTCTAAAAACATATTTGGAGGTTATGTGCATGCGTCTCGCGATCGGTCGTGCCTTGCTCGGCGCCGCGATGCTGTCGTGGATTCCAGCCTGCGCAGGGCCGCCCGCCGCGACGCCCGCCACCGTCATGCCTAACCCCGCCGTCCCCGCCGCTCTCGTCGTGATCGATGCGCCCAGCAACCTGGGCCTGCGCCCTCCGGCGCCGGGGGTCGAACCGGGCGTGCGCAAGCTGCCCGACGCCCTGCGCGCGACCGGGCTGCTGCAGCGCCTGCGCGCCCACGACGGCGGCCGCGTCGACGCGCCGCCTTATTCGTCCGCGCCCGATCTTGCGATCGGCTTTCGCAACGGCGCCGCCCTGCGCGACTACAGCCAGAGCCTGGCCGACCGGCTGACGCCGCTGCTCGCGCAGGACCGGTTCGCGCTGGTGCTCGGCGGCGATTGCAGCGTCCTGCTCGGCGCCGGCCTGGCCCTGAAGCAACGCGGGCGCTACGGCCTGGCCTTCGTCGACGGCCACGACGACTTTTCCTTCATCCGCGACCGTCGCCGTTATCGCGGGCTGCTGACCGCGGCCGGGCTCGACCTCGGCCTGGCGACCGGACACGGCCCGGCGGCGCTGTCCGACCTGCGCGGACAGTCGCCGTACTTTCGGACCGACGACGTCGTCCACCTCGGCCTGGTGGTCGCCGACCAGGATCGCGTGGATTACGAGGTCGAAAGCTTCGAGCGGTCCGGCATCCACGCCATCGACGCCGAAGCGATCCGCCGCCTCGGCGCCGGCCGCGCCGGCCGGGAGGCGCGCGCACGGCTGGAGGCGAGGCCGGTCGAGGGTTACTGGATTCACGTCGATGCCGACGTGCTCGCCGCGGAGGTGATGCCGGCGGTCGACTCGCCGAACCCCGATGGCCTCGACTTCGCGCAACTGCGCGCCTTGCTCGCGCCGCTGCTCGCCAGCCCGGACGCGGTCGGCATGGAACTGACGATCTTCGACCCCGACCTCGACCCCGACGGCCGCCTGGCCTCGCGTCTGGCCGATGCCGTCGTCGGCGCCTTCGAAGACAGCGGCCGCTGGCCGCGGCAAGGCGATGCGGCCGCGACATCGCCGGCACCGGGGCGCTGACCGATGCAACGCCGCGGCTTCCTGCTCGGCAGCGCGGCGGCGGTGGCCTTGCTGTCGGGCCCTGCCGCAGCGAAGTCCAGGCGCGGCACCGCCGCCGACGACCCGGCCGGTTCGTCGACTGCGCCGGGCGCCGAATCCGCCGCGGCCTCGGCTGCGCATACGCTGACCACGGGGACGCGGCTGCTGTTCGTCAGCGGCCAGATCCCGGTCGACGCGCAGGGCGAAGCGCCGCGAGATTTTTCTGCGCAGTGCGGCTTGGCCTGGGCCAACCTGGAAACGCAGCTGCGCGCGGCCGACATGGACCTGCGCCACCTGGCGAAGCTGACCGTATTCCTCGCCCGCGCCGGCGACCGCAAGCGCGAACGCGAGATTCGCCGGCGCCGGCTCGCCGGCCGCGCCGATCCGGTGGTCAGCGTGGTCGTGACCGGCATCTACGACGAAGCCTGGCGCATCGAGATCGAAGCGATCGCGCTGGCCTGAGCGCGCGCCGGGGTCGATCGTGTCCCCGTCAGGCCTCTTCGCCGCCGGCGCTCCAACGGCCGCTGCGCTGCAGGGCGCGATACTCGCGCGGCGCCATACCCACGGTCGCCTTGAACTGGCGCGCGAACGCGCTTTGATCGGAGAAGCCGCAGGACTGGCCGACCTCGGCGATGCTGGCGTCGTCGCGCAGCAGTCGCATCGCCGCTTCGATGCGAATCTTGGTCAGGGCCTGCTGCGGAGTCAGCTGGAACACGCGCTGGAAATGGCGCTCGAGTTGCGCGACCGACAGCTTGGCCAGTTCGGCCAAGGCGGTCACGCGTAGCGCGCCGGCGAAGTTCGCCTGCATGTGTTCGGTGACCCGGCGCAGGCGTTCGTAGGTCGGGTGATGACCGTCGGGAGCGCCGAGATCGCGCGACAGGCCGACCAGGCCGATATGGCCGTCGGCGAGCGGCAGCGGGCGTTTGCCGGTCAGGCACCAGCCCGGTTGCCGGTTGGGGAACAAATGCACTTCGAGCTGGTTCTCGATGGTCTCGCCGTCGAGCACGCGCCGGTCCTGGATCGCATAGCGTCCGCCGAGGCGGGCCGGGAACAGCTCGGTGACGTCGCGGCCGATCACGTCCTCGCGCCGCTTCAGACCGAGCCGGCGCACCAGCGTCAGGTTGGCGTGGCTGTAGCGGCCGGAAGCGTCCTTGGCGAAGAACACCACGTCCGGCAGAGCGTCGCACAACGTCTGCATGAGGTCGGCGGGAATCTGTACGGGCATGACGGGGCCGATCGGGGACGGTCCGGCAACGATAGCCCGATTATGCCGAATTCCGCATCCATGCCCGGCAAGGATTCCTAGACGCGCCGGGCTGCCGACGCGAGCATGGCGGCATGCACAGCCTAGACATCATCGACTCGCACACCGGCGGCGAACCGACCCGCGTCGTGGTCGCCGGCTTCCCCGATCTGGGGGCCGGCAGCCTGGCCGAGCGGCGCGAGCGCTTCCGTGCCGAATTCGACCATTGGCGCCAGGCCATCGCCTGCGAGCCGCGCGGTTCCGACACGGTGGTCGGCGCGCTGCTGTTGCCGGCGAGCGAGCCGGACGCTTGCGCCGGGGTGATCTTCTTCAACAACGTCGGCTATCTCGGCATGTGCGGCCACGGCACCATCGGCCTGGTGCGCACTCTGCAGCACCTGGGCCGGCTGCAGCCGGGCCGGCACCGCATCGAAACCCCGGTCGGCACGGTCGGCGCGGAGCTGCACGAGGATGGCCGGGTCTCGGTCGACAACGTCGAAAGCTGGCGCCATCTGGCCGGCGTGCGCGTGCAGGTTCCGGGCCACGGCGAAATCGTCGGCGACGTCGCCTGGGGCGGCAATTGGTTCTTCATCGCCCGTGTCGCGCGGGTGATCTCGCTGGTGCACCGGCGCGAACTCAGCGATTTCGCCGAAGCGATCCGGCATGCGCTGGAGGCGGCCGGCATCAGCGGCGCCGACGGTGCGCCGATCGATCACATCGAGCTGGAAACGCCGTCGGCCACGCCCGGCGTCGACGCGCGCAACTTCGTTCTGTGCCCGGGTCTGGCCTACGACCGTTCCCCCTGCGGCACCGGCACCAGCGCCAAGCTCGCCTGCCTCGCCGCCGACGGCAAGCTCGCCGCGGACGCCGTGTGGCGCCAGGAGAGCGTGCTCGGCAGCGTGTTCGAAGGCCGCTATCGCCCGGGCCCGCGCGGCGTCCTGCCGACCATTACCGGCAGCGCCCACATCACCGCGCGCGCGCAGTTGCTGATCGACGAAACCGACCCCTTCGCCTGGGGCGTCGCGGCGAAGTGACCGGCATGAGCGCCACCCCCGGCCACAGCTACGATCTGATCGTGATCGGCGCCGGCATCGTCGGCAGCGCCTGCGCCGAGCGTGCCGCGCACGAGGGGCTGCGGGTCGCGGTGGTCGAGCCCGGCCCGGTCGGCGGCGGCGCGACGGCGGCGGCGATGGGGCATCTGGTGGCGATGGACGACGACCCGGCCGAACTGGCCTTGTCGCGCTATTCGCTGGCCTTGTGGGAGCGCTTCGCCGATTTGCCCGCGGCCGAATTCAGCCGCTGCGGCACCTTGTGGGTGGCCCGCGAAGCGGGCGAATTCGACGGCGTCGCCGCTAAGATCGCGCGTCTGGCCGCGGCCGGCGTCGGCGCGCGGCGGATCGGCGCGGACGAGCTGTATCGGCTCGAACCCGGCCTGGCACCGGGCCTGTGCGGCGGGATGTTGGTCGCCGACGAGGCGGTGGTGTATCCGCCGCGCGTCGCCCAGCACCTGTTCGAGCGCGCGCTGCAGGCCGGCGCGGCGAGTTTCCTGGGGCGCCGCGTGGTGGCGCTGAGCGCCAAGGGTGCGCGCCTCGACGACGGCAGCGAACTGACCGGCCCGGTCCTGGTCGCGACGGGTTGCGCCGTGCCCGAGTTGTTGCCGCAGTTGCCGATGCGCGCGCGCAAGGGCCACCTGGTCATCACCGAGCGTTATCCGGGGCGGGTGAATCATCAATTGCTCGAACTCGGCTATGCCGACAGCGCCCATGGCGATGCCGACAGCAGCGTCGCCTTCAACGTGCAGCCGCGCCCGACCGGGCAGATCCTGATCGGTTCCTCGCGCGAGTTCGGCGTCGACGATCGCGCGGTGTCGATGCCGATGCTGCGGCGCATGCTCGAACGCGCCTTCGCCTTCCTGCCGATGCTGCGCGAGTTGCAGGCGCTGCGGGTATGGACCGGGTTCCGGCCGACCACGCCCGACGGACGCCCCTACATCGGCGCCGTCGCCGACCGGCCGCGCACCTGGGTCGCGGCCGGTCACGAGGGCCTGGGCGTCACCACCGCGCTGGGCACGGCGCAGTTGTTGCTCGATCAGATGCTCGACCGCGCGCCGGCGATCGATCCCGCGCCCTTCTCGCCGGAGCGTGCGCTGCGATGAAACGTGCGAACGTGCAGTTGTCGGTCGACGGCATCGCGGTAGAAGTGCCGGCCGGAGCCAACGTCGCCGCGGCCGTCGCCCAGCTCGGCCTGCGATTTCGCCGCTCGCGCAGCGGCGAGGCGCGCGCGCCGCTGTGCGGCATGGGCCTGTGTTTCGAATGCCGGGTCAGTATCGACGGGATCGCCCATCAGCGCGCTTGCGTGGTGGTGGCGCGCGACGGCATGCAGGTGCAGCGCGATGACTGAGCCCTGCG
This sequence comes from Lysobacter sp. GQ73, assembly GCF_059758755.1. Lineage (NCBI taxonomy): Bacteria > Pseudomonadati > Pseudomonadota > Gammaproteobacteria > Lysobacterales > Lysobacteraceae > Lysobacter > Lysobacter sp. GQ73. The sequence goes on along the minus strand of NZ_JCAXEE010000002.1, from coordinate 236,392 downwards.
GCGTGCTGGCAGACGTGCTGGTGATCGGTGCCGGCCCGGCCGGGCTGGCGGCGGCGCGCGCCGCGGCGAGCCACGGCGTCAACGTCGTGCTGGTCGATTTGCAGGCGAACCCGGGCGGGCAGGTCTGGCGCCACGACGTGCGCAACCCCGCAGCGGCCGCCGCGCGCCTCGCAGTGGCGGAGATGCGCGCGCGCGGCAACCTGCACTGGCTGCCGCAAGCGCAGGTCGTCGCGACCGCGCCGGGCCGGGTGCTGATCGAACAGGCCGGAATGGCCCGTGAGATCGAATACGGCGCGCTGGTGCTTGCGACCGGCGCGCGCGAGCTGTTGTTGCCGTTCCCGGGCTGGACCCTGCCCGGGGTCAGCGGCGCCGGCGCGGTGCAGGCGTTGGTCAAGCAAGGCTGGCCGATCGCAGGCAAGCGCGTGCTCATCGCCGGCAGCGGTCCGCTGTTGTTGGCGTCGGCGGCGACCCTGCGCCGGCACGGCGCGAAGGTGTTGGCGATCTGCGAACAGGCGCCGGATGCGGCGCTGACCGCGTTCGCCGCGCAACTGTGGCGCTGGCCCGGCAAGTTGCTGCAGGCCGCCGCGCTACGGACACGATTGGCCGGCGTCGCTTATCGCCGCGCGAGCTGGGTGCGCGCGGTCCATGGCGACGGGCAGGTGCGCGAGGTCGAGGTCGAAAGCGCGCGCGGCGTCGAACGCTTCGCCTGCGACCAGGTCGCCGTGGGCTACGGCCTGGTGCCGAACACCGAACTCGCCGCGCAACTGGGCTGTGCGCTCGAGATCGACGGGCGCCATCCGCGGGTACGCGTCGACGAGCGGCTGATGACCAGCGTCGAGCGCGTGTACGCGGCGGGCGAAGCCTGCGGCATCGGCGGCGTCGATGTGGCGCGCGCCGAAGGCGCGATGGCCGGCCACGCCGCCGCCGGCGCCGACGACGCTGCGCGCGCGTTGCTGCCGCGCCGTCGTCATGCGCGCGCCTTCGCCGCACTGTTGCCGCGCTACTTCGATCTGCGCGACGAGGTGCGCAACCTCGCCGAGCCGGCCACCATGGTGTGTCGCTGCGAGGATGTGCCGCTGGCGCAACTGCAAGGGTATTCCGACGCGCGTGCGGCCAAGCTCGCCACGCGCTGCGGCATGGGCAGTTGCCAGGGCCGCATCTGCGGCACGGCGCTGGCCGAATTGGGTCTGCTGGTACCGGCGACGCGCGCGAATGCCGCGCGGCCGCCGGTTTTTCCCACCCGGCTGGCCAGCTTGGCCGCAGCCGGTTCTTGTTCCGATCGTACTTTCCTTACCGAATCCAAAGGGTCTGTCCAATGAGCAATGCTTCGTTCTGGCGTGGCGTCATCCCCGCGATCACCACCCCGTTCCATGCCGACGGCGCGATCGATCACGCCTTCCTCGCCGAACACGCGCGCACCTTGATCGATGCCGGCTGCGTCGGCATCGTGCCGCTGGGCTCGCTCGGCGAAGCGGCGACGCTGAGCTTCGAGGACAAGCTGGCGATCCTGCGCACCCTGGTCAAGGCGCTCGACGGCCGCGCGCCGGTGATCCCCGGCATCGCCGCGTTGTCGACCGACGAAGCCGTGCGCCTGGCGCGCGAGGCCGAAGCGATCGGCTGCGCCGGCCTGATGGTGCTGCCGCCGTACGTGTATTCGAGCGACTGGCGCGAAATGAAGGCGCATGTGCGCGCGGTGATCGAAGCGACCGGGCTGCCGTGCATGCTCTACAACAACCCGATCGCCTACAAGACCGATTTCGTCCCCGAGCAGATCGCCGAACTCGCCGCCGAACTGCCGAACCTGCAGGCGGTCAAGGAATCGTCCACCGACGTGCGCCGCTTCGCCGCGATCCGCTCGCTGCTCGGCGAGCGCCTCGACCTGTTGGTCGGCATGGACGACGCGGTGGTCGAGGGCGTGACGATGGGCGCGACCGGCTGGATCGCCGGCCTGGTCAACGCCTATCCGAAGGAATCGGTGCAGTTGTTCGAGCTCGCCCGCGACGGCGGTGCCCGCGCCGCGGCCGACCTGTACGCCTGGTTCCTGCCGCTGCTGCGCCTGGACACCGTGCCCAAGTTCGTCCAGCTGATCAAGCTGGTGCAGCAGCGCGTCGGTCTGGGCAGCGAACACGTGCGCGCGCCGCGACTGGTCCTGGTCGGCGCCGAGCGCGAGGCCGCGCTGGCGGTAATCGATCGCGCGATCGCCGCGCATCCGGGTCGCTGAGATGGGCGCGCGCGAACCGGTACTGATCGAAGGACGCTGGCAGGCCTCGCGCGATGCCGGCGGCGACTTCCGCGCCTTCGATCCGACCCGCGGCACGCCGTTCGGCCCGGCGTTCCCGGTGTCCGGCGCGGCCGACGCCGAGGCCGCGCTGGCTTCGGCCTGCGCGGTCGCCGCCGAACTGGCCGCGGCCGATCCCGAGCGCATCGCCGAGTTTCTCGAGGCGTATGCGCTCGGCATCGAGCACGACGGGCCGGACCTGGTCGCGCTCGCGCATCTGGAAACTGCGTTGCCGATCGAGCCGCGTCTGGCCAAGGTCGAGCTGCCGCGCACCACCGGGCAGTTGCGCCAGGCCGCCCGCGCGGTGCGCGAGCGCTCGTGGACCCAGCCGGTCATCGACACCGCGGCCGGTCTGCGCAGCCATCTCGCGCCCTTGCACAAGCCGGTGCTGATCTTCGGGCCGAACAATTTTCCGTTCGCGTTCAACGCGGTGGCCGGCAGCGATTTCGCTTCGGCCATCGCCGCGCGCAACCCGGTCGTCGCCAAGGTGCACCCCTCGCACCCGGCCACCAGCCAGCGTCTGGCCGAGCTGGCTCATCGCGCCCTGGTCGAGGCCGGCCTGCCGGCCGCGGCCTTGCAGGTGCTGTATCACCTCGATCCCGCACAGGGGCTGGCCCTGGCCGGCGATGCGCGGCTCGGCGCGCTCGCCTTCACCGGCAGCCGCAATGCCGGGCTGGCGCTGAAAGCGCGGGCCGACGCGGCCGGCGTGCCGGCGTATCTGGAACTGTCGAGCGTCAATCCGGTGTTCCTGCTCGCAGGCGCACTGGCAGAGCGCGGCGAAGCCCTGGCGCAGGAATTCTTCGCCTCGTGCACGATGGGCGTCGGCCAGTTCTGCACCCATCCGGGCATCGTGGTGGTGCCGCGCGGCGCCGACGGCGATGCCTTCGTCGCCGCGGCCGCGGCCGCGTTCGCGCAGGCGCCGTCCGGGGTGATGTTCTCGCGCGGCGTACTCGACCATCTGCAGCAGGGCGTCGCGGCGTGGCGCGACGCCGGCGCCAAACTGGTCGCTGGCGGTGCCGCCGCGGAGGGCGAAGGCTATCGCGTGCAACCGGCGCTGCTCAGCGTCGACGCCGATGCCTTTCTCGCCGACCGCCGCCTGCAGAGCGAGGCGTTCGGCCCGGCCAGCCTGCTCGTGCGCGTCGACGGCATCGAACAGGCGCTGGCGATCGCGCAAGGGCTCGAAGGCAACCTCACCGGCACGATCTACGCCGGCGAACGCGATGCCGCCGACGAAGCCCGCCTCGCCGCCAGCCTGCGCCCGCGCGTCGGCCGCCTGATCGGCGCGCGCATGCCGACCGGCGTCGCGGTCAGCCCGGCCATGCACCATGGCGGTCCTTATCCGAGCACCGGCCACCCCGGCTTCACCGCGGTCGGGCTGCCGGCGGCGATCCGCCGCTTCGCCGCCCTGCATTGCTACGACCACGTTCGCGACGACTTGTTGCCGGCCGAATTGCGCGACCGCAATCCCGGCGGTATCGCGCGCCAGGTCGACGGCCGCTGGACCTGCGACGACATCGGAGCTGCGTCATGACTCAAATCGGCAGCAACCAAATCGGCAGCAATCAGATCGGCGGCCTGACCCTGGAGCGGGCGCGGGCCGCCCTGCAACCCTGGCCGCAGCGCGCGCCGGCGATCGGCGCCGACGAGTACGCGCAACGTATCGAGCGAGCGCGTTCACTGATGCGACGCGGGCGCTGCGAGGCCCTGCTGATCACCGCCGGCACTTCGTTGCGCTATTTCACCGGCGTGCCCTGGGGCGCGAGCGAGCGGCTGGTGGCGATGCTGCTGACCCTCGACGGCGACCCGGCGATGATCTGTCCGGGCTTCGAGTCCGGGTCCTTGTCGCATGTCTTGAAGATCCCGGGCGAACTGCGCCTGTGGGAGGAACACGAAGACCCTTGCGCGCTCGTTCTCGACACCATGCGCGCGCGCGGCGCCACTCGGCTCGCGCTCGATCCGGCCGCGCCGTATGCCGTCTTCAGCGCGTTGCGTGCGTTGGCGCCGACGCTCGACGTCGTCGATGCGAGCGCCGTCGTCGACGGCTGCCGTACGCGCAAGACCGAGGCCGAACTGGCGCTGATGAAGCAGGCCACGGCGATGACCCTGCAGGCGCACCGGCTCGCCGCCGGCCTGGCCGAAGAGGGCGTGAGCACCGCGACCTTGCGCCGTTTCATCGACGAGGCGCATCGCGCCTTCGGCGCCGACAACGGTTCGACCTTCTGCATCGTCCAGTTCGGCGAAGCGACCGCGTACCCTCACGGCATTCCCGGCGAGCAGACCCTGCGCGAAGGCGAACTGGTGTTGATCGATACCGGTTGCGCGGTGCAGGGCTATCAGTCCGACATCACCCGCACCTACATCTGCGGCCGCGCCGGTGCGCAGCAGACGCGGATCTGGGAACTCGAGCGCGCCGCGCAGCTGGCTGCGTTCGATGCGGTACGGCCCGGCGTCAGCGGCGAAGCGGTCGACCAGGCCGCGCGCGTCGTGCTCGAGCGCGGCGGCCTGGGCCCGGACTATCGGCTGCCCGGCCTGCCGCACCGCACCGGCCACGGCTGCGGCATGAGCGTGCACGAGGCGCCGTACCTGGTGCGCGGCAATCGGGTCGGGCTGGAGCCCGGCAACTGCTGTTCGAACGAGCCGATGATCGTGGTGCCCGGGCAGTTCGGCGTGCGCCTGGAGGATCACTTCTACGTGACCGAGAACGGCGCGGCCTGGTTCACCCCGCCGTCGCCGGCGATCGACCGGCCGTTCGCCGACTGAGTCGCCTGGCGGACCTCGCATGGGCGGCCGGCGCGCGGCATCGACGCGTCCCCGGCCACCCGTTCCGAAGGTTTCGCCGCGCGGCAGACACTTCAGGCACATCCGGGCGCGCGCGGTTTGCCGCATGATGGCCCGCATCCGTCCGTACCCCGAACGAGTCCCGCGATGATTTCGACCCGATCCGTTTCGCTGCGCGCGCCTCTGGCCGCGCTGACCGCTGCCGTGTTGCTCGGCCTCAGTCTGGCCCCGGCCTTCGCCGCCGAGCCCGCCACCGCGACGCCGCCCGCCACCGCGGCCGCCGCGACTGCGCGCGACAGCGAGGCCGGCGCGCGTTTCAAGGCGCTGTACACGCGCGAATGGAAGTGGCGGCAGGCGCAGTTCGCCGGCGGCGACGATGAAGACGTGCAGGGCCAGGCGTCGAGCCGCCTGCCGAAAGTCGACCTCGCCACCCAGGTCGAGCGCGAGCGCTATTGGGCGCAGGTACTGAAGGAGCTCGACGCGATCGACAAGGCCCAGCTGCGCGGCGAAGACCCGGTCAACTACGAGGTGTTCCGCCAGCAGATCCAGAGCCTGCTCGCCAACCAGCGCCTGCGCGGTTGGGAAATGCCGTTCAACAGCGACAGCGCGTTCTGGACCAACCTGGGCTTCACCGCGCGCCGCCCGATCCGCGACGCCGAGGGCTACCGGCGCTACCTCGGCCAGTTGCGCGACATCCCGCGTTATTTCGACGAACAGATCGACAACATGCGCGCCGGCCTGGCGCGCGGCTACAGCGTGCCGCGGGTGACCCTGACCGGCCGCGACGCCTCGATCAAGGAAGTGGTCGACGCCAAGCTCGAAGACAACCTGCTCTACACCCCGTTCAAACAGATGCCGGCCAACATGCCGGCGGCCGAACAGACGCGCCTGCGCGCCGAGGCGGCCAAGGCGATCGACGAGCAGGTGCTGCCGGCGTACCGCAAGCTGCTGGCGTTCATGCAGGACGAATACATGAAGCAGGCCCGCACCACCCTGGCGGCCGAGGCCATGCCCGACGGCGAGGCGCTGTACCGGGCCAAGATCCGCGAATACACCACGCTCGATCTGCCGCCGGCGCAGATCCACAAGATCGGCCTGGAGGAAGTGGCGAAAATCCGCGCGCAGATGGATCAGACCATCGCCAAGACCGACTTCAAGGGCAGCTTCCCCGAATTCCTGCATTACCTGCGCACCGATCCGAAGTTCTATCCCAAGACCGGCGACGAGCTGTTGATGCGCGCCTCGTGGCTGGCCAAGCGCGTCGACGGCCAGATCGGCAACTACATCGGCCTGCTGCCGCGCCAGCGCTTCGCGATCCGGCCGGTGCCGCCGGACCTGGCGCCGTTCTACACCGCCGGCCGCGGCGGCCGCGACGTCTACCTGGTCAACACCTACGACCTGCCGTCGCGCCCGCTGTTCAACCTGGCCGCGCTGACCCTGCACGAATCCGCGCCGGGCCATTCCCTGCAGACCTCGCTCGCGGCCGAGCACGAAGGCCTGCCGGATTTCCGCCGCTACACCTACATCTCCGCCTACGGCGAAGGCTGGGCCCTGTACTCGGAGAAGCTCGGCATCGAGATGGGCCTGTACGACACGCCATACGACTACTTCGGTTACCTGACCTACCAGATGTGGCGGGCCAGCCGGCTGGTGGTCGACACCGGCATCCATCACCTGGGCTGGAGCCGCGAACGGGCCCAGGCCTTCCTGCGCGACAACACTGCGCTGAGCGAGCACGAGATCCAGACCGAAGTCGACCGCTACATCGGTTGGCCGGGCCAGGCGCTGTCCTACTACCTCGGCCAGATGAGCATCGAGCGTGCGCGCGCGAAGGCCGAGCAGGCGCTGGGCCAGGACTTCGACATTCGTGCCTTCCACGATGCGATTCTCGCCCTCGGGTCGGTGCCGTTGCCGGTGCTGAAGCAGCGTGCGGATCGGTTCATCGAGGAGAGTCGCGCCAAGGCCGCGGCGCAGCGGGCGAAGACCGCCGCTGCGGCGCCGGGCGCGGCGGCGAAGCCCTGAGCGGTTCGCTGGAGTCTGCTGTTGGATTCGGCTACGTCGCTCCTCCTGTTGGAGCGACGTGAGTCGCGACCACGGGACGCGCAGAGAACGCGCGGCCGTCGCCATCGAACAAGGCGGCGAGCCATCGCCGGGTAGGAGCGGCGCAAGCCACATCAAAAGCAAAGCTTCCGCCCCCTAAAGGGTGCGGGTAACTTTCTCGTCCAAACAACAAAAGAAAGTCACCAAAGAAAAGTGCTTCTTCTTGCAAGGGCACAAGCCCGCACGATCGAAGCCGACGCAGGGATGCTCCAGACAGGCCATCCATGGCCTGCTTGCGCACGGCCCGCATCCCTGCGGGCCGCCCTCCGGGTCTTCATTTGACCGGCAAAGCGAAAGGGCGACGGCACGACGGATGCGTCGCATCTGCTCTTGGGGTAGGAGCGACGCAAGTCGCGACCGCGCAGCCCCGACCGCCCGCGCCGCCAGCCGCAGGTTCGCGGTCGCGGCTTGCGCCGCTCCTACCCTGCGACAGCACGCCGTTTCGATGGGTGGCATAGGCATTGGTGTGTCAGCGCGTCCCTTGGTCGCGGCTTACGCCGCTCCTACAGGGGGCGGCTGCGCCGCGTTCTGATGCTGGCTTTGGCCGTGCGCGGTATCGCATTTGCGAAGGCAACGGAAAACCCGGAGGGCGGCGCGCAGGGATGCGCGCCGTTTTTCATCGGGACAGGGATGTCCCGTATGAAAAATCCCTGCGGAAGCACCGCTCGCGCGGGCCTGTGATTCAAAACAAAGCATTTTTCTTTGGTTACCTTTCTTTTGTTGCTTTTGACAAAAGAAAGTAACCCGCCGCTTTAGTGGCGGAAGCTTTGGATTTGATCTTGATCTATTGAACGAGAGAAGCGCCGCGAGACCGTCGCAGCGATGTCGCGGCTTGCGCCGCTCCTACCCCTGGCCAGGCTGCGGCAGGCATACGTGCGAGATCGGGAGGTTGCGGTCGCGGCTTGCGCCGCTCCTGCCCTGGCGAAAGCACGCCGCTTCGATGATATGACAAAAGCCACGTTATCTCTGCGCGTCCCGTGGTCGCGACTCACGTCGCTCCTACAGGATGGCGACGCTGCCCCCCGGGATTCAGGCGCAACCTTCGTAGGAGCGGCGTGAGCCGCGACCGCGCAGGAATGGCGGCGTCACTCCCGTACTAAGGTGCAGCTTGCTAGCCGCGACCGTGCAGTGACGATCCGGCGGCGTTGCGCTCAACGCCCCGCCGGCTCAGGCAACCCCCACCCACGCCAATGCCGCGCGTATTGCGCCTGCGGCAGCAGGACGAACACCGGCTGCGCTTCGGGCTTCAGCCAGGCGAGCAGGCGGTGCATCTCGCCGTCGTCCATGGCGGTGCAGCCGGCGGTGGCTTCGCCGGGGGCTTTCCACAGGTGGGCGAAGATGCAGCTGCCGGCGCCGGCAATGCGCTCGGGGTTGTGTTCGATCACGAAACCCTGGCGGTAGCGTTGGTCGCCGCCGGCGTGGAGATCGCGGCGCATCGGTTCGGTGGAGCCGGCAACGGCGGCCTCGCCGACGGTCCTGGCATCGACGATGCGGTTGTACAAGGGCGAGTCGGCGACATCGATGCAGTAGTCCGACACGGTCATCGCGCTGTAGGGCAGGGCGGTCGCGACCCGGTCGGCGTAGCCGAAGGCGGTGCCGATGCGGAACAGGCCGGCCGGGGCGCGGCCGTCGCCTTCGCGCTTGATCGGGCCGTCCTGCTGCGCCGGATGCAGGCCGAGACCCCAAGCCGAACCGGCGCGGCCGATCGTCACTTCGGCTGGGTCGCCGACCGGGCGCCACTGTTGGCCATCACGCTCGAAGCGCTGCAGGCGGCCCTGGTCGGCATCCCAGCCGGCCGTGGTCACGACCACCAATTGCCTGGCCTGACTGGTTTCGCCGCCGTAGCGGTCGCTGCCGGTCGAGGCGCAGCCAGCGAGCATCAGGGCCAGTCCCGCGGCGATGAGGCCGGCGAACCAGCGCGGCCCCGAAGCGGACTCGAGCCCGGCCCTGGGCCTGGCTGGGGATTCGCACACGGGCGAAGGCAAACCGAAGGACCGGAGCATGGGCATTCCTCGCAGCGCATCGCGCGGCATCAGGTGTCGAGCATGTCCTGGATGCGCTCGGCGTTGCTGTCGAGCTGGCTGAGCCGGCCCTGGCCGCGTTCGCACAGCAGGATGAAGATCAGGTCGAGCAGGTGCTGCAGCGCCGACTGGTACAGCAGCGGCTCGACATGGGCGCGCTCGTCGTGGGCCGACACCAGTAGGGAGAAATCGGCGTGGGCGCGCAGCGGGTTGGGGGTGTGGCGGGTCACCGAGACGACCTTGCCGCCGGCTTCGCCGAAGGTGCGCGCCAGGTGGCACAGCGCGGTCTGCTTGCCCAGTTCGGAGAACACCAGCAGCAGGTCGTTCTGGTTTGCGGTGGCGGTGCTCGCGGTCATCAGCACCGGGTCGAAATGGTGGACGCTGAGGATGCCGATCATCGCCAGCTTCATCGCCAGGGCGCGGGCCGGGATGCCGTCCTCGCCCAGGCCGATGATGAATACCCGGCGCGCGTCCTGGACCAGCTCGGCGATCGCGTCGATGCGCTCGGCCGGGTTGATCAGCCGGGTTTCCTCCTCGGCGCGGGCCTTGCCGTGCCACAGGCGCTCGGCCAGGGCCGCGTGCGGGTCGGCATGGACCGACTCGACCGCGTGAGCGTCGTCGTGGCCGTCGCCGCGCGCGACCGCCTCGCCGATCGAGTACTTCAGGTCCGGATAGCCCTTGAAACCGAGCTTCTGGCTGAACTTGACCACGCTGGACTGGCTGATGCCGAGCGCGTTGGCCAGCTGCTGCGAGGAATAGTCGCGCAGCAGGTGCGCGTTCTCGAGCAAGTAATCGGCGATCCGGCGTTCGATCGCCGACATCTGGTCGCGTTCGGAGCGGATCTTGAGCAAGGGCGACATCGGCGGGTCCAGTCCTGTACGGCTAATCCTGTGGCGAAACCGGAGCGGCTCAGACGTCGAGCGGTTCCAGGCCGCGGATCTCGCGGATGCCCAGGCCCGGCGCGTCGGTCACCGTGATCTCCGATTCGTTGAAGATAACTCCCCCGTCGACCGGATTGAACGCGCACAGCGAGGGACCGTCCAGATCCACCTTGGTGATCACATTCGACTTGGCCACCGCCAGGTGGACCGCGGCGGCGACGCTGATGCTGGTCTCGATCATGCAGCCGATCATGCATTCGACCCCGTACATGGCGGCGATGTCGGCGATCTGGATGGCCTTGGACAGGCCGCCGGTCTTCATCAGCTTGATGTTGATGATGTCGGCCGCGCGCATCCGGATCAGGTCGATGACTTCGGCCGGGCCGAACACGCTCTCGTCGGCCATGATCGGGGTGTGGACCCGATCGGTGACGTATTTCATGCCGTCCAGGTCCTGCGCCTTGACCGGCTGCTCGACCAGTTCCAGGCGCACGCCGGCGTCTTCGAGGGTCTGCAGGGCGTAGACCGCCTGCTTGGCGGTCCAGCCCTGGTTGGCGTCCAGGCGCAGCAGGGCGCGGCCCTCGACCGCGGCGTAGATCGCCTTGACCCGCTCGATGTCGACGCCGATGTCCTTGCCGACCTTGATCTTCAACGACTCGAAGCCGCGGTCGACCGCGGCGATCGAGTCGGCGACCATCTTCTCGATGTAGTCGACGCTGATGGTGATGTCGGTGGTGATGACCGGGTCGCCGCCGCCGAGCATCTTGTACAGCGGGGCGCCGTAAAGCTGGCCCCACAGGTCGTAGACCGCGATCTCGACCGCGGCCTTGGCGCTGGAATTCTTCTCCAGCGCGCCCTGGATCAGGCCGGTGATGCGGTTGAGGTTGGCGATCTCCTCGCCGATCAGGCGCGGCGAGATGAACTTGCGGATCGCCTCGACGATCGAGCCGTGGGTGTCGCCGGTGATCACCGCCGTCGCCGGCGCTTCGCCGTAGCCGACGTGGCCGGTGTCGGTGTGGACGGTGACGACGATGTCCTCGACCACGTCGACCGTGCGCAGTGCGGTCTTGAACGGAGTCTTGAGGGGTACCCGCAGCATGCCGAATCGGATGTCGGTGATCTTCATGTGGTCGGTAGGGTCTGGGTTCGTTCGGCGTGTTCGGTGGTTGGGAGAGGCGGCGCCCGGCGACGCTACTTCGAAAGGTGTCGACGGCGATGTGAAGCCGTCGGCCCGGACGGGGGAGAGCAGGGCTCTCCGCCGGAAGCGGGCCGGCTCATGGACGTATACGTTGAATGCTGGTGATCCGGTCCACGGTCGGCTGCTCGCGGTTGAACAGCAGCGGCACCAACGGCGTCACCGAGACGCCGTTGAGGTGCACGCGCGCCAGCTCGCCGGTGCGGTCGCGGAAGGTGATGCCGGTGGTGTCGTGGATCACGTAGGGCCAGCCGTCCTCGTGGCCGACCACCATCATCACGTGGCCGGGGATGTAGATCAGGTCGCCGACCTCCAGGGTCTTGACGATCTTCAGGCGTTCCTCGTGGCCGAGATCCTCGGCCAGTTCGATGCGGTTGTAAGCCGGGCTGACCGCCTGGTCGCGGGTATTGCGCGGCAACTGCACGCCGAAGCTGCGGTAGATCTCGGACACGAAGCCGCTGCAGTCGCGAGTGTTGTAGGAGTGGCCCCAGCCGTAGCGTTCGCCGAGGAACTTGAAGCCCTGGCGAACCAGGTTGGCCTGGGTCAGCGGCAGATAGTCCGCCGAAACATCGGCGATGCGCGGCAGCAGCGCCGGGGAAAACCGCAGCCGTCCGGCTTCGTCGCGATACGGCAGCTCGATCACATGCGAGGCGTAATGGTGTTGGCCGTTGACCGGGCGCTCGGCCGGCCAGTCGGCGAGCAGCGGCACGCGCACGCCCATCTCCAACTGCACGTCGGACACGCCGGGCTGTTCGGGCGTGTGTACGGTGCGTGCGCTCGCGCCGGTCACCACCAGGTAGGGGGTCTTGCGGGTGTAGGCGAAGATCGGCTTGGCCTCGCCCTCGGCGATGCGCTCTTTCTCGACCCAGGCCGCGTACAGCTCGCTGACCACGAACCAGTACTTGCGGTCGCGGCTCTCGTGCACGATCGCCACCGGCGTGCCCGGGAACAGCGCGCTCTCCTGGTAGCGGTCGATGTCGGTGTCGCCGCGCGAGGTGAACACGCGCAAGCGGGTCGGGAAGGTGCGCAGGTCGGCGCGGCGCACCACCATTCCGTAGCGGGTGTCCTGCTCGTCCGGGATCGCATCGAGGGCCAGGGCCTCGCCGAGCTGCTGCAGGGTCTGCGCAGGCACCGTCTCGCCGCGTTCGTCGTACAGGGTTTCCTCGCGCGCCTGCGACAGCGGTGCGATCCATGCGTGGACCTGCGCACGGCGCAGTTTCGCCGGCAGATGTTCGATATCGTGCACCGACGGGTCGAGCCGGTGCAGGCGCCGGTTCTGCGCGGCGATCGCGGCGCGGTCGAGTATCGTCGCGTCGGGCCGGGCCTGCTGGCGTATCCAGTAGTCCGCGTTCAATTGCCCCTCCTCGATCCCTATGACGCCGGTTGCGTTCGCCTCGGCGGCCGGCGCACGCGGCGCCTCGCGTGCGAGCGCCGGCGCCGTGCCCCATGGCGCGGCGGCGAGCCAGGCCGCGAGCAACAGCGCGGCGCGGCGGCGGGAAGGCTGCGGGTGGCGAATGTCGTCAGGCATCGCTTCAAGCTCCGGGCGCGCTGGGCCGATCCCGCGCGCCGTCACAGGCCCGATGCCGGTCGTCCGGCACCCACCCGGCTTCGACGAACGCGCGACGTCGGGTCGGTCCGCAGAATACATACTTCCTACAAAAAATAGATAGAGAATAATTTATTGACCAGGTACGCCCTTCATGTTACACAGCCATGAATCGATGGCCCCCGCGTGGGTGACACCAGGTATGGATCCCGTGAACGACCTGCTGTTTATCGCTCCCCGCGCGAGGGCCATCGTCTCGTTCGCCAGGAGTTGGCGGGCGGCCGTGCTGGCCGCGGCGCTGGCCGTGGCCGCACCGGCCTGGGCCGAGATTGCGCCCGCGGACGATGCCGGCGAACGCCTCGCCGCCATCGTGGCCCTGGTCGACAGCGGTCGTTTCGAAGGCGCCCGCGCCCGCATCGACGAGGCCCTGGCCCGTCCCGGGTTGACCGCACCGCAGCGCCAGGCGGTGGAGTTCGAGCGCGAACGCATGCGCCGCATCCGCCTGGACTTCACCCTCGACGAAGCCCAGGCCCAGGCCAGGCTGCGCGAACAGATCCCCGACCTGCGCGCCGACGAGTTCGCCGCCTGGGACCGCGCCGGCCTGCTCGAATACCTGATCATCGACGGCGACAAGCGCTACTTCCAGCGCGCGCCGTCGAACCTGTTCCGGCTCAGCGCGCAAGCGCTGGCGCGGCGCAAGCCAGGCGCCAGGCCGTTGAGCCATGGGCCGATGGAAGTGCTCAACGCCCATCACGCCGAAGTGCGCGACGCCGCCCTCGCCAGCGGGCTCGGTCATGTCGCGCCGCGGCGCGTGAGGGTCACCCAGTCGCTGACCGTCGACGCCGATGCGGTGCCGGCCGGCAAGACCGTGCGCGCGTGGCTGCCGTACCCGCGCGCCCTGCCGCGCCAGCAGGAAGGCATCCGTTATCTGGCCAGCACCCCGGCGCGCCATCGCATTGCGCCGGAGTCGGCCCCGCAGCGCACGGTCTATCTGGAACAAACCGCGCAAGCCGGCCGGCCGACAAGGTTCGAGGTGCAGTACGAGCTGACCGTTTACGGCCAGTACCGCGCGATCGACCCGGACCAGGTGGTGCCGGCGCCGCTGAACCAGGACACCCGGCCGCATCTGGGCGAACGCGCGCCGCACATGGTCTATACCGAGGCGCTGCGCAAGTTCTCGCGCGAGGTAGTGGGCGAGGACACCAATCCCTATCGCATCGCCAGGAAGCTGTACGCCGCGGTCGACCGCATCCCGTGGGCCGGTGCGCGCGAGTACTCGACGATTTCCAACATCAGCGACTACGCTCTGCACGCCGGCCACGCCGACTGCGGCCAGCAGACCCTGCTGTTGATGACCCTGCTGCGCCTCAACGGCATTCCCGCGCGTTGGCAATCGGGCTGGGTCTACGGCGACGACGGATACACCAACATGCACGACTGGGCCTGGATGTATCTGGCGCCCTACGGCTGGATGCCGGTCGATGTCACGACCGGCCGCTTCGATTCGTCCGACGCGCAACTCGCCGACTTCTATTTCGGCGGCTTCGATGCCTATCGCATCGCGTACAACGACGACTACGGCCGCGACTTCGTTCCGGCCAAGACGCACGAACGCTCCGACACCGTGGATTCGCAACGGGGCGAGGTCGAGTGGGAAGGGGGAAATCTTTACTTCGACCAATGGGACTACGACTACGAGGCACACGTGCTGCCCGCCAAGGCCTGAGCCGGCGGAGCGGCGTCCATCATTCTGGGGAGGAAGTGCGGTATGAACGGCAAGACCTTGCGTAAGTCCGGGCTGTGCATGGCGATGGGGATCTGCCTTGCTTCGATGGCGCTGCAGCCGGCGCTGGCGGCCAACACCGACGGCTCGCTCGCCGGGCGGGCGACCGCCGGCGCCGAGGTCACGGTGCGCAGCACCGAGACCGGCTTCACCCGCACCGTGAAGGCCGACGAGAGCGGCAACTACCGCTTCCCGTTCCTGCCGATCGGCACCTATCAACTGCAGGCCAGCAAGGACGGCGCCGCGGTCGGCGAGCCGATCGAGGTGGTGGTGAGCCTGGGCAACGAGGCCAACATCAATCTCGGCGACGCGACCAATCTCGGGGCGGTGCAGGTGATCGGCTCGCGGGTGATCTCGCCGGTCGACGTGCGTTCGACCGAGTCGGCGACCAACGTTACTAAGGCCGAACTCGAACGCGTGCCGGTCGGCCGCGATGCGCAGTCGGTGGCCCTGCTCGCGCCCGGCGTGATCCAGGGGCAGTACGGCGGCGCCTCGTTCGGCGGCTCGTCGGTGTCGGAAAACGCGGTCTACATCAACGGCCTCAACGTCACCGACTTCTACAAGCGGGTCGGCTTCTCCTCGGTGCCGTTCGGCTTCTTCAAGGAGTTCCAGGTCAAGACCGGCGGCTACTCGGTCGAGTACGGCCGCACCACCGGCGGCGTGATCAACGCGGTCACCCAGTCGGGCACCAACGAGTTCCACTACGGCGCCGAGCTGGTATGGGAGCCGGCCTCGCTGCAGTCCAAGGGCAAGAACCACTACGACGCCGACGGCAACCCGTTCCGCATCGCCAGCAAGGACCAGTACGACCGGACCAATCTCAACGTCCACGCCTCCGGCCCGATCGTCAGGGACAAGCTGTTCTTCTATGCGATGTACGAGTTCCGCGACTACCAGCCGGAGAGCACCAACGACGCCGGCAGCACCTTCTTCAAGGGCAAGTCCGACAAGGGCTTCTGGGGCGCCAAGCTCGACTGGCAGATCAGCGACAAGCACCTGCTCGAATTCCTGGCTTTCTCGGATAAGAACGAGACCACCACCGACAACTATCTGTACGACTTCGACGCCGGCCAGCGCGGCAACCGCTCCAACACCCAGTTCAACGAGGCCGGCGGCACCAATTGGGCGCTGACCTACACCGGTTACCTCACCGAGAACTTCTCGATGAAGGCCCTGTACGGCGAGAACAAGCGCGACCGCATTCAGAGCAGTCTCAACGACATCGCCTGCGATGCGGTGCAGGACCGCCGCGTCGCCGGCCTGCCGCAGATCGGCTGCGTGTCCTCGGCGCAGATCGAGGTCGGCCTGGACAAGCGCGAGGCGGCGCGGCTGGACTTCGAGTGGCAGCTCGGCAACCACCTGCTGCGCTTCGGCCTGGACCGCGAGGTCAACACCTCCGACAACGAGAGCTTCTACCCGGGGCCGTCGCGCAAGTTCTTCCAGATCTACCCGACCCGCCCGGGCACCACCCTGGAGAACGGCGGCGTCGTGCCGGCCGGCGTCACCGCCTACGTGCGCGCGCGCCAGCAGGAAGTGCGCGGCAACTTCGAGTCGATCAATTCGGCCTACTACCTCGAAGACAACTGGCAGATCACCCCGGACTTCATGCTCAACGCCGGCGTGCGCATCGAGGGCTTCGACAACAAGAACGGCGAGGGCGACACCTACATCAAGATCGACGACATGGTCGCGCCGCGCCTGGGCTTCTCCTGGGACTTCAAGGGCGACGGCCGCTCCAAGGTGTTCGGCAACGTCGGCCGCTACTTCCTGCCGATCGTCAACCAGATCAACGTCAAGCAGGCCGGCGCCTTCCTCGACGAGCGCACTTTCTACGTGTTCAACGGCCTGGAGCCGTTCCAGTACAACGGCTCGACCTACTACCGCCCGATCCTGGGCACGCAGATCGGCGCGGTCGACAACAGCCAGGGCGACGGCACCGTCGGCGACCTGCGCAGCGAGGTCGACGCCGATATCGACCCGGTCTACCAGGACGAGGCCATCCTCGGCTTCCAGTCGATGATCGACGACACCTGGTCGTGGGGCGTGCGCGGCATCTACCGTCGCCTGCACAACGCCATCGACGACATGGAGATCACCTCCAACGGCATCCTGTGCGGTGGCGAGCCCGGCAGCATCGGCTACGTCATGGCCAACCCCGGCAAGGACGTGACCCTCTACACCGACACCAACTGCGACGGCACCAACGACGGGTTCGTCACCATCGACACCTCGCGCGCCGGCTGGGCCTTGTACGACGACGACGGCAACTACGTCGGCGAACGCGGCTGGGTCAAGCCCAAGCGCACCTACCGCGCGCTGGAGTTCATGATCGACCGCGCCTGGGACGACAAGTGGGCGTTCAACGCCTCCTATACCTGGTCCAAGAGCGAGGGCAATGCGGAAGGACCGTCGAACTCGGACTTCGGTTTCGACAATACCGGGCGCACCGAGTCCTTCGACGACCCGTTCGTGAACTTGAACGGCAACGGCCCCCTGCCGAACGACCGCCGCCACCAGATCAAGCTGCGCGGCGCCTACGCGT
The DNA here is from genome assembly GCF_059758755.1 of Lysobacter sp. GQ73. Classification (NCBI taxonomy): domain Bacteria; kingdom Pseudomonadati; phylum Pseudomonadota; class Gammaproteobacteria; order Lysobacterales; family Lysobacteraceae; genus Lysobacter; species Lysobacter sp. GQ73. The sequence continues at coordinate 219,268 of NZ_JCAXEE010000002.1, read as the reverse complement.
TCGACGATCATTGGTCGGTCGGCGCGACCTTGAACGCGCAGTCGGGCCGGCCGATCAACGCCTTCGGCAAGGGCAATCCGTTCGACGACACCAGCTACCACAGCTTCTACGTCTGCGTGTCCAACTGCACCGCGGACGCCTCGCAGCGCGTGTACGAACTGCGCCGGCGCGGCTCCGGCGGGCATCTGCCGTGGACCTTCGACATCGGCGCCAGCCTGACCTACCAGCGTTCGATCGGCGAAGCCGACCTGCGGGTCAAGCTGGCGGTGTACAACCTGCTCAACAATCAGCGCAAGCTCGAAGTCGACGACGAGTTCGAGACAGGCATCGGCGTGCCGAACGAGTTCTACCGCTATGGCACCGGCTACCAGAGCCCGCGCTACGCCCAGCTGACCGTGTCCGTGGATTTTTGATGCGCCACCCCTTGGCGGCCCGGGGACGGGGCCGCCATTCTTTCCCGCAGGGCCGCCCGATGCGACACAGACCCCGTTGGCCGGCCCTGATTTTTATTCTCGCTTCGCTCGCGGCGCCGTCGACCGGCGCCGCGGCGGAAGGCGTCGATAGACCGGATGCCTCTGAGCCGGAACGGCGCGCGCTGGACCGCATCTTCGACGACGCGATGGCGCGCTATCGCTTGCCGGGGCTGGCGATCGGCGTCGTCGAAGACGGTGTGGTGACCTATCAGCGCACCGCCGGCGAACGGGTCGCCGGCGAGGGCGCGCCGATCACGCCGGATACGGTGTTCAAGATCGCCTCGAACACCAAGTCGATGACCACTGCCTTGCTGGCCCGCCTGGTCGACGCCGGCAAGCTGCGCTGGGACGACCCGGTCACCCGGCATCTGCCGGACTTCCGCATGCACGAGGACTGGGTCACCCGCGAGATGCAGGTGCGCGACCTGCTGATCCACAACAGCGGCCTGCGCGCCGGCGCCGGCGACCTGATGCTGTGGCCGGAGCCGAACGATTTCACCCGCGCCGACATCCTGCACGGGCTGCGCTATCTCAAGCCGCTGCACAGCTTCCGTTCTCGCTACGACTACGACAACCTGCTCTACATCGTCGCTGGCGAAGTCGCCGCCGCGGCCGGCGGCGCGCCGTACGAAACCTTGCTGCAGCGCGAAGTGTTCGCGCCGCTGGGCCTGTCGCGCTGCCGAGTCGGCGCCTGGAGCCGCGACGCGCTCGGCGATGTCGCCCAGCCGCACGTGCGGCGCGACGGCCGCAACGTCGTGGTGCGCCGCGACGGCGCGCAGATCGCGGCGACCACGATGGACCCGGCCGGCGGCGTGCGCTGCAGCCTGCGCGACATGACCGCCTGGATCGGGGCCTGGCTCGACCCCGAGCGCGGGCAGAGCGAGGGCCGGTCGTGGCTGTCGCCCGCGCAACGCGAGGCGGTGTGGCGGCCGCAGATGGCGATGACGGTGTCGAAGCGGCAGCGCGAATGGAGCCGCACACATTTCGCCGCCTACGGTTACGGCTGGCGGCTCAGCGACGCCGATGGCTTGCTGAAGGTCTCGCACACCGGCACCCTGATGGGCATGTACTCGCTGGTGACGATGCTGCCCGAGCGCCGCAGCGGCTTCGTGGTACTGATCAACGGCGAGGCCGGCGAGGCGCGCAGCGTACTCGATCAGGTCCTGAGCGAGCGCTACACCGCGCCGGCCCGGACGCATTCGGTCGCCTTTTACGCCGATGCGCTGGAGCGCGAAGCGCAGGCGCCGGCGGCGAAGCGCGCGCCGGACACCTCGAAGCGCACGGCGATAGCGCCTGCCGCGCTGCGCGGTCGCCTGGGTCTGTATCGCGACCCGTGGTTCGGCGAGGCTACGGTCTGTGCGCGCGACGGGCAGGTCGAGTTCGCCGCCCGCAAGTCGCCCTTGCTCGCGGGTAAGATCATGAGCGTCGGCAAGCGCCTGCTGGTCGACTGGAGCGCGGACGAAGTTGACGCCGAGGCCTGGCTCGACTTCGCGGCTGCGGCCGACGGCGCCGTCACCCTGACACTGGCCAAGGTCGATCCCGATGCCGATTTCAGCTACGACTATGAAGACCTGGCGTTCGTGCGGGTCGGCGATTGCCCCGGGGGCGAGAGCCGCCCTTGAGTTGGCCCTCGTCCTGGCGTTGAGCGCCTGCGCCGCCGGGCCCGCGCCGAAACCGCACGGTGTCGCCCCGCAGCTGTCGCCGGCGACCGATGCCGCCGCCGCGGGCATGGTCGAGATCCGCTCGCTGGTCCCGGACATATCGCTGGACATCCGTTACGCCGGCCGCGACAACTTCATCGGCCGTCCGGTCGAGGGCTACCAGGCGCCGGGCTGCTATCTGCACGAACCCGTCGCCCAGGCCCTGGCCCGGGTCGAACGCAGCCTGCGGCCGCAGGGCTTGAGGCTGCGGATCTACGACTGCTACCGGCCGGTGCGCGCGGTCCGGGACTTCGTCGCCTGGGCCGGCGACCTCGACGACCAGCGCAGCAAGCCGCAGTACTACCCGAACCTCGACAAGCGCGTGCTGCTCGGCGACTACATCTCGCCGACCTCGGGCCACAGCCGCGGCGCCACCTTGGACCTGACGTTGCTGGAGCTGCGCGACGACCGCTTCGAACCGATGGACATGGGCACGCCGTTCGACTTCTTCGACGAGACTGCGAACACCGCCTCGCCGAACGTCGATGCGCGGCAGCGATCGAACCGCGAACGGCTGCGCGAGGCGATGCGCCGCGAGGGTTTCGAGAACTATCCGCTGGAGTGGTGGCATTACACCTATAAGCCGGAGCCGACGCCGCAGACGGCGTTCGACTTTCCGGTGAAGTGAGGGGGACGAGCTGCTGGGTCTCTGCTGTTTACGGGACGAGGCGAGGTGAGCCGACGGCTTCTGTCCACCTTCCACAATCGGGAGAGGGCCACGACGAAGGCCATCGCGCAACCTCGACCGACGATGTCCTCAGCGATCGGGCTTCGCATCCGGCAGATACAGTTCGGCGATCCGCAGCGCCAATCGATACGGCTCGGGGTCGTTGCGATTGCTCAACAGCACGACGCTCAGGCGCCGCTGCGGGTAGCGCACGATCACGTTGCGAAAGCCGATGCTCTCGCCGGAGTGCCACACGGTCTCGCCGGTGATGCGCCAGCCGTAGCCGTAGGCGACCTCGGCCAGGTCGGTCGGGATGTGCGCGCTGAAGGCCAGGTGCCGCGATGCGTCGCTGAGCAAACGATCGTCGTACCAGGCCGCATCCCAGCGGGCCAGGTCGTCGATGGACGAATAGATGCCGCCGTCGCCGAGCACGGCGCTGGTCGGGCTCTGGTCGGTGCGGGTCCAGCGGCCTGACTCGAAACTGTAGCCATAGGCGCGGTGTGCGACCTCGGACACGCCGCGTTCGTAGGCGACGGTGTCGCGCATGCCCAGCGGCAGGAAGATGCGCTCGCGCAGGAAACCGGCGAAGCTTCGCCCAGAGGACTTTTCGACCGTCAGGGCGAGCAGGGCATAACCGCTGTTGCTGTAGCGATAGGCCTGGCCGGGGGCGAAGTAAGTGCGGTCCTGGCCTTCGAGGACGCGCAGCACGTCGCGATCGTGCATCTGCCGGTCGCGGTCGTCGAACTCCGGCGGCATGACGTCCTCGTAGTCGATCAGGCCCGAGGTATGGCTGAGGAGCTGGCGGATCGTGATCGCATCGGCGGCCTTCGGCAAGGAGGGCAGCCAACGCTTGATCGGATCGTCGAGCCCGAGCTTGCCGTCTTCGGCGAGCAGCAGCACTGCGGCGGCGGTGAACTGCTTGCTGACCGAGGCCAGGCGGTAGTTGGTTTGAGGCGTCGCCGCAGTGCCGTCCTCGACCACCGCACGCCCGTAGCCGCGCCGCACCACCGGCCGGCCGTCGCGCAAGACCAGCAGGGAGGCGCCGGGGCCGTCGCCCGTGTAGTCGCGCATCAAGGCGTCGACGCGTTCGGACCGGGCGAGGTCACGGTCGGAGACCGACGGTGCGCCGGCGCAACCGGCGAGCAGGGCGGACAGCCCCAGGGTCAGGGTGATCGTTCGCATCGGCCGATAGTGCGACAGGGCGTGCGCGGCGGGAAGTGTCTTGTCGCGATGCAAGACTGCGTTACTAACATCCTGCCGCCGTTCCCGCCAAGGCGGGCTCCGCTTATTCGGCGGAGCCGAACGCCCAGGGCTTATTGGGGCACGGCTATGTCTCTGGATCTTCGCCTCCGAGGATGACGCGTGAGGGCGCTGTAGCCCTGCCAGGCGCGCACCGCGCAGGATTCACCCCGCCACCGGAACAGTCCAGACCCGATACGGTACCTATCAATGCTTGCTATTAAATAGCGCGCTATGTAAATTGACGGACATGAAGAAGCCCACCGCCCGCGCCAGACCGCCGCAGCCGAGCCTGCTGCTCGACGAGCAGCTGTGCTTCGCCCTGTATTCGACCAGCCTCGCGCTCAACAAGGTCTATCGCAAACTGCTCGGCCAGCTCGGCCTGACTTATCCGCAGTACCTGGTGATGATGGTGCTGTGGGAGCGCGACGAGCTGACGGTGTCGGAGATCGGCGAACGCCTGTTCCTCGATTCGGCCACCTTGACGCCGTTGCTCAAGCGGCTCGAAGCCGCCGGCCTGGTCACGCGCACTCGCGCCGCCAGCGACGAGCGACAGGTCATCATCGAACTGAGCAGGGCCGGGCGCGCGCTGAAAACCAAGGCCCAGAGCGTTCCGCAAGGAGTGTCGTGCGCGGTCGAGGGATGCTCCTACGAGCAACTGGCGCTGATCAAGCAACAACTCGAAAGCCTGCGCGAGAGTCTGATCAGAAACAGCTGAGCGATACCGGGTCGAACGATGCGGACGCGCAAGCCAGCCGCATCGCCCGCACCCGCAAACAGTAAGAAATCCGTAGTTGTCCACATGTTCCAGGCGGGCCTGCCGCCCGCCGCCGCCCACCCAACCCCCACCGGAGTTCCATCATGTCGATCGAAAAAGTCCTCTACACCGCCCACGCTCACGTCACCGGCGGCCGCGACGGCCGCGCCGTCTCCTCCGACAATGCGCTAGACGCCAAGCTGACCACGCCGCGCGAACTCGGCGGTGCCGGCGGCGACGGCACCAACCCGGAGCAACTGTTCGCCGCCGGTTACTCGGCCTGCTTCATGGGCGCGCTGAAGTTCGTCGCCGGGAGCGAGAAGATCGCGCTGCCCGCCGACGCAGCGATCGACGGCAGCGTCGGCATCGGCCAGATCCCGACCGGCTTCGGCATCGAAGTCGAGCTGAAGATTTCACTGCCGGGCCTGCCGCGCGAACAGGCGCAGGCGCTGGTCGACAAGGCCCATGTGGTCTGCCCGTACTCCAACGCCACCCGCGGCAACATCGACGTGACCTTGACCCTGGTCTGACCGATCACGGCGATCCCGTGCCGGCCGCGATGCGTCCGGTACCCCCCAGCGACGACAACGGCCCGGCTGCGCGCAGTCGGGCCGCTTTCGTCGTCGGCTTGCCTCGATGACGACGCATCCATCCGTGCGCCTGCCACGGTGAGTTTCGGTGAGCTACATACATCTGTCTGAATACGGGTGAGCGAAGGTGAGTTCACAACGCAGGCCGATCCATAAACTGCTACGCGATCGCACAGATTCGACCAGCCGTTTCGTTTTCTGCTGTCGCGAATCGACTTCCCCTGCACGCTGTCGATTACCGCTGCGGTTCGCAGCTGTCGAAACAGGATCTCGTCGTTGTCGGATGGCCGGGTCGACGCCCGGCCGCGTCGTCGGCACGGGCGTGACGCCGTAGTAATCGAAGGTCCTCGTCCTTCGATCGTCCCCGTCGTGACGGCTTTGGCTAACGGAGGAACGGTCATGCCCGCAGTTCTGCGTCGTCGTCTTCGCCTTCATCCCCTCAGCCGCGGCATCGCCCAGGCGATCCCGCTGCTGGTCGCCCTGCAGATGTTCGTCGGCCAGGCCCGGGCCGCGTGCACGCCGGCCGCGCCGACCGACGGCGCCACGGTCAGTTGCACCGGCGTGCCGATCCTGCTGCCGCCGAATCCGAACAGCTTCCTCAGCAACGCCAACAACCTCGGCGTCACCGTCCAGGCCGGGGCGATCATGAGCACCCTGCCGGGCGGCACCGCGATGACTTTCGGCGGTACCGGCCTGACCCTCAACAACCTCGGCGCGATCGACGCCAATGCGGCCGGCTCGCTGGTGCTGGCGCGCGCGCTCGCGGTCGGCAACCTGATCGCGCCGACCAGCGGCAACGTCGTCATCAGCAACCAGGGCTCGATCGAAGGCACCTTCGACGGCACCTTCGGCCTCGGCGGCTCGGCCATGGTCGTGGCCAATACCGGTACCACCACCATCACGAACAGCGGCACCATCGGCATGAGCGCGCTGGGCCTGTTCGACCCGGTCAATTCGGTCGCGGTCGCCATCTACGGCGGAGGCAACGTCAACTTCACCAACACCGGCACGATCACCGGCCGGGTCGCCTTCGCCAGCCCGGGCAGCGGCGGCAACGTCTTCGTCAACGCCGGCACGATCAATGGCAGCGTCTCGCTCGGCACCGCGCTCAGCAACGACACCTTCGTCGCGGTCACCGGCTCCTCGGTCGGCAACCCGCTGATTCCGTTGCCGCCGGTGACGATACCCACGCCGACGCTTCCGCCCGGACTGCTGACCTTCGCCGCGACCGGCACGGTCGACGCCGGGATCGGCGGCCTGGACACCCTGGTGCTGCAGAACACCGTCGCCGGCCCGGGCTCGGGCACCGGCGGCACCGGTTCGATCTCTGCCTTGCAATACCTCAACTTCGAAAACCTGACCGTCAACAGCGGCACCTGGACCTTGAGCGGCGCGGTGGTCAGCGGCAGCGCGACGCTCAACGGCGGCCTGTCGTTGTTCGACAACGCGCTGTCGTTCGGCACCGGCACCTTGACCGGTAACGGCGGTGCGATCGAAGCCTCGTTGCCGGGTCTGACCCTGGCGCAGAACGTCGAGCTCAGCGGCGGCTTGGTCGTGCAGGGCGGCAACAGCCTGACCCTCGGCGGCAGCGTCGGCGGCGCCGGCGGCTTGATCAAGAACGGCACCGGCACTCTGACCCTGGCCGGCAGCAACAATTTCAGCGGCGGCCTCGCGCTCAACGCCGGCGGCCTGACTCTCGGCAGCGCCGGCTCGCTCGGCACCGGCCTGTTCCTGGTCGGCGGGCCGGCGACGCTCAACACCGCCTTCACCGGCAGCCTGGCCAACCAGGTGCAGCTCAACGGCGCGTTGACGCTCAACGGCGCCGGCGCGCTGACCCTCGGCGGCAACATCAACGGCGCCGGCAGCCTGACTCTGGGCAGCGGCGCGCTGGCCCTGACCGGCAGCAACAACTACAGCGGCGGCACCGTACTGCAGGCCGGCTCGATCGACCTCGGCAACAACAGCGCGCTCGGCACCGGCAGCCTGACCGTCAACGGCGCCGGCTCGCTGACCGGCGCGGCCGGGGTGACCCTGAGCAACAACGTCGTGCTCAACAACACTCTCAACTTCGGCGCCGGTGGCGGGGGCGGCGCGTTAACGCTCAACGGCACGGTCTCCGGTGCCGGCGGCATCAGCCTGGCCGGCGCGCCGGGCCTCACCCTCAACGGCGCGAACAGTTTCGGCGGCGGCTTCAACCTCGGCGGCGGGGCGCTCACGGTCGGCAACAGCACCGCCCTCGGCAGCGGCGCGCTGACCGTCAGCGGCGCCGGCTCGCTCGATGCGAATACCGGCGTCGGACTGAGCAACGCCATCAACCTCAATGCCGGCCTGAGCGTGCTCGGCAGCAACGACCTCGCCCTCAACGGCAGCATCGGCGGACTCGGCGGTCTGAGCAAGAGCGGTACGGCGACCTTGAGCCTCGGCAACGCCAACACCTTCGCCGGCGGCCTCGATCTGCAAAGCGGCGGGCTTAGCGTAGGCACCGGTACTTCGCTCGGCCTGGGCGCTCTGACCGTCAACGGCGCGGCGAACTTCAGCTCCACCGCGGCGGTCAGCCTCGGCAACGCGGTGGTGCTGAATGCCGACCTCGGCATCGGCGGCGCCAACGACATCGGCTTAGGCGGGCCGATTTCCGGTGCCGGCGGCTTGAACTACGCCGGCAGCGCCACCTTGAGCCTTAACGGCGCCAACACCTTCGGCGGCGGTGTCGGCCTGGCCAGCGGCAGCCTCAGCGTCGGCAACCACCTCGCGCTCGGCACCGGCTCGCTCGACGTCAGTGGCGATGCCGGCCTTAGCGCCGGCGTGCCCGGTATCGCGCTGGCCAACGCGGTCAATCTCGCCGCCGGCACCACGCTCGCCCTGAGCGGCGCCAACGCGCTCGCACTCAACGGCAACATCGCCGGCGACGGCGGTCTGTCGATCGGCGGCAGCGGTGCCTTCACGCTCGGCGGCAGCAACACCTTCGGCGGCGGCGTCGCGCTCGCGTCCGGCGATCTGTTGCTCGGCGGCAGCGCGTCGCTCGGCACCGGCGCGCTCGCGGTCAGCGGCAACGCCAGCCTCGCGAGTACCGGCGCGGCGCTGGACCTCGGCAATGCGATCACCCTCGGCGCCGGCGCCGGGCTGACCCTCGGCGGCGCCGCCGATCTCAGTCTCGACGGCAGCATCGGCGGCGCCGGTTCACTGATTAAGACCGGCACCGGCGCGGTGTCGCTCAACGGCGCCAACAGCTTCGGCGGCGGCTTCGACCTGCAGGCCGGCACGCTCAACCTCGGCACCGACGCCGCGCTCGGCGGCGGCGCGCTATCGGTCAACGGCGCGGCCACGCTCAATGCCAGCACCGCGTTGAACGTGGGCAATGCGATCGACCTCAACGCCGGGCTGACGATCGGCGGTGCCAACGACCTCGCCCTCGGCGGCACAATCGCAGGCAGCGGCGGCCTGAGTTTCAACGGCCCGGCCACGCTCACGCTGAGCGGCAGCAACGCTTTCGCCGGCGGAGTCGCCCTCGGCGGCGGCACCCTCGCGGTCGGCGCGGATCTCGCACTCGGCACCGGCGCCCTCAACGTCGGCGGCAACGCCGGCCTGAGCGCAAGCGCGCCCGACATCGCCCTGGCCAATGCGATCAATCTCGGCGCCGGCGTTTCGCTCGACATCGGCGGCGCCAACGACCTGGCGCTGGCCGGCGACATCGCCGGCGCCGGCGGCCTGGTCATGAGCGGCAGCGGCCTGCTCGAGCTGAGCGGCGCCAACGTGTTCGGCGGCGGCGTCAGCCTCAACGCCGGCACCTTGGGCGTCGGCAGCGATCTGGCCCTCGGCAGCGGCACGCTCGCGGTCGCCGGCGATGCCGGACTCGCCGCGACCGCGCCGGCCATCGCGCTCGGCAATGCGATCACCCTGGCCAGCGGCGCGCAGCTGGGCATCGGCGGCAGCAACGACCTCGCGCTCAACGGCAGCATCGGCGGCACCGGCGGCCTGGCCTTCGACGGCAGCGGCACCCTGACGCTCGGCGCCGCCAACACCTTCGGCGGCGGTTTCGAACTCGATGCCGGCACGCTCGCGCTCGGCAATTCCGCCGCGCTCGGCAGCGGCGCGCTGAGCATCGGCGGCAACGCCAACCTCAGCGCCGCGGTCGCCGGCATCGACCTGGCCAACGCGGTCGAGGTCGACGCCGGCACCGCGCTCAGCGTGATCGGCGCCAATGCGCTGACCCTGAGCGGCTCGCTGATGGGCGGCGGCACCCTGATCAAGGCCGGCAGCGCCGCGCTGACTCTCAACGGCAATGTCTCCGGTTTCGCCGGCGGGCTGTCGGTGCAGGGCGGCACCCTCAACGTCGGCAATCCGATCACCGCCGGCTTCGCTTCCGCCGCCGGCACCAGCGCCAACTTCAGCGGCGGTGCCGACCAACTCAGCGCGACCGGCGCGATCGCCGGCGCGGTGGATCTCGGCGGCGGCGACGACCGTTTCTACAGCAGCCTGGCGAACCTGGCCGGCATCACCGGCGCGATCAACGCCGGCGCCGGCAGCGATACCTTCGCGGTCGGCGGCAGCGGCGAGGGCAGCCTGCCCTGGGCCTCGCTGACCGGCTTCGAACAGCTCAACCTCGCCGCCGGCGGCAGCCTGATCCTGCCCGCCGGCGCCACCGCCAACTTCGCCGACAGCGCCGTCGCGGGCAACCTGATACTCAACGGGACGCTCGCGGGCAATGCCACGGTCGCCGCGGGCGGCGCACTGATTGGGGACGGCGCGTTGACCGGCGCGTTGACGCTCGGCGGTACTCTCGCGCCGTCCGGACTGGCCGGGGCGACGGGTGCGGCCGGCGGCAGCGGGTCGGTCGGCGCGTCGCTCAATGTCGCCAGCTTGAGCTTCACTCCGGGCGGTACCCTGCAGGTACGCCAGACCGGCGCCGGCGTCACCGACAGCGTGGTGGTCGCAGGCACGGCGAGCTTGAACGGCGGCCAGGTGGTTGCGATTCCGCAGGCCGGCAGCTACGCGCCGGTCACCGACTACCGCATCGTCGATGCCGGTGCGCTCAGCGGCGCCTTCACCGGCGTGTCGCAGACCGCCTTGCCGTTCCTCGATGCGACCCTGGTGACGATCGGCAACGACGTGTTCCTGCGCCTGAGCGAACACGACGCCGGCGGCACCGGCATCCGCTTCAACCAGTTCCCCGGCCTGAGCGGCAACCAACAGGCGGTGGCCAATGCCTTGCAGACCATCGCCGACGCCGACAGCGGCCAGTTGCCGACCCTGATCGCGGCCGCACGCGGCCTCGCCGCGGCGCAGGCGCCGCGCGCCTTCGACACCCTCAGCGGCGAAACCTACGCGTCGATCGTCAGCGCCCAGCGCTATAACGCCGAGCAACTGCAGCGCAGCGTCGCGCGCCAGCTGGATCGGGTGCGCGATGCCGGGGTCGAGGACGAGGCCACCCTCGGCACTCTGTGGGCGACCGCATACGGTGGCCGCGCCGAGTTCGACGGCGAAGGCCTGGCCGGCATCGACAACTCGCTGGCCGGTTTCGCGATGGGCCTTGAAGGTTCGCCCGGCGCGAACTTCCGCTTCGGCGGCCACGTCGGCCTCGCCCACTCGAAGATGGAAACCGACCGCCGCGACGATCAGGTCGAAGCCGATCTGTTCAACGTAGGCATCCAATGGCTGTATGCGCCGGGCGGGTTCTGGACCCAGGGCGCGGTCGGCTACAGCTACGCCAGCTACGACGCCGAGCGCGAGGTCGCGGTCGGCACCTTCAACACCCGCACCGATGCGCATTTCAGCGGCGACGGCGTGTACGGCATGCTGGAAGCCGGCTGGCGCTGGGATCGCGCGAGCCTGCGCGTCGAGCCCTTGCTCGGCGTGTACTACAGCAAGCTCGAAGCGATCCGTTTCAGCGAGCGCGGCGGCGGCGACGCCAACCTCGCGGTGAGCAGCGACAGTTTCGACGCCACCACCGCCGGCATCGGCGTGCGCCTCTCCGGGTTGCCCGGGCAGACCGAGCGCAAGTGGCGGCCGACCGCCGACCTGCGCTATCTGCACGATCTGCAGGACGATCGGCCGTTCGCGCGCAACGCCTTCGCCGGCGCGACCGTGCCCGACTTCGGCGTCAACGGTTTCGCCGCCGAGCGCAATCGCTGGAACGTCGGCCTGGGCTTGTCCTACCGGCTCAGCCCGGTCAGCAGCGGCTTCATTGAATACCGCGGCGACATCGGCAGCGACGACCGTGCGCATTCGCTCAACCTGGGCCTGCGCCTGGGCTGGGGCGGCACGCCCGCGGTCGCGGCGGCGCGCGCGGCGCCGTGGGCCGGTGCCCAGGCCGATGCGCGCGGCGACGATCCGGCCGCTGCGGCTACGGCGAGGCCGGCTACGAAGACGGCCTCGCCGGCACCGGCGGTCGCAGCGGCTGCGGTCGCCAGCGCCGCGGCGGCGGACGCACCGGCGAGCCCGGCTGCCGTCGCGCAATCGGCTACGCCGGTGAGCGACGGCTATTGCGCGATCAAGCCCGCGAAGGCGTCCAAGGCCGCCGGTTCGGTGGCCAAGGCCAAGCCGCGCGCGTCGCGGCCGATATCAAAGAGCAAGCGTGTCGCTTCGCGCGGCACCGGCCTCATGGCGAAGCCGCGTCGCGCAGCGACGCGGGTCGCGGCCCAGACACCGCCTCCCGCCCCTCCGTCGGGTGCGGTGGCCCTGCCGTCGCACTGGTGCGACGAGGCTTCGGCCCGGGTCGACTAGACCGGGCCGATGCATCAGCGTCCCCGGCAGGGGGCGCTACCGGCCCCGGTACGCTGGACCGGGGCCGGTAGTCGCTTTTCGAGATGGCTCCATCGCGATGCTTTCCCGCGCGGCGTCAGCGCAGCGCGGCCTGCAGACGCGGCAGGCGCGCGATCAGCCAGCGGTCGAGTGCGAACACGAGCAGCAAGCAGGCGCCGAGCAAGGGAAACAGCAGGCCACAGCCGACCGCGATGGCGACGACGGTCTTCGCCCGGGCCGGAGTCGCCGTGCGCGGCGCGCCGAGGCGGCCGCGCGGGCGCCGTCGCCACCACATCCACGCCCCGCTGAGGCACAGGCCGATCACGCCCAGGCACGGCAGCAACATCAGCCACTGATTGGCGCGACCGAAGTAATTGCCCATGTGCAATTGCACGCCGAGCTCGACCGCCTGCGCCGCCCAACCGTAGTCGGCGAAGCCGGTGTCGCCGGCGACCGTGCCGCGATAGCGGTCGATCTGCACGCTGCGCTGGCCTTGCGGCCGATCCGGATACACCACCGCGGTGTAGACGCCGTCGGCGCTTTGCGGCAAGGACAAACGATAGTCGGCGTGCAGGCCCCGCGCGGCGAGTGCGCGGACCGCGGCGTCGATGCCGATGTCGGTCGCCGGCGCAGGCGATACGCCGTGATGCGTGGCGTGATGCGCATGCGCGGACCGCGGCATCGGCGCGTCGCGCAGGGTCCACGGGGTTTCGCCGATCGCCTGCGCCATGGTCGGTGCGGCAGCGGCCCCGGCGGGGCTGTGGTGGCGCTGCTGCTCGGGGTAGCCGATGCCCAGCGACTGGGTGCCGCCGCGCAACAGATCGCCCCAGACCCCGGCCCAGGGCAGGCCGGTCAGTATCAGGAACACGATCAGCGCCGAGGTCCACATCCCGACCGCACCATGCAGACTGCGCCAGAATCCGCGTCCGCGCGCGCGCAGGTCGGGCCACAGGGCGCGATACCGACCCGGGCCGGACGGCCACCACAGGTACAGGCCGGTCGCGATCAACAACAGCGCCCAGCACGCAGCCAATTCGACGACGGCATCGCCGAAACGGCCGAGCAGCAGCGAGCCGTGCACGGTGTCGGCGAAACCGACCAGGGTGCGGGTGTAGACGAAGGCACCGTGGACCCGGGCGGTGCCGGGGTCGACGAACACCCGCAGCGGCTCGCCCCGCGCCGGCGTCACGAACACTTGCGCGGTGCGCCGCGGCTGCGAGGGCAGGTCGATGCGCGTCACCGTGCCCGGATACGCGGATTGCGCCGCGGCGATCAGGCGCGACGGCGGCAGCGCGGCGCGGCGTTCGGGGGCGAAGCGCAGGGCCGGATGGACCGCATCCTCGATCTCGTCGTTGAACAGATAAATCGAGCCGGTGATCGCGAGGATCAGCAGCACAGGCGCGACGAACAGGCCGGCATAGAAATGCCAGCGCCAGACCGCGCGATAAAGATCATGAGCGGCCGCGGCCATGTCAGAACGAGCGCGAATAGGTCAGTTCGAGCGTGCGTGGCGCGCCGAGGTAGACCTGGGTCGCGCTATAGCCCGACCACTGGGCGTAGAACGCATTGCCGAGATTGCGCAGGCGCAGGCTGTAGCGGCTGGCCGGCGAGGGTTCCCAGGCGACCGAGGCGTCGGCGAGGGTATGCGAGCGGACCCGATAGGCGTTGGTGTTATCGGTGTAGAAGTCGCCGACGTGGCGCAGGCCGAGGCCGAAGCTCAAGGGCAAGCCCGCAAGGCGATACCAGGCATCGAGGTTGGCGCTGCGCTCGGGCACGTTGGCCGGGCGGTTGCCGCTGCGGTCGGCGCCGCCGCTCTCGAGCAGGCGGTCGAAGCGCGCCGACAGCAGCGCGGCGCTGGCGTCGATGCGCAGGCGCGGCGTCAACTGCCCGCTCAGCGAGAACTCGATCCCGCGCGCGGACTGCCGGCCGTTCTGCACGGTCAGCGCCGGCTGCAGCGGGTCGCGGGTCAGGATGTCGTCCTGGCGCAGGCGGTAAGCGGCCGCGGTCGCTTGCAGGCGGTCGTCGAACCATCGGCTGCGCAGGCCGATCTCGATCGAATCGCCTTCGCTGAGCTCGAAGGCGTTGTTGCGTTGCTGGAGGGTGAGGAACGAACTCACCGGCAGCACCGCATTGCTGTACTGCGCATACAATTGGGTGCCGGGGCGCAGATCGAACACGCTGCCGAGCCGCCACGAGGTCGGGCTGAAGCGACGGCGGAACCCGCTGCGCAGGCCGGTGTCGAGATCGAGACCGCGTCGCGCGAGCGAGATGCGCTCGTGGCGCAAGCCGCCGACCAGCAGCCAGCGCGGGCTGAGGTTGATCGCGTCCTCCACGAACACCGCGGCGACGTCGACGCGGGTGCCGAAATCGGTGCGGCCGTCGCGAAAATTGGCGACGGTGTCGGCCGGAAAACGGCCGCGGTCCTGCGCCTGCAGGTCGACCGGCGCGGCGCGGCCGAAGCGGCGCAGGTTGAAGAAATCGGTATCGCTGTAGTCCAACCCGGCCGCGAACAGGTGCCGGCGCCCGACGAGGCGGCCGTCGCGGCGCAGGCTCAGGCGCTGGTTCCAGACCCGCTGCTCGTGGTGGATGCGCGCGCTGCTGCGGTCGAGCAGGCCGCTGGCGAGGTGGTAGCTGAAGTCCTCGGTGTTGTCCCAGCGACGCCGCGCATCGTAGACGCTGAGCTCGTTGCTGAGCGACCAGGCCTCGTCGATGCGATAGTCCAGGCGCGAGCGCAGCCAGGTCGAATGTGCGTCCATGCGGCCATCGGCGACGTTGTAGTTGCGTTCGCGCGCGGCGCGGTCGATGGTCAGGCCGTAGGCGTTGTCGACCAGTCCGCTCGGCGTGCTGGCCGCCGCGCGCGGCACCAGCGGCGTGCCGAAATAGGCGGTATCGAAATCGTCGCGCTGATGATCGAGCGCGAGCGAGGCCGACAGGCGTTCGTTCGGGCGCCACAGGAGCGAGCCGCTGAACGCCAGCGCCGCCGACTCGGTGTCGTCGACGTGGCCGTCGGCGCGGTTAGCGCTGAGCACGCCGCGGACCGCCAGGCGCTCGTTGAGCGGCAGGTTGCCGTCGAGGCCGAGGCGGGTGCTGCCGTGGCTGCCGTAACCGAGCAGCAGTTCGCCGCTGGGCCCGTCGAGCTGCGCGCTCTTGGGCACATAGTTGATCGCCCCGGCGAGCACGCCCTCGCCGTACAACACCGAGGCCGGCCCCTTCAGCACTTCGATGCGTTCGAAATTGAAGCTGTCCCAGTTGCGCGAGGAAAAGCCCGAGCTGGTCAGCCGCACGCCGTCGAACAGATAGGACACCGCGCCGCTGGCGAAGCCGCGCATCGAGGCTACCCCGGGCTGGCCCGGCAGATTGCCGGCCATGACTCCGGGCATCGCGCGCAGCGCCTCGACGCTGTCGCGCAGGCCGCGCGCCCGGATTTCGCGCTGGTCCAGCACGTCGAGGGTCGCCGGGAGTTCCTCCGGATCGAGACCGAGCCGGCTGGCGGTGGCGACCGAGCGCGCCGGAGCCGGCGCGGCGACCACGCGCACTGCGTCGAGGTCCACCGCCATGCCGTCGGCATGGGCGAGCTGCGGCAGCAGGACCGCGGCAAGAGAGGCGAGGGTGAGGCTGGAGCGGCGGTGGTGCATCGGCGAGATCGGGACTCGGAACGGCGGCCGCACGGCCAGGCGGCGGACACGGGACGCGGTGGAGAGGAGAAAGGCGCGGCGCTTGCAGCGGCCGGGCGCGCAGATGCTAGGCGAGGCGGTGCCGCGGGCGGCTGCGGCAAGTTGCCGCAGTGCGCGTTTCTAGCTGCGCTCGTCGCGTTCGCAGCCGCTGCGACGGGTTCCGGCCCATGCTGGCGGCGCGCACTTCTATCGCTTCGAGTACGCGCTGCCCGAAGCGAGCTGAGCGCCTGTGAATCGGGCGTCGCGCACCGAGGGCGCGATCTGGCCGAGCGGATGGCCGAGCTCGCCGCCGGTCCGGCCGGCACACCGGGCAAAGACGCCGGCCGGCGTCTCAAGCACCATCGACGGGACAATCCATCACGGTTCTGCGAGCGCCGCGGCGCGGCGTCCGTGCGAACGTGTGCGCCGATCCTCGACCGCCACGCCGCCTGCAGGCCGCGCGCCGCGATGTCTGATCGGCGCTTGCATGCGCGTCGCACGACCTCGCCGCGGAGCACCGGGCGAGGCCGTTCCGTCCGGTTCGTTCGTCTCGATTAATTCCCCATGCGCCAGACCGCTGTCCTGCTTTTCGCTCTTGTGTTCGCGCCCGGCACGCACGCCGCCGGGCGCGAGGCCTGCACCAACGGCCACACCCGCCTGCCGCCCACGGTCAATCTGCGCCTCGACAACGATTTGTTCGGCGGCCAGGACCAGGGCTACAGCAACGGCATCCAGCTGACCCTGGTCTCGCCGAACCTGGCCGACTACACCGACGACCCCTGCATTCCGCGCCTGGCGCGCTGGGTCAACCGCCATCTCGATGCGCTCCAGCCCGAGGGCTTCGAGCAGCGCAACATGATCGCGACCTTCGCCCAGGGCATCTTCACCCCGACCGACTACGCCCGCCGCGACCTGATCGAAGACGACCGGCCATACGCAGCGGCGCTGCTGGTCGGCCTGGGCTATAACGCCCGCAACGGCGACTACCTGCAGACCACGCAACTGCAGTTCGGCCTGGTCGGGCCGTCCGCGCTGGGCAAGCAAGTGCAGAACGAAGTGCACAAGATGCTCGGCGACGAGACTTTCCGCGGTTGGGATCATCAATTGCGCGACGAGCCGGTGTTCCGCATCGTCCACGAGCGCATGCATCGCTACTCGGCCGGCGACGCCCACAACGGCCGTTGGGGCTGGGATGCGATCTCGCACTACGGCGGCAGCTTCGGCAACCTGGCGACCTACGCCAACGCCGGCGCGGAACTGCGCTTCGGCCTGCGCCTGCCCGACGACTTCGGCAGCACCCCGTTGCGTCCGGCCGGCGAGAACACCGCGCCGACCCAGCATTACAACACCGGCGACCGCCGCTTCGGCGCGCACATGTTCGTGACCTTCGATGCGCGCTGGGTGTTGCGCGACATCACCCTGGACGGCAACACCTTCCGCGACAGCCACAGCGTCGACAAGCGGCCGCTGGTGGCCGATGTCGGCTATGGCCTGGCGCTGATGCGAGGGCGTTGGAAGTTCGCCCTGGCGCGGTATCACCGCACCCGGGAGTTCGAAGGCCAGACGCAGACCCCGGTGTTCGGTAGCTTTACCGTGAGCCGGGCGTTCTGAGGGACGAGTCCGGGACCGTATCGGCTCGCCTCCGTGTAGACGCGGCGCGAGCCGCGACCGCGAGGCCTCGATCTCGCGGCGTTACTTCGCGTGCTCCCCCGGTGGTCCGCGCTGGCGGCCGCAGGTTCGCGGTCGCGGCTCGCGCCGCTCCTGCCCCGGCGAATGTGCGTCGCTTCGATGGATGACATCGGTATGGAGATGCCTGCGCGTCCCGTGGTCGCGGCTTACGCCGCTTCTACAGGGGATGGGGCCGCGCCCTCGGATTTCTATTGCTGGCTGTGGCTTTGGCTGTGCGGTCTTGCACTCGCGAAGGCCATCGAAGACCCGGAGGGCGGCGCGCAGGGATGCGCGCCGTTTTTCATCGGGACAGGGATGTCCCGTATGAAAAATCACCGCGTATGCATCGATCGTGCGGGCCTGTGATTCAAAACAAAGCACTTTTCTTTGGTTGCCTTTCTTTTGTTGCTTTAGACAAAAGAAAGTAACCCGCCGCTTTAGTGGCGGAAGCTTTGGGTTTGACCTTGACCTTGACCTTGACCTTGACCTTGACCTTGATCTTGATCTTGATCTTGATCTTGATCTTCCACGAAGTATGCGCCGCGAGCCCGCAACGGCGCGGTCGCGGCTTGCGCCGCTCCTACCCCAGCGAGAGCAAGCCGCTTCGACGAATGGCGAAGGCCTTGTTGCCTCTGCGCATCCCGTGATCGCGGCTCACCCCGCTCCTACAGGGGACCCCCACTCGCGCCGCAAGGGGCTTGCGCCGCTCCTACCCCTTAAGGCACACCGAAGCGACAAGACGCGCCGAGCGACCGCGCACAGTCGCCGTCACTCCAGGGTAATCCCCGCCGCCGCCGGACTGCGATCCTTCAGGGTCTCGCTGGCCTGCGCCCACCACTCGCGATGCTCCTCGCTGGCGCAATACTCGGCATAGGACAGCTTGGCGATGGTCGCCAGCGAATAATCCGGACGGCCCTCGGCCAGCATCGCGCTCATCGCCCGCAACAGCGGCAGCGAAGGCAGCAGGTCCTCGATGAACAGGAATTGGCCGGCCTGGTTCACTTCGAGGAAATGCGCATCGCCGTTGCCGTCGATGGCCAGGTCGATGCAGCCGAACACCAGACCGAGCTCGCGCATCAGGGCGGCGAGCTTGGCCTGGTCGGCCGACGAAAGTTCGCCGACCTCGGCGCGCAGGCCCTGGGCGTTCTGGGGCACGCGCCAGTCGACGAACCCGTCGTCGTGCTGGGCGTACAGACGGGCGGCGAAGTAACGGTCGCCGATCGCGGTCACCCGCAGGTCGTGGCGTTTGTCGACGTAGACCTGGTAGATGCCGGGGCAGTGCAGCAGGCTCTGGTCGTCTTCGAGCATCGCCGGTTCGACGATGCGCGCGTAGGTGCTGAACATGCGGCCGCTTTCGGCGTCCTTCCAGGTATGGGTCAGGAAGGGCTTGTAGACCACGCGGCCGTGGCGCTGGACGAAACGGCGGATCTCGGCCGGGTCGTGCGAGACCAGGGTCGGCGGGAAGCGCAGGCCGCAGTGATGGGCGGCGCGCAGTTGCACCAGTTTGTTCTCGGCCATCGCCGCGGCGGCGGGACGGTTGACCCATAGCCGATCGGCGCCCTGATCGGTCAGGGCGTACACGTTCTTGAGGAAGCGTCCCCATTCGCCGCGCAGGAACGGCTGGTCGCCGGCGTGCGCGCGCGGGAAGGATTCGGGGTTGCGCGGGCGCCGGTACCAGACCGTGCCGACGTGCGCGTCGTCGAGCGGGCCGCTCATGCGCAGGCCGAGGTCGGGATCGCAGTGCAGGGACATCGCGCCGAGTTCGGCTTCGGCCAACGAGCTCAGCCAGGTCGCGTCGAGGCCGCTGGCGCGCAAGGCCCAGCGCGCGGCGGAAGCGTGGATGTCGTGGGCCAGCGAAGACAGGATCAGCGGACGGCGAGGAGCGGGCATGGAGGCGTTTCGCATCGAATCATCGAAAACGGCACGCCCCGTCGGACGGGGCGTGCCGGATCATGCGCTGGGCGAGGATTTACGCGTACGTCGCTCGCGCGCGAGTCCACCCTGGCTTGTCGCATGGACTGCATCCGATCCTGCGATCGGCGTTAACGGTGCTGCGGCGGGCGATTACAGGAAATCGGGATCGCCCGGGTCGTCGCCGTTCGGACCGGTGGCGTGGGTGGTGTCGCCCTTGCCGCCGGAGATCGCTGCGATCTCGTCCAGCGAAAGTTCGCGCGCCGCGATGCGGGCGAGCGGGCGGGCGGCTTCGTCCTGAGGCAGAGCGTTGTTGCTGTCTTGCTTACTCATGGAGCGTTCTCCTAAACCGTAGAGTGCCAGGATGAGTTGATAGGCCGTCCCGGCGTCGGCACGAGCATCGATGCTAGCAACTATGAAAGTCATGGTTTGCTAATCGCGATCTCACTTTCGCGCTGAATGCGCGAAGCGATGGGGATTGCAAACTCGGACGTTGTGATCTGTTCACTGACGCCGTTGCGCAGGGCGACGACGCGGTCGGCGCTGCGGATCGTGTCGGGCCGGTGGGCGATGACGATGCGGGTCATGCGCAGGGCGGAAATCTCGCGATTGATCTCGTGCTCGCGGGCGACGTCGAGGTGGCTGGTGGCCTCGTCTAGCAACAGGATCGCCGGCGCCCGATACAGGGCACGCGCCAGCAGCACGCGTTGTTTCTGGCCGCCCGACAGCGACGAGCCCAGGTCACCGACCAGCGACTCGTAGCCCATCGCCATCGCCGCGATGTCCTCGTGGATGCGCGCCGCGCGCGCCGCCGCTTCGATGCGCGCAGGGTCGGCGGCATGGTCGAAGGAGGCGATGTTCTCGCCGATCGAGCCGGCGAACAGCACGTCCTCCTGCATCACCGCGCCGAACAACTCGCGGTAGGCGGCCAGGCCGTAGTCGTGGATGTCGACTCCGCCGATGCGGATCGTGCCCGAGCTCGGCCGCAGCAGGCCGAGGATCAGCTTGGCCAGGGTGGTCTTGCCGCAGCCCGAGGCGCCGACGATCGCGACCGATTCGCCGGCTTCGATGCTGAAGCTGCAATCGCGCAGGATCCACGGTTCGTCGTCGGCATAGCGGAAGCTGAGACGGTCGATCTCGATGCGCGGCGCCGGCACCGGCCCGGCGTAGTCAGTGTGCACATGCGCTTCGGGCGGCTCGAAGGCGATGTCGGCGATGCGTTGCCCGTGCAGGCCGAGCAGGCGCAGGTCGACGAGCTTGTCGATCAGGCTGCCGGTGCGGGTGGCGAACAGGTCGGCGTAGGCGACGAACACCACCATCATGCCGGCGCTGAAGCGGCCCTGCAGGGTCAGCCAGGCGCACAGCCAGATCAGCAGCACGCGCTGGGCGCCGAACACCAGCTTCGACAACGCCGAGAACACTGCGGTGGTGCGGCTGATCGCGGCTTCGCGGTTGGCGACCTCGACGCTGGCATTGACGATGCGCCCGCGGCGGTCGTCCTGCTGGTTGCCGAGCTTGATCGTCTGCACGCCCTGGATCGACTCGATCAACAGGCTCTGCTGCTTGGCGACCTGGATCAGCTGTTCTTCTTTGAGCCGCCACAGCCGCCGGTACGCCGCCCAGCGCAGCGCGGCGTATACGGCGAATGCGGCCAGGACCACGGCGGTCAACGGCGGGCTGTAGAACAGCAGCAGCGCCAGCACCAGGGTCACGGTGAGGCCGTCGAGCAGGCTCTCGATGAAACTGCCGGTCAGGGTCTGCTGGATCGCCTGCACCGAGACGAATCGCGACATCACCCCGCCGACGTGCCGCTTCTCGAAAAAATCCAGCGGCAGCCGCATCAAGTGGCCGAACAGGTTGGCCAGCCATTGCGAATTCAGGGCCGCGCCGAGGTCGGCGACCAGCCAGCCGCGCATCGCCGTCAGCGTCGCCTGGAACACCACCACCACCAGGAAACCGATGCCGAGCAGGTTCAACAGACCGATGTCGGCGGCGACCAGCACCCGGTCGATCACCCACTGCATCGCCAGCGGCAGCAGCAGGGTGAACACCTCCAGGCTCAGCGCCAGGATCAGAATCTGCGCGCCGGCCCGGCGCAGGCCGACGATATGGCCGGCGAGCCCGCGCAGGCTCAGGCGCTGGCGTTCGCGCATCGGCACGAAGTCGGTCTTCGGCGACAGCTCCAGGGCGATGCCGGTGTAGTGGCGGCCGAACTCGGCCAGCGGCAGGCTGACCGCGCCGCGCGCCGGGTCGTGCAGTTCGGCGCGGCCGCGGGCGATGCGCTTGAGCACGACGAAATGGTTGAGGTCCCAATGCAGCACGCAGGGCAGGCGCAGATCGGCGAGATGCTCGATCTCGGCGCGCAAGGGCCGGCTGTCGAAGCCGAGCGCGCCGGCGATCTTGATCAGGCGCGCCAGCGTGGCGCCGCGCGGCGACACCGGGAAGCGCCGGCGCAAGCTGCTCAGGTCGAGGTCGTGGCCGTGGTGGACCGCGATCATCGCCAGGCAGGCCAGGCCGCATTCGGCCAATTCGTTCTGCTGGATCACCGGCAAGGGGCGGGTGCTCACGGCCGCGGCTCCGGCGAGGAGACACGGTCCTTCGACAGCGGCGCCAGCACGAATTCATAGAGGCGTCGCTGCTCGAGTTGCAACTCGGCATCGACGCGCATGCCCGCCTGCAGGGCGCGGGTGCCGATGCGCTGGCGCTCCAGCTCGACCCGCACCGGCCAGGCCGGCGCGTCCAGGCGCAGGCCGCTGCGTCGTTGAACCTCCTCGGGCGAGACCGCTTCGGCGGCGATCGCGACCACGCGGCCGCGCTGCACACCGTAGCGCTGATACGGGAAGGCGCGGTAGCGCAGCACCGCCGGCGTGCCGGGGCGGATCGCGGCCATCGCGCGGTCGGGCACCCACAGCTGCGCCTGCAAGGTCGAGGCGCCGCCCGATGCGGCCTGCGGCGCGGTTACCAACATGCCGTCGACGCGCTCGCCGCGGGTGTAACGGCCGAAGGCGAGCAGGGCCAGCAGCGCGAGCAGGCCGAGCACGGCGAGCGCGGCCATCGGCCAGCCCAGGCGCGAGATCGGCAGGCGGATGCTGCCGAGCCAGCGTTGTTTCCTGGCGTCGAGCATTTCGCGCCTGAACAGGTCTTCGTGCACGCGAGCCTCAGACGCGCGGCGCGGATCGGAGGGCGCAACCCGGCGAACCCATGGCGATCATGCGGCGTCTGTCGTCTCCTGCTGATACGGCTCGGTCGCTGAGTGTCGTACAAGGCCGAAGGCGTTTCCAGGTCGTCATTGTCGAACGCCGTCACGGTTCGCAGGGATCGCCACGGATCGTTCAGGCCCGTCGCGACGCGACGACGACCCATGCCTTCAATCCGCTTCGCGCGCGGACCTGCGCCAGCGCGGCCAGGCGCCGAGGGTGATCGCGCGCAACAGCCATTCGGCCGGCCCGAAGCCGTGGCGCTGCATCCACCACGCACTGAAACGCAATTGCAGGCCGAACAGTACGAGGGCGAACGCCAGCACCGCGAGCGGCGAGAGCCGGCCCATCAGGCCGAGGCCGTAGCCGGTGAACACCCACGCAGCGGCGGCCGATTGCAGCAGATAGTTCGACAGGGCCATGCGTCCGGCCGGAGCCAGCCACCGCGCCAGGCCCGCGCCGGCGCGGCCGCTGAAGCCCTCGATGGCCAGCGCGACATAGGCGCCGGTCAGCAGCGGCGCGGTCAGCAGACTCAGGGCCAATGCCGCCAGTTCCAGCGCGCCGCCGGGTTCGAGAGTGGAGACACCGGCGTACAGCGCCGCCGCCGGCAGGCCGATGCTCAACCCGTAAAGACGCAGCCGGCGCGACAGCGGCCGATAAGCCTCCGGTCGCGCGAGCACCTGGCGGCGGCCGGCGACCAGCCCGATCAAGAACATCGCCAGTGCGCACGGCGCCTGCATGAAGACCAGCACGAAGCCGGTCGAGGTCAATTCGCGCATCCGCTGGACGACGACCGCACCGGGACTGCCGGTGAAACCGTCCAGGACCGCCTGCGCTTGCAGCGCGGCGGCGCGGGCGTCGACCGCGACGGTTTCGCCGTCGATCCGAGCCAGCGAGACCAGCAAGGCCAGCCCGGCCCAGGCGACGGCGGTCGCGACGATCAGGGCCAGCGCGCAGCCCAGCGCCGCGCGCTCGGACAGCGCGCGCATCGCCAGCAGGACCAGGCCCATCGCCGCATAGGTGCCGAGGATGTCGCCATGGAACAACAGCAGCGCATGGACCAGGCCGATCGACCACAGCCCGAGCAGGCGCCGCAGCATGCGCGGCACGAAAGCCTCGCCGGCGCGCTGCGCCGAGTCGAGCTGCAGGCTGAAGCTGTAGCCGAACATGAAGGAGAACAGCAGGTAGAACTTCATTTCGAACACGCCGGCGACGAGCAGGCGTACGGCGCGGTCGAGCACGCCGTCGTGGACCGGGTCGGGCAGGCCCAGGCCGTAATAGGGCGAGGCGAACACGCCGAGATTGACGACCAGGATGCCGAACAGAGCGAAACCGCGCAGGGCGTCGAGCCGGTCGATGCGCGTGGGTGCGGTGCGGGACGGAGCGGTCATGAGTGCGGCGCGAACCAGGGAAGACGGATGCTGCGCGTCGCCGCCGCAGGCCCGCATCCGGCCCGCGACGGGAGCGATCCAGGACGTTTGGCGGATTCGCCGCGCGCGGAAACTGGAATACTGGCGGCATGAGCGAAACCCCCGCCGCACGCCCGGTGCCGGCCGCGCGCGCGCCGGCGCGCCGCTGGTGGAGCGGGCTGTTCTGGAAATGCCTGCTGTCGATGCTGATCGCTTCGTGGATCAGCACCGCTTTGCTGTCCGGCCTGGACCTGTACCTGTCGCGCAGCGAAGTGCGCGAGGCGATGGCGCCGCCGGTGCTGCAGGGCGCGATGCAGCGCGAGCTGCAGCAGTTCGGCGCGCTGCCCGACCTGGCGATGACCTCGCGCGCGCAGTGCGAAGCGATACTGCAGGCCTTGCTGGTGCGCATCGTCGGCATGGACTCGCAGGAGTGGATGAGCTCGCACAGCTTCGCCGGCAGCACCCACGACGGCCGGTTGTCGATCCGCTATCGCGACCGCGACGGCCGCGTCTGCCGCTATCCCGCGCAGGCCAGCCCGCCGCTGGCGCAGACGCTGGAAAATCTCGAGCGCGAAGCGGTGTCCTCGCATGCGCCGGTGCCGCGCCGGCACGAGCGCGACGGCGACTGGATCAGCGCGGTGGCCTTGCCGCTGGCCCGTACGCCGGGCGCGACCCTCAGCGTCGGCCAGCACGCCGGCGGCTCGCTGGCGACCTTCATGTACATGGATTCGGGCGACATCGAAAGCCTGGCGATCTATCTGGTGCTGATCAGCGCGATGTCGGCGATCGCGGTGGCGACCCTGCTGACGCGCCGGATCGGCCACGCCGAACGCGCCGCCGATGCGTGGGCCGCGGGCCAACTCGACGCGCGCATCCACGATGCCGGCCGCGACGAGTTCGGGCGCCTGTCGCAGCGTTTCGACCGCATGGCCGACGCGCTCGGCGAAGTGATCCAGGTGCGCCAGGCGCTGGCGGTATCGGAAGAGCGCAACCGGCTCGCCCGCGACCTGCACGATACCGCCAAGCAGCGCAGCTTCGCCCTCGGCCTGCAGCTCAGCGTGCTCGATCACCTCAGCCAGCGCGAGGGCGGCGAGACGGACCCGCGCCAGACCACCCTGATCAAGGCCGCGCTCGGCCTGACCGGACAGTTGCAGCGCGATCTGGCCGACGTGATCCAACGCTTCTCGGCGCCGACCGTGGCCGAGCAAGGACTGCGCAAGGCGATCGAGGATACCTGCTCGCACCTGCTCGCCGGCAGCGACATCGAATGGCGGCTGTTGCTCGACGAGGCCGCCGAGCGCGGTCTCGGCCCCTGGCCGCAGCATGCCGGGCAGTTGCTGCTGATCGCTACCGAGGCGGTCAGCAACAGCCTTCGCCATAGCGGCGCGCGCCGCATCGAAGTCGTCCTCAACAACTCCGGCAACCGTTACGGCTGGACCATCCAGGACGACGGCTGCGGCTTCGTCCCCAACGAACACGAGGTCACCGGCATGGGCCTGGCGAACATGCGGCTGCGCGCGCGTACCCTGCCGGGCGGACGGTTCCGCCTCGCCAGTTCGCCCAGCGGCACGGTGGTGACCGTGTCGTTCACCTTGGAACCGCAGGGAATTCAGGCATGAGCACGTCGGTATTGCTGGTCGACGACCACGAAGTGGTGCGCAAGGGCATCCGCAGCCTGCTGATGCTGACCGACGACTTCGAGGTCGTCGGCGAGGCCGGCGGCGGCGCCGAGGCGATTGAGCTCGCGCGCGAACTCGCCCCGGACCTGATCGTGATCGACCTGATGATGCCCGACGTCGACGGGGTCGAAGCGATCCGCGAGATCAAGGGCCTGAGCCCGCGCAGCGCCATCGCGGTGCTGACCTCGACCGACCAGGACGATCTGGCCTTCGCCGCGATCGAGGCCGGCGCCCAGTCGCTGTTGTTCAAGAGCATGCTCGGCGACGAGTTGCTCGCGACCCTGCGGCGCATCGCCGGCGGCGAAGCGGTGATCCACCCCTTCGTCGCCCAGCGCATCCTCAAGGCGGTGCGGCGCAAGCGCGAACCGCGCGAGGACCCCTTCGCCTGCCTGACCGAGCGCGAGCTCGACGTACTGCGCAAGCTCGCCGAGGGCGGCAGCAACGCGCGCATCGCCGCGGCCTTGAACATCGGCGAGAAGACGGTCAAGTCGCATCTGGGCAACGTCCTGGCCAAGCTGCACCTGGCCGACCGCACCGAAGCGGTCGCCTTCGCCTGGCGTCGCGGCCTGATGTCGGCCGAGTCGGAGCAGGGGGGGTGAAGGCTTGAGAGCCATGCTTCGGTGAAACCCTGGCTGTCCGGCTCCACCGAACTGAAGCGCAGGCCGTCTGCGCGGGAACGACGATAGGTCGGTAATACGAAAACGACGATAGGTCGGTAATACGAAGCTCTCCAGGCCGAGTAAGGCGCGCCTCTCCCAGGCATCAATGCATTTTTGCCTGGCCCTCGACGCCAGACTCGGCAAAG
Source organism: Lysobacter sp. GQ73 (assembly GCF_059758755.1). Lineage (NCBI taxonomy): Bacteria > Pseudomonadati > Pseudomonadota > Gammaproteobacteria > Lysobacterales > Lysobacteraceae > Lysobacter > Lysobacter sp. GQ73. The sequence goes on along the minus strand of NZ_JCAXEE010000002.1, from coordinate 192,782 downwards.
TCGAGCCGATCGCTGCGTCGCCCGCTTTGCGCGCAAGCCTCGTTAGTCATGGCCGGCTGATGCGACGCGTGGGTAGGGAGGCGCACGTGTCCCTGCGTTTGTGATCACTCAGGTCGCACGAAGCTCGACCGAACACGATGCCGGCACCGGCGTCGAACGCTGCTACAAGCGCCGCTACGCCGCGCTTTCGACACGATAAGGGACTACTGACCGATGCAAGGCAATACCCGCACCACGCGTAATAGCGTTACCCGACGGATGCATGCCCGTTCTGTGCTGTCGCTCGCCATCGTCGGCGGCCTGCTCGCCGTTTCGGCGTCGGCCTCGGCGCAGAGCGCGAGCCCGATGGGCCAGCTCGGCAATCCCGACAGCTGGCGCAGCGACGAATTCAACGCCGATTGGGGCCTGGCCACGATCAACGCCCAGTACGCCTATGCGCGCGGCCTGACCGGCAAGGGCATCCGCCTGGGCGTGTACGACAGCGGCACGGTGTTCGGCCATCCCGAGTTCGCCGGCAAGGACCACCGCGCCGTGCACATGGCCGACGTGCTCGCCGACGGCAGCGTCTGCACCAACACCTCGATCATCAGCGGCGCCGGCGCCTGCTTCACCTCGCGCGGCGACCAGGCGCAGATCCGTTACGTCGGCTTCAACGCCAACGTGCCCGAGAACATCCGCCGGATCATCCAGTCCGGCCCCTACGTGCAGCCGGGCTGGGAGTTCAACACCCACGGCACCCACGTCGGCGGCACCATCGCCGCCAACCGCGACGGCAGCGGCATGCACGGCGTCGCTTTCGGCGCGGACCTGACCGCGGCCAAGTGGTCGTTCAACAGCGTGCGCGAGTGGGCGCGCACCGCCACCGGCTACAGCGTGGTTAGCATCGGCGGCGTGGGCCCGGAAGACGCCACCGTCGCCGGCATGTACGCGCAGATGAACGAGCAGGGCGTGCGCGCGGTCAATCACAGCTGGGGCCTGGCCACCGAGCCGAACACCTTGGCCCAGCTCGACGGTTATCTGTTCGACCCCGACAACGCCGCCTATTTCGACACCTTCGCCAAGGGCTCGCTCGACAAGGGCATGCTGCAGGTGTGGGCGGCGGGCAATCACAACGTCGCCGGCACGACCCCGCAGACCGCGCCGCAGGCCGGCCTGTACGCGAGCCTGCCGCGCGGACGTGCGGAGCTCGAGCCGTATTGGCTGACCGTGGTCAACGTCAATCAGAACCTGGTGCTCAGCGCGTCCTCGATGCGTTGCGCGCAGACCGCCAACTGGTGCGTCGCCGCCCCGGGTTCGACGATCAACTCGACCGTGCTCGGCGGCGAGGAATCGCTGCAGGGCGGGCTGGTGCGTAATCCCGACGGCACGATTTCCTTCGACATCAACGCCGGCGCGCCGACGTTCGAATACGGCAACCTCAGCGGCACCTCGATGGCGACGCCGCATGCGGTCGGTTCGCTCGGCCTGTTGATGGAGCGCTTCCCCTATCTCGCCAACACCCAGGTCCGCGACATCCTGCTGACCACCGCGACCGATCTCGGCGCGCCCGGCGTCGACGAGGTTTATGGCTGGGGCCTGATCGACCTGCGCAAGGCCATCGACGGCCCGGGCCGGATCCGCGTCGACACCGACGTGGTCATGGACCGTCCGGGGGGCGGCGCCAAGGTGTGGGACGGCAAGGCCTGGGACGACTGGCGCAACGACATCGGCGGCCCCGGCGTGCTGAGCAAGTCCGGCCTCGGCTGGTTGCGCCTGAGCGGCAACAACAGCTTCGGCGGCCTCAAGGTCAAGGACGGCGTGCTCGAGCTGACCGGCACCAACACCTATGCCGCGCAGGTCGAAGGCGGCACCCTGGTCGTCAACGGCACCCTGACCACCGCGTCGTTGCCGGTGCTCGCCGGCGGCGCCCTCGGCGGCAGCGGCCGCATCGTCGGCGACGTGCGCATCGAAGGCGCGGTCTCGCCGGGCAATTCGATCGGCACCCTGAACGTGCAGGGCAATTACCTGCAGGCCGCAGGGTCGACCTATGTCGCCGAACTGTCGGCCGGCGGCGCCTCCGACCGTATCGACGTGAGCGGCCAGGCCCGTCTCGAAGGCGGCAAGCTGGTCGTGCTGCATGCGCCGGGCCAGTACATGCTCGGCCAGTCGTTCAACCTGATCAGCGCGGCCGGCGGCGTCAGCGGCCAGTTCGCCTCGCTCGACCAGACCGCGTTCTCGCCGTTCCTCAAGTTCGGCCTGATCTACGCGGCCAACCAGGTCGGCATCGACGTGACCCGCGGCGCGACGCTGGCGGCGAGCGCGCAGACCGACAACCAGCGTGCCGCGGCAGTGGCCGCCGACCGCCTCGCGACCGGCCAGGGCATTCCCCAGCCGCTGACCCAGTTGTTCCCGGAACAGGCGCTGGCCGCGCTCGACGCGCTCAGCGGCGAAGCCCATGCCAGCCTGCGTTCGGTCATGGTCGACGACCAGCGCCACGTGCGCGACGCGGCTTTGAGCCGCGCGCGCGCCGGTCGCGGCGATTTCGCCGCCGACAGCGCCGGCGAGTCCTCGCAGGGCGCCTGGGTGCAGTTGCTGAAGTCCGGCGGCACCCTCGACGGCGACGGCAATGCGGCGCGCAACCGGTACAACGGCTCGGCGACCTTGCTCGGTTACGACTATCGCTTCGACGGCGGCTGGCGGATCGGCGTGCTCGGCGGCAGCGGCCGCAGCGACAGCGACGATGCCCGCAACGACAAGGGCCGGATCAAGACCCGCCACCTGGGCGTGTACGCCGGCCAGAACTGGGGCGGTTTCGGCCTCAGCGCCGGCCTGAGCTTCGCTCGTCACGATGTCGACCTGGATCGCGACATTGCCTTCAACGGCTTCAACGATCGCACCCGTTCCAACTACGACGCCGACAGCAAGCAGGGCTTCGTCGAAGGCGTCTATCGCTTCGACACCGGCGCCTGGGCGTTCGAGCCGTATGCGCAGTTCGCCCAGGTGCGGGTGCACAGCGACGGCTTCCAGGAAAGCGGCGGCGCCGCGGCCTTGACCGGCCGCAGCGCCGACAGCCGGGTCAACCTGTCGACCCTGGGCCTGCGTTTCAACGTCGACCTGAAGGGTTCGCTGCAGGAGCAGAGCTGGCTGAGCCTGCGCGGCGGTCTCGGCCGTCGCCATGCCAGCGGCGACCTCAGCCCGGCGACCTCGGTGGCCTGGCGCGGCGGCGAAGCTTTCCAGGTCCACGGCGCGCCGCTGGCCGACGACGCCACCCTGCTCGAAGCCGGCATCGCCGCGCGCCTGAGCGCGAACGGTTTGCTGGAACTCAACTACAGCGGTCAACTCGCCGACGAGGCGCACGACCACGGAGTCAACGCGCGGTATTCACTGCGCTTCTAACCCCCCGCCCGAAGGGGGAGCCCCCGAAGCCGCAGCGATCCAGGTCGTTGCGGCTTCTTTTTTTGCCGATCGAGGATGGGGAAGGCAAAGCAAACAAAGCCAAGCCGTTGCGCCAACGCCGACGAACCCATTCCCGCGCCTACGTCCAACCCCCCACCCCAGCATTGCCATCCATCGCCCCCCAGCGTTGCGCCGCGACGGCTTATGCCGGCGGCCGGGCTCGGCGATGATGAGGCTCCGCCGCCCTCGCCCCATGCGTTGCGCCGGCGCCCCACGACTCCGGAGACGCGCATGTTCGAGCTGTCGGCATTGTTGGCCTTCGCCGGCCTGGCCCTGGTCATGGTCCTGACCCCGGGACCGAACATGATCTATCTGGTCTCGCGTTCGATCTGCCAGGGCCGCAAGGCCGGGCTGATTTCGCTGGCCGGGGTCGGCGTCGGCTTCTTCTTCTATCTGTTCGCCGCCGCCTTCGGCATCACCGCGCTGTTGTTCGCGGTGCCGTACGCCTACGACGCGCTGCGCATCGGCGGCGCGGTCTACCTGCTGTGGATGGCCTGGCAGGCGGTGCGGCCCGGCGGGCGTTCGCCGTTCCAGGTCCGCGACCTCGCCGCCGACAGCCCGCGCCGCTTGTTCACCATGGGCCTGCTGACCAGCCTGTTGAACCCCAAGGTGGCGATGTTCTACCTGGCCCTGCTGCCGCAGTTCATCGACCCTCAGCGCAGCGTGATGCTGCAGTCGCTGCTGCTCGGCAGCCTGCAGATCGCGATCAGCGTCGGCGTCAACGCCCTGATCGTCGCCGGTGCCGGCGGCATCGCCAACTTCCTGGCCGGCCGTCCGCGCTGGGTGACCGCGCAGCGCTGGGTCATGGGCGGAGTGTTGTCGGGGCTGGCGCTGCGGATGGCGGTCGACGCCCGCCGCTGAGGCTCAAGGCGCGCGGCCGGCGGCCTGGTCGCGCGCGCGCTGGATGATCGCGCGCACCTGGGCGCGGTCGCGATGGCGCGAAATCGCCACCGCGCCGAGCGCGATCGCGCGTTCGCGCATCTGCGCGGTGACGTCGTAGTGGCAGCCGCTGGCCTTGTTCTGGAACGATTCGCGGCGTTTGCCGAGCAGCGCCGCGAACGCGTGCAGCTCGTCGAGGCGGTCGGCCATCAGATGCGCCCAGCGCTCGCCGCGCCAGGGCCATACCGCATCGTCGACGTAAACGGTCACCGCATCTCTCCGGAATGAATCAAGGCCGCGTCGCCGACGATTCTGTCACGGCCGGCTGGGCGAGGGCAGGCGCGGCCCGGCGCCGGCTGCGAGCCGGAGCGACGCAGGCGACAGGACGCGGCCAGTATCCGACAATCGCGAGGTCGCGGGCGTTTCCCCATTGTCCGCAGGAGCCCTCATGCGGATCTCGGCCATCCACCACGTCGCGATCATCTGTTCCGACTACCCGCGCTCGAAACGCTTCTATACGCAGGTACTGGGGCTGCGCGCGCTCGCCGAGGTCCATCGCGAGGCGCGGCGTTCGTACAAGCTCGACCTGGCCCTGCCCGACGGTGGCCAGGTCGAACTGTTCTCCTTCCCCGATCCGCCGCCGCGGCCGTCCTATCCCGAAGCCTGCGGGCTGCGCCATCTCGCCTTCGCGGTCGACGACATCGACGCCTGCGTCGCCGAACTTCAGGCGCAGGCCATCGCGGTCGAGGCGGTGCGCATCGACGAGTACACCGGGCGTCGCTACACCTTCTGCGCCGACCCCGACGGCTTGCCGATCGAGTTCTACGAACGCGGCTGAGGCGCCGCGCCGCCGGGCTCAAGCATGGGCGACGAGATGGCCGTGTTCGCGCCAGGCCTCGAAGCCGCCGGCCAGCGGACGCACGCGCTTGAAGCCGCGCCGGCGCAGCTCGCGCGCCAGGGTCGCGGCCGAGGCCTCGTTCGGGCAATCGCAGTAGACGACGACCTCCTCGCGTCGCTCCGGCGGGACGTCGGCGAAGGGCACGTCGGCCAGCGAGGCCACGAACACCGCACCGGGAATCCAGCCCGAGGCGTCGCGCTGCGGACGCGGCCGCACGTCGAGGACCATCGGGCCGCTGCCGTCTTCGAGCAGCCGATACAGCTCGGGCACGGTGATCCGCGCCATCCGCAGTTCGCGCAGGAACAGGCGGCGCTTGAGCAGTTTGTAGCCGACGAAGGCGGCGATCGCCGCGGCCACCAGCAGCAGGCCGTAGCGGCCGAGCGTTTCCAGGCGGTCGAGCACGTCGTTGACCGCCTCATGGAACACCGCGCCGACCGCGACCGCGAGGCCGGCCCAGAGCAGGGCGCCGAGGCCGTCGTAGAAGGCGAAGCGGCGGGCGCTGGTGCCGGTCTCGCCGGCCAGGGTGGTGGCGACCGCGGCGAAACCGGGCACGAACTTGGCCACCACCAGCGACGGCGCGCCCCAGCGCGCATAGACGCCGCGGGTCGTCAGCACGCACGAGTCCGGGGACAGCGAGACCTTGCACATCAGCCGCAGCAAGGCCGCGCCGATCCGGCGCCCGCCGAGGTACCACAGGCTGTCGGCCAGCAAGGCGGCGAGCGCGGCGATCAACAGGATCGGCCACAGGCTCTGCTGCTGGTCGACGGCGATCGCCGCGGTGACGATGATCGGCGGATAAGCCGGCACCGGCAGGCCGCCCTGGTCGAGGAACACGCTGACGAAGACCACGAGCAGGCCGTAGGTCTGGATCAGATGCAGCAGCGCGTCCATCAGCGATCCTTGAGACCGTATAGCGCGGTCGGGACAGGGGGCCGCGTGGCGCAGCCGGAAAAACCACCGGCAGTCTCCGCCCGCGCGGCATCCGGCGCAATCGCGTGGCGGCGACGCAGCGTTGCGGGCGTGGCATCGGCGTCGCGTCGCGCTCGCCGGCCCGCCGCATCCGGGCCGGCCGCGCGTCGGGACGGCGACCGCCGTAGCCTCGGGCGTCACATCGGCGGCCGCACAATGGCGCTCGCCGGCCCGCTGCGCCGGCCGTCGCCGGAGGATTCGATGCGCCTGGAAGGCAGTCAGGAAACCTTGCTGATCACCCTCTACGCCAAGGCGATGGACAACCGCGCCACACCGTCGATTTTGCGCGACGCTCTGGCCGACGACCTGGTCCGCCACATCGACTACGACTTCGAGCGATTCGGCCTGAGCGCGTCGGACATCCGCGGCTTGGCGCTGCGTTCGCGGATCATCGACGGCTGGACCCGCGCCGCGCTGCAATCGCGCGCCGACACCCTGGTGCTGCACCTGGCCTGCGGCCTGGACTCGCGGGTGTTCCGGGTCGACCCGCCGCTGGAAGTGGACTGGATCGACCTCGATTTCCCCGAGGTGATCCGTCTGCGCGAGGAACTGCTGCCGCAGCGCGCCGGGCGTTACCGCACCTTGCCGAGCAACGTCATGGAGCCGGACTGGATCGAGCGCCTCGACAACGATCGGCCGGTGCTGGTGATCGCCGAAGGCCTGTTTCCCTATCTCGACGAACACCGCGCCCGCGAACTGGTGCGGCGCCTGATCGAGCGCTTCCCGCAGGGCGGGCAGCTGCTGTGCGATCTGTACAGCCCGCTCGCGCTGCGCCTGCTGCGCCACGCCAGCATGATCCGCGCGACCCGGGCGCGGATCGGCGATTGGACCCGCGGCGGCCCGCGCGGCCTGGAGGCCTGGCATCCGCGCCTGCAATTCGTCGACGAGCCGCGCCTGAGCGAAGTCGCCGAGGTGACCGAATTGCCGCGCGCGCAGCGCTGGCTGTTCAAGCTCTACGACCGCTCCGAATGGCTGCGCAACCTGGGGCGGGTGGCGCGCTTTCGTTTCTGAGGCGCCGGGCGCTCACTCCGCCAGGGCCGGGTCCGGCTTGCGGAACGCGATCGCCAGCCGGTTCCAGGCGTTCATCGATATCGCCGCATAGGTCAGTGCGACCAGGTCGTGGTCGCTGAACTGCGCGCGGACCCCGGCATACACCGCATCCGACACCGGCGCCTGGTTGACCGCAGTGATGGCTTCGGCCCAGGCCAGGGCGGCGCGTTCGCGCGCGTTGAACGGGCCCTCGGCCCAGACCCGCAGCAGGTGCAGGCGGCGGTGGCTCCCGCCGCGCGCGACCGCCTCTTCGGTGTGCACGCGCAGGCAATAGGCGCAGCCGTTGATCTGCGAGATGCGCACGTTGACCAGGTCGATCAATGCGCGTTCCAGGCCGCTGTGGTCGACATAGTTCTGCAGGCCGGCGAGGGCGCGAGTGCCGTGCGGATCGACGGCGTTGTAATCCAGGCGGGCGGACATGGCGGTCTCCATCGGATGAGCGTCTGCGACGCGATGACGCCACGTTAGGATGTCCGTTCCTGAAAGGCATTCCGCCACGGATGCAAGCCGAGATTGCATGAACGAACAATCGTTGGGCTGGGACGACTACCGCTTCATCCTCGCGATCGGCCGCGCCGGCTCCCTGAACGGCGCGGCCAAGCGCCTGGCGGTCAGTCACCCGACCGTGTTCCGACGCATCAATGCGATCGAGCGCGCGCTCGGAGCGCGCCTGTTCGAACGCGCTCGCGACGGCTACACGGCGACCCCGACCGGCGAGGAAGTGATCGCGGTCGCCGCCGAGATCGAAACGCGGATCGCCGCGACCGAGCGGCGCCTGGCCGGCCTGGACGCGCGCCTCAGCGGCCGCATCCGCGTGACCACGGTCGAGCCGGTGCTGTACGGCCTGTTGCCGCCGCTGCTGGCGCGGTTCCGCCGCGAGCACCCGGGCATCGTCCTCGAACTGGTCGCCGACAATGCCGTGCGCGACCTCAGCCGGCGCGAGGCCGATATCGCCCTGCGCCCGGGCGGCAAGCCGCCGGAGGGCCTGATCGGACGCAAGGTCGCGCGCTTGGCCGCGGCGGTGTACCGGCCGCGCGCGCTGCGGCTGCCGCGCGGCGCCGGCCCCGAGACCCTGGCCGACTGCGACTGGGTGGTGCCCGACGACAGCCTGGCGCATATCGGCATGGCGCAATGGCTGCATCGCCAGCGCTACGACGAACGTGCGGTGCTGCGCGCCAACAGCCTGCTGGCCTTGCGCGACGCGGCCGCGAACGGCATCGGCCTGGCGGTCTTGCCCTGTTTCCTCGGCGATGCCGACCGCCGCCTGGCGAGGGTCGGCGAGCCGCTGGAGGGGCTGGCAGCGGATCTTTGGCTGTTGAGCCACCCCGACCTGCGCCGCACCGAGCGCATCCGGGTGTTCAGCGAGGCCATGCGCGAGGGATTGGCCCGGCTGCAGCCGATGCTGGATGGCCGGCGCGCGGCCGCCCAGGCCGTAGAAGGCCGGTAGGGCGTCCGCACCTGCATCCGTGAAGCCGGTCCGTCCCGATCGTCCGATACAAAAAGTCCACAGTTACTTTTGAAACCTGTGACTCAACGCACATCACATTAGGAAAAATCCTACACGCTTAGGGGTGTTCCGACGACGGTTTACTGTTCACGCAAGACGCATCTTTTGATTGCTCCGACGGCATCCGGATACAGATTCGCCCTGAGGCGAACTTCCCCCCACCGCGCCGGCTGAACTTTTACAAGGATGAATCATGTTTCGCGTCGAACTGAAGCAGCGTGATGGCAGCGACGACAGTGCGCTGGCGGTAGCGATTGCCGAGATCGCGCAGGAATACCGCAGCGCCGAAGCGGCGTTGCGCGCAGTACTGCCGCAGGCCAGGCGATACGCCGCGCACGCCCCGAAAGGGTTGTGGCTGCGTATCTACGATGCCGATTCGCAGCCCGTGTTTGGCACGTTGGTTCCCTAGGGCCGACGTGCGGTTTGCGCCGCCCGGCTGACAGGAGTCTGGCCGGGCGGCGCGGGCCTCCTTGCGTCCGCGCCGCGGGCGCCGAGCGCGCCGGTCTGCCGCTGGCCCAAGGCGGCGTTCTCGATACGGCCCGAAAGCCGGCTGCCGCTTTGTCGGCCGCTTCCAGAAGGGCGCGGTTCTTTCGACTGTAGGAGCGGGCGCAAGCCGCGACCTCATTCTGGCCGGTCGCCGTGCCTGGGATTCGCGGTCGCAGCTCACGCAGCTCCTACAGGGGTTCCGGAAAGAATCGCTGGGGCTCTCGGCTCCAGAAGGCGTCGTCGCTGCTCTGGGTAGGGGCGGCGCAAGACGCGACCGCGTTCTGGCCGGTCGCGCCGTAGCTGGGGATTCGCGGTCGCAGCTCACGCAGCTCCTACAGGGGCTCTAGAAAGAATCGCTGGGGCTCTTGGCTCCAGACGGCGTCGACGCTGCTCTTGGGTAGGAGCAGCACGAGCCGCGACCGCGTTCTGTCGACGACGCAGGCGGTGCGATGGCTGCGCGTCCCTTGGTCCGGTCGCGCCGTAGCTGGGGATTCGCGGTCGCAGCTTGCGCAGTTCTTACAGGGGCTCCAGGAAGAATCGCCAGCGCTCGTGGCTCCAGACGGCGTCGTCGCTGCTCTTGGGTAGGAGCGGCGCAAGCCGCGACCGCGTTCTGGCCGGTCGCGCCGTAGCTGGGGATTCGCGGTCGCAGCTTGCGCAGCTCCTACAGGGACTCCAGAAAGAATCGCCGGGGCTCTTGGCTCCAGACGGCGTCGTCGCTGCTCTTGGGTAGGAGCGGCGCGAGCCGCGACCGCGTTCTGTCCGGTGGCGCCGTAGCTGCGGTTCCGCGGTCGCAGCTCACGCAGCTCCTACAGCGATCTCGGAAAGATCCGCGTACTCCATAAGTGCGGTAGCCAGCCCCGGCGTCTGCGTTTCCTACGCTTCGTCGATCCAGCCTCGCGCCCTCGCCACGATCAGGTCGGCCGGGGTGTCCAGGTCGTAGTGCAGCTCCGCGGCGTGCAGCCGCCAGACTGTCTCGGCGGGCAGGCGCTTGAGAGCGGCGCCGAAGCCGCGGTCGCCGCGCAGATGCCCGGCCTCGCGCCAGACGGCCGCGGCGATTACCGCCGGTATCCCGAGCGCATCGCCATGTTCGGTCGCGGCGCAACCGGACGCGGCCGATGCGGCGCCGTCGAGCAAGGCCTGCAGGTGCCCCGCATCCAGCGCCGGCTGATCGCAACCGAGCACCAGCACCGGGCCTTCGAAACCGCCCAGCGCGCGCGCCGCCACGCGCAGGCTGCTGGCGAGGCCTTCCTCCCAGCCGTCGTTGCCGAGGCATTCGACCGGCAGGTCGGCGACGGACGCGGCCATCGCATCGCTGTGCGCGCCGAGCACCACCAGGACCCGTCGTGCAGCGGTCGCGGTAGCCAGCCGCGCGGCGCGGTGGAGCAGGCTTTCGCCGTCGCGACGCAGCGCTTGCTTGGGCTGTCCGAGGCGGCGGCTCGCGCCGGCGGCCAGTACCACCGCGACATGCACCATCGCTCAGGGCTCGCCGTGACGATGGGTCTGCAGTTGCGCGGCGATGCTCAGGGCGATCGCTTCCGGGCCTTCGCCGCCGAGCTTAAGGCCGATCGGCGAATGCAGGCGCGGTGCCAGCGAGGCCTGCGCCGAGGCCGGCAGCACGCGGAACAAGTCTTCGCGCCGCCGCACCGGGCCGAGCAGGCCGACGAAACCGATCTGCTGGCCGTTGGCGCTTTCGGCCAGATGCTCGAGCGCTTCGCGATCCAGATCGAAGTGGTGGTGCATCACCAGCGCGGCGTCGTGCGGCCGCGCGGTCGCCAGGGCCTGCGCCGGGCTGCGTTCGATCGCGTGATCGGCGAGGGCGCCAGCGGCGCTCCATCGCGAGCGCCGTTCGACCAGGGTGACGACCCAGCCCAGAGTGCGCAGCAGCGGCAGCAGGGTCGGGGTTTCCGGGCCGGCGCCGAACACCAGCACCGACGGCGGCGCCGGAACCTCGAGCTTCCACTGCGCCGTCTCGGCCGAAGCCCACGGCGGGGTGTTGACCGCGAGGGTCCAGCGCATGCGTTCGTCGCCGACGGTGGCGGCCAGGGCGCCGTGGCTGCGCAGGTCGAGTTGCAGGTCGCCATGGCCGCGCCGCCATTCGTCGATCAAGGCAGGCCATTCGCGCAGCGCCGTCAGCGGCAGCAGGGCCAGGCGCAGGCGGCCGCGGCAACCGACCGCGGACCCGGCGAACATGTCCTCGTCGCTGCGGGTGTCGATGTCCATCCATTCGATGCCCTGCGATTGCGCCGCGTCCTGGGCGCGCAGTTCGATGTCGGGTTCGATGCAACCGCCGCTGAGCCAGCCGACCTGGCCGTCGCGCGCGCCGAACAGGGCCATCGCGCCGGGCCGCACGTAGGTCGAGCCTTCGGTTTCGAGCACGATCGCCAGGCTGGCCGGGTCGCCGCGCGCGGCCGCGGCGGCGCTGGCCTCGAGCACTGCGCGCGGACCGCCCGGCGCGCTGCGCTTCGCAAGTGCGGGGTCCGGCGAGTCGGCCATGCGTGCGCCCAGGGGCGGAGGAGCTTCGAGTCTAGAACGTTCGCGGCGCCGATGGCGTTGCGTTGCATCACGCCGGCCGGCGCCGGCCGGCGCCGGCAGTTTTAGGCAAGCCGCCGACACGGCCCGCATGCGAAACGCCTCGGGCGTGCCGCAAGGCTCGCGAACGAGCCGCCGAACTGCGTCGCAGAACCGGCGCGGACGCTCGGAGAATCCGGCAAGCGCCGCGTTGTCTCGCTCCATTCCGGCATCGCCGGCGATCTGGCGGCGGTCAATTTTGAGGAGTAGGCTCGGACGACCCCAGCCGCCGCGAGGGAATCATGAAGCTTCTTGTCAACGGCACCGAACACGAGGTCGCCGCGCCACCGGACATGCCCCTGCTGTGGGTCCTGCGCGACCTGATGCACCTGACCGGTACCAAGTTCGGCTGCGGCATCGCCCAATGCGGTGCCTGCACGGTGCATGTCGACGGCGCGCCGCGACGCGCGTGCGTCACCCCGGTCGCCAGCGTCGAAGGCAAACAGATCACCACCATCGAAGGCCTGTCGCCGGACGGCAGCCATCCGGTGCAGCGCGCCTGGGCCGAGATCGACGTGGTCCAGTGCGGTTATTGCCAGTCCGGCCAGATCATGTCGGCGGCGGCCTTGCTGACCCAGATCCCCAAGCCGACCGATACCGACATCGACCAGGCCCTGTCCGGAAACATCTGCCGCTGCGGCACCTACCCGCGCATCCGCGCGGCGGTGAAGCGCGCGGCCGAAATCGGCAAGGCCTGATCGCCTCACCCCCCACGACGTCATGCTCGCAGCGCCGGCGGTCCGGGCGCTTTAGGAGGTCGATGTGAATACCGTACCGGCGCCGTCGCGGCGCCAGTTCCTCAAGGCCGGCGCCTTGATCGGCGGCGGCCTGGTGGTCGGCTTCGTCGTGCCCGGCGCCAAGCGCTTCGCCCACGCCGACCCGGCCGCGGCCGCGGCGGTGTCGAGCGGCTTCGTGCCCAATGCCTTCCTGCGCATCGGCGACGACGACACCGTCACCGTGCTGATCTCGCATTCGGAGATGGGCCAGGGCGTGTGGACCGGCCTGGCGATGTTGATCGCCGAAGAACTCGACGCCGACTGGTCGAAGATCAAGGTCGAACACGCGCCGGCCGCGCCGGCGTATGCGCATACCGCCTTCGGCATGCAGATGACCGGCGGCTCGACCAGCACCTGGTCGGAGTTCGACCGCTATCGCCAGGCCGGCGCGACCGCGCGCGCCTTGTTGGTGGCGGCCGCGGCGCAACGCTTCGGCGTACCGGCCGAGCAGGTCCGCACCGAAAACGGCGTGGCCATCGCCGGCGACAAGCGCGCGCGTTACGGCGAGCTCGCCGCCGAAGCGGCCAAGCTGCCGGCGCCGAGCGCGCCGCAGACGCTCAAGGAAGCCAAGGACTGGAAGATCATCGGCAAGCCGACCAAGCGCCTGGACTCGCCGGAGAAGATCACCGGCAAGGCCAAGTTCGGCATGGACGTGCAGTTCGACGGGCTGCTGACCGCGGTGGTGGCGCGCGCGCCGGTGTTCGGCGGCACGGTCAAGTCGTTCGACGCGGCGCCGGCCAAGGCCGTGCCCGGGGTGCGCGACGTGCTGCAGGTGCCGAGCGGCGTGGCGGTGATCGCCGATCACTACTGGGCGGCGAAACAAGGCCGCGACGCCTTGGTGATCGATTGGGACCTCGGCCCGAACGCCGGCCTGGACAGCGCGAAACTGCGCGAAGAATTCCGCAAGCTCGCCGCCACCGAGGGCGACATCGCCGCCCAGGCCGGCGACGTCAAGGGCGGGCTGGCGAAAGCCGCCAAGACCATCGAGGCCGAGTACAACGTGCCCTACCTGGCGCATGCGCCGATGGAGCCGCTGAACTGCACGGTCAAGATCGAGGCCGACCGCTGCGAGATCTGGACCGGCACCCAGTTCCAGACCGTCGACCAGCAGGTCGCGGCCAAGATCACCGGGCTCAAGCCCGATCAAGTGCAGATCCATACCATGTTCCTCGGCGGCGGCTTCGGCCGCCGCGCCACCCCGACCGCGGACTTCGTCACCGAGGCCGTGCACGTGGCCAAGGCCGCGGGCAAGCCGGTCAAGACCGTGTGGTCGCGCGAGGACGACGTGCGCGGCGGCTATTACCGGCCGATGTACCTGCAGCGCGCGCGCATCGGCCTGGATGCGCAGGGCGTCCCGGTGGCGTGGGAACACGTGCTGGTCGGGCAGTCGATCATCGCCGGCACGCCGTTCGCCGGGGCGATGATCAAGAACGGCATCGACGCGACCTCGGTCGAGGGCGTCGCCGACTCGCCGTATCTAAAGGAAATCGCCGACTACCGCGTCGACCTGCATTCGCCGAGCACCGGCGTGCCGGTGCTGTGGTGGCGTTCGGTCGGGCACAGCTACAACGCCTTCGTCATGGAAAGCCTGATCGACGAGTTGGCCCATGCCGCCGGCAAGGATCCGGTCGAATACCGCCGCTCGCTGCTCAAGCAGCATCCGCGCCATCTGGCGGCGCTGGACCTGGTCGCCGACAAGGCCAGCTGGGGCACGGCCCTGCCGGCAGGTCGCGCGCGCGGCGTCGCGGTGCACGAATCCTTCGGCAGCTTCATCGCCCAGGTCGCCGAAGTCTCGGTGGAGCCCAAGCCCGGCGGGGGCCACGGCATCCGCGTGCACCGTTTCGTCTGCGCGATCGACTGCGGCCTGGCGGTCAATCCCGATGGCGTGCGCGCACAGATGGAATCGGGCATCAACTTCGGCCTCGGCGCGGCGCTGTACAGCCAGCTGACCTTCAAGGACGGGCGGGTGCAGGAGTCGAACTATCACGACTACCGCGTGCTGCGCCTGGACGAGGCGCCGCAAATCGAAGTGCACATCGTGCCGAGCACCGAGAAGATGGGCGGCGCCGGCGAACCCGGCACCGCGCCGGTCGCGGCGGCGGTAGCCAATGCGGTGTTCGCGCTCAATCAACAGCGGCTGCGCGAATTGCCGCTGCAGTTGCCGGCCTGAGGAGACGACGATGCGTGCAGTGATCCTCGCCATCGCGGCGCTCGCCGCGACCGCCTGCGGACCGAAGGTGAGCCCCGAGCAACGCGAACAGGCAGTCGCCGCGTTCGCGACCGTGCAGCAGGTGTTCCAGCACCCGCGCTGCCAGAACTGCCATATCCCCGGCGACCAGCCGCTGCAATTCGACGCCGGCCTGCCGCATGCGATGGGCGTGGTGCGCGGCCCCGAAGGCAAGGGCGCGGCCGGCCTGCCGTGCTCGACCTGCCACGGCGAAGCCAATCTGCCGGCCAGCTACGGCCCGAACGCGCCGCCGGGCGCGCCGCATTGGCAGTTGCCGCCGCCGGATCACAAGATGGCCTGGATCGGCCTGCCGGCGCCCAAGCTGTGCGAGATGATCAAGGACCAGAAGAGCAACGGCGGCCGCGATTTCGCCGCGCTGCTCAAGCACGTCAGCGAAGACAAGCTGGTGCTGTGGGGCTGGGCGCCGGGCGGCGAACGCAAGCCGGTGTCGGTGCCGCACCCGGAATTCGTCGCCAAGTTCAAGACCTGGGCCGACGCGGGCGGGCCATGTCCGGCGTCGTAGCCGAGTGCATCGCCCGATGCGGTCGATCTGAAGGGCAGGAGCGACGCGAGCCGCGGCCGCGACCTCTCGGCTGACGCAAGCCCGGTTCCCGGTCGCGGCTTTGCGCCGCGCCTACCCCTTGATGCGCGCCTCAGTGACCGGGCGTAGCGCCGCAAGCCCCGCTCTCGATCTGCAGGGTGCAGTGCCCGATGCCGAAGCGCTCGTCGAGCTGTCGCACCAACTCGCCGCGCAAGCCGTCGGCATCGACACCCGCATCGACGATCAGGTGCGCAGTCATCGCCGCGGTGCTCGAGCCCAGCGACCACACGTGCAGGTCGTGCACGTCGATGACGCCCGATGCCTCCCGCAGCAGCGCACGCACCGCGGTGAGGTCGATGCCGTCCGGCACGCCTTCCATCAGCACGTTGCCGGCCTCGCGCAGCAGGGCCCAGGTGCGCGGCAGCACCCACAGACCGATCAGTACGGCGAGGATCGGATCGACCACGGTCCAGCCGGTGAAACGGATGATCAGGGCGCCGGCGATCACCGCGACCGAGCCGAGCATGTCGCTCCACACTTCGAGGTAGGCCCCTTTCATGTTGAGGCTTTCGCCGCTGCCGGCCTTGAGCAGGCGCATCGCCACCAGGTTGACGACCAGGCCGAGCGCGGCGATCGCCAACATGCCGGTAGTCGCGATCTGCGGCGGCTCGCTGAAGCGGCCGACGGCTTCCCACAGGATGTAGGCGGCGACCGCGAACAGCATCAGGCCGTTCGCCATCGCCCCCATCGCTTCCATGCGTGCGTAGCCGTAACTGCGCCTGGCGTCGGCCGGTTTGCGGCTCAGCCGCACCGCGGTCAGCGCGATCATCAGCGCCAGGGTGTCGGTGCCCATGTGCGCGGCATCCGACAACAGCGCCAGGCTGTTGGTCAGGAAGGCGCCGGCGACTTCGGCGACGAGAAAACCGCCGGTCAAGCCGAGCGCCCACCACAGGGGGCGCTCGTGGCGGATCGCGGTGGTGTCGTGGTCGTGTCCGCTGCCCATCTCGTTGCTCCTTGGTCTTGGACCGGCCGCGCCCGGCGACCGGCCTGGATCGGGGCGGGCCGCGCCTGCGGCCCGCCGGGGCGCCGCCTCAGCGGGCGGGCGAGGGTTCCGCCGCGGCCGGCGCCGGTCGCGGATCGAGCTTGCGCTCGCCGGCGTCGTTGCGGTGCAGCCAGCGGTACAGCACCGGCAGCACCAGCAGGGTCAGCAGGGTCGAGGAGACGATGCCGCCGATCACCACCGTCGCCAGCGGCCTCTGCACTTCCGAGCCGGCGCCGACGTTGAAGGCCATCGGGATGAAGCCCAGCGAAGCCACCAACGCAGTCATCAGTACCGGCCGCAAACGGCCCAGGGCGCCGTCGACGATGGCGTTGTCGAGTGGGTCGCCCTGTTCGCGCAGTTTGCGGATGAAGGCGATCATCACCAGGCCGTTGAGCACCGCCACGCCGGACAGGGCGATGAAGCCGACCCCGGCCGAGATCGACAAGGGAATACCGCGCAACGCCAATGCGATCACGCCGCCGGTCAAGGCCAGCGGCACGCCGCTGAAGACGATGGCGGCGTCCTTGGCCGAGCCGAAGGCCATGAACAACAGGGCGAAGATCAGCACCAGGGTCACCGGCACCACCACCGCCAGGCGCCGGCTGGCCGAGATCAATTGCTCGAAGGTGCCGCCGTAGCCGATCCAGTAGCCTTCCGGCACCTTCACCTGGGCATCGAGTTTCTGCCGCAGTTCGGCGACGAAGCCGCCGAGATCGCGATCGCGCACGTTGGCGGTCACCACGATGCGGCGTTTGCCGTTCTCGCGGTTGATCTGGTTCGGGCCGAGAATCGAGTTGAGCTTGGCCACTTCGCGCAACGGCACGGTACGCGGCGCGCCCGAGCTCCAGGTCGCGTCGCGGCTGGACTCGTCGCGATCGCCTTCGCTGCGCGCCGGCAAGGGCACCGGCAGGTCGGCCAGCGCCGCGGTGTCCTGGCGCAGGCGTTCGGGCAGGCGCACCACCAGGTCGAAGCGGCGGTCGCCTTCGAACAACTGCCCGGCGACTTCGCCGCCGACCGCGGTCGCCACGGTGTCCTGCACCGCGGCCGGGTTGAGCCCGTACACCGCCAGCGAGCGGCGGTCCGGCTCGACGCTGAGCATCGGCAGGCCGGTGACCTGCTCGGCCTTGACGTCGGCCGCGCCGGGCACCTGCCTGGCGACCGTTTCGATCTGCCGAGCGATCTTGAGCAACTGCTGCAGGTCGTCGCCGTACACCTTGATCGCGACGTCGGCGCGTACGCCGGAGATCAACTCGTTCATGCGCATCTGGATCGGCTGGGTGAACTCGAAGTTGTTGCCGGGCAGGGTGCGCGCGACCGTTTCGATTTCTTCCATCAGCCGGGCCTTGGTCTTGCCCGGGTCGGGCCAGCGCTCGCGCGGCTTGAGCATCAGGAAGGTGTCGGCGACCGAAGGCGGCATCGGGTCGCTGGCGACCTCGGCGGTGCCGATCTTGCTGAACACCCGCTCGACCTCCGGCATCGCCAGAAACGCCTGTTCCATGGTCTTCTGCATGGTCACCGACTGGCTCAGGCTGGTGCCGGGAATGCGCATGGCCTGCACCGCGACATCGCCTTCGTCGAGGCTCGGCACGAACTCGCTGCCCATGCGCGTCGCCAGCACGCCGCTGAAGATCACCAGCGCCGCGGTGCCGGCCATCACCGCGGTGCGGCTGCGCAGCGCCCAGGCCAGCACCGGCTCGTAGCGGCGGCGCAGCCAGGCCATGGCGCGATTTTCCTTTTCGTCGACCTTGCCGCCGAGGAAGGTCGCGACCGCGGCCGGAACGAAGGTCAACGACAGCAGCATCGCGCCGGTCAGCGCCAGCACCACGGTGATCGCCATCGGGTGGAACATTTTTCCCTCGATGCCGCTGAGGGCGAAGATCGGCAGGTACACCGCGGCGATGATGCCCAGGCCGAACAGGCTCGGGCGGATCACCTCGGCGGTGGCCGAGGCGGTGAGGTCGTGGCGCTCGTCGGCGCTCATCTCGCGGCCGAGCGCATGCTGGGCTTCGCCGAACCGGCGCAGGCAGTTCTCGATGATGATCACCGCGCCGTCGACGATCAGGCCGAAGTCGAGCGCGCCCAGGCTCATCAGATTGCCGGATACGCCGCCGCGGACCATGCCGGTGATGGTGAACAGCATCGCCAGCGGAATCACCAACGCGGTGATCAGCGCCGCGCGGAAATTGCCGAGCAGCAGGAACAGCACCACCACGACCAGCAACGCGCCTTCGACCAGGTTCCTGGAGACCGTGGCGATGGTGCGGTCGACCAGCGAGGTGCGGTCGTAGACCGGATTGGCGCTGACGCCCTTCGGCAGGCTCGCGTTGGCCTGCTGCAGTTTCGCCGCGGCCGCCTGCGAGACGTCGCGGCTGTTGGAGCCGACCAGCATGAACACCGTGCCGAGCACGACCTCGTGACCGTTCTGGGTCGCCGCGCCGCTGCGCAGTTCGGGCCCTTCGCCGACCGCGGCGACATCGCGCACCCGAATCGGCACGCCGTCGCGGCGGTCGAGGACGATGTCGCCGATCGCTTCGATGCCGACGATCTGCCCCGGCACGCGCACCAGGAACTGCTCGCCGTTGCGTTCGATGTAGCCGGCGCCGACGTTCTGGTTGTTGGCGGCGAGCGCGGCGACCACGTCGCGCTGGGTCAGGTTCAGCGCCACCAGCCGCGCCGGGTCCGGAGTGATGTGGATCTGCCGCGCATAACCGCCGATGGTGTTGACCTCGGTGACGCCGGGCGTATTGCGCAACTGCGGGCGGATCACCCAGTCCTGCAGGGTGCGCAGGTCGGTGGCGTTGTACGGCGTGCCGTCGGCCTTGCGCGCCTTCGGCTCGGCGTCGACGGTGTACATGAAGATCTCGCCCAGGCCGGTCGCGGTCGGGCCGAGCTCGGGTTCCAGGCCGGCCGGGATCTGCGACTTCACTTGCTGCAGGCGTTCGGCGACCTGTTGCCGGGCGAAGTACAGGTCGGTGCCGTCCTTGAACACCACCGTCACCTGCGACAGGCCGTAGCGCGACAGGGAGCGGGTGTAGTCGAGTTTCGGCAGGCCGGCGAGCGCGGTCTCGATCGGAAAGGTCACTCGCTGCTCGGATTCCAGCGGCGAATAGCCCGGTGCCTGGGTGTTGATCTGCACCTGCACGTTGGTGATGTCGGGGGTCGCGTCGATCGGCAGTTGCCGGAAGCTCCACACGCCGATCGCGATCAGCGCGCCGGTCAGCGCCAGCATCAGCCAGCGGTGGCCGATCGCGAAACGCAGGATGCGTTCGAGCAGGCCGGAAGGTGACTGATGGCGCGCCGGGTCCGGCCGGGGGTTCGTGTCAATGCTCATGCGAGGCCCCCGATTTCTCGATATCGGCCTTGATCAGGAAGCTCTGCTCGACCACCACCTGTTCGCCGGCGCGCAGGCCGGACAGCACCTCCACGCGGCGCGCATCGCGGCGGCCGACCCGGACCGGCCTGGCGACGTAACGTTCGCCTTCGCGCACGAACACCACGTCGCGTTCGTCCATGCGTTGCAGCGCGGTCAGCGGCACCGCCAGCGACACCGGTTGCTGTTCGACGGTGACCCGCGCGCGCACCGCCGAACCGGGCCGCCACAGGCCGTCGGCGTTGGCGATCGAAGCGCGCGCGACGGTGCTCTGGCTCGCGGTCGCGGTGCCCGGCAGGATCCGGTCGAGCGTGGTTTCTACGCCCTGTTCCTCGCCCATGCGCATCACCGTGACCGGCACGCCGGGACGCAGGTGCGAGGCGTCGGCGCCGAACACGTGCAGGTCGACCCACAAGGTCGACAGGTCGGCGACCTCGAACAGGGTGGTGCCTTCGATCGCGACTTCGCCGACCGAGGCGTTGCGCGCCAGCACCACGCCGGTGATCGGCGAGGCGATGGCGTAGGTGGTCAGGCTGAGGTTGCTGTCGACCGTGGCCAGGGTCTGGCCGGCGCGGACGCGGTCGCCGACGTTGGCCCGCAGCGAGCGCACCGGGCCGGGATAGCGCGCGGTGATGTTGGCGATGCGGCCTTCCAGCGGCGTGACCAGGCCCTGCACTTCGTGTTCGTCGGCGATGATGCCGGGCCCGGCCGCGGCGACGACGATGCCGGAGCGCTGAGCGATCGCGGCCGGGATCGTCGTGCTTTCGGCTGCCTCCGCCGCCTCGGCGTTCTCGCCGTGGCCGGCTTCGCCTTCGCCGTGGCGGTGCGTGTCGCCTGCTGCGTCGGTGTGCGCGGTTTCGGCGCTAGAAGTGCCGGCTTTGCCGGCATCGGGACTTTTGGAGCCGCCGCAGGCGCTCAGGGTCAGCGCCAACAGGGCCGCGGCGATCGACAGTTCGGGCTTCATCGGGCGGCTCCTGCGGGGTCGATTGATGCGACGAAGGACTCGCCGGTCAGGCGCTGGATCTCGATCAGCGCCAGTTGCGCGTCGAGCGCGGTATCCAGGCGCTGTCTGCGCACGGCCACGCTATCGGCCTGCAGCAGCGCGAGCTCCAGGTAGCTGATCGCGCCGGCGCGGTAGGCGTACTCGGCGGCGTTCTCGGCGCGGCTCATGCGCGGCAGCACCTCGTCCCTGAGCCGTGCGACCTCGAGCGCGCCGACCCGATAACGGCCGTGCGCTTCGACCAGGGTCGAGTACAGCGACAGGCCCTTGGCCTCGCGCTCGGTTTCGAGCAGCGCCAGCTCGGCCTCGGCGCCGCGGATGCTGGGCTCGGCGCGGCTGCGCGCGCCGAGCGGCATCGACACGCTGCCGATCAGCGCGGTGTCGCCGCCGTCCTGCAGGCGCCGCACGCCGACCTGCCAATCGATGTCGGCCGTCGCCCGGCTCTGCGCCAGACGCACGCGCGCCTCGCCGATCCGGCGCGCGTCGACGAACCGGGTCAGCTCCGGGCTGCGCTCGAGCAAACCCGCCAGGGCGGTAGCGTCCTCGATCTTCGGCAAGGCGTACGGATCGCCGGCGACGCCGGCGAAACCCGGGTCGCGTTCGCCCCACAGCGCGGCCAGATGCTGGCGCGCGGCGAGCAGGCTCTGCTCGCTGCGCGCGCGGTCGAGTTCGGCGCGCGCCAACGCCGCCTGCGCGGTCAGCAGACCCGACTCCGGCGAGGCGCCGGCGACCAGGCGCTGGCGCGCGGCGGCGACGGTGCGCTGGCGCTGGCCGATGTCGAATTCGGCGAGCTCGATCCGGCGCTGCGCGGCGACGATGCCGAGGTAACGCCGTGCGGTTTCGGCGAGCAGGTCGAGCCGGCGGCTTTCGCGATCGACCGCGAGCGCATCGATCCGGGTCTGGGCGAAGGCGCGGCGCGCGTCGAGCTTGCCGCCGCGTTCGAACACCGAGGCCAGGCTGAGGGTGAGCTCGGCGCCTTTGACCCCGCTGACCGCGCCGCTGCCGAACACGTTGTCGAGCGCGGCGCCGGCGACCCAGGCCGGACGCTGCGCGGCGAGGTCGCGCTCGGCTTCGAGCACCGAACGCTGGCGACCGAACAGGCGCAGGTCGGGATGGGCCTCGCCGATGCGCGCGAAGGCATCGTCCAGGGTGAATACCGAGGCCGCGCGCGCGAGGCCGGCGGGGTTGGGAGGGGGCGGATTGGAAGCGGACGGGCTCGAAGCGGATTGACTCGAAACCGCGGCCACGGGAGGCCGCGCCTGTGCAGAAAAGCACAGCGCGGCCGTCAGGACGGCCAGGGCCGCCGGACGCAAACGCATGGGGAATTCTCCTGAATCTCGAAAGACGCCGTGGCGAATGCAGCCACGGCGACGAAGACCCGCGCAGGCCGACGCGGCGCCGCAGGGCGCGCGCGAGCGACCGGCTCAGGCCGGCATCGGGATCAGGCGGAGATGGGCGGGCGGAACGGCACCGCGGTCGGAGTCGGCACGAACGCGGTCGAGACCGCCGGCACCGGGCCGGATGGGCCGGCGACGCGCAGGCCCACTTCGAAACGCGGCAGCAACGCCGCTTGCAGTGCGCAGCAGTGGCTCAGGTGCCAGCGGGCGTCGCCGCAGCCGTCCGGGTCGGCGCGGTCGGCGGCGCTGGCGCCGGTGTCCGCGTCAGGATTTCCGGCGGCGTGCTCGTGCGCTGTCGCCGCGACCGGCCCGGCGAGTTCGCCGATTTCGGTGGCGAAGGTCAGCGCCGGCTTGACCAGCATCACCGCGATCAGCACGCCGAAGACGAGGTAACGGAACGCGATCGCGATGGCGGAGGGGCCGGACATGGCGGGCATCTTAGGAGCCGCCCAGCCCGCTATACAATTTCAGGCCCGGCGCCGTCGTTCATCTGCGGCCGTAGCGCATCACCACTGAATGCCGGCCTGCGGCGGTTCCGCCCACGATCGCCGATTGCGGCGATAATCGCGCCGCGCAACGGACCTGCGGAATCGCGGGCAGGGACACCCAGACAGCAGTCCGGACAGGATCGGCAACGGCGGTGCCTCGGCGCCGTCATATCGCTTGCCTAGTCTGCGCACGTTATTCAGCAGTAGCGGTACAGGGGGTTGGCAGTGAAGGTCGTTGTGAAACCGGTGTGTGAGTTGCCCGCCGGTCGTTGGTCGAAAGCCGGTGCGCGCGCCATCGCCGGTCTGGCCCTGGGCGTCGCCCTCGGCGGTTGCGGTTCCGAAGCGCCGCACAGCGCCGCCTCGCCGGCGCCGGTCGCCGATGCCGCGCTGGAATTGCCGGCGCCGCTGGACGAACTCGATATCGAAGGCTTGCGCGCACGCGCCACCCAGGCCTTGCGCGAACAACGCATCCACACCCCGGCCGGCGACAGCGCGGTCGACTATTACCTGGCCCTGCGTGACAAGGAGCCCGGCCAGATCGACGTGATCGGCGCGCTCGACGAGTTGCAACCGTATGTGGTGATCGCCGGCGAGCAGGCCTTGCTCGACGACGACCTGGCCGAATCGCGCCGCTTGCTGGAGCTGCTCGCGCGCATGGACCCGCAGGCGCCGGCGTTGCCGCGCATGCGCGAAAGCCTGCGCGTTGCCGAGGCGAACCGCGAGCGCCAGACCCGAGAAGAAACCGAGCGCCTGATGGCCGAGCGCACCGATGCGGCGAGCGTGCTGTCGGCGCGGCGCGAGGCCGCGCGCACCGCCCAGGCCGCGCTGAGCAGCGCGGCGATGAAGGCCGATGCCGCCGCCAGCGCGCTCGCCGCCGATGCCGCCGCGGCCAGGAGCGGCGCGACCAGGACCGCCGCCGCGCTGGCCGCGCAACCGGCCGCGGCGTCGGCGGCGACCCCGGCCGCGGCGCTGCCGGC
Source organism: Lysobacter sp. GQ73 (assembly GCF_059758755.1). Taxonomy (NCBI): domain Bacteria; kingdom Pseudomonadati; phylum Pseudomonadota; class Gammaproteobacteria; order Lysobacterales; family Lysobacteraceae; genus Lysobacter; species Lysobacter sp. GQ73. Next base: position 169,172 of record NZ_JCAXEE010000002.1, on the reverse strand, counting down.
GACGACTTCGGGCAATGCCGGCCCGGCGGCGATGCCGCGCCTGGTCGCCGACGCCAGCCCGCGGTATCCGCTGCCGGCCTTGAACCGCAAGATCGAAGGCAGCGTCGAGGTCAGCTTCACGATCCTGCCCGACGGCCGCGTCGGCGCGCCCAGGCTGGTGTCGTCGGAACCGGCCGGGGTGTTCGACGCCGCCGCGCTGGCGGCGGTAGCGCGCCTGCGTTTCGAGGCCAGCGGCCAGTCGCATGCGGCCCGCCGCACCCTGAATTTCCGCCTGCCTTCGCGCTGAAGCCCGCTGCGGCGGGCTGGCCGGCCTTGCGCCGGCCGCTCGCGCGGCGGTCGCCCCGGGCGATTGCGCCGTGCGATTGCGACGGCGGACACGCCCGCCGGGGCGGGAGCTTGGCGGCCCGCGCGCTGTGCCGCCACAATGCGGCGATGGAAACCTCCGCACCCCCCGCCTTACTGGAAACCGTCGAACGCGAGACCGGCCCGGCGCCGAGCTGGAGCGTACTGTGGCTGCACGGCCTCGGCGCCGACGGCCACGACTTCGCCCCGATCGTGCCCGAACTGCTGCGCCGCGACTGGCCGGCGCTGCGCTTCGTGTTCCCGCACGCGCCGGTGCGCGCGGTGACGATCAACAACGGCGCGCGCATGCGCGCCTGGTACGACATCCGCGATATCGGCGACCTGGCGCTGCGCGCCGACGAAGCCGGGGTCGACGAATCGGTGCGCCAGGTCGATGCGCTGATCGAGCGCGAGGTCGAACGCGGCGTGCCGGCCTCGCGGATTCTGCTGGCCGGGTTCTCCCAGGGCGGCGCGGTCACCCTGGCCACCGCGCTGCGGCGCACGCAGCCGCTCGGCGGGCTGGTCGCCCTGTCGAGCTATCTGCCGATGCCCGATCGCCTGATCGCCGAAGCGACTGCGGTCGCGCCGAGCCAGCCGGCCTTCATGGCCCACGGCCGACACGACCCGATGGTGCCCTACGCCGGCGGCGAACGCGCCGCTGAACGCCTGCGCGGCCTCGGCTTTCAGGTCGACTGGCATGCCTATCCGATGGCGCACCAGGTCTGCGCCGAAGAGATCGACGCGCTCGGCGACTGGATGTCGCAACGGTTCGCCGGCACGGCATGAGCCGGCCCTGACCATGGCCGAGTCCGCCGGCGAACACGAACCGTGGCTGCCGGACCTGTGCCGCCTGCCGAGGCTGGTGGTCATGCTGAGCATGGCCGAGCTGATCGTGATCGTGCTGGCGCTGGCGCCCGACGGCACCCGCTGGGATCTCGGCCGCTTCGTGTCCTCCAGCGCCTTCGCACTGTGGCTGGCGCTGGCGATCTCGGTGCTGCTGTGCGTGTCGCGGCGCCAGCTGTCGCGGCTGCCGCCCGGCGTCGGCGGCTTCATCGCCACCGCCACGGCGGCGGCGATCGCCGCGGCGGTCGCGGCGGTCACCCACATCATCGACAGCGTCACCGGCATCGGCCTGGTGCCGCCAGGCATTTCGTTCCAGCGTTTCGTCGGCGGCACCGCCGCGGTGGCGATCCTCGCCGTCGGCGTGGTCCTGCGCTACCTCTACGTCAACGACAGTTGGAAAGCCCAGGTCCGCGCCAACGCGCGCGCCGAGGTCGACGCGCTGCAGGCGCGGATCAAGCCGCACTTCCTCTTCAACAGCATGAACACCATCGCCGGCCTGGTGCGCAGCGACCCGGTGGTGGCCGAACGCGCGGTGCTGGACCTGTCGGACCTGTTCCGGGCCGCGCTGGGCGCGTCCAAGTCCGACTCCAGCCTGGCCGAGGAGGTCGAGCTGGCCGAGCGCTACCTGGCGATCGAGCAGCTGCGCCTGGGCGAGCGCTTGCGGGTGGTCTGGCGCAAACGCGAGCCGCTGCCGTGGCGGATGCCCCTGCCGCGGCTGGTCCTGCAGCCCCTGGTCGAGAACGCCGTGCTGCACGGGATCTCCCGGCTGGCCGGCGGCGGCGAGATCGAAATCGAGCTGACCGAGCTCGCCGACGAGCTTTTGTTGCGGATCCGCAACCCGGCCCCGCCCCCGGCCGACGGCCGCAGCGGGTCCCGCCACGCCCACAGCAGCATCGGCCAGCGCCTGCGGTATGCCTACGGGCCGACGGTGCGGATGACCGCGGGCTGGAACGAAGGCTACTATCTGTGCGAACTGCACGTGCCGACCGGGGTGGAGGCGCATAGCCGATGAAAGCGACGAGGGCGGCCATGAGAGTGGTGATCGCGGATGACGAACCGTTGGCGCGCGAGCGCCTGCGCAGCCTGTTGGCCGAGCGCGACGACGTCGAGGTCGTCGCCGAAGCGGCCGACGGCCAGCACGCCTTGCACGCCTGCGCCGAGCACCGGCCGGATCTGGTCCTGCTCGACATCGCCATGCCCGGCATCGACGGCCTCGAAGCCGCGCGCCACCTGGCCGCGTTCGAGCCGCGCCCGGCGGTGGTGTTCTGCACCGCCTACGACGCACATGCCCTGTCGGCGTTCGAGGCCGAGGCGATCGACTACCTGGTCAAGCCGGTACGGGCCGAGCGCCTCGACGCCGCGCTCGAACGGGTGCGCACCTTCGCCGCCGGCCGCGAGCGCCATGTCGGCGGCGGCGAGAACGCGCCCGGGCAGAGCCGCAGCCACCTGTGCGCGCGTTTGCGCGGCAGCCTGCGCCTGATCCCGATCGAGGACGTGCACTACCTGCACGCCGAAGAGAAATACGTGATCGTCCATCACGCCCGCGGCGAAGACCTGATCGAGGAGTCGCTGAAGTCGCTGGAAGACGAATTCGGCGAACGCTTCGTGCGCATCCACCGCAACTGCCTGGTCGCGCGCCACGAGATCGTCGAGCTCAAGCGCGATTCCGAAGGTCACGTGCAGGCCGTGCTGCGCCACGGCAAGCAACCGCTGGAAGTCAGCCGCCGCTGCGTGGCGGCGTTGCGCGAAACGCTCAAGCATTTGTGATGCTTTTTCGGGACTCGGGACTCGGGACTCGGGACTCGGGACTCGGGACTCGGGACTCGGGACTCGGGACTTGTGATTCGTGATTCGTGATTCGTGACTCGGGATTCGGTTGTGCTGCGCTCTTGGGGTAAGAGCGACGCAAGTCGCGACCGCGCGCCTCGGTCTCGCGACGTCAGCCGCGACCGAGGAACGCGCGGAAACCGCACCAGGTAATGACGGCCGCCCTACGGTCACTCACCGTCGCTACGCCCCGCGTCCCCGACCATGGCTAATCCGCGACCGAACGGGCTCCTCGCCGGCCCATCCGGGCGGTTTTTGATGCCGACCCCCGCCAGCGGCGATAATGCCGGCATGAAGACCCTGCGCATCGCCACCCGTAAGAGTCCGCTTGCCCTGTGGCAGAGCGAGCACGTCGCCGACCGCCTGCGCGCGGCGCATCCGGGGCTCGAGGTGAGCCTGGTGCCGATGAGCACCCGTGGCGACGAGGTGCTCGACCGCTCGCTGGCCGCGATCGGCGGCAAGGGCCTGTTCCTCAAAGAGCTGGAGCTGACGATGCTGCGCGGCGAAGCCGACTGCGCAGTGCATTCGCTCAAGGACGTGCCGATGGAGCTGGAGCCGGGCTTCGCCCTGCCGGCGATCCTGGAGCGCGCCGACTATGCCGACGCCTTCGTCAGCAACCAGCACGACGGCATCGACAGCCTGCCGCTCGGCGCCCGCGTCGGCACCTCGTCGCTGCGCCGGCAGGCGCAATTGCGCGCGCTGCGCCCTGACCTGCAATTGCTCGACCTGCGCGGCAACGTCAATACCCGACTGGCCCGGCTCGATGCCGGCGACTACGATGCCATCGTCCTGGCCTGCGCCGGTCTGCAGCGTCTCGGCTTCGACGCGCGCATCCGCGCCCGCCTCGAATCGCCGTACTGGCTGCCGGCGCCGGCGCAGGGCGCGATCGCGATCGAATGCCGCGAAGACGACGTCGCCGCGCGCACCTTCTGCGCCGCGCTCGATCACGCCGACAGCCGCACTTGCGTCGAAGCCGAGCGGGCGATGAACCGCGCCCTGCACGGCAGCTGCCATGTGCCGGTCGCGGCTTACGCGCGCCTGGACGGCGAACGCCTGCGTCTGGACGGTCAGGTCGGCTCGGCCCACGACGGCCGCGCCGTGCGCGCCCACGGCGAAGGCCGCGGCGACGCCCCCGACTGCCTCGGCATCGAAGTCGCGCAGCGCCTGTTGGAACAGGGTGCCGGCGAATTCATTGCCGATTCGCTGGTGGATATCGACGCGGATTGATTCGGGTTGCGGCTGCCCGACGTCGTCGGCGTTCTGGCTGTCGTTGGGTCTGCGTGCCCTCGAATGCGATGTCTCTTGCATTGGGGCAGGAGCGGCGCAAGCCGCGACATTGCTGCGATGTTCTTGCGACGTATGGATCGAGAAAGATCAAGGTCAGGATCAAGATCAAACCCAAAGCTTCCGCCACTGAAGCGGCGGGTTACTTTCTTTTGTCTAAAGCAACAAAAGAAAGATAACCAAAGAAAAATGCTTTTCTTGAATCACAGGCCCGCACGAGCGATGCCGACGCAGGGATTTTTCATACGGGACATCCCTGTCCCGATGAAAAACGGCCCGCATCCCTGCGGGCCGCCCTTTGGGTCTTCTGTTGCCTTCGCTAGGGCGGGGCGACGCACAGCGAGTTACAAGCTCAGACAACCGCCACCTAGCGTCGCCGCTCCTTCTGTAGGAGCGGCGTGAGCCGCGGCGCAAGCCGCGACATCGTCGTAACGGTCTTGCGGATGCCTGTCTCGTGGGCGGATCAAGATCAAGATCAAACCCAAAGCTTCCGCCACTGAAGCGGCGGGTTACTTTCTTTTGTCTAAAGCAACAAAAGAAAGATAACCAAAGAAGTTGCTTTGTTTTGAATCAAGGGCCCGCACGCGCGGCGCATACGCGGGGCTCTACATAACGCGACGCATCATCCCCTGTAAGAGCGGCGTGAGCCGCGACCGCGAATCTGCGGCTGCCGGTGCGGGTTGCGTCATCGCGACTAGCGCCGCTCTTGTGCGAAAGCAGACGCGAATCGAACGCTGCGCAATCCGGGTCAGCTAAGCCGAGCGGATCAAAACCGCCGAATCAACTCGATCGAACTTTCCGCACTCTCGCTACCGCCGCCGCCATCGGAATCATGGCGAATCGCAAAGTCGGTTTCGAGTTTCCAGTACGGCCACAGATCTACATCCAGACGCACCGACTGCTTGACGAAGGTGTCGCCATGGCCGCTTTCGAACTGCACGCGCTGGCTCCAGCGCGCGCGCTCGCCGATGCGCTGGCCGATGCTGACTTCGCCGCGGAATACGGTGCCGGGACGGTTGATGCCGTCGTCGTGGAGCGGGGCGAGGCGGTAGCCGGCGCCGAAGCTTAGGCCGACCTGGGTCGGGCCGTCGCGCAGGGCCTGCACGCCGTAACGGGTGCCGATGCGGTAGTCGTTGGAATACATCGCGCGGCTGGTGCGCGAAGTCGCCGGCGCGCTGACGCCGCCGATGTGGCGCTGCGAACCTGGCAGCGCCACGGTGCGTAACGGCGGCAGGTCGAGCGGGTCGATCTCCGGAGGCTTCTCGCGCGCGGAGGTGGCCAATCGCCATTCCTCGTCGCCGCAGCGGGTCGAAAAACAATACAGGCGCATCTGCGCCGGATCGCTCGCGATGGCGATCAGCGTCGGGTCGCCGCCGAAAGCGGGGGTCGGCAATGTCACCAGGGGCGCGCCGAGGAGGGCGAGCCCGATCGCACCGAGCATCGTCTTGGCTTATGGGCCGGAACAGGCCGGGAATGATGCCATGAAACCGGTTACAGACACGAGACTTTGAGCACGCCGGGATAGCCTGGATTCACCCGCCGGTGAACCCCGCGAGCGCAGTGAAAGCTCCGGCGGGCGCGGCTTTGCGCCCCGTCACGGCGTTTCGGCGCGCGTGGCCGCGCCGCAGTAATCGCCTCAGTAATACAGCGTCACCAGATGACGGGCTTCGGCGAAGAACAGCCAGCGCTCGACCAGGGTGCCGGTCAGCAGCGACAAGGCCGCGAGCGGCATCGCGATCGCCGCGGCCGCCGGCAGCGCCAGCGCGATCAGGCTCAGGACCACCGGCACGGCCGCGAACAGGGCCAGCGCGATCCGGCGCAGCTTGGGCCCGTGCTTGCGTGCCAGCACATAGCCCATCTCGCGGGTGAGATAATTGTCTTCGGTATGCGGGCGCTCGAACACGTCGAGTTCGCGCTGCGGCAGGCCGACCGCATCGCCGCGGGTGACGGTGAGCGGGGTGCGGTCGATGTCGCGCCAGTAGCCCAGCTTGATCGCGGCGGTGACCAGCGCCAGCGGAATCAACCCGAAAGTCGCCGCACGGGCGATATCGCCCGTGCCGGGCAGGGCCGCCAGCAAGGCGGCACCGGCGAGCGCGGCGAAGGCGAGATAGGCCGGCACCACCAGCCGATGGCGCCAGGCCGGGATGGGCTTCAACGAGGCGTAGATCATCGCGGTACAGACCACGGTGAGCGCCGCGCCGACGATCAGCGCGCCGGCCGCGATCGCCGGCCAGACGCTCGCCGGCCAGACGCTGCCGGTTTCGCCCGGCGCACCCGAGAGCCAGGCCCACGCCAGCAATGCCGATGCCGGCACGTAGGTGGCCACCGCCATCACGCCTTCGCGCGACAGCCACGAACTGCGCCATTGAGAGAATGCGCGCCAGGCGCGCATCGGCTTGCCCAGGTGCAGGGTCGAGCTGAGCAGGCCGATGCTGACCAGGATCAGCGCCAGCGCCAAGGCCACGGCCAGGCTGCGCGGCGGCAGCGCATCGCCGCCGCCGAGTTGGACCAGCACGAACGCGCCGAGCCAGGCCATCAGGCCGTAGCCGGCGCCGGACAAGGCGGTGAAGAAAATGACCGAAAACGCGGGATGCATCAGCTATGGCTCCGGTACGGCAGAGCGGGCGTCATCGCGACAGCATCCGGTCCAGCCAGCGCAGCACCGGCGGCAGCTTTGCGGCGTCCAGGGCTTCCGGCGGCGGCGCGGCCTCGCCCGGCGCGGCGCGGCGCGGGCGCGGCGGCAGGTACTTGTTGGTCGGCTGATAGCCCAGTTGCGCCATCAGGTCGACACCGCCGCGTTCGGCGACCAGCTTGGAGACCTTGGATTCGGGATCGCCGAGGTCGCCGAAATGCCGCGCCCGGGTCGGACAGGCCTGCACGCAGGCCGGCTGGCGTTCGGACTCGTCGAGGTTCTCGTTGTAGATGCGGTCGATGCACAGGGTGCATTTCTTCATCACCCCTTCGACCGGACTGTATTCGCGCGCGCCGTAGGGGCAGGCCCAGGAGCACAGCTTGCAGCCGATGCACTTGTCCTCGTCGACCAGCACGATGCCGTCTTCGGCGCGCTTGTAGCTCGCGCCGGTCGGACACACGGTCACGCAGGCCGGTTGTTCGCAGTGCAGGCACGAACGCGGGAAGTGCAGGGTCATCGCCGGTTGCGGCGCCGCGGCTTCGCCGCAGCCGCGCACCGGGTCGGCCAGCGGCATCGCCTCGGCGCGCTCGCTCGCCGGCGCGGGCTCGCCCGCGGCGACCTCGTAGCTGTGCACGCGGTTGAACCAGATGCCCGACGGGTCCTTGCCGTAAGGCCGCTCGTCGGTCAGCGGCGCGGCGAAACCGCCGGCATTCCATTCCTTGCAGCTCACCGCGCAGGCATGGCAGCCGACGCAGGTGTCCAGGTCGATGACCAGGCCGAGCTTTTTCTTCGACGGCGGCGGCAGATCGGTCATCGTTTCTTCTTTCCGGTAGCGAGCAACCACAGGCCCAGGGCGAACACGGTCAGACCGACCGCCACGCTCGGCATCAGCGCGATCAACACCGGCGTGGCCGAAGTTGCGTGCGCGGCGGCGTCCCGGGTCGGATCGAAGACGCCGAGCCCGAGCAGAATCACCAGGCCGAAGCCGAGCGCGATGCACAGCCAGCCGGCGAACAGACGCGCGCTCCTCATCGGTCGCGCTCCCTGCCGGTTGCGGCGAGCCCGGCGCGGTCGCGGCCCATCGCTGTTTCAATCCGGCTCATGCTCGCCTCCTGCGCGGCGTGCGCGGTCCGCTCGGAACTCGGCGCCATAGCGCAGCGGGCCGGGTCCGGCTTCGGCGAACGCGAGCGGCGCGAACTGCGGTTCGGACACGCCGCGTTCGGCCTGTCCGGCCTCGGCCTTGCGGATCGACACGCGCAGGTCGAACCAGGCCGCTTGCCCGGTGACCGGGTCGGCATTGGCGTAGTCGCCTTTCGGGGTGATGTCGGAGATCAGGTGGTTCATCAGGAAGCCTTGGCGGCCTTCCGGCGCGTCCTTGGCCAGGCGCCAGGCGCCGCGGCGCTTGCCGATCGCGTTCCAGGTCCAGACCGTATCGGCCTGCACGTTGGCGGCGTAACGCGCCTGCACGGTGATGCGGCCGTGGTGCGATTCCATAGTGACCCAGTCGGCGTCGACGATGCCGTGGCGCGCACCGGTGTCCGGATGCAGATAGAGATAGTTGCGCGCGCTGATCTGGCGCAGCCAGGCATTCTGCGAGCCCCAGGCGTGGTACATGAACATCGGCCGCTGGGTCACCGCGCTGAGCGGGAATTTCGTCTCGACCTGATCGACCTGTGCGCCCTCGAAGGGCTCGTACCAGATCGGCAGTGGATCGAAGTAAGTCGCCACGCGTTCGCGATGCGCCGGCGGCGGTCGCTGCGCGCCATGGCCTTGCGCGGCGAGGCGGAACTTCTGGATCGTCTCCGAATACAACTGCAGCACGATCGGGTCGGCATGGCCGATGAAGCCCATCTTCTGCGCCCAGTCCAGATAATCGCGATTGGCCATCTTGTAATAGCGCGCCGACTCCGGCACATGGCTGCGCCAGAAGCCGCCGTGGTCGATGTAGCGCTGCAACTGCTGCGGGTTCGGCGGGCCCTTGGCTTCGAGTTCGCCGTGTTCGCCGCGCCAGCCGGCGAGCAGGCCGACCCCGGGCGCGCGCTCGTGGCGGACGATGTAGTCGGCGTAGTCGCGGTAACGCGGGCTGCCGTCGTCGTGGACCATGCCGGGCAGGCCGAGGCGCGCGCCGAGTTCCAGCAGGACCGACTGGAAGCCGCGCACGTCGCGTGGCTTGTCGTCGCCGCCCAGGTGCTGAGTCGCCGAGTCGACGATCGGATGCCGGATCGCGTCGCAGGCCGAGTCGGCATCGGAGATCGGCCGGTCGAGCAGGCTGATCGCGTCGAAGCGTTCGAGATAGGTGGTGTCGGGCAGGACCAGGTCGGCGTAGGCGGTCATCTCCGAGGCGTAGGCATCGGCATAGATGATGCGCGGGATGCGGTACTCGCCGTCTTCGCCGCGGTCGGTGAGCCAGCCGATGGTCTCGCCGGTGTTCATCGCCGAGTTCCAGCTCATGTTGGCCATGAACATCATCAGCGTGTCGATCTTGTACGGGTCGCCGGCCCAGGCGTTGCGGATCACGGTATGCATCATGCCGTGCGCCGACAGCGGATAGGCCCAGGAGAAGGCGTGATCGATCCGGCGCGGTTGGCCGTGCGCATCGACGACCAGATCCTCGGGGCCGTGGACGAAGCCGAGCGGGGCGGCGTCGAGCACGCCGTTGGGCTGGCGGGTCTTGCCCGGCCGGTTCGGCGGTGGGATCGGTTTCGGAAACGGCGGCTGATAGCGGAACGAGCCCGGCGTGTCGACCGCGCCGAGCAGCAACTGCAACAGGTGCAGCGCGCGGCAGGTGTGGAAGCCGTTGCTGTGCGCGCTGATGCCGCGCATGGCGTGCATGCTGACCGGGCGGCCGGTCATCTCGGCGTGCTGGCGGCCGTAGGCGTCGGTCCAGGCGATCGGCAGGGTGATGGCTTGTTCGAACGCGGCCTCGGCGAGCTCGCGGGCGATGCGGCGGATGGTGTCGGCGGGGATGCCGCAACGTTCGCTGACCGTGTCGGGTGCGTACTGCGGGTCGAGGTAGCGTTCGGCGACCAGATGGAATACCGGTACCGCGCGGCGGCCGTCGGCCAGGACGTATTCGCCGACCACGGCCGGCGCGATGTCGATCGCGTCGGCGGGGAGGGCGCGGGCTTGGCTCGCGCCGCCAGGCAGCTCTCGCGCCCAACACAGCGCACGCCCTTCGCCGTCGCGCGCGAACAGACCGTCGTCGGCGCCGCCGGGATTGCGGATCACCAGCCAGTGCGCGTTGGTATAGCGTACGAGATAGTCCAGGTCGATGCGGTCGGCCTTGAGCAGTTCGTGGATCAGGGCGAACGCGAACAGGCCGTCGGTGCCGGGCCGGATGCCGATCCACTCGTCGGCGATCGCGCCATAGCCGCTGCGCACCGGATTGACCGCGACGATCTTCGCGCCGCTGGCCTTGAGTTTGCCGAGGCCGAGCTTGATCGGGTTGGAGTCGTGGTCTTCGGCCACGCCCCACAGCATCAGATAACGCGAATGCTCCCAGTCGGGCTCGCCGAACTCCCAGAACGAACCGCCCAGGGTGTAGAGGCCGCCGGCGGCCATGTTCACCGAACAGAAGCCCCCGTGCGCGGCGTAGTTGACCGTGCCGAACTGCTGCGCCCACCACCCGGTCAGCGCCTGCGACTGGTCGCGGCCGGTGAAGAAGGCCAGCTCGTCGGGGTTGCGTTCGCGGATCGGCGCGAGCCAGTCGGCGGCGATGCGCAGCGCCTCGTCCCACTCGATCTCGCGGAACTCGCCCTTGCCGCGTTCGCCCACGCGCAGCAGCGGCTTGTCGAGCCGCGCCGGCGAGTAGTGCTGCATGATGCCGGCCGAACCCTTGGCGCACAGCACGCCCTGGTTGACCGGATGATCGGGGTTGCCCTGGATGTAACGGATCCGGCCGTCGCTGAGCCAGACCTTGATGCCGCACCGGCAGGCGCACATGTAACAGGTCGTGGTCTTGACCTCGTCGCCGGGCGAGGGCGACAAGTCGATGGCTGGCTCTTCGGGAGCGCGCTTTCGCATGGCGGCATTGTGCCTACCTGGGCGTGTCGCCGCGAGCTTGCGCGAAATCCGCGCCTGTGCGTCCGGGCGCCATCGCACTGCAACATTGTGCAGGTCTTGTGATCGGACTTGCGGCCGTGGCGGCCGGCGGGCTCGCGCAGTCGCAGCGGTTGCGACCGCATGGGTGTCTAATGTCACTACTGCGCCGGCGCTGCGATCCAGATACTGGTCCCGACCGCCGGCCTCGCCACCGGCATCGTCGCAAGCTCATCGGTCGGTCATCGGTCGCGGGGAGTCGTGCCGGTGCCGCCGGCCGGCCCGTTCGAAAGTTGTCGACCCTGCCGTAGTTGTCGTTCCTGGGCCTCGTCCGCGCAAGCACGCGCAGGTCCCGTGTCGGCACGCAGGCGGGCTGCGACCCGGCCGGCCCGCTCCGGTGCCGGCCCGGCCTGCCGGGCGCTACGATCGGCCGGTAACCGCGGCGCCGGGGGCGGCGTTGCGGATATTGCGGGCTCGATCACGTACGATCCCCAAGTTCGATGGTGGCGGCCGGACAGCGGCCGGTGCCATGCTAGTTGCGACCCCACCGAATCCACTAGACATCGCCGACATGGAACGTATCGAACGCATCCACGCACTGCACCGGATTCTCACCGCAGCCCGGTATCCGGTCACGGTCCAGCGCCTCCAAGAGGATCTGGAGTGTTCGCGCGCGACTGTCTACCGCGACCTGGCCTACCTGCGCGACTACCTGATGGCGCCGGTGGTCGGCAACGGCGAGGCCGGCTTCCGCTACGACACCAGCGAAGGCGACCGCTTCGAACTGCCCGGCCTGTGGCTGAGCTCGGAAGAGCTGCACTCGCTGCTGGCCGCGCAGCAGTTGCTGATGCGCAGCGGCGGCGGGGTGCTGTCGAATGCGCTCGCGCCCTTGCAGCAGCGCATCGAGAAGCTGCTCGACGAACATGCCGGCGGCCGCCGCCTGCCGGTCGAGCGCGTGCGGGTGATTCCGCACCGCACCCGGCGTCTCGACGAGATCGCGTTCCGCGCCGTCGCCACCGCGGTGCTCGATCGCAAGCAGCTGACGTTCGAATACCGGGCGCGCTCGACCGACCAGCGCACCCGCCGCAGCGTGTCGCCGCAGCGCCTGACTCACTACCGCGAAAACTGGTACCTCGACGCCTGGGACCACGAGCGCGATGCGTTGCGCAGCTTCTCGGTCGACCGCATCAGCGCGGCCAAGGTCGGCGAAGATGCCGCGCGCGACGTCGCCGACGACGAACTCGACCAGCACCTGGCGTCGAGCTACGGCATCTTCTCCGGCGCGCCGAAGGGCTGGGCGACCATCGTCTTCAGCGCCAAGGCCGCGCGCTGGGTCGCCGACGAGCACTGGCATTCGCAGCAGCAGGGCCGGTTCCTGCCCGACGGGCGTTACGAGCTGAAGGTGCCGTACAGCGCCGGACGCGAGTTGTTGATGGACGTGATGCACTACGGCAGCGATGCCGAGATCGTCGAGCCGGTGGTGCTGCGCGAGCAGGCCAAGTCGATGCTGGAACTGGCGCTGAGCAACTACGGACGCTGATGCCCGGCGCCGACGCCCCGCATATTTCCCGCGACGAACCGGTCGCCCTGGTGCTCGGCGCGGGCGGTGCCCGCGGGCTGGCGCAGATCGGGGTGATCGAGGCGCTGCAGGCGCGCTCGATGCGCATCGTCGCGGTCGCCGGCTCGTCCAGCGGCGCCCTGGTCGGCGGCCTGTTCGCCGCCGGCAAGCTCGAGGTCTACCGCGACTGGCTGTACGGCATGAGCCGTACCGCGATGCTGCGCCTGCTCGACCCCGGCCTGGGGCAGCCGGGCCTGTTCCGCGGCGAGCGCCTGATGCACGCGCTGCGCGAACTGACCGGCGAGCCGCGCATCGAAGACCTGGAGATCGAGTTCACCGCGGTCGCGGTCGACCTGATCCGCCAGCGCGAAGTCTGGCTGCGCGAAGGCGACCTGTGGGACGCGGTGCGCGCATCGATCGCGATCCCGGGGGTGTTCCCTCCTTATGAGTTGCACGGCCGCGAACTGGTCGACGGCGGCCTGTTGGCGCCGTTGCCGATCGCGGCCACGCGTTTGTCCGATGCGCACCGGCTGATCGCGGTCGACATGCACGGCTGGCCGGAGCGGCCGCCCGGCGCGCTCGCGCTGCAGAACGGCGCCAAGGCGCCGGGCAGCGAGGTCGGCGAGTCGAAACCCTCGATGCTGATGCGCTGGTTCCGGCGCGGCGCCGACGAGGGCCAGAGCGGGGAACAGCCGCCGCACGAATTGGGTTTCAGCGAACTGATGGCGCGCTCGCTCGACATGATGCAGGCGCAGATCGCGCGCGTGCAGCTGGCCCTGGACCCGCCGGAGCTGGTCATCCGGATTCCGCGCGACGCCTGCCAGTTCTACGAATTCTGGCGGGCCAAGGAACTGATCGCGCTGGGCCGCGAAGAGGCCGAGAAGGCGCTCGACAAGGCCGGTTACTGAGTCTCGGCCGGGCCGAGCCGCCAGACCCGGCACAGCGCAAAGCCGGCGCGCGGCACGGACGGCGCGCCGATGAGCGGCAACGAAGATCGCAGCCTCTGAGACGGTGCGGCGGGAAGGTGGCCTCACCGACACTTACGCCCGTTTTCGGAGTCTGGACATGACCGTCAGCACGCCTTCCGACCGTTCCGCCGATGCCGTCCGCGCGGACCTCGACACCGCCCTGCGCTACGCCCTCGCCATCGGCAGCCTGTTGGTGCTGATGCTGCCGGCCGCACGCGGCAGCCATGGCGCGATCGGCTGGCTGCCGCTGTGGCTGGTCGCGATGCCGGCCGTGGCCTGGTGGGCGCTGCACCGCTTCCGCCTGCCGTCCTGGCGCCGGGCCGGAGACGCCGAAACTGCCCCGGCACCGCGCCTTCGCCGCCGCGGTGCGGTCCAGGCCCGCCGCCGCGCCCGTACGGCGGTGATCGCGCGCCCGCTGCCGCGCGCCGCCTGAACCGGCGGCCTTCGCCACCGGCCCGCCGCCGGGCTTCGGCTACCGGCCCGACCGCCGGCCGACAGCGGCCGGCCGCGGGCGCCGCTGCGGCCTGCTTCGAGGCCGCGCCGCGGCCCTTCGGCGGCCTCGCAACGCGCCAAACCCGGCAACTCCCTCCATGACCTTGGACAGGGCGGCGGCCGCGCGTCCCTGTGCTAGCGTGACGGCCTTCCTTTGCACCGGATGAGCCATGTCCTCGATGTCGCAGACCTGTCAATCCCTGCTGTTCGCAGCAGGTATCGCCGCCGCCTCGGCCTCCGGTGCCGCACCCGCCAAGGAGGCCGCCATGAACGATTCCTATGCCTGGCTCGAAGAGGTCGAGGGCAAGCGCTCGCTCGAATGGGTGCAGGCGCGCAACGCCAAGACCGAAGCCGAGCTCGCGGCGACCCCGCAATTCAAAAAGCTCGAGTCCGACATCCGCGCGATCCTCGATTCCAACGCCAAGATCCCCGGCGTTGAGAAGATCGGCGACTACTACTACAACTTCTGGAAGGACGCGCAGCACCAGCGCGGCCTGTGGCGCCGCACCACGCTCGAGGAGTACCGCAAGGACCAGCCGAAGTGGGAGACCGTGATCGACCTCGACGCGCTCAACCGCGAAGAGAACGAGCAGTGGGTCTGGCACGGCGCCGACTGCCTGCGCCCGGACTATCAGCGCTGCCTGGTCGCGCTGTCGCGCGGCGGCTCCGATGCCGACGTCACCCGCGAGTTCGACCTGACCACCAAGGCCTGGGTCGAGGACGGTTTCTTCCGTCCCGAAGCCAAGGGCAGCCTGAACTGGATCGACCGCGACCACGTCTACGTCGCCACCGATTTCGGCCCCGGCTCGATGACCACCTCGGGCTATGCGCGCGTGGTCAAGCTGTGGAAGCGCGGCACGCCGATGGCCTCGGCCAGCCTGGTCTACGAGGGCCAGCCGACCGACATGATGATCGGCGCGACGCACGACCACACCCCGGGCTTCGAGCGCGACTTCGTCCAGCGCACGCTCGCGTTCTACAACGACGAGCTGTACCTGCGCGGCGCCGACGGCAAGCTGAGCAAGATCGACCTGCCGAACTCGGCCAACAAGTACGTCCATCGCGAATGGCTGATCGCCGAATTGCGCGATCCGTATGAGGCCGGCGGCAAGAAGTACGCCTCGGGCAGCCTGATCGCGATCAAGTTCGACGACTTCCAGGCCGGCAAGCGCGACTTCACCACCTTGTTCGCACCGACCGAGACGACTTCGTTGGCGAACGCGGTGTGGACGCGCAACCACCTGATCCTCAACGTGCTCGACGACGTCAAGTACAAGCTCGCCGTGCTGACCCCGGGCGAGGGCGAGTGGAAGCGCGAGGCCCTGGCCGGCGCGCCGACCTTCGGCACGGTCATGGTCGGCGCGGTCGATTCCGACGAAAGCGACGCGGTCTGGCTCAGCGCCAGCGACTACCTGACCCCGAGCACCCTGGCGATGGGCGAGGTCGGCAAGAACGCCAAGGCGCCGGAAGTGCTGAAGACGATGCCGACCTTCTTCGACGCGTCCAGGCACGTGATCGAACAGCACTTCGCCAAGAGCAAGGACGGCACCCGCGTGCCGTACTTCCTGGTGCGGCCGAAGGATCTCAAGCTCGACGGCAGCGCGCCGACCCTGCTGTACGGCTACGGCGGCTTCGAGATCTCTCTGACCCCGAGCTATTCCGGCGGCATCGGCAAGGGCTGGCTGGAGAAGGGCGGCGTGTATGCGGTCGCCAACATCCGCGGCGGCGGCGAGTACGGCCCGCGCTGGCATCAGGCCGCGCTCAAGGCCAACCGCCACAAGGCCTACGAGGACTTCGCCGCGGTCGGCCAGGACCTGATCGCGCGCAAGATCACCAGCACCCCGCACCTGGGCGTGCAGGGCGGCAGCAACGGCGGCCTGCTCACCGGCAACATGCTGACCCAATACCCGGACCTGTTCGGTGCGGTCGTGGTGCAGGTGCCGCTGCTCGACATGAAGCGCTACAGCCACCTGCTGGCCGGCGCCTCGTGGATGGCCGAGTACGGCGACCCGGACACCGCCGACTGGTCGTTCATCCAGGGCTTCTCGCCGTACCACCTGTTCGACGCCAAGCGCGAGTACCCGCCGGTGATCTTCATGACCTCGACCAAGGACGACCGCGTCCATCCGGGCCATGCGCGCAAGATGGCGGCGAAGATGCTCGATGCCGGCAAGAACGTGCGCTACTACGAGAACATCGAAGGCGGCCACGGCGGGGCGGCCAACAACGCCCAGCAGGCGCACATGAACGCACTGGCCTTCACCTTCCTGTGGGAACAGCTGGCCAAGTGACGGGCCGGCCGGCCGCAGCATGACCCGACGGGCGCCCAGGCGCCCGTCGTCGTCTGCGCCGGTCCGGGGGGCGTCGCCCCGAACCCTGCCCTCAGCCTGAATCTTGCGGTTGCGCGGTTGCGCATCCCGATATCGGACCCAATATGAAACCGACCCTAATCACGCTTGCGGCCACGCTCCTGATGACCACGACCCTTTCCGCCACCGCAGCCGTGCTGCCCAACCCGCCCGACGCGGCCAAGAAGCCGCACCAGGTCAAGGCGCCGCACGGCGCCGAGCGCAGCGACGAGTACTACTGGCTGCGCGACGACAAGCGCAAGAACCCCGAGATGCTGGCCTACCTCAAGGCCGAGAACGCCTACGTCGATGCGGTCATGGCGCCGCTGAAGCCGCTCGAGGACACCCTGTACGAAGAGATCGTCGGCCGCATCAAGCAGGACGACAGCTCGGTGCCGTACCGCGAGCGCGGCTACTGGTACTACACCCGCTTCGAGACCGGCCAGGATTATCCGATCCAGGCGCGCCGCAAGGGCAGCATGGACGGCGCCGAGGAGATCCTGCTCGACGTCAACGCGATGGCCAAGGACAAGCAGTACTTCAACGTCGGCGACTACGAGGTCAGCCAGGACAACCGGATCCTGGCCTGGGCCGACGACGCGGTCGGCCGCCGCCAGTACAAGATCCGCTTCAAGAACCTGGTCACCGGCGAGATTTATCCCGACGTCATCGACGACGTGTCGCCGAACCTGGTCTGGGCCGACGACAACAAGACTCTGTTCTACGTCGAGAACGACCCCGAGACCCTGCTGACCGTCCGGGTCAAGAAGCACGTGCTCGGCACGCCGGCCTCGGCCGACGTGCTGGTCTACGAAGAAAAGGACGACAGCTTCTACATGGGCATCGGCCGCACCCGCGACGATGCCTACATCTGCATCAGCCTGCACAGCACCGTGTCGAGCGAGGCGCGCTGCGCGCCGGCCGCCGACCCGAAGGAGTTCGTGGTGCTGGCGCCGCGCGAGCGCGACGTCGAATACGATGCCGATCATCTCGACGGCCGTTGGGTGATCCGCACCAACGCGCCCGGCGCCGACGGCCAGCCGGCGCCGAACTTCCGCCTGGTGACGGCCGCCGACGGCGCCCGTTCGCGCAAGGAGTGGAAGGACTGGGTCGCGCACCGCGACGACGTCTTCATCGAAGGTTTCGAGCTGTTCGACGGCTTCACCGCGGTGGCCGAGCGGTCCAACGCGCTCGAGCGCCTGCGGCTGATCGGCAAGGACGGCAAGGAGGAATTCGTCAAGGCCGACGAGCCCGCATTCTCGATGGGCCTGGCGACCAACTCCGAGCACGACACGCCGTGGCTGCGCTACACCTACACCTCGATGACCACGCCGGCGACGACCTACGAGCTCAACACCCGGACCGGCGAGCGCAGGCTGCTCAAGCAGCAGCCGGTGATCGGCTACGACCCCGAGAAGTACGTGACCGAGCGCTTCTGGGCGACCGCGCGCGACGGCGTCAAGGTGCCGGTGTCGCTGGTCTACAAGAAGGGCTTCGAGAAGAACGGCAAGGCGGCGATGCTGCAGTACGCTTACGGCAGCTACGGCTCCTCGACCGACCCGGGCTTCAACAGCACCGTGGTGAGCCTGCTCGACCGCGGCATGGTCTATGCGATCGCCCACATCCGCGGCGGCCAGGAACTCGGCCGCAAGTGGTACGACGACGGCAAGCTGTTCAACAAGAAGAACACCTTCACCGACTTCATCGACGTCAGCGCCGAGTTGGTCAAGGCCGGCTATGCCGCGCCCGACCGCGTCGCGGCCTACGGCGGCAGCGCCGGCGGCCTGTTGATGGGCGCGATCGCCAACATGGCGCCGCAACAGTACCGGGTGATCCTGTCGCAGGTGCCGTTCGTCGACGTGGTCACCACCATGCTCGACCCGAGCATCCCGCTGACCACCAACGAGTACGACGAGTGGGGTAATCCGGAGAAGAAGGATTACTACGACTACATGCTCAGCTATTCGCCGTACGACAACCTCAAGGCCCAGGCCTATCCGGCGATGTTCGTCGGCACCGGCCTGTGGGATTCGCAGGTGCAGTACTGGGAGCCGGCCAAGTACGTCGCGCGTCTGCGCGACATCGACACCGGCAAGCAGCCGCTGCTGTTCCGCACCAACATGGAGGCCGGCCACGGCGGCAAGTCGGGCCGTTTCCGCCGCTTCCGCGAGCAGTCGGAGATGTACGCGTTCATGCTCGATCAGCTCCAGGTCGGCACCGGGCCCTCGCTGAAGTAAGCGCCCGCGCTCGATTCGACGGCACCGGCGGCGCCTGCCACGATGCCGTCGTCGTTTGCGCCGGCCGCGCGCACCGAAAGCCGCGGCCGCACCCGCCATGTCCACACCAGACGCCTCACGACCGCCGCATACTGCCGCCATGCCTGTTCCGCCGCCTGCCGACCCCGAGCCCTCGCCCGCGCCCGCGCCCGCCGCGGATGCCGGCGAGGGCGGGGGGGCGTCGAAGGCCCGCCCCGGCCGGTTCCGCTGGGCCTGGCGGCTGCTCGCCTACGTCAGCCTGGCCCTGGGCGCGATCGGCATCGTGGTGCCGGGCCTGCCGACCGTGCCGTTCGTGCTGCTGTCGGCCTTCGCCGCCGCGCGCGGCTCCGAGCGCCTGCATGCCTGGTTGCTCGGCCACCGCCGTTTCGGGCCGGTGATCCGCGACTGGGAGCGGCATGGCGCGGTCAGCCGGCGCTCCAAATGGTTGGCGGTGTCGATGATGGCGGCCTCTTCGGTCGTCATGTTCCTGACCTCGCCGAAGCTGTGGATGGCGACGACCGGGACTGCGATCATGACCGTCGTCGCGGTCTGGTTGTGGCGCCGGCCGGAACCGCCGCGGGCCTGAGCGCGGCCGACGCGGGCCCCGGCCCCGCCTGAACCTGCGCCGCTCGACGCGGCCCCGGACGGGTTCGTTTCGGCGCCGACTGCGGGCTACACTTCGCCCATGAATGCACGCATCGCAACGCTTCTCGTTTTGACCGCGCTGACCCTCGCCCTGACCGCTTGCGGCAACAAGGGCCCGCTGGTCCTGCCGACCGAGCCCGCGCCGCAGGAAGCGCCCGTGGCCAAGCCGGGCGAAGTGCCGGTGACCATTTCCACCGCCAACGATCCGCCGGTCGCCGCCGACCCGAACGCCAAGACCTCGCTGCCGACCCTGCCGCCGCTCGACAGCGCGCAGCCGGCCGCCGAAGGCGCGAAGGAGCCCGAAGCGCAGGACAAGGACGGCGACGGCAAGGACGATGCCGAGCCGGCCAAGCCCGCCGAGCCGGTGCCGCAAGGCGATGGTTGAGTCCGCGACCGGCGCGGCCGCGCCGCTGCGCTTCAGCAAGATGCACGGCGCCGGCAACGATTTCGTGGTGCTCGACCTGCGCGGCGGCGCGCCCGAACCGGGCGCCGAGCTGTGCCGCGCCTTGGCCGACCGCCATTTCGGTGTCGGCTGCGACCAGATCCTGACCGTCGAAGACCCGCTCAGTGAGGGCGCGGTCGCGTCCTACCGGATCTGGAACGCCGACGGCTCGGGTTCGCAGCAATGCGGCAATGGCGCCCGTTGCATCGCCGCCTGGCTGGTCCGCGACGGGGCCACCGCCGGCGCCGGCAGCTTCGCCGTCGACAGCCCGGCCGGCCGCCACGCGGTCTGGGCGCTCGGCGACGGCCGTTACCGCATCGACATGGGCCGGCCCGACTTCGAGCCGGCGCGCATCCCGATGCGCGGTTACAGCGCCAGCCAGGACCAATACGTGGTCGACATCCACGATACCGTGATCGGTTTCGGCGCGGTGTCGATGGGCAATCCGCACGCGGTGATCGAGGTCGACGACGTCGACGCCGCGCCGCTCGACAGCATCGCTCCGCTGTTGCAGTCGAGCGACGCGTTTCCGGAATCGGCCAACGTCGGTTTCGCCCAGGTGATCGGACGCGACCGCATCCGCCTGCGGGTCTACGAGCGCGGCGTCGGCGAGACCCTGGCCTGCGGCAGCGGCGCTTGCGCCGCGGTCGCGGTGCTGATCCGGCGCGGCCTGATCGACCGCGACGTGGCCGTGCAACTGCCCGGCGGCGAATTGCGCATCGCCTGGCCCGACGACGCGGCGACGCTGTCGATGGCCGGCCCGGCGGCTTTCGTGTTCGAAGGAGAGTGGAACCGATGAGCGACAAGTTCAGCGAGCAAGCCAGCGACAAGTACAGCGCCCACGAAGTCGCCAACTGGCTGCGTCGTCATCCGCGGTTCCTGCAGCAGTTTCCCGATCTGTCGATGAGCCTGGTGGTGCCGCGCGAGGAAGGTTCGGCGGCGTCGCTGGCGAGCTACCAACTGGAAGTGCTGCGCGACAAGAACCGCGAACTGTCGCGACGCCTGCAGGAGCTGTTCGGCAACGCCCAGGAGAACGAACGCCTGGCGGTGCGCACTCATCAACTGACCCTGGCGCTGTTGCGCCAGGTCAGCGCCGCCGACACCTTGCGCGCGATGGCGGCGAGCCTGGCCGAGGATTTCAACGGCGACCTGGTGCGCCTGGTCGTGTTCGAGCCGATCGAAGGCCTGGGCGACAGCGACTGGCTGCAGGTCATTCCCGAGAGCGACGCGCGCCTGCAGCCGTTCCGCGACGCCTTGAGCGACGGCGAGCCGCTGTGCGGCCGCCTGCAGCCGGAAAAACACCTGGTGCTGTACGGCGATCGCGCCGAAGAAGTGCAGTCCACCGCCTTGCTGGCGCTGCCCGGTACCGGCCTGATAGCCGTGGGCAGCCGCGATGCGAACCGCTTCTTCCCCGGCATGGGCACCTTGTTCCTGCGCATGATGGGCGAGTCGCTGGCGGTCGCGTTGAGGCGGTTCGACTGAGGCGAGCGCGCGGACGCGATCCGCGCCGACACGCTGCCGGTTCGCCATGAGCACCCCCCAGGCCTTCCTCGATCACCTGAGCGTCGAGCGCCGCATGTCGGCGCATACCCTCGACGCCTACCGGCGCGATCTCGAGGCCCTGGCGCAGTGGTGCGAACACAGCGGCCGCGGCGAGCTGCTTCGATTGAACGCGGAAGACCTGCGCGCGTTCATCGCCGCCGAGCATCGGCGCGGCCTCACCCCCAAGAGCCTGCAGCGCCGTTTGTCGGCGTGCCGTAGTTTTTACGCATGGCAGGTCAAGCAGGGCGCGCTCGCGGCGAGCCCGGCCGCGGCGATCCGCGCGCCGAAGGCGCCGCGCAAGCTGCCGCAGGTGCTCGATCCCGACGAGGCCAAGGCCCTGGTCGAAGTGCCGACCGACGTGCCGCTGGGTTTGCGCGACCGCGCGCTGCTCGAATTGTTCTATTCCTCCGGCCTGCGCCTGAGCGAGTTGTGCGCCCTGCGTTGGCGCGACCTCGACCTCGACGACGGCCTGGTCACCGTGCTCGGCAAGGGCAGCAAGCAACGCAGCGTGCCGCTGGGCTCGCACGCGCGCGCGGCGTTGCGCGAGTGGCGCGCCTCGACCGGCGCGCCGAACGAGGCGCAGGTGTTTCCCGGGCGCGGCGGCGGGCCGATCACGCCGCGCGCAGTGCAGTTGCGGATCCGCCAGCTCGCCCAGCGCCAGGGCCTGTTCAAGCGGGTGCATCCGCATCTGCTGCGGCATTCCTTCGCCAGCCACATCCTCGAATCCTCGGGCGACCTGCGCGGCGTGCAGGAACTGCTCGGCCACGCCGACATCGCCACCACCCAGATCTACACCCACCTGGATTTCCAGCACCTGGCCAAGGTCTACGACGCGGCGCATCCGCGGGCCAAGCGCAAGCCGGGTAAGGAGTAACGAGTAACGAGTAGCGAGTAACGAGTAGCGAGGAGGGGGGCTGCCCCCCCTTTGCGCGGGCGCGGCGGGGCTGCGCTGAACGCGACGCGTTGCTCGTTACTCTGCGCTCGTTCCTTCGCTGTTCCTCTTCGCCCGCTCCTCGCCCCCCGGGGCTTGACTAGTCGTCCGGCGCCCCCATCCAGGACTTCAGTATCCAGGAGGTCACATGGACCCCAGTCAGAACCCCACTGTTTTTCACGCCACCACCATCGTTTCGGTGCGCCGCGACGGGCGCGTCGCGGTCGCCGGCGACGGTCAGGTGACGCTCGGTCACACCGTCATGAAATCCAACGCGCGCAAGGTGCGCCGCCTCGGCCGCGACGGCCAGGTGCTGGCCGGTTTCGCCGGCGCCGCCGCCGATGCGTTCACCTTGTTCGAGCTGTTCGAAGCCAAGCTCGAAAAGCACGGCCAGCTGACCCGCGCCGCGGTCGAACTGGCCAAGGATTGGCGCACCGAGCGCCGCCTGGGCAAGCTCGAAGCGCTGCTCGCCGTCGCCGACAAGGAAACCTCGCTGATCATCAGCGGCACCGGCGACGTCATCGAGCCCGAGGACGGCATCATCGCGATCGGTTCCGGCGGCATGTACGCCCTGTCGGCCGCGCGCGCGCTGACCGCGCACACCCAGCTCGACGCGCGCACCATCGCCACCGAAGCGATCAACATCGCCGGCGACGTGTGCATCTACACCAATCGCAATGTGGTGGTCGAGGAGCTGTAGCAACGATTGCAGAGAAGTGAAGAGTAGGTAGGACCATTCCTCTTCGTTTCCCGTTCGTAGCGCATCCGCTCACTCCTCACCCTTCTCAACTCACTTCTTATCTCTATGAAACCCGACAACAGTCACGCCACCATGACGCCCCGCGAAATCGTGCAGGAGCTCGACCGCCATATCGTCGGCCAGCACGCGGCCAAGCGCGCGGTCGCGATCGCGTTGCGCAATCGCTGGCGCCGCATGCAGCTCGACGACGACCTGCGCAACGAGGTCATGCCCAAGAACATCCTGATGATCGGCCCGACCGGCGTCGGCAAGACCGAGATCGCGCGCCGCCTCGCGACGCTCGCCAACGCGCCGTTCGTCAAGGTCGAGGCCACCCGCTTCACCGAGGTCGGCTACGTCGGCAAGGACGTCGAGCAGATCATTCGCGACCTCGCCGACACCGCGGTCAAGCTGTACCGGGAACAGGCCAAGGTGCGCGTGCGCACCCAGGCCGAGGACCGCGCCGAGGACCGCATTCTCGATGCCTTGCTGCCCAAGCGCGTGCCGGGCGGTTTCGGCTTCGGTTCCGAGACCCCGGCGCAGGACACCAGCGCGCCCGACAGCGACACCCGCGCCAAGCTGCGCAAGCAGTTGCGCGCCGGCGACCTCGACGAGCGCGAGATCGAGATCGAAACCTCGGTCAACGTCGGCGTCGACATCATGGCGCCGCCCGGCATGGAGGAAATGGGCCAGCAGCTGCGGCAGATGTTCTCGCAGGTGTCCGGCGGCAAGACCCACAAGAAGCACCTGACTATCAAGGCCGCGCGTCCGCAGCTGATCGAAGAGGAGGCGGCCAGGCTGGTCAACGAAGACGACGTGCGCGCCGCCGCGATCGAGGCCTGCGAACAGCACGGCATCGTCTTCATCGACGAGATCGACAAAGTCGCCAAGCGCAGCGAAGCCGGTATGAGCGGCGGCGATGTGAGCCGCGAAGGCGTGCAGCGCGATTTGCTGCCGCTGGTCGAGGGCTCGACGGTCAGCACCAAGTACGGCTCGGTCAAGACCGACCACATCCTGTTCATCGCCTCGGGCGCGTTCCACCTGGCCAAGCCGAGCGACCTGATCCCGGAGCTGCAGGGGCGCTTCCCGATCCGGGTCGAACTCGGTGCGCTGAGCAAGGACGATTTCGTCCGCATCCTGACCGAACCGAAGGCGTCGCTGACGACCCAGTACATCGAGCTGCTCAAGACCGAAGGCGTGGACCTGCAATTCACCGCCGACGCGGTGGACCGTCTCGCCGAGATCGCCGCGCAGGTCAACGAGCGCCAGGAGAACATCGGCGCGCGTCGTCTGCACACCGTGCTCGAACGCCTGCTCGATACCCTGAGCTACGAGGCGCCGGACCGCGGCGGCCAGGCGGTGAGCATCGATCGCGCTTATGTCGATCAGCACCTGGGCGAGTTGGTGCAGGACCCGGATTTGAGCCGTTACATCCTCTGAAGCTCTTCTCTCGCTCTTTCGTCGATTGGAGCGGGATTGAGGGCGGGGGACGGCACGAACTCAGTTCTTGAGTGTTGGTACAGCCAGTCAAACGTGCCCTCACCCTGAGCCTCTTCCGCAAGCGGGAGAAGGAATCGAGCGCGACGCAGCCATTAGCCCCTCTCCCGTCGACGGGAGAGGGTTGGAGTGAGGGCGGCCGGACAGGCCGCGATCCGGCATCGCGCATGCTCTGCTAACGTGACGCCCCATGGACGACACCGCACCCGCCTCAGGGACTGAAGCATCGCGCTCCACCGTGGCCGGCACCGCCCTGGTGCTCGGCGCCAACGGCTTTCTCGCCGGCTACATCATCGCCGCCTTGCGCCAGCGCGGTTGGCAGGTGATGCGCGGAGTGCGCGCGAGCGGCCGTGCCCTGCACGCCGACGAGCGCGCGGCCGACCTGACCAGGATGACCACGCCGGAAGCCTGGCGCGAGACCCTGCACGGGGTGGACGCGGTGATCAACGTCGCCGGCATCCTGCGCGAGACCGGCGCCCAGACCTTCCAGGCCATCCACGTCGACGGGCCGCTCGCGCTCGCCCAGGCCTGCGTCGCCGCCGGCGGCCTGCGTTTCGTGCAGATCTCCGCGCTCGGCGAACCCGAGGACGGCGCCTTCATCGCCTCCAAGCATCGTTTCGATGAGCTCCTGCTCGCCCTGCCGTTGAAGGCGGTGGTGTTGCGGCCGTCGATCGTCTATGCCGCGTCCGGCTCCTACGGAGGCACCTCCTTGCTGCGCGCGCTGGCGGCGTTTCCGGGTTGGCATCTGCTGCCGGGCGACGGGCGTTGGGCGATCCAGCCGGTCTCGGCCGAAGACCTCGGCACGCTCGCCGCGCTCGCCGCCGCGGGCGAGCAACGCGGCGTTTTCGAGGTCGGCGCGCCGCAGGCGATGTCCCTGCGCGACTACCAGACCACCTGGCGGCGTTGGCTGCGCATCGACGGCAACGCCGCGATCGCGGTGCCGGAGCCGTTGGTGTCTTTTCAGGTCGGCATCGGCGAGCGGCTCGGCCGCGGCCCGGTCGGCGAGACCATGTGGCGGATGCTCCGGCGCGGCAACGTCACCGGCGCCGACGCGTCCGCGCGCCTGCAGGCCGCGTTCGGCCACGCGCCGCGCGATCTCGAGACCGCGCTTGGGGCAACCCCGAGCCAGGTCCAGGACCGCTGGCAGGCGCAGCTGTATTTCCTGGCGCCGACTTTGCGCATCGCCATCGTCGCGCTGTGGCTGATCTCGGCCGTGGCCGGGTGGCTGACCCCGGCGGCGGCCATCGAAGCGCTGGTCGCGGGGACGCCGATGCAGGCCTGGCATCCGGTGCCGCTGGCGCGCGCGACCGCCTCGCTCGACGCGCTGCTCGCGCTGGCCTTGCTGGCCGGCTGGCGCCCGCGCCCGGTGCTTGGGTGGATGGGACTGTGCGTGCTCGCCTACACGCTCGCCTTCGGCCTGTTGCTGCCGGCGCAGTGGCTGGACCCGCTGGGCGGGCTGGCGAAGAATCTGCTCGTGCTGCCGGCGCTCGCGGTGGCCTGGGTACTCGCGGACCGGAGGTGAGCATGGACTACCTGTGGGTGAAGTGGATCCACATCCTGTCGTCGACCCTGTTGTTCGGCACCGGCCTGGGCATCGCCTTCTTTTTCTGGATCGCGCACCGGCGCGGCGACCCCAAGGTGATCGCCGAGACCGCGCGCACGGTGGTGATCGCCGATGCCTGTTTCACCGCGCCGGCGGTGATCGTGCAGTTCGTCAGCGGCATGTGGCTGACCTGGCGGCTCGGCATCCCGTTCTCGGTGTTCTGGCTGAAGACCGCGTTGCTGCTGTTCTTCGTGGTCGGCGCCTGCTGGCTGCCGGTGTTGTGGCTGCAGGCGCGCGCGCGTCGCCTGGCGGCCGAAGCGGCGGCGCTCGGTGCGCCCTTGCCGGAGGCCTACCGGCGCACCATGCGCTGGTGGTTCTGGCTCGGTTGGCCGGCTTTTCTCGGCGTGATGGCGATCTTCTGGCTGATGGTGATGAAACCGGTCTGATCAGCGGCGCAGTTCGAGCAGCACGCCCATGGTGGGGAATTGTTCGCTGCCGGCGAGCCAGCCGGGACGGCGTTCGATTTCGACGAAACCTTCCGAACGATACAGATGCAGGGCCGGTTCGTTGCCGGCCAGCGCCAGGGTCGTCACCACCGGCCCGGCCTCGGCCAGCGCGTGCCGCAGCAGGCGACGGCCGAGGCCGCGGCGGTGGTAGTCCGGATGCACGTACAGCCAGTTCAAGGAATTGCGCTGGTAGGCGACGAAGCCCTGCACGACGGTGTCGATCGAGGCCACGTCGAGGCGGCCGTCGAACAGGCCTTCGCTGTGCGCGGTGCGCGCCAGGCTGCGGAACGCGGCGACGTCGGCGCTGCGCCGCAGTTCGTCCAGGCGCGCGCGGTCGTGGATGTCGCACAGGCGCGGCCAGTCGCTCAACAGATAGGGGCGGATGTGGACGTCGGTCGGCGGCAGGCGCATTGCGAAGGATTCTGCACCGGCCGCCGCCGGCTTGCACCCGCGCGCGTGCGGCAACGCGAGCGGCCGCACGCGCCGCGCGCGCCTCAGTCCTCGCCGATGTCCTCGTTCCACACGTCCGGATGCGCGGCGATGTAGCCGCCGAGCATCTCGATGCATTCCTGGTCGGCCAGGTCGATCACCTTGACCCCGTTCTCGCGCAGCCAGTCGACGCCGCCGCTGAAGTTGACCGACTCGCCGACCACCACGGTGCCGATGTTGAACTGGCGCACCAGGCCGCTGCAGTACCAGCACGGCGCCAGGGTGGTGACCATGATGGTGTCGCGGTAGCGGCGCTGGCGACCGGCCTTGCGGAAGGCGTCGGTTTCGCCGTGCACCGAGGGGTCGTTCTCCTGGATGCGGCGGTTGTGGCCGCAGCCGAGCAGGCGGCCGTCGTTGTGGTACAGCGCGGCGCCGATCGGGATGCCGCCTTCGGCGAGGCCCTGGCGGGCCTCGGCGACGGCGGTCTTGAGCAGGGCGCGGTAGTCGGGCGTGGCGATCATGGAAGGCTCCGGTTCGATGGCGTCCAGTCTGGCGCGGCGGCGCGCCCCGGTCGAGTCGCTGGCCGGCGGTTCGTCCTGCGCCGCGGGGGATCAGCGGTCTGGGCGCCGCAACAGGTCGATATGCGGGATGCCGTCCTCGACATAGGGCGCGGACGCGGGTTCGAAGCCGTAACGTCCGTAATAGTCTTGCAGATGCGCCTGCGCGCCGATCTGCACGTCGGCGCCGGGCCAGCGCCGTTCGATCTCGATCAGCGCGGCCTCGATCATCGGCCCGCCGTGGCCCTGGCCGCGGTGCGCCGGTGCGGTCAGCACGCGGCCGAAGCTGACCTGCGGATAGCTCAGCCCGGCCGGGAGGATGCGCAGATAAGCCGCGAGCGCGCCGTCGGGCGCGCGGCCGAGCAGGTGGACCGCGCCGGGGTCTCGGTCCTTGCCGTCGGGATCGAGATACACGCAGTTCTGCTCGATCACGAATACCTGCGACCGCAGCCGCAGCAGCTCGTAAAGCTCGTCGGTGGCGAGTTCGCGGAAGGGCTTGGCGTGCCAGGTCAGCGGGGCGGTCATGGCCGGATTCTCGCAGAGCCCGGCGCGGCCGGCCATGGCGCAGGCGGGCCGGTCGCTGGCGCGAGTTTGTCGGTGGCGGGGCTTGGTGAGCCCTTGGCGACCCGGCCGGTGCGGCCGCGCGATCGGGCCCGCGACCGAGCCCGGCCGGCGGGCATGCGATAATCCCGGCATGAGCGAACAGACCCCCAAGCCCGACACCACCCACTTCGGTTTCCGCGACGTCCCCAAGGGCGAGAAGCGCAAGCTGGTCGGCGAAGTGTTTTCCTCGGTCGCCGGCAACTACGACCTGATGAACGACCTGATGAGCCTGGGCATCCATCGGGTCTGGAAGCGCTATTTCACCGCGACCGCGCAGGTCCGCCGCGGCGATCGCGTGCTCGACCTGGCCGGCGGCACCGGCGATATCGCCGCCTTGCTGCGCGACCGCGTCGGCGACCGCGGCACCATCGTGCTGGGCGACATCAACCGCGAAATGCTGCGGGTCGGCCGCGACCGCATGACCGACCAGGGGCTCGTCTCCGGCTTCGAGTACGTGCAGTGCAACGCCGAGTCCCTGCCGTTCCCGGATGCGAGCTTCGACCTGGTCACCATCGCCTTCGGCCTGCGCAACGTCACCGACAAGGACGCCGCGCTGCGCGAGATGCTGCGCGTGCTCAAGGTAGGCGGCCAGGCGCGCGTGCTCGAGTTCTCGGAAGTGAAGGCCGACTGGTTCAAGCCGATCTACGACTTCCATTCGTTCAACGTATTGCCGAAGCTCGGCAAGCTGTTCGCCAACGACAGCGAGAGCTACCGCTATCTGGCCGAGAGCATCCGCAAGCACCCGCCGCAGGACGAACTCAAGCAGATGATGATCGAGGCCGGCTTCGCCCGCGTCGACTACAAGAACCTCAACGCCGGCATCTGCGCGATCCATACCGGCTACAAAGTCTGAGGCGAGCGCCCGGCGCAGCATGAATGACGAAGAACGCCGGGGCGAAATCCCCGGCGTTCTTGTTGCTGCCTCGGTTTTCGCGGTTCTATCGATGGATGGCGCTGAAGTCTCTGGATCTGCGCCTTCGCGGAGATGACGAGGGAGAGTCGTTGCACCACCCGCCTACCGTCGCCCCCGCGCAGTCAGGCATCTTGGACCGCGCGAAGATGACGGCTGGACGTGGCCATTCTCAAGCCGAAAACCCGCCATCCACCGAAATCGCGGTGCCGGTGATGAAGTTGCCTCCCGGGCCGGCCAGGTGGGCGACGGTCGCGGCGACGTCTTCGGGGCGGCCGTATTCGCCCAGCGGCAGGCCGGCGCGTTGCGCATCGGCGCCTTCGCCGTCGGCCGGGTTCATGTCGGTATCGACCGGGCCGGGCTGGACCACGTTGACGGTGATGCCGCGCGCCCCGAGATCCTGCGCCAGGCCCTTGCTCAGGCCGATCACCGCGGCCTTGCTCATCGAATACAGGGTCATGCTCGGCGCGCCGACTCTTTCGCCCAGGCAACTGCCGATGGTGATGATGCGGCCGCCGCGTGGCAGGTGCCTGGAGGCGGCCTGGGCGGCCACGAACGGCGCACGCACGTGGATCGCCATGACCCGCTCGTAAGACTCGGCGCTTTCGTCCTCGAACGGGCCGTAGGCGAACACGCCGGCGTTGTTGACGACGATGTCGAGGCGGCCGAATTCGGCGACGGTGCGTTCGACTGCGGCGGTCACCGCCTGCGGGTCGGCGCTGTCGGCGGCGAGGGCGAGGGCGCGGCGGCCGCCGGCCTGGATCTCGGCGACCACCGCCTGGGCCTGTTCGGCAGCGCGCGCGTAAGTCAGGACGATGTCGGCGCCGTCGGCGGCCAGGCGGCGCGCGATCGCCGCGCCGATGCCGCGGCTGCCGCCGGTGACCAGGGCTACTTTGCCTGCGAGAAGCGTCATCTCGGTATTCCTTGAAGTGAGAAAGGGGAGGGCGATGGTGCCGATCGTGGCAGGCGCACCGGCGCGCGCCTACGGCCGCGGTGGGAAGCATCGTTGCGCGCGCCCGGCCGCGGAAAGCATCGTTGCGCGGTTGCCGCCGCCCGCGGCACCGCCAGCCGCCAAGCGCGGCGACGCAGTGCACCATGCCGGGCCATGGCCGAGGCGCTAAACTCGGGCGCTCGACCCGTCGTCCGTGGACCTTTCATGCGTTATTCGATCCTGACCGTTTGCCTTGTCGCGGCCCTGACCGCCGCCGCCGGCTGCTCGCGCGATGCCGCGCCCACCGCCGCCGACTCCACCCCGCCCGCGGCGACGCCGGAGGCCAAAGTGAACGACACCGCTGCCGCGGCCGACCGCGACGAGCATTCCTACGCCCAGCCCGATCTGGTCCGCATCGACGATCTGGCCCTGCAACTCGCGGTCGACTTCGCCAGCAAGACCCTGACCGGCAGCGCCACCTACACCCTCGACTGGACCGATCCCAAGGCCACCCAGCTGGTGCTCGACAGCCGCGACCTGACGATCGAAAAAGTCGTCGGCGAGCGCAGCGACGGCAAGTGGGTCGACCTCAAGTTCGCCCTCGCCGAAGCCGACAAGACCCTCGGCAGCAAGCTGACCATCGAGGTGCCCGAACGCAGCAAGCGCGTGCGCGTCAGCTATGTCACCTCGCCGAACGCCTCGGGCCTGCAATGGCTCGAACCGTCGATGACCGAGGGCAAGAAGACACCCTTCATGTTCAGCCAGTCGCAGCAGATCCACGCGCGTTCGTGGGTGCCGCTGCAGGACACGCCGAGCGTGCGCTTCACCTACACCGCCCACGTCACCGGGCCGAAGGACGCGATGGTGCTGATGAGCGCCGACAACGATCCCAAGGCCCCGCGCGACGGCGACTACAGCTTCAAGATGCCGCAGAAGATCCCCTCGTACCTGCTCGCGATCGCGGCCGGCGACCTGGTGTTCCAGCCGATCTCCAACCGCGCCGGCGTGTGGGCCGAGCCGGCGATGGTGAAGAAGGCGGCGACCGAGTTCGCAGACACCGAAAAGATGATGGAGACCACCGAACGGTTGTACGGCCCTTACCGGTGGGAGCGCTACGACATCCTGGTGCTGCCGCCGTCGTTCCCCTACGGCGGCATGGAGAACCCGCGCCTGACTTTCGCCACCCCGACCGTGATCGTCGGCGACAAGTCGCTGGTGTCGCTGGTCGCGCACGAACTCGCGCACAGCTGGTCGGGCAACTTGGTCACCTTCTCCAGCAGCAAGGACGGCTGGCTCAACGAAGGCTTCACCAGCTACGTCGAAAACCGCATCGTCGAGGCGCTGTACGGCAAGGAGCGTTCCGACATGGAGAACGTGATCGGCCGCAACGAACTCGCCGCCGAGTTCAAGACCATCGATCCCAAGCTGCAGGCACTGGCGTTGAAGCCGGGCACGCTGAAGGACCCGGACGAGGCCAGCAGCGCGACCGTCTACACCAAGGGCGCCTGGTTCCTGCAGTTCCTCGAACAGCGCTACGGCCGCGAGGTGTTCGACCCCTTCCTGCGCGGCTACTTCGACCACTTCGCTTTCCAGAGCATCCCGACCACCAAGTTCGTCGAATACGCCAAGGCCAACCTGCTCGCCAAGCATCCGGGCAAGGTCAGCGAGGCCGAACTGGAGGAATGGATCTACGGCCCGGGCATCCCGAAGTCGGCGCCCGCCACCCAGTCGCCGCGCTTCGACGCGGTCGACGCCGCACGCAAGGCCTGGACCGAGACCGGCACCTTGCCGGACCAGGCGCTGACCGCGAAGTGGAGCACCCAGGAATGGGTCCACTTCATCGAGGGCATGCCGGAAACGCTCAAGGTCGAGCAGCTCGCCGCGCTCGACGCCGCTTATCACTTCACCGGTACCCCGAACGGCGAGATCGCCCAGCGCTGGTATCCGCTCGCGGTGCGCAGCGGCTATCGCCAGGCCGATGCGGCAATCGCCGCTTTCCTGCAGAAGATCGGCCGTCGCAAGCTGATCATGCCGACCTACGGCGAACTGGCGAAAACGCCCGAGGGCCTGAAGCTGGCCGAGGACACCTTCGCCAAGGCCAGGCCCGGCTATCACCCGATCACGACCGCTTCGGTCGAGGCGGTGATCGCCAAGGCCAAGTCCGCGCCGCCGGCCGCGGCGAAGTAAGCGCGAGCGCATGAGCCTGCCTCGCCTGCTCAAGACGGTCGCCCTGGTGGCGGCCGTCTTGACGGGCGCGCTATTGGCGTGGCTGTGGCGCGATCCCTACCGCGTGGTGCTCGGCGATTACGCGCGCCAGCGCATCGTCGCCGGATTGGGCCGCAGCGCCGCGCAGATCGACGACCACCGCTGGGTCTACGCCTACAACGACGAAGCGCCGGCGGACGCGCCGACCGTGGTGATGGTGCACGGCTTCACCGGCGGCAAGGAAAACTGGTATCCGCTCGCGCAGCGGCTGCGCGGCCGCTATCGATTGTTCGTCCCGGACCTGCCGGGTTGGGGCGAAAGCGAGCGCAAGGCCGGCGCCGACTATGGCTTCGTCGCCCAGAGCGACCGCGTCGCGCGCTTCGTCGAGCAGGTCGCGCGCAAGCCGGGCAGCCAGGTGGTGTTGCTCGGCCATTCGATGGGCGGCGCCATCGTCGCCCTGACCGCCGCGCGCCATCCCGCGGACGTCGACCGCGTGGCCTTGTTCAATTCGGCCGGCGTGCGCTTCAAGGACAACGTGTTCGGCCGCGAAGTGCTCGAAGGCAAGAACCCGTTCGCGGTCAGCGACGCCGCCAGCCTCAAGCATTACCTCGGCATCCTGTTCTACGACGAACGGGCCAAGCCGGTCATTCCGTGGCCGGCCGACGGCATCTATATCGACCGCCGCAAGCGCGACGCGGCGTTCGAGCAATCCGTGCTCGACAAGATCGGCCGCGGCGACGAGCGGTTCCTGCCCGGCGACGAAGCCGCCGGCATCCGCCAGCCTGCGCTGCTGCTATGGTGCCGGCAGGACGCGGTCATCGACGCCAGCGCCCTGGAGCTGTTCGCGGCGAAACTGCCGCAGGCGCAACGGGTATTGCTGGACGGCTGCGGCCACATGTCGGTGATGGAACAACCCGACGCGGTCGCCGAGGCCGTGGATCAACTGATAGCCAAGGGAACGCCGCGATGACGCTTCGCTACGCCACCATGCTCCTCGCCGCCGCGATCGCGCTGGCCGCCTGCAAGCAGCCCGATCCGAAGATCGCCGAAGCGGCCAAGGCCGCGCAGCAGGAACAGGCCGCCGCCGCGGCGGCGAAGGAATTCGATACCGCCTACGGGCAGAAGAACTGGGAAATGGCCGCGGCCCACGGCGAGATCGTGACCTCGAAATACCCCGGCACGCCGACCGCCGACCGCGTGCGTCCTCTCTACGAAGAAGCCCAGGCCAAGGCCAAGGAAGTGCGCGAGCAGCGCCGCGTCGAATCGCTGTGGTCGTATATGAGCACGCCGGTCAAGACCGCGAAGGGCAAATCCGGCACGCAGCTGTCGGCTTCGATCTACGCCCGCGCCAACGTCGAAACCGACGGCAAGACGCCGCGCCCGGTGCAGCTGATCTTCCGCGATCACCCCGACTGGGGGCGCAGCAGCTACCTCGTGCTGCAGGTCGGCGACTTCGACTGCTATGGCGGCTGCAAGCTCAAGATCGGCTTCGACGGCAAAATCAAGACCATGGCCGGCAGCCGTCCCAAGACCGACGAGGCCATCGCGATGTTCGTCGAAGACGAGCGCGCGCTTTGGCGCGGCATCGGCCAGGCCAAGGAGCTGACCATCGAATTCCCGGTCAAGGCCGGCGGCACCCGCACGGCGAGCTTCGACGTCGGCGGATTGAAGCAGGACAAGCTGCCGGGTTGGAAATAATCAGTGGTCCCGTCCCAAGCACCCGCATGAGGCGCCTCAAGAAGCTGCTCGCCTGGTTGTCGGCATCGGCATTGTTGGCTGCCGCTGTGGCCGCAGTTGGATGGTGGGGTTTCCTGCATTGGCAGCCCGACCGCGAGCGCTATCCCTTGCGTGGCATCGACGTGTCGCATCATCAGGGCGAGATCGATTGGACCGCGGTGGCGCGCGACGACGTCGCATTCGCCTACCTCAAGGCCAGCGAAGGCGGCGACCATCGCGACCGTCTGTTTGCGGCGAATTGGCGTGCGTCGCGTGCGGCCGGGATCGCGACCGGCGCCTATCACTTCTTCACCTTCTGCCGTAGCGGCGCCGAGCAGGCGCGCAACTTCATCGCCGCCGTGCCGGTCGAGACCGACGCCTTGCCGCCGGCGGTCGACCTGGAATTCGGCGGCAACTGCGGCGCGCGCCCGGACGGCGTGGCGATGCGCGTCGAGCTCGACGCTTTCCTCGCCGGGGTCGAGCGCGCCTATGCGAAGCCGGCGTTGCTGTATGTCACGCCCGAATTCTTCGACGCCTATCGCGAGTCGTTGCCGAAGCGCGCGCTTTGGCGCCGCTCGATCGTCCGCGCGCCTGACACGCGCGCGGCTTGGGCGCTATGGCAGTACCACAACCGCGCCCGTGTCGACGGCATCGTCGGTCCGGTGGATCTCAACGTGTATGCCGCCGACCA
The DNA here is from genome assembly GCF_059758755.1 of Lysobacter sp. GQ73. Classification (NCBI taxonomy): domain Bacteria; kingdom Pseudomonadati; phylum Pseudomonadota; class Gammaproteobacteria; order Lysobacterales; family Lysobacteraceae; genus Lysobacter; species Lysobacter sp. GQ73. The sequence goes on along the minus strand of NZ_JCAXEE010000002.1, from coordinate 134,698 downwards.
GGCCGCGTTCGAGCGTTGGCGCAATCAACCCGCGTTGTCGCCCTGAGGCTAGGGCGACGTCGGTAGCGACTGCGACCTCGCATTGACGTCGTTGCTGCAGTTGCGCGTCGCGGCTTGCGCCGCTCCTACCCGGGTGGTGCGCGGCAATCTTGGGTCGCGACTTACGTCGCTCCTACACAAGCCTGGAGAGAGCAGGGAAGCGGAGCCTCTAAGCCCGCGTGCGATCCCCTGTAGGAGCGACGCGAGTCGCGACTGCGACCTCGCATTGGCGTCGTTGCTGCAGTTGCGTGCCGCGGCTTGCGCCGCTCCTACCCGGGTGGCGCGGGGCAATCTTGGGTCGCGACTTACCTCGCTCCTACACAAGCCTGGAGAGAGCAGGGAAGCGGAACCTCTAAGCCCGCGTGCGATCCCCTGTAGGAGCGACGTGAGTCGCGACTGCGACCTCGCATTGGCGCCGTGGCTGCGGATGCGTGTCGCGGCTTGCGCCGCTCCTACCCGGGTGGGTGCGCGGCGATCTTGGGTCGCGACTTACGTCGCTCTACACAAGCCTGGAGAGAGCAGGGAAGCGGAGCCTCTAAGCCTGCGTGCGATCCCCTGTAGGAGCGACGTGAGTCGCGACTGCGACCTCGCATTGGCGTCGTTGCAGCAGTTGCGTGTCGCGGCTTGCGCCGCTCCTACCCGGGTGGGAGCGGCGATCTTGGGTCGCGACTTACGTCGCTCCTACACAAGCCTGGAGAGAGCAGGGAAGCGGAACCTCTAAGCCCGCGTGCGATCCCCTGTAGGAGCGACGTGAGTCGCGACTGCGACCTCGCATTGGCGCCGTGGCTGCGGATGCGTGTCGCGGCTTGCGCCGCTCCTACCCGGGTGGGAGCGGCGATCTTGGGTCGCGACTTACGTCGCTCCGACACAGGCAGCGAGAACGTGCAGAGGGAGTCGATGCGGAAACGAAAAATCCCGGCCTGGGCCGGGATTTCCGTGTCGAATGCGGCAAAGGCTGGGTCAGATCACGGAGAACCGTTCAACAATTCCCGAACCCCGAACCCCGAACCCCGAACCCCGAACCCCGAACCCCGAACCCCGAGTCCGAATCCCGAATCCCGAGTCCCGAGTCCCGCACCCCGATCCCCGAGCCCCAACCTTAAAGCGCATACCCGAACTGCTGGCGGAACTGCTCGGCGAATTCGTCGTAGTCGAAGCGCTGGTTCTGAGTGCCGGGGTGTTCGACTTTCAGCGCGCCCATCAGGTTGCTCATGCGGCCGACGGTCAGCCAGTCGTAACCCTTCTCGATGCCGAAGATCAGGCCGGCGCGGAAGGCGTCGCCGCAGCCGGTCGGGTCGGTCACGCGGCGCTCGTGCGCCGGCGGGATGTCGTAGCTCTTCTCGGGCGTGTGGATCTGCGAGCCGTGCGGGCCGCGGGTGGTGATGTAGGCCTTGACCCGCTGCACGATGTCCTTCTCGCTCCAGCCGGTGCGTTCCTGCAGCAGGTTGGACTCGTAGTCGTTGACGGTGACGTAGTCGGCCTGCTCGATGAAATGGCGCAGTTCTTCGCCGTTGAACAACGGCATCGCCTGGCCCGGATCGAAGATGAAGGGAATGCCGGCTTCGGCGAACTCGGTCGCGTTCTGCAGCATGCCTTCGCGGCCGTCGGGGCTGACGATGCCGAAGCTCACGTCCTTCACGTCGCGCACGTGGTTCTCGTAGGAACGCATCATCGCGCCGGGATGGAAGGCGGTGATCTGGTTGTTGTCGTGGTCGGTGGTGATGAACGCCTGCGGCGTGAACAGCTCCGGGATTTCCTTGACGTGGTCGAGGCGAATCTTCTGGTCGACGAACCACTCGCGATAGGGACCGAAGTCCTGGCCGACGGTCGCCATCGGGATCGGATCGCCGCCGAGCAGCTTGAGGTTGTAGGCGATGTTGCCCGCGCAACCGCCGAACTCGCGGCGCATGCGCGGCACCAGGAACGACACGTTCAAGATATGAACCTTGTCCGGCAGGATGTGGTTCTTGAACTGGTCCGGAAACACCATGATGGTGTCGTAAGCCAGTGAGCCGCAGATCAGCGCAGACATGTTCACCCCAATAAGAAATAGAAAAGCGCGGCGGTCCATCACCGGCCGGCGGCGTAGGGTAGCGGCTGAGGCTGCGCGCGGCCAGTTCCTAATGTGCTTTCGGGGAGCCTGCGACCCGCTCGGCCGGTGCCCCGAGTCCGGGGGCGGGCAGGATGCCGGGCCCGGCCCGGGTCGCCCTCGACCGGGTCCCGGGCGGGTCGGTCCGGGGTGGCCGGGAGGCTCGAAGGAGCCCCCGGCCCAGGGTTATCCCCAGGGTGTCCGGGCCCGCTCCTGAATGGCCCAGTTCGCTCGAAACCGTTGATTTTCCTTGCTCGCAGGGGGGGCGGTTGCTAGGCTAACGCCCCCACTCCGCCCCTACTTTTGACGGCCCAATCCCCCGATGTTCAAGAAGTTTCGCGGCATGTTCTCCAATGACCTGTCCATCGACCTGGGCACGGCCAACACACTTATTTATGTGCGCGGGCAAGGGATTGTCCTGAACGAGCCGTCCGTGGTCGCAGTGCGCCAGGACCGGCTGATCGGCGGAAACCGGACCGTGGCGGCGGTCGGCGGCGAGGCCAAGCAGATGCTCGGCCGCACCCCGGGGCACATCACCACGATCCGGCCGATGAAGGACGGCGTCATCGCCGACTTCACCTACACCGAGGAAATGCTCAAGCATTTCATCCGCAAGGTGCACAAGTCGCGGTTCCTGCGCCCGAGCCCGCGGGTGCTGGTCTGCGTGCCCTGCGGCTCGACCCAGGTCGAGCGCCGCGCGATCAAGGAATCGGCCGAGGAGGCCGGCGCCCGCGAGGTCTACCTGATCGAGGAACCGATGGCCGCGGCGATCGGCGCCGGCATGCCGGTGACCGAGGCGCGCGGCTCGATGGTGGTCGACGTCGGCGGCGGCACCACCGAAGTGGCGGTGATCGCGCTCAACGGCATCGTCTACTCGGCTTCGGTCCGGATCGGCGGCGACCGCTTCGACGAGGCGATCATCAACTACGTGCGCCGCACCTACGGCACCCTGATCGGCGAAGCCACCGCCGAGCGCATCAAGCTCGAGATCGGCTGCGCCTACCCGCAGGAGCGCGCCACGACCATCGAGGTCTCCGGCCGCAACCTCGCCGAGGGCGTGCCGAAGATGATCAAGATCAACTCCAACGAAGTGCTCGAAGCGCTGCGCGAGCCGCTGGCCGGCATCGTCTCGGCGATCCGCCTGGCGCTGGAGCAGACCCCGCCGGAACTGTGCGCCGACGTCGCCGAGCGCGGCATCGTCCTGACCGGCGGCGGCGCGCTGCTGCGCGACCTGGACCGGCTGATCAGCGAGGAAACCGGCCTGCACGTGCAGGTCGCCGACGATCCGCTGACCTGCGTCGCCCGTGGCGGCGGCCGCGCGCTGGAACTGGTCGACATGCACGGCAACGAGTTCTTCGCGCCCGAGTGAAGCCGGGACTGGGGCATCGGGACTCGGCGTTCGCAAGGCCCGCTGTCCCGTTGCCTCGCCCGTCGATTGGTTTGTTTGCGATGGCTGCCATTGAACGCTCGGTGTGCGCAGCGGCCGATCGCGGCAGCCGCACTTCCGAGTCCTGAGTCCCGAGCCCCGAGTCCCGGCCGCCAATGCCTCCCTATGCCGGTCCACCCACCGCAGCCCGTAGCGGCGAAGTCGCCGACACGCTGCGCCTGCTGGCGTACCTGGCTCTGGCGCTGATCCTGATCGTGCTCGACCACCGCGGCGGTTGGCTCAACCAGGCGCGCAAGCAGACCGCACTGTTCGTGGCGCCGCTGTGGGCGGTGGCCGGATGGCCCGGGCGCCTGGTCGAGCGCGTCAGCGACGACGCCGGCACCATGAGCCAGCTCACCGACGAGAACCGCCGCCTGCGCAACGAAGCCCTGGTCAACCAGGCGCGGATGGCGCGGCTGCAATCGGTCGCGGCCGACAACCAGCGCCTGCGCGGCCTGCTCGAAGCGGCCGAGCGCGGCAACCTGGACGTGGTGCTGGCGCCGATCCTCGATATCGACCTCGACCCGACCCGGCAGCGGCTGGTGCTCGACGCCGGCAGCCGCGAGCGGGTCCGGGTCGGCCAGAGCGTGATCGACGCCGGCGGCCTGCTCGGCCAGATCACCGGCATCACCCCTTTGCACGCCAGCGTGCTGCTGATCACCGACGCCTCGCACGCGGTGCCGGTCGCGGTAGCGCGCAACGGCGTGCGCCTGGTCGCTTACGGCGAAGGCCGCAGCGACAGCCTGACCCTGCGCAGCGTGCCCTTGTCGAGCGACGTGCGGATCGGCGACGTGCTGGTGACTTCGGGCCTGGGCGGGCGGTTCCCGTCCGGCTTCCCGGTCGGCACCATCACCGCGCTGCGCCCCGACGACAGCCGCGCCTTCCTGGTCGGCGAGGTGCGCCCGGCCGCCCAGCTCGACCGCGGCCGCGAAGTGCTGGTGCTGCTGTCGTTGCCGCCGACGCCGGCCGACGCCAGCCAGTTCGACAACCAGCCGGCGATGCCTGAGACCGGCCGCGCGCCCGCCGGTGCCGCCGAGGCGGCATCCGCTAACGCCGCGGCGCCGAACACGGCCACCGGCACGCCCGCAGGCACCGGCAACGGTACCGATCGGGCGGCCCGCACCGCCGCGCCGCCAGCCCGCACGCCGGCACAGGCGCCGGCCGTGCGTGCGCCGGCCAGTCGCCCGCCGTCCACCGCACCGACCGCACCCGTCGCCGGAGACGACCGATGACCCGCGCCCGCCACCACTGGGTGTTGCCGGTCAGCCTGATCGCCGCACTGACCCTGAGCCTGCTGCCCTTGCCGCAGCTGTTGCTGCCGCTGCGGCCGTACTGGCTCGGTCTGGTCCTGGCCTACTGGGTGATCGAAGACCCCGACCGGGTGGGCCTCGGCTTCGCCTTCCTGGTCGGCCTGGCCGGCGATCTGGTCTCGGACGGCTTGCTCGGCGAACAGGCCCTGCGCCTGGTGGTGATGGCCTTCATCCTGCAGCGCTTCCGCGCGCGACTGCGGTTCTTCCCGCTGTCGCAGCAAGCCCTCGCGGTCGGCGGCCTGATGCTCAACGACCGCATCGTCAGCTCGGCGATCCACGTGGTCCTGCGCGAGCCGGCGCTGCCGACGGCGTTCTGGCTGTCGCCGCTGGCCGGCATGCTGCTGTGGCCGCTGATCTTCCTGCTGCTCGACGCCCTGCGTCTGGGCAGTTGGCGGAGGCGTTGATGGGCCCGCGCCGCAGCCCGATCAAGAAACGCGTGCTCAAGAACGCCGCCGCCGAGGCGGACCAGTTCCGCGCCCGCGCCGCGATCGCCTTCGCCTTCGTCCTGCTCGGGGTGATCGGCCTGGGCTTCTGGTACTTCCGCCTGCAGGTCTGGCAGCACGACGATTACGCCATGCGCTCGGAGGCCAACCGGGTCAAGCTGCGCCCGGTGGTGCCGGGGCGCGGGCTGATCTACGACCGCCAGGGCCGCATCCTCGCCGACAACGTGCCCGCGTTCCGGATCGAAGTCACTCCCAGCGAAGCCGGCGATAGCAAGGTCTGGCTTCCGCAGCTGGCGCAGGTGGTGGCGCTGACGCCCGAGGAAATCGCGCGCTTCGAGAGCGAGCGCAAAGCCACCCGCGGCTTCAAGCCTATCGTGCTGAAGATGCGGGTCAGCGACGAAGAGGTCGCCGCGTTCGCGGTCGACCGCTGGCGCTTCCCCGGCGTCGAGCTGGTGTCCTACCTCAACCGCCGCTATCCCTACGGCGACTTGTTCGCGCACGTGATCGGCTATGTCGGGCGCATCGACGCCAAGGACGAGGAGGCGATGGGCCAGAACGCCGGCGTGCTGACCCACACCGGCAAGACCGGCCTGGAGCGGTTCTACGACGAACAGTTGCGCGGCCAGATCGGCTACGAGCAGATCGAGACCAACGTCGACGGCCGGCCGATCCGCCAGGTCGGCTACGTCCCGGCCAAGCCCGGCGCCGATCTGCGCCTGAGCATCGACATGGACCTGCAGCAGGCCATGGTCACCGCCTTCGGCGACATGGACGGCTCGGCGGTCGCGGTCGACCCGCGCACCGGCGAAGTGCTGGCGATGGTCAGCCTGCCGAGCTACGACACCAATCTTTTCGTCAACGGCATTTCCAGCGCCGACTACAAGGCGCTGTCGGGCAATCCCTCGCGGCCGCAGTTCAACCGCAACGTGCTCGGCGGCGGCCCACCGGGCTCGACCATGAAGCCGTTCGTCGCCCTGGCCGGCCTCGACAGCGGCCTGCGCCGCGCCGAAGACCGCACCCTGTCCACCGGCGAGTTCCATATCCCCGGGCAGAAGCGCGGCTATCGCGATTCGCACGGCGGCGGCCACGGCTGGGTCGACCTGCGCGAGTCGATCGCCCAGTCGGTCAACACCTACTACTACAAGCTCGCGCTGGAGATGGGCATCGCCCGCTTCGACGAGTACATGACCCGCTACGGCTTCGGCCAGAAGACCGGGATCGACCTGGCGGGCGAGAACGTCGGCATCCTGCCCTCGCCGCAGTGGAAGGCCAAGCGCAGCAAGGAAGGCTGGTACCCGGGCGAGACCGTCATCGCCGGCATCGGCCAAGGCTATTGGGTGGTGACCGCGCTGCAACTCGCGCGCGGCACCGCGGCGATCGCCAACGGCGGCCGCCTGCGGCAACTGCACCTGGTGCGCGAGAGCCGCACCGGCTACGAAGCGCCGTGGCTGCCCAAGCAGGTCGCCGCGCCGACCCTGATCACCGACAACCCCGCGCACCTGCGCGCGGTGCAGGAAGGCATGATCTCGACCATCCACGGCGCGCGCGGCACCGCGCGGGTGATGGAACGCGGCGCGCCGTACCGCATGGCCGGCAAGACCGGCACCGCGCAGAAGATCAGCCGCAAGGGCAACGTCAGCATGAATCCGCATTCGCTGCCGCTGCACCTGCGCCATCAGGCCTTGTTCGTCGGCTATGCGCCGGCCGAAAATCCGACCATCGCGGTCGCGGTGGTGGTCGAGCACGGCGGCTACGGCGGCAGCACCGCCGCGCCGATCGCGCGCAAGATTTTCGACGCCTGGCTGCTCGGCAAGATGCCCGAGCCCTTGCCGGGCAAGAACGACGCGCCGACGGTGCCGAAGCTGGCCGCGGCCGATGCCGCGCCCCCGGTCGAGCCGGCGGCGGCCGCGGAGAGCGAACCCAGGGTCGTGCCGGTCGCGGTCAACGGCGCCTGGGCCGAAAGCGTGGCCGCGGCGAACGCGCTGGTGGCCGCGCAGCCGGGTCGCGCGCCGCAGGTGCTCGAGCGCCGGCCGCTGCTGCGCCCGCATTTGCCGCAGGCGCCGGCCGAGGCCGCGCCGGACGCGGCCGACGACGCTGGCGACGCCTCCGGCGAGCCCGATGCCGCGCCCGTCGCGCCCGGGCCCGCGCCCCCGGTCGCGCCGGCGGCGGAGCCGCGGCGATGAGAGTGATCCTGCGTTATCTATGGGATCTGGCGCAGCGCTTCACCCGCACCCTCGACCTGATGATGTTGGCCGCCTTGCTGGCGCTGATGGCGATCGGCCTGGCGGTGCTGTACAGCGCCGGCGAGCATTCGATGCGCATGGTGATCGCGCAGGGTTCGCGCTTCGGCGTCGGCCTGCTGGCGATGTGGGGCCTGTCGCGCATGCCGCCGTCGCAACTGCGCAACTGGACGCCGCTGATCTACGCGCTGTCGATGATTCCGCTGCTGCTGGTGCTGGTGATCGGCACCGGCAAGCACGGCCGGCACTGGATCGACCTCAAGGTGTTTTATTTCCAGCCGGCCGAGCTGCTCAAGCTGAGCCTGCCGATGATGGTCGCGTGGTACCTCAACCGCGAAGCGCTGCCGCCGAAGCTCAAGACCGTGCTGGTCGCCGGGGCGCTGATCGGCGCGCCGACCGCGCTGATCCTGCTCCAGCCCGACTTCGGCACCGCGATGCTGGTCGGCATCAGCGGCGCCTTCGCCCTGTATCTGGCCGGCCTGCCGTGGTGGTGGTTCGGCGCCGCATTCGGCGCGGTCGCCGCGACCGCGCCGGTGGCCTGGTTCTGGCTGCTGCGGCCCTACCAGAAAGACCGCATCCTGACCTTCCTCAACCCCGAGACCGATCCGCTCGGCACCGGCTGGAACATCATCCAGTCGAAGATCGCGATCGGCGCCGGCGGCATGACCGGCAAGGGCTGGCTGCAAGGCTCGCAGTCGCACCTCAACTACCTGCCCGAGCACACCACCGACTTCATCTTCGCCGTGCTCAGCGAAGAGTTCGGCTGGACCGGCGTGATCGTGGTGCTGGCCCTGTACCTGTTCGTGGTCGGGCGCTGCCTGTGGATCGCCGCCGACGCCCGCGACGGCTATTCGCGATTGATCGCGGGCGCCCTGGGCCTGGCCTTCTTCGTCTACGTCATCGTCAACGGCGGCATGATCTCCGGCCTGCTGCCGGTGGTCGGCGTGCCGATGCCGCTGCTGAGCTACGGCGGCACCTCGGCGGTATCCCTGCTGGCCGGCCTCGGCGTGGTGATGGCGGTGCGCGCGCACCGGCCGGTGCATGGCGGACGATGAGCTGAGCCAAGCACGGCCTCAAACGGCCGCGCGGGTCGTGGACCGCCAATGCCGAGCCACCGCCCAGGACAATTCCACGGCAGCATATCGAGAAGGGCACGTCTTCTCGACTCATCCCTCTGGGCCGGCGGTCAATCGTTAATTGCGATGTCGCCGTTCTCGATGGGCTGGTTGCTCTTTGCAGGTCTGGCGGGAGCCGCGCGGAGCACTGTTTTCGCCGCCTTCGCTATCTTCTTTCGAGCCTCCTCGGCCTTCTCGCCTTCGAGGACCTCGCGCTTGATGACTTCGTTGACCAGCACCGCCTTGATCTGTTCCGAATCGATCCGCACGTCCGGCGACAGCCGACGAAGCTCGCGCCGTATCACATCGAGGACGCTGTCGGCCTGAAGCATTGCGCCCACGAAGAAGCGCGACAGCGCCTGGCGCTGCGTGTGGTACTCGCCCAGTACCGATCGTTGCCAGCCCTCCTTGCACCAGAGGTGGAGCAGCTCGATATCCCGCTCGGTCCGCGGATTCAACGCGCAGAAGTCGATTTCCAGGACAAGTTCCTGGTCGATCGGCTTGGAGAACGTAAGTCGATAGACGCGCCAGGTAATCCCGTTGGTGAGCAGGACCCAGTCGACACCCTGGTTTGCTGCGTAATCGATGGCTTGTTTGACGTGCTGATCTTTCAGCTCAAGGCCGATGGCCTTCACTTCGATCAAGGTCTGAAGTTGGTTGTCGATCTTGATCGCCAGATCGCAGAACGTGCCCCGGATCGAATGCTCGGAAGTCACATCCGAGTATTTGTCGTATCCGAAGACGTCGGCCAGCATGTCCTTGATGATCGTGACCGTATCGGCCTCCCCGACGTCGCGCGCCCGGGCGGCCGCCAATATCGGCTGATAGCGCTTAAGCCCGGCGACGAGCCGTTCTGCGACCTTCTTCGGTACCGTTGCCATTTGAAGCTCCTGAGGCCGAGGGAGGGCCTAACAGGCGGAACGTGAGCCGACGGCAGGATCGGACACCGCTTACTGAATTTGTCCGGTCGACCGGAAAAGCCCGCAGCTTCCGGACAATCAGACGTCGCCGCGTTCCCGGTGGAATTTGTCGATCTTCTCGACTTTGAACCACAGCGCCTCGCCGTGGTCGACGGCGGTCGAGGTGATGACGACGATTTCGTCGTCGGCCCGGAAGGTGTTCATGACGTAGCCGTCGTCCTCTTCGTCGACGATCGGGGTGCCCAGGGCCGCCGCGGTCCGGACCCGGTTGAACTCGAAGTTCAGGCCGTACGGCAACACGCCGGCGAACTTGTCGTTCTGGCCGTTCTGGTGGCGGTTGTAGAAATGGATGCCGCTGAGGATCCAGTGGCCGTCGTCGCGCGGCTCTCCGATCTCCTCGCGATAGACGTCCGCCACGGTGAAGATCAAGGCCAGGCCGAGGTCGTCGAAGTCGAGGTACTGGACCACGTCCGGGCCTTGCGGCCGCTCGATCATGCCGGCGCCGGTGAGGTACCGGGTCAGGCTGGCCTGGGCGGAGGAGTGTCCGAGCAGATCGACGAGTCGCTTGCCATCAATCATGCGCTTGCTCCTCGGTGGGTAGCGGCAGGTCCGGGCTGGCGACTGGAGTCTATGGCAGTTTCCGGCGTCGAGATAGGACGCAGGAAGGTTGGCCTGGATAGGGTTGCGTCCTCGCTCGGGACTCCTCGGTTGGCCGGTCTGGCAGATTGGAAGATGCCGGTCCGGAAGGATTGAAGGTAGTCTGCGGCGTCGAAGTAAGCGGCAATGACGTTTCGTGGACAGAGAAGAACAGGCTTACCTCAGCGTCTTCCGCGGCACCGTGAACCGCGGCGACCTGTTCTGGTTGCCGCCGGACCCGTTCCGGGGCTCGGTGCCGGGCGTCCCGCATCCGCACCTCGTGGTGCAGGACGATCTGTTCAACAACTCGCGGATCAGCACCGTCGTGGTATGCGCCTTGAGCTCCAACATCGGGCGGGTCAGCGAGCCGGGCAACGTGTTGCTGGAACCGGGCGAAGGCGGCTTGCTCAAACAAAGTGTGGTGATCGTTTCGCAGGTGTCGTCGATCTACAAGACGCGCCTGGGCGAGCGCATCGGGGTTCTGTCAGAGGAACGCGTGGCGCAGGTGTTGGCGGGGATGCGTTTGCTGCAGGCGTCGTTCTTCAATCGCGGTTGATATCGGCAGTCGCGCACCTTGGGGCTCGGGCGCTCGGCTTTACCCAATGCTCACACGCTCGTTTTCGCCCCGGCCGACAGTTCCGCCAGCAACGCGCGCACGTTCGGCGTCGCGGTCGATGCGGGACGCGTCAGCGCCTGGATGCGCCGGCTGAGCGGCGCGCCGGCGGCGGTGCGCACCGCCACCGCGCCGGCGCTCGGGAAGTCCAGGCCCAGTCGTGGGATGAAGCCGATCCCCAGGCCGGCGGCGATCATCCGCAGCATCAGGTCGTAGTCGTCGACGGTGTGGCTGATCCGCGGGGCGAAGCCGGCCGCGGCGCAAGCGCGTTCGGCGAGCAGGCCGTCGTCGCTCTGGCGCGAGCCGACGATCCAGTCTTCCTGCGCGAGCCGTTGCAGCGCGACCGTGCCTCGGCTGCGTCGCCAGTGCGGCGGCAGCGCCAGCATCACCGGTTCTTCCAGCAGCGGCCGTGCGTCGAGGCCGGCGAGGTCGGGCCGCGGCACCAGGTTGTAGGCGAAGGTCAGGGCGAGGTGGCAGCGGCCGTCGCGCACCGCTGCGATCGCGTCGGGCGATTCGAGTTCGCGCACCACCACGCGCAGGTCCGGATGGCGTTCGCGTATGCGCAGGATCGCCGGCAGCAGGTGACGCTTGGCATAGCTGGCGAAGCAGGCGACCTGCAATTCGCCTTGCGGGCGCTGATCGGCGCCGCGCAGGTCCAGCGCCGCGGCTTCGACTGCTTGCAGGATCAATTCGGCGTGGGCGGCCAGCCGCTTGCCTTCGGCGGTCAGCTGCACGCGGCGGCCGATCGGTTCGAACAGCGCGACGCGCGCTTCGCGCTCCAGAGTCGCCAATTGCTGCGACACCGCCGACGAGGTCATGCCGCAGGCCTGCGCCACCGCGGTCATGGTGCCGCGGTGGGCGAGCTCGCGCAGCAGGTGAAGTCGGGCCAAGTCGAACATGAAGAAAATCTTACAACTATCTTGAGATTTGCGAAGTAGACCTGCGCAAATCTGCGGGCTAAGGTCGCGGCGGTGTTCGGAGGAGGCGCGGCATGATCGAACGGCAGCGGATCGCAGCGGCGAGCGGCATGGGCCTGCGCTTGCAGCGCGGCCGGTGCCTGCGCGTCGTCGACAGCGAAGGCGGGCAGAGCGGCGACCCGGTCGCCTATTCGGCCGACGGCCGCGAGCGCCTGTCGAACGGGCGCAGCTTCGACTACGGCGGCAGCCTTCGGCTGTCGGCCGGCGCGGTGTTGTGGTCGGACCTGAGCCGGCCGATGCTGCGCATTGTCGAGGACGACGTCGGCCGCCACGATTTCCTGTACGCGGCCTGCAGCGCGCCGATGTACCGAATGCAGTACGGCGCGGTCGGCGATCGCCCCAACTGTCACGACAACTTGTGCGCCGGCTTGCGTTCGCTCGGACTGATGCCGGAGCCGTTGCCGACGTCGTTCAATCTGTTCATGAACGTCGAAATCGAAGCCGACGGGCGCCTGCGCATCGCGCCGCCGCGTTCGCGGGCCGGCGATGCGATCGTGCTGCGCGCCGAAATGGATCTGGCGGTCGCCCTGTCGGCGTGTCCGGCGTCGGCGGCCAACGGCGGCGCTCCGGCGCGCGCGCTGGCCTACGAACTGTTCGACGGCTGAGGCCGCCCCTGCATCGCATCCGACCGCCGCGCATGGCGGCGGACCGTTCCGTCTTCCTGTTCGCGAGTACACCGACATGATCGCGCTTTCGCTGCTCGGCATCCCCAACGACGACAACTCTTCCTACCTCAAAGGCACGGCCGCGGCGCCGCCGCTGATCCGCCGCGAACTGCACTGCGATGCCTACAGCATCCGCAGCGAAACCGGCATCGATTTCGGCGAGGCCGGGCGGCTGATCGATTGCGGCGACCTGCATTTCGACGGCGTTGCCGATGCCTGGGAAGTGATCGAGCAGGGCGTCGGACGCGCACTGGCTCAGGGCGGCCCGCTGCTGTGCCTGGGCGGCGACCATGCCATCACCCATCCGATCCTGCGCGCGGTGCGGCGCCGCCAGCCACGCCTGACCATCGTGCACATCGACGCGCATGCCGATCTGTACGACGCCTATCAGGGCAACCCACGTTCGCACGCTTCGCCGTTCGCGCGGATCATGGAGGAAGGCCTGGCGGATCGGCTGATCCAGGTCGGGCTGCGCACCGTCAACGACGAGCATCGCGCCCAATTCGAGCGGTTCGGCGTGGAAGTGATCGAGGCGGCGGACTGGCGCGACGGCCTGCGCCTGGACCTGGACACGCCCGTGTACGTGTCGATCGACCTCGACGGGTTGGACCCGGCGTATGCGCCTGGCGTATCGCACCGCGAGCCGGGCGGCGCCTCGCCGCGCCAGGTGATCGATCTGCTGCACGGCATCCGCCAGCCGATCGTGGCCGGCGACATCGTCGAGTACAACCCGTCGTGCGACATCTCCAACCTCACCGCGCTGGTCGCGGCGAAGCTGGTCAAGGAACTCGGCGGGATGATGATCAAGACCGCGCTTGGCGGCAGGCGCGCGGCGGCCTGAGCGGGGCTCGATGAAAGGCCTTGCCGCGTCATCCGGCGGGGTTGATCGCCAAGCGGAATCGGGCGAGTTTGAGGCCTGTCTCCGCGGTCGTTCGCATGTCGTCGCTCTGGCTACCTTCCACCGGCACCCTGCGCTACAGCCCGCCGCTCGGCCGCGGCGGCCATGCCCGCCGCGATGGCGGCAGCACGCTGTGGTGGCTGATCGTGGACGGCGACCCCGAGCTCGGCCGCTACCTGCGCCGGCAGTTCTGGCTCGCTCACCATCGCACCCGCAGCCTGCAGGCGCCGTTGTGGGGGACGCATGTCTCGGTGATCCGCGGCGAGGCGCCGCCGAAGCCGGCGGCCTGGAAACGCCTGGACGGTGCGGCGATCGCGTTCGACTACGACCCGGATGCACGCGAGACCGACGGCTATGTCTGGTGTGCGGTGCGCTGCCCCGCGCTGCTGGACCTGCGCGAGGAGCTCGGCCTGGCGCGCGAGCCGCAACCGGCGTTGCACCTCACTATCGGCAACGCCCTCGGACGAAGCGGGGCAGGGTAAGCGGCGGGTTCGGTCTGCGAAGGCGGCTGCGACGAGTGCTGTTCATGTTGATGACGACCTGCCGGGCGGCGCCATCGCCCCGGCCCAGCCGCTTCCGCATCGACAACCTGACATGAATAAAATCGGTTAAGTCCCGCAAACCCAAGGTTTTTTGCTCCGCTTTCGCGTGCTAACCTCGCCGCGATGACCCGACGCCAAACTGCCCGTCGCGCCTTGTTTTGCGCACTCACGATCGCCCTGGCTGCCTGCGCCACGCAGACGCCGCCGATCCCGACGTCTACCCTCGCGCCCGCCCCGGCGCCGAAACCGCCGGCCCCGGTCGCCGCGCCGACGCCGGTCGTCGGCACGCCGGCATTGCCGGACCCGGTCAAGCCGATGCCGCTGGCGCAGGCGCGCGCCGAGTTCGTACGCGATACCGCCAGCCGCTACGGCGTCGATCCGGCCTATATCGAATCGGTGCTGGCGAAGGCGCAGATCCGCGAGGGCATCGTCGCGGCGATGGCACGGCCGGCCGAAGCCAAGCCGTGGCGGGACTACCGCCCGATCTTCATCACCCAGGCCCGCATCGACGGCGGCCAGGCCTTCCTGGCCGAACATCGCGCACAACTGGCGCGGGTCGAAGCCGCGACCGGGGTGCCGGCCGAGATCATCGTCTCGATCATCGGCGTGGAAACCAGCTTCGGCAAGAACACCGGCAAGTACTCGGTGGTCGACGCGCTGTACACCCTGGCGTTCGCCTATCCGCGCACCGGCGACCCGGCCAAGGCCGATCGCGAGAATCGCCGCGAGGCCTTCTTCCGCGGCGAGCTGGCGCAGTTGTTCGCGCTCGGCAAGGAAGAGCGGATCGACATCACCACCCTGACCGGCAGTTACGCCGGGGCGATGGGCTGGGGCCAGTTCATGCCGTCGAGCTATCGCGAGTTCGCGGTCGACGGCAACGCCGACGGCAAACGCGATCTGTTCACCGACCTGGACGACGTGTTCTTCTCGGTCGCCAACTACTTCGTCAAGAAGGGCGGCTGGGTGCGCGGCGGCCCGGTGACGGTGCGCGCCAATCGCGACGCCACCGCGCAGGACTTCGTCCCCGACAGCATGGACCCGGTGTATTCGCTCAGCGACCTGGCCGCGCGCGGCTATCGTCCGCTGGGCACGGTGGCGCCGACCGAGACCGCGACGCTGCTAAACCTCGACGGCGTCAACGGTCCCGAATATTGGCTCGGTTTCCGCAACTTCTACGCGATCACCCGCTACAACATCTCCAAGCATTACGCGATGGCGGTGTACCAGCTGGCCGAGGCGATCGCCGGACGGGAGAATCCCTTGGCCACCCATATCGCGACACCGCCTGCCGCATTGGCCCAGCCCGCCGGCCCTGCAGGCAATGTCCCTGCAGGCAAGGTCCCTGCGGCCACCGCCCCCGCAGCCAAGGCACCGCAGGCATGAGCGGGCCGGGCACGAAGCGGCCGCCGATCGCGCTGATCGCGCGGCTGGCCGCCGCCGTCCTGCCGCTGGCCCTGGCCGCCTGCGCCGGCGCACCCAAGAAAAATTCCTCCGAAGCCCTGGCCCTGCCGGAACGCGACCGCGTCCACGCCAGCGGCCTGCCTTCGGCGCAGTCGCAGGGCGGCCGCAAGAAGTCGCCGTACGCGCCGGCCCAGGAAGACCTCAGCAAGCGCGGCAACTACAAGGCCGGCGGCCTGTACGCGCCGGGCGTGTCCGACACCACCCCGGACTACGTTCCCGACGTCGATGCGATCCCCGAACCCGAAGTCGTCGCCGAGCCGCGCTCGCAGTTCGGCAACCGCTCGCCGTACAAGGTGCTCGGCAAGAGCTACAAGGTGCTCGATTCGCACGAGGACTACGTCGAGCGCGGCCTGGCCTCCTACTACGGTCAGAAATTCCACGGCCGGCGAACCTCCAACCTGGAGGTGTACGACATGTA
The DNA here is from genome assembly GCF_059758755.1 of Lysobacter sp. GQ73. NCBI lineage: Bacteria > Pseudomonadati > Pseudomonadota > Gammaproteobacteria > Lysobacterales > Lysobacteraceae > Lysobacter > Lysobacter sp. GQ73. Next base: position 118,906 of record NZ_JCAXEE010000002.1, on the reverse strand, counting down.
CGCCTTCACCGCCGCGCACAAGTCGCTGCCGCTGCCTAGCTTCGCCCGCGTCACCAACCTCGACAACGGCAAGTCGGTCACCGTGCGCGTCAACGACCGCGGCCCGTTCCACGACGGCCGGGTGATCGACCTCAGCTACGCCGCCGCGGTCAAGCTCGGCATCACCCAGCGCGGCACCGGCCGGGTCGAGGTGCGCGCCCTGCATCCGGGCGACGCCGCGCCGCCGGTGTACGCCAGCGCCGCCAACAATCCGCCGCCGGCCGCGGTCAAACCGAACCCGCCGTCGGCGATCGACCGGCTGGTCTCGGCGATGCCGATCGGCAGCGCCAACGCGGGCGAACTGCCGCCGGGGGTGCGCATCGCCACCGGCAAGCCGGCCAGCCCGGCCTCGACGCCGGTTGCCGCTCCGGTCAGGACCACGGTCGCGACCGGCCAGCCCGTGGCTTCCGCTGCGGCGCCCAAGCCGGCCACGGCCGTCGCTTCCAAGGCCCCCGCGGCGTCGGGCGGCGGCAAACTGCTGCCGGGCAACGACTATCGCTTCGACATGATGCAGAACGGCAAGTCGATGACGGCCGACGAATTCGACACCTGGATGAAGTCGCGCCAGGTCCGCGTCGCCACCGGCAAGGGCGCCGAGATCGCCACGCCGAAGCCGCTGAGCCGGGCCGAACAGCGCGCCATGGCCAAGCAGCAGAAGGAACAGGTCCGCGCCCTGGCCGCCGCGCAGAAGGCGGCGAAGAAGGCCGGCAAGCTGCCGCCCGCGACCGCGGTGGCCGCGGCGTCGGCCGCGACCCTGCCGGCGCCCGCCGCCGCGCCGCCGCCGCCGAGCCCGTCCAAGGCCGCGGCCGTAGTCGCCGCCGCGGTCGAAGGCAATGCCGCGCCCAGCGCCAGCGACGTGACCCTGCAGGTCGCCAGTTTCTCGGCGCGCAGCAACGCCGACCGGGCCCTGACCATGCTGCGCGGGGCCGGCATCGGCGCCGCCCGCCTGCTCGACGGCAACGCCTCCAACGGCCAGAAAGTCTGGCGTTTGCGGGTCGGCCCGCTGCAGGCTTCGGCCGCGCCGGAACTTGCCGCGCGTATCGTCGGTCTGGGGTTCGGACAGCCGCAGCGCGTGCGCGATTGATCGATTCTTGCGGCCCCCGACGATGTCGGCGGCTGCAGCGACCGCGCATCTGAGGCAGGATGCACGGTTTCGCGGAACGGGAAGGATCGCCCGCTCCGGCAATTTCAGCGGCGCGCGCCAGGACGGCGGTGCCGGAGACCACCCAACACCTTGGCCGGCGCAGCGCCGGCTCCCGGAGTAGTTCAACGATGAAAGCCCGCTTCACCCCGCGCGCCGCCGCCTTCGCCGCGCTGACCTCGGCCTTCCTGGTCACCACCGTCGCCGGCGTCGCCTCGGCCTGGGCGCAGACGCCCGCCGCCGCGACCGTCGCGCCGGCCGCCGCGCGCCCGGCCAGCGACGCCTTGCCGGTGCCGCCGCCGCCGGCGATCCAGGGCACTTCCTGGGTGCTGATGGACGCCGCCAGCGGCAACATCCTGGCCAGCAAGGACGCCGACCTGCGGGTCGAGCCGGCCAGCATCACCAAGGTCATGACCAGCTACGTGATCGCCGCCGAAATGGCCGGCGGCAAGGTCAAGGACACCGACCAGGTGATGATGACCGAGAACGCCTGGCGCAAGGGCGGCGCGGCCACCGACGGCAGCTACTCCGGTTTCGAGGTCAACAAGACCGCGCCGCTGGTCGACATGGAAAAGGGCATGGTGGTGCAGTCCGGCAACGACGCCGCGATCGCCCTGGCCGAACACGTCGCCGGCAGCGAAGACGCCTTCGCCGCGCTGATGAACCAGTACGCCGCGCGCATCGGCCTGAAGAACTCGCATTTCGTCAACCCACACGGCCTGTCGGACCCGAACCACTACTCGACCGCGCACGACCTGGCCTTGCTCGGACGCGCCCTGATCCGCGACTTCCCGGTCGCGTACTCGTACAACAAGATCAAGGAACTCAAGGTCGGGCCGATCACCCAGCCCAACCGCAACCTGCTGCTGTGGCGCGACTCCACCGTCGACGGCATCAAGACCGGTCACCACTCCAAGGCCGGCTACTGCCTGATGGCCTCGGCCCAGCGCGGCGACCAGCGCCTGATCTCGGTGGTGATGGGCTCGACCTCCGAGGCCCAGCGCGCGACCGACAGCCAGGCGCTGCTCAACTGGGGCTTCCGTTTCTACGAAACCCACAAGCTGTACGACACCGGCAAGGTGATCGCCAAGCAGAAGGTCTGGAAGGGCCAGTCCGACGAGGTGCAGCTCGGCGTCGCCGAGCCGATGCTGGTCAGCGTGGCGCGCGGCAAGTACGCCCAGCTCAAGCCGAGCATCGACGTGCCCAAGACCCTGGTCGCGCCGATCAAGAAGGGCCAGGCGATCGGCACGGTCAAGGTCATGCTCGACGGCAAGGTCGTCGCCCAGCGCCCGCTGGTCGCGATCGCCGCGGTCGAGGAGGGCGGTTTCTTCAAGCGCCTGTGGGACGAGTTCTGGATGTGGTGGGAGTCGGAGTGACCGATCGCCCTACCCGATCCGCTCAGCGATGAACAACGAGCCGGCATTGCCGGCTCGTTGCGTTTCGGGCCGGTGGCGCGGCGCGCGCGCCGCGAACGGCCTGCTCAGGCGAGGCCGTTCATCGACATCGCCACGTCGGTGGCGCGCGAATACTCGACGTAATCGACATAGAGCTGATTGATCACGCAGCCGCTGCCGTTCTCGCGCGGCAAAGCGGCCATCGCCGCGCCGAGATTGCGGTTGGCCTCCTTCGACAGCAGCCACACGGCGGTCGGCGGAGTCAGCGTCCACGACAACAGGAACTGATCGCAGGGCAATTCGGGCCGGCCGACGCACTTGCCGTCGTAGGCCTGGAACTTGGCGATCTGGTCGGCGCTCATGGTGGCGTAGCTGGTGGTGTTCGAGTACTGGTCGTAGACGCGCAGGTCGCCGAGTTCGGCCGTGGGCGAGTTGGAGTCGCGATACACCCAGATGCCGGCGGCCGGGGTCTGGACCGGATAATCCTCGTCGCACACGACCAGGACCACGCCGGAGTGGCGCAGGTACTCGCCCAGCGGAATATCCGACAGGCGCGCGCCGCGCGGGAGGTTCTGGAACAGCCAGCGCCCGAGCCTGTCCTGCAGCAGTTCGACGAGCTGCTCGTACACGCCGTCGGTGAACTTGGCGTAGTGCGAAAACTTCAGGATCACCAGCTCGCGGTTGCCTTCGTTCATGAAGCGCCGGACGTCGTCGAGGATCTCGGTCAGGGCCGGCCCGGTGATCGGACCGTGGCTGACGTACAGCGCGCTGCCGTCCCACTTGGGCCGCAGGTCGAAGTAGCGGATGCCTTGGCTGAGCTGTTGGTACAGGTCGAGGTTCTGGGTCTTGCCGAGCGACATCGACAGGCCGTGTTGGTACATGCCGGCATCGTGCGAGGCGCCGGTGGTCAGCCGCGGCAGGGTGAGATCGCCGAGCTCCCGCAGATGGTCCTGCATCCAGCGCGAGCGATCGACGATGCGCGAGGTCGACGCCCACAGCGTATTGAAGCCTTCCGACTCGTGTGCCTGAATCGCCATGCCGCCGTGGCAGGCGACGGCGGGCCGGGCGCCGTCGTCGAAATACACCGCCTCGCCGGCCCAGTCGATGCTCTTGCCGCGGATCCTGCCGAAGCGCTGCATCAGGCTTTTCCGGTCGGTGCTTTCGTAGACGACGATGACCTCGCCTTCCGCGGTCAACGCGACCGAGGCGCGGCTGCCGGCGCCGTAGCGGGTCGCCGGGCCCCATTGGATGCCGGTGGGGCCGGGCCTGCCGACGCGGTAGTGCAGCTCATCGTCCGCCGCGTTGCCGCGCACCATCACCACGTCGTTCTGGGCATTGATCGCGATCGCGGGCTGGATGCCGGCATCGAGGTAGCTGTTGCCCAGCCAGACGACCGAAGCATTGTTCTCGTCCAGCCGGCCCAGGTTGCACCAGATCGTGGAGTTCCAGCGCGACTCGTGCACCTCGACGACGGCCTGCCGGTTCAGCGCCACGCAGGGGGCTTCGCCGCTGGCGTACTTGACGCTCTCGCCGAAGACGATGCCGTCCTCGTTCCACGCGCCGACGCGGCAATACAGGTCCACGCCGCCGGCCGAGCGGTGCGTCTCGACCAGGATCCGGCCCTCGATGGCAATGCTCGGCTCGGCGCCATCGCCGAACGCCACGCTGTCGTCCCAATCGATCGCCATCTGCCGGAGCCGGCCGCTGCGATAGTTCAGGTCGTTGCCGTCGGCCGATTCGTGGACCTCGACGACGCGTCCGTCGCCGCCCAGCGCGACGCGCGCGTGGATGCCTTTTTCGTACTCGAGGGCAAGGCCAAAGAACACATTCTTCATGAGCGATCTTCCTGCGAACGATGCGGGTGGCGTCGAGGCGGGCGCGACGGCTCGCCAACGGAATCGCGTGCACCGGCCGGTGCCGGTGCAGCACCGTGTTAAGCGTTTCGCAGGAGGATTTGTGAAGGCGGGACGAACCGCGGGCCGTGGCCCGCGCCGGCGTTGCCGGGCCGGCGTGTTAGCGACCGGCGCTTATCGCTTCGCGGGCGGCAGCCTGGCGATCATCGCGGCGCGGAACTTCGTCGCCAGGGCATGAAACCCCGCCTCGGTCGGATGCATCTCGTCGAACCACTGGCTTTCCGCGGTCAGGGTGCCGCGCAGGTCGACGTAGTCGAAACGCCCGGCGAAGCGCGCGTCGTGCTTGAGTTCGCGCAGTACGTGGCGCTCGAAGCCGTCGATCAGCATGCGGCCGAAGCGCCGCCGTTCGTCCGGAGTCCTGGCCGGGTCGGCGTGGACGATAGCGTTGAGGTGCGGCCCGATCCACGGCCCGACGCTTTTCTTCAGCAGCGCGGCGACGCCGATATTGCCCGGCGTAAGTGCGCCGGGCCGCCCGATCAATTGCGGGTAGTCGTAGCTGTGGGCGAGGATCGGCGCGTTCGGCTTGGCCGCCAGCGCCGCCTGCAGGAACAGCGCATAGGCCTGGCGCACGCGTTGGTACTTGCCGGTGTCGAGCACGCGCTGGAACGCGGCCTCGGCCGACAGGTTCTGCTGGCCGGCGAAGGTGCGCTTGAGGAACTGATCGACGAAATCGTTGCCGCCGGCGCTGAGCAGGATCAGGTCGAAATCGAACTTGGCGTACCAGGCGATGACGTCTTCGATGTTATCGGGCACGAACATCGAACGTTTCGGGTTGTCCTCGTTGCGCGAGGCGTGGTCGCCGCTGTGCTCGGCGCGGAAGAACAGGCCGCCGTGGCCGAGCAGCGGAATGCCGCGCTCCTCGTCCTCGGGCGCCGGCGAGACGATCCAGTCGAGCAGGTTCATCGCCAGCGGCGTCGAGAACCACGAATCGCCTTCACAGAAGACCACCGGCGTGCGTTCCAACAGACGAGCGCGCTTGAGCGAGGTGTAGAGGCTGCGGAACTGGCCGCGCAAGGGCAGGGCGACGGATTGGCTGGCGGGCATGGCGAGTCCTTCCTGAATCTGGAGCTGGGCGGCTTTACGGCCCACTGGATAACTTACTCGACGCTCATCGGGTGAGAACGGCCGCGACTGCGATTCGCGGTCATGCCGCGGGTGTTTCATTGCCGGAGCCATTCACGAATGCGGCGCATATCTTTCTGGTATTGGCGCGCCTTACTGATCGATGAGCTGAACGGGCTCATGCCAACCGCGATAGCCGCTCGCGCCAGCGCCGCTTCTCGATCGTGCGTACGTTCGGCTCGTGCGCCAGGCGGTCCAGGTAGCTCATCAATTGCACCAGCTCGTCATCGCTGTCGTCGTCGCCGAGGTATTCGCGCACGCAGACCAGATTGCCGTAGTTATAGGCGTGCTTGCTCGCGGTGTCGTCTATCGCGAGCATGCGTTCGAGGCGATAGCCGTGGCGCTTGAGCTTCTGCAGCCGTTTGCGGTTGAGGTATTCGCCGGTGCTCCAGTCGCGGCTGATCGAACAGCGTTCGCTCGACCAGACGAATCGTAGCGAGCGCGGCGGAAACAAGGCGGCGACGACCGCTTCGGCGTAAACCCGCCCGGACGAAGTCCACACTCCCACGTCGAAGTTCGCCAGCGCGTATGCGATGAAGCGCTCGGCATGCGGCCGCCGATAGACGTGGTAGCCCACGGCGCGAAAATCCGCGGCGCGATCCAACTCGGTTTCGCTGGCGTAAATCAGGGTCTCGTCCAGGTCCAGCACCAACAGCAGGCGCTCGGCCGGGGTTTGCTGCGTCGCGGGCGGCGATTGCATGGCGTATGAATCCATTCGGTGCATGTCTGCCCGGTTCAGCGGAACCGGCCTTGCCGAATCTGGCAGCCGCGCGATGCGGTTGCAAGCCGGCCGGTTGGATATCGGCCGGGCGCGCCGCTACGGCCGGCTCAGGCCGTCCCGCTGCGTTCCACCCCCGGCACGCCGCCGTCCCATCCCTGCGCTTGGGTTGCCCCGCCGCGGGACCCATAATGGCGGCATGGACATTCATTCCGACAACCCCGACCACGGCTTCCAGTTTCCGGGCTCGTTCGAGCTCAGCGCGATGGGAGCGGCCGACGCCGGCCTGGAGCGCGAACTGCCGCAGCTGCTGTTCCAGGCCGGGATCAGCGTGGAAACCGAAACCATCCAGTGGAAGCATTCCTCGACCGGCAAATACGTGTCGGTACGGTTGAGCTTCCGCGCCGAGAATCGCGAGCAGTACGATTTGGCCCACCAGGTGCTGCGCGAGCATCCGGAAGTGAAGTGGACGCTGTAATCGACGCCGTCGCCGCCGTGTTCGGCGGCGCCAGCGCGCCGCCGCGCGCGCAGTTGCGCGACCTCGGCCGCCAGCCGTACGAACCGGTCTGGCGCGCGATGCAGGCCTTCACCGACGCCCGCGACGCCGACACCCCCGACGAGCTGTGGTTGGTCGAGCACGACCCGGTGTTCACGCTGGGCCAGGCCGGCAAGGACGAACACGTGCTGATGCCGGGCGATATCCCGGTGATTCACGTCGACCGCGGCGGCCAGGTGACCTACCACGGCCCCGGCCAGATCGTGCTGTACCCGCTGCTGGACCTGCGCCGGCTCAAGGTCGGCGTGCGCGAGTACGTCGACCGCATCGAGCAGGCGGTAATCGACACCCTGGCCGAGTGGAACATCGAGGGCGCCCGCCGCGACGGCGCCCCCGGGGTCTACGTGGCCGGGGCCAAGGTCATGGCCCTGGGCATCCGGGTCCGCCGCGGCTGCACCTTCCACGGCTTGGCCTTCAACATCGCCATGGACCTGGAACCGTACCGGCGCATCAATCCCTGTGGTTACCAGGGGTTGCAGGTGACCTCGGTGGTAGACTTGGGCGGCCCCTCGGGCCTGGATCAGGTCAAGCCGGTGCTGGTCGCGCAGCTCGCGCGCCAGTTCGGACTGACCGTCGAGGAAGCGGCTCCGCTGAGCTTGTAGAGCCTTTTGCCCCAAGCGGGCCGGTAAAGATTCTCCCCTCTCCGCCCGCGAAGAGGGAGCCAAACGACAAGAGTTCAGGCAACGTCATGACCAACCCCGTCTCCAAGTCCATTCCGCTCACCGTCGTCGGCGGCGGTGCGCCCGAGGCGCTCGTGCCGGCGGTGCTGGAGTCGACCACCATGACGCCCGGCGCCAAGCAGATCGGCGGCGACAAGATCGGCCGCTCGCCGGTGCAGTTCGCCGACGTGCCGGCGCTGCGCAAGCCGTCCTGGATCCGGGTGCGCATCCCTTCGGGCAATTCGGTCGCCCAACTCAAGGCGAAGCTGCGCGAGAACCGCCTGGTCACGGTCTGCGAAGAAGCCAGCTGCCCGAACATCCACGAGTGCTTCAGCCACGGCACCGCGACCTTCATGATCCTCGGCGAGGTCTGCACCCGCCGCTGCTCGTTCTGCGACGTCGCCCACGGCCGGCCCAAGCCGCCGGATGCGAGCGAGCCGGCCAACCTGGCCCGCACCGTCGCCGACATGGGCCTGAAGTACGTGGTCATCACCAGCGTCGACCGCGACGACCTGCGCGACGGCGGCGCCCAGCATTTCGTCGACTGCATCGCCGCGGTGCGCAACGAAAGCCCGCGCACCAAGATCGAGATCCTCACCCCCGACTTCCGCGGCAAGGGCCGCATGGAGCGGGCGCTGGAGATCCTCGCCGCCAATCCGCCGGACGTGTTCAACCACAACGTCGAGACTGTGCCGGACCTGTACGCCAACGTCCGCCCTGGCGCCGACTACCAGTGGTCGCTGACCCTGCTGCAGAAGTTCAAGGCCCAGCACCCGCAGGTCGCGACCAAGTCCGGGATCATGCTCGGCCTGGGCGAGACCATGGAGCAGGTCCAGGCGACCCTGCGCGACCTGCGCGCGCACGACGTCGACATGATCACCATCGGCCAGTACCTGCAGCCGACCGCGCACCATCACCCGGTGCTGCGTTACTGGACCCCGGAAGAGTTCAAGGAACTCGAGGTCTACGGCCTGTCGCTGGGCTTCACCCACGTCGCCTCGGGGCCGTTGGTGCGCTCGTCCTACCACGCCGATCGCCAGGCGATCGAAGCCGGTTTCGCCGAGACCTCGAACGACTGGGTCGACCGCGCCGCGGTCTGATCCGTCGCCGCTCGCCCGGACCGCACGGCGGCCGCGGGGCCGCGCCGCACCGGTCCGCGCAAAGCCGGCCGGCACACGTCGCTGGCGCCGGGTCGGAGGCCGATGTCCGGTGGCCGCAGCAGCCCCGGCGGCGTCCGGTCGCGCGCCGGTACTCAGTGGCACAGTCTTGTCCCGCCACGACAGCCGGATGGCCCGGCATGAACGCCGAAACGGGCGTTTCCCGGCCGCGATAACGGCCCGCTAACGCCGATCGCGGTCAAACTGAACCGCTTTCACGCCGATAGCGGCGATTCGCGCGTTACGGGCGTGACAGGGCCGGCAACTTTCGGCACTGTGGTCTTGTCCAAAGCCGCTACATCCTAGACATCGGCCCTCTTGGCCGAGAAGACTTCGCGATGACCCTCAAGAACAAGCGTGCCGTTACCCTGCTAGCAGGCTTCCTGCTGACCGCCCCGCTGGCGCTGCTCGCGCGGCCCGACGCGGTAAGCGCTTCCAAGGCGTCCACGGCACTGCCGAGCGCGCCGACCGCGGACCAGACCACGGCGGCGAAACTCGTCTACGGCCTGTTGTCCGACAGCCGCTACGCCTACCGGCCGCGCGCGCTCGACGATGCGCTGTCGGCCGACATGTACAAGCGCTATCTCGAATCGCTGGACGGCGGCAAGCAGTTCTTCAGCGCGATCGACATCGCCCGCTTCGACGTCAACAAGAACAAGCTCGACGACGCGATCAAGAGCGGCGACCTGTCGCCGGCCTACGCGATTTTCGCCACCTACAAGCAGCGCGTCGACGAACGCGTCGCCTACGCGCGCGGCCTGCTCAAGCAGCCGGCGAGTTTCGAATTCAGCGGCAACGACCGCTACGACTACGACCGCAAGGACGCGCCCTGGGTCGCCGACACCGCCGCGCTCGACGCGCTGTGGAAGCAGTCGGTGCGCAACGACTGGCTGCGCCTGAAGCTGGCCGGCAAGAAGCCCGAGGACATCGCCAAGACCCTCGACAAGCGCTACGCCAACATGGCCAAGGGCATCGCCGAGCTCAAGGGCGAGGACGTCTTCCAGACCTTCGTCAACAGCTACGCCAACGCGATCGACCCGCATACCGATTACCTGACCCCGAAGTCGGCCGACAACTTCAACATGACCATGTCGCTGTCGCTCGACGGCATCGGCGCGCAGTTGCAGAAGCAGGACGACGTGGTCGCGATCCGCGAAGTGATCCCGGGCGGCCCGGCCGCGCGCAGCAACCTGCTCAAGGCCGGCGACCGCATCGTCGGCGTGGGCCAGGGCGACAGCGGCGCGATGGAGGACGTGATCGGCTGGCGCATCGACGACGTGGTCGCCAAGATCCGCGGCGCCAAGGGCACCAAGGTGCGCCTCGACGTGGTGCCGGCCGAGTCCGGCCTGGACAGCAAGCCCAACCGCATCGTGCTGGTGCGCGACAAGGTGCGCCTGGAAGACCAGGCCGCCAAGTCGGAGATCATCGACATTCCGGCCGCCGGCGACGCGCCGGCCAAGCGCATCGGCGTGATCAAGCTGCCGGGCTTCTACCAGGACTTCGAAGGCCGCCGCAAGAACGCCAACGACTACGCCTCGGCCACCCGCGACGTCGCCAAGCTGCTGACCAAGCTGCGCGCCGACAAGGTCGACGGCGTGGTCCTGGACCTGCGCAACAACGGCGGCGGTTCGCTCAACGAAGCCATCGAACTGACCGGTCTGTTCATCGACCGCGGCCCGGTCGTGCAGGTGCGCGAATCCGGCGGCCGGGTCAGCGTCGAAGGCGACAGCGACACCGGCATCGCCTGGGAAGGCCCGCTGGCGGTGCTGATCAACCGCGGCTCGGCCTCGGCCTCGGAGATCTTCGCCGGCGCGATCCAGGACTACGGTCGCGGCCTGGTCATCGGCGAGACCAGCTTCGGCAAGGGCACGGTGCAGAACCTGGTCGATCTCGATCGCTGGCCGGCCAACGAAGGCCCGCGCTTCGGCCAGGTCAAGCTGACCATCGCCCAGTTCTTCCGCGTCAGCGGCGGCTCGACCCAGAACAAGGGCGTGGTGCCCGACCTGGCGTTCCCGGTGTCCGTCGACGCCACCGAATACGGCGAGAGCACCTACGACAACGCCTTGCCGTGGACCAAGATCGCCGCCGTGCCGCATACCAGCTACGGCAACTTCGCTCCGCTGCTGCCCAAACTGGAGACGCTGCACAGCACCCGCATCGCCAGCGACAAGGAGTTCCAGTGGTGGTCGCAGGACGTCGCCCAGTTCCGCGAGGAGCGCGCCAAGAAGTGGATCTCGCTCAACGAGGCCGAGCGCCGCGCCGAGCGCGATCGCGACGACGCCAAGCGCAAGCAGCGCCAGGCCGAACGCAAGCAACTGGGCCTGAAACTCGACCCGCTGGCCGACGATGCCAACGACGACGGCCTCGCCGCCGCCGAGCGCGACATCGCCAAGGACGCGGCGCGCGAGAAGCTGGCCGAGAAGCGTCCCGACCCGCTGCTGCGCGAATCGGCTTCGATCCTCGCCGATGCGGTGCGCCTGCTCAACAACGACCGTCAGCTGTCGGCGCAGGTGCTGCCGACGGCGACGATGCCGGGGCACTGGGCCGACTGAGCCGGGTGGGGCGACCGCCACGGTCAGTCATCGCAACACGAGAAGCGCGCCCGGGTGGCGCGCTTTTTTTTTGCGCCGGGGTAACGCCCGTGGCGGTGTTTCGGCAAGGCAGCCGACAGCGCGGCGCCGCGAGGTCGCGTCGGCGCATCGCTCGCCGCCGCGCGGTTCCCGGTTCGCCGCGCCTGCCGCTTCGCCCTGCGCGGCCGGTATCGTCCTGACGCATCGCGACCGGCATCCCCGATGAATCGCGGCCGAAAGTCCGACCCCGCATCGTGCAAGATCCGGATAGCGAGGTCCCGGCGGCAGGCCTAGTCTGTCGGTCATGAACAGCAAATCCCACGACGACAAACTCGAACAGGCCCGTGCGCTGCTCGACAGCGGCGAGCCTTCCCTCAGCGAACTGGCCGTGCGGGTCGGCCTGAGCCCCTCGCACCTGCAGCGGCGCTTCAGCGCGCGCTTCGGCCTGAGCCCGGCCGAGTACCTGGCCCAGCGCAAGCTCGGCAGCCTGCGTTCGGCGCTGCGCGAAGGTCACGACGTCAGTGCGGCCTTGTACGACGCCGGCTACGGCTCGCCGTCGCGGGTCTACGAAAGCGGCGCGGCCAAGCTCGGCATGACCCCGGCGCGCTACCGCGCCGGCGGCGCGGGCGAACAGATCCGCTGGAGCCTGGCGCCGACCGCGATCGGCACTGCCCTGGTCGCCACCACCGCGCGCGGGATCTGCATGGTCGAGCTCGGCGACGACCCGCAGGCGCTCGAGGCCAGATTGCGCAGCGAGTTCCCGCGCGCGCTGCTGGAGCGCGTCGACGCCGGCCGCGACGAATTCCTCGCCCCGCGTTTGCGCGCGGTCGCCGACACCCTGGGCGGGCAGGGCCATGCGGTGCCGCTGGACCTGGTCGGCACCGCCTTCCAGAAAAAGGTCTGGGACGCGCTGATGAAGATTCCGGCCGGGCAGACCCGCAGCTATGCGCAGATCGCCGAGCAGGTCGGCGCGCCGCGCGGCGCGCGCGCGGTGGCCCGAGCCTGCGCCAACAACCGCGTCGCAGTGGTCGTGCCCTGCCATCGCGTGGTGCGCGGCGACGGTTCCCTGGGCGGCTACCGCTGGGGCCTGCCGCTCAAGGAGCGGCTGCTGCAGCGCGAGCGGGCGGCCTAGGAGCCGGGACTCGGGTTTCGGGACTCGGGACTCGTAAAGCAGGAGCGGACCACCTCGGCTTGGACGCGGCTGCTGTTGCGAGTCCCGAAACCCGAGTCCCGAGTCCCGATCAGCCGAGTCCCGATCAGCCGAGTCCCGTGCAGCTTCATCCCCTCCGCTTACGCGCCGCCCGCGGCGCATCTCGGGTCGGCAGTTCCAGGCCGTGCTTGACCACGTCGAACACCAGGTGGGTGTCGTAGCGCTTGATGTTGCCTTCGTCGAGGAACAGGCGGTCGACGACCTGGCGGCAGTGCGAGACGCCGGTCGTGGCCAGGATCACCAGGTAGTCCCACTCGCCGGCGAGGGTGTAGCACTGCTGCACCTCGGGAGCGGCGCGCACCCGGGCATGGAAGGCCGCATGACGTTCGGCCGATTCGCGCTCCATCGTCACCCAGACCGCGGCCAGGGTGCTGCCGAGCGACAGCGGGTCCAGCACCGCCACCTGGCGCATCAGGCCCTCCTGGCGGTAGCGGGTCATGCGCCGCTGCACCGCGCTCGGCGACAGCCCGATGGCGTCGCCGAGCTCGCTCAGGGTCGCCGAGGCGTCGCGCTGCAGCAGCTCGAGCAGCTTGTGGTCGAACTCGTCCAAAACCAGGGGTGGGGTGCTCATGCAAGATTTTTGCGTTCATGCGGGCAAATATTCAACCGCAATTTGACTGACATCGATACGCTATTCACGATCCCGTCGCATGAGGAATTTTTATGTGCGGAATCGCTCCCCCGACCTATTCGATACGGACGCCCCCGGGATGTCCCGGTACGTGATGCAAGCCGCAATGCCAGAGCAGGTCGGCGAGATTCTCGCGCTGATCCGCGAACACGGCCCCAATCCCTGGAATTTCCTGCCCGACGTCGAACTCGCCGCGCATCTGTCGGCGATTCGGCGAGGAAGAACGCAGGCGGTCGTCGCTTTGCACGACGGAGAAATCGTGGCCGTCGTCACATTTGAGCCGAGCGATGCTTTTCATCGCTACCAGCCGTCCGGTCGCGAGATCGAATGGCAGGGCCATATCGGCGAAGTCGTAGTGCACCGCGGTCATCGCGGCCAGGGACTCGGCACTCGATTGTTGAAGGCGGCGGTCTCGCGCCTGTTGCAGATGGGTCTGATCGAGATCTACGTCGAGCGCCACGAGGAAAACCAGGGCTCGGCCGGAATGATGCGCAAGGCCGGCTTCGTGGTGATCGACGTGTTCGACGACCCGCGTCGCCGCGACGTAGGCAGCCGCAGGACGGCGGTGTCGCGTTACGGACCTCATCCCTGATCGACGGCGGCGCGCTCAGCGCGATCGCGACGCCGGTGTTTCGCCGTTATTCGTGTCGACCCGAATCCATGTCATCGCCGGCCGACCCGCGTCGTCCGTCCCTTCGCTGTTGCCCCTCTCCCCGGAATCCGCGTCATGAGCGCCGCTTCACCGTCCGTTGAACGACTGGCCCCCGGCGCCCTCGCGGTCGCCTTCGCCCTGGGGTCGGTGTATGTGCTGTGGGGATCGACTTATCTGGCGATCCGTTTCGCCCTCGAAAGCTATCCGCCGTTCCTGCTCGGCGCCGGCCGCATGTTCCTCGCCGGCGCGATCATGTACGCGGTCCTGCGCTGGCGCGGGGTGCCGCCGCCGAGCCGCAAGCAGTGGCGCACGCTGTGGCTGCTGTCGATCTGGATGGTGCTGCTGTCGAACGGCCTGGTGAACCTCGCCGAGACCGAGGTCGACTCCGGCCTGGCGGCGATCGCGGTCGCCTCGATGCCGTTGTTCGCCGGCGTGTTCGCGATGCTGCGCGGGCGGCATCCCTCGAAAATCGAATGGGTCGGCCTGGCGATCGGTTTCCTCGGAGTGATCTGGCTCAACGCCGGCAGCAAGCTGTCGGCCTCGACGCTCGGCCTGGTCTGCCTGACCGTCGCGCCGATCGCCTGGGCCTGGGGCTCGATCTGGAGCCGCGACCAGGACCTGCCCTCGCCGTTCATGGCCGCCAGCGCGCAGATGCTGACCGGCAGCATCTGGATGCTCGGCGCGGCCGTCTTGACCGGCGAGCGCATCACCGCAATGCCGACCTGGGCCGCGACCGGCGCGGTGCTGTACCTGGTGGTCGCCGGTTCTATCTTCGGATTCACCGCCTACATCTGGCTGCTGCACCACGTGCGCCCGGCGCTGGCGACCAGCTACGCCTACGTCAACCCGCCGATCGCGGTGCTGTTCGGCGCGCTGCTCGCCGGCGAGCGCTTCACCTCGCACGACCTCGGCGCCATGGCGGTGATCCTGGTCGGCGTCGTCATCATCACCCTGGCCCGCGCCCGCGCGGTCAAGCCCGTCGAGCCGGCGTCCGTAGAGGCCGCGCCTGGCGAGCCCGCGCCTGCCAAGCCCGCGCCTGCCAAGCCCGCGTTTGCTGAAGCGAGAACCGCGGCGATCGGCTCCGGCGCAACGGCGGAAAAGGAAACCCGCGCATGAGTACCGCCACCGATCGCCGCGGACTGTGGATCGCGGTCGCCTCGTTCGTCCTATGGGGCCTGATGCCGCTGTACTGGCATCTGCTCAAGGCGGTGCCGTCGCTGCAGATCGTCGCCCATCGCGTCGTCTGGAGCACCTTGCTGGTCGCCGCCTGGCTCGGCTGGACGCTGGGCCGGCATTGGCTGCGCGAGGTCCTGCGCCAGCCGCGCAAGGCGGTCATGCTCGCGGTCAGCGGTGCCCTGATCGCGTTCAACTGGGGCCTGTACATCTGGGCGGTCAACGCCGGCCATGTCGTCGAGACCAGCCTGGGCTATTTCATCGGCCCGCTGGTCAGCGTGATGCTCGGCGTGGTCTTCCTCGGCGAGCGCCTGCGCACCGCGCAATGGATCGCGATCGCTCTCGCCTTCGCCGGGGTGGCCTGGCTGACCTTCGACTACGGCCGCCCGCCGCTGATCGCGATCGGCCTGGCGGTGTCGTTCGCCCTGTACGGACTGATCCGCAAGCTGGTCGCGGTCGAGGCGGTGACCGGCCTCGGCGTCGAGAACGTCTATCTGTTCGTGCCGGCCCTGGCCCTGATGTTCTGGGGCGAGACCCATGGGCAGGGCAGCTTCATCGGCGGCTGGGGGCTCGGCACCGCGTTGCTGCTGGTGATCGCCGGCGCGCTGACCGCGCTGCCGCTGATCGGCTTCGCCTACGCGGTGAGGCGGGTGTCGCTGACCGCGATCGGCCTGCTGCAATACGTCGCCCCGACCCTGCAGTTCCTGATCGGCGTGCTGATCCTGCGCGAGCCGTTCGACGCCGAGCGCGCGATCGGCTTCGTCATCATCTGGGTCGGCCTGGCGATCTTCGCCGGCGAGGGCGTGCTGCGCTCGCGGCGGCTGGCGGTGGCGACGGCTTGAGGGCCGGCTGGGCGGTTGATCTCGCGCGGGCCCGCTCGCGCTGGGCCCGCTCGCGCTGGGCCGGGCTCGCTGGAGCGAATCGCCTGCTTGAATGCAAATGCCCAAAGCCCCCTTGGTCCAAGTAAGCGCTTCATCTTGGGCGTGAGGCGCTTCGAGAGCTCGCTTGCGGCCGCCATTAGGCCTCGAAGCGCAACCGCCGCGCAAAAATCGACCGAAGCTTCCCCCTTCGACCAACGGGGACTTTTTCTTTGGGCAGCGACGTGCCGCGAGGTTTCGCTCGCGACGGCCGTGAGCCGCCGAAACGCAACCGCTCCGCAAAAACCGACCGAAGGCCTCCTCCCCTTTGACAAAGGGGGGAGGGGGATTTGTGTCGGCTCCATCAACACCGCACCAATACCGACGAACCCGCCGCATAAAAAAACCCCCTTCGCGAGAAGGGGGTCGGGTCTTCGCCAAACAACTTCGCGCGCAAGCTACAGCGCGCGCAAGGCCGAAGTCACCGGCAGGTTGGCCGCGCGCAGCGCCGGGAACAGGCCGCCGACGAAACCGATCGCCAGCGCCCATTTCAGGCCGCTCCACAGCAGTTCGCCGGTGACCCGGAAGTCGAAGGTCAGCTGGCCGACGCCGCCGGCGATGGTCGAGGCGGTGTAGCCGTTGAAGATCAGCCAGGCCAGGGCGCCGCCGATCAATCCGCCGAGCAGGGCCAGCAGCATCGTTTCCAGCATCACCGCGACCACGACCGGCAGGCCGCGGAAGCCGATCGCGCGCAGAGTGGCGATCTCTCTCGCGCGCGTCGCGACCGTGGCGAACATGGTGTTGAGCGCGCCGAATACCGCGCCGATCGCCATGATCGAGCCGACCACGATGCCGATCACCCGGATCACCTTGGTCATGGTTTCCGATTGCTTGGCGAAGTACGCGGCGGTGGTCGTCGTATCGACCTGCAGGCGCGGGTCGCCGGCCAGGGCCGCCTTGAAGCTCTTGAACTGCCTGGCGTCGGTGAGCTTGGCGATGACCGAGTTGCGCGAGGCGCCGCGGCGGTAGGTCGAGGCGACCATCTCGGCGTCGGCCCACAGTTCCGAGTCCATCGCATCGCCGGAGCGGAACACGCCGACCACGGTCCACATTTCGCTGCCGAGGCGGATCTGCTTGCCGACCTGCATGCCGGCGAACTGGCGCACCGCGCCGCTGCCGACCACGACTTCGCGCTTGCCCGATTCGAACTTGCGCCCTTCGACGATCTTCAGCTGCGGGCGCACGTCGAAGGCGCGGTCGCCGACGCCGCGCAACTGCACGCTGCCGTCTTCGTCGGGCGCGCCGCCCTGGATCGGCAGGTTGGCCGCGACCACCGTCTCGGCCGAAGCCAGCGGGCGGCCGTCGGCGCTGCGGGCGATGCCCGGCGCCTGCGCGATGACGTTGATGCTGTCCAGGCTCAGGGTCGACATGACCTCGGCCGCGGAGGCGCCGCGCAGGACGATGACGCTGTCGTCGCTGCCGGTGCGGCGCAGGGTCTGCTGATAGCCCTCGGCCATCGACAGCATCGCCACCAGCACCGCGACCACGCCGGCGATGCCGATCACCACCACCGACGAGGAGCCCAGGCGCTGGCCCAGGGTGCTGATGCCGACGCCGGCGACCGAGGCGGCCTGGCGGCCGCTGCGGGTCAGGAACATCCACAGTGCGAACAATGCGGCCAGGCCCAGCAGGGCCGGCCACGGCAGCATCGACCAGGCGACCAGGCCCGCGGCCAGGGCGAGCAACACGGCCAGACCGCGCACGAACGATTTGATCCTTTTCATTGCGTTCTCCTCAGCGTCCGGCCAATGCGTCGACGATGTTCAGGCGCATCGCCCGGATCGCCGGCAAGGCGCCGACCAGCAGGCCGATGCCGATCATCAGGGCAAGACCCAGCGACCAACTGTTGAGGCCGATCGGCGGCACGCTGATCGCGCCGCCGCTGGCGGTGCCGACGATCGGGCCGAGCGCGCCGGCGATGGCGACGCCGACGACGCCGCCGATCAACATCAGCAGCACCGACTCGGCCAGCACCAGCCACAGCACGCTCTGGCTGGAAAAACCGATGGTTTTCAACACCGCCAGTTCCGAAGTGCGCTCGCGCACCGCCTGGGCCATGGTGTTGCCGGTCAACAGGACCAGGGTGAAGAACACCGCGCCCATGATCGAGCCGACGATCAGGCCGATGTCGGCCATCTGCTTCATCCAGCTGGCCGAGGCCGCCGCTTCGGTCTGGGTCTTGGACTCGTGGTCCGAGTTGGCCGAGATCGCGTCGATGGCCTTGGCGATGCGGTCGGCCTGGTTGACGTCCTTGACCTCGGTGACGTACCAGCCGACCTGGCCGGTGTTGTAGGGCGTGGAGTCGTCGAAGTACTTCCAGTGCAGCAGGATCATCTGGTCGAACCAGGCCCCGGATTTCTTGTCGGTCGCCGAGATCACCCCGGAGATGTCGAAGATCCAGTTCTTGCTGCCGTCGCGGTTCGGGAAGATCGTCGATTGCAGCGGCAGTTTCTGCCCGACCTTCCAGTTGAAGCGCTTCATCAGGCCTTCGCCGACCAGCACGCCGGTGCGGGTGGCTTCGAAGGCCTTGCGCTGGGCCTTGTCGACGGCGATTTCCGGGTACAGGTCGAGATAGTTCGGCGCCACCGCGAAGCTGAAGATCTGGTTGTGCGGGTCCTGGTAGGCGCCGCCGAACCAGTTCGCGTACGACACCTGGCTGACGCCGGGCACCTGCGCGATGCGGTCGTTGAGCGACATCGGCAGCGGTTGGATGAAGGACAGGCGCGAACCGGTCTGCAGGCGCTTGGCGCCGTTGGCGCTGTTGCCGGCCTGCTCGAAACTCTCGCGCACGCCGTCGAGCAGGCCGAACAGCAGGAACGCGGCGATGATCGACAGCAGGGTCAGCAGCGTGCGCGTCTTGCGACGCATCAGCTCCGCCCAGATCAGATGGAAATATTTCATGAGGGCCGCTCCCGGCTCAGGCCGCGTGCGACTGCTGCTCGACCAGGGTGCCCTTGTCGAGATGCAGGGTGTGGGTGGCGTATTCGGCCGCCTTCGGATCGTGGGTCACCATCACGATGGTCTTGCCGTGTTCGCGGTTGAGCAACTGCAGCAGATTGAGGATCTCTTCGGCCGCATGGCGGTCGAGATCGCCGGTCGGTTCGTCGCAGATCAGCAAGGTCGGGTCGGAGACGATCGCGCGTGCGATCGCCACGCGCTGCTGCTGGCCGCCGGACAGTTCGTTCGGGCGGTGCTTGCCGCGGTCGGCCAGGCCGACCAGGGTCAGGGCGATCTCGGCGTTGCGCTTGCGCTGGGCGCCGTTGAGCGGGGTCAGCAGCAACGGCAGTTCGACGTTTTTCTGCGCGCTCAAGGCCGGCATCAGGTTGTAGAACTGGAACACGAAGCCGACGTGGCGGCTGCGCCACTGCGACAACTGGCCGGAGCTCATCCGGTCGATGCGCTCGCCTTCGATCGAGATCTCGCCGCCGCTGGGGTTGTCGAGGCCGCCGATCAGATTGAGCAAGGTGGTCTTGCCCGAACCCGACGGTCCCATCAGGGCGACGAAATCGCCTTTGGCGATGTCCAGGTTGATGCCGTGCAGCACCTCGACCTTTTCCGGGCCGCGCTGATAGGTCTTGGTGAGGTTGTTGATCGAAACCAGGGTGTCCATCTTCGACGTCCTCGAACGTGGATCGGTGAAGGAGCGAGGGCGCCGGAGGCGGCGCGGCTCGCGGATTTGGCAGATGGCCTTCGCAGGCGAATCCGGCAGCGGGTCGGCAGGCGGGCGGCGCGCGCGCTCAGTCCTTGCTATCCGACGAACCGGAGGCGTCGTTTTCGACACGCACCGGGCCGCCGTCGGCGAGCGAATCGGGCGGGGACAGCGCGACGGTCTCGCCGCCGCTCAGGCCCTGAGTGACTTCCTGGTCTTCGCCGAGCTTGCGGCCCAGGGTCACCGCGGTCTGCTCGGCCTTGCCGTCGGCGACCACGAACACCACGTCCTTGCCGTCGCGCTGGACGATCGCCGCGGCCGGCACCATCGCGCTGGGCTTGCGCGCAGCGGTCTGGCCGGGCTTGGCCGCTTCCAGGAAGCTCACCCGCACGCCCATGTCCGGGACGATGCGCGCATCGCGGTTCTTGATCGCCACGCGCACCTTGACCGTGGCCTTGCCGCGGTCGGCGGTCGGGATGATCGCGATCACCTCGGCTGGGATTTTCCAGTCCGGATAGGCGTTGAGCACCGCCTCGACCGGCATCTTGGGCTGGACGCGGCCGATGAAGGCTTCGCCGACGTCGACCTCGATCTCCAGCGAATCCATGTCGACGATGGTGCCGATGCCGGTGCGGGTGAAGCCGCCGCCGGCCGACAACGGCGAAACGATTTCGCCGGGCTGCGCGGCCTTGGCGGTGACCACGCCGGAGAACGGCGCGCGCACGATGGTGTTGTCGAGGCCGATGTCGGCGATGCGCAGGCTGTCGCCGGAGACCTCGACGTTGCGCTGCGCGGTCAGCAACTGCGCACGCAGCGAGTCGCGGGCGGCCACGGCCTGCTCATACTGCGACTTCGAGACCAGTTGCTGGCCGGCGAGGGTCGACAGGCGCCGGGCGTTGGCCTCGGCTTCTACCAACTGCGCCCGTACCCGCGCGGTCTCGCTCTGCGCCGCGCCGAGCTGGGCGGCGCTGAGTTCGCGCTGGGCGTTGGCGTCGATCGGGTCGAGCGTGGCCATGATCTGGCCGGCCTCGACGCGCTGGCCCTCCTCGATCATGACCTCGCGCACCTTGCCGGTGATCTTGGCCGAGACCGTGGCCATGCGCCGCGCGACCACGTAGCCGGAGGCGTCGAGCACCGAAGCGCCGGCGCCGTTGCCGCCGCCGATCGCGGTGACCGTGGCGGTCTCCACGCGCGGGCCGGCGCTGCGGCCGAACAGGAACCAGGCGCCGGCGCCGAGCAGCGCGAGCACCGCCACGGCGATGCCGATGAGCAGGCCGCGGCCCGGGCCCGTACGCTCGGGCGGACGGTTGCGGTCGATGCGGAGTTCTTTCAGCAGATCAGCGGATGCACTCATGGTCACAACCAAGACGCCAGATACTGTCTAGTGTGACTGCGGTGGCCCTTGCGCGCCAACGTGCAGAAAGTCAGTTTCTGTCAGCGCTGCTGTCGGCGGGTTTTCATGACAAACGTCATGGTTTCGGGCATTGCCGGCGTTGCGCGGCGCCGATATCGGCGCCAATGCCGGTGAATCCGATGCGCAAGCGGCTTGTGCGAGGCTTGCGCATTCGCGCGCCGGGCCCGTGTAAAGCGCGGGAGCGGGCCCGGTATCGGACCCGATATTGGACGCATCGAATCCGGCGGGGCGCGCCCGCCGCATCGCCGACGATCAGCGCGCCGAACGCGCCTTGAGCATGGCATAGGCCGCGCGCAGGCCCTGGGCTTCGCCGCCGGCCGGGCGACCCGGGCGGTCGGCGTCGTTCCAGCTGTACACGTCCAGATGCGCCCATGGCAGCTCGGCCGGGACGAAACGTTCGAGGTAGAGCGCGGCGGTGACCGAGCCGGCCATCTTCGACGGACCGCCGTTGGCGAGGTCGGCGATGTGGCTGGTCAAATAACGCAGGTAGGGGCGCCACAGCGGCATCCGCCACAGCGGATCGCGCTGCTGCGCGCCGGCCTCGAGCCATTCGGCCGCGACTTCGTCGCGGTTGGCGAACAGCGCCGGCAGGTCCGGGCCGAGTGCGATTCGCGCCGCACCGGTCAGGGTGGCGAAATCCAGCAGCAGCTCGGGCGCCTGCTCGGCGGCGTAAGTGAGCGCGTCGCACAGGATCACCCGGCCCTCGGCATCGGTGTTGTCGATCTCCACGCTGACGCCCTGGCGGGTGGCGATCACTTCGCCGGGGCGGAACGCGTCCGGGCCGACCGCGTTTTCGACCGCCGGCACCAGCAGGGTGATCCGCAGCGGCAGCTTGCGCGCCATGATCAGTTCGGCCAGGGCGATCGCGTGCGCGGCGCCGCCCATGTCCTTCTTCATCCAGCGCATGCCTTCGGCCGGCTTGAGGTCGAGGCCGCCGGTGTCGAAGCACACGCCCTTGCCGACCAGCGCGATGTGGGGGTGCGCCTGGTCCCCCCAGCGCAGCGCGATCAGGCGCGGCGCGCGGTGCGAGGCGCGGCCGACCGCGTGGATCGCCGGGAAGTTCTGCGCAAGCAACTCGTCGCCGGTCGCCACCTCGATGGCGGCGCCGTGACGCTCGGCGATCTCGCGCGCGACCGCTTCGAGTTCGGCCGGGCCCATGTGCTCGGTGGGCGTGTTGATCAGGTCGCGCACGCGCCAGCTCGCCGCGACCAGGTCGAAGACCTCGTCGTTGCCCGTCGCCTCGACCAGCAACCGCGCCGGCGCGCGCGGCGGCGCCTTGTAGCGGCTGAACCGATAGCTGCCGATGCCCCAGCCCAGACGCAGCGCATCCAGGGTCGCGGCATCGTGCTGGCCTTCGATGCGCCAGGTGCGCGCCGGCAGCGCGAACGGCGCGTGGCCGTAGGAATACGGATCGAGCGGGTCGCCGACCCCGAGCACGCCGGCGGCGATGCCGCCGTCGCCGCCGGGCACGATCACCGCGCTGCCGGGCGCGCCGTCGAAGCCGTGCGCGTCGAGCCAGGTCACGGCCGCATCGGCCAGGGTCTCGCGCCAGGTCTTGAGCGAGGCGCGGCTGACCAGGACCAGCGGCAAAGCGTCGCTGGCGTCGTCGGTGAAACCCAGGGGCAAAGTCATGCGGCAGCGGTATCCGTGCGGTGCGCCGTATCCAGCCAGTCGGCCAGTGCGGCAAGGGTGGCGAATTCCAGGTCGGGGCGCAGCTCGGCATGCGGCCACGAGCGGCCTTCCCGGTTGATCCAGCAGGTGCGCAGGCCGGCGCGGGCGCCGCCGACGACGTCCATCTCGATGTCGTCGCCGACGTGCAGCACCTGCGCCGGCTCGACCTCCAGGCGGGCGCAGGCGGCGTGGAAGATGCTGGCGTCGGGCTTGGCCCGGCCGTGCTCGCGCGCGCCGAGCTGGAAGCGGAACAGCGGCATCAGGCCGATCCGCTGCAGGTCGGCATTGCCGTTGCTGAGCGCCGCCAGCGGCACCCGCGCGGCCAGGCGCGCGAGCGCCTGTTCGCTGTCGGCGTAGTGTTCGACCTCGCAGCGCGCGGCGAAGAACACCTCGAAGGCCGGCGCGACCAGGGCGATGTCCTCGCCGGCCTCGCGCAGCATGTACTCCAGGGTCAGCCGCCGCTGCTGGGTGAAGTCGTGGGCCAGGTCGGGGCGCTCGGCGGCGATGCGGTCGCGCAGCTCGCGCATCGCCTGGGCCGGGTAGCGTTCGGCGGTCAGCGGCGCGTGCGCGCGCAGCCAATCGCCGAGGATGCTCTCGGCCCGGATCATGACCGGCGCGATCGGCCAGACGGTGTCGTCGAGATCGAGGGTGATGGCGCGTACGGGAAAGCTCATGGCGCCATTTTAGCGCTCCGTGGCGCGGGGTTTGGGCGATGGCGCGCAGGGAACGCAACCGAAGCGGGCCGGCTGGGCGGGAAACGGGGCGCATGAACTGCGAAGGCGTCGCCGCGAGCCGCTGCCGGCGCGGCCCGGGCATCCAGGAGCGGGGCAGGGTTCCATCCGGCTCCAGGCGAGCGCGCCGGCTCCAGGCGAGCATGCGGCACTGTCACTCCAGCAGCTTCGACCAGCCCCCGAGCCCCTCGATCCGCGCCAGCAACAGTTTCACGCAGACCAGCATAGGCACCGCTAGCAGCAGGCCGATGATCCCCCACAGCCAACCGAAGAACATCAGCGCCAGGATCAGCACCAGCGGCGACAGCCGCATGCTGCGGCCGAGCACGATCGGGGTGACCGCCTGCGATTCGATCGCGTGCAACAGCAGATAGACGCCGGCCGGCAGCAGCGACGGCAGCAGTTCGTCGAACGCGACCAGGCCGGTCATCAGCATGATCAGCATGCCGATCAGCGGACCGACGAAGGGGGCGAAGTTGAGGATCGCCGCCATCGTGCCCCACAGCAGCGCCTCCTGCAGCGGCACCCCGAGCGCGTACAGCGCGCCGGCCAGGGCCAGGCCGAGGCCGGTATTGATCAGGCTGATGGTGAGCACGTAGCGCGAGATCTCGCGCTCGATCGAGTGCAGGATGTCGATGGTCAGCCGTTTCTGCTGCGGCCCGGGCAGCAGCGCGATCGCTTTGCGTTGCAGGGACTCGCCATAGACCATGAAGAAGAAAGTCAGCAGCACCACCGCCAGCACCTGGGCGACGTATTTCGGCGTCGAGGTCAGCGCGCGGTAGGGGTCGTTGAGTTCGGTCTTGATCACCTGCACCGGCTTGCTGGTGCTTTCGCCGCCGGCGGCGCGGGCGATGTTCTGCGCGGCGCGGTTGGCTTCCTGCATCGGCTTGGTCATCTCGCGCAGTTTCGGCGCCAGCTGTTTCATCTCGCGCGGCACCTGGCGCACCCATTCGCTGGCCGGCTCGACCAGTTGCAGGGCGAGCACCCCGGAAATCGCCAGCCCGCCGACGATCACCGCCACCGCGCCGACCACGCGGGGCAAATACAATCGTTGCAGCACGCGCAGGATCGGGTTGCCGACCAGGGCGAAGAACGCCGCCAGCAGGATCGGCAGGATCAGTTCCTGCGCGGCCCACAGGGTGTAGCCGACCGCGAGCACGGCGAGGATGGTCAGCGGAACCGGCGCTTTCGGCCGCGCTACCGCCGGGGGGGGCGCCGCAGTCGCGGGTTCGGGCTCGGGCCCGGTCCGGGCCGGCGGAGGCTCGGCCGAGTCCGGCTCGATGGCCGCAGCGGGAGGTTGCGGTGCGGAGGTGCTCAAGGCTCGATCGATTCGGCGTGGTCGTTGCGCGCACTGTGCGCCGTCGTCCGCGGCGGCGCCACTGGTGCCAGGCCCGGCGCGACCGCGCCGGTGGCCTCGGCCACCGCCCCGGCATTGTCGGCGGCCTGGCCGGCTTCGCCGGCGGCGCGACCGGCCTGGTCGGCCGCGTTCTGCGCACTGCTGCCGGCGAACAGGCCCGACAGCATGGTGACGATCTGCATCAGGTTGCTGCTCTTGGCCGCGATCTTGGCCGGCTCGGCCCGGCCCATCAAAAAACCGCTGACCAGGCCGGCGATGACGATCCGGCCCGGCGTCCAGGCCTCATGCCAACGCGCCTTGAGCAGCGCCTTGCGCTCGAGCGCCTGTTCGTAGCGGCCTTCGAGCAAGTGTTCGCGCTTGTGCACGCGCCGCTGCAGTCGTTCGAACCGGGTCATGGTGCGTTCTCGTGGTCCTTGTGCTGTCCCTGGCCGTGATAGCGGGCGGCGTGGCCCGCGTCGGCGGCCAGGTGCGCCTGCAGTTCTTCGTCGTCGAGATCGCCCATGCCCAGGCGCCGCAACTGGCGCCGGGTCGCGTGCAGCCGGGTGAACTCGAAATAATGCATCGCCTGCCATACCCCGAGCACGGCCACGACCAGGCTCACTCCGGACGCGGTCAACATCGAGGCCAGCCACGACCAGCCCAGCACGCCCTGCAGCAGCGCGATCAGCGCGGCCATCAGCAGCAGCCAGGACGAGGCGCCGAACACGATCGCCACGCTGACCCACAGCAGGGCGCGGCCGAGCGCGCTGCGGGCGAGGGCGAAGTCGGCGATGAACAGGCCGCGCAGGGCGCGGCCGGTGTCGATCGCCGCCGACAGGCCTTCGCGCCCGGCGTCGCGGATCTCGCGATAGGACTCTTCGATCGACGGCCCCCGCCCCGGCGCGGCCGGGTCGGGGATCTCGTCGCCGCCGGGAGCGGGGGCGGGACCGCTGCGGCTCGGGTCGCTCACGCTTACTTGTCGCTGCTGCGGGCGAGCTTGGCGATGATGAAGCCGGCCGCGAAGGCGACGCCGAACGACGCCAGCGGCCGTTCGCGCACGAGCTCGGCGGCGCTTTCGATCAGGTCGCGGCCCTTGTCCATCAGCGCATCGACTTGCTCGCGTGCGGCGCCGCCGGCGTGTTCGGCCGCGGCGATCCCGGCCAGCGCGCTGTCGGCGAGGTCGGACTTCACATTGGCCTTGCCGAGCTTGAGTTCCTCGCCCGCGACGCCGGCGGCGCTGCGGATCGCCTCGCCCGCATCGCTGGCGGCCTGCTTGAGGTGGGTGCCGGCCTGGCCGAGATTGGTCTTGATGGCGTCGGTCGAAGTGGGGGTCATCGTGGTGTTCCTCCTGCTGCATGGATGAACCGCTGAACGAGTCCAGGGCTCTAGCGGGCCGCCGACGGGCCGGGCGGTCCCGGCCCTCGGCGGCATTGATCGGACCGCGCCGCGGGGCGGCGCGCATTCGTGCCTATGGCAACGGCGCAGGATGCCCCCGCGACGTTACTGCATCTGCAGATCGCCGCGACGATTGCCGCGCACGATCCGCAGCACCAACTGTGCCGGAGCCCGCGTGAAGCTCGCGCGGAAGCCAGGAAGATCGTCGAATTCGCCGCTGGTGGCGGCGACGATGACGTCGTCCTTGCGCAAATCGTTCTTTTCGGCGCGGCTGCCGCGGGCCACGCTTTCGACCACCACGCCGGAGAAGCCGGACTGGCGCAGGCGTTCGGGCAGCTCGGCGAAGGTCGCCCCGCCCAGGCGCGGGTCGAGTTCGGCGCCGGCCACCGCCTTGGCCTGTTCGCGCAGGCTCGCGGTGAGCTGCAGCGGCTGGCCGTCGCGCAGCACCTCCAGGGCGATCCTGCTGCCGATCGGCTGCAGGCCTTCGAAATTGCGCAAGGCATCGCGGCCGTCGACGCGCTGGCCGTTGGCGGTCAGGATCACGTCGCCGGGCTTGAGGCCCGCCGCGGCCGCGGCGCTGCCGGCGAACACCCGCGCGACCAGCGCGCCGCGCGGCTCGCCGAGCTTGAGCGCGGCGGCCAGTTGCGGGGTCACGTCCTGGGATTCCAGGCCCAGGCTGCCGCGGCGCACCACGCCGTTGTTGGCGATCAGCTGGTCCTTGATGTTGCGCGCCAGGTTCGCGGGGATCGCGAAGCCCAGGCCGATGTTGCCGGCCATGCTGCCCTGCGGGTTGAAGCTGGCGGTGTTGATGCCGATCAGCTCGCCGTTGAGGTTGACCAGCGCGCCGCCCGAGTTGCCCGGGTTGATCGAGGCGTCGGTCTGGATGAAGTTCTGGTAGCCCAGGCCGCGCAGGCCGCTGCGGCCCACCGCCGAGACGATGCCCGAGGTCACGGTCTGGCCGATGCCGAAGGGGTTGCCGACCGCGACCACGAAATCGCCGACCCGCAGCGCGTCCGAGTCGGCCAGGGTGATCGCGCTGAGGTTCTGCGCAGGCACCCGCATCAGGGCGATGTCGGTGTCCGGATCGGAGCCGACGAAATCGGCCTTGATGGTGCGGCCGTCGGCCAGGGTCACCGAGACTTCGTCGGCGCCCTCGATGACGTGGTGGTTGGTCAGCACGTAGCCGTTCTTGGCGTCGATGATCACGCCCGAGCCCAGCGATTCGTTGATCCGCTCCTGCGGGATGTTGGGGAACATTCGGCGGAAGAACGGGTCGTTGGCGAAGGGGTTGCGGATGCGCACGGTCTGCTTGGTGTGCACGCTGACCACCGCCGGAGTGACCCGCTGCAGCATCGGCGCCAGCGACGGCACCGGCTGGCCGCCGACCGACGCCGGCAACGCGCCCGCGGTCGGCAGCGGCAGGGTGACCGCGGCCGGCGACGCCTGGGCCGGCGATTGCAGGCCGTCGCGGATCGCGGTGGCGGCGAAGCCGCCGAAGGCGGCGGCGAGGGCAAGGGTCAGCAGGGTCGGCAAGGGACGCATCGAGTCGCTGTTCCGGTCAACGGTGGAAGGGAAGGGCACAGAACCCAGATCGTGGCGTCGCCGCCGACGATCAAGCCCGCGCGCCGGCAGGGCATGCCGGCAGGGCAGGGGCTTGGACCGCGTCGGCGCGATCTCGTTCAGTGTCGCGGCCAGTGTCGGAGAATGCGAATAAATAGCCGATGAAGTACCCGTGGGCATGGTCGCGCCGCGGCCTCGCCGCGAGCGTTGCGCGGCCGCCGCGGCCGGTCGCGTCGAAATTGGAATGCGTGACCGCGCCAACACAGACAAAGCGTGATAGCCATCAAAAAGCCGTTGACTTCCAGAAACTGCGGGCGTAGCTTGAAGTCTCTGCGACGCCACAACATCTAGTGGTCGGCTTCGCGGAAGGAGCCCAAGCATAGGGGTTCGGCTTGGGTCGGTCGGTGCGTAGCCTAGATAGCGAGCGGGCGCATGACGGATACGGGCGCGAACCGCGAAGACCAGCCAATCACCGCACGTGGCGCGTAACCAACGCGAACGCGTGCGTCGCCGTCGGCGGGGGGCTGGCGGCGGCTCCCACCCGGTTCCGGTCCGCCGGCGCCAGGCGGCCATACCGCGACATCCCGCAACACGGTGTACACGCGCGACTCGATACATGGATGAGCTGACGGCAGCAAAGCGAACGCAAGGCCCCGGTTACCGATTCGACCCGTAACGATTCGACCCAGGTCTCGACGAAGACCCGCTTCACCGGCAACACGCAACAGGCAAGACGCGGCACGCACGACCCTGACAGACACCGGCTTCAGACAAACCCCGGTTACCACGTACAAAAAGAAACCACCGATGGCGGGCGCAACCGAACGGCCCGCCGTCAAGATTCAGGAGACGAAACAGGCATGAGCACGGTGCGCCTCGAGGCGGTCAAGAACGCGGTGGCAGATAAAGACATCGCCCTGCAACCCGCGTCCCAGGACATCTGGGACAAGAAATACCGCCTCAAGACCAAGAGCGGCGAAGCGGTCGATAGCGATATCGACGCCACCTACCAGCGCGTGGCACGCGCCCTGGCCGACGCCGAGCCCAGCGCCGAGAAGCAGCAGTACTGGTACGAACGCTTCGTCTGGGCGCTGCGCCGCGGCGCCATTCCGGCCGGCCGCATCACCTCCAACGCCGGCGCGCTGGAGCACAAGCCCGCCACCTCGACGATCAACTGCACCGTCTCGGGCACCATCGAAGACTCGATGGACGGCATCCTGGAGAAGGTCCACGAAGCCGGCCTGACCCTCAAGGCCGGCTGCGGCATCGGCTACGAATTCAGCACCCTGCGACCGCGCGGCGCGTTCGTCGCCGGCGCCGGCGCCTACACCTCCGGTCCGATGTCCTTCATGGATATCTACGACAAGATGTGTTTTACCGTCTCCTCGGCCGGCGGCCGCCGCGGCGCCCAGATGGGCACCTTCGACGTCAGCCACCCCGACGTGAAGGACTTCATCCGCGCCAAGCGCGAAGACGGCCGCCTGCGCCAGTTCAACCTGTCGCTGCTGATCACCGACGGCTTCATGGACGCGGTCAAGACCGACGCCGACTGGCCGCTGGTGTTCCCGGTCAACATCAAGGAACAGGGCGACGTCGACCTCGACGACCCGAACCAGGTGGTCTGGCGCGACTGGCCGACCACCCGCAACTACGTGGTCCGCGAGGACGGCCTGGTCGCCTGCAAGATCTACGGTCACATCCGCGCCCGCCACCTGTGGGACATGATCATGGTCTCGACGTACGACTACGCCGAGCCCGGGTTCATCCTGGTGGACCGCGTCAACGAGATGAACAACAACTGGTGGTGCGAGACGATCCGCGCGACCAACCCCTGCGGCGAGCAGCCGCTGCCCCCATACGGCGCCTGCCTGCTGGGTTCGGTCAACCTGACCAAGTTCGTCCGCAACGCCTTCACCGACCGGGCGGAGTTCGACTGGGAGGAATACAAGGAAGTCGTGCGCGTGTTCACCCGCATGCTCGACAACGTAGTCGAGGTCAACGGCCTGCCGCTGGAACAGCAGCGCGCCGAGATCATGCGCAAGCGCCGCCACGGCATGGGCTTCCTCGGCCTGGGCAGCACCGTGACCATGCTGCGGATGAAGTACGGCTCGGCCGAGTCCTGCGAGTTCACCGAGCGGATCGCCCGCGAAATGGCCGTGGCCGGCTGGGAAATGGGCCTGGCCCTGTCCAAGGAGAAGGGCCCGGCCCCGATCATGGAAGAGCGCTTCGCCGTCACCGCCGAGATGCTGCGCAAGCGCCCGGAGATGAAGGCCGACGGCTGGAAGATAGGCCAGGAGATCCCCGGCAAGGTCCTGCACGCCAGGTACTCGCGCTACATGCAGCGGGTCGCCGGGGTGGCCCCGGAACTGGTCGAGGAGCTGGCCGACATCGGCGCGCGCTTCACCCACCACAGCTCGATCGCCCCGACCGGCACCATTTCCCTGTCGCTGGCCAACAACGCCTCCAACGGCATCGAGCCCTCGTTCGCCCACCACTACAGCCGCAACGTGATCCGCGAAGGCAAGAAGTCCAAGGAAAAGGTCGACGTCTATTCCTTCGAGCTGCTGGCCTACCGCGAGCTGATCAACGCCAAGGCGATGCCGTTCAGCGAGGAAGCCGAGGCCAAGCTGCCCGACTACTTCATTTCCGCCGACGACATCAGCCCGAAGGAGCACGTCGACGTCCAGGCGGCCGCGCAGAAGTGGGTCGACAGCTCGATCTCCAAGACCGCGAACGTCCCCACGGACTACCCGTACGAGGACTTCAAGGACATCTACCGCTACGCCCACGAGCAGGGCCTCAAGGGCTGCACCACCTTCCGCTTCAACCCGGCCGCCTTCCAGGGCGTGCTGGTCAAGGAAGCCGACCTGGAAAACACCACCTACCGCTTCGAGCTCGAGGACGGCAGCGTGCTGGAGGTCAAGGGCAACGAACAGATCGAGTACGACGGCGAAATGCACACCGCCGCGAACCTGTTCGACGCCCTCAAGGAAGGGTATTACGGCAAGTTCTGATCGGCGCACCGAAGCGCCCGCCCGGTCCGCCGGGCGCGCGCGGCAGGTGGGTACGATCGCGCAGTACGGGCACGGCGGCCGTTACGCCGGACGCGGAATTCAGGCCGATTCCGCGTTCATCCGCCAGCTTTCGCCGCTACGGCCTCGGGCGCCGAAGACCGACCCCTGTCTACGCCCGCGCAGCAGGTATAGCATCGCTCCGGCAAGACCCCGGTTACACGTACCGCGAACGTACCGCCCATTAGAAAAAACGCCCACGAGGAGGGCACCATGAGCAACGGTAATGGAGTGACGGCGACCCTGACCCAGGCCGCCGAGAACGTCAAGGAAACGGCGTCCAACATCGGCAGCGCCATCGCCAACCGCGCCGAGGGCGCCGTGGCTTCGGTCAAGAAGACCGCGACCAAGGCCCGCAAGGCCGCCAAGAAGGCCGTCGGCACGGCCAAGAAGAAGCTCGCGACCGCCAGCGCCAAGGCCAAGAAGGAAGCGACCGCGCTGAAGGCCAAGGCCACCGGCAAGAAGCCCGCGAAGAAGGCCGCCAAGAAAGCGACCAAGAAAGCGACCAAGAAAGCCACGGCCAAGAAAACCGTGAAGAAGGCCGCGAAGAAGGCGACGAAGGCCGTCAAGAAGGTCGCGAAGAAGGCGACCGCCAAGAAGGCCGCCAAGAAGGCTCCGGCGAAGAAGGCCGTCAGCAAGAAGGCGACGGCCAAGAAAGCCCCCGCCAAGAAGGCTGCGGTGAAGAAGGCCGCGAAGAAGGCGACCAAGAAGGCGCCGGCGAAGAAGGCCGCCAAGAAGGCCGCGAAGAAGCGTTGATCGATAGGCGCCTCGCGTTTCCGCCCTCTCCCGCGGCGCGGGAGAGGGTCGGGGCGAAGGCCGCCGGCCGGCGCTGTCCGGTCCCCAGCTGGGTATCCGCGTCACCCGTTCGGCGCCACCACACAAGAACAAGCACGAAGCATCAGGAGTCGGGCCCATGGCCGTCAAGATCGAACAAAAAATCAAGGGCTACAGCGTCGTCAGCCTGGAAGACAAGACCAAGGAAGCCGCGAAGGTTTCCGCCGCCAGCGCCGCCGCGGCCGCCAAGGCCGACGAACTGCCGGTCGCCGACGTCATCCAGATGCACGAGCGCATCGAGCGCCCCGAGATCCTGATCGGCTCCACCTACAAGATCAAGTCGCCGCTGTTCGAGCACGCCCTGTACGTGACCATCAACGACATCGTCCTCAACGCCGGCACCGAGCACGAGTCGCGCCGTCCCTTCGAGATCTTCATCAACTCGAAGAACATGGACCACTTCCAGTGGATCGTCGCGCTGACCCGGATCATGTCGGCGGTGTTCCGCAAGGGCGGCGACGTCACCTTCCTGGTCGACGAAATGAAGGCCGTGTTCGACCCGCGCGGCGGCTACTTCAAGGCCGGCGGCGTCTACATGCCGTCCCTGGTGGCCGAGATGGGCGCCATCGTCGAGGACCACCTCAAGTCGATCGGCATGATCCACGACCCGGACATGAGCGACGCCCAGCGCGCCCTCATCGCCGAGAAGCGCGCCGCCTACGAGCAGCGCGGCTCAAAAAAAAACTCTGACGTAACCGCGGCCGCCGCGCTCGGCGCCGCCGAACCGCGCAGCGAAGACGTCGCCGTGACCGGCGAAGGCGCCTCGTTCCCGCCGACCGCGACCCTGTGCCACAAGTGCAGCACCAAGGCCCTGGTCCTGATGGACGGGTGTGCGACGTGCTTGAATTGCGGATACAGCAAATGCGGTTGAGTGCAGGCAATGCTTAAGAATCGATTGCTCGGACTGCTGCTGGTGCTGTCCTGCTCGACAGCGAGCGCGACCACTTTCGTAGGCAAACTCATCGATTCGGACTCGAACGGTTACGTATACGCATACGCGCCCAGTATCGTGTCCGACGGTGGCCTGCTGCACATGTTTTATTGCAGTACGGGTTCGGGCGCAAACGCCTGGGACGCCGTTCGTTACTCGAATTCGGTCGACGGCGTCGCTTGGAGCGTGCCCGAAAAAATTCTGGAAGTGTCGGGCGGAATAAACGAGCGTGCGGCTTGCGATCCTTCGTTGGTGAAATTCGATCGCGGGGATGGCGAAAAGTATTACCTCTTCTATTCGGGAAATATTCCCGGATACGAGACCGTCATGTTCGTTGCGCGCGCCAACGATGTGGCCGGTCCGTACTTGAAATATACCCAACGCGGTACCTGGGAATCGAATCCCTCGGATCCGAAAGTGATTCTCTATCCCAAGAAAGAGGTGGTCACAGGTTGGTACGGGGCTGGTGAACAGACGGTCGTTTCCAAGGATGGGCGGTTGTACTCTTGGTATATGGACGATACCGAAAGCTACCCGTCGGAGCGGGTGGCCAAGATCTATTTTTCGTCTACGACCGATCCGGTGGCATGGCCGACAGGTCAACAGACGAACGTGCAGTCGACCTCGGTAGATGTAAAGCTGGATCCTGTCTCGAATCTGTTCGTAATGTATGCGGTCGAGCCGCACCATGGCGAAGACTCTCATCTGGTGATTCGTAAGTCGGAAGACGGATTGCGCTGGTGGGAAGGCGCGCGGGTGTGTGAGGATTCTTGTTTCCCGGACCACTCCCACAATGTGGGCGTAGGTGGAAATGTGCGAGGCCATCTCGACGGACGTTACACGCTGGTGGCCTATGGGGCGCCATACGATCTCGATCCGACTTGCGGCCACAACTGCACGAACTGGGATCTATACGGCCATTTTGTTGAAACGAATCCTGCTTCGTTTGTTGTGCCTTTGATTTTTAACGCGTTAAGCTATTGATTGCGATAGGGGTGGTATTGATATGTCGAGATATCGGGGTTTTCCCGTCTTGCTCTTGTTATTTCTGTTCAGCACAAACGCTTTTGCGCTACAGAGCATTATTGGTAAGGTGACCGCAATCGAGGTCAGCTATATGCCCGAGTCCGTGCGTTTTACCCTGGATCAGGGAAATACAGCATGTCCCGCCGGTAAGGTGTTGACTTGGCAGAGCGCTAACCTCGATAACAATAAAGCGGTCTACGCTGCGGTGACCGCTGCTTTAGCGTCGGGGCAGCGCATAGAGTTCTTCATCGAAGATAACGATCAGTTGTGCAAGGGACGCTTCATATACATCAAGCCCTGAGCGGCGGGGTTTCGACTTGAAGGGCTCTTCGGAGCCCTTTTTGTTGGCGGTGCGCAGGAAGTGGTGTGCCGGCATCTGCCTGATCAGTCTCGACGCCGTGGCCGCTCGCCGAGCGTAGCTTTATGGTGCAGTTCGCTGCGGACATAGTCGCACGGCTACTCCGAATGGCCGGACGTCCGCACCGAACCAGTCACAAACGGCTGATCCACCGGCGACGTAGGCTCTGTCCATAGACGCCCTGATCGCAGCCTCCGCACATGCATTCGCTGTCGGCGATGCATTGGGTGGCTCAAGTGGATGGCTATGGCGACGAGAGCTTGAGTTCAGCGCTCCCGAGCACTGGATGTCCCAAGTCTTCGGAACGTCTCAACGACGGAGATTCGCCTTGGGCACAATTAGCAGAGGGAGGGATGCTGAGTATCCGAGCAGTATCTGGGGCCTGCTCACCGTTGCACGCATAAGCATGTCCTGGACTGGGAAACAGGGCGACGGGTGACCCTGGTCCGGTACGTGGGCGACTGCGGTTGCGGACTGTCAGCGCGATGGAGCCACCCGCACCGCAGCGCGATTACTTGCGCGATATCTGTAATCAAGCACGGATACCTTTCGCGAGCGACCCCACCTTCGCAGCCGCCTTCAAAATCTTGCGCACTCGGCGCATCGCCGCTGCACAGCAAACGGCGGTGTGGGGCGAGCCAAGAATGGATTCAATCGCAGTCGACAAGGAGCGTCAGCAATGATCAGCGACACGATGAAGATATCGTTTGGCAGCGCCCTCAGCGCCCTCAGCGCCCTCGGCGCACTCGCAACGCCCGCTCAGGCCGCATCGCTGGACCCCACGTTCGGATCGGCCGGCATCACCGCCACCGCATTCGGCAATTACGGCGCCGCCGCCCGGGTGGTCGTGCAGCCGGACGGACGGATCGTCGCCGCCGGCCAGACCGCACTCGGTGAGTTCGCACTGGCGCGTTATACGGCTACGGGCGTGCTGGATACGAGCTTCAATGGCACCGGCAAGATCGCCACCATGCCGTCCGGCAGCTGCTCGGGGCAGGCGCGCGCACTCGCCTTGCAGGCGGACGGCAAGATCGTCGTCGCAGGCACTTCGTGTCCGAACTTCACCTCCACCCGCAACTTCACCGTTTATCGCTACAACGCGGATGGCTCGCTGGACACCAGCTTCGGCAGCTCAGGCAAGGCGATCGTCAATTTCTACGCGGGGGCTTCGGAAGCCTACGCCGTCGCCGTACAGGGCAGCTCGATCTGGGTTGCGGGCTATGCCGGTTCCGGCTTTGCGCTGGCGCGTCTCACCGGCAGCGGCACCTTGGATTACAGCTTCGGCAGCGGTTCCGGGACCGTGACTTCGACGGTCGGCACGGGCTCCGCCTTCGCCAACAGCCTGGTCGTCCAGGCGGATGGCAAACCCGTGCTGGCCGGCTACGCGTCGAGCGGCGGCACCGTGTTCGCGTTGACGCGCTACACCACGAATGGCGCGCTGGACACCACGTTCGGCACCGGCGGTAAAGTCCTGACCAATGTGGCCGGCACTTCCACCGGCAATTCCGCCATCGCCACTTCGCTGGCGATTCAAAGCGACGGCAACATCGTCGCCGCCGGTTACGCGAAAAGCACGAGCGCCGACTACTACCGAGTTGCTGCGGTTCGTTACACGAGCACCGGCGCGCTGGACAGCTACTTCGGGTCCGGCACCGGCAAGGTCCTTACCGCCATCGGCAGCGGCGATGCGATCGGCAGCGATGTCGCCATCGACGCCAATGGAGGCATCGTTGTCGGCGGCTACTCCAAGGCGGGCAGCTACCGGCAGTTGACCTTGAATCGCTACGACCCGTACGGCAACCAGGATGCCAGCTTCGGGCCTGTCGCCACCGTCGTCGGCAGCGTGAATGCCGCTGTTCAAGGGCTCGCCCTGCAAGGCGACGGCAAAATCGTCGTGGCGGGCTACGGCAACTCGCCAGCGACCTTCGTGGTTGCGCGCTATCGATAGCTGCCGTTCGAAATCGATGGCTTCAACGGCTGCATGGGGGCCGGCCCCTCTCGCGCCCGGTGCGGCGGAGGGGCTTCCCGGAAAGACCTCGATCTGCTTGGACCCGGCAGGCGGTAGTTGGGCGCACGGCCGTGGTCGGCAACGGATGGGGCTCTATGGAGCCCCATTTTCTTTTCCGGCAGATCGCTTGCGACCGAAAGCAGCTTCACAAGCCTCGGTTTGTCCGCTATGTCGAGGCATCATCCCTGGCAACCGAAGCCGATTCCGGATTGATCGGATCTCGATAGGCTCGAGCGTGGCTGAGGCGTGCGCGGACCGGCGATGCTTGGCTTCAAGCAGATGCGTCGGTCCAGCGACGTATCATGGCCGTTACGTGTCGGGGCATCGGCCCAGCCACGACCGCCCACGACCTGACTGGACATAATGCGAGACCCTGCACTGCCTCCGGCAATGATCCTGACGACGCCGGTTCGCGCGCTGGAAATCGACCCGGCCTCGCATCCTCGGGGGCAGCCGCACATCAGCTCGGCCAGCGGCCTGGCGATCGTGGGCGACTGGTTCTATATCGTCGCCGACGACGAGAATCACCTGGTCGCTTTGCGTAGCGACGATGTGGAAGCCGGAACATTGCGGATGCTGCCCCTGCTGGAGGCGCCGCTGCCGACGCATCCCGCGCAGCGCAAGCGCCGGAAGAGGGACCTGGAGGCGCTCTTCCATGTGCCGGGGGACGAAGACCGTTCGCCGATGTTGGTCGCCTGGGGCTCCGGTTCGCGTACGCAACGCGACTTCGCCTATGTCGTCGATCTCGACGCGAACGGCGGCCTTTCCGGCGTCGCGCGAGCGGTTTCCCTGACGCGATTGCACGACGTGCTGCGCCGTCATGTCGGAGAACTCAACATCGAGGCCGGGTTGGTAAGGGGCGACGACCTGTTCTTGTTCAGCCGGGCCAACCGCAGCGCGCCGGTAAACGGATGCTTTCGCCTCGACCTGGGCCTGGCGATCGGTTTTCTGTTGGCCGATGAGCGCGCGGCAGAAGTGCCCCCGGTGCGCTTCACCGAACTCGATCTGGGCCGAATCGGCGAAGTGCCTCTCGGCATTACCGATGCGACTGCTCTCGAGGAAGGCGGCTGGCTGCTCACCGCCGTGGCGGAAGATGCCTCGAACGCCTACGACGACGGCCGATGCGCCGGGGCCGTGTTGGCGGCGTGCGACCCGAGCGGCAAGGTGGTGTGGACGGGACAGCTGGATGGCGACGTCAAGGTGGAGGGCATTGCTTTCGATGAGCAGGGCGCGCTCTGGCTGACGACCGATGCCGACGACCCCCGCGTGCCGTCGGGGCTCCGTCGTCTGCGATGGCCTCCGCCCGGGTACGGCCCGCGGGCTGGGTAGTCGATCGACCAGATCGCGGATGCCTGGCAGGATGGCGCCGTGCGCGGTTTACCCTGGCCCAAGGTGCAGTGGACAAGATCCTCCTCACCACGCTTCGCTACTTGGCCAACTGCGCCGTCGTGTTCGCGGCACACGTGGTCGCCTCCGGTGTACTGACCAGCTACGGCTCGGCCTATCCAGCGCCTCTCGGGAGTCAGATACCTGCGTTCTCGGTCGCGGCCGTCTCGCTGATGCAGAACAGTGCCCTGCTGTGCCTCGGCGCGCTGCTCGTGTCAGCCGCGCCGGCACTATCGGCCCTGCTTCGCGCGCCGTCGCGCGAGTCGAAGTTGTACCGGGTTTCTTCCCTGGCCATCGTCAACTACCACGTCGGCATCTCCTGGTAGGGGCCGTGGCGGTCGGGTTTTTCTGGAGGCCGAAGCTCGCCAGTAGCCTGTGACGGATCGTCCGTATCGATGCCGTCGCGGTTCGACTCGCCGGGAACCGGCTTGCCCTGGCGTCGACTGTTTCGCTATCCGATGCTCACCGAAACTCACGCTTCCTCACTGCCGCAATACGTGGTCGAGGAAGGCGTCACTGCCGCTTGCGACTTGGCCGTTCTCGGGTGTAGAACCTCGCCAAGGGCTCGATAGTGCATGCAATGGGGAGCGGCGCTATTTCAGTGTCGAAATCAGGATGCGAATCCCGAGGCCGAACTGCTCTGTCTTGTTCGTCGTGCGTCGCTTCCGGTCGGCGCACGCAATTAGCCGCACTCAGCCGTATTGGGCCGCCTCCTTGCACAGCCCGCGACCGCTTCATCCAGCACCTCGGCATTGCCTGCATCCAAAGAGTCATCACCGACGTATCCCAAAGGCTTCGCCGTCAGGCGTGCGCGACTTCACACGGAGAAACACATGAATCGCATTTTCCGCATCCTCTGGTCGCAGGCGCTGAACTCGTGGGTGGTCGTTTCCGAACTCGCCACCTCGCGCGGCAAGGGCGGCGGCGGGGTCGACAAGCGAAAGGGCGCGGGCACGCTGGCGTTGACGCTCGACCGAGACCAGGTCGAAGGCACGCCGCCGGCATGCAGCTGGCCGTTGCGACTGGGCATGTTCTTCGCGTTGCTGTCGCCGTATGCGATGACACAAGCGGCGGACCGGCACTGGGACGTCAACCGTACCTCGATCGGTCTGGGGGGCACCGGCATCTGGGATGCGGGGAATGCTTTCTGGAGCACCAACAACGATGGCGTGAGCGGCCCCTACAGCGTGTGGAACAACGCGGCCCTGGACGACGCCTTCTTCGGCGGCACCGCCGGCACCGTCACCTTGGGCGGGCCCATCACCGTCCACAACATGACGTTCCAGACCAGCGGCTACACAATCACCGGTAACACCCTGACCCTGGGCGGGGTCAACCCGACCATCTCGGTCTCGGGTACGGCCACCATCGCCTCGACGATCAACAGCACCAGCGGATTGACCAAGACCGGTACCGGCACGCTGATCCTGTCGGGCAACAACAGTTTCGGCGGCGGCATGACCGTCAACGGGGGCGCGCTCAACGTGAGCGGCACCAACAGCTTCGTCGGCGACATCAATATCAATGGCGCGCTGATCGCCACGGGCGCCGCCGGCCTCGGGGCCGCGACCAACAACATCAACGTCACCGGGTCGTTGAACATCGGAACCGTCGGAGGCACCCTGGCGGGGCGCACGGTAACGCTCACCGGAGCCACGAGCATTCAGGGCGGCGGCGTAGGCGGCGCCTTCTATACCGGCACCGGCAACCTCTTCGTGGCCGATGCCAATACACTGAACAACGACGCCAATAACTACACCGGCACGACCGGGGCCAATCGCGGCTTGTCCTTCACGTCCGTGCGCAACTTGGGAGAGGCGAGTGCTCTCGGCGCGCCCACCACGGTCGCCAACGGCACCATCTCCCTGTCGAATCCGCTCAATTCGAGCGCCACCCACTCGTATATCGGCGACGGCGATACGTCGAATCGCAACTGGCTCATCAGCTCCATCGACAACCGCTCGGCGGGGCTCGCCAACGCCGGCACAGGCACGCTGACCCTGACCGGCAATATTCAGTCAGCAGGCGGTACGGCGGGGCTCGCTGCGCAAACGGCCGATCTGGAGCTGCTGGGCGTCATCTCCGGCGGCCGGGTCGCACTTGCGGCGAATGCCGGGCGGGTCATCACTCTCGGTAACGCCAACACGAACGCCGGCGTCAACATCACCGGCGCGGGGACGGTCAGGGCCAGCGTGATCGGCAATACCGGCGTCGCCAGTTCGCTGGGCACCGGCATCACCAGCATCGGCAGCAACGGCACGCTGAGCTATACCGGTGCCGCCGCCAGCAGCGACCGTGGCTGGACCATCAGCCAAGGCACCCTCGCCAACAACGGCAGTGGCGCCCTGACGCTGACGGGTCCGGCGACCATCGGCGGCACCGCTACCCTCGGCGGTGCTTTCACAGGCGGCGCCAACGTACTTGCCGGGGTCGTGTCCGGTGGCGGCAACCTGCGCAGCGCCGGCGCCGGCACCTGGGTGCTCACCGGCGCCAATACTTACACCGGCAGCACCATCGTCGACAGCGGCGTGCTGCGCGCGGGCTCGGCCGGGGCCTTCGGCGCGTCCACCAGCTTCGTCGTCAACGGCGGCACGCTCGACATGAACGGTTTCGACAAGACCCTGCCCAACATCACCGGCAGCGGCGGCACGGTGGCGCTGGGCAGCGCCATCCTGACCTTGCAGGGCGCGAGCGGGGGCACCGGCACCTACGCCGGCAGCATCACCGGCAACGGCGGCCTGACCAAGCTGGGCGCCAGCACCCAGACCCTGACCGGCGCCAGCACCTACACCGGCGATACCACCATCGGCGGCGGCATCCTCGCTCTGGACTTCAGCCCTGCCGGCGGCCCCGGCAGCGACATCATCGGCAGCGGTTCCACCCTAAACCTGGGCGGCGGCCGGCTCAACGTCGTCGGCGCCAACGGCGAAAGCAACAGCCAAACCTTCGACGGCCTGAACATCACCGGCAGCAACAACACCATCGACGCCAGGTCCGGCGTCGGCGGCAGTCTCACCGTCAACCTGGGCGCCATCACCCGCACCGGGGGACTGATCAACTTCAACCTGCCCACCAGCGGCAACATCACCACCACCAACACCGTGCTCGGCGGCTGGGCCACGGTCAACGGCACCGACTATGCCAAGGTGGTAGGCGGCAACATCGCCGCCTTCGTCGACGCCGACTACACCGACAAGGACAACGCCGCCAATTGGCTGGCCAACGAATACATCACCGACGTGAACGGCTTCTTCGGCGCGGTGAGCGGCAGCGTCCAGCTGGCCGGCCTGCGCTACACCGCGCCGACCTCGACCACCGTAACGGTGAACCCGGGCGAGACCCTGGGCGTGGACGGCACCATCATCGTGGCGCCCACGGTGGTGAACACCAATCAACTGATCACCGGCGGGATGATCACCGGCCCGGTCGGCGGCGCATTGGGCGTGCAGCAGAACAGCACCGGCAACTTCACCATCGCCTCGCAGATCGTCGACAACGGCGGCAGCATCGGCTTCATCAAGGCAGGCACCGGCCTGGTCACCCTGGCCGGCACCGACAATACCTACACCGGCGCCACCCAGGTGGTGCAGGGCACGCTGGCGGTCGCCGACATCGGCAACGGCGGCGCCGCCAGCGGCATCGGCGCCTCGTCGGCCGATCCGGCCAACCTGCGCCTGGAAGGCGCCACCTTGCGCTACACCGGCCCAGGCGATAGCAGCGATCGCGGTTTCACCTTCACCAGGTCCGGCGCCATCGTCGGCTCCGGCGTCGAAGTCACCAATGCCGGCGCCAATCTGATCTTCGGCGGGCTGGTCACCAGCCCCGACGCCGCCAACTTCACCAAGAGCGGCGCCGGCACTCTGACCCTGTCCAACGACAGCAACGACTTCACCGGCATCACCACCGTCAGCGGCGGCCTGCTGTCGGTCGACACGCTGGCCAACGGCGGCGTGGCCAGCGGCATCGGCGCGGCCGCCAGTGCATCGGCCAACCTCGTCCTCGCCGGCGGCGGCCTGCAATACACCGGCGGCACGGTGAGCATCGACCGCGGTTTCACCGTGGGCGCCGGCAACGGCTCCATCGAGGTCGGCAACGGCGCGACGACCCTGACCGTCAGCGGCGCGGTGGTCGGCAGCGGCCGGCTGACCAAGAACGGCGACGGCACCCTGGTGCTGTCCGGCGCCAACACCTACGGCGGAGGCAACACGGTCAACCGCGGCATTCTGCGTGCCGGCTCGACCCAGGCGTTCGGCGCGGCCAACGGACCGATGACCCTGGCCAACACGGCGGGGGTGCTGCTGGATCTGGACGGATTCAACAACGGCATCGGACCGCTGAGCGGCGGCGGCGTCAACGGCGGCAACATCACCCTCGACGCCGGCACCCTGACGATCAACGGAGACGGCGGCAACTACTCGGGCACCATCAGCGGCACCGGCGGTCTCACCCGCGCCGGCGGCGGCACCCAGACTTTCAATGGCTGCAACAACACCTACACTGGCCCCACCAGCCTGCAGGGTGCCACCTTGAGCGTGGACTGCCTGGCCAACGGCGGAATCGTCAGCGGCATCGGCGCTTCGGGCAGCGCTCCTACCAACCTGGTCTTCAACAGCGGCGGTTTGAGCTACACCGGTGGCAGCGTCACCACCGATCGCGGCTTTCAGCTTGCCGGCGGCAACAGCTCGATCAACGTGACCAACGCCGCCACCACGCTGCAGTTCACCGGCCAGATCATCGGCGCAGGCGCCATGACGAAAGCCGGCGCGGGCACCCTGGTCCTGTCCGGCACAAACACCTCCACCGGCAATACCCAGGTTACGGGTGGAATACTGCGCGCGGCCACGAACAATGCCTTTGGCCCCCAAGGGTTCATGACCTTGAGCAACACCGCGGGGGTGCTGCTGGATCTGGCCGGCTTCGACACGACGGTGACCGCGCTCAACGGCGGCGGCACCACCGGCGGAAACATCATCCTGGGCGACGCCGTGCTGACCCTCACCAACGGCGGCAGCAGCTACGCCGGAGCCATCAGCGGCACCGGCAGCTTGATCAAGAACGGCGGCGGCGAACAGGCGCTCACCGGCTGCAACAGCAGCTACACCGGCCCCACGGTCATCAACGCCGGCACCCTGACCGTCACTTGCCTGGGCAACGGCGGCGTCGCCAGTTCGATCGGCGCCTCCGGTTCCGCGCCCACCAACCTGACGATCAACGGTACCTTGCGTTACGTCGGCACCGGCGCCAGCACCGATCGCGAATTCACCCTGGGGACGAGCGGCGGAGCCATCGACTCGTCCGGCACCGGCACCGTCACCTTCGCCCACACCGGTCCGGTGACCCTGGCCGGCGCCAACACCGCGCGCACTCTGACCCTGGCCGGCGCCAACACCGGCGACAACGTGTTCTCCGCGCAACTGGACAACAACGGCACCGGCGCTACCTCGCTGACCAAGGCCGGCACCGGCACCTGGCGCCTGACCAACAACAACAGCACCTACACCGGCGTCACCACCATCAATGGCGGCGTGCTCAGCGTCGACCAGATGGCCAACGGCGGCGTCGCCAGCAGCATGGGCGCCTCGTCCAATGCCGCCTCCAACCTGGTGATCGGCAACAGCTCGACCTTGCGCTATACCGGTGCGGGCGACAGCACCGACCGATTGTTCACGCTCACCTCCGGTGTCAGCTTCATCGAGTCTTCGGGCACCGGCGCGATCCAGTTCACCAACACCGGCGCGGTCGTGCTGTCGGGCACCAACACCGCGCGCACCCTCGCGCTCGGCGGCACCAACACCGGCGCCAACACCTTCGGCGGCACGATCGGCGACAACGGCACCGGTCGGACCACCTTGGCCAAGAACGACAGCGGCAACTGGATACTCACCGGCAACAACACCTTCACCGGCAATACCGTCATCAACGACGGCAACCTGACGGTCGGCAACGGCGGCACCACCGGCAATGTCGGCGCGGGCGATGTGATCGTGGATTCGCCCACCTCCACGCTGACGCTCAACCGCAGCGACACCCTTACCCTCACCGGTACGCTGAGCGGTCCCGGCACGCTGGCGCAGATCGGCACCGGCACCAGCGTACTGACCTCGCCGTTCAACAGCATCGGTGCGACCACGATCGGCGCCGGCACGCTGCAACTGACGGGCGGGCTGACGACGCCGACCGTCGCGATGACCGGAACCTCCGCATTGGCGGTAACCGGAGCCGGTTCGCTGACAGGGCCCAATGGAACCCGGACCGCGATCACCGGCGATTCGGGCAACCAGACCATCACGATGGCCGGCACCGGTGTGTTCGCGGCACAGGGCGATCTCGGCGACGGCAGCGATACCTTCAACCTGAGCGGCGGATACAGCGGCGGTGTCCTGGGCCTGGGGGCCGGCGACGATACCCTGGTCATGAACGACGGCGCGGTGATCGGCTCCGGCGCCAGCATCGATGCCGGCACCGGCAGCGCCGACAACCTGGTCTTCAACAATGCCGTCGCCCGCAGCTTCGACGGTTCGGGCACGGCCGGTTTCGAAATGCTGACCAAGCAGAACACCGGCGTGCTGACCCTGACCGGCAGCCAGGCCTTCAGTGCAGGCACCGCCATCCAGGGCGGCACCCTGGATGTCGATGGCGTGCTGGATACGCCGAGCATAGCGATGTCCGCGGGCACCACCTTGAATGTGGGCGGCACCGTGCAGGCGGCCGGTGGCGCTGCGACGGCGATCACCGGCGACGCCGGCGTCAATACCGTGCTGATCGGTGCCGGCGCGATATTGAACGGCAACGGCGATCTCGGAGCGGGCAGCGATGTCGTGATGCTGGGCGGCACCTTGAACTCCGGCGCGACCGC
The DNA here is from genome assembly GCF_059758755.1 of Lysobacter sp. GQ73. NCBI lineage: Bacteria > Pseudomonadati > Pseudomonadota > Gammaproteobacteria > Lysobacterales > Lysobacteraceae > Lysobacter > Lysobacter sp. GQ73. Next base: position 74,828 of record NZ_JCAXEE010000002.1, on the reverse strand, counting down.
ATTGAGCCTGGGCGGCGACGACGATACCTTCACCCTGACCGACGGCGCGGTGCTCGGCGGCGCAGGCATCGAAGGCGGTGTCGGCGGCAGCGATCTGTTGGTGATCGACAATGCTCTGGACCTGACCTTCGACGGCGGCACCACGACCGGGTTCGAACGTCTGTCCAAGCAAAATGCCGGCACCGCCACCATGACCGGCAGCCAGAGCTTCAGCGACGGCACCGCCATCGACGGCGGTACGCTGAACGTGGCCGGCGCGCTGGAAACCCCGACCGTGGCCTTGGCCGACGGGACGACGCTGTCGGTCGAAGGCTCGGTGCAGGCGGCGTTCGGGACGACCACGGCGATCACCGGCAGCGCCGGCGCGAACACCGTGCTCGTGGCCGCGGGCGGCGCCTTGCTCGCCAGCGGCAGTCTGGGCGACGGCGGCGATGTACTCGATGTGGCCGGCAGTCTGGATACGGGCGCGGGCGCGTTCGACCTGGGCGCCGGCGACGACACCTTGACCATCCACGACGGCACCGACATCGTCGGTACGGTCGTGGCCGGCGCGGGCAACGACACCTTCAACACCGACATCGCGACCGTCGCCGACCTCGGCGCGGTGCAGGGCTTCGAGACCCTGAGCAAGTCCGGCGCCGGCGTGCTCAACGTCAACGGCCCCTTGAGTTCCGACTTCACCTCGGTCGACGTATCGGCCGGCATCTTGAACATCGGTGCGGGCGGCAGCGTCAACGCGGCCCCGGGTAATGTCCTCACCACTACGGTCGGCGCGGGCGCGACCTTGAACGTCGACGGAAGTTACGGCTGCGGCGCCGACAACGACAGCATGACCGTGTCCGGCACCGTATCGGGCAGCGGCACCATCGATCTATGCGGCGGCGACGATACCTTGACCCTCAACGACGGCGCGGTGCTGAACGCGGTCGTCAGCGGCGGCACCGGCGCCGGCGACACCCTGGTGCTGAACAACGCCGGTGCATTGACCTTCGACGGCGGCGACACGAGCAACTTCGAAGTGCTGCAAAAAACCAACTCCGGTGTGGCGACCGTGACCGGAGCGTCGAGCTTCGTCGCCGGAACCGCCGTCCTGGGCGGCACCCTGGACGTGGACGGTTCCCTGGAAACGCCGGTGGTCGGCCTGGCCGACAACACCGTGCTCAACATCGACGGCTCGTTGCAAGCGGCCGGCGCGACGACCGCAACCCTCACCGGCAGCACCGGCACGAACACCGTCAGTGTCGGCGCCGGCGGCAATCTGCTGGCGAGCGGCGATCTCGGCGACGGCAACGACATCCTCGATGTGGCCGGCCGCCTGGACACCGGCCCCGGCGTGTTCGACCTCGGCGCCGGCGACGACGTCCTGACCATCCACGACGGCACCCGCATCGTCGGGACCGTCGTGGCCGGCGCGGGCAACGACACCTTCAACACCCATATCGCCACCGTCGCCGACCTCGGCGCGGTGCAAGGCTTCGAGACCCTCGCCAAGAGCGGAGCCGGCGTGCTCAACCTCAACGGCCCGCTGAGCTCGGATTTCACCGCCGTCGATGTGCAGGCCGGCGTCTTGAACGTGACCGCATCGGGCAGCGTCACTCCGGCACCGGGCGGCAGCCTGGCCACCAACGTAGCCAGCGGCGCGACCTTGAACGTCGACGGCAGCTATAACGGCGGCAGCAACGCCGATACCTTCACCGTCGCAGGCACGGTCAGCGGCAGCGGCGCCATCGACCTGGGCGACGGCGACGACACCCTGACCTTGAACGACGGTGCGGTGCTGGCCAACGCGATCAGCGGTGGAGCAGGGTCGGGCGACGCCCTGCTGCTCAACAACGCCGGTGCCTTCACTTTAGACGCCGCCGACACCAGCGACTTCGAACTGCTGCAAAAGAACAATACCGGCGAGGCGACCCTGACCGGCACGCAGAACTTCGCCGGCGGCACCGCCTTGAACGGCGGCACGCTCACCGTTGCCGGCAGTCTGGACACGCCGACCCTGACGATGGCCGATGCGACCACGCTCAACGTCGTCGGCAGCGTGCAAGGCGCAGGAGGCGCCGCGGCGGCCATCGCCGGCAGCGCCGGCAGCAACACCGTCACTATCGCCGCGGGCGCGAGCCTGCTCGCCGACGGCGGCCTGGGCGACGGCAGCGATGTTCTCGATGTCGCCGGCCGCCTCGACACCGGGGCGGGGACATTCGACCTGGGCGCGGGCGACGACACCCTGGGCATTCACGACGGCACCAACCTCGTCGGCACGGTCGTGGCCGGTGCCGGCACCGACCTGCTGAACGCAAACATCGCGACCAGCGCCGATCTCGGCGCGGTGCAGGGCTTCGAGACCCTCAGCAAGACCGGTGTCGGCGCGCTCAACGTCAACGGACCGGCGGGTTCCGATTTCGTCACCGTCGATGTACTCGCCGGCAGCTTGAACGTCGGCGCCGCCGGCAGCGTGGTCGCCCAGAACACCAGTATCGCCGGCGGTGCGGCCCTGAACCTGGACGGCAGCTACTCGGGCACCGCCGGCAACGACCGCTTCACCGTCGCCGGCACGGTCGCCGGCACCGGCGCGCTGCACCTGCTCGACGGCGACGACACGTTCACGATCCAGGACGGCGCCGATCTGTCCGGACTGAGCAACGCCGTCGACGGCGGCACCGGTGCCGACACCTTCGTCGCCGATCTGGGCGGCACGGCGACCCTGGGCGGGGCGATCAACTTCGAGACCCTGACCAAGACCAATACCGGCACCCTGCACGTCGAGGGCCCGGCCGCCTCGGCCTTCACCACCGTCAACGTCGATGGCGGCACGCTCGACATCGGTACCGGCGGCAGCATCAGCGGCGTCAACACCGCCATCGTCGCCAACGGCGCTAGCCTGATCGTCGACGGCGCCTTCGGTTTCACCACGGGCGCGGACAGTTTCACCGTGGCCGGCCACATCAGCGGCTCGAGCGTCATCGACATGCTCGACGGCGACGACCATCTGACCCTGCAGGACGGCGCCGACATGAGCGGCCTGGCCACGCCGATCGACGGCGGTGCCGGCATCGACACGCTGACCGCCGACTTCGCCGGCAACGCGACCCTCGGCGGTGCGATCGACTTCGAGACCCTGACCAAGACCAATACCGGCACCTTGAACATCGACGGCCCGGCGGCCTCGGCCTTCACCACCGTCAACGTCGACGGCGGCACCCTCGACATAGGCGCCGCCGGCAGCGTCAGCGGCGTGGTCACTACCACCGTCGCCGCCAGCGCGACCTTGAACGTCGACGGCAACTTCGCCGGCTCGGCCGGTGCCGATACGATGAACGTGTCCGGTACCGTCGCCGGCAGCGGCACGATCGACTTGGCCGCGGGCGACGACACGCTTACGCTCAACGACGGCGCGGTGTTGAATAACCTCATCGACGGCGGCGGTCACGGCACCGGCGATACGGTGGTGCTCAACAACGCCGGTGCGCTGAGCTTCGATGCCGGCAACACGGTCAATTTCGAGTTCCTGCAGAAGAACAACACCGGCGCCGCGACTCTGACCGGAATCCAGAGCTTCAGCGGCGGCACCACCGTGAACGGCGGCGAGCTGGCCATCGCCGGCGCGCTGAGCACGCCGACCGTGGCGATGAACGACGACACCACTGTGACCGTCGACGGCAGCCTGGACGCAGGGGCGGGCATCGCCGCCGCGATCACCGGCAGCGCCGGCGTCAACACGGTGACCATCAACGGTTCGGCTTTGGCCAGCGGGGACCTCGGCGCCGGCGAGGACGTGCTCGATGTGCTCGGCACCCTCGACACGTTGGGCGGCACATTCTTCCTCGGCGACGGCGACGACAGCTTCGTCGTCCACGACGGCACCACCGTGCTCGGCACCATCGACGGCGGCGCCGGTCTGGACACGCGCGTCTACAACATCAATCTGAGCGCGAACCTGGGTTCGCTGGCCAGTTTCGAAGGCGTCACCAAGACCGGCACCGGCGTGCTCAACGTCGCCGGCCCCGGCGCGACCGACCTGCAGGAAGTCAGCGTGCTCGGCGGCACCCTGAACATCGGCGCGGCCGGCAGCGTGGTCGCGACCGCGGGCCGTTCGCTGGCCACCGTGGTCGGCGCCGGCGCGACCTTGAACGTCGACGGCAGTTTCGGTTGCGGCGCCGCCGACGACACGATGAGCGTGTCGGGCACCGTGTCCGGCAGCGGCACCATCGATCTGTGCGGCGGCGAAGACGTGCTGACCCTCGGCGACGGCGCCGTGCTCAACGCCGTCGTCAGCGGCGGCGCGCACGGCAGCGGCGACACGGTGGTGCTCGACACCGCCAACGCCTTCAGCTTCGATGCCGGCAACACGATCAATTTCGAGTTCCTGCAGAAGGACAACGCCGGCGAGGCGACCTTGACCGGCACCCAGAGCTTCAGCGGCGGCACCGCCCTCAACGGCGGCACCCTGAGCGTGGCCGGCACCCTGCAGACGCCGACCTTGGCGATGGCCGACGGCACCACCTTGGCGATCGACGGCCGCGTGCAAGGCCTCGCCGCGGGCCAGACCGTGCTGACCGGCAGCGCCGGCACCAACACCGTCCAGGTGGCGGCCGGCGCGAGCCTGTTCGCCTCCGGCGACTTCGGCGACGGCGGCGACGTGTTCGACCTGGCCGGCACGCTCGATACCGGCAGCGGCGCGCTCGCGCTCGGCGCGGGCGACGACCGCTTCATCGTCCACGAAACCACCGTCGCGACCGGCACGGTCGAGGGCGGCCTCGGCAACGACACGCTCGAGGCCGACATCGGCGGCGGCTTCAGCGTGCCGCTGGGCAGCATGCTGGGTTTCGAATCGCTGGCCAAGTCCGGTGCCGGTGCGCTGCAGATCAACGGGCCGTCGGCGTTCATCGACGTCGAGGTGATCGGCGGCCTGCTCGAAGTCACCGCCGCCGGCAGCGTGTCCGCGCAGAACACTACAGTGGCCGCCGGCGCGACTCTGAAGGCCACCGGCCTCTACAGCGGCACCGCCGGCAACGACAGCTTCGCATCGTCGGGCACGGTGATCGGCCACTTCGAATTCGGCGCCGGCAACGACAGCGCCGATTTCCGCGGCGGCGAGCTCAGCGGGCTAACCCGCTTCGACGGCGGCGCCGGCGGCGAGGATCGGGTGAACTTCCACGGCATGACCCTGGACCAGAGCGACGTGAGCGCACTGTCCAACTGGGAGCGCGTGGACCTGCTCACCGGTACGCGCCTGACCCTCAGCGCGCCGTTGAACCTGACCGGCGGCCTGCTGTCGATCGACGGCACTTCGCAACTGATCGGCATGAACGGCGCGGCCCTGACCGGCAGCGTGGCCAATTCGGGGCTGATCAGCGTCGGCGGCGCCCGCTTCGGCATCAGCGGCAACTACACCGGTGGCGGCGCGCTGGCGCTGACGGTATCGCCGGGCGGCCAGAGCTCGGGCGGTTTGGACATCGGCGGCGACGTCGTGGGCAACACCGCGGTGACCTTCCTCGGCGACGGCAGCGAGACCCCGCAACAGCCGGCCTCGATCCGGGTGATCTCGGCGCCGAACGACAGCGCCGCGACCGCAGGCGACTTCACCGCCGCCGGCGCGAGCGACGGCGTGGTGCGCTTGAACGGCAGCGTGTTTCCGTGGACCTTCGACCGCCAGGGCGATGGCTGGTATCTCAACACCCAGGCCAGCGACATCCTGCCGGAGATCGGCGGCTACGCGGTATTGCCGAGCATCGGTGCCGCGCTGGCCCAGGAGAACAACCGCCTGCTGTTCGAACGCATGGCCGGCGTGCGCGGCGACACCCCGCGCTGCGGCTCGCACGAAGACGAGATGGAGCGCGCCTACTGGTCGCTGGAGGGGGATTGCCACGGCTTCTGGGTGGCGGCCACCGGCAGCGAGCTGGAGATGGGCGCCGATCCGGGCTTCGCCTTCAGCGGCGACACGCTCGGCCTGTACGTCGGCGTCGACGCGCAGCTGCAGGATCGCGAGACCCGCACCCTGCGCGGCGGCGTGTTCGTTGCGTTCCAGCACGGCAACTACTGGGCCAGCGGCGCCAATTCGACCGATCTGCAGGGCATCGGCGAGGCCAACGTGCGCGTCGATACGCCGATGGCCGGTATGTACGGCAGCGTCAGCTGGAAGCGCGGTGCCTACCTCGACATGACCCTGGTCGGCCAGTTGCCGGAGGCGACCATCGCTGTCGCCGACGGCTTCAAGGAAAAGATCGGCGGCAACAGCCTGACCGCGAGCGCGCAGCTCGGCCATCGCTTTCACTTGAGCAACGACTGGACCGTCGAGCCGCAAGTCAACCTGAGCGCCAGCGCGATGCAGTGGGAGGACGAGCTCGACAGCGGCGGCAAGCAGTTGGCGATGGACGACGATTTGTTGGGCACGGCGCGAGTGGCCGTCCGCGCCGACAGGCTGTTCGAGACCGCGGGCGGTGCGCAAATACGTCCGTGGGCGACGCTTGGCGTGCAGGACACCGTGGGTGAGAAGGAGAACGCTCTGGTCGTCATGCCGCCCACGGCCGCCGGTGAAGCGCAAGCGTTTCCGAACCACGAGCTGGGTGTGATGGCGACCGTCGATGTGGGCGTTGAAGCCGAGTTGGGCGAATCCGTCAGCTTGTTCGGCGTGTTGTCCTACGGCGAGAGCCTGGACGGCAGCGATGCCAGGCAGCGCCAGGCCAACCTGGGCGTGAGGGTGCGTTGGTGAGATAGGCGAGCGCGTCGGGGGCCGTGCCGGGGCACGGAAGCAGCCCAGCCCAGCCCGGCCCGACCGTCGGTGGGCGGGCGGCTTGAGGTGAGCGGACGCGTATGGCCGCCGGTGTCGGCATGGGTCCGACCGCGCCGGCACTGCGGTCGAAGTCCGGCCGGGCGGCGCCGTGTTGCCGGCCCGGGGCAGGATGCCGGGACGCAGGCACGGTAGCCTAGGCCGATGGACTCCCTGATCGCCGCCTGCGCTCGTGCCCTCGCCGCCGGCGATGCGCTCGGTGCGCTCAAGCGGGTGGCGTTGCGCGAGGACCCGCCGGCGCTGGCGCTGCGCGGCATCGCCATGGCCCAGCTCGGGGAGCATCCGCGCGCGCGCGAACTGTTGCGGCGCGCGGTGCGCGGTTTCGGCCGGCATGAAGAACTGGCGCGGGCGCGCTGCGTCGTGGCCGAGGCCGAGGTGGCGCTGGCGATGCGCGATCTCGGCGGGACGCCGCGGGCCTTGATCGCCGCGGCGGCGACCCTGGAGGCGCGCGCCGATCGCGCCAATGCCTGGCAGGCGTGGTTGATCGCGGCGCGCCGTTGGCTGCTGCTCGGGCGGCTCGACGAGGCCGCGGCCGCGCTGGCCAGGCTCGACGCGCAGCCGCTGCCGCCGTCGCTGACGGCGATGGCCGAGCTGACCTCGGCCGAACTGTCGCTGCGTTCGCTGCACACCGAGGTCGCGCGCGCGGCGCTCGATCGCGCCCAGACGGCGGCCATTCGCGCCGGCGTGCCGGCCTTGCTGGCCGAGGTGACCGAGGCGAGGCGGGCACTGAATCGTCCTGCCGCGCGTCGGCTCGGCGTCGACGGCGAGCAAGCGCTGCGCCTCGACGAAGTCGCGGCGCTGTTGCAGTCGAACACGCTGGTGGTCGACGCCTGCCGCCGCGGCATCCGCGCCGGCGGCGCGTGGCGAGCGCTGACGCGGCGGCCGGTGTTGTTCGGCTTGGCGCTGGCGCTCGCCGAAGCCTGGCCGGGCGACATCGAGCGGGAAGTGTTGATCGAACGCGTATTCCATACCCGCCGTCCCGACGAGACTCACCGCGCGCGGCTGCGGGTCGAGATCGGCCGGCTGCGTTCGCTGATTCGCGGTTTTGCGCAGATCGAGGCGAGCGCGCGCGGCTTCGTGCTCAAGCCGCTGGAGGGACGCGACGTGGCGGTGCTGGCGCCGCCGATCGACGGCGAGCAGGCTTCGCTGCTGGCGCTGCTTTCGGACGGCGCGGCCTGGTCGACTTCGGCTTTGTCGCTGGCGTTGGCGGCGAGCCAGCGCACGGTCCAGCGCGCGCTCGCCGAGCTCGAAGCCGACGGGCGGGTGCGCTCGATCGGCCGCGCGCGGGCGCAGCGCTGGCTGGCGCCGCCGCTCGCCGGATTCACGACGATCTTGTTACTCCCCGCTGCGTTGCCGACTGAATAGAGTCGTTTCACGGCGCCGATCCGGGTTGCGCCACGAGGAGTCAGGCATGAGCAGCAAGACCCACCCAGACCATTCCAAGATCGCCACGCATACCGCCGAGATCGTGCGCGAATACGGCCCGTTCGGCGGTTCCGACCGCGTCGGCGGCGTGACCCACGACGGCCGCCGGGTGTGGGCGGCCACCGGGCGCAAACTGGTTGCATTCGACCCCGCGAGCGGCGAGCCGATGGATTCGCTCGACCTCGCCTGCGATGCCGGCACCGCCTTCGACGGCACCTATCTGTACCAGATCGCCGAAGCGCGCATCGACAAGATCGAGCCCGCCACCGGCAAGGTCGTCGCTTCGATTCCGGCGCCGGGCAACGGCGGCGATTCCGGGCTCACCTGGGCCGAAGGCAGCCTGTGGGTGGGGCAGTACCGCGATCGCAAGATCCATCAGGTCGATCCGCAAACCGGCGCGGTGATCCGCTCGATCGAGTCCAATCGTTTCGTCACCGGCGTGACCTGGGTCGACGGCGAGCTGTGGCACGCCACCTGGGAAGGCGACGACAGCGAACTCCGCCGCATCGATCCCGCCGACGGCACGGTGCTGGAGCGCCTGGAAATGCCGCCGGGCATCAACGTCAGCGGGCTCGAATCCGATGGCGCCGACCTGTTCTATTGCGGCGGCGGGGGCAGCGGAAAAGTCCGCGCGGTGCGCCGCCCGAGACGCGCCGCGGCCTGATCGCAGGCCCGATCGCGGACCAATCGCCCGTCCTCGTCACCGGCGGCGGATCGCGAAGCGGCATCGCCGGCTCGGCCGACCTTGAGCAGCGGACCGCGGCCGAGCCGGCGCTATGGCCGCCTCGCGCCGCGAATTCAGCGCTGCGAACGCAACAAACGAACGAACTCTACGAGACGAACTCTGCGAGCAGGGCGAACGCACGCCGCTGTCGACGGACGCTCTCGCCTCGATCACCGGGTACTGGATGCACCATCGCCTTACGGGCCGAGCGGTGCTTTGACCGAAAACCGATGGCTCTTCGAGCCTGGGAGCACAGCATGAACACTCTGACTGCCGAACTGAACGCCCTGCATCATCCCGTCGTGTCCAGGGACCGCTGGATAGCCGAACGCCTGAAATTGCTGGCGCGCGAAAAGGAACTGACCCGTCTCGGCGACGAGATCGCCAGCGCACGCCGCGCATTGCCCTGGGTGCGCATCGACAAGGACTATGTGTTCGATACCCTGCAAGGCCCGCGCCGACTGGCCGAACTGTTCGACGGCCGCCGCCAATTGCTGGTGCAGCACTTCATGTTCGCACCGGGTTGGGAGCAGGGCTGCAAGAGCTGCTCCTACATGGCCGATCACAACGACGGCGCCAACCCGCACCTGGCGCAACGCGATGTCACCCTGCTGGTGGTATCGCGCGCGCCACTGGCCGATATCGAACGTTTCCGCCAACGTATGGGCTGGCGTTTCAACTGGGTGTCGTCGCATGGCAGCGACTTCAACCGCGATTTCGGCATCAGTTTCTCCGCCGACGAAATCGCCCGCGGCGAAGTGCCCTACAACTACACCGTGCAGCCGTTCGCGCACGTGGAAGCGCCCGGCATCAGCGTGTTCTACCAGGACGAGGCGGGCGCGGTCTTCCACACTTATTCGCGATTCGGGCGCGGCGTGGAAGTGATGATGGGCGCGTATCCGCTGATCGATCTCACGCCCAAGGGCCGCAACGAAGACGCGTTGAGCTATCCGATGGAATGGGTGCGGCATCACGACCGCTACGAGCCGGCGACGACGCCGGCGACCGGCTCGTGCTGCCAGAACCACGACTGAGCCCGGTCCGACCGGGCTTGGCCCGAGCGAGCCTGGTCCCAGCGAGCCTCGGTCGGCTGGCCAAGTCCGCCGGGCAGGTCCGCTCCGCTTCGAGGAAGGCGCCATGACGAGTCTGTGGCCGTGGTTGGCGGTGGCCGGTCTCGGCGCTCTGCACGGGCTGAGCCCGGCGACCGGCTGGATGTTCGCCGTCGCTTGCGGCGTGCGCGACCGGACCCAGGTCTGGCGTGCGCTGCTGCCGATCGCGATCGGACACGTTCTGTCGATCGCGATCGTGGCCTATGCATTCGCGCAAGGTCTGCAGATGGAGCCCGGACAAGTGCAGGGCGTCGCCGGCGCCTTGCTGCTGGGCATGGCCGCATACCGATGCTTGCGCGGCGCCAGGCCGCCCGTAATGCAGCGCGCGAACGCCGGCCGCGCCGGCCTTACGCTGTGGTCGTTCCTGATGGCGAGCGCGCACGGCAGCGGCTTGATGTTGGTGCCGGCCTTGGTGCCGATGTGCCTGTCCGGCAGCCCGGCGCGTGAGATCACCGCGTCGGGCTCGTTGCTCCTGGCATTCGCCGCCGTCGCCGTGCATATGGCAGCGACCCTGGTCACCACCGGGGTAATCGCCGCGGCCGCATCGCGCGGCATCGCCGCGCAGGCCCACCGCCTGAGCGGCGTCGCGGCGAGCAGAGTATGGACCGCCGTGTTGGCCCTTACCGGCTTGGTGTTGATGGCATTGCGCTGACTGGATGCGCGCACCGCGCGCGTCGCCTCTGATGTAGCGGCCGTTGCGCCGCATCGATTTCACAGCGCGACGGAGCCGGCGTTCTACCGAGCGAGCCGGTGCCGTCGAACGACTCCGTATTCCAGTGCCTTGCGAGGGCACGGTGCGATGGCGGCCGCTTCGGACCGCTGCGCATCGCCAAAGCGATGCGTCCTGTGCGGCATCCGGTTTCGATCGCCGATTCCACGACCCGACAGGTAGCCATCATGAGCAGAATCGTCTACACCGGCGCGCCGAACAATCCGCGCTGGAGCACCAACCAGCCGATCTTCCTGGGCGCGCAGTATCAAGCCGGGCCGGTCGCGGTCCGGCAGATCGCCAACTTCGGCGCATCGGCCGTGGCCGCCATCCTCGGCCCCGACCTGATCATGCCGGGGCAGCAGGGCAACAACGTACCGAACGCGGTCGGTGCACCCTGGGACCAGTTGCTGGTCGGCGGGCCGGCGTTGACCTTCACCCAGGACAATACGAACACCTGGATCCGCGGTCACATGATCAACGGCCGTTGGGGCGGCCCCGGCAACACCTGGCAGAACCTGGTGCCGCTCACCACCGGAGCGAACGCCAACCATGCCACGGTCGAGGCCTACATGGACGCTTTCCTGGCCGCCAGCTACGCGTACGAAACCAGCGGCAACGGCCAGCACGATGCCTGGTACGGCCTGTACTACTGCGTGCAGAGCTCGGCGAATCCGTTCTCGGACGTCGCCACGACCAACAACCAGAACCTGTACTCGTACGCGCCCGAGTTCATCCGCATCCTCTGGCGCGCGGTGAGGATCCTGAAGCCGGTCAATGTATCGCCTGCGACGGCCGCGGCGAACATCGGCACCTATCCGACGAACGCGGTCGCGGCGTTTCCGCCGGGCTTCGTGGTGCCGCCGCTGCCGAATGCGATGAACGGCACGGCGACGCTGCCGCCCGGCAACGCCGCCGGCGGCGCGGTGCTCGGCGCGCTCCCGGGCAATTTCCCCGCCGCGCAGGCGAACGGATTCGATGGCGGCATCGAAGTCCACCAGAACTGAGCCCATCGGCGTGCGAAGGCGGCGATCGCTGCGTGCGCTGGCGATCCCGCACACGCAAAACCCGGCCGAATCGGGGCAGCGCATCCGATGCGATGCCATGCGATGCACCGCGGGCAAGGTTCCGTTCGCGCAGCAGGGGCTGCGATGGGGAGGCAGGAGCCGCCAAGCCAGCTCTGCCGAGACTGCTCTGCCGAGATTGATCTGCCGGGACGATCAGCCGAGACCGTCGCCGGGGCGGAGCGGGCGCGGACGGTCGACTCGGAGATGCTGCAGGTGGCAGCGCAACCCGAACGGCGCCGTGCCCCGCGAACGTTGGCAACGCGGAGCGCGGAAACCGGTAGCGCCGCGCAGGCCGTCTGCGATCGACGCCGGCGGCCCAGGCGCGGCGGCCCGTACCCGGTCCGCTCACTTCTTCTTTTTCTTCTTCGCCTTCGTCTTGCCCTTGGCGGCCTTGGCCTTCTTTTGCGCCGCCTGCTTGGCGCGCACGCTTTCGATCTCGGCCGGCAGCTCGCGCTGCAGCAGGGCGAGAAACTCGGTCACCGGCGGACTGTCGATCGGTTTGCCGTCGAGCGTCGTCGCGGTGACCCGGGTGGTGGTGCGCTTGATCGTGTCCGACAACAGTACCGACTTGGTAAGCGCCATGAACGCGACCCCGCGATAGCGCAGGCTGTACAGATCCAACATCTGCGCCCGGCCGTCGTATTCGACGCCCTGCGTACGGACTGCGATCTGGCCGAGCGCGTTCCAGGTATCGAGCTTGTCGGCCTCGATCAGGAACTCGCCGGGCGTGACGCTCGGCGGCAACGGCGCTTCGATCGGCAGGGTCTTCTCCGGCGCCCGTTGCTGCGGGCCGGTGCGGCAGCCGGCCAGCAGCAATGCGAGCAGGCACAGGCAGGCGAATTTTCTCGGCATGGCGCGGTTTCCATAGACGCAGGGATCTTGTTTACGCCGTTCCGCGTGAATGCGAAGACATTCGTGGGCAGGCCGGGCAGGGGCGATGCGAGCCTAATCTATCGGCGACCGCGGTGCCGCAGCGCGAACGGACGATGACGATCTCGAGGGCTGCGCGGCGCCTCGCCGGCGCAAGACTGGCTGTTATGATCCGCGCGGGGATGCGGGCGTTTGCAACGAGGATGCACGGGCGTGAGCCCGGCCTGCAGCATGGCCGCCCCGGCCGGGATTCCTCCAACGAGAGACGGTATGAGCAGGGATGTTCTGTTTTGTTTGATCTGGTTCGTTGCCGCCACGGTGTCCCCGTGCGCGTTGGCGCAGGACCTTACCGATGCCGAGGGCCCCGAGGCGGCCGCCGCCGAGTCGGCGCGGAACGCCGCGATCGCCGCGGCCGAAGCGGCCGTCGCCGCGTCTTACCCCAGCGTGCCCAAGTTGGACATCCGTTGGGACTGCGGCGAGTGCGAGCGCAACGACAAGGTGCCGCCGTTGATCGAGCAGGCCTACGCCGCGCAGGCGGCCGAACATTCGATGGGCGTGTCGAACACCGACGTGGCCGAGGTTGCGATCGTCGACATCCGTCAGCGTCCGCCCGGCGTGCGGGTGATGTTCGGCGTGATGGCCGGACGCGACCGGCTCGGGCTGCGGGTGCGGCACGGCGGCGAGGAGTTCGAGGTCTCCGACACTTCGGCCAACATCGTGATGGGCCTCAATCACCTCTCGGCTTCGGTCGGCGAGAGCGTGTTCAAGAAACTGGCGAAGATCGCGGACGAGTAAGTCGCGGGCGCGGACACCGGTCGCCGAGTTTAGATCCCGATTCCCGATTCCCGATTCCCGGAGCCGACTCTTGTGCGAAGGGCTCCGCAGGGAGCCCTTCCGGTCCGGCAGCATCCGGTAATCGGACGTTCCCGCAGCCGGACGCGCTCAGAAATTTCGCGACAGGCCCATGAATACGCTGCCGACGCCCTCGGTGCCGTCCTCGACCAGCGGGCTGTCCTGGATTTCGTCGGGCAGCACCTGATAGCTGAGGTTGGCGATGAATCGCCATTTTTTCGCGAAGGGCTTGGCGATCATGAGGCCGGCGTGCGGAATCGTGACGCTGCCGGGGCGGTAGCTGGCCACGCCGCGGGCGATTTCTTCGTCGAGCGTGCCGTAGTAATAATTGGCCAGGTCCTTGGACCAGACCGAGACGCCCACGCTGGGCGTGAACAGCATGCCGCCGGCCTGGAAGGGGTAGTTGTAGCTGACGTCGGCTTCGTAGCCGCCGCTCTTGTCGGCGATGTCGGCCTTCAGCGCCAGGGTGACTTCGCCCGCCGTGCCGCGCCAACTGGCCGCAAGGCCCGCATCGATGCTGTCGTCGCGGTCTTCGAGCAGGTCGCGGTCGATGCCGCGCTGCGCCAATGCCGCGGCGCCGAAGTCGTCGGCGTCCATCGCGTCGAGGCGGCCGGCGATGAAGCCGTCGAGGACGAAGCCGTCGCGCTTGAGCAAGTGGTAGCCGGCGTCGAGGCCGCGCCAGTAGAAACGTTCGCCTTCATAGCCGGCGAACGGGACCACCCGGCTGTGACTGCCTTCGCCGGCATAGATCTCGGTGCGGGCGCCGGCGGCGATGCCGACGCTCCAGCGCGAAGGCGGTACGTCGGCGCGTTCTTCGCCGTCTACCGGGGATACCTGGGCGTACAGTCCGAACGGAAGCAGCAGCACGAGCGACGAAGCGATCCGGGCGATGCGCATGCGAGAAGTCCTGGGAGGAGTGGGGAAGGGCGCGGCGCGACAGGCCGAGCGCCGAGACCGTAGCGGCCCGGGGTTAAGACTTGTTTAAGCGCGTGCCTGGAGACGGCGCAGTGCGGTGGCGCGCAGGTGTCGCTGGCTGCGTGCCGCCGCTGGCGCCGAGCGCGCGAGGTTGTGCTGCCGATCGGCGCCATCGGTGCTCGCGGTCGTCCAGATGCGGGGCCCGGTCGATGACGGGTCAGGCCGGAGCGAAGCGTGGGGGCCGGGCGGGATCCGGCGCGGCGGTGGCCGCGCCGAGTGTCCGACGTTCGCGTGCTCAGTGCCCGGTTTCGAAGACGCCGGCACCGATCAGGTCGCGGACGATCGATTCGATGGCCTGCTGGCCCTTGACCGAGTTGCCGGCGGCGTCGAGCGGCGGGGCGAAGGTGGCGATGGCGAACTTGCCCGGAGCGACCGCGACGATGCCGCCGCCGACGCCGGACTTGGCCGGCAGGCCGACGTTCCAGGCCCACGCGCCGCTGGTTTCGTACAGGCCGGTGGTGGCCATCACTGCGAGCGTCCGCTCGGCGGTGTCGGCGCCGACGATGCGCTTGCCGCTGACCGGGTTGCGACCGCCGCTGGCGAGGGTCGCGCCCATTACTGCGAGGTCCTGGGCGGTGACGTTGATCGAGCACTGGCGGGTGTAGAGGTCGAGTGCGACTTCCGGGTCGCCGTCGAGCGTGCCGTAGCCCTTGAGCAGGCGCGCGATCGCGCGGTTGTGTTCGTTGCTGCTGGCTTCGGATTGATAGACGACGTCGTTGAGGCTGAGCTGGCGGCCGGCGTAGTCGTTCATCAGTTGCGAGATCGTCGCCCAGCGCGCCGCCGGTTCGGCCGGTTCGATCCAACTGTCGACGGCGATCGCGCCGGCGTTGACCAGCGGGTTCATCGCCGGCTTGGTCTGGGCGTGGGTTTCCAAAGCCAGGATGGAATTGAACGGCATGCCGGTCTGGTTGACGCCGATCTTGTCTTCGAGCCACTGCTCGCCTTTCTTCTCGATCACCCACGAGGCAGCGAAGGGCTTGGACACCGATTCGATCGCGAACTCGACGCCGGCGTCGCCGATCGTATAGACCTTGCCTTCCACCGTGACCACGGCGATGCCGAACAGGCCCGAAGGCACCTCGGCCAGGGCCGGAATGTAGTCGGCGTTCTTGCCTGCGGTGTTGTCCTTGGCCGCCGCATAGGCCTTGTCGACCGCGGCCTTGATCCGCGCCTGCGAGGGGATATCGCTCGCCGCCTGCGCCGACCACGGCGCGGTCAGCAGGGCCAGCGCGCAGACGAGCGCGGTACGGGTGCGGCGGGCGCGCGTGGCGGGACGGACGTAAGCGGTCATGCGGCTTCCTAGGGTTGAACGAGGCACGCGGCAACCCGGAGCCGGCGGCTCGGTCGGTGCCTGGGCGGTGCGGAACGATGCGCCTCGCGCGGGCGGGCACGAACCCGGGCCGCACGGGCTCGGCACAGGGTAGTCGAAGCGGGCGGCGCTGGTGGGCTCGGATGCGGCCGCAGCGCGGCCGCGCTGAGCCGGGGCGGCGGCAGCGCCCGACCCGGCGCATCGGGTCGGAGCGTTGTCGGCAGGTCGGCTCGCGTCTAGGCGACCGCCGCGGCCACGCCGTCCTGCTCCGGCGTCGACAGCATTTCCTTCTCGTAGCGCTGCATCAGCCGGTACAGGCGTTCGGCGGTGTCGACGATTCGCGCATCGGTGTAGTGCGGCGGCAGCAGCGGAATCGGGGTCGGAAAACTGGCGTCGGTGACCAGCAGGTTGGTCAGCTCGCAGCCGTCGTGCTCAAGATCGTAAAGCTCCCACTGGTCGGCTTCGACGCCGCTCGGGTCCCAGTAGCGCGCCAACTTCCATTCGCCCGAACGCACGCAGCGCACATGGTTGGGCTGGCGCACCGGGCCCGGCGCGAGCCGCGGCACCGGGCCGTTGTAGGGCAGCGGGCTGCTGCCGTCGCGCACCACCTCGACCATTTCGAGGAAGGTCTTGAACTCGCGGTCGGAATGCAACTGATGCGGATCGAGGTGGCCGCGCAGGCGCTCGGTGATCTCGTCGTCGGTGGCGAACAGGATACCTTCGCGTGGACGGCCGTCGGGGCCCTTCGGCACGGTTTCGCGGCCGTGGATCACCGGGCTCAGGTCGACGCCGGGGAACGGCGGCACCGGCCGGGTCTGGCGCAGGCTGTCGCGGATCTGCGCGACTTCCTGTTCGCCCACGCCGGCCAGGCCGAGCAGGGTCGGCACGATGTCGACGTGGCTGGTCAGCGCATCGATCTGGCGCATGTCGGGCTGTGCATTGACCCGCGGCGAGTGGATCACCACCGGCACGTGCAGGGCCTCCTGATAGGCGGTATGCCACTTCTCGATCATGTACCCGTGCGC
This sequence comes from Lysobacter sp. GQ73, assembly GCF_059758755.1. Taxonomy (NCBI): domain Bacteria; kingdom Pseudomonadati; phylum Pseudomonadota; class Gammaproteobacteria; order Lysobacterales; family Lysobacteraceae; genus Lysobacter; species Lysobacter sp. GQ73. The sequence goes on along the minus strand of NZ_JCAXEE010000002.1, from coordinate 57,976 downwards.
GGCGCCGTACTCGCCGTGGTCGGCCAGGAACACGACGATGGTGTTGTCGCGCTGCCCGGATTCGTCGAGCGCGTCGAGCACCCGCTTGATGTGGCCGTCGACCAGGTGCTGCAGCCAGGCGTAGTACTGGACGAAGCGCAACGCGGCCTGCTCGGGATCGCGGGTCAGCTGGAACGGAATTCCGGCGGCGAGCGCAGCGTTGACAGCGTCGAGGCCGGCCTGGTCCTGCGCCGCCAGCCCGCTCTTGGACGCCAGTGCGAGCCCCATCTTGTAGGCGTAGTCGAACTGGCAACTCGGCTTGTTGAGCAGGGCCTCGTCCAAGCTCGGCGGCAGCTTCGCATTGTCCTGCGGAAACCCGCGCGGATTGAGTTCCAACTGCAGGCTGCCGGCGGTCGGCGGATTGCTGCGCGTGCCTTGCGCGGGCACCGGCAGCGGACCGAGCGGCGGCGCGTTCGGGTCGAGCCCGCGCGGCAAACCCGGGTAGGTCGCGATGTCGTGCGGATTGGCGAACGAAGCGACCGCGAGCCAAGGCCTGGGCTCGGTGCTTGGGTCGGGCGAGAGCGGATGGCTCTGATCGTGCTGCGCGAGCCTGCGGTTGTACGGCAGGCCCAGGCCCTGGCTGCGCAGGAAGCCGCAGACCAGGTCGCAAAAGCCGATGTCGCGGTAAGCGCCGAGGTTGTTGATGCTCGAGCCGTGCGGCTCCGGCCAGGACAGCTCCCAGTCGTCGAACCCGTACTCCTGCAGGCTGTGGCCGGGCGGATTGCTGACGTGCCATTTGCCGAAATAATGGGTCTTGTAGCCGGCGCCGCGGAACCAGTGGCCGAGAGTCGGAATGCCGTCGGCGGCAAGCCACGGAAACGCCGCGGCATCGCCGTTCTTGAACAGGCCATCGGTCTGGGTCACGCCGGTGCGGGCGCCGTATTGGCCGGTCATCAAGGCGGTGCGGCTGGGAATGCAGGCCGAGGAGGCGATAGTGTGGCGACGCAGCACCACCGAGTGCCGGCGCAGCGACCACAGCCCGGGGAAGAACTCGCGATAGGCGTTGTCGGCTTCGGGCTCGCCCTGGAAACCGACGATCTCCTTCAGGCCGGGCGCGAAGCCGCCGTTAGGGCCATAGGCGAAACGCGGAAAGCGCAGTTGGTCGACCAGGATGACGAGCAGATTCGGCGGGGTAGGCGGGCCGGGCGGAGTGGGCGTGTCGGGCATGACGTCCTCGTGGCGCTTGCGCATGCGGAAGGGACGCCCGGGCCGGGTCGATACGAGCGGTCGCGCTGCGGCGACATAAGCAACACACGCAGCTCGCGGTCGGCGGCGGCCATCGCGCATCGCATCGCCCCCACGGAGTGAGGCGCCGGTCACAACATCCCGGCTTCGGCGGGCTTGCTCGTTGCGGGGATGCGACACGGTCTGTGAGGGGCAGCCTCGTGGCGTTTTTGGTGCCCTCTGTAGGAGCGGCGCAAGCCGCGACCACGGGATGGACAGAAGCGGCAGCGCCGACGCTGCTCATCGAAGCCGCGTGCTTTCGCGAGGGTAGCAGCGGCGCAAGCTGCGACCGCGCTGTCTCCGGTCGCCGCGTCACCGGCCGTGAGGCGGTGAAGCCACAGCAATAGCAAAGCTTCCGCCCCCTAAAGGGTGCGGGTAACTTTCTCGTCCAAAGCAACAAAGAAAGTCGCCAAAGAAAAGTGCTTCTTCTTGCAAGGGCATAAGCCCGCGCGATCGAAGCCGACGCAGGGAGGCTCCAGACAGGCGATCCCTGGCCTGCTTGCGCACCGCCCGCCTCCCTGCGGGCCGCCCTACGGGTCAGCTTTCGACCGGCAAAGCGACAAAGCAAATCAAAATTCACGGCAACGGCAACGGCAACGGCAACGGCAACGGAACGTTGGGCACCGCGGCATGCTCTTGGGTAGGAGCGGCGCAAGCCGCGACCGCGAACCGCGGCCTGCTGCGCAAGCGATGGTGACGAGGTGAATGCGGCCGGCGATGCGCACTCCCGGCCGTGGCCATCGCCCTCCGCGAACATACCCGATACAAATCTAGGTCGAGAGTCATGCCCATGCGGGCCGATCCGGCATGGGATGATGCCGCCACGCGACACGACGGATGCGGGACAGCTACCTGCGTCGCGGCTTCGACTACGGCGCCCGTATCGTCAGGCCACCGCCTGCGCGAGCGCCACCGCTCCGGCTTTCGACAGGATTCCCCGCGATGTTGCGACCGCTCGCCCTTTGCCTTGCGCTGTCTTCCCTGCTCGCGTTGCCGGCGGCCGCGCGCGCCGCGGACGCGAGCCTGGTCGATTCCTTCGACCTCACGGTGCCGCAGGCGCCGACGCCGGTGACGCAGGACGGCCGGCAGCGGCTGTATTACGAACTGCACCTGACCAGTTTCAACGAGGCCGAACTGGCGGTGGACGAACTGCGGGTGATCGACGACGCCAGCGGCGCGCTGATCCAGCGTTTCGCCGGCAAGGACCTGGCCGCGCGCTCCCGCGTCGTCGGCCGGCCCGGCGCCAGCCTCGCCGCCTTGCGGCCGGGCGAGCGCGGCGTGGTCTATCTCGAACTCGACGTCGGCACCCGCGCGCCGCGCAAGCTGCGGCATGCGCTGGGGTTCCGCAGGCTTGCGGCGGAGGCGGCGAATTCGGTCGAGGGCGCGCGCGTCGAGGTCGGCGAGCCGGCCCCGGTACTGCTCGGGCCGCCGTTGCGCGGCGGGCCCTGGGTCGCGATCCACTCGCCCGACTGGCCGCGCGGCCATCGCCGCGTGTTCTACACCATGGACGGACGCGCGCGCCTGCCGGGCCGGCACGCGATCGACTGGGTGAAGGTCGACCCGTCCGGAAAAACCGTCAACGGCGATCCGGAGCTGGTGGCGAGCAGCCTGGGCTACGGCGCCGAGGTGCTCGCGGTCGCCGACGCGCGGGTCGCGGCGGTGCGCGACGATGCGGTCGAGACCGCGCGCGTGGCCGACAACCCCAAGCACGACTTCGACGAGGCGCCCGGCAACTACGTGGTGCTGGCGCTCGCCGACGGCCGCTACGTCGCCTACGAACACTTGCAGCCGGGCAGCCTCAAGGTGCGCGTGGGCGACCCGGTGCGCCGCGGCCAGACCATCGCCGCGCTCGGTTTCACCGGCGACTCGACCGGCCCGCATCTGCATTTCCACGTCGCCGACGGCACCAAGCCCTTGTCGTCGGAAGGCTTGCCCTACGGCCTGACCGGCTTCCGCCTGCTCGGGCGTTACGAAAGCCTCGACCGGCTCGGCAAGGCGCCCTGGCAGCCGCTCGCCGAAGGCGTCGCCGCCGAGCGCAAGGGCGAGCAGCCGGGCTCGAACACGGTGCTCGAATTCCCGCGTTGAAGCCTGTTCCCCCGTCGCGGGCGGTATCCTGACCGGCCTCGATCGGCGCCGGGCATCGCAAAGTCGGCGCGTCGATCGTTCCCAGGCGGGACCGCGACCAGGCAGGCATGTCCGAATTCACCGTAGCGCCGCTGTTGCAGACGCCGACCGTCGCGGTCTGGGACCTGTGCTGTCCCGGCAGCGGCGAGCATGCGCATGCCGAAGCCTGCGCGGGCGCGACTCACCTGATGTTTCCCTACCGCGGCCTGTACGTACGCCAGGTCGGCGAGGATGCCGCGGTGGCCGAGGCCGGGCAGGTGTTGTTCTTCAACGCCGGCGAAGCCGGGCGCATCGCCCATCCGGTGCCCGGCGGCGACGCCAGTCTGGCGGTGTGGGTCGAGGAGGACATGCTGCGCGAACTCGCGCCGCCGGCGTTGTTGCGAGAAGGCGCCGCGCTGGCGTTCCGGCAGCCGCGCCTACGCATCGACCCGCGTGCGCAGGCGCTGGTGGCGCTGCTGCGCCACAGCCTGCGCGAGGACATCGCCGAGTCGCTGGAGGCCGAAAGCCTGGCCCTGACCCTGGTCCAGCGCTCGCTCGGGCCGCGCACCTCGCACGCGGCCGGCGCCAGCCTCGGGCGGCAGCGCCTGGTCGACCGCACCAAGCTGGTTCTCGCCAGCGATCTGTCGCGGCGCTGGGCGCTGGACGAGATCGCCGCCGAGGTCAGGGTGTCGCCGGTGTATCTGACCCAAGTGTTCAAACAGGTCGAGGGCTTGCCGCTGTACCGCTATCAGCTGCGCCTGCGGCTGGCGCGCGCGCTGGACCTGCTGGCGCAGTACGACGATCTGACCCAGCTCAGCCTGGAACTGGGATTCTCCAGCCACAGCCATTTCAGCGCGGCCTTCCAGCAGGCCTACGGCCGCAGCCCGACCGAATTCCGCCAGTCGGCCCTGCAGCGCTAGCCGGCAGCGACTCGCTAAAGATTCTGACAGCGGTCCCGCGGCGCCGATGGCCTACTGACATCGCCCGGCGTTCGGGCGATTCGGAGAAGCTGTCATGACGGAAAAAACCTGCGCGGCCTGCGACTGCCCGCTCGACGAGAACACCTATCAGGTCAAGATCGGCGGCAAGGCGGTGGAAGTCTGCTGCGACGATTGCGCACGCAAGCTCAAGGAGGCCTACGGCTCCGCCGCTGCGCCGGGTCAGGGCTGAACATGGACGGCAATCTTTCCTGCCCCACCCAGGCCAGCGTGCAGACGCCGTCGGGCCGCATCGCCTACCGCGAACAAGGCAGCGGGCCGGTCGCGCTGTTCGTCCACGGCGTGTTGCTCAACGGACACCTTTGGCGGCACCAGCTCGCGCATCTGTCCGACCTGCGCCGTTGCGTCGCCGTCGACCTGCTGGCGCACGGCGACACCGAGATCGCGCCCGACCAGGACGTGTCGGTCACCGCCAATGCGCGGATGCTTGCCGAATTCCTCGACGCCCTCGGCATCGACCAGGTCGACCTGGTCGGCAACGACAGCGGCGGCGGCATCGCCCAGATCTTCGCCGCCCTGCATCCGCAGCGCGTGCGCAGCTTCGCCCTGACCAACTGCGATACGCACGACAACTGGCCGCCGGAAGCGTTCAAGCCATTCCTGGCGATGGCGGCCGGCGGCGGACTCGGCGATGCGCTCCGGGCCATGCTTGCCGACAAGAGCGTCTACCGTTCGCCGCAGGCATTGGGCTTGGCCTATGAAGACCCGCAGTCGCTGTCGGACGAGAGCATCGAGACCTATCTGCGGCCCTTGCTGCGCAGCGAGCAGCGCACCCGCGATCTGCAGCGTTTCCTGGCCGCGTTCGATAACGCGCACACGCTCGCCATCGAGCGCGAGCTCAGGCGTCTGCAGGCGCCGACCCTGATCGCCTGGGGCACCGACGACGTGTTCTTCCCGACCCGCTGGTCGCAGTGGCTGGCCGATGCGATACCCGGCACCCGCAAGCGCGTGGAGTTCGAAGGCGCGCGGATCTTCTTCCCGGAAGAGCGTTGGGCCGAGTTCAACGACGAACTGCGCGCGCATTGGCAGGCCAGCGCCTGAGGACGTATGGCTCCGCATCGCCCGCCGCCGCGCCGGGTGGCGCGGCGGCGGGCGGAGTTTTATCGCTCGGGTGAAGGTCTACTTCGACTCGACCGGGCCAAACAGAAGTCGCGCGACCGAGGCATGGATCGCATCGCGTCCGGCGCCGTCGAGGGTCGAGCCGGTCAGATAGCAGGTGAGCAGGATCGGCGCGCGCTCCGGCAGCCAGACGATCGCCAGGTCGTTGCTGGTGGTGTCGGCGGTGCCGGTCTTGTCGCCGACCCGCGCGCCCTTCGGTACGCCGGCGCGCAGTCGCTTGTCGCCGGTACGGTTGGCGACCAGCCAGGCGGTGAGCTGGCGCTGCGAAGCCGGCTTGAGGCCGTCGTGCAGCAACAGCTTGCGCATCGTCGCGACCATCGCCAACGGCGAGGTGGTGTCGCGCGGGTCGCCGGGGATGGCGCTGTTGAGTTCCGGCTCCTTTCGGTCCAGGCGCGTGGTCGGGTCGCCGATGCCGCGCAGGAAGGCGGTCAGGCCGGCGGGGCCGCCGACCAGCGGCAGCAACAGATTCGCCGCGGTATTGTCGCTCAGCGTCATCGTCGCCTCGCACAACTGGGCGACGCTGGCGCTGGAACCGGCCAACGGCTCGGTCATCGGCGAATAGGCGACCAGGTCGCTCTTGGCGATGGCTATCTTCTTCTGCAGATCCAACTTGCCGCGCTCGACCTCGCGCAGCACCGCCGCGGCGAGCAGAAACTTGAAGGTGCTGCACATCGGGAAGCGCTCGCGGCCGCGCCAGTCGAACTGCCGGCCGCTGCCGGTGTCGAGCATGGCGACGCCGAGGCGGCCGCCGCTGTTCTTTTCCAATGCGCGCAACTGCGCGCTCCAACGGCTGGTGGGCGCGGCGACCGCGGTCGCGGCGAATGCGTTCAGATGAGGGCCGAGGCCGGCGGTCAGCAGCAAGCCGCTGGCGCAGTGCAGGAAGTCGCGTCGATGCATGGGGGTCTCCTGTGGGTCACTGATTATTGAAAGCGCGGAGCCTGCCGACAAACGAAGTTTTCTAAGGGCTGCTACAAGATTTTCTTGCGGCGGCGTGGCGCCGTGGTGAGCGTGTGGATATGCGGCCAGTTCATATCGCGCGGCGAGACCGGGCTGGGTGGCTGCGGCTAGCGCCGGTCCTGACCCGGCGAGGGACCGGCGTGGCGCGTCGCCCCGTTCATGCAACCGGCCGCGCATCGGTCGTATCTACAACCGCTGGCACCGGAACCCGTTCGCATGAGCCCCTACGCCCAACCCATCCTCATTGCCTCCCTGGCCACCACGATCGCCGCTCCGATCCTGCTGGGACTGATCGGCCTGTGGCGCAGCCGCACCGCGACCTCGAGCGAGCCAGCAAGTCCGGCCGGCCCCTGGCGCTGGCAGCGCACGCTGCACTCCGGCCTGTTGTACGCACTGTGCTTCAGCCTGATCTTCTTCATCCAGGAACTGTTCCTGGTAGTGCCCAAGGCATTGACGCCCGGGTTGCGCGCGACGCTGTACCACAACAATCACAATTGGACCGGCGACAATCCCCTGGCGCATCTGTTTCAGGGCACCGGCGCCTTGGCGATCGCGCTGACCGCGCTGGGCTTCGTCGTCTGGCTCAGGTCGCGCCCGCCGCGCACGGCCACCTGGCGTTTGTTCGCGATCTGGATGGCCTTCCACGGTTTCTTCCAGTCGCTGCCGCAGATCGTGGTCGGCGCGGTACTGCCGCAGAACGACGTCGGCATGGCCTTCGGTTATCTGCAGCTGACCGACGCCAGCAAATTCGTCGCCGGCCTGATCGCACTGGTGGTCATCGCCGCCATCGCGATCCGCTTCGTCGCGCCCCTGCTGGCCCTGGCGCAGGACCCGGCCGAAATCGCCACCCCCGGGCGGCGCAGCGGCTTCATCTTCCGCATCGCCACTTTGCCGGCGTTGCTCGCCTTGCCGTTGATCATCGCGATGCGCGTGCCCGGCAGCGTCGATCAGGTCGCGATCGTGCCGGTTGCCGAGTTCGTGATCGGTTTGTTCTGGATCCAGGCCGGCGCCTGGTGCGCGAGCTACCGCCTGCATGAGACCGTGACGGCGCCGCGTTCGTCGTGGGGGCCGCTGATCGCGGTAGCGGCGTTGCTGTTGATCTTCCAGACGGTGCTGCGGCCGGGCATCGCGTTCTTCTAATGCCGCGGCCGCGCTCGCTGGTTAGGGCATGCAGCGGCCGGCTTCGCTAGTTGGCGCCCGCAACGGCGGCTTCACCGGGTAGTGCCTCGCAACGGCCGGCTTCGTCCGGCCTAGCCCCCGCAGGCCTCGGCCGGCGTCGCCGATGCGCCGGCCGTGCGCAGCGGCGCGAACAGGAAGAAACTCAGCACGGCGAGCACGCACACGCCGAGGCCGCCGTACCACAGCACCCAGCCGAAGCCGTGCACGAGGGCCTCGCGCGCCACCGTCTGTGCATCGCCCGACAGCGCCAGGCCGCCGGGCAGCGCGCCGACATCGCCGGCCGCGACGCGTCCGGCCAAGCTGCGCAGCTGCGTTCCGGCGAGCCCCGAACCATAGGCCGAACGCAGATGCGCGGCGATGCCGGCGACCAGGATCGAGCCCATCAGCGCGATGTTGATCGCCAGGGTGATCAGGCGTGCGCTCATGTCGATGCCCGAGGCCATGCCGGTGCGCGAGGCCGGCACCGAGGCGGTGGTGGTATTGCTGACCGGCGTATTGGTCAGGCCGAGACCGCAGCCGGCCAACAACGCGCCCGGCAGCATCGTCATCCAGCTCGCGCCGGCCACCGCGCTGCCGTAACGCATCGCGATGAAGCCCAGGCCGATCGCCAATAGTCCCAGCGGAATGATCCAGGCCGGCCGATAACGTGCCGACCAGCGTTCGGCCAGCGGCGGCATCGCCAGGGTCGGCAGGGTGTAGGCGAGCAAAGCCAGACCGGCGGCGACCGCGTCGTAGCCCAGCGCGCTCTGGAAGTAGATCGGCAGATAGATCATCAACGGCCAGAAGCTGAAGTTCATTCCGACCGAGCCCATGATCGCGCCGGAAAATTCGCGGATGCGGAACACGCCGAAATCGAACATCGGATGCGGGTGGCGCCTTTCCACCCACACGAACGCGATCAGGCTCGCTGCGGCGAACGCGAGCACGCCCAGCAGGCTCGCATCGGCGTAGCCCGCTTCCGGCGCCTGGGTGATGTAGTAGGTCAGCGCCAACACGCCCAGCGACAGGGTCGACAGGCCGCCGAGGTCCAGCCGATGCGACTGCGCCTCGCGCGATTCCTGCGCGCCGGCGGCGACCAGCGACCAGGTCAGCAGCGCCAGCGGCGCGTGCACCAGGAACACCCAGTGCCAGTTCGACAGCGCGACGATCGCGCCGCCGATGATCGGGCCGAAGCCCAGGCCGAAGCCGAACACGATGCCGAACACCGCGAATGCGCGGCTGCGTTCGCGGCCTTCGCGAAACTGGTGCGAGAGAATCGCGAACTGGCTGGTCAGCATGGCGCCGCCGGCCAGTCCCTGCAGGAAGCGTCCGCCGATCAGCACCGGCATGCTCTGGGCGAGGCCGCACAGCAGCGAGGTCAGGCCGAACGCGATCACGCTGATCACGAACACCCGCCGGCGCCCATAACGGTCGGCGAGAGTGCCGGCGGCCATCAACACGGTGGTGCAGGCGAGGGTGTAGGCGTTCATCACCCACTGCATGTCGCGCAGGTCGCCGTGCAACTGGTGTTCCAAGGTCGGCAGGATCACCGGCACGCTGGAGATTTCCAGGCCGAACATCAACGCGGCCAGGCTGATCGCGGCGAGGGCGAGACGGTTCCTGGCGGAGGGGGACAGGTTCATGGCGGCAGACTCACGACGGCGACGTGCTCGAAGATGGAAAGGAGAGACGATCGGAAGCGAATCGCGGCGTCGAGACTTCGGCGCGAGCGGATCCGCCGCGATGCCGCGCAGGCGTCGCGTGATCGTCGATGGGTGCGCAGGTGCGACAGCGCCTGTTTCGCGGCGATCGCAGGCATCGGGCTCAGCGCCGGCGGTCTCCCGCGATCGCTTGGCCGGATGCGATGGCGACCATTCTGGTCAAGCCGGACTCATGATGGAAATGATTTAATTTTGTAGAATTCATTAAAGGCCGTCATTAATCGGCCGAGCCCAGGCGGCCATGGACTTCGATCCGACCCTGCTGCGCACCTTCGTCGCGGTCAACGATGCCGGCGGCTTCACCCGCGCGGCCGAACGCCTGCATCTGACCCAGTCCGCGGTCAGCCACCAGATCCGCCGCCTCGAAGAGCAAGTCGGCCGCGCGCTGCTCCATCGCACCACCCGGCGCTTGACTCTGACCGAAGACGGCGAAGACTTCCTGCGTCACGCTGAGCAGATCCTGCAATCGCTCGACGCCCTGTCGCGGCGCTTCCAGCCGTCGCCGATCACCGGCGCGGTGCGGTTCGGTGTGCCGGAAAACTTCATCGGCGACCGGCTGCCCAATCTGCTATGCCAGTTCACCCGCGCTTTCCCGAACGTGCGCATGGACGTCAGCGTGAGCATGAGCATGGACCTGCGGCAGATGGTCGATGCCGACGAACTCGATCTCGCCGTGGTCATCGCCTTGCCCGGCGAGAATGCGGACACGGTGCTGCGGCGCACCCGCTTCGTCTGGGTCGCATCCGACAGCTTCGACATCGGCGCCGGCCGCTCTCTGCCGTTCGCGTTCTACCCTTCGCCCTGCATCAATCGCCTGGTCGGTGTGTCCGCGCTCGACGGCACCGAGGTCGAGTGGCACGTCATGTTCACCTCGCCGAGCCAGCAAGGCTTGAACGCCGCGATCTCGGCCGGCCTGGGGATCACCGTGATGGTGGAGGACGACGTCCTGCCCGGCATGCGCATCGTCGACGGCGAATACGGCCTGCCGCCGTTGCCGCCGGCGGACTTCGTGCTGCTGCGCCGCCCGGGCGCCTGCACCCCCGCAGTGGCCGAGTTCGGGAAACTGGTGCTGGCCCTGCCGTAGGCGAGGCGTGATCGCACGAACCCGGCGTAGCCGCGACCGCGCCCTCGCACTTGCGTTGCAACCGTCCCCGCGCACGGTGGTCACCGCCCCTTGGGCGGCGCCCCGGTCCGTCCGGGACGCGCCGGCAAGATGCCGTATGGCCGTGGACCCGCCCCGGGGGGATGGCTAGTATCGGGCGACCTACCAAGGGGCCCCCTATGAAACTGCTGACCGCCACTCCCCTGGCCGTGCTTTGCGCGGCTGCCCTGTCCCTGCCGGCGATCGCCGCAAAGCCGGCCAAGCCGCCGAAAGCGCCGGCGTTCGACGCCAAGCGCCTGTCCGAGCAGGTCAAGACCTTGTCCTCGGACGAATTCGAAGGCCGCGGTCCGGCCACCGCCGGCGAAACCAAGACCATCGACTACGTGGTCGCCCAGATGAAGGCGGCCGGCATCCAGCCCGGCGGCGACCTGCAGGGCAACAAGCGTCTGTGGACCCAGGCCGTGCCGCTGCTGCGCTCGGACATCGAGGGCGCGCCGAAGCTGTCGGTCACGGTGAAGAAGAAGGCCCGCGTCCTGACCCAGGGCAACGAGATCGCCGTGCGCGCCGCGCTCGACGGCTCCAAGGCTGTGGCGATCAAGAATGCGCCGCTGGTGTTCGCCGGTTACGGCGTCACCGCGCCCGAGCGCAACTGGGACGATTTCAAGAATGTCGACCTCAAGGGCAAGATCGCGGTCGTGCTGATCAACGACCCGGACTTCGAGACCGGCGAGGGCGAGTTCGGCGGCAAGGCCATGACCTACTACGGCCGCTGGACCTACAAGTTCGAGGAAGCCGCGCGCCGCGGCGCGGTCGGCCTGCTGATCGTGCACGAGACCGCGCCGGCGTCCTACGGCTGGGCCACGGTCAAGAACTCCAACACCAACACCATGTTCGACGTGGTCCGCGACGAACCCGGCAGCGCCCACCCGACCATGGAAGGCTGGATCCAGCGCGACTTCGCCATCGATCTGTTCAAGCGCGCCGGCCTCGACTTCGACAAGCTCAAGAAGCAGGCGCAGACCCGCGACTTCAAGCCGGTCGTGCTCAAGGGCGTGACCTTGTCGGCCAATTACGCGGTCAAGAGCGAAGTCATCACCTCGCAGAACATCGTCGGCCGCGTCGAGGGCAGCAAGAAGCCCGACGAGACCGTCATCTACAGCGCGCACTGGGATCACCTCGGCGTCGGCGCGCCCGACGCCAAGGGCGACACCATCTACAACGGCGCCGTCGACAACGCCACCGGCACCGCCGCGTTGATCGAGATGGGCCGCGCCTTCGCCAAGGGCAAGCGCCCCCAGCGTTCGGTGGTGTTCCTCGCGGTGACCGCCGAGGAAAAGGGCCTGCTCGGTTCGGAGTTCTACTCGTCCAAGCCGCTGTACCCGCTGGCCAAGACCGTCGCGGTGATCAACATGGACGCGCTCGACCCGAGCGGCCCGGCGCGCGACTTCACCACCTCCGGCAGCGCCAAGCAGGAACTGCTGGACGAGCTGATCGCCACCGGCCAACGCTGGAACCTCAGCTACGTCACCGATCCCAAGCCCGAGGCCGGCCACTTCTTCCGTTCCGATCATTTCCCCTTCGCCAAGCGCGGCGTCCCGGCGATCTCGTTCGGTTCGGGCGAAGACAAGATCGACGGCGGCGCCGCCGCCGGCAAAGCCGAAAGCGACGCCTACACCCGCGATCGTTACCACCAGCCCGCCGACCACTGGGAAGCCAGTTGGACTTTCGGCGGCATGGTCCGCGACCTGCAGGTCCTGTACACCCTCGGCAACGACCTCGCCAACTCCAGGCGCTGGCCGAACTGGAGCGAGGATTCCGAGTTCCGCGCTCAGCGCGACGAAACGGCGGATCAGCGTCCGGCGAAGTAACCCCCGGCGACAGTCGGCACTGCTCGCGCGGTGTCGATAAAGAAACGGCCGCGGTGGAGCTCAAGCTCCCCGCGGCCGTTTTGTTTGAGGTGGGCGTTTCGCGCGATTACCGCAACTTTCGTGTGCTCTTGTGCGGGGCCTGATTTGCGGTGAGCATGGCGATGAAGGCTTAGGTTCAAAATGTGATTTCTCGGGCTGTCTACGGATACTAAGGCCAACTGCGTCGGGGTCGGAGTCGCCATGGATGCGTGATGGAGCGTTCAATGAACAGCCAAGTCCAATATTTGAGACCGCTTCTGCGTTGTTTGCGACGAGCTTCGTGGCGATCTTCGGGTCGCGTTCACCGCTCAGCCGGTTAAGAGCAAGTACCCGTATTACTGGAAGAGCAACACCGAGCCTGGCGACCCGCGTTACCCCAAGTGGGTCACGGAAGATGGGCGCGGGCCGGCGACGGCGAAATATCGCTATGACGAAAAACTAAACAGGTTTGTACGGGACGAGCGCGATCTCAAGCCGGGTCGAGTCTGGAAGGGGATAGGGCCGGATGGGAAGCAGGGGTGGTTCCCAGTCGTCGAGCAGTTCCAAGTGCAACAAATCTCGCCGATACGTTAAGACGTCAAGTACAACGGCAATGCAGTCGACACTTACGAGCTTCGCGCCGATTGTTGGTATTACGTACAGCATTGGGCGCTCGAGCCGATCGTCGATTGTAATTGGCCGGATGAATGCAAGCAGCGTCGCGAGTATCGAGGTCAGTCGTGGCAGAAATGATTTTGGTAGATAAGGCTGAGTCGTTGTGTGATTTTGCGATGTGTCTTTGATAGGCAGGGCTGGTCAGGTATAGGCTCAATAGAGCGTGATCACCATCGAGTCCGGGCGGAGTGGGTAGGCACATGGCGGTTCTATCTTCATGCACAATAATTCGCGAACGTGGATTGAGCGGGCGTGGGGTCATTAGGTCCTGGTTGATCATCAGTGCCGTGGCTCTGTCATTGGGTTGTGCTGGCGAGGCCGACTCGGTTCCGGCGCTTTCTGAAAAGAAAGAAAGCCCTCCGACTGACACTTCGCAATCCACGCCTGTACTCGCATGTCCGTCTCATGAATTCGAGGCCTTCCTTCAGGCCTACGCCAACAGTGGCGACCTGCAGGCTGCCTACACGTCCGAGTCTTCCAGGCACAAGTATCCCTATTACTGGAAACACAACACGGAACCCGGCGATCCAGCGCACCCTAAGTGGGTGACGGATGCAGATCGGGGCGTGGGCCGGGTCAAGTATCGCTACGACCTGGATACCAGGAAATTCATTTGGGTCGGGAAGCGGCTGAAAGCCGGGCAGCAATGGAAGAGTGCCCAAGAAGATGAAACGCCTGTGTCTTTTGCACAGCTTCCCGACTTCGAGATTCGCAGGATCTCTGCGGACCGGTACGACGTCCATTACGACAAGGGCGAGATCGATACTTACGAAATGGAGTCGGGCTGCTGGCGCTTCAGTCAACATTGGGAGCTTGAGGCCATCGTCGAGTGCAAGTGGCCGGACGAATGCCGCAAGCAGCGCGAGTACGAGGCTGAGCCGCGCTGATTGGGCCGGTCGGAACAGTAGTGGGCCGAGAAGAAGGTGTGGTTATGGATGACGGTGAAGAAACTCGCTATCGAGTCGAGCAATTAGGTCCGCCTCGAGGTCGATCCGATATTCAGCAGAACGAGGCCGTCGACGATTTCGACGGCCTGACGACGCATCACCCGGGCGACAATCGAAATGCGGTTGTGCGCGATGGCTTGGTCGTGAACGGCCAAGCGCGGCGGCTGCACGCGATCATCGGCGGGGAAGTGCAAGAGGTGGAGATCGCGCGTAATGGCAACGATTATCACGGCCTCAAGCCCGATCAGGTGTTGCTCAAGAAAGATTTCATACTTGAGGACTCGACCAGGCCGAGAGGCGCGGGCCGCGACGTTGATGTTCCTTCACCGGTGGATGGCTACGTAGGGCGCGTCAGCCGCGGCGAGGGGTTGGTGGATATCTACGATCGCAAAGATGGCGATCTGATTGCTCGCTTGCGGCATATGAGCAAGATCCCGGACCTGGATGGAAAGACGGTCGTTTATGGCCAGGCTCTTGGTATGCAGGACGAAATTCAAACCAGAGCGAAGCATGTGCATCTTGAGATGGACACTCGCTACTACCGCCAGTTCGAGAATTACGTAGCCGATCTGGTCGACGGCCGCCTGCCGATCGAGCCCGAGGGACGGGTAGGGGTGCAGCCTCGCCCGATCGCCGACGACGGCATGCTCCGCCTCGGCGAATCCAGCCTGCGCATCCGCGACTTGCAGAAGCACCTCAACGATCAGGGCTATGTCGGGGCCGATGATCGGCCGTTGCTGGAGGACGGTGTATATCGGCTGACGATGCAGCGCGCGGTCTTGGACTTCCAGCGCGACCAATGTTTGCCGCAGACCGGCGATATCGACCCGGCGTTGCTGAAGCGAATGCCGGCCTTGCCGCCACCGCCGATGGACCAGGCGATCGAAGGCCTGCGGGGCCGTGGGTCGTCCGACTCCGTACCGTCGTCTTCGCCCATTCCGGCGGGCGGACCGTGTTCGCCGCCATCCGGCACCCAGATCGATGAGGCCGGGCAACGGCGGCGGCCGTTGGAGCCGTTCTTTTCCAGCGCGCCGGAGGCAGGTTCGCCCAGTCCGGCAGACGTTCCGCTGGTGCAGACGATCCGCGACAGGCTCCCGGTGGCGTTCGCGCAGCACGGTCCGGTGCCGCCGGCCCGGGACCTGGATCGCATCGCCGCTTGTCTCGCGGTCGAGTGCCGGCAACGCGGGATCGGCAAGCCGGACCACGTCGTGGTCGGGCATCCCGCGCCGGACGGTTCGGGCCGGCACGTGTTTGTAGTCGCGGGTGCGCTAAACGACCCGGCGCATCTGCGGGCGCAGGTGGCCGGGCAGCAAGCGGCGACGACGCCGGTGCAGGACTCGCTGTCGAAGCTCGACGCCCTGCAGGTCCAGCGCAGCGAGGGTCAAGGCCTGGCGCAGCAGCAGGCCGAACAGCAACGCCCGCTGTCGATGAAGGTGTAGCGCCCACTGGCCGTTTCCCACGGCCGATGAACGAGCGCGACCTGCATCGCGCTTCAGATTCGTCGTAGCGCACGTTGTCCCGGAAGCGTTCCCGCCGGCGCCCGATTCGTTCCCACATTCTTCCTCGAAACGTCGCGGGCGACTGCCTAGCGTGGTCGAGCCGGCGCGGTGTGCGCCGACGTGGCGGTCTCGGGTTCGAACGGCGCGCCCCGCGCGCCGCTGCCGGCGCAAGCCGGCCATCGGGCCGCCATTCGGGCGTGTCGTCCGTTGCGTTTCGATCGGGCGCCGTCGCCGGCTTGGCTCGCCATGCTCCATCAACTCAAAGGAATGTCATGAACAAGAAAGTGCTGGTCACCGCGCTGTGCGCCCTGGTCGTGGGCCTGCCGCTGTCGTCCTGGGCGGAAGAGTCCGAGCAGGAAAGCCCCAAGGAAGAATGGGAACTGGCCGCGGCGACCGATCCGACGCCGCCGCAGGTGAAGAAGTTCGTTTCGATCCTCGAAGACCTGGATCGGCGCTACCCCGACAGCGGCCAGGTGGATGTCGAGAAATTCATGGAAGCCGAAGGCGAGGGCGTGGCGCTGAGCTATTGCGCCGTGCTCGGCTTCGACGGCGCCTGCGTGATCGAGGAAAAAGAGGGCGAAGAATTCTTCGTGCCCTACGTTCCGGCCCAGGCGACCGCCAAGGGCCTGCTGCGCTGGTGGGGCTGGCTGGAACCGCGTTTGTTCAGCGTCGGCGTGATTCCGCAGAGCAACTATTGCCCGAGCGGCTATTCCTGGTCGCAGATCCACATGGACGACGAAGACCGCCGCAACGCCAACAACCGCGGCGGCTGGATCGGCGCGACCGCTTCGGGCGGCAACACCACCTGGCGCTTCTGCAAGGTCGACACCGTGCGCGCCTTGTCGTTCCGTCCGCTGCCTTACACCGGCAACCACCACGACTACGCCGTCCTCAACATGGGCGTGTTCTGCCCCTCGGGCGCGCGCCGCTACACCCGCGTGCAGGAGAACGAGATCTGGCGCAACGCCAACAGTTCCTCGGGCGTGATCTTCCCGAACTTCCGTGTCTACAACACCTGGTTCACCAGCTACTGCCATTTCGACGGCGGCGCCTCGTCCTGGCTCGGCCACATGTCGGGCTTCCCGAAACTCGGCTTCGCCTACGGCGTGTTCGGCCCGCAGTCGATGCCGAGCAAGTACGCGCTGGCGCGCGGCTGGGTCCACCAGGACGACGAAGACATCCTCAACTGGAACGGCTGGTGGTTCGGTACCGGCGACGACGTCATGCACGGCGGCCGCAACACCTGGCGCGGTCTGGTCAAGGTCGAGTGAGTTCCGGCCGCACCGCGGCCGTCGCCGGTTTCCCTGTAGGCCGGCGGCGGCTGCGGCGCGGTTTTGGCCGACGGCACGATGTCGCAGGCCCGTCCGTCGCGCCGTCTGGGCAGCTCGACGGGAATCCACCCGGACGACGAGCGGGAGCGATTGCAAGCCGAGCCGTAAACGCGCATTTTTGGCGGCATGGAAGCGGCCCCGACGGTCCTTCCCACCATGCCGGTCGAGGGGGCGACTCATGCAGGCTTCGATTGCTTTGAATGCCGGTTCCGGACCCAGTCTGGCGCGAGCCGTGGTCATTGCCGGTGTCGTCGCCGTACATGCGGCTTTGCTGGTGTTGCTGTCGTTGCCGGTAACCGCCCCCCTGCGTTCCGCGATCCGCGGCAGCGACGACGAAATCGTCGAGGTTGCGATGCCGCCTATCGCTCCGCTCATCATCGGCTGCGGTTTCGGTTGGGAGCGCATGCAGGCGCGCGAGCGCGAACGCAGACTCATGACGATCCAGGGTGCCATCCGTTCGACGGTCAGCCCCGTTCCCGCTTCCGATCCGATCGTGCCGAATGTGTTCGGCCGCGTCGTATCGCCCGAAACCGCCGCCATGCCCACATTCGCCGACACAGTGCTGCGGATACTGGCCGCGCCGGCGCCGGCTTACCCGCTGCAAGCGCGGCGCGACCGTCTCAGCGGCGTGGTCGAGATCGAGGTCCTGGTCGGCGTCGACGGCAAAGCGCTGTCGGTATCGATCGTGCACAGCAGCGGCCATCGGGTGCTCGACCTGGCTGCCCGCGAGGTCGTCATGAAGCGCTGGCTGTTCGAGCCGGCGACGCGCGGCGGCGTGCCTGCGCAGGCCTTGACCCGGGTGCCTATCGAGTTCGTGCTCGAAGGCTGAGCGTCCTTAAAGGGCCCGCCATTACGGTCGGGGTGGTCGAGCCATCGGCATAGAGCCCGATTCGCCCATCCGTCGCTCTATCGCGCCGCTTGCCGCAGCGCGCAGCAGGCGGACAATGGCGGGCCGCCCGCCCTCAATGCCGCTCTCCATGGATGCCTTCACCCTGATGCGTTCGTTCCGCCGCATCGTCGAACTCGGCGGTCTGGCCAAGGCGGCGGAGGACCTCGGGGTGTCGCCGGCCGGGCTCAGCAAGCAGCTGCGCGCGCTGGAGGCGCATCTGGGCGCGGTGTTGATCCAGCGCACCACCCGGCGCATGAGCCTGACCGAGACCGGGCAGGCCTACTACCGCGAATGCGTGCGCCTGCTCGACGACCTCGAGGCGCTGGAGGCCTCGGTGCGCCAGCAGTCGCAGCAGGTCGGCGGGCGCTTGCGGGTCAACGCGCCGATGTCGTTCGCCTTGAACACCTTGTCGCCCTTGCTGGCGGAGTTCCTGCAGCGCTATCCGGCCTTGGTCCTCGACCTGACCCTGGAAGACCGGTTGCTCGACGCGGTCGGCGAAGGCTTCGACGTCTCGATCCGCTTGCGCGCGCAGTTGCAGGATTCGTCCCTGATCGCGCGCCAGCTCGGCTCGGTCCGTCAGATGCTGTGCGCGGCGCCGTCTTATCTTGCCCAGCATCCTCCGTTATCGTCGACCGACGACCTGCAGCGGCATTCGCTGCTGCACTACAGCCTGGCCGAACCGCCGGGGGAATGGCCCCTGCACGGGCCGCAGGGGCCGGTGTCGGTGCAGGGACCCACGCGGGCCACGGTCGGCAATAGCCTGGTGTTGCGCGATCTGCTCGTCGCCGGCCTGGGCATCGGTGCTTTGCCGTCGTTCCTGGCGGCGCCGGCGATCGCCCACGGCGCGCTGGTCGAAGTCTTGCCCGAGTACCGGTTCGCGCCGCGACACGTGTTCGCGGTGTATCCGACTTCGCGCCATCTGCAGCCGAAGGTGCGCGCCTTCGTCGACTTCCTGGCCGAGCGCCTGCCGGCCGCGCTCGCCGCGCATTCCTGAGCCGCAGCGAAAACTGTCGCAACGCCGGGGCGCTGTTTCCGCCGTCGCCGCCTGCGCATCCTGGGGCTTGTTCCGAACCGCCGCGCTCGCCGAGCGCCGGCTTCGGCGCTTCCCTTCATGCGCCGGCATCGGCCGGCGCGCCTCAGGAGTCGAGATGAAACTGCGTAACGTACTGCCGCGCTTGGGCCTGTCGGCCCTCGCCGCGATCGCCTGGTCCGCCCCGGCCTCCGCGGGCGTCGGCACCAGCCCGTGGGGGCCGTCCGACGAGATCGGCCGTCTCAACCTGATCACCCCGCAGTCGCGTGCGGCGATCCTGTCGAGGGTCGACGGCCGCAAGGCCTACGACCTGGCTACGGAGTACTACATCGGCATGCCGAGCTGGCAGGCCGCGGGCGACCCGCACTATCAGTTCTGGATGACCCACACCCCGCGCGGCACCGTAGTCGACGACCCGATGGGAGTAGGCCGCGAGATGAATCACAAGGTCAGCTACACCGGCGCGGCATTCTCGATGTACAGCCACAGCGGCACCCATATCGACGCACTCAACCACTTCGGCCTGGACGGCAAGATCTGGAACGGCTTCCGCGCCGACGAGCACCTCGGCGACCGCGGCTGGACCAAGACCGGCATCGAGAAATTCCCGCCGCTGATCGCGCGCGGGGTGATGATCGACGTGGCCGCGGCGCAGGGGCTGCCGATGCTGCCGGAGAACTACCGCATCACCCGCCAGGACCTGCAGAACGCGCTGGCCAGGCAGAAGGTCCGCCTGCAGCGCGGCGACATCGTGTTGATCCGCACCGGGCGCATGCAGCGCTTCGGCGACGCGAGCGGCTACATGGCCAACCCGCCCGGACTGGGCCTGGATGCGGCCAAGTTCCTGGTCGAGGACGGCGGGGCGATGATCGTCGGCGCCGACAACCTCAGCCTGGAGACCTTTCCCTCGGAGGTCGCCGGCGACTACATCCCGGTGCATACCTATCTGCTGGCCCGGCACGGCGTGCCGATCATGGAACTGGTCGCGCTGGAGGAGCTGTCGCGCGACCAGGTCTACGAGTTCGCCTTCATCGGCGGGCCGCTGAAGATCCGCGGCGGCGATGCCGCGCCGTTGCGGCCGATCGCCCTGCCGTTGCGCTGAGGGCTCAATGGGCGGCGGCCGGCTCGTGCAGCAACAGCGCGAGCCGGTCGAGCCCGAGTCCGGTGCCGCGGATGCGTTCCTCGCGGTCCTGGTGGCCGTCGAGGAACACGAGCTGCTCGGTGAAGCGCATGCGCGTGCCGGCGCCGCCGGCCTCGAACTCGACCGTCGCCAGGGAGATCGACAGGTGGCGGTCGTCGAGGTGCATGTCGTAGGCGTAGACGATGCGCTGGTCGGGCACGATGTCGAAGTATCGGGCCTGGAACAAGTGCACGGTGCCGGCCGGCGTGACGACGCGGTTGAGTTCGTTGCCGCCGGGGCGGAAATCGAGCTCGTAACCGCTGTTGACCATGTCGTCGTGACAGACGAACCAGCGGCGTTTGGCCTCCGGGGTCGACCAGGCGCGGAAAGTGCGTGCCGGCGATGCCGGGAATTCGCGTTCGATGACGAACTGGGTGTGGAGGGTCGAACGCTGTTTCATCGCAAATCTCCTGAGCCGGTTTCGTCTTCGAGCAGATAACGTGCCAGCGCGTCGAACTGGCGATTGAGTTGCGCCTTGCGCGCGGCGACCCAGGCCTCGACCTCGGTCAGGGCGTCCGGGGCGATGCGGTAGGTGCGCACGCGCCCGACCTTTTCCGACATCACGATGCCGCCGGATTCGAGCACCGCCAGGTGCTTGACCACCGACGGCAGCGCCATCGCCAATGGACGTGCGAGTTCCGACACCGAAGCCGGGCCTTCGCTCAGGCGGTCGACCATGCCGCGCCGGCTGGCATCGGCGAGCGCATGGAACATGCGGTCGAGCCGCGCCGGGTCGACGAAGGGCCGGGCCTTCATGGCGCACCGCCTCGCAGGAAGCGCTCGGGCATCGCATCGACGAACGGGAACATCGAGAAGTAAGGGCGCGCCTCGGCGAGGGTGCGCTGGACCGACGGGCGCGCGACCAGGCGTTCGAAGTAGGCGGCGAGATGGGTGTGGCCCGGCGGAAACGGCGCGACGATGCCGGCATAGAACAAGGCCGGCGCCGCGGCGCAATCGGCCAGGCTGAAGTCTTCGCCGCAGGCCCAACGGCGTTCGCCCAGGCGCGGTTCCAGCATGTCGTAGGCGGTCGCGAGCGTGGCCCGGGCTTCGGCGACACCATGAGGGTCGCGCGAGGCTGGCGGGCGGATCCGGTCGATCACGATCCTCTGCACCGGCGCCTGCACGTACAGGTCGAAGAAGCGATCCCACAGGCGCACGTCGAGGCATTCGTCCTGATCGTGCGGCAGCAACGGCCGCGCCCCGGGGTAGTGCTGCTGCAGGTATTCGATGACGACCGTGGTCTCGGGGACGATGCGGTCGCGCGCGTGGTCGTGCAGCACCGGAATCTTGCCGAGCGGCCACAGTTCGCAGAACCCGGCCCTGGCGTCGGGGTCGCCGAGGTCGACCAGATGCGACTCGAAGGCGGTGCCGTTTTCGTACAGGGCGATCAGCACCTTGTGGCAGAACGAGGCGAGGGGATGCTGGTACAGGGTCAGGGACATGGCGGATTCCTGGGGGGCGGGCCGGTGCTCGATGTTGGGGCGTCGCTTACCCTCGCCCAACGCTTTCCGGCGCGGGGAGAAGGGCTGAAAGCGGAGCAGGCATAAAGTTTCTCTGTTGGCTAAGTATTAGCGCAGATGGCGGGCCTTGGCAAGGATTGTTTCCGGAGTGGCTTAGTGTTGGGCGGCTTTGAGTGCACGAAGACGCCTCAGGCCCGGCCGACAATTGATCAGCTAATGGAAGGATTCACCGATGTACCTCATGGCAGAAGGCGTTTCCACGTCGCGCGAGATCGCAGCAACGCGTATCTCGGCGGTATGCGCAGCGGCACTCGCCGTTACGAGCTGCGGCGCGTTCGATTCGCGTGTCGAGTGGCAGTCCGGCCCGTATGCGGTCGTGTGGATCGACGAGCCTTCCAACAGCAAGCTGTCGTATCGCGTTCACGCCGACACGTCGGTTCCGGTCGTCGACGCTTGCATATCGGCGATCGCCGACAACGCGCAGTTCATCGGCGCAAGGCAGCGGCCACCCGGCTCGCGCGAGGACGAGCGCTACTTCGTCGTGCGCAAGCAGCAGTTCGAGAGGGACGTGCATCCGACGCCGGACGTGACCGGGCCATTGTCGGTGGGCCAATACGCACTGCTTGCGGCCAGGCTGAAGTTGCCCGGGTTGGCGTCCGTAGGCATCCCCGAGGCGTGCGATCCGAAGGGCGCCGAGGACTCGCGCTGATGTTGCCGCGCCGGGCTCAATTTCCGCTTGCGTTGTTGCCCGCCGCCGCCATCGCCCGCGACCCCGCCAGGATGATCCGCACCATCGTGCTCATCTGCTCGATGAGTTCGTGGTCCTTCTCGCGCGGCATGTCCATCGCGGTGGCGCCCATCGCGAACACCAGGCGGGTGATCGAGCGCGCCACCAGGGCCGGTTCGTGCAGGGTGATCTTGTCGATCGCGGCCAGCCGGATCAGGTCGACGCGCAGTTCTTCCTCGAAGAACGACAGCTCGCGGTCGACCGCGCGCTTGAAGGCGTCCGAGCCGACCGTGCCCTCGCGCAACAACACGTGCAGCAATTTGTCGTCGGCGCGTAACTGTTCCATGAAAGCCTCGATGGAACTGCGCACGATGCTGCGCCGGGTCGCGGCGCGGTGACGGGCCTCGCCGACGATCTTGCGCAGCGACTGGCCGGCCAGGTCGATCAAGGCCACGGCGAGTTCGTCGGTGTCGCGGAACTGGCGATAAAAGCTGTTCGGAGCGATGCCGGCCTCGCGGGCGACCTCGCGCAGACTCAGGCTCGACACGCTGCGGTGCGGGCCGATCAGCTTGAGCGCGGCGGCGATGAGGTCCTCGCGCGAAATCGTCGCCTTGCGGCCCGGGTGCGAATCGACATCTATGTCTGAATGGAGGCGTTGGCTCACGGGGCTGGCACCAGGACGATGGCGAACATGATACTCCCGGCACGGAATTAATATACGGTTGTGCACACATCTGTGCTCATAAGTGTATAGTGCCACCATGAACGCTGCTCTTCGTCCCTCCCGCGCCCGCCCGCACAGCCGCCTGAAACGGCTGATCGCACCGTTGGTTGCGCCGCAAGTCTTTGATTTCTGGGCCTCCCGCTTCCATCCGACCTGGACCTGGGAGCGCCCGCTGGCGCGCATCGTCGCCCGCGAGCCGGCTTCGGCCGACGCGGTGACCCTGCTGCTGGCGCCGAACCGGCACTGGGCCGGCTGCCGCCCCGGCCAACATCTGATGATCGGCGCGCGCATAAACGGCGCCCTGGTCTCGCGCAGCTACAGCGCGGCGCAGGCGCATCGCGCCGACGGCCGCATCGCGATCACGGTCAAGGCGATCGAAGGCGGCAAGCTCAGTCGTCACCTGCACGATGACGCGCAAGTGGGCGACGTGCTGGAAATCGGCGCGGCCTTCGGCGAGATGACCCTGCCCGAGCGCGCCGACGGCGCGTGGTTGTTCCTGGCCGCCGGCAGCGGCGTCACCCCGTTGATGTCGATGGTGCGCGAACTGGCGGCCAAGGGCATGCCGGCCGAACTGACCCTGCTGTATTGGGCGCGCCGCCGCGAAGAACTGTGTTTCGTCGACGAATTGCGCGCGATCGCCGCGGCGCATCCCGGCTTCCGCGTGCGCTTCCTGCTGACGCGGCAAGAGGCCGGACAGGCCGACGAGACGACCGGCCGCATCGATGCGGCACAGTTGTCCGAACTGGTTCCCGACCTGGCCTCGCGCCAGGTCTATGCCTGCGGCCCCGGCGGTTTCGTCGATGCCGCGCGTGCGCACACGCAGGCCCAGGCGCGTTCGTTCGCGGCCGAGGCCTTCACCCCGCCGCCGCGCACGCTCGACGAAACCGGCACGGTCGAAGTGACCCTGACGCGCAGCGGCCGCACCCTGCAGCTGCCGCGCGGGCAATCGCTGCTGACCGCGCTCGAAGCCGAAGGCCTCAAGCTTGCTTCCGGCTGCCGCATGGGCCTGTGCAATACCTGCTCCTGCGGCAAGAGCTCCGGCAGCACCCGGCACCTGCACACCGGCGAGGTCCAGGCCGAACCGGTTTCCGCGCTGCGCCTGTGCGTGAACAGCGCCGGCAGCGACCTCGTCCTCGATCTGTGATCCGCCCATGACCCGTACCTTCCGCAATCGCGCACTGACCCCGCAGGAACTCGACCGCTTCGGCGAAGAGCTCGACGCGCTGCGCGCGCGCACCGTCGCCCAGATCGGCGGCGTCGACGCCGCCTACATCCGTCGCGTCGTCGCCGCGGTGCGCTACACCGGCCTGCTCGGCCGCCTGTTGCTGTACGTCGGTGCGCTGGGCCTGGCGCTCGGCGGCGCGTTCGTCACCTGGATGATGGTGCCGGCATGGATTCTCGGCACCTTGTCGCTGGGCTTGTCGAAGATTCTCGAGAACATGGAGGTCGGCCACAACGTCATGCACGGCCAGTACGACTGGATGCGCGACCCGCACCTGGACGGCAAGACCTATGAGTGGGACATCGTCGCCACCGGCGACAACTGGCGCAGGACCCACAACTACCAGCACCACACCTGGACCAACGTGCGCGGCATGGACGACGACATCGGCTACGGCCTGCTGCGTCTGTTCCCCGAGCAGCGCTGGCGCCCGTTCTACCTCGTGCAGCCGTTCATCGCGGTGGTATTCGCGCTGCTGTTCGAGTGGGGCGTGGCGATACAGGACCTGCGCCTGGGCCGCTGGCTGACCGGCAAGACCAAGCACAAGGCGATGTGGCGCAAGTTCGTCCCGGTCGGCCGCAAGATGGGCAAGCAGATGCTCAAGGACTACGTGCTGTTTCCGCTGCTGGCGGGCCCGTTCTTCCTGCCGGTGCTGCTCGGCAATCTGGTCGCCAACGTGATGCGCAACCTGTGGACGTATACGGTGATCTTCTGCGGCCACTTCACCCACGACGCGGAAGTGTTCCCGAAGGAATCGGTGCGCAACGAGTCGCGCGGGCATTGGTACCTGCGCCAGCTGCGCGGTTCCTCGAACCTCAGCGGCGGCAAGTGGATGGACCTGATGACCGGCAACCTGAGCCATCAGATCGAGCACCATTTCTATCCCGATATCCCGGCCTGGCGTTACGCCGCGATCGCGGTGGAAGTGCGCGAGATCTGCGGTCGTTACGGCCAGCATTACGACACCGGCTCGCTGCCGCGCCAGTTCGGCGAAGTGGTCTGGCGCATTCTGCGCCACGCCTGGCCGAGCCGTCCGCGCGGCCGCCGTTCCTTGGTGCGGGCCGAGGCGCAGGCTTAAGGCCACTGGTAGGCTGATCGCTCCGCTTCGGATGCGTAACCGCTGCGAAAGCAACAGCAGCACCAGCGACAACGCAACAGCAACAGCAACAACAAATCCCCGCGTCCGCTACGCGATCGCCGCCCCCTTTCCAAAGGGGGCACCAGCCTGCCCACCGTCGACGTACTCCCTGTCTCTGGCGGCGAGCCTGCTCCTCGATGGTTTCCGGCTCCGACCGCCGGCTCCTGGCTGAAGCTCGCAACGACTCCCCGACGAACTTCGTTTGCGACCGATCGCTGAAGGCCTATTCCCCCCTTTTGAAAAAAAAAGGGGGTGCTCTGCTTTCGCCTCGAAAGCGGCAACGACGTCATCGCCGTTGCCGCCCGTCCGCTGCATCAAGCCGCGCGCTTCGACTCGCTCGCCGCTTCCAGGCCGATCTCGCCCTGGAACCCGCCGCTGCTCTTGGCCGGGCGTTGATCCTCGATGGCATGGGCGAAGATCACCGCCGGGTCGGCTTCCAGCTTGTCGTACAGGCGCTGCAGGTTCGGGTAGTTGCGGCGGTCGACGACCGAGTGGTACTTGGTCCAGCGCGCGATGCCGATGAAATAGGCGTCGGCCAGAGTGCGCTGTTCGCCGAGCAGCCACGGCTTGTCGCCGAGCATCCGCTCCAGTTCCGCATGCGCGCGTTCGACCTTGGCCCGGCCGTACTCGGTCAGCGCGGCCTTGGTCGCCGCATCCACTTCGTGTTCCAGCACATGCCACAGCGGGCTGAAGGCGTTGAAGAAGGTGGTGTTGAGGAAGGCCAGCATGCGGTTGAGTTCGTCGAACTCGCGGCTGCCCTGCTCGAAGGCGATGCCGCTGGCGACGGCGCGGGCGCCGATGTGGTTGAGGATCGCCATGCTCTCGACGACCACGTCGCCGTTCGCGGTCATCAGCGAGGGCGTCTCGCCGACCGGGTTGATCGCGCGGTAGGCATCGGTGTGGATCATCTCGGGCATTTCGACCCGGACCAGGCGATAAGGCTGGCCGGACCATTCCAGGGCGACGATGGAGCCGAACGAACAGCCGGACGGGACGCCGTAATAAAGGATCGGGGACATGAGTTTCTCCAGGTGAGGGGTGGGCCCGTCTTGCGGGGTGAGCTCACTGTATTGGTGTGGACTTTGGCTGTGTAGTCGGCAAAAACTGGACTCAAAGTCTCTGTGTGTGTACTTTGCATCCGAATCGGCGCCAAGCCGGATACGGACAGGGCCGCAGTCATGCTCAATCTCAACGATCTGGTCCTGTTCGCCGCCGCGGTCGAGCACGGCGGGTTCGCCGCGGCCTCGCGCCGGCTCGGGGTGCCCAAGTCGACGGTCAGCAAGCGCGTCGCCGCGCTCGAAGACGAACTCGGCGTACGCCTGATCCATCGCACCTCGCGCAGCTTCACCCTCACCGACGCCGGCCGCGCCTTCCACGAACATGCGCACGCGGCCTTGATCGAGACCGAAGCGGCCGAGGCGGTGGTGCGCAGCCGCGTCGCCGAACCCAGCGGCCGGGTGCGCATCACCGCCGGCGTGCCGACCGCGCAGGATTACCTCGCCCCGCACCTGCCCGCGCTCGCGCGCACCTATCCGCGCCTGCACCTGCAGCTCGACGTCACCGACCGGTTCGTCGATCTGGTGCAGGAGGGCTACGACATCGCCGTGCGCAGCCATTTCGCGCCGTTGCCGGATTCGGGCCTGATCCAGCGTCAGGCGCTGGTCGAATCGATCGTGCTGGTCGCCGCGCCGGCTTATCTGGCCGAGCGCGGTTGCCCGACGACGCCGCAGGAACTGGCCGTGCACGACGGGCTGCTGACCGGGCAGTCCTCGGCCACGACCTGGAGCCTGTCGAATGCCGCCGGCCATCGCATCGAGGTCGCGCCGGTCGCGCGCATGACCGCCAACGAGGGCCGGGTGCTGTCGACCGCAGCGCAGGGCGGGCTCGGCATCGCCTGCCTGCCGGAGCGGATGTGCCGCGAGGAACTCGACCAAGGCCGGCTGGCGCGGGTGCTGCCCGAATGGATCGCCGGCCGCGTCACCACCACTTTGGTGATGCCGCATCGGCGCGGTCAACTGCCCGGGGTGCGGGCGACGGTCGAGTTCCTGATCGACTGCCTGAAGAACTGATCGACCCCGCGATGCAGCGCTAGCCGGGCGACGCAGCGTCGGCTTCGCTGATCACCAGCAACACCCGGCTGTCGCCGCCGAGGGCATGCGCCGCGCGCAGCCTGGGATCGGCCGATACGCGCAACAAGCCGGCGAGCCCGGCGGCGCCGGAGGCGGTGCTGCGCGGGCCGCCGCCGGCGCGCAAGGCGTCCACGGCGAGTCGCAGCATCGATTCATCGACGCCGACGCCGCGCGCACCGTGAGCCCGCAGTACCGCCAGCGCCGGCGCCGACGCCAGTCCGCAGGACAGCATTCCGGCGGCGGTCTCCAGGTCGCCGTCGATCGGCACCAGTACGCCGGTTTCCAAAGCGCGTGTCACGCACGCGGCCGAGTCGGGTTCTACGACGACGATGCGGGCGGAGGCGTGCAACTCGGTGCGCAGGCCGACGGCGATCGCCGCGGCCAGCCCGCCGACGCCGGCCTGGACGAACGCGTGGCTCGGCGGGCCGCCCGCGGCGCCGGGCCACTGCCCGGCGAGCTCGCGGGCGAGCAGGCCATAGCCGGCCATGACGTCGGCGACCACGACATCGCCGGGGTCGCTGGCGGTGTCGGCGACCAGTACGCCATCGCCGCGGGAGGCCGCCGCCGCCGCGGCGAGCACGGCGGCGTCGTAGCTGCCGTCGATGCGCGCGATGACGCCGCCGAGCGCGGCGATGCGCGCGGCGCGGGATTCGTCTACCGCCGCCGGCAGATAGACCGTGGCGCGGGCGCCGACACACTGCGCGGCGGCGGCGACGGCCAGGCCGTGGTTGCCGTCGCTGGCGCAGATCAGGGTCATCGGCGCGGGGCTGTGCCGGCAGTGCCGTTGCAGCGCCTCGAGCGAATCGGCGCCGGTGGCGCGGGCGAGGGCGCGCAGGCCGGCGGTCATGCCGCCGAGCGATTTGAAGTTGCCGAGCGGCCGTTCGTCCTCGGCCTTGGCGTAGACGCCAGCGACGCCGCAACGGTGGGCCAGCGCCGGCAGCGCGAGCAAACGGGTCGGGCGGTAGTCCGGCCACAGTTGCGCCGGGTCGATCAGCCAGGGAGAGGTCATGGCGCCAGTGTGGCGGCGGCGGTGCGCCGTTGCGCCGCGATCCGACCCGATGCGCAGCGGCCAAACCGCGCATCCGCGCCGGGGCGCGCGGCGTTCATTCGTCGTCGAGCGCGACCGGAATGCTCAGGCCGCGCTTGACCAGGCTCAGCGCGACATTGGTGGTGAAGCGCTTGATGTTCGGGTTGTCGCCGACCATGCGGATCATCAGCGCGTCGTAACTTTCGGTGTCCGGCGCGGTCACCACCAGCACGAAGTCGGCTTCGCCGGTGACGTAGAAGACTTGTTGCACCTGCTCTTGTTCGCTCAGCCAGCGGCGCAACTGCGCCAGCAGCTCGGGTCGCTCGCGCTCGACCTGCAAGGCGACGATGAAGAAGGTCGGCTTGCCGACCTGCCTGGGGTCGACCACCGCCGCCTGGCGCACGATCACGCCTTGCTCGCGCATGCGCCGCAGCCGGCGCTGGATCGCCGACGGCGACAGCGCGACCTGTTCGGCGAGTTGCTCGGCGGTCTGCCCGGCGTCTTCCTGGACCAGGTTGAGCAGTTGGCGGTCGAATCGGTCGAGTTTCATGGTCCCGGCATCTTAGTGGGCGAGCGTGCGGAAAAACCGCAAGCGGCGCGCGCCGATCGCGGCGAAAGCGCAGGGCCGCGCGGCTAGGATTTCGGCTCATCCCGAGGCGACCCCATGGATTTCCCGAAGCTGCAGCAATTCGTCGATCGTATCTGGCAGGCCGAGATCGTGCCGGCGCTGTGCGACTACATCGCCATTGCCTGCGAGTCGCCGGCCTTCGACCCGGACTGGGACGCGCACGGCCACATGCAGCGCGCGGTCGAACTGATGACGGGCTGGGCGCGCGAGCGCCTCGCCGCGGTGCCGGGCGCCACCGTCGAGGCGCTGCGCCTGCCCGGGCGCACCCCGCTGATCTTCATCGATATCCCGGCCAGCGGCAGCGGTGGTGCGCCAGCGCTGATCTACGGCCACCTCGACAAGCAACCGCCGATGAGCGGGTGGGCCGCCGGCCGCAGCGCCTGGACGCCGAGCCTGGAAGGCGAGCGCCTGTACGGACGCGGCGGCGCCGACGACGGCTATGCCCTGTTCGCGGCGATCGCCGCAGTGCTGGGACTGCGCGCGCAAGGTCTGGGCCATCCGCGCTGCAGCCTGCTGATCGAAGCCAGCGAGGAATCCAGCAGCGTCGACCTGCCGGCCTACATCGAGCATCTCGCCCCGCGCCTGGGCGAGCCGGGCCTGATCGTCGCGCTCGACGCCGGCTGCGGCAATTACGAACAGTTGTGGACGACGACGTCCTTGCGCGGACAGGTCGCCGGCACTTTGAGCGTGCGCGTGCTCGACGAAGGCGTGCATTCCGGCGACGCCTCCGGGATCGTGCCGTCGAGCTTCCGGATCGCGCGGCGCCTGTTGTCGCGACTCGAAGACGCCGACAGCGGCGAGGTCGTCGCCGAGTTCCAGGCCGAGATCCCGCCGGCGCGCCGAACTCAGGCCGGGACCGCCGCAACGGCCTTGGGGCAAGCGCTCATCGACAGTTTTCCGTTCCATCGCGACACGCGGGCCGTGAGCGAGGCGCCGGCCGAGTTGGTCCTCAACCGCGCCTGGCGCGCGCAATTGGCGGTCACCGGGCTCGACGGCCTGCCCGCGGTGGCCCAGGCCGCGGCGGTGATGCAGCCGTTCACCGCGCTCAAACTCAGCCTGCGCCTGCCGCCGACGCTCGACCCGGTGGCGGCGGGCCAGCGCTTGAAAACCCTGCTCGAAGCCGAGCCGCCGTACCGCAGCGAGGTCTCGTTCGCGATCGATTTCGCCAGCCCGGGCTGGCATGCGCCGGCGGTCGCGCCCTGGCTCGAAGCCAGCCTCGAACGCGCCTCGCTGCAGGCCTTCGGCCGCGGCAGCGCCCTGATCGGCGGAGGCGGCGGGATTCCGTTCCTGGCCATGCTCGGCGAGCGTTACCCGCGGGTGCAATTCGTGGTCACCGGCGTGCTCGGGCCGCAATCCAACGCGCACGGCCCGAACGAATTCCTGCACCTGCCGACCGCGCGCCGGATCACCGCGGCGGTCGCCTGCCTGTTGCACGATGCCGGCAAGCAGGCATGAGCGCCGGCGCACCGGTTCGCCCTTCGTCTCCCCACACAGGTCTCGCCATGCAATTGCTGTATCAGACCCACTCGCCGTACGCACGCAAGGCCCTGGTGTTCGCTCACGAAGCCGGACTGGCCGAGCGCATCGAGGTCGTGCATCACGAGACCAGCCCGACCCTGCGCAACGAAGCGGTGTACGCGCAAAACCCGCTCGGCAAGGTGCCGGTGCTGATCCGCGCCGGCGAGCCGGCGATCTTCGATTCCGACATCATCTGCGCCTATCTCGACACCTTGCACGGCGGCCGGCCGCTGATTCCCGCGCAGGGCGAGGCGCGCTGGCATGCGCTGCGCCTGCAGGCGGTCGCGCAAGGCCTGGCCGATGCCGGCATCAAGGTGCGCTGGGAAACCGTGCGCCGCCCGGAAGCCCTGCGTTACCCGGCCTTGCGCGAGGGCTACACCGAAAAGCTGATCGAGAGCTACGACTGGCTGGAGCGGCAGCTCGACGCCGAAGCGCCGGTCCATGTCGGCCATATCGCGGTGGCCACCGCGCTGAGCTGGCTGAAGTTCCGTGAACTGCCGGATTTCCGCGAAGGGCGCCCGCGCCTGGTCGAATGGTTCGAGGCCTTCGAACGACGGCCGTCGATGCGCGCCACGCCCCTGTCGGGCGACACCCACGACTGAGCACAGGCGCGTCGCCCCGCGCGCGTGGCCTGCGCCGCGCCGCGGCTGCGTTCGCTCAGGTAGGTGCGGCCTTCGCCGCGCCGGACAGGGGAGTGCGTGAGCGGGCGGCCGCAGCCTCGGTCGCCGTCGCGCGCGGCGGTGGCGCCAGCGTTCTGCGTGCGCTCTCCTGTCGTCCCGGCCGCCACCGCGGCATCCGAGCAGGAGCGAGTCCATGCAGAAGATCTTCGGCGGCCTGATCTCGGTGATCCTGCTCGGCGTCTACGTGCATCTGATCACCGTGGCGGTGGAGGTGGTGAACTGCGGCGGCGCCGCCAACTGCACCGTCTTCAACGATGGCATGGCCCAGGCCTTTTCGGTGATCGGCGGCCTGGTGTCGGCGCTGGTCATCGCCGAACTGGCGATCGCCAAGCCGGGCGAGGCGCCCGGCGCGCGCGTGCTGGACTCCGACGCCTCGGTCGGCGCGGTGCGCACCGTCACCATCGTGTCGGTGCTGTTCGTGCTGGTGTGGATCGGCGCCGGACTGACCGCCTTCATGGTCGGGCTGTATCACCCCAAGGCGCTGCCGGTGCTGACCACTCACGGACAGGCCTGGCTCGGGCTGGCGGTGTCGGCGGCCTATGCTTATTTCGGGTTGTCGCCCGGCGGCCGTTGAGGGGTGCGAATCGAGGGTGCGTCAGTCGCGCGGGTGGGTATGCGACAGCGCCCGCTCCGGTGGCCCGAACAACTGTCCGAAGACTCCGCGCAGGCCGCGCGCGCGCCAGGCGTCGCCGAACATCGCGATCCATTCGTGGAAGGTCAGACGGATCGGGTTGTGCCCGCGCACCTGGCCGACGATGCCGTACTCGCAGGGCACGTCCGCGTCTTCCTCGGTGTAGGTGCCGAACAGCTTGTCCCAGACGATCAGCACGCCGGCGTAGTTGCGGTCGATGTACTGCGGGTTGCGCGCATGGTGGACGCGGTGATGCGAGGGCGTGTTGAAGACCTTCTCGAACCAGCCGAGCTTGCCGACCGCCTGGGTGTGGACGAAGAACTGGAAGCCCAGGTTGATCGCGACCACCGCGACGATATGGCGCGGCTCGAAGCCGATCCAGGCCAAGGGCAGCCAGAACAGCCACATCCCGGAAATCGGATAGGTCAGGCTTTGCCGGAACGCGGTCGACAGGTTCAGCCGCTCGGAGGAGTGGTGGGTGACGTGCGAGGCCCACAACCAGCGCACGCGATGGCTGCTGCGGTGGAACCAGTAGTAGAAGAAATCCTGGGCGACGAACAAGGCGGCCATGGTCCACCACGAGGCCGGCGGCAGCTCGAACAGGCGATGGGCATAGACCGCGTAATACAGGCCGATCACCAGCAGCCAGGCGATCGCGTCGCTGGCCTGGTGCATCAAGGCCAGGGCCGCGTTCGAAAGGGTGTCGCGCAGGCTGTACTGTTCGGGCCGGCGCTTGCGCCAATACCAGGCCTCGAGGCCGATCAGCGACAGGAAGATCGGCGCCATCGCCAGCAGTATCCATTCCTGCATCAATCGCGCTCCCGCCGCCACGCGGCTTCCAGGGACTCGGCCATGCGCTCCAGGCATTGCCGCATCGCCGCGTGCATGAAACCCCGCAGCAGGGGCCAGGCGAACACCCAGGCCAGGGGGTGGGTCAGCTCGAAGTCGTAGCGCCACTGCACCCGGGTCGACGACGCTGCGACGGCGGGATCGTCGGCGGAGTCGGCATCGAAGCGCCAGTCGGCGTGGGCTTCGCGCGCGAGCCAGGCCATCGGCCCGCGGAACCCGCTCAAGGTGTAGGCATGACGACGCGGCGGATCGAACGCGGTAATGCGCTCCATCAGGCGCGAGCCGTCCTGGTTTTCCAGGCTGCGCATGCTGCCGACCGTGGACGTCGCCAAGGGGGTGATGCGCCGCAGGCCCGGAATCGGGCCGTAGCCTTCGAACAGGGCCGGGAAGCGCTCAGGGTCCAGGGCCAGCGCGAACACCGCCTCGGGCGTGGCGGAGATGCTGCGTTCGGCGAGTAGGGTGACGCGCATTCAGCGAGTCTAGAAGGTCGCGCGCAGCGAATCCATACGCCGGCGCAGGTTCTGCGTGAGCGGTCGCGATTCCCCGCCGGGTGGGTTATCGAGTCGCGTTCAGCGCAGCCACTGCTCGACCAGCGGCGGCACCACTGCGGTCGCGGTGCCTTGCAAGAAACGATAGCCGCGCGGCACCTCCTGCAGTTCCGGCGAGACGAAGCAGCGCTCGGCCGAGAACGGGGCGTAGGCGACCAGGCCGGCGGCCGGATAGACGCTCAGCGAGGTGCCGATCGCCAGCACCTTGGCCGCGCTCGAGAAATGCGCCTCGGCCTCGTCCATGTGGCGCACGGCTTCGCCGAACCAGACCACGTCGGGGCGCAACTGGCTGCCGCGCTCGCACAGGTCGCCGAGCTCGATCACCGGTCGCTTCAAGGGATAGATCCGCTCCGGCGCGACGGTGTTGCGCGCCTTGAGGATTTCCCCGTGCAGGTGGATCACCATCGACGAGCCGGCGCGTTCGTGCAGGTCGTCGATGTTCTGGGTGATCACCACGACTTCGTACTTCTCCTCGAGCCGGGCGATGGCGAGGTGGGCGGCGTTCGGCCGCGCCGCGAGCACGCCCTTGCGGCGTTCGTTGTAGAAGCGCAGCACGGTGGCGGGGTCGCGTTGCCAGGCCTGCGGCGAGGCGACGTCTTCCAGGCGGTGCTCGTGCCACAACCCGCCCATGTCGCGGAAGGTCTGGAGCCCGCTCTCGGCGCTGACGCCGGCGCCGGTGAATACGACGATCTTGTCTTTCACGCTGCGGCCCGCTGGGTACGGGCGGCATAGGCTTGACGATGGAACGGGAGCATGACGTGCTGCATGGCGGGACCTGTTGCCGGAGAAGACGATGCGGAGAAAACGGCACCCGAGTACACGGTACTCAAGTGAACGATACCCACGGAAAACGCTACGAAAGACGCGCTACGGATGCGAGGATAGCCGAGCGCGCCGGCCGGGGCTTCGCCGCAGGCGGGGCGAGACCTTGCGGATGCGGTCGTGCCTGCCGGCGCCGCGCGCTTTCAACCCTGGCGCCGGTTCGCGCATCTGTGGCTGGGCGTGGACGGGGCCGGTCCGCGCGCGCACCCAACCTTCGTCGAAGGCCATCGGCACGAACACGAGCAAGGAATCGGCATGATCGCTTACCTGTTGGCGTTGACCTTGGGCGCCGCGCAACCATCGCAGGCGCCCCAAACCGGCGCGACCGCCGCGTTTTCGACGCAGGCGGCAGGCACTTGGCTGGTCTCCGACGTCACCGTGATCCCGGCCGATACCGACGAAGTGCTGCCGCACCGCAGCGTGCTGATCCGCGACGGCCGCATCGTGCGGATCCTGGCGCCGGGCGCGAAGGCGAAAGTCCCTGGCGCGACCGTGATCGACGGACGCGGCAAGTACCTGGTGCCGGGCTTCGTCGATGCGCACGTGCACATCGCCACCGAGGGTGCGATCCGCGACAGCAAGAACCCGGCGATCGCCGCGCTCGAGCTGGGCGATGCTCACGAGTACGACCGCCAAGTGATGCTCGGTTTCCTCAAGGCCGGGGTGACCGGCGCGGCCAACCTCGGCGGCGGCGCGCGCAGCGACGAGGACTTGCTGTGGCTGCGCGAGGAGATCGCCGCCGGGCGCATCGCCGGCCCGCAGTTGTACGTCGGCAAGCGCATCAACGGCCCGCGCGCGGCGGTAGCGCCGCAGCCGGCGGCCGCAGTGCCGGCTTCCAGGCCGGAGGCGCCGACCACCGCGGCCGACGGCGCCGCGGCGGTGCGCCAGGCGCGCGAGCGCGGCTACGATTTCATCAAGCCGTATCAGTTCCTCAATCGCCAGACCTATCGCGCGGTCGTCGAGGAAGCCCGGCGGCAGGGCATGATCACCACCGGCCATCTGCCGGAACTGGGCTGCGCGAGCTGCGCCGATCGCGACTTCGCGTTCGCCCACCCGATGGACAACATCGCCCACAGCGAAGAGCTGACCCGTTTCGCGCGCATCGGCGGCGATCTGTCGCCGCGCGATCTCGAGGCCCTGGCCGACGCGGTCGCCGAGCGCAAGATCGCGGTCACGCCGACCCTGGTGACGCTCAAGACCATCGTCGGCATGTACGTGCAGCGCGCGGTGCCGCCGGTGCCCGGCGATTGGGCCATGCGCGTCGATCCGGTCACCCGGCTCGACTGGACGCCGCCGGCCAACCGTTACCTGAGCCAGGCTTTTCGCGATCAGGACGGCGCCGATACCTTCTCGGCCGGCTACGATTTCGCCCGCGTTCTGACCCGGCAGCTGTGGAAGCGCGGCGTGCCGTTGACGGTCGGCACCGATGCCTCGTTGCCGGGCCTGGTCTTCGGCGTGTCGGTGCAGCAGGAAATGATCGAGCTGCGCGAGATCGGCCTGCGCCCGATCGAGGTGCTGCGCGCGGCCTCGATCAACGCGCACCGTTTGTTCGACCCCCAGGCGGGCAGCGGCGCCGTGCGCGAAGGCGAACGCGCCAACCTCGTCCTGCTCGATGCCGACCCGCTCGCCGACATCCACAACGTCGCCAAGATCGCCGGCGTATTCGCCCAGGGGCGCTGGCTCCCGATGGCCGAGATCGATCGCCGCCTGGAAGCGGGCCGGGCCTTCGAGCAGGGCTTGTCGCGGCAGATCCAGGCGCACCCGGCGCATCATTGATCGGACGAGTTCGGGCTGCCGGCGCGGACGCCACGCGCCGGCTCGTCTGGCGCGGGCGAGTTAGCGACGGATGGCCGATGCCGCGTTGCGGGCGAAACGTTCGCGGTAATCGCGCGGGCTCAGCCCGAGCTTGCGGCGGAAGTGATGGCGCATGGTGATGGCGCTGCCGAAGCCGGTGCGGCCGGCGATGCGGTCGATCGCCAGCTGGGTGGTTTCGAGCAGTTCGCGCGCGCGGTCGACGCGGGCCTGGATCAGCCAGTCGGCCGGCGTCGTGCCGGTGGTCTGCTTGAAGCGGCGCATGAAGTTGCGCTCGCTCATCGCGGCCATGCCGGCGAGCACCGCTACCGGCAGCGGTTCGGCGAGTTGCCTGCGCATGCGCTCGAGCAAGGGCGAGAGCGCGTTGCCGGCCTCGGGCTCGATCGGGCGGTCGATGTACTGGGCTTGGCCGCCTTCGCGGTGCGGCGGGATCACCAGACGCCGGGCGACGTGATTGGCGACCCTCGCGCCCCAGTCGCGGCGCACCAGGTGCAGGCACAGGTCGAGACCGGCAGCGCTGCCGGCCGAGGTCAGCAGCGTGCCTTCGTCGACGTACAGGGCGTTGGGGTCGACACGGACGCGCGGATAGCGTGCGCGCAACGCGTCGACGTAGCGCCAATGGGTGGTCGCGCGGCGTCCGTCGAGCAGCCCGGTCGCGGCGAGCGCGAACGCGCCCGAGCAGATCGACAACAGGCGCGCGCCGCGCGCATGCGCCTCGCGCAGCGCATCGGCGATGCGGGGCGGCACCGGCGCATCGATCGAACTCCATCCCGGGATGACGACGGTCCCGGCCCGGACCAGCCGATCGAGCCCGGCATCGGCGGTAACCCTCAGGCCGTACTGACAGCGCAGAGGGCGGCGTTGCGCGGCGCAGGTCTCGAACCGGTACCAGTCCGCGCCGAGCTCGGGTCGGGCCAGGCCGAACACCTCGGCGGCGCAGGAAAATTCGAACGCGCACAGGCCCTCGTAGGCGAGCACGGCGACGCGTCGGTTGGGCGCTGCGGGACGGGGTTTCGACTTCGGCATGATCTGATCGATGCTTGGCAATCCTGCCAATAGTGCTCGGCGTGGGCCAGGCCGACAATGGCGCATCGGCCCTCCGCCGGCTCAGCCCGATCCAGGAACCCATCATGCGCAACGCCGTCACCGAAGTTCCCGCCGCCGCGCCCGAACAGGCCTTGCGGCACTTCCAGGCCCAGTTCGCCTTCGAAACCGATTGCTGGGACACCCACGAGGCCCTGCAGTCGGGGGAGCCGGGCTTCGTCCTGATCGATGCGCGCAGCTCCCAGCTTTATGCCCAGGGCCATTTGCCGGGCGCGATCAGCATGCCGCACCGCAAGATCATCGCTTCGAGGATGAGCGCTTATCCGTCCTCGGCCCTCTACGTCGTCTATTGCGCCGGACCGCATTGCAACGGCGCGGCGCGCGCGGCGGTCCGGCTCGCCGAGCTCGGCCTGGCGGTAAAGCTGATGAGCGGCGGCATCGCCGGTTGGCTCGACGAAGGCTTCGAGTTGGCTGTCGGCGATAGGCCATGAACCTGGCGACCGGGATACAGGCGTGCGTCGGTGGGCACGGTTGCCGAGACAGTCGAACTCACGGCGCTCGCGTGCGCATTCGGCTTTGTCAGGAGGGTTAGGCTGCGCCCCTGATTCGTGTCGGCTGTTCCCTTTCCTAGAAAAAGGAGGGCAGGCAGGCGGCTTTGCGCGTTGAGGCGAATGGCGACACTGCCGCGATAAGCCGAGCGGCAACCGGCCTGCGATGTCACAAGCCGATGCGGTGAATCGTCGGGACAGCGAGAGCGAGTCGATCCAGCGCATCGATCCATGGATTGAATATGGCGGGGGCCGACCGCAGCTCATCAACCCCACCTCGAAGGAATCGCAATGAACGCTGCAAACCCGAAGCCTGCCCTGGTCCTGAGCAACCCGGCCGGCCTTTACGATCCCGCCCCCAACGGTTACTCGCACCTGGCCGAAGTCGCGGGCGCGGTGCGCTGGGTGTTCGTCGCCGGCCAGGGCGGCGAGACCGCCGACGGTGCGCTCGCCGACGACTTCCAGGCGCAGGTGCGCCAGGCGATGCACAACCTGGTCACCGCATTGGCCTCGGCTGGCGCGTCGCCGTCGGACGTGGTCAAGCTGACCGTATTGATCGTCGATCACAGCGAGGCTCGCCTGCATGCGTTCGGCACCGAACTGGCCGCGGCGTTCGGCAGCGAGCATCGCCCGACCTGCACCCTGATTCCGGTGCCGAGGCTGGCCCTGGACGGCATGTTGTTCGAGATCGAGGCGCTCGCCGCGGTCGCGGCCGGGTAAGCGACGTCCGGCTGGCGTCCGGCCGAGAGCCAGTCGCCCGGTCACCGCGGCCGCAGCGGTCTATACTGGCCGCTGCGGCCGTGCCGGTTCGCACCCCGCGGACGACCCGTCGCCATCCTCCTCTCCGATCTCGCCGCGCAGCCGATGCTGCGTGGCGCGAATCGCTGGGCGGACCTGCAAGGAGCAGCTCATGAACACGACCCATGGCTTGTTGATCCGCGCCGCCGCCTTCGCGGCAGAGCGCCACCGCCACCAGCGCCGCCGCGACGCCGAGGCCTCGCCCTACATCAATCACCCCATCGCCCTGGCCGACGTGCTGGCCAACGAGGGCGGCATCGACGACACCACGGTCCTGTGCGCGGCCTTGCTGCACGACACGGTCGAGGACACCGAGACCGGTGCGGACGAAATCGAAGCGCTGTTCGGCGCGCGCGTCGCCGCGGTCGTGCTGGAAGTCAGCGACGACAAGTCGCTGCCGAAGGCCGAGCGCAAGCGTCTGCAGATCGAGCACGCGCCGCATCTGTCGCGCGAGGCCCGGCTGATCAAGCTGGCCGACAAGATCTGCAACCTGCGCGACTTGCTCGCGCAGCCGCCGGCGGACTGGCCGGCGCAACGCAAACAGGCGTATTTCGATTGGTCGGCGCAGGTCGTCGCCGGCGTGCGCGGCGTCCACCCGGGCCTGGAGGCGGTGTTCGACGCGGTCCACGCGCGCGCCGGCGAACTGGCCTAACGCGAGCCGGCCTGATCGTCGCCACGGCCGGGCTTCTGCGCTCGCGGGCGAGACCCTAGACTGGGGTCTTTCGACTACGGCCCGCCTTATGTCCCCTCCGGATCCGTTCCTGTCTCCGATCGTCGCCGGCGCCTGGCGCATGGCCGAGTGGAGCTTCGACGTCCAGCAACGCCTGCACTGGATCGGCGCGGCGCTGGACCTCGGCATCACCAGCTTCGACCACGCCGACATCTACGGCGACTACGGCGTCGAGGCCCTGTTCGGCGAAGCCCTGGCGGCAAGTCCCGGATTGCGCGAACGCATCCAGATCGTCAGCAAGTGCGGAATCCGGCTGCCCTCGGCGCGGCGCCCCTCGCATCGGGTCAAGTCCTACGACACCTCGCCCGCGCACGTAGTCGCTTCGGTCGAGAATTCGCTGCGCGCGCTGCGCACCGATCGTCTCGACCTGTTGTTGATCCACCGTCCCGACCTGTTGATGGACGCCGACGCGCTCGGCCGTTGTTTCGACGAACTCAAGGCGGCCGGCAAGGTGCTGCAGGTCGGCGTGTCCAATCATTCGCCTTCGCAACTGGCGCTGCTGCATTCGCGGCATTCGCTGGCGACCCATCAGATCGAACTGTCGCCGCTGCAACTGGCGGCGCTCGACGACGGAACGCTCGACCAGTGCCAGACCCTGGGGATGCGGCCGATGATCTGGTCGCCGCTCGGCGGCGGGCGCCTGTTCGGCCAGGGCGATGCCCAGGCCGCGCGCGTCCATGAGGTATTGACCGCGCTCGGCGAGCGCTACGGCGCTCCGGCGGCGACGATGGCCTACGCTTGGTTGCTGCGGCATCCGTCGCGGCCGTGGCCGATCACCGGCAGCGGCCGGGTGCAGGGTCTGCGCGATGCGGTCGCGGCGCTGTCGATCGAACTCGACGCCGAAGACTGGTATCTGATCTGGCAGGCCGGCGCGGGCCGCGAGGTCGCCTGACCGGTCTTGCGACGAAGGCCGCATCGCGGCGGCCTTCGCCGAAGTCGGCCCGGCCGTGTCGGCTCAACCGCGCGGCTGGCGTTCGGCAATGGTCTTGAGTTGCGCGAGGCCGTCCTCGAAGTGCGCGCCCAGCATCTTGTCGATGCTCATGAACAAACCGAACGCCTTGAACATGAAATTGCGCTCGCCGCTCATCGACCAGGTGACTTCGGTCTTGTCGCCGACCGGCTTGAACGTGAACTCGGCGAGGTTGGTGGCCTGGAACGGTTTGCGGAAGGCCAGTTCGATCCGGAGGTATTCGCCGGGGCGGCTTTCCAGGACCGTCGCCCGGCCTTCGCCGGCGTTCTTGTCGCCGACCCAGTCGTAGACCGCGCCCACGCCCAGCGCCGGGCCCTGATGGCTGCGTTGCATTTTGGGGTCGAGCTTTTCGAACGGCGACCACGCCGTCCAGCGACGGAAGTCCCCGACCTGAGCGAAGACCGCCGCCGGCGGCGCGTCGATCGCGATGCTGCGGGCGACGCGGAACTGCGAGGGTTGCAGGGCGATCACGATGGCGAGCGCGACGAGAATGGCAGCGATGACGAGCAGGATGATCTTGAACATGGTGTGTCCTGGCTGGGGCGAAGGGGCGGGCTCAGGGCGCGCGATTGTGCAGTTGTTCGAAACCTGCGGCGGCCTGCTGCACGTCGGCCGGGAAGTCTTCCATCTCCTGGACCTGGCGCACCTCGATGACTTCGTTGTCCGAGCCCGGGCAGCGTGCGGCCCAGGCGATGGCCTCTTCGCGCGAGGCGACTTCGATCATCCAGTAGCCGCCCAGCACTTCCTTGGCCTCCGGGAACGGGCCGTCGGTGATCTTCGGCTTGCCGCCG
The DNA here is from genome assembly GCF_059758755.1 of Lysobacter sp. GQ73. Taxonomy (NCBI): domain Bacteria; kingdom Pseudomonadati; phylum Pseudomonadota; class Gammaproteobacteria; order Lysobacterales; family Lysobacteraceae; genus Lysobacter; species Lysobacter sp. GQ73. Next base: position 17,322 of record NZ_JCAXEE010000002.1, on the reverse strand, counting down.
GCGAAGCTGACCCGCGCGCCCATCGACGGCGGATGCAGCCCGTCGAGCGCGATCAACACGCCGGCCTGCTGCAGTTCGCGGTTGTAGGCCATCATCGCCTCGACCGCTTCGGCGCTCGGCAGGGTGCCGGGCGCGGCGGATTCGTAACCTTTGGGAATCATCAGCATCATGAAGCGCATGGCGGTCTCTCCTGTCGAATGTCGTTATGGGGAAAGCTGTCGTTATGGGATGGCTGTCGTTATCGGCAAAGCGCGGCCGGCCGATGGCTGGGCGCTCTTGTAATGACGACGTACCGGCGCCGGTCGGATAGACACGCTCGCCAAAATTATTTTGCGTCCTCCGGATGGGGACGCTTCGAGACAGGCCGCTGCGCGGCGCGGAACTGAATCGCGTCTGTCTCGGCCGCGCCGGCCTCCCTCTCGCTACAGCGCACTCCTGCTTACCATCGCCGCTTCATTGACCGAAGGCGAGGCGGTTATGAGCAGTCCGGGCAAGACCTGCGGCAAGCTGGCGGCGGCGCTGCTGATGACGGCGGCCTGCGCCGCCGGTGCGGCCGATGCGCCGGCGCCCGCCGCGGCCACGAAAGCGGTTCCCGACCTGAGCCTCGATGCCTATGCCGAGCCGGCGCAGCGGGTCGATATCGGCAAAGGCCGCCATCTCAATCTGCGCTGCAGCGGGCGGGGCGAGCCGACGGTGTTGCTGGAAGCCGGGTTCGCAGCCGACTCCCTGTCCTGGGCCAAGGCGCAGCCGCTGATCGCCGAGCGCAACCGCGTGTGCGCCTACGACCGCGCCGGGGTCGGCTACAGCGACCCCGGCCCGCTGCCGCGCGATCTCGATGCCGATGTCGCCGACCTGCACGACCTGATCGAGGCCGCCGATCTCGACACTCCGCTGATCCTGATCGGCCATTCCTACGGCAGCCAGGTGGTGCGCCGCTACGACGAGCGTCATCCCAAGCACGTAGCGGCGTTGGTGCTGATCGACCCGCCGGTGCAGAACGTCGCCGAGTTTTCCCCCGGTTACGCCCGGCGCGAAGCCGAGATCGCGCCGAAGATGCTGGCGATGTACCGCAGCTGCGAGCAGGGCGCGCGCGAGGGCCGGCTGAGCGCTACGCCGCCGGCCGAACTCAACTCCTGCCTGCGCGGGCCGAACCCGAACTACAGCGCGCGCTTGAACGCGGCGATCCTGGCCTGGCGTTCCAAGCCGGCGTTCTGGGCCGGATTGATCTCGGCCTCGGAACACCGCGGCGCGCTGTACGACGCGCCGGTGCCGAAGAGCGAACGCCACGACGGCAAGCCGGTGTTGGTGTTGAGCGCGGACCGCCCGTATCCGGGCGCATCGCCGAAAGACCAGCAGTCGTTGATCGCGGCCCGCGAGCAGACCCATACCGCCCTGATCGGCACCACCCGCCTGGGCAAGCGGGTCATCATCGAAAACAGCTCGCACGACATCCCGGTCGACCAGCCGAGCGCCCCGGCGATCGCGGTGTTCGAGGCGATGCAGATGCGCGAGCGGGCCAAGGCGAGGGACTGAGCGTTCGCGCAGGCGGGCCGGGCCGGAGGCGATCGTTTCCGACAAACGAACAGGCCGGCATTGGATCGATGCGTTGCGCGGGCTGCGATTGCGGCTTGCGGGCCCGCGACCATCTCAGAGGCGATCACACTCGATTTCCAAAACACAAGGGACAATGGCGCCGACGTGATCGCGTATTGGTCCTCACCCGATCGCCGCACTCGCCGGCGGTTCGAACCACAGTCGGACAAGACAAAGGAGACAGCATGGATCTGGGCATGGTCGGTCTGGGGCGCATGGGCGCCAACATGGCCGAACGACTGGTACGCGGCGGCCATCGGTTGGTCGGCTTCGACCCGACCCCGGCCGCGCGCGAACAGGCCGCGGCACGCGGCATCGAAGCGACCGCGTCCCTGCGCGAACTGGTCGCCGCGCTGCCCGCGCCGCGCACGGTCTGGCTGATGGTGCCGGCCGGCGCGGTGGTCGACGCGACCCTGGCCGAACTGCTGCCGCTGCTCGCCGTGGGCGACGTGGTCGTGGACGGCGGCAACTCCAACTACAAGGACACCATGCGCCGCGCCGCGCAACTCGCCGAGCGCGGCCTGCACTACGTCGACTCGGGCACCAGCGGCGGCGTGTGGGGCCTGAAGGAAGGCTATAGCCTGATGATCGGCGGCGACGAGGCCGCGGTCGAGCGGCTGCGCCCGATCTTCGAGAGCCTGGCGCCGGCGGCCGATCGCGGCTGGGGCCGGGTCGGGCCGAGCGGCGCCGGCCACTTCACCAAGATGGTCCACAACGGCATCGAGTACGGCCTGATGCAGGCCTATGCCGAGGGCTTCGCGATCATGGGGCGCAAGGACGAGTTCGGCCTGGACCTGCACCAGATCGCCGAGATCTGGCGGCACGGCAGCGTGGTGCGTTCGTGGCTGCTCGACCTGAGTTCGGATGCGCTGGCCAAGAACCCCGCGCTCGACGGCATCGCGCCCTACGTCGAGGACTCCGGCGAAGGCCGCTGGACCGTCGCCGAAGCGATCGATCTCAACGTTTCCGCGCCGGTGATCACCGCTTCGTTGCTCGAACGGCTGCGCTCGCGCGAGAAGGATTCCTTCGCCGACAAACTGCTGGCGGCGATGCGCAACGAATTCGGCGGCCACGCCATCCGCAAGGAATAGGCCGGCCCGTTCCGGCCCGGCGCCGGTAAGCACCACGGAGGCGGCCGCGCAAGCGCTATGCTCGCGGCCGGGCCATCGGAAGCCGTCGCCATGCCGAGCACGCCGTCTACCGTCGCCGCACCGGATCGGCCTGGGGCCGATCCGCTATCGTCGAAGCTGCTCCCGTCCGATCCGCTCTCGTCCCCTCCCGGACTGACCCGCCCGGGCGCAGCGCGCCTGGACATGGTCGACGCGTTGCGCGGGCTGGTGATCGCGTTGATGGTGCTCGACCACGTCCGCGACTACTTCCATTGGCAGGCGTTCGCGTTCAACCCGACCGACCTGGCCAGGACCACGCCGCTGCTGTTCGCGACGCGCTGGATCACCCACCTGTGCGCGCCGAGTTTCGTCCTGCTGGCCGGCGTATCGATCTTCCTGCAGCAAGCCGGCGGCTATCCGCGGCCGGCGCAGTCGCGGTTCCTGCTCAGTCGCGGGCTGTGGCTGATCGGGCTGGAGCTGACCGTGATCGTGTTCGGTTTCAACTTCGTCTGGCCGTTCCTGTTCCTGCAGGTGATCTGGGCGATCGGCGTCGGCATGCTGGCGATGGCGGCGCTGATCTGGCTCCCGCGCCCGGCGGTGCTTGCGCTCGGCATCGTCATCGTCGCCGGGCACGGGGTGCTGGGCGAATTCGATGCGAGCCGCTGGGGCGCGCTGGCGCCGCTGTGGACCCTGGCGATGCGGCCCGGTGCGGTGCCCGGCATCGAAGGTTTCGTCGCCTATCCGGCTTTGCCCTGGGGCGGCATCCTCTGTCTCGGCTATGGCCTCGGCCCGCTGTTCCTGCTCGATGCACCGCACCGGCGCCGCGCCATCGCCGCGCTCGCCCTGGCGATGCTGGCGGCGTTCGCGCTGCTGCGCGCCGGCAGCGGCTTCGGCGACCCCGCGCCGTGGCTGCGCCAGGTTGAGCCGCTGTTCGACGCGATGGCCTTCCTCAATGTGTCCAAGTACCCGCCTTCGCTGCTGTATGCCCTGGTTACGGTCGGTGTGTCGCTGCTGCTGATGCTGGCGCTGGAGCATGGCCCGGGTCGGCTGCGGCGCGTGCTGCTCGCGTTCGGCCGCACGCCGTTGTTCACTTACTTGCTGCATATCTATCTCGTGCATGGCCTGGCCTTGCTGATCGGCGTCGCCAGCGGCATTCCCGCGACCGTGTTCGTGGGCATTCTCGGCAATCCCGGGCGCGTCGCCGAATCGGGTTGGGGCGTAAGCCTGCCGGCGGTGTTCGCGGTGTGGCTGGGCGTGCTTGCGGCGCTGTACCCGCTGTCGCGCTGGTTCGCCGGGGTCAAGGCGCGAAGGCGCGATCGCTGGCTGAGTTATCTCTAGGTCTACGACCATCGTCTATCTGCGAAGCCGGCCCGCCGCGTTCACGCGCGCGGTCACGTCTGAACGAATGCTGCGCCGCGCCGCGCGCTAGCCTCGTCGTGCGTCCGGCGCGGTGCAACGCGCATCGGCGGACGCGCCACGCCGCCACGCCGCACTCGACCCGCTCATCGAATACCAGCCACGCCGCGCCGTCCCATCGGAGCGGCGAATGGCGAAGTGCGCGCGGCGCCCGCCAGACCTTGGTTCCCCACCTTCGGAGACGTCCCATGTCAGTGCACACGAAAACGACGCGCCGCCCCTTGTTGCGGCGCTGCCTGCAATCGCTCGCCCTAGTCGTCGCCACCACCGCCGCGCTGTCGGCCACGGCCGCGCCCAACTTCCCGTTCGGCAGCCACCGCCAGGCCTACGCCGGCGGCACCCTCAGCCCGAGCGTCGGCCGCGCCGCCGCCGATCAGTCCACCGCGTCGTTCTATCGCACCTGGAAGCAGCGCTACCTCGTCCCGGGCTGCAAGGCCGGCGAATACCGGGTCAAGGCCGGCACCGGCGACGGCGCCTACGTGGTCTCGGAAGGACAGGGCTACGGGATGCTGATCACGGTGATGATGGCCGGCGAGGACCCCCAGGCGCAGGCCTTGTTCGACGGCCTGCACCGCTACAACCGCGGCCACCCCAGCTCCAACGACAGCGATCTGCTGGCCTGGGCCCAGAACGCCAGTTGCCAGAACATCCTCGGCGCGGCTTCGGCCACCGACGGCGACCTCGACATCGCCTACGCCCTGCTGCTGGCCGATGCGCAGTGGGGCTCGGGCGGGGCCATCAATTACGCCGCCGAGGCGCGCCGGGTGATCGCCGCGATCCGCCGCAGCAACGTCAACCCGACCACCAGGCTGGTCAACCTGGGCGACTGGGTCGGCACCGATACGCCGAAGCATTACTACGCCACCCGCAGCTCGGACTGGATGCTCGGCCACTTCCGTTCGTTCGCCAGCAAGCTCGGCGACAGCTACTGGACCGGCGTACTCGGCGCGCACCAGACCCTGCTGTCGACGATGCAGGGCAGTTACGCGCCGAACACCGGCCTGGTGCCGGACTTCATCGTCAACACCAACACGACCGCGAAGCCGGCCCCGGCGAACTTCCTCGAGGCCGATACCGACGGCTACTACTCCTGGAACGCCGGACGGGTGCCGTGGCGGATCGGCATCGACGCCGCGGTCAGCGGCGACAGCCGTTCGCGCAGCGCCGCGCGCAAGCTGAGCCAGTGGATCCGGGCCAAGGCCGGCAACGACCCGTACCGCGTGCGCAGCGGCTATCGCCTCGACGGCCAGGTGGTCGAGAACTACAACAGCATGTTCTTCACCGCGCCGTTCGCGGTCGCCGCGACCGTCGACCCCGATGGTCAGGCCTGGCTCGACAAGCTATGGAGCTATACCGTCTCCAGCGGCCCCAGCGACTACTACGGCGACAGCGTCAAGTTGTTGTCGATGCTGGCGGTGTCGAACAACTGGCTCAAGCCCTGAGCAGACCCGGACCGTCGAACGAACCGCCCGATTAGGACAAGCGCCTAGGTCGAAAGTCTATGGAGTGTGCCCGGCGTCCCGATTAGGATCGGGACGCCGGTCGTCGACTGCGATGGGCCGGCACCGACCATCCACGACAGGCGAGCGAACCGGAGGGTTCGCCCCCGCGGCGTTCGCGCCGTACTCGACGAGGCATAAGGGACCATGCGAAAGATTCTATCGACCTTGATTCTGGCCGCGGCTTGCGCAACGGCCACGGCGTCGCCCGACCGGGCACCGTTCGAAGTACAGGGCGTGCTGGAGCAGCAAAAGCAGATTCGCGTCGAGGTCGAGGCCGGCAAGGGCGCCTACGGCGGACTCGATGCGAATGCCCGCCGCGAACTGGCGACGCGCCAGGAGCGCTTGGTCAAGCTGCTCGAAGGCCGTCGCTACGAAGATCTCAGCGAAAGCGAACGCGAAAGCGCGCACAGCGATCTGGCCTGGATCGCGCAGGCCGCCCGCGGCGAAGAAGAGAAGCTGATCTGCGAGCGCGTGCGGCCGATCGGCAGCAACCGGGTCGAGCGCGTGTGCAAGACCGCGTCGCAGCGACGCAAGGAGCAAGAAGCCCGCGGCCAGGACCCGGAGCTGTTGCGCCAGCAGGGCCGGCCGACGATGTAATCGCCGCGGCTCGCGACCTGCCGCGCGGGTCGGCCCGCGCGGCAGGCGGCCGCGTCATCGCTGCAGCGGATCAGTCGCAGCAGCGGCAGGGTTCGCCGTTGCCCGGATACCAGCCCGGCAGGCCGCCGCAGCGGTCCTGGCAGATCTTGTAGCTGCACAGAGCCTGGTCGGCGGGCGCCGACGAGGCCGCCTGGGCGATGCCGAAACCGAAGCCGAACGCGGCCAAGGCGAATGCTGCGAGGAACCCGAAACCTTTGCGCTTCATGGGTGATTCTCCTGTGTTGGCGAACCGTCGTGGCGAATCGTCCGGCGCCGTGCGCCACGTTGGCTCGGCGTCGGCGGGGCAGGAGCGAGCGCCCGTGCCGGCGGCCACTGTAGGCGCCCGGGTAGTCGCGTACTGGCGAACGCGTCACCAAAGCGCGGGCGGCAGCGGATGAACAGGCGATCGCCGAGCCTGGGTGCGACCGCGCATTGCCCGCGGTCGTCGGCTCGCGCGATCATCGGCGCAACGATCGCCTCACGAGCGCCACCGCGTGTCCATGCCTTATCGCCGTCCGCTGCAGTCGTGCGCCATGGCGCTGGTCCTCGTCCTGGGCGCCTGCGCGACCGCGCCGCCGCATAACCCGCTCGCGCAATGGCAGGGTTCGCCGAACTACAACCAGCGCGGCGCACAGCTGATCGTGCTGCACCACACCCAGATGGAAAGCGCAGAGCGCGCGTTGCGGACCCTGCAGACCCGCAACTCGCAGGGGCGGGTCAGCGCCCACTATCTGATCGGAGCCGACGGCCGCATCCATCAACTGGTCGCCGACGGCATGCGCGCCTGGCATGCCGGCGCCGGCAGTTGGGGCCCGGTCAGCGACCTCAACTCGGCCTCGATCGGCATCGAGCTCGACAACGACGGCAGCGAGCCGTTCGAGCCGGCCCAGATCGACAGCCTGCTGCGCCTGCTCGAAGATCTGACCCGGCGCCTGGGCATTCCGCGCCATGCCATCCTGGCTCATGGGGATCTCGCGCCGACGCGCAAGACCGACCCGAGCGTGTTGTTCCCCTGGCAACGCCTGGCCGAGGCCGGCTTCGGCCTGTGGCCGCGCGCCGCGCCGGCCGAGCCGCCGCCGGGCTTCGATGCCTGGGCGGCGCTGCGCTTGATCGGTTACGACCTGCGCGACCCGGGCGCGGCGCTGGCCGCGTTCCATCGCCGCTTCCGCGGCAACGAAGCGCGCGAGTGGCAGCCCGGCGATACCGCGATCCTGTTCGATCTGCAGCGCCAGCTCATGCAGCTGCCGGACGGCGCGCCGGTGCCGCCGCCGGCCCCGCCGTTGCGTTGAGCGCGCTCAGGCCGCGGCCTCGTACGGCGCGGTCGAACGCGCATCGCGCAACGCCCGCGACCACCAGCCCAGCCGCGACAGCATCGTGGTCATGGCCTTGCCCGCGGCTTGCGGATCGCGCAGTTCGCCGTCGGGACCGAATTGGCGCCAGGCGCTGACCAGGTTGACGCTGTCGCGCAGGGTCACCGCGTGCAACTCGGCGAAGACCTGGCGCAGTTGCTCGATCGCGCGCAGGCCGCCGGAGCTGGCGCCGTAGCTGACGAAGGCGACCGGCTTGGCCTGCCACGGCTCGTAGCAGGCGTCGATCAGCGCTTTCAGCGGCGCCGGATAACCGTGGTTGTACTCGGGCGTGACGATCACGAAGGCGTCGGCGGCATGCAGGCGTTGGCGCAACTGCTGCAACTGCGCTTCGTCCCGGCGCAGCACGCGGCCGGACAACGGCCAGTCGACCGGATCGATGGGTACGGTGTCGAAGCCGCCGTGGCGGTCGATATGGCGCTGGGTCCATTCGGCGACGACGTCGCAGAAACGGCCCTCGCGCGCGCTGCCGTAGATCAGCGCAAGTTGGATGTTGGCGGACATGCGGGTCTGTGGTTGGGGAACATACCGGCAGCTTAAAACCTCAAGTAATATCGAGGTCAAGCTGCGTCGAAGGCTCGGTTGCGCGCCGCGGCGCGTGCCTAGGTACCGGCCTGCTGCGTTGCGCAGCGCCGACGTGCCTTCGCCGGCGTGCTTTGCCCGTGCCGTGCCGCGCCGTCAGGCTTCCGGCTGGCGCCGGAACTTGTAGATCACCGCGCCGACCGCCAGCGCGATCGCCGCGGCGATCAGGTTGGCTGTGCTGGCGCTGGCGAGCAGGCCGAGCGACAGCGCGATCGCCGCGACCGGAATGATCGGGCCGCCCGGCAGTTGCAGGGCTCCTTCGCTCTTGCCGTGGCGCTTTTGCAACACCAGCACCGAGACCGCGGTGCCGATGTAGGTGCACAGGCGCGCCACCACCGACAGCAGGGCGAGTTGCTGGAACGACCCGGTCAGGGCCAGCGCCAGCGCGACCACGCCGAGCAGCACCACCGCACGCGCCGGGGTGTGGAAGCGCGGATGGATCGCCGACAGGGCGCGCGGCCCGTAGCCGTCCTTCGACAAGGCCAGCAGATAGCGCGGCCCCATCATCACCGTATTGCTGTTGGTGCCGAGGATCGAGATCGCCGCGCCGACCGTCAGCACCAGGGCCAGGCCGGTGCCGCTGAAATGCGCGGCGGCCTCGGCGAGCGGGCTCGAGGACTGGGCGATGCCCGGCAAGGTGCCGAGGGCGACCAGCTGCACGGTGAAGTAAATGATGGTGACCAGGACGATCATGGTCAGTAGCGCGAACGGCACGTCGCGGCGCGGATTGCGGTATTCGCCGGCGGCCGCAGGCAGGTTCTCGAAGCCGGCATAGGCGAACAGCAGCAGCAACGCGGCCTCGCCGAGGTGATCCATCGGCATCGGCGCATCCGTGGACAGCAGCGAAGCATCGAAATAAAACGCGCCGATGGCGACGAACAGCAGCAGGGGCAGCAGCTTGCCGATCGCCAGGGCGACCCCCGCCCGCGCCGCGGTGCGCACGCCGATGACGTTGATCAGCACCAACAGGGCGAGCGAGCCGGCGACCACCAGCACGCGCGCGACTCCGCCCTTGGCGGCCGGCCAGAACAGCCCGACCGCTTCGGCCAGGCCGTTGCTGAGCGAGGCCGCGGTGGAGATGCGCGTCACCAGCAGCATCCAGCCGACCTCGAAACCGGCGAACGGGCCGAAGGCTTCGCGGGCATACAGATAGCCGCCGCCGGGTTGGTCGAAATAGCTCGCCGCCTGGGCGTAGCACAGCACCAGCAGCGCCACCGCGAAACCGGCCAGCAGCACCGCCCACAGGCTGGCCGGGCCGAGCAGGGCGGCGGCGGTCGCGGGCAGCAGATAGATGCCGCTGCCGATCACGTCGTTGATCGACAGGCCGACGATCTGCCAGCGGCTGACGGCGCGGACGGTGCCGGGGCGTCCGTCGTCCGAAGCAGGGGCCGCATGGGCGGCGGGCGAGGACGAAACGGGCGCGTGCGGCGTCGGCTGGCTCAAACGGTGGTTCCCCTCGCTCGGTGGCGGTGCGGCGGACCGCATGCGGCGCCGATCTTGTCGCACCTTAGTGCCTGCGGCCCGCCGCTTTCAATCCGCACTGCGGCATGTCGCCCGGCGCGCAGCCCACAAGCAGGCCGGACGCGGTCGTCGTGGGGGCAGCCGACGCGTGCGAGCCTCGCGGTGCGGTCCCGACGCGCCCGCTGCGCCGGGGTGCGCCGAGCCGGATCGATCGGGCCGCGCTCGTAAGCGTTTTGTTGTGTTCAGCCGCCGCCGTGTGCGGCGGCTCCGCCGGCGAACGGCGACGGTTCGGGTACCTGATTCCAGGACGGCGGCCATCGCCCGCGATGGCCGCCCCAGCCAACGCAGAAGGGCGGCCGCGAGGCCGCCCTTTCTGTTGCGCGCGGCCAGGGCGGACGGGCCGGCCGGCGCTGCCGGCTGAACGCGACCTTGGCAATCGTGAACCCAGCGCCGCCGGCCTGACCTTCGGCGCTGGCGCCGGCCGCCGGCGGGCCTAGAATCGCCGCGAATGAACGCCCGTCCGCCCGCCGCCGCCCTGCGCATCGTCGCCGCCCTCGTCCTGTCGACGCTGGCCGCGGGCGCGCAGGCGCGCACCGTGTACCGCTGCGTGCGCGACGGCACCGTCAGCCTCGCCACCGCGCCCGAGCCCGGTTCGCGCTGCGTCGCCAAACAATTCGACGACAACGCCGCCAAGCTGCCCAACCTGTGGGGCGAGATGGGCGTGATCAACGGCAACCTCTACGAGCGCCAGCAGGACGGCAAGACCGTCTACAGCACGCGCAAGCTGCCCGGCTCGGTGCGGGTGATGGGCTTCACCGTGGACACGCCGCCCGGCGAGCCCGCGCATCCCGGCCTGGGCAAGGTCGGCAAGGCCCAACTCGACAAGTACCCGGCGCAGTTCCGTTCCGCGGCCAAGGCCAACGGCCTCGACGATGCCTGGTTGCGCGCGATCGCCCATGCCGAGAGCGGCTTCGACGCAAAGGCGGTCTCGTCCAAGGGCGCGCAGGGCGTGATGCAGTTGATGCCGGAGACGGCCAAGGAATACGGCGTGCTCGATCCGTTCTCGTCGGCCGAATCGATCAATGCCGGCGCACGTCATCTCAAGGCGTTGATGCGGCGCTACAAGGGCGATTTGATGTTGGTCGCGGCCGCCTACAACGCCGGCATCGGCACGGTGACCCGTTACGGCGGCGTGCCGCCGTATCGCGAAACCCAGGAATACATCGCCAAGGTGCAGGCCCTGCACCAACGCTATCAACTCGCGCTCGGCACGCGCAAGCCGGTGTTGAAAGCCGCGCAATAAGCGCCGCCCTCTCCCGGCTTGGGGAGAGGGCGGGCCGTGTCGGCCTTATAGCGGGGTCAGACGCAGCAGCCGCGCGCCGGTGCCGTCTTCGAGCACCCAGACGTCGCCGTTCGGGCCTTGCTCGACTTCGCGGATGCGCTTGCCCATCGGATAGCGCTCGGCCTCGGCGGCGGTGGTGCCGCTGAAGCGCACGCGGATCAGCGCCTGCGAAGCCAGGCCGCCGATCAGGCCGTTGCCGGCCCAGGCCGGGAAACGGGTGCCGGAGTAGATGATGAAGCCGGCCGGCGCGATCACCGGCGTCCACCAGGCTTCCGGCGCGTTGAGATCCGGGCGGGTGCTGTGGCGCGGGATCGGCGTGCCGTCGTAGTGGTCGCCCTGCGAGACCAGCGGCCAGCCGTAGTTGGAACCGCGTTCGATCAGGTTGAGTTCGTCGCCGCCCTTCGGCCCCATCTCGTGGATCCACAGCTGGTTCTGCGCATCGAAAGCGATGCCGAGCAGGTTGCGGTGGCCGTAGGACCACACCGTCGCGGCAACGCCGCCGCGGCCGTAGAAGGGATTGTCGGTCGGTACGCTACCGTCGTCGTTGAGGCGGATGACCTTGCCGAGCGAGGAGTTGAGGTCCTGGGCGGGGTCGAACTTCTGTCGCTCGCTCGAGGTGATCCACAGCTTGCGGTCGGGGCCGAACGCCAGGCGATGGCCGTAGTGATTGCTGCCGCTGACTTTCGGTTGGCGCCAGATCACCCGCAACTCGCTCAGCGAGGCGCTGGTCGAGCCGATGTTGAGCCTGGCGCGTGCGACCGCGGCGCCTGCGGTGCCGGTGGCGCTGCCGCGTTCGGCGTAGCTGATGTAGACGTATCGGTTGGTCGCGTACTGCGGATGCAGGATCACGTCGCCCAGGCCGCCCTGGCCGCCGTAGGCGACCGCGGGCACGCCGGTGACCGTGCGCACGCTTCCGCCGATGGTCTGCAGCTTGAGCACGCCGCGCTTCTCGGTGACCAGCAGGCGGCCGTCGGGCAGGAAGGTCATCGCCCAGGGTTCGTTGAAGCGCGCGACTTCGGTCGCGGTGAACGGCAGTGCCTTGGTGGATACGGCCGCGCTGTTCGCGCTGGCATGGTCGAGCGCGCAGGCCGCGGGCGCGGCGAAAGCGCCGAGCAGCGCGGTGGAGCAAACGAGAGAGAGCATCGAGCGGTTCATGGTGGGTCTCCGATGTCCGGCAGGCGTGGGGTTTGAGGCCGGCCGAGAGTGCCATCGAAGCACCGCCGGTCTTGCGACCGGATCGGCAGTTCGCGGCGCACGCGCGGGCGCCGCCGCGATTCGCAAACGCGATCACGCAGGCAATGAGGCCTGGACGCTACGAAGTCGTGAGCGCGCCGCCGCGGCGCGTCGGGGTCAGGCGAATGCCTTGAGCGAGTCGAACGGCAGCAACTCCGCGCCGACCGCTTCGCGCAACACCCGCGCCTCGGCCTGCCGCAGCAGGTCGCGGTCGCCGTCGATCACGACCAGGATGCGGCCTTGCTGGATGTGCGCGTCGAACTTGCGCCGGATCGGGTCGGGCAGGGCCGAGCCCATCAAGGCCGAGGCCCAGCAGCCGACCATGGCGCCGGCCGCGGTCGCGGCCGCGGCGCCGGCGATGGTCAGGCCGATAGGGGTGACGACGACCGCGAGCAGGCCGGCGAGCAGGCCGGTGGCGCCGCCGTAGCCGGCGCCGCGCAGCGCCGCCGACATCAAATCGGTATCGGCTTCCTTGCGCTCGTTCGGAATCGATTCGAGCTCGATGTCGGAACGCGCGATCAGCAGGATGTCCTCGTCGCGCACGCCGGCTTCGCGCGCGGCCTGCATGGCTGCCTGCGCGGTGGCGAGGTCGGGGGTGCTGAACACATGACGGGTCTTCATGTCGCTCTCCGGATGCGGTCCGCCGCTTCGCCGGCGCGCCAGCGTGGGACGTTCGCCGTAAGCGCTCGCTGCCGGGGCATGCAAGCGCGCCGATCGCATCGGGCCGGCCAGCGGCGGCTGCCGGCCCGCGCCGTATCGTCGTCAGCTTCCGCCGCAGCCGATGAGTCCAGAGTGAGCGTGCGGACGCAGGCGACGAACGGTCGCTGCCGCAGGCAGGAACGAGGAATCACTGGACGCCGGATTCGCGCCGGCACCATGCTATGGCGAGTCCGTCACCGGGGCATCGCCATGTTGCCGAGCGTCGAAGTCCAATGTCCTTACTGCGGCGAGCCGATCGACCTGGTCGTCGACGATTCCGCCGGCGACCAGCGCTATATCGAGGATTGCCAGGTCTGCTGCCGGCCGATCGTGGTTGCGGTGAGTCTCGACGAGGACGGCCGGCCGCAGGTCGCGGTCTACGCGGAAGACGAGGCGTGAGGCTGGCGGCTACGGGTCGAAGGCTCGTCCCGATACGCGCCTGGAGGCGGGTTTGACTCCGGTGCCGGGCGCGAAACCGGGCGCTGCCGCGGGCGCCGGTAGGTCCCGGCAAGCGGCCGCCGAGGTATTGAGCGCCCGCGCGCTGAATCGCGCGCTGCTGGCGCGGCAGTGCCTGCTCGAACGCAGCGGCGAGTCGGTGCCGGCGATGATCGAGCGCCTGCTCGGCCTGCAGGCGCAGGCGCCCAATCCGCCTTATCTGGGGCTGTGGACGCGCCTGCGCGATTTCGCCCTCGACGATCTGACCCGGGCGATGCAGGCCCGCGAAGTGGTTCGCGCGACGATGATGCGCGGCACCTTGCACCTGGTCAGCGCGCAGGATTATCGACGGCTGCGTCCGGTCTTGCAGCCGGTCTTGCAACGGCTGTCGTTGCAGAGCGGGCATGCGCGCGCGTTGAAGGGGCTGGACCTCGCGGCGGTGCGCCGAGCCGGCTTCGAGGCTTTGCGCGCGCAGCCGCTCAGTGCGACCGCGCTCGGCGAAGCCCTGGGTGCGCATTGGCCGGAGCACGACGCCAACCAACTCGCTTTGCTGGTGCGCGGCGCCGAGCCCTTGGTGCACGTGCCGCCCGCGGGCCTGTGGGATTCGCACAAGCCGGCCTGTTTCGCCACCGCGATCGACTGGCTGGGTGCGTCGATAGACGACAGCGCCGGCGAAGACGCGATCGACGCGATGCTGTTGCGTTATCTCGGCGCGTTCGGCCCGGCCAGCGCGCGCGATGCGACGACGTGGTCCGGACTGACCTCGGTGCGCGAGCGTCTCGACCGTCTGCGCCCGGGCTTGCGGGTGTTTCGCGACGAAGCCGGCACCGAGTTGTTCGACCTGCCCGAGGCGCCGCGTCCGGACACCGGCGCGCCGGCACCGGCGCGGTTGCTGCCCGAGTTCGATAACGTCCTGCTGTCGCATGCCGAACGTTCTCGAATCTTCGACGAGTCCCGGCGCGGCGCGATCTTCACCCGCAACGGTCTGGTCGCGGCGACGGTCCTGGTCGACGGTTTCGTCGCCGGGACCTGGAAACTGCAGCGCGATGGCCGCTGCGCGACTCTCAGCATCGCCCCGTTCAAGCGGCTCAAGGCCGCCGATCGCGAGGCGCTGGAGCGCGAGGCCGAGCATTGCCTGCGAGTGGCGGCGCCGGAACTGGCGCAGCGCGAGCTGCGGTTTGTCGCGGCCACTGCCTGACGGCGCCGGGACCTGCGCTCGCGAACGGGTATCGTCCCGCGCATGCGGCATGAAGGGCGGTTGCACGATGCGTGCGTCCACCGGTTGACCGGCCCATTCGTAAAGGTTGTGTTGCGTTCAGCGAATGCGCATCGGGCGCGCGCGGACAATTGACGCCGCAGGTCACGGTTTGCCGCGTTACGGCCGCTCACTTCGCCGACGGCCTAACGGCATCGCCCACGGCTGTGGTTAAGCCAACGTAGCTTTAACGCTTGCGGACGCCGATCGGTTCAGAAGCGCGGCGGCAAGGTGGACTCGTGCGGTAAGTCCATCGCCATCGAGACCGCGCAGTACAGCAAACTCATTCCAGGAGACACTCATGAACCAGATTTCCCGCAAGTCGCTGATCGGTACCTTGGCTCTGGTCGCATCGCTGTCCGCGCCGCTCGCGTTCGCACAGACCACCAACGCCGCGCAGACGCCGCCGACCGACGATGCCGCCGCGGCGGCCACGGGTGCGCAGGACACGGCAGCGGCTACCGCCGCACAGCCGACCGCCGCGGCTCCGCAGAAGAAGAGCTGGGCCGACGTCGATGGCGATAAGGACGGCAACCTGAGCAAGACCGAGGCCGCCGCGGTTCCCGCGCTGGGCCAGGTCTTTGAGCAGGCCGATTCGGATGCCAACGGCGCGCTGACGCCGGACGAATACAAGGCTTACGTCGCCAAGGTCCAGTCCAACGGCGGCGCCAAGAGCGGCGGCTGATTACCGCCCATCGGGGGCAGGATCTCCTGCGTTGTGTGTGAAAGGGCGGCTTCGGCCGCCCTTTTTTATGGGCGCGGCTTTACCGCGCGGCGGCTAGTGGGACGTGGCAGTGGTTGGGCGCGGTTCCCAGGGGAGCGTCGCGGCAATCCGGCCGACCTGCGGACCGGCCGCGGCCCGCATTAATGCGTCCCGTCGCCGTTCGAGCCCATGCGATCGGCGGCTTTGAGGGCGGCCCGGGCTGGTCCTGCGAGCGGCCGGCGCGTCTGTCGCCGGCCCCGCAGCCCCAACGCCGGTCCAGATCGCCGGCCCGCGGCCGACTTGCGAGTGTCCCGTGGACAGCTTGCGGACCGTTTAACTTCAGGCAACTCATTCAGTTACCGATGGCGATTCAGCGAGGCCCGGCTGTAACCGACAAACGGTCGTCTAAATTGGATGACTCCGGAGCAATCTGTGTTTATCGTCACATTAACGAGCTGTCGGGTTAGTAGATCGTTAAACGCAAGCCACTAAGCACATTACCTGTCGATTGCCTGTTCGGCGGTGTCCTGCCGCCTTCGGACAGGGTGCTTTGAGTGGTATTGGGCTGGTTGCGGCGATAGGACTCTCAGGGGGAGGGGACATGGCTCGACGAGATACCGGGGAAAAAGTTTCATTTGAAACAAATTCGCCGCCAGCCAGCGTGAAGCGCGGCCTGCGCTGTATCCGCGAGCGGGACCGATGTATCCGGTCCGTTTCGCCCCCGCTGGCGCCAAGTGGCGCCGCAAGTAAACAAAGTGACGCTTTGGGGCACATCCAGACCGAGCCGCTTTCAGAAATCTTCAGATTTCATAAAAGTGAGACCAGTGGCACAGTTTTTGCAGCCGCACTGAGCATGTCCGTGTCCGTTTTTCCTTCCTGCCAGGACCGCCCCCTCACCAGCTGAGGAGCGAATCCGGCAGGCCGCCTGTGACGCAGGCAGGCGGCAGTCGCTCGAGATCGGGCGATGCGAGGAGGGGCCGGGGAAGGAATCCAGCACTTAGCTAGCAACACGTCGCGTGCCAACGAGCTCGGCACGGCGGCAATCGGGGAGCAAACAGCGTGATCGCCAAATTCCAAGCCCTCGCGACAGCATTCAGCCGTCGCATGATCATGCCGGCCGCGTTTGCGGCCTCCCTCTTGCTGTCCGCGGACCCGGCGCAGGCCCAGGCCGTCAACACCGCGACCGTGACGCCCCCGACCGGGGTGACCGATCCGACCTGCAACGTCGCCAATCCACCGTGCAATAGCGCGACCGACAGCGACTCGATCCTGGCCTCCCTGACCTTGGTCAAGACGGTCACCAACGACAACGGCGGCACCGCAGTCGCGACCGCCTGGACGCTGCAGGCGGCGGGCCCGACCCCGATCAGCGGCGCCACCGGCGCTACCGCCGTCACCAATGCCCCGGTCAGCCCGGGCAGCTACACCCTCTCCGAGACGGGCGGCCCGAGCGGCTATACCGCCGGCACCTACAGCTGCATCGTCAACGGCGGCGCGCCGGTCGTGTCCAACAACCTGACGCTCGCCTTCGGCGACACCGCGACCTGCACCATCAACAACAACGACGATCCGGCTACCTTGACGCTGGTCAAGACGGTGACCAACGACAACGGCGGCGCGGCGACGATCAGCGACTTCCCGCTGACCGCGACCGGCCCGACCACGATCACCGGCGTCAGCGGCACCGCGACAGTGACCAATGCACCGGTCAGCGCCGGCGTCTACACCCTGACCGAAGCTTCGGTGGCCGGCTACACCGCCGGCGCCTGGAGCTGCAGCGCGGGCACTTTGTCGGGCAACAGTCTGACCCTGGCGAACGGCGTCTCGGCGACTTGTACGATCGTCAACGACGACCAGGCCGCGACTTTGACCCTGGTCAAGACGGTGACCAACGACAACGGCGGTACCGCGACGATCAGCGACTTCCCGCTGACCGCGACCGGCCCGACCACGATCACCGGCGTCAGCGGCACCGCGACAGTGACCAAC
>NZ_JCAXEE010000019.1:0-1790 GCF_059758755.1 Lysobacter sp. GQ73 | reverse complement strand
TAGCCGCTCGTCGCCGCAGACCAGCGCGGTCGCGTCCGGGGTCGAGCGCACCTGCGCCTCGAACGGCTGATGCAGCAAGCGCTCGCGCGGGTAATCGAAGGCGGTGTCGTTGAAGGTCTCCAGCACCAGTTCGCGCTCGGCCGCCGGCAGCCAAGGCAGCCGGCCGACCGGGCACTGGGGATCGGCTACCATCGCTTCCAGCAGGCGCACGAAGTAGCCGGCGTAGCGCTCGATGGTTTCGCGCTCGAACAGGTCGCTGGCGTATTCCAGTTCGCCGACGATCTCGTCGCCGGACTCGCGCAGCGCCAGCGACAGGTCGAAGCGGGTGGTGCTCTGCGCCGTGGCCAGTGGGCTCAGGCTCAGGCCCGGCAGGTTCAGGGTGGCGCCGCCGGGCGTGTTGTCCAGCGACAGCATCGCCTGGAACAGCGGACTGTGGCTGAGCGTGCGCGCCGGCTGCAAGGCATCGACGACCTGCTCGAACGGCAGGTCCTGGTGCTCGTAGGCGTCGAGCGCGACCGCGCGCACCCGCGCCAGCAGCTGCGCCGCGCTCGGGTCCTCGCGCAGGCTCACGCGCAAGGCCAGGGCGTTGACGAAGAAGCCGATCAGCGGCTCGGTCTGCGGATGCTGACGGTTCGCCACCGGCGTACCGACCACCACCTCGTCCTGCCCGCTCAACCGCGACAGCAGGATCGACCAGGCAGTCAGCAAGGCCATGAACAAGGTAGCGCCCTGCCCCTGCGCCCAGGTGCGCAGCCCGGTCGCGAGCGCGGCCGGCACCCGCAGCGGCACGCTGTCGCCGGCATAGCTCTGCAGCGGCGGCCGCGGCCGATCGCTCGGCAGCTCCAGCAACACCGGCGCGCCGCTCAGCTGCGCGCGCCAGAACTCGCCGAGTTCGCGCAGCCGCTCGCCTTGCAACTGTTCGCGCTGCCAGGCGGCGTAGTCGGCGTACTGGATCGACAGCGGCGGCAGCGGATCGGGCTGGCCCTGGCGCAACGCTGCGTACAGCGCGCTGACTTCCTTGACCAGCAGGCCGATCGACCAACCGTCGGAAATGATGTGGTGCTGGGTGAACAGCAGGATGTGTTCGTCCGAGGACAGCAGCAGCAGACGGCCGCGGACCAGCGGGCCGCGGGCGAGATCGAACGGCACCGCCGCTTCGGCCGCGCCGTGCTCGGCCGCGGCCAGGGCGCGCGAGCCGGGGTCGAGATGGCGCAGGTCGTGGTCGACCAGTTGGAAGCCGGTATCGGCCGGGCCGATCGACTGGCGCGGCTCGCCCTGCTGCTCGACGAACACCGTGCGCAGGCTTTCGTGGCGGGCGACGACCCGGTCCAGCGCCGCCTGCAGGGCGCCGCGGTCGAGCTTGCCGCGCACGTGCAGGGCCGCGCACATGTGATAGGCGGCGCCGGCGGCGCTGTCGAGCTGATTGAGGAACCACAGGCGCTGCTGCGGCCACGACAGCGGCAAGGCCGCATCGCGCGCCACCGGCCGGATCGGCTCGAACGAGGCCACCCGCGGCGCCTCCAGCGCATCGGCATGAGCGGCCAGCGCCGCCAGAGTCGGACGTGCAAACAGATCGCGCAGGGCGATATCGACGCCGACGGCCTGGCGAATTCGCGACACCGCCTGCAAGGCCAGCAAGGAATGGCCGCCCAGCTCGAAGAACCGGTCGTGGCGGCCGACCCGCTGCAGGCCCAGCAGCTCGCACCAGATCGCGGCGAGCGCGGTTTCGGTGTCGCCCTGCGGCGCTTCGAACTCGCGGCGGATCACCGCCTCGTCGCCCGGCGCCGGCA
>NZ_JCAXEE010000018.1:0-1848 GCF_059758755.1 Lysobacter sp. GQ73 | reverse complement strand
GCGATGCGCGACCCGGTTGGCGCGGCGGTTGAGCTCGGCGTAGCTCAGCACCTCGTCTTCGACCAACAGCGCTTCGACGTCCGGCTTCGATGCCGCTTGCGCCTCGAACAACGCATGGATGGTGCGGTCGTGCACCGCATCCGCGCGCAAATCGTTGAACTCGCGCAGTACTTGCTCGCGCTCCGACAGCGGCAGGATCGGCAGCGCCTGCAGCGGCGTCTCGCCGCCGCTTTCGAGCGCGCCGACCAGGGACTCCATCACGGTCTGCATGTAGCGGACCACGCGCGGGCCATCGATGCCGGGCACCGACAGCGCAGTCAGGCCGAAGCCCTGGCCGAGGTCCTCGACCGACATGGTCAGCGGGTAGTTGTTGCGGGTATCGTCCTTGAGCACGTATACGCCGTCCCAGGCCTCGGCCATGGCCTGCTCCTCGGCTGCATTGCCGGGTTCGTGGCTGTGGCGATAGTTGAGCAAGGCGGTGAACAGCGGCAGCGGCGGTGCGATCGCGCTGCAACGCTGGGCCAGGGCCAGCGAGGCCTGCTCGTGCGCCAGCAACTCGCTGAGCCGGCGGTGGGTGTCGCGCACCGCCTCGGCCACGGCTTCGCCGCCGACCGGGATGCGGATCGGCAAGGTGTTGAGGAACATGCCGACCACCTGGTCGGCGCCCTCCGAACCTTGCAGGCGGCCCGACAGCACGGTGCCGAACACCACTTCATCGCGGCCGCTGCAGCGCGCCAGCACCTGCGCCCAGGCGACGTGGAACAGCACCGCCGGGGTCACCCCGCGCTCGCGCGCGAGCTCGCGGATGCGCCGCGCCAGCGCATCGTCGAACACGATCCGCGCTTCGCGCGCCTGCTCGCCGCTGCTCTGCACGTCGAGCACGCCGAACGGAGCGGTCGGCTCGTCGACGTGGCCGAGCTGTTCGCGGAACCAGGCCTCGTGTTCGGCCTCCGGCACGGCGCGAGTGGCGGCGATGAAATTGCGGTACGGCAGGCTCGCCGGCAGTTCCTCACCGCGACCCTGCAACAACGCCAGGATCTCCGACAGGATCAGCGCCATCGCGACGTGATCGCCGCTGACGTGGTGACGCAACAAGGCGAGCAGCCATTCGCCGCTGTCCGGGTCCTGGGCACGGAACGCGGCCAGGATCGGCGCGCGCTGCAGGTCCAGGCGCATGCGCCGCGGGTCGGTATGGGCGAGCAACTGCGGCAGGGCCGGCGAATCGGCCGACAGCTCGGCCTCGTGCAGGGGCAGCGGCGCCTGCCGGTAGACCACCTGCACCGGTTGCGGCAGGCCCTGCCAGATCACCGCGCTGCGCAGGATGTCGTGGCGGTCGATGACCTGCTGCAGGGCCGCCAGGAAGGCGTCCATACGCTCGCGACTGTCGAAACCGAGCACGGTGCGCAGCAGATAGGTGTCGCCGCCGCTGTCGTTCTCGAGCATGTGGTGGAACAGGATGCCTTCCTGCAACGGCGCCAGCGGATAGATGTCCTGGACGTTGCCGGCGCCGCCCGGCACGGTGGCGACGATGGCGTCGATCTCGGGCTGGCTCAGCGACACCAGCGGCAACATCTCGGGGGTGATCGCGGTGGTGCCGGCGACGATCGGGTTCGGCGCGACCTCCGGCGCCGGCGCTTCGGCTTCGCCGGCGATCTTCTCGGCCAGCACGCTCAGCACCGGGGTGGTGAACACCGTGCGTACGTCGACGTTGAGGCCGCACTGGCGCAGGCGTTCGATCAGGCTGATGACCAGCAGCGAATGCCCGCCCAGCTCGAAGAAATGGTCGTGGCGGCCGACCCGTTCGATGCCCAGCAGGTCCTGCCAGACTCCGGCGATGGCCTGCTCGGT
>NZ_JCAXEE010000017.1:0-5756 GCF_059758755.1 Lysobacter sp. GQ73 | reverse complement strand
TGCCTCGGCGCGTGCCTTGGTCGCGACTGACGTCGCTGCTACGGTGGAATCAGGCGCCCGGTTAAATCGATGGCGCAAAGAAAAACGCCGCAACCTGTGGGTTGCGGCGTTTTAGGGTAAAGCCCCTGGCGATGACCTACTCTTGCATGGCTTAGGCCACACTACCATCGGCGCATGTGCGTTTCACTTCCGAGTTCGGGATGGGATCGGGTGGTGCCACACAGCTATTATCACCAGGGAGAGGGTGGAGGGTCGCAGGCTTCGGTGGATTGAAGTAGCGCGCACGCTCTCGTTGGGTTGCTTCAAACGGGATGGTCTCCGTCATCGGCGAATAAGTTGGAATGTAGCGAGTCAGTGTTGGTTTGGAATATCGACGCGTCGTCGAGTCCAAGGCCACTTGAGGTTATATGGTCAAGCCACACGGATCATTAGTACAGGTTAGCTCAATGCGTTGCCGCACTTACACACCCTGCCTATCAACCACCTAGTCTTGATGGTTCCTTTAGGGGACTTAAAGTCCCGGGAGATCTCATCTTGAGGCGCGCTTCCCGCTTAGATGCTTTCAGCGGTTATCGCTTCCGAACATAGCTACCCGGCAGTGCCACTGGCGTGACAACCGGAACACCAGAGGTTCGTCCACTCCGGTCCTCTCGTACTAGGAGCAGCCCCTCTCAAATCTCCAACGCCCACGACAGATAGGGACCGAACTGTCTCACGACGTTCTGAACCCAGCTCGCGTACCACTTTAAATGGCGAACAGCCATACCCTTGGGACCGACTACAGCCCCAGGATGTGATGAGCCGACATCGAGGTGCCAAACACCGCCGTCGATATGAACTCTTGGGCGGTATCAGCCTGTTATCCCCGGAGTACCTTTTATCCGTTGAGCGATGGCCCTTCCATACAGAACCACCGGATCACTAAGACCTACTTTCGTACCTGCTTGATCCGTCGATCTTGCAGTCAAGCACGCTTATGCCTTTGCACACAGTGCGCGATGTCCGACCGCGCTGAGCGTACCTTCGTGCTCCTCCGTTACACTTTGGGAGGAGACCGCCCCAGTCAAACTACCCACCATACACGGTCCCCGACCCGGATTACGGGCCTAGGTTAGAACGTCAAGCACGACAGGGTGGTATTTCAAGGATGGCTCCACCACAGCTAGCGCCATGGTTTCATAGCCTCCCACCTATCCTAC
The DNA here is from genome assembly GCF_059758755.1 of Lysobacter sp. GQ73. Taxonomy (NCBI): domain Bacteria; kingdom Pseudomonadati; phylum Pseudomonadota; class Gammaproteobacteria; order Lysobacterales; family Lysobacteraceae; genus Lysobacter; species Lysobacter sp. GQ73. The sequence goes on along the minus strand of NZ_JCAXEE010000017.1, from coordinate 4,557 downwards.
ACAGACGAACTCAACGTTCAGTGTAAAGCTATAGTAAAGGTTCACGGGGTCTTTCCGTCTTGCCGCGGGAACGCTGCATCTTCACAGCGATTTCAATTTCACTGAGTCTCGGGTGGAGACAGCGCCGCTGTCGTTACGCCATTCGTGCAGGTCGGAACTTACCCGACAAGGAATTTCGCTACCTTAGGACCGTTATAGTTACGGCCGCCGTTTACTGGGGCTTCGATCAAGAGCTTCGCCTTGCGGCTGACCCCATCAATTAACCTTCCAGCACCGGGCAGGCGTCACACCCTATACGTCCACTTTCGTGTTTGCAGAGTGCTGTGTTTTTGATAAACAGTCGCAGCGGCCTGGTCACTGCGGCCCCTCCCAGCTATTCACCAGAAAGGGCGCACCTTCTCCCGAAGTTACGGTGCTATTTTGCCTAGTTCCTTCACCCGAGTTCTCTCAAGCGCCTGAGAATTCTCATCCTGCCCACCTGTGTCGGTTTACGGTACGGTCTGCGTAAGCTGAAGCTTAGGAGCTTTTCCTGGAAGCGTGATATCAGCAGCCTAGTCCAAAAGGACCGGTCCTTAGTCTCAACGTTGCCCCCCCGGATTTGCCTAAGGGGACCGCCTCAACTCTCTCACCAGGACAACCAACGCCTGGCCTGCTTAACCTTCTCCGTCCCTCCATCGCACTTACGCGAGGTGCAGGAATATTAACCTGCTTCCCATCGACTACGCATTTCTGCCTCGCCTTAGGGGCCGACTCACCCTGCGTCGATTAACGTTGCGCAAGGAAACCTTGGGCTTTCGGCGTGCGGGCTTTTCACCCGCATTATCGTTACTCATGTCAGCATTCGCACTTCCGATACCTCCAGCGGACTTCTCAATCCACCTTCAACGGCTTACGGAACGCTCCTCTACCGCGCATCACGAAGTGATGCACCCCAAGCTTCGGTTTATCGCTTAGCCCCGTTAAATCTTCCGCGCAGACCGACTCGACCAGTGAGCTATTACGCTTTCTTTAAAGGGTGGCTGCTTCTAAGCCAACCTCCTGGCTGTCTGTGCCTTTCCACATCGTTCACCACTTAGCGATAAATTTGGGACCTTAGCTGTGGGTCTGGGTTGTTTCCCTTTTCACGACGGACGTTAGCACCCGCCGTGTGTCTCCCGGATAGTACGTACTGGTATTCGGAGTTTGCCATGGTTTGGTAAGTCGCAATGACCCCCTAGCCATAACAGTGCTCTACCCCCAGTAGTATTCGTCCGAGGCGCTACCTAAATAGCTTTCGAGGAGAACCAGCTATCTCCGGGTTCGATTAGCTTTTCACTCCTAATCACACCTCATCCCCTACCTTTGCAACGGGAGTGGGTTCGGGCCTCCAGTTGATGTTACTCAACCTTCACCCTGGGCATGACTAGATCACCCGGTTTCGGGTCTACTGCCCGCGACTATGCGCCCTTATCAGACTCGGTTTCCCTTCGCCTCCCCTATACGGTTAAGCTTGCCACGAACAGTAAGTCGCTGACCCATTATACAAAAGGTACGCAGTCACTCCTTGCGGAGCTCCTACTGCTTGTACGCACACGGTTTCAGGGTCTATTTCACTCCCTTCACCAGGGTTCTTTTCGCCTTTCCCTCACGGTACTGGTTCACTATCGGTCGGTCAGGAGTATTTAGCCTTGGAGGATGGTCCCCCCATGTTCAGACAGGGTTTCTCGTGCCCCGCCCTACTCGATTTCATCGCATCAGCCCCTTCGCATACAGGGCTGTCACCTTCTATGGCCGAGCTTTCCAACTCGTTTTGCTGAAGCTGATGCAACTTAAGGGCTAGTCCCCGTTCGCTCGTCACTACTTAGGGAATCTCGGTTGATTTCTTTTCCTCCGGGTACTTAGATATTTCAGTTCTCCGGGTTCGCTTCCAACAGCTATGTATTCACTGCAGGATACCTATTGCTAGGTGGGTTTCCCCATTCGGACATCGCGGGATCAATGCTTATTGCCAGCTCCCCCGCGCTTTTCGCAGGCTGTCACGTCCTTCATCGCCTCTGACCGCCAAGGCATCCACCGTGTGCGCTTATTCGCTTGACCATATAACCCCAAGTCGCCTCAGGATTATCGATTCACGAACAAATCAACAACTTCAAATGTTAGGGCCTCTTGGGCCCCGCCTTAGCCTCACGACACGTCTGGACATTCCGTCTCAAAACGCTCGCTACATTCCAGTTTTTCAAAGAACACTTCAAAGGCTTCAGCGCCTTCGAAGTTTCAAATCTTTATGTGTGCGCAGTTCAGAGTTTGTCTCGCTCCAGCTTTCGCCAGGGTGGTGGGTCTGGGAGGACTCGAACCACCGGCCTCACCCTTATCAGGGGTGCGCTCTAACCACCTGAGCTACAGACCCAATTCGTCCATCGAGGACTACTTACTGGCTAGGTGGTGGAGCTTGTCGGGATCGAACCGACGACCCCCTGCTTGCAAAGCAGGTGCTCTCCCAGCTGAGCTAAAGCCCCATCGAAACGGGACGACTCCTCGATCACCCCAAGGCGATCGGGAACTCTGAAATGCAGGTCACTTGTGCGGACGTCTGGACAGGCAATTAACTGTCTTTTTGTCTCTAAAGGAGGTGATCCAGCCGCACCTTCCGATACGGCTACCTTGTTACGACTTCACCCCAGTCATCGGCCACACCGTGGCAAGCGCCCTCCCGAAGGTTAAGCTACCTGCTTCTGGTGCAACAAACTCCCATGGTGTGACGGGCGGTGTGTACAAGGCCCGGGAACGTATTCACCGCAGCAATGCTGATCTGCGATTACTAGCGATTCCGACTTCACGGAGTCGAGTTGCAGACTCCGATCCGGACTGAGATAGGGTTTCTGGGATTGGCTTGCCCTCGCGGGTTTGCAGCCCTCTGTCCCTACCATTGTAGTACGTGTGTAGCCCTGGTCGTAAGGGCCATGATGACTTGACGTCATCCCCACCTTCCTCCGGTTTGTCACCGGCGGTCTCCTTAGAGTTCCCACCATTACGTGCTGGCAACTAAGGACAAGGGTTGCGCTCGTTGCGGGACTTAACCCAACATCTCACGACACGAGCTGACGACAGCCATGCAGCACCTGTCTCACGGTTCCCGAAGGCACCAATCCATCTCTGGAAAGTTCCGTGGATGTCAAGACCAGGTAAGGTTCTTCGCGTTGCATCGAATTAAACCACATACTCCACCGCTTGTGCGGGCCCCCGTCAATTCCTTTGAGTTTCAGTCTTGCGACCGTACTTCCCAGGCGGCGAACTTAACGCGTTAGCTTCGATACTGAGAGCCAAGTTGCTCCCAACATCCAGTTCGCATCGTTTAGGGCGTGGACTACCAGGGTATCTAATCCTGTTTGCTCCCCACGCTTTCGTGCCTCAGTGTCAGTGCTGGTCCAGGTAGTCGCCTTCGCCACAGATGTTCCTCCCGATATCTACGCATTTCACTGCTACACCGGGAATTCCACTACCCTCTACCGCACTCTAGTAAGCCAGTTTCCAATGCCATTCCCAGGTTGAGCCCAGGGCTTTCACATCAGACTTAACAAACCACCTACGCACGCTTTACGCCCAGTAATTCCGAGTAACGCTTGCACCCTTCGTATTACCGCGGCTGCTGGCACGAAGTTAGCCGGTGCTTATTCTTCCGGTACCGTCATGACCTCGGGGTATTAACCCGAAGCTTTTCTTTCCGGACAAAAGTGCTTTACAACCCGAAGGCCTTCTTCACACACGCGGCATGGCTGGATCAGGCTTGCGCCCATTGTCCAATATTCCCCACTGCTGCCTCCCGTAGGAGTCTGGACCGTGTCTCAGTTCCAGTGTGGCTGATCATCCTCTCAGACCAGCTACGGATCGTCGCCTTGGTGGGCCTTTACCCCGCCAACTAGCTAATCCGACGTCGGCTCATCTATCTGCGCGAAGCCCGAAGGTCCTCCGCTTTCACCCGTAGGTCGTATGCGGTATTAGCGTAAGTTTCCCTACGTTATCCCCCACAAATAGGCAGATTCCGACGTTTTCCTCACCCGTCCGCCACTCGCCACCCAAGGAGCAAGCTCCTCTGTGCTGCCGTTCGACTTGCATGTGTTAGGCCTGCCGCCAGCGTTCACTCTGAGCCAGGATCAAACTCTTCACTTAAATGTTTCGACTCCAGCCTTGCGGCCTTCATCAATGCTTTGAGTGCAGACTTCGCCCCAGGCCCTCATTACTCAATTACTCGCATTTGCATGCTTTCTTCAATCATTTGGACTCTGTTACGAACGTCTGCAAGATGGACAATCATCCACCCGCCAGACGCCCGCACAAGTCACCTGCGCACACTGTCAAAGATCTTCGAAACCGGCCTCAGCGCCTTGTTTCGTGCTCGCCACCAAAGTGGCCGAGCGAGCCGCACACTATACAGCAGTTTTCGTGAACGTCAACACCTGTCCGCGAACTTCTTGCTGCTCCCCGACTCGCCTTCCGCTTCGTTTTTCCGAAGCCTCCGTCTCACCGGGCCGCGCATCTTACAGCATGTTTCCGACTCGTCAACACTCATCGAAACCGCCG
>NZ_JCAXEE010000016.1:0-7928 GCF_059758755.1 Lysobacter sp. GQ73 | reverse complement strand
CCTGCGCGACGCGCTGGCCCGCGAGCTGGCCGAGTACATGATCCCGAGCGCTTTCGTGAGTCTGGATGCGCTGCCGTTGACCCCGAACGGCAAGCTCGACCGCAAGGCCTTGCCATCGCCGGACCAGTCCGCGCTGGCGAGCCGTGAGTACGAGGCGCCGCTGGGCGAGGTCGAGCAAACCCTGGCGACGATCTGGCAGGACCTGCTGGGCATCGAGCGGGTCGGCCGCCACGACCACTTCTTCGAACTCGGCGGCCACTCGCTGCTGATCATGCAGTTGGCGATCCGGGTGCGCGAGCAGTTCCACGTCGAAGTGCCGCTGCGCGAGCTGTTCGAACGTCCGCTGTTGTCGGTGCTGGCCGATGCGATCAAGGCCTTGCAGGTCGAGGTGTTCCTCGGCGCCGAACTCGGCGACATGCAGGACGAGTTGGATTCGATGTCGGAAGACGAACTGCGCAAGCTGCTGGAAAGGGAATCCGTAGATGAATAAGCAGGACCAGGCTCTGGAAGAGCTGAAACAGGCGATTTTGCGCAACCGGCTGAAGAAACGCATCGAACAGCGCGGCGACGAGGCCGCGACCACGATCCCGCTCGCCGACCGCGGCGCGGTACTGCCGCTGTCGTGGGCGCAACAGCGGCTGTGGTTCCTCGACCGGCTCGACCCCGCCGCCAGCGCCGCCTATCACATGCCGGTGGCGCTGCGCCTGCGCGGCCGTCTCGACCGCGACGCGCTCCAGGCCACGCTCGACCGCCTGATCGCGCGCCATGAGAACCTGCGCACCCGTTTCGTCGAAGTCGACGGGGTGCCGGCCCAGGTGATCGCGCCGGGCGAGCAGGGCTTCGCCCTCGAGCAGCAGGACCTGAGCGCCCTCGACCCGCAGGCGCGCGAAACCGCCGTCGCCGAACTCGGCGGGGTCGAAGCGCGCGCGCCGTTCGACCTCGCCAACGGGCCGCTGATCCGCGGCCGCCTGTTGCGGTTGGCCGACGACGAGCACGTGCTGCTGCTGACCCAGCACCACATCGTTTCCGACGGCTGGTCGATCGGCGTGCTGGTGCGCGAAGTCACCGCGCTGTACAGCGCCTTCAGCCAGGGCCAGGCCGATCCGCTGCCGCCGCTGCCGATCCAGTACGCCGACTACGCGGTGTGGCAGCGCCAGTGGCTGCAGGGCGATGCGCTGCAGGGCCAGCTGGATTTCTGGCGCGGCCATCTCGGCGGCGCCCCGGCTTTGCTGGAATTGCCGGGCGACCGGCCGCGCCCGCCGGTGCAGCGCTATGCCGGCGGCCGTGTCGACCTGCGCCTGACGCCGCAGCTGACTGCGTCCCTGCATGCACTGTCGCAGCGCCACGGCACGACCATGTTCATGGTCCTGCTGGCGGCCTGGGCGACCCTGCTGTCTCGCCTGAGCGGCCAGGACGAAGTGGTGATCGGCAGCCCGGTGGCGAACCGCCGCCGCAGCGAAGTCGAACCGCTGATCGGCTTCTTCGTCAACACCATCGCCCTGCGCATCGATTTCAGCGGCCGGCCCGATGTCGCCGCCTTGCTGGCCCAGGTCAAGGCCGCCACCCTCGGCGCCTACGCTCATCAGGACGTGCCGTTCGAGCAGGTCGTCGAAGCGCTGCAGCCCGCGCGCAGCCTCAGCTACGGGCCGGTGTTCCAGACCATGCTGGCGTTCAACAACACCCCCGGCAACAGCGAACTGACCTTGCCGGGGCTGAGCCTGGAGATGCTCGGCACCTCGCGCTACACCGCCCATTTCGACCTGGAGCTCGGCCTGCGCGAGATCGACGGCGCGGTCGAGGGCAACATCGGTTATGCCAGCGATCTGTTCGACCACGCCACCATCGAGCGCTACGCCGGCTATTTCGTCAAGGTGCTGGAAGGCCTGGCCGCCGATCGCGGCGAACCGGTCGCGCGCCTGCCGCTGATGGCCGCGGCCGAACGCCAGCGCGTGCTCGAAGGGTTCAACGACAGCGCGGTCGAGTTCGCGCCGCCGCGGGTGCTGCACGAGGTGTTCGAGCGGCAGGCGCGCAGCACGCCCGAGGCCTGTGCGCTGGTGTTCGAAGATTGCAGCCTCAGTTACGCCGAACTCAACCGCCGCGCCAACCAGGTCGCGCACCGTTTGATCGCGCTCGGGGTCCAGCCGGACGACCGTGTGGCGATCTGCGCAGAACGCGGTCCGGAGCTGGTGATCGGCGTGCTCGGCATTCTCAAGGCCGGCGCCGGCTACGTGCCGCTGGATCCGGCGTACCCGGACGAACGACTGGCCTACATGCTCGGCGACAGCGCGCCGCTGGCGCTGCTGAGCCAGCCGGGCCTGCTCGCCGAGGTGCCGGCGCTGTCCGCCTCCCGCGTGCCGTCGATCGACCTCGGCGACGCCGCGCTCGCCGCGCAGCCCCATCACGACCCGCTCGTGGCCGGGCTGGCGCCGGCGCATCTGGCCTACGTCATCTATACCTCCGGCTCGACCGGACAGCCCAAGGGCGTGGCGATGCCGCAGGCGCCGCTGGTCAATCTGATCGACTGGCAGTGCCGCGACCGTGCCGGTCGCGCCGCCGGCGAGAGGGTGCTGCAGTTCTCCGCGCTCGGCTTCGACGTCGCCTTCCAGGAGCTGTTCTACACGCTGGCCTCGGGCGGCTGCCTGATGCTGCTGCGCGAAGCGACCCGGCAGGACCCGTTCGCGCTGGTCGATTTCATCAAGCGCCACGAAGTGCAGCGGATCTTCCTGCCGTTCGTGGCCTTCCAGGGCCTGGTCGCGGCGGCCGAGCGAAACGGCGAAGCCTTGCCCTCGCTGACCCGAGTGGTCACCGCCGGCGAGCAGTTGTTCGTCAACCCGGCGATCCGCAATTTCTTCGCCCGCGTTCCCGGACGCGAGCTGCACAACCATTACGGCCCGACCGAAAGCCACGTCTGCACCGCCCATGTCTTGTCCGGCGACCCGGCGGCGTGGCCGGCGACGCCGCCGATCGGCGCACCGATCGCCAATGCGCGCATCTATCTGCTCGACGGCGAACGCCAGCCGGTGCCGCCCGGCGTCAACGGCGAGATCTACATCGGCGGCGCCTGCCTGGCGCGCGGCTATCTCGGCCGCCCCGAGCTCAGCGCCGAACGCTTCCTGGCCGACCCGTTCGTCGCCGATCCCGAAGCGCGCATGTACAAGACCGGCGACCTCGGCCGCTGGTTGCCCGACGGCACGGTCGATTACCTCGGCCGCAACGATTTCCAGGTCAAGATCCGCGGCTTCCGGGTCGAGCTCGGCGAGATCGAGGCGCGCCTGAGCGCTTGCGCCGGCGTGCGCGAGGCGGTGGTGACCGCGCGCGACGACCAGGCCGGCGGCAAGCGCCTGGTCGCTTATCTGATTGCGGAAGAAGGCGCCGACGTATCGGCGGCGAGCCTGCGCGCCGCGCTCGCCCGCGACCTCGCCGAGTACATGCTGCCGTCCGCGTTCGTGACTCTGGACGCCTGGCCGATGTCGCCGAACGGCAAGCTCGACCGCAGAGCCTTGCCGGCGCCGGACCAGTCCGCGCTCGCGCTGCGCGAGTACGAGGCGCCGCAGGGCGAACTGGAGCGGACCGTGGCGCGGGTCTGGTGCGAACTGCTCGGGCTGGAACGCGCCGGCCGCCAGGACCAATTCTTCGAACTCGGCGGGCATTCGCTGCTCGCGGTGCAACTGGTCACCCGCCTGCGCGAAGCGCTCGGCGTCGAGCTGGCCTTGCGCGAGGTGTTCGCCCATCCGAGCCTGGCGGCGATGGCGGCGGCCTTGGCCGAGGCCGGCCGCGCCGACGACAGCGTGATCGCCCGCGCCGATCGCAGCGGCGCCTTGCCGCTGTCGTGGGCGCAACAGCGTCTGTGGTTCCTCGACCAGCTCGATCGCGCCGCCAGCGCCGCCTACCACATGCCGGCGGCGCTGCGCCTGAGCGGCGCGCTCGACCGCGGCGCGCTCAAGCGCACCCTCGACGGCATCGTCGCGCGCCACGAAAACCTGCGCACGAGGTTCGTCGACGGCGGCGGCATGCCGGTGCAGGCGATCGCGCCGGCCGAGGTCGGCTTCGCCCTGATCGAACACGACCTCAGCGCGCTCGCCGCCGAGGCGCGCGAGGCCGAGGTGACGGCATTGGCCGCGCAGGAAGCGCAGGCGCCGTTCGACCTGGCCACCGGTCCGCTGATCCGCGGCCGCTTGCTGCGCCTGGCCGAAGACGAACACGTGCTGCTGGTCACCCAGCATCACATCGTTTCCGATGGTTGGTCGCTCGGCGTGCTGGTGCGCGAAGTCAGCGCGATGTACGCGGCGTTTCACCAGGGCCGCGCCGACCCCTTGCCGGCGCTGCCGATCCAGTACGCCGACTACGCCTTGTGGCAGCGCCAGTGGCTGCAGGGCGAGACCCTGCAGGCGCAGCTGGACTTCTGGCGCGAACACCTGCGCGGCGCGCCGGCCTTGCTGGAGCTGCCGGCCGACCGTCCGCGCCCGCCGCTGCAGAGCTATGCCGGCGACCGCGTCGCCCTGAGCCTGTCGCCGGAGCTGACTGCGTCCTTGCGCGCTCTGTCGCAGCGCCACGGCACGACCTTGTTCATGACCCTGCTGGCGGCGTGGTCGGTGCTGCTGTCGCGTTTGAGCGGGCAGGACCAGGTCGTCGTCGGCAGCCCGGTAGCCAACCGCCAGCGCGCCGAACTCGAGCCGCTGATCGGTTTCTTCGTCAACACCCTGGCGTTGCGCGTCGACCTCAGCGCGGCGCCGAGCGTGGCCGCGCTGCTGGCCCAGGTCAAGGCCACCACCCTGGACGCGTACGCCCATCAGGACGTGCCGTTCGAGCAGGTGGTCGAAGCGCTGCAGCCGGCGCGCACCCTGAGCTACAGCCCGCTGTTCCAGAGCATGCTGGCGTTCAACAACACCCCCGACGGCGGCGCCCTGGAACTGCCGGGGCTGACCCTGGAAGCGATCGGCGGCGCCCGCCATACCGCGCATTTCGACATCGAACTGGCGGTCACCGACGCCGGCGCCACTCTCGAAGGCAATCTGGCCTTCGCCACCGACCTGTTCGAGCGCGCCACCATCGAGCGTTACGCCGGGCATTTCGTCCGCCTGCTCGAAGCCATGGCCTGCGACGACGCGCGCACCGTCGACGCCTTGCCGCTGCTCAGCGCGGAGCAGCGCGAGCAGGTGTTGCGCGGCTTCAACGCCACCGACGCCGACTACCCGCACGAGCGTTGCATCCACGAGCTGTTCGCGCAGCGCGCGGCCGAGCGGCCGACCGCGATCGCCGCGCGTTTTCGCGGCCGCCGCCTGAGCTACGCCGAACTCGACCGCTGCGCCAATCGTGTCGCTCATCGCCTGATCGCGCTGGGCGTGCGGCCCGACGACCGCGTCGCGATCTGCGCCGAGCGCGGCCTGGAACTGCTCGTCGGCGTGCTCGGCATCCTCAAGGCCGGCGCCGGCTACGTGCCGCTGGACCCGCAGCATCCCGACGAACGCCTGGGCTTCATGCTCGCCGACAGCGCGCCTCGCGCGCTGCTGGCGCCGACCGCTTTGCGCGAGTCCATCGCCGCCCTGGCCCAGGCCGAGGCCGCCTTCGTGGCCATGGACGGGATCGCCGATGCGCAGTCGCCGTCGCCGCTCGACCTCGCGCCCGACGTGGCCGGGCTCGGTTCGCGCCATCTCGCCTACGTGATCTACACCTCCGGTTCGACCGGCCTGCCCAAGGGGGTGATGGTCGAGCATCGCAGCGTGTTGCGCCTGGCGATCAATAACGAGTGCGCCCAGTTCGGCGTCGACGACGTGATCGGCCTGTGCGCGAACCCGGCCTTCGACGCCTCGACCTGGGAGCTGTGGGGCGCCTTGCTCAACGGCGCGCGCCTGGAAGTGATCGCCGCCGCCGACGTGCTGGATCCGGCGCGTTTCGCCGCGGCCCTGATCGATGGCGGCGTAACCGCGCTGTGGCTCACGGTCGGCCTGTTCAACGAATACGCCGATGCCTTGGCGCCGGCCTTCGCCGGATTGAACCATCTACTGATCGGCGGCGACGCGCTCGACCCGCGCAGCGTCGCGCGCGCGTTGAGCCGCGCCCAGCGGCCGCGGCGTCTGGTCAACGGCTACGGCCCGACCGAGACCACCACCTTCGCGACCAACCACGAGATCGCCGCGGTCGCCGACGGCGCGCGCAGCATCCCGATCGGCAAGCCGATCGCCAACACCCGCGTCTATCTGCTCGACCCGCGCGGCGAGCCGGTGCCGGTCGGCGTGACCGGCGAGCTGTACATCGGCGGCCCCGGCGTGGCCCGCGGTTATCTCAACCGCGACGAACTCAGCGCCGAACGTTTCGTCGCCGACCCCTATAGCGACGAGCCGGACGCGCGCCTGTACCGCACCGGCGACCTCGGCCGCTGGCGCGACGACGGCAGCATCGAATTCCTCGGCCGCAACGATTTCCAGGTCAAGATCCGCGGCTTCCGCATCGAACTCGGCGAAATCGAAGCGCGCCTGGCCGCTTGCGAAGGCGTGCGCGAAGCCGTGGTCGTCGCACGCGAAGGCGAGGGCGGCGACAAGCGCCTGGTCGCTTATGTGATCGCCGAGGACGGCGTCGGGCTGTCGGCGGCGGCGCTGCGCGAGCGCCTGGCCAAGGGCCTGGCCGACTACATGCTGCCGTCGGCCTTCGTCAACCTGACGGCGTGGCCGCTGACCGCGAACGGCAAGCTCGACCGCAAGGCGCTGCCGGCGCCGGACGCCTCGGCGGTGGCGGCGCGCGAGTACGAGGCGCCGCAGGGCGACACCGAAACCGCGGTCGCGACGATCTGGTGCGAACTGCTGGGCTTGCCGCGCGTCGGCCGCCACGACCATTTCTTCGAACTCGGCGGCCACTCGCTGCTCGCCGTGCAACTGACCACGCGGCTGCGCGAAAGCCTGGGCGCGGCGCTCGCGCTGCGCGAGGTGTTCGCGCGGCCGACCTTGGCGGCGATGGCGGCGGCCCTGGCCGGCGCCGATCGCGCCGACGAGGCGGCGATCCCGCGCGCCGACCGATCCGCGGCGCTGCCGCTGTCGTGGGCGCAGCAGCGGCTGTGGTTCCTCGACCGGCTAGATCCGGCCGCGGGCGCGGCTTATCACATGCCGACCGCACTGCGCCTCAGTGGCCGGCTCGACCGCGATGCGCTCAGGGCGACCCTCGACCGCATCGTCGCCCGCCACGAAAACCTGCGCACGCGCTTCGTCGAGGTCGATGGCGTCGCCTCGCAGTCGATCGCGGCGGCCGACCGCGGTTTCGACCTGGTCGAGATCGACCTGAGCGGGCTCGACGCCGCTGCGCGCGAACGCGCAGTCGCCGAACTCGGCGCCGAGGAAGCGCGCGCTCCGTTCGACCTCGCTGCCGGCCCGCTGATCCGCGGCCGCCTGCTGCGCCTGGCCGAGGCCGAGCACGTGCTGTTGCTGACCCAGCATCACATCGTCTCCGACGGTTGGTCGCTCGGCGTGCTGGTCAAGGAAGTGACCGCGCTGTACACCGCCTTCAGCCAGGGCCAGGACGACCCGCTGCCGCCGCTGCCGATCCAGTACGCCGACTACGCGCAATGGCAACGGCAATGGCTGCAGGGCGAGACCTTGCGCGAGCAGGTCGAGTTCTGGCGCGGCCATCTGCGAGGCGCGCCGGCCTTGCTGGAACTGCCGAGCGACCGGCCGCGCCCGCCGCTGCAGAGCTATGCCGGCGACCGCGTCGGCCTGAGCCTGCCGCCGGCGCTGACCGCCGCTCTGCGCGAGCTGTCGCAGCGCCACGGCGCGACCTTGTTCATGACCTTGCTCGCAGCCTGGTCCACCTTGCTGTCGCGGTTGAGCGGGCAGGGCGAGATCGTGGTCGGCAGCCCGGTCGCCAACCGCCAGCGCGCCGAGGTCGAGCCGCTGATCGGCTTCTTCGTCAACACCCTGGCGCTGCGCATCGAGGTCGACGGT
>NZ_JCAXEE010000015.1:0-8787 GCF_059758755.1 Lysobacter sp. GQ73 | reverse complement strand
GTCGAGCAAACCCTGGCGACGATCTGGCAGGACCTGCTGGGCATCGAGCGGGTCGGCCGCCACGACCACTTCTTCGAACTCGGCGGCCATTCGCTGCTGATCATGCAGTTGGCGATCCGGGTGCGCGAGCGCTTCGAGGTCGAGATTCCGCTGCGCACCCTGTTCGAGCAGCCGACCCTGTCCTTTCTCGCCGGGCTGGTGGTGTCGGCGCAGATCGAATCCTTCGCGCAGAGCGATGTCGCCGATATCGAGCAGTCGCTCGGCGAACTGAGCGAAAGCGAGTTGTTGGCCCTGTTGTCTGAGGACGCCGTCGATGAACGATGATCAAAGCCGCAAGCTGGAGCAACTGCGCCGCGCGGTGGCCCTGCAGCAGTTGCGCAAGCGCGAAGGCGCGCGCCGCGAGACCGCGGCGACGCCGCCGATGCAACGCGCCGACCGCGCTGCGATCCTGCCGTTGTCGTGGGCGCAGCAGCGCATGTGGTTCCTCGATCGCCTCGACCACGCCGCCAGCGCCGCCTATCACATGCCGGTGGCGCTGCGCCTGCGCGGACGCCTCGACCGCGAGGCGCTCAAGGCCACCCTCGACCGCCTGGTGGTGCGCCACGAAAACCTGCGCACCCGGTTCGTCGCCGTCGACGGCACCCCGGCGCAGGTGATCGACCCAGCCGAGCGAGGCTTCGACCTGATCGAGGAAGACCTGAGCGCCTTGCCGGCCGACGCGCGCGAAGCGGCGGTGGCCGAGCGCGGCCTGGCCGAGGCGCATGCCCTGTTCGACCTCGCCACCGGCCCGCTGGTGCGTGGCCGCCTGTTGCGCCTGGCCGACGACGAGCACGTGCTGCTGGTCACCCAGCACCACATCGTTTCCGACGGTTGGTCGCTCGGCGTGCTGGTCAAGGAAGTGACCGCGCTGTACACCGCCTTCAGCCAGGGCCAGGACGACCCGCTGCCGCCGCTGGCGATCCAGTACGCCGACTACGCCGCCTGGCAGCGGCAATGGCTGCAGGGCGAAACCCTGCAGCAGGAGATCGAGTTCTGGCGCGAGCGCCTGAGCGGCGCGCCGGCCTTGCTGGAACTGCCGAGCGACCGGCCGCGGCCGGCGGCGCAGAGCTATGCCGGCGACCGTTTCGACCTGCAGTTCCCGCCGGCCTTGACCGTGGCGCTGCGGTCGCTGTCGCAGCGCCACGGCACCACCTTGTTCATGACCCTGCTGGCGGCCTGGGCCGCGCTGTTGTCGCGCCTGAGCGGCCAGGACGAAGTCGTCGTCGGCACCTCGGTCGCCAACCGCCGCCGCAGCGAGCTCGAACCGCTGATCGGCCTGTTCCTCAACACCGTGGCGCTGCGCGTCGACCTGCAAGGCGAGCCGAGCACGGCCGAGCTGCTGCGAAGGATCAAGGCGACCACGCTCGACGCCTATGCCCACCAGGACCTGCCGTTCGAGCAGGTGGTCGAGGCGCTGCAGCCGCAGCGCTCGCTCAGCCACAGCCCGATCTTCCAGACCATGCTGGCGTTCAACAACACCGCCGGCAGCGGCGTGCTGCGCCTGCCCGGGCTGGAGCTGTCGGCGATCGATACGCCGCGTCAGACCGCGCATTTCGACCTGGAGCTGGCGGTCAACGACACCGGCGAGGCGCTCGAAGCCAGCTTCGCCTACGCCACCGACCTGTTCGACCGCGCCACCATGCAGCGCTACGCCGGGCATCTGTTGAGCCTGCTCGAAGCGATGACCGCCGACGACGGCGCCGCGGTCGCGCGCCTGCCCCTGCTCGATGCGGCCGAGCGCCACCGCCTGTTGCAGGCCTGCAACGACACCGCCACGGCTTATTCGCAGGACCGCTGCGCTCACGAGCTGTTCGCGGCGCAGGCGGCGCGCACGCCCGAGGCGGTCGCACTGATCTGCGGCGAGGCCCGGCTCAGCTACGCTGAACTCGACCGCCGCGCCAATCGCCTGGCGCATCGTTTGATCGCGCTCGGGGTCAAGCCCGACGACCGCGTGGCGATCTGCAGCGAACGCAGCGCGGCGATGGCGATCGGCCTGCTGGCCACGCTCAAGGCCGGCGCGGGTTACGTGCCGCTGGAACCGGGTTATCCCGACGAACGCCTGGCCTACATGATCGGCGACAGCGCGCCGGTCGCGGTGCTCGCGTCGCCGGCCTTGCGCGGCCGCGTCGAGGCCTTGTCGCCGTCGGCGAGCCTGCTTGCGCTCGACGACAGCCAATGGTCGGACGGCGACGGGCAGGCGCCGCAGATCGCGGCCTTGACTCCAGCGCACCTCGCTTACGTCATCTACACCTCGGGTTCGACCGGGCGCCCCAAGGGCGTGATGGTCCATCACCAGGGTCTGGTGAATTATCTCGAGCATGCGCGGCGCGAATACCTGGGCGAGGCGGTGCAGGGCGCGCTGGTCGCGACGCCGTTCGGCTTCGACGCCACCGTCACCACTTTGCTGACGCCCTGGCTCGCCGGCAAGCCGGTGGTGCTGCTGGCCGAGGAGGCGCAGGTCTGCCTGGGCCAGTTGCTCGACTATGCCGGCCGAGCGCAGCCGTGGCTGTTCAAGCTGACTCCGGCGCATCTGGATGCCCTGTCCAACCTGTCCGCGGCCGCGGCCTCGCAGACCGCGCACGTGCTGGTGGTCGGCGGCGAGCAGCTGACCCGCCGCGGCCTGCAGCGCTTCCGCGAGCGCGTGCTGCCGACGGCGCGGGTCGTCAACGAATACGGCCCGACCGAGACCGTGGTCGGCTGCACCATCTACCTCAGCGACGCGAACGAAGTGCCGTCCGGCGCCGACGCGGTGCCGATCGGCCGGCCCATCGCCAACACCCGCATCTACCTGCTCGACCGCCTCGGCGCGCCGGTGCCGGTCGGCGTCGCCGGCGAGGTGCACATCGGCGGCGTGCAGGTCGCGCGCGGCTACCTCGGCCGCCCCGAGCTGAGCGCCGAGCGTTTCCTCGACGACCCGTTCGCGGGGGCCGCCGGCGCGCGCATGTACCGCACCGGCGACCTCGCGCGCTGGCGCCCGGACGGCGACCTGGAATACCTGGGCCGCAACGATTTCCAGGTCAAGATTCGCGGCTTCCGCATCGAACTCGGCGAGATCGAGACCCGGCTCGCCGCCTGCGCAGGCGTCGCCGAGGCGATCGTGATCGCCCGCGAAGACACACCGGGCGACCAACGTCTGGTCGCTTACGTTCTGGCCGAAAGCGGCGCTGCGCCGCAGCCGGGTGAACTACGCGAAGCGCTCGCGCGCGAGCTGGCCGAGTACATGCTGCCGAGCGCCTTCGTCGCGGTCGAGGCCTGGCCGCTGACCGCGAACGGCAAGCTCGACCGACGCGCGCTGCCGTCGCCGGACGCCTCGGCGCTGGCCGCGCGCGCCTATGAAGCGCCGCAGGGCGAAGCCGAACTCGCTGTCGCCGAAGTCTGGCAAGGCCTGCTCGGGATCGAGCGGGCCGGCCGCCACGACCAGTTCTTCGCCCTGGGCGGCCACTCGCTGCTGGCGATGGTGCTGATCGAGCGCCTGCGCCAGCGCGGCTACCAGGCCGACATCGGCGCAGTGTTCACCGCGCCGAGCCTGAGCGAACTCGCGCAGCGCCTGGTGCCGGTCGCCGGCGCGGCCGCCGATGCCTATCAGGTGCCGGCCAATCTGATCCCCGACGCATTCGCCGCATCCGTTGCCGATGCGGACACCGAGGAATTCCAAGTATGAGTCTCCAGGAACTGCTGGCCCGATTGCGCGAGCTCGATGTCGCCGTGCTGGTCAAGCAAGGCGAGTTGTCGATCCGCGCGCCGCGCGGCGTGATGGACGCGGAGCTGCTGGCGCAGCTGAAGCTGCACAAGCCGGCGTTGCTGGCGATGGCGGCCGAGGATGGCGTCGACCTGGTCGGCGGCGGCCGCGGCGTCGAACCGGCGCCGGCGCAGATCGCTCCCCAAATCACTCCCGCCATGCTGCCGCTGGTGCAACTGAGCCAGGCGCAGATCGACGCGATCGTCGCCGCGGTGCCCGGCGGGGTCGGCAACATCCAGGACATCTATCCGCTGGCGCCGTTGCAGGAAGGCATCCTGTTCCATCACCTGCTCGAAGGCGAGGACGGCGGCGACACCTATCTGCTGCGGTCGATCGTGGCGTTCGAGGCGCGCGAACGTCTCGATGCCTTCCTCGGCGCGCTGCAGGCGGTGATCGACCGACACGACATCCTGCGCAGCGCGGTGCGTTGGCAGGGCTTGACCCAGCCGGTGCAAGTCGTGCACCGGCGCGCGCCTTTGCCGCTGACCGAACTGATCCCGGAGGCCGGCGAAACCGCGATGGACTGCCTGATGCGGCGCAGCGACCCGCGCCGTCACCGCATCGACCTGCAACGCGCGCCGAACCTCGCTGCGCAGATCGTGTTCGACGCCGACAGCGGCGAGTGGCTGCTGGCCCTGCTCAATCACCACATGGTCTGCGACCACGTGACCATGGAGCTGATCCTCGGCGAGATCCATCTGCTGCTGCAGGGGCAGGGCGCCTCGTTGCCGGCGCCGTTGCCGTACCGCAACTTCATCGCCCGCACCCGCGCCGTGGGCGAGGCCGAGCACGAGACTTACTTCCGCGCCCAACTCGGCCACATCGACGAGGCCACCGCGCCGTTCGGCGTGCTCGACGTGCAGGGCGACGGCGCCGCGGTCGCCGAGGCGCGGATCGAATTCGACGGCGCGCTGGCCGCGGCGATCCGCGAAGCCGCGCGCAGCCACGGCGTGACTCCGGCGGTGCTGTTCCATGTGGCCTGGGCGCAAGTGCTCGGCCAATGCTGCGGCCGCGACGAGGTCGTGTTCGGCACCGTGCTGTCGGGCCGCCTGCAGGGCGCCGACGTCGCCGAGAACGTGGTCGGCATGTTCATCAACACCTTGCCGATCCGGGTGAGCCTGGCTCAGGTCGAGGTCGCCGAGGCGGTGCGCGACACTTATCGCGCCCTCGGCGAGCTGCTCGCGCACGAACAGGCATCGCTGGCGCTGGCCCAGCGCTGCAGCGGCGTGCGCGCACCGACGCCGTTGTTCACCACGTTGCTCAACTACCGCCACAGCCACCACGAAAGCGCCGCCGAGTCGGAAGACACGGCGCGGGTCTGGGCCGGCATGCGCCGCATCGGCGGCGACGACCGCACCAACTATCCGCTGACCATGTCGGTCAACGACCGAGGCCAGGGCTTCGGCTTGTCGACCCTCGCGGTGCCGGGCATCGACGGCGCGCGCCTGATGGGCTACCTGGAAACCGCGGTGCGCGCCCTGGTCGATGCGCTCGCGCACCAGCCGCAGCGCGCGCTGCGCGGCCTGCCGGTGTTGCCGGCGGCCGAGCGGGCGCAACTGCTCGGCGGCTTCGGCGCCGCGCGCGCCGATTACCGCAGCGAGGACAGCATCCACGGTCTGTTCGAAACGCAGGCGGCGCGCGACCCGCACGCCATCGCGGTGAGCCTCGACGGCGCCGAACTGAGCTACGGCGAACTCGACCGCCGCGCCAACCAGGTCGCGCACCGCCTGCTCGAACTCGGCGTGCGCGCCGACGACCGCGTCGCGATCTGCATCGGCCGCGGTTTCGATCTGCTGGTCGGCGTGCTCGGCATCCTCAAGGCCGGCGCCGGCTACGTGCCGCTCGACCCGGTGTATCCGGGCGAGCGCCTGAGCTACATGCTCGCCGACAGCGCACCGGCGGCGGTGCTGACCTCGGCCGCCCTGCGCGACGAGCTGCCCTTGCTCGGCGACATCGGCGCGCCCCTGCTGGTGCTCGACGACGGCTCGCTCGCCGGCCACCCTGGCCACGCCCCGGCGGTCGCGGTGCGCCCCGAGCACCTGGCGTATGTCATCTATACCTCCGGTTCGACCGGCCAGCCCAAGGGCGTGATGGTCGAGCACCGCCACGTGGTGCGCCTGTTCGCGGCGACCCGGCCCTGGTTCGAGTTCGGCCGCGACGACGTCTGGACCCTGTTCCATTCCTTCGCCTTCGACTTCTCGGTCTGGGAAATCTGGGGCGCGCTGTTCCACGGCGGCCGCCTGGTGGTGGTGCCGGAGCTGTGCGCGCGCACGCCGGACGAGTTCTACGACTTGCTGGCCGACCAGGGCGTCACCGTGCTCAACCAGACCCCGAGCGCGTTCCGCGCGCTGATCGCGGCGCAGGCCCGCAGCGACCGGGCGCATGCCTTGCGCGCGGTGATCTTCGGCGGCGAAGCGCTGGAGCTGCACACCCTGGCGCCGTGGATCGAGCGCAACGACTGCGAACGCACCCAGCTGATCAACATGTACGGCATCACCGAGATCACCGTGCACGCGAGTTACCGGCGCATCCGCGCCGACGACGTGCGCCAGGCGCGCGGCAGCGTGATCGGCTGCGCGATCCCGGACCTGCAGCTGTACGTGCTCGACGAACGTCTAGAACCGGTGCCGGCCGGCGTGGCCGGCGAACTCTACGTCGGCGGCGACGGCGTCGCCCGCGGCTATCTCAACCGCGCCGAGCTCAGCGCCGAACGCTTCCTGCGCGACCCGTTCTCGGCCTCGCCGCAGGCGCGCCTGTACAAGACCGGCGACCTCGGCCGCTGGCTGCCCGACGGCGATCTGGAATACCTCGGCCGCAACGACTTCCAGGTCAAGATCCGCGGCTTCCGCATCGAGCTCGGCGAAATCGAAGCCAAGCTGGCCGCCTGCGCCGGCATCGCCGAGGCGGTGGTGATCGCGCGCGAGGACGTTCCGGGCGACAAGCGCCTGGTCGCCTACTTCGTCGCCGCCGACGGGGCCGAGCCGAGTGCGGCGGGGTTGCGCGAAGCGCTGGCGCGCGAGCTGGCCGAATACATGATCCCGAGCGCATTCGTGCGCCTGCAGGCGCTGCCGCTGACCGCCAACGGCAAGCTCGACCGCAAGGCCTTGCCGGCGCCGGACCAGGCCTCGGTGTCGAGCCGCGGTTTCGACGCGCCGCAGGGCGAAACCGAGCGCGTCATCGCCCAGGTCTGGCAGGACCTGCTCGGCCTGGAGCGGGTCGGCCGCCACGACCACTTCTTCGAACTCGGCGGCCATTCGCTGCTGTTGATCGGCCTGATCGAGCGCCTGCGCCAGCACGGCCTCTCGGTCGACGTGCGCAGCGTGTTCGCCGCGCCGATCTTGAGCGCGCTGGCCGCGCGCGCCGACCGCGCGAACGCGCCCGGCGAGGCCGAGGTGCCGGCGAACCCCATCACGGCCGACACCGTCGCCATCACCCCGGAGCTGTTGCCGCTGGTCGCGCTGGAACAGGCCCAGATCGACGCGATCGTCGCCGCGGTCCCGGGCGGCGTCGGCAACGTCCAGGACATCTACCCGCTGGCGCCGCTGCAGAAGGGCATCCTGTTCCACCACCTGCTCGAAAACCAGAGCCAGGGCGACACGTATCTGTTGCGCTCGGTGGTGGCCTTCGACGGCCGCGAGCGCCTGGACCGTTTCCTCGCCGCCTTGCAGCAGGTGATCGACCGCCACGACATCCTGCGCAGCGCCGTGCACTGGGACGGTCTGCCGCAGCCGGTGCAGGTGGTGCAGCGGCGCGCGCCGCTGCCGGTCGGCGAACTGCAGTTGGTCGCGGGCGAGGCGGCGTTGCCGCAGTTGCTGGCCCGCAGCGACCCCAACCGGATCCGCCTCGAGCTCAGCCGCGCGCCGGTGATGGCGGCGCAGATCGCTTTCGACGCCGAATCCGGCGAGTGGCTGCTGGCTCTGCTGACCCACCACATCGTCGAGGACAACTACTCCAAGCAGCTGATGCTCAGGGAAGCCGAGCTGCTGCTGCAGGGGCAGGGCGACGCGCTGCCGGCGCCGATGCCCTACCGCAACTTCATCGCCCGCACCGTGGCGGCGCCGGAACAGCGCCACGAGGCCTGGTTCCGCGAGCGCTTCGGCGACGTCGACGAGCCGACCGCGCCGTTCGGCGTGCTCGACGTGCAGGTCGACGGCGCCCGCGCCAACGAGTCGCGGGTCGAGTTCGCCGACGCCTTCGCCGTGCGCGTGCGCGACACCGCGCGCCGCTGGGGCGTGACCCCGTCGGTGCTGTTCCACCTGGCCTGGGCGCGCGTGCTCGGCCAGTGCAGCGGACGCGACGACGTGGTGTTCGGCACGGTGCTGTCGGGCCGTATGCAAGGTTCGGAAGGCGCCGACCAAGTGGTCGGCATGTTCCTCAACACCTTGCCGGTGCGGGTCGGCCTGGCCGAGCGCGGCGTCGGCCAGGCGGTGCGCGAGACTTACGCCTTCCTCGGCGAGCTGCTGGAACGCGAACAGGCCTCGCTGGCGCTGGCCCAGCAATGCAGCGCGATCGCGCCGCCGCTGCCGCTGTTCACCGCCTTGCTCAACTACCGCAACCGGCGCGAGCTGCGCCAGGCCGACCGCGGCGACGCCGATGCGGCCTGGGACGGCATGCGACTGATCGGCGGCGACGCCCGCAACAACTACCCGCTGACCCTGTCGGTGGAAGACCGCGGCGAAGGCTTCGGCCTGACCTTGCTGTCGGTAGCCGGCATCGACGGCCCGCGCGTGGTCCGCTACATGCAGACCGCGATGGAGTCCCTGGTCGGCGCGCTCGAAAGCGGCGGCGAGACGCCGCTGCAGGCGCTGCCGATCCTGCCGCTGTCGGAACGCGAGCAGGTGCTGCGCGAGTTCAATGATCTGCGCGCGGATGCGGTGCACGACCGCACCATCCATGCGTTGTTCGAGGCGCAAGCGGCATCGAAGCCGGACGCCGAAGCGCTGTTGGTCGAAGACGAGGTGCTGAGCTACGCCGAGCTCAACCGCCGCGCTAACCAAGTCGCGCATCGT
>NZ_JCAXEE010000014.1:0-11681 GCF_059758755.1 Lysobacter sp. GQ73 | reverse complement strand
ATCTGACCCAGCTCAGATCAGGAGCTTTCTTGAACCGTGCGCCGCGAGACCGCAACGACGCGGTCGCGGCTCGCGCCGCTCCTGCCCGGGCGATACCGCGCCGCTTCGATGGATAGCATTCGCATTGTCGTCTCGGCGCGTCCCTTGGTCGCGACTTACGTCGCTCCTACAGAGGGCAGTTCGCAGCACGCCGACGCGGTGGCTCCGGGGTAGGAGCGACGCAGGCGCGACCGCTTCGTCTCCCGTGGCTGTGCCACCG
This sequence comes from Lysobacter sp. GQ73, assembly GCF_059758755.1. Lineage (NCBI taxonomy): Bacteria > Pseudomonadati > Pseudomonadota > Gammaproteobacteria > Lysobacterales > Lysobacteraceae > Lysobacter > Lysobacter sp. GQ73. The sequence continues at coordinate 11,422 of NZ_JCAXEE010000014.1, read as the reverse complement.
GCCGTAAAGGTGAGCAACATCAATAGCATGGCTTGCATGCGCACGGCCCGTACCCCCGCGGGCCGCCCTACGGGCCGCCTTTTGACAGCTAAAGAAAATCAAAATCTCGCTAAGCAAAAGCAAAAGCAAAAGCAAAAGCAAAAGCAAAAGCAAAGGCAAAGGCAAAGGCAAAGGCAGTACTCAACCTTGTCGGTGCTGGCCGTTTCGCACTCGGCATTGCTTGAGCCGCGTCGAAAACTGAAGCGGCACGATCACGAGCATTTTTAATGAGCTTCGAGGGCATGGTCGGTCCCAAAGTAGTCAATCGAACCGCTCGATCGATCAACGCTGACTATTTGCTGTGTCGATGCAGCCTCCGAGATTCGATGAATGCACTATGCATTGCCGGCCACTGCCGGACTCGGCCAAGTTCGACAAGGAAAATAAAATGCAGAGACGTCAATTCATGAGCATGCCGTTGGCTGTGACTGCGGCAGCGGCTGCGAGCGCAATACCGACATACGCGGCCGGTGCGCCACTGACGACAGACGATTACGTGACATTCGAAGATTACGGTGCGGTAGGCGACGGCGTCGCGGACGACACCGCGGCGATCCAGGCGGCTATTACCGATAATCCGGGCCGAGAGATTTGGGCGACGCGCCGCAGCTATCGTCTGACCGCGGCGCTCCATATTGTGCGTGGCGTAGTGTTGCGCGGCGCGCAGGGCGGCGTGCAACTGGTGATGGATGTTGCCGATCGCGACCACATCGTGATCGGTAACGGCACTGAGTCCGGGATGCTCAGCAGTCTGCATACCGTGATCGACGGTTTTACGTTCGTGCCCGGTGCCAACGCGGGGCCGTCCACGACCGGGTCGTGCATCTTCCTAAACTTTTGCGCGTTTTTTGACGTGCGCAACTGCGATTTCTACGCCCGTTACGGGACCCAGGCCTGCCTGTTCCGGGGAATGACGCTATTCCGGGCCTCGGATGGATTCATTCGCCATTGCCGTCTGCGCTACTTTAGGGCAGATGGCATCCATAGCTCTGGCTCGGCACACCGCTCGAGTCCGAATCCTTACCGGACCGTCGACGTGCGCATCGAGTCGACGCGTATCTATGCCTGCACCGGATATCAAGTCTATTTCGGTCCCCATACCGGCGGCATGTTCGTCAACGACCTGATCCTCATGCAGGCTCTCTATAAGCCGGCGTTCTACATCGATTCCGACCCAGTGACGCAGGACGGCACGAATTTCTTCATCGTCAACGTCAACATCGAGGGCGGTAACAGCGGCAGTCGGGGCATCGTCGTCAATAGAGGGCAGGCAGTGCAGATCGTCGGTGGTTGGGTCGGCGGCATCCTCGGCAACGGCGCAGGGGTGGAACTCGGCGTAGGGGCGAGTTCCTGTGAAATTAACGGACTGAAGGCGGATTACTGCGGGCTGATCGTTCACGGCCCCGCCAATTCGATCAAGAATTGCGATATCACCGGAGACTTGACCAGCACCGTCAATGGCATCGTCCTCGGGCAGGGCGCCAGCGACACGTTGATCACTGGGTGTCGAATCCGTCAGTTCACCGGTCCGGCGATCCTCATCCAGAAGCAGCCGGGTGGCCCGGCCCGTTGTGTTATCAGCGGTATAACTCTCAAGGATGCGCCGTCCTCGCCTTATGTCGAGGGAGCCGACTACCGGGAAGGCCCGTCGATTACCGGCATCCGCAGCGATGCCGCCGTTTACGTGACGGCAGCTGCGCAGGTGCAACTGAACTATGGCGCAGAGTTCTATCAGGTGATCGGAGGGACGCCGATTCAGGACTTGGTACCGCGAAATCCGGGGCGGCGAGTGACCGTTCAGGCCGGTTTGAACGGTGTGACCTTCACCGGCAACGGTGTATTGCAGCTCAAGGCCGGCGCCGCCAGCGTTACGGTGCCCGCGTATCGGACCATCGAATTCATATCCGACGGCCTAAATTGGTTTGAATCGGGGGGCAATCGCTGATTCTGGTTTGTTTCGATAACCGTTGACCAATCCGAATCCTGCTGTGCACTCTCGGCCGGATTCGGATCATGGTCGCCGCCCGTCAACTGGCAGCCACCGCACGAAACGTCACCACCAGCACGTCGCGATGGGCTGCGCGCGTCGGGTCTTGCGGAGTCACCGCGGTCACGCCGTGGAAGACCCGGGCGTCGTCGACCAGGGCGGCGTCGAGCGGGGCGGTCAGGGTGAAGCTGCCGAGCAGGCCTCCGTCGGCGGTGTGGATGGTGGTCGTGCCGCTGACGATGTTGTGGCGGTCGATCAGCAGCACCAGGACATAGTCGACGCCGTCGCGATGTACGCCTTCGGGCGTGGGCTGGCCTGCTTCGTCGCTGCGGGCTTCGATGCGGAACTGGTGCAGCTCGATATGCCAGCCGGGTACCTGCGGCGCCAGCAAGCCGAAGAAGTCGAGGCAGAAGCCGAGAATGGTCGCCAAGGTGGCGCCGTGGGCGACGTCGTCGCGTACCGGCTCGAACCAGCGTTCGATATCGCCCTGCAAGGCGTTGTAATTGAGGCTCTGATAGTGAGGCTGATGCGGCTGGCGCGCGATCGCGCCGTCGCGATCGGCGCGGAACACGGCGTGGCGACGGCGGCGATGACGGCCGACGCTGGCGAGGTAGCTGTCCGGCGCCAGGTCGTTCCAACTGTCGGCGAACGCGGCCCAGTCCTGCAGGGATCCGTGACGCAGCAGATGCGTGCGCATGTCTTCGCCGGCGACGAAACGGAAGCCGTCGCGGCGCAGGGCATCGGCGAAATCCTGGTGCTCGGAACTCGGTGCGGGGTTCATGCCTGACTCTTGAAATCGAAGGCGTGCAAGGGGCGCGGCGAACGATCAGGCCGCCGCCAGGGCGGCTTGTACGAGCAGGGCGACGACGCAGCCGAAGCCGACCACCCACGCCAGGCTGCGCAAGGGTGCCTGGCGGGTCAGGTAGAACACGCCGTGCAATACGCGGCAGACGATGAAAGCCACCGACAGGCCGGCGATGACGCCGGTGTCGACGCCGGTGATCTGCGCGCCGAACACGCCGGCCGCGAACGGGGCGAAAGCCTCGAAGGCGTTGAGGTGGGCGGCATAGGCCGCGTTGCTGCGCGGGCTGTCCTGGCGAGTCTGCCAGGCGCGGGGATCGCGGTTGTCGTAGCGCTGGCCGCTGCCCTTGGCGACGGCGGCCCACAGATAGGGCAGTAAGGCGGCGATCAACAGGCACCAATAAGCGACGGTCATGGACATGCGCGTTCCCCGTGGCCGCGGGTCGCGGCCTGCAAAGCCTAGCGGAAAAAACGACGGCGCCCCGGGGCGCCGTCGTCGGACCGCTTTGCGGTCGTGAGCGACCGGGCGCCGCCTGGGCGATCGCCCGGCGGCTTGCGCGGCCGCTTACCGGGCCGCTTACTTGGCCGGAGCCATCAACTTGTCGTGCGCGGCGCGGAAGGCGTTGCCTTCGTACCAGTTCGGCCATTGTTCGTTGCCGGCGAGCACCTTGCCGACGCCGTACAGCGCGTCGAGGTCCTGGACCACGCCGTCGAGCTTCCAGTTCGGATCGAACTGGTCGGCCGGCTTGTGATAGCGGTTGTCGCGGTAGTCGACCTGGGCCTTCTGTCCGGCTTCAGTGCCGCCTTCGAGCAGGTCGTCGCCGCCCTTGGCGTACAGCGCAGGCACGCCGGCCTTGGCGAAGTTGAAGTGATCGGAGCGGAAGTAGAAGCCGTCCTGCGGAGTGGCCTCGGCATGCAGCACGCGGCCCTGGCCGTCGGCGATGGTCTTGAGGATGTCCTCGAGCTCCGAGCTGCCGTAGCCGACTACGGTGAAGTCCTTGGCCTTGCCGATGATCGGCATGGCGTCGAGGTTGATCACCGCGACGGTCTTGTTGAGCGGCACGGTCGGGTGGGCGACGTAGTACTTGGATCCGAGCAGGCCGGACTCCTCCAAGGTCACCGAAACGAACAGGAGCGAGCGGTCCGGCGGCGGCGTCTGCTTGCTGAAGGCTTCGGCGATTTCGAGGATGCCGGCCACGCCGGAGGCGTTGTCGATCGCGCCGTTGTAGATCGTGTCGGCTCCGCCGGCCTTGCCGTCGCCGGCGCCGTGGCCTTCGTGACCGCCTTCGCCGGTGTGGTTGCCGAGGTGGTCCCAATGCGCCATGTAGACGATGGCTTCGTCGGGGCGCTTGGCGCCGTCGAGGCGGGCGATCACGTTGCGCGAGGACTTCTCGCTGATCTTGCTCTTCAGCTCCACCGAAGCCTTGGCCTGCAGCGGGATCGCCTTGAAACCGCGCTTGCCGGCCGCCTTGTAGAGTTCGTCGAGGTCCTGGCCGAGGTCGCCGAGCAGCTTGCGGGCGCTGTCGCCGGTGATCCAACCCTGCACCGGCAGGCGCGGCTCGGGATCGTCCTTGGCGGGCAGGTCGAACTGCGCGCCGGACCAGGAGTTCTTGACCACGTCCCAGCCGTAGGAGGCGCCGGCTGCGTCGTGGACGATCAGTGCGGCGGCCGCGCCCTGGCGGGCGGCTTCTTCGAACTTGTAAGTCCAGCGGCCGTAATAGGTCATGCGGCGGCCTTCGAACAAGGTCGCGTCCTGGCTGTGAAAGCCGGGATCGTTGACCAGGATCACCACGGTCTTGCCCTTGACGTCGATGCCGGCGTAGTCGTTCCACTTCTGTTCGGGCGCGTTGACGCCGTAGCCGACGAACACCAGGTCGCTGGCGTCGAGCTTGATCTCGGCCTGGCCGGTGCGGGTGCCGATGACCATGTCGCTGCCGAACTTGAGTTCGCGCGGCTGGCCCTTGACCTCGAGCTTGAGCGAGGTGGCTTCGTCGGCGGTGGTCTCGACCATGGGCACGGTCTGGAAATAGCTGTCGCCGTTGCCGGGCTTCAGGCCGAGGCGCTTGAACTGCGCTTCCAGGTACTGGACGGTCTTTTCTTCGCCGGCGCTGCCGGGCGCGCGGCCCTCGAACTCGTCGGAGGCCAGGACCTTGACGTGCTGGGCGAAGTCGGCGGCGTTGATCGCGCCGTCGAAGGCGTGATCGGCGGCGGCGCTCGGCGGGGCGGCCGGGGCGTCGGCCGGGGCCTTCGCCTCGGGCGTTTCTGCCGGCTTGTTGCAAGCCGACAACACCAGGGCGGCGGCCACCAGCGAGGTGGCGGTGAGGAGCGGGGTACGGGACATCAGACCTCCAGGAGCGGCCGGTGGGCCGGGGGTGGGGGAGGTCCATTCTAGGGGCAACGTCGCGGGGGCGTTGTCCCGCGCCTGGCCGCTGGCGGTGGCGGCGGCTGCGCCGGGTGGCGCGGTTCCGCGGGATTCGACCGAGGATATCGCGCGATCCGGCGCGGTCCCGGCGCGTTCCGCTGGGATCGCGGCCCGTGCCGGTCGATCGGGACGGGCCGGATCGCGAGCGCCGGGGCGCTTACTCGGCCGGCGGCGTCGGCGTGTTGAAGGCGATCGCGGTGGCGCCGCGGATCGGGCCGGTCTTGGCGGTGGCGTGCACGTACAGCGTGACTTCGCGTTCGAACACCAGCGGGCCGTCGACGCGCGCGTTCGGGCCGATCACCACGCGCGGGTTGCGCGGCTTGAGCTTGATGCCGATGCCGTTGGGCTTGGTGTAGCGGATGCCGCCGCTGACGTGCGAGCCGACGCCGACGGTGACGTCGCCGTTGACGGTTTCGATGCCGCCGGTGACATCGGTGTCGACCAGGCCGATCGCACCGTTGACGGTCTCGACGTCGCCGCGCACGGTGCCGCCGCGGTCGACGAAGATGCCGCCGTTGACGGTTTCCAGACCGTCGCTGGCGGTGACGTTGCTGGCGACGCGGATGCTGCCGTTGACCGTCTCCAGGCCGCCGGTCTGGCTGCGTTCGCCGACGCTGATGCTGCCGTTGACGGTCGAGGCGTCGGCGACGCGGGCGTTGTCGCCGATCTTGATGCTGCCGTTGACGGTTTCCAGCGTGCCTTGGCTTTCGCCTGAGCCGACCGTGATGCTGCCGTTGACCTTGCTGATGCCCTCGGCGGCGAACGCCAGCGGCGAGGACAGCGCGATCAGGACCGAGAGGCTGAGAGTGAGGCGGGGGCTCGTCATGGCGTGTTCCGTTGGGTAGTGGACAGGGATTGAGATGCGGGCACTGCGCAAACGGTTTACAGCCGCGCGAACAAATCCCGCTTCGGCCGCGACCGGGCGTTGAGGATCAAGCACTTGCCGACGCCGCATCGGGCCGGCTCGTGCCCGGCCCACGCCGGCGCGCCTGTTGTTCGGGGCTTCATGCGCCGCTTCGCTACAATCGCAGGACCCGCCCGCGGCGGCCCCTGCCCCAAGTCATAGGAACTTACGACGTGTCAGCGCCTTCCCGCCCCAAGCCCGTAGTGTTGTTGATCCTCGACGGTTGGGGCCATCGCGACGATCCCGCCGACAACGCCCTGGCCCAGGCGACCCTGCCGAACTGGCGCGCCCTGCTCGCGAGCGCACCGCACACCCTGATCCACACCGAAGGCCGCCACGTCGGCCTGCCGGACGGGCAGATGGGCAATTCCGAAGTCGGCCATATGAATCTCGGCGCCGGCCGCATCGTCTACCAGGACTTGACCCGGGTCGACGCGGCGATCGAGGACGGCAGCTTCTACGCCAATCAGGAACTGCGCGCGGCCTGCGCCGCGGCAAAGGCCAACCGCGCCACCCTCCACGTGATGGGCCTGCTGTCGCCGGGCGGCGTGCACAGTCACGAGCAGCACATCTTCGCCATGCTCGAACTGGCCCGTCGCGAAGGCGTGGCCCGGGTCGCCGTGCACGCCTTCCTCGACGGCCGCGACATGCCGCCGAAATCCGCGGCGCCGAGCCTGGAACGCCTGCAACAGGTGTGCGCGCAGGTCGGCAATGCGCATATCGCCTCGATCAGCGGCCGCTACTACGCGATGGATCGCGACCAGCGCTGGGACCGCCAACTGCGCGCCTGGAACGCGATCGTCGAGGCCGCCAGCGAACACCGCGCGGCGAGCGCGCTCGCCGGCCTGGAGGCCGCATATGCGCGCGGCGAGACCGACGAGTTCGTCGCTCCGACGGTGATCGTCACCGGCGAAGTCGGCGCCAGCGCGGCGATGGCCGACGGCGACGCGGTCGTGTTCATGAATTTCCGCGCCGACCGCGCCCGCCAGCTGACCGCGGCCTTCGTCGATCCGTCGTTCGCCGGCTACGAAGCGCGCCGGCCGCGGCTGTCGCGCTTCGTCTGCCTGACCGAGTACGACGCCCGGCTGCCGGCGCCGGTCGCGTTCGGCCCCGACGATCTGCACAACACCCTCGGCGAGCTGCTGGCCGCGAACGGCCTGACCCAGTTGCGCATCGCCGAGACCGAGAAGTACGCGCACGTGACCTTCTTCTTCAGCGGCGGGCGCGAGCAACCGTATGCCGGCGAAAGCCGCATCCTGATCCCGAGCCCCAAGGTCGCGACCTACGACCTGCAGCCGGAAATGAGCTGCCCCGAGCTGACCGAGCAGCTGGTCGCCTCGATCCGTTCCGGCGCCATCGACGTGGCGGTCTGCAACATCGCCAACCCCGACATGGTCGGCCATACCGGCGATCTGGGCGCGGCGATCAAGGCCGCCGAAGCGGTCGACCTGGCGATCGGCGCGGTCGCCGCGGCGGTGCGCGAAGTCGGCGGCGCCCTGCTGATCACCGCCGACCACGGCAACCTGGAAATGATGCGCGACCCCGAGACCGGGCAGCCGCACACCGCGCACACGGTCGGGCCGGTGCCCTTCGTATATGTCGGCTCGCGCAAGACCGGCCTGCGCAGCGGCGGCGCCCTGCGCGACGTCGCCCCGACCATGCTCGATCTGCTCGGCCTGGCGCAACCGGCCGAAATGACCGGGCAAAGCCTGCTGGAGCGCTGATGCCCCAACTGCGCGAGCTGCACCGACCGCGTGTGCGGGCCTGGCCGGCGCTGGCGGCGATCGCGTTCGTCGCGGTGTCGCTGCTGGCGCCTGTGTCGAGCCCGATGGCGGCGGCGCAGAACAGCAGCCGCGAAACCGAACGCAAGCTCGAGAAGATCAAGACCGAGTTGAAGTCGGTCGCCGCCGAGCGGCGCCGGCTCGAAGGCCAGCGCGGCGATGCCTCGCAGCGGCTGCGCGCCGCCGACGAACAGGTCGGCCACTCCAACCGCGCGCTGCGCGAGACCGAGGCGCGGCTGGCGCGCGAGCAGGCCGCCTTGAAGGAACTGCAGAGCCGCCGCGACGCACTCAACGGCAAGCTCGGCGCGCAGCGCCAGGAGCTCGCGCGGCTGGTTCGCGCGGCCTATGCGCAGGGCAACGATGCGCCGCTGAAGTTGCTGCTGTCGCAGGACAAGGTCGCCGACAGCGGCCGCATCCTCACCTACCACGGCTACGTCCAGCGCGACCGCGCGCGCCGCATCGGCGAACTCAATACGCAGCTGCGCGAACTCGATGCGGTCGAGCGCGAGATCGTCGAGCGTCGCCTGACCCTCGACAGCACCCGCAAGCAGCTGCGCAGCCAGCTCGGCCAGCTCGAGAAAGACCGCAAGGCGCGCGCCGCGCTGGTCGCGCAGATCAACGAAAAGTACCAGGACCGCAGCACCCGCGAGCGCGAGCTCGGCCGCGACGCCAAGGGCCTGGAGCAATTGCTGGCGAAGCTGCGCGCCGCGGCCGCCCGCGCGGAGGCGCAACGCCGAGCCGCGGCCAAGGCCAAGGCCGAACGCGAAGCGCGCGAGGCGAAAGCCGCGGCCGCCGCGGCCGCCTCGGGCAAGCCGGCGCGCACGACCGCGCCGCGCAAACCGGCGGTCGCGGTCGCCAGCGCGCCGCCGCCCCAGGTCGGCGGCCTGGGCTGGCCGGTATCGGGCGCCCTGCTGGCCGGATTCGGCGGCACCATGCCCGACGGCCGCAGCAGCGAAGGCCTGTTGATCGGCGCCGCCGCCGGCAGCACGGTCAAGGCGGTCAGCGACGGCACCGTGGTCTATTCGGAATGGATGACCGGCTACGGCCTGCTGCTGATCATCGACCACGGCAACGGCTACATGAGCCTGTACGCGAACAACGACGCCTTGCTCAAGGACGCCGGCGCCACGGTCAGGAAAGGCGAGGCCGTGGCCACGGTCGGCAGCTCCGGCGGCCATGGCCGCCCGGCCCTGTATTTCGAGCTGCGCCGCGGTGGGCAGCCGGTCAATCCGAACACCTGGCTGCGACGCTGATCGCGGGTTTAACGAAAGCTTGCAAACGCGCCGATTAACGTGCGCAGATAGCCGGTCGAACCCGGGCCGCCCGCGGCGGTCCAACCGGTACCCGTCTCGGAGCTTCGTGCATGTCCCTGCGTCATCCCTTGCGTAGTCTGCTGCCGCTCGCACTCGCGTTCGGCGCCGCTCCGGCCTTGTCGCAACAGGCGCCGGCGCAGCCGCCGGTGCGGCAGGCGCCTGCGCCTGCACCGCAGGAACCGGCAAAACAGACCCCGGAAAAACCGGCTCCGGAAACTCCCCCGTCGAGCGCGCCAGCGCCGCAAGCTCCCACCGGGCAAGCGCCGGCCGCATCGCCGGCTCCGGACACGGTGCCGGCAAAGGATCAGGCGACGCCGCCGGCGCAGGCACCGGCCAAGGACGCGCCGGCCCCGAAAGCGCCGGAAAATTCCGGACCGGACCGGCCCGCCGACAAAACCGCCGACAAACCCGCCGCCGCGAAGGGCAGGAAGGGCGAGGACGCCAGCGATTCGAAAGTGCCGATCGAGGAGATCCGGCGTTACGTCGCGGTCTACAACGCGGTCAAGCAGGCCTATGTCGAACCGGTCGACGACGCCAAGCTGATGCACTCGGCGATCCGCGGCCTGCTGTTCGATCTCGACCCGCACAGCGTCTATCTCGACAAGGTCGCGGCCGAGGATTTCGACGAGCAGTCGCGCGGCGCCTACGACGGCATCGGCGTGGAACTGCAGCGCCAGCCCGACGGCAGCCTGCGGGTAATCTCGCCGATCGACGACACGCCGGCGGCGCGCGCCGGGATCAAGGCCGGCGACCTGATCACCGCGATCGACGGCAAGCCGTTCAAGATCGACGAGGGCGACAGCTCCGGTCCCCTGCGCGGCCCGGCCGGCAGCAAGGTGGTGCTGACGATCGTGCGCGAAGGCCGCGACAAACCCTTCGACGTGACCGTCGCGCGCGAGACCATCCGCGTCGCCAGCGTCAAGGGCCGGATGCTCGAACCCGGCTACGGCTACGTGCGGATCAGCGCGTTCCAGGCCGACACCGCGGCCGATTTCGAGCGCCAGCTCGAGAAGCTCAAGACCCAGGCCGGCGGCAAGCTGCGCGGCCTGGTGATCGACCTGCGCAGCAACCCGGGCGGGCTGCTGACCTCGGCGGTGCAGATCGCCGACGATCTGCTCGAGAAGGGCAAGATCGTCAGCACCCGCGGCCGCATCGCGATCAGCGACGCCGAATTCGGCGCGACCCCCGGCGACCGTCTCGACGGCGCGCCGGTGGTGGTCCTGGTCGATGCCGGTTCGGCCAGCGCCTCGGAAGTGCTGGCCGGCGCCTTGCGCGACAACGGCCGCGCGCGCGTAGTCGGCAGCCGCACCTTCGGCAAGGGCTCTGTGCAGACCGTGTTGCCGCTCGACAACGGCGATTCGGTCAAGCTGACCACTGCGCGCTACTACACGCCGAGCGGCAAATCGATCCAGGCGCTGGGCATCATCCCCGACGTGCTGCTGCGCGCGGCCAAGAGCGAAGACGACAAGCGCCCGAGCTATTACAGCGAGGCGACCCTGCCCGGCCATCTGCACGGCGACGAAGAGGACGCGCCCGGCACCAACGCCGGCGAAGTGCTCGAAGGCGATGCGCCGATCGCCTCGGCCCTGGCCGAACTCAAGAAACCGGCGGTGACCGCGGCCGGCGACAGCACGCGTCGCTGACGCAGGCCTCGTTCAAGCCGGCCTCGTGCAGGCCGGCGTCGCCGACCGCGGCGCCAGCAGGGCGCGGCACAAAAGAACAACCCGGCCGCTGGCCGGGTTCTTCTTTGCGGCGCTCGAACCGCCGCGGACTTTCGCCCGGCCCGCGTTCAGCGCGGCTTGGCCGGCAGCGGGAACGGCGTCACCACCTTCTCGCCGGTGGTGGCGTCGCGGATCGCCGACTGGCCTTTGCGCTCGACTTCCTCGATCCGCACGATGCTCTGCATCGGCAGATGCAGCACGCGGGTGCTGCCGAACTCGTCGCGCAGCCGCTCCTCGGTCGGGTCGACCACCAGGCCCTCGTGCAGGTCGAAGACCAACTCGCTGACTTCGGTGAATCCCCACAGATTGCCCGAAGCGATCTTGCGCGCGTACAGCTCGTAGATCTTGCCGGCGTTGAGGAAGGTGACTTTGTAGAGGGTGGCCATGGCGGTTCGGGGACTCGGGACTCGGGACTCGGGACTCGGGACTCGGGACTCGGGACTCGGGACTCGGG
>NZ_JCAXEE010000013.1:0-16027 GCF_059758755.1 Lysobacter sp. GQ73 | reverse complement strand
GCCTTGAGCACGCCGAGCAGGCCGACGACCATCGCCACGTTGCGCTCGGTGCAGATCGCCACGCGGTCGTCGGGTTTCACGCCGAGCGCGATCAAACGATGCGCTACTTGGTTAGCGCGGCGGTTGAGCTCGGCGTAGCTCAGCACCTCGTCTTCGACCAACAGCGCTTCGGCGTCCGGCTTCGATGCCGCTTGCGCCTCGAACAACGCATGGATCGTGCGGTCATGGATCGCATCCGCGCGTAGATCATTGAAGCCGCGCAGCACCTGCTCGCGCTCGGCGCTGGACAACAGGGCCAGCTCGCCGAGCTTGCGCGCATCGCCGCCGACCATGCCCTGCAGCAGTGCGATCCACTGCCGCACCATGCGCTCGGCGGTGGCGCGGTCGAACAGGTCGCTGGAATATTCCAACTCGCCGCTGAGGTCGTCGCCGGCATCGCCGAGCAACAGCCGCAGGTCGAAATGGGCCTTGGCGTTGGTCGCCGGCACCGCGCTCAGTTCCAGGCCGGGCAGCGCCAGACTGCCGCTGTCGGGGGTGTTGTCCAGGGTCAACATCACCTGGAACAAGGGGCTGTGGCCGAGGCTGCGCTCCGGCGCCAGCGCCTCGACCACTTGCTCGAACGGCAGCTCCTGGTGCGCGTAGGCACCGAGCGTGGTGGCCTTGACCTGGGCCAACAGCTCGGCGACGGTCGGGTCGTCGCGCAGGTCGACGCGCAGGGCCAGGGTGTTGATGAACAGACCGATCAGCGGTTCGAGTTCGGTGCGCGCGCGGTTGGCCACCGGCGTGCCGATCACCACCTCGTCCTGGCCGCTCAGGCGCGACAACAGCGCCGACCAACCGGCCAGCAAGGTCATGAACACGGTAGTGCCGTGGCGCTGCGACAGCGCGCGCAATGCGGCGGTCAGGGCCGCCGGCAAGGCGACCGGAATGCGGTCGCCGGCGTAGCTCTGCAGCGGCGGGCGCGGACGGTCGCCGGGCAATTCCAGCAGGGTCGGCGCGCCGCCGAGGTGGCCGCGCCAGAAATCGATGTGTTTCTGCAAGGCATCGCCCTGCAGCCACTGGCGCTGCCACACCGCGTAGTCGGCGTACTGCACCGGCAGCGGCGGCAACGGGTCGGCCCGGCCCTGGGCGAAGGCGGTGTAGAGCGCGCTGACTTCGCGCACCAGCACGCCCATCGACCAGCCGTCGGAAATGATGTGGTGCTGGGTCACCAGCAGCACGTGCTCGTCGTCGCCGACCCGCACCAGGCGGCCGCGGATCAGCGGGCCGGCGGCCAGGTCGAACGCCGCCAGCGCTTCCTCGCGGCCGATCCGGGCGGCCTCGGCTTCGCGTTCGGCCGGCGCCAGCGCGCGCAGGTCGTGGTCGACCAGGACGAAACCGATCTGCTCCGGCGCGATCTGCTGGCGCGCCGAGCCGTCGACGCCGACGAAGCGGGTGCGCAGGTTTTCGTGGCGGGCGACGATGCGGTCGAGCGCGGACTGCAGCGCGAGACGGTCGAGCCGGCCCTTCAGGCGCAGCGCCGCCGGCACGTGATAGGCCTCGCCGGCCGCCTGATCGAGGCGGTCGAGGAACCACATGCGCTGCTGCGCCCACGACAGCGGCAGTTCGCCGTCGCGATCGGCGCGCGCGATCGGCCGCGCGCCGTCGGGCTGCGCGGCCGGGGTCGCCGACTTGTTGAGCCGGCGCCGCAGCAGTTCCAGTTTCAGCAGCTCGATGTCCGCCGACGATTCCTTAGACATCCCGCATCTCCATCGCTAGTTGTTCCATGGTGTGTCGTCCCGCGGAGGCCGTACGCTCGCGGCAGCTCACGGGTTTTCCTCTTCGAGCAGCGCGCGCAGTTGTTCTTCCGAGAGCTGGTCGATGTCGGCGGCCATGCGCTCGACATCCTCGTCGGCGTAGCGGCCGACGCTGGCCACCAGCACCACTCGCGCCAGCAGCGCGACCTCCGGCGACTTGAACAATTCCGCCACCGGCACGTCGACGGCGAAGGCCTCGCGCACCCGCGCCATCACCTGCACGGCCAGCAGCGAATGCCCGCCGACCTCGAAGAAGTGGTCGTGGCGGCCGACCTGCTCCAGGCCGAGCAATTCCTGCCAGATCGCCGCGATGGTCTCCTCGACCTCGCCCTGCGGCGGTTCGTAGCTGCGCGCGGCCACCGCGATGCGGTCGGGCGCCGGCAGGGCCTGGCGGTCGAGCTTGCCGTTGCCGGTCAGCGGCCAACGGTCGATCAGCATGAACGCGCTCGGCACCATGTACTCGGGCAACTGCGCCGCCAGCAGCTCGCGCAGGCGGCCCGGCAAGGTGCTGCGCCACTTGGCCTCGAGCGGGTCGTGGGCGAAACCGGACTCGTCCTTCGACAACTGCTCCTGCGCGATCTGGCTGCGCCAGTCGAAACGCAGGGCCTGGCCGTCGCGACCGATCAGGGCGTGGTACTCGCCGCTGTGCGCGTTCGGCGCCCAGCTCAGGTCCAGGCTGTAGCCGCGCTCGCGGCAAAACGCCTCGAGATCGGCGCACAGCGCGCCCCGGCGCGCGTCGAGCGCGGCCTGGGCCTTGATCGCTGCGACCGAGGCCCCGCCCTCGCCCGCGCCGAGCCGCTGCCAGGCGCGCTGATACGGGGTGGCCCAGGGATGCGCGATCGCGCGCAGTCCGAGCACCGCCTCGCCGGCGGCGTCGATGCGCTGCTGCAGGCGCTGCGCGTCGAAGCCTTCGTCCCCCCAATCCTGCCAGTCGACCGCGAACGCTTCGTCGCGTTCGCCGTCGATGCTCAGCACTACGTCGTAGCGATAAGCCGACATCTCGTTTTCGTGGCGGGCCAGCTTGGGCAGCACGCGCACCGCGCTGATCCGCGGATATCGCTCGCGCAGGGCGTGGAACCAGACCGGGTCGATCAACAGCTCGATGTCGCCGCGCATCTTCTGCGCGGCGCGGTCGCCCAGCTGCGTCGCCGACAGGCTGTCGGGCGACTGGAAGGCCTGCACCGACAGGTGGAACGAGGGCATCAGGCCGTGGTGGCGCACGTCGCCGATCATCAGCTTGCCGCCGGCCGCGGTCACTCCGATCGACGAGGCGATCACCTGCTCCAGATAGGCCAGGTTCGGGAAGTACTGCACCACCGAGTTGATCACCACGGTGTCGAACTCGCCGTGGATCGCCGAGAAGTCGGTGGCCTCTCCCTGGAACACCTCGGCCTTGCCGGCCAGATCCGGGGTGACCCCGACCAGGTGGTTGACCTTGGCCACGGTCTTGACCGACAGGTCGGTGCCGACATAGCGCTCGCAGCGCGGCGCGATGTTGCACAGGATCATCCCGGTGCCGACGCCGATCTCGAGCACCCGCCGCGGCTGCAGCGCCTCGATCCGCACCAGGGTGCCGTCGAGCCATTCGCGCATGCCTTCGCTGGCGATCGCCTCGCGGGTGTAGGTGCTGTTCCAGCCGGTCAGGTCGAAGCCGAAGTCGGCCTGCTCGGTCGTTTCCTCCTCGCCCTGGTCGTCGAAGATGTCCGACCACTGCGCGACCTGGCCGTCGAGCAGCTCTTCCAACGCTTCGTCCTTGGCCGCGGCGCGCGGCGCGACATAGGCCACCAGGCGCTTCTCGCCGGGCTGGTCTTCGCGTGCGATCACCACCGCCTCGCGCACGTCGGCGCACGCCGACAGGCGCGCCTCGATCTCGCCGAGTTCGATGCGGTAGCCGCGCAGCTTGACCTGGAAATCGTTGCGTCCGACGTATTCCAGGCTGCCGTCGCTGCGCCAGCGGCCGAGGTCGCCGGTGCGGTACATGCGCGCGCCGGCGACGGCCGCGAACGGGTCGTGGACGAAGCGTTCGGCGCTCAACTCGGGGCGGCCGAGGTAGCCGCGGGCGACACCGGCGCCGCCGATGTGGATCTCGCCGACCACGCCGACCGGCAAGGGTTCGCCGTCGCCGCCGAGCACGTAGATGCGGGTGTTGGCGAGTGGCCGGCCGATGTGCGGCGCGACCCCCGCTTCGATACGCGCATAGCTGGCGTCGACCGTGCACTCGGTCGGGCCGTAGACGTTGTAGCAACGCATGGCCGAAGCCGCGGCCGCGTCCCAGGCGCGCGCCGGCAGCGCTTCGCCGCCGACCAGCACGATGCCCGGGCGCCGGCCGCCGGTCGCCGCATCGTCGAGCAGACCGGCGGCGAGCAAGGCTTCGAACTGGGCCGGCGTGCAATCGAAGATGTCGATGCGCTCGCGGCCGAGGAACTCGATCAGCGCCGCGCCGTCGGCGCGGATCGCCGCCGGCACGATCACCATGCAGCGGCCCGACAGCAACTGCACCAGCGACTGCACCGAGGCGTCGAAGGACAGCGCCGCGTCCAGACCCAGGCGCGCGCCCGGCGCGCATTCGGCGAACACTTCGCGCTCGAACGCCGACCACAAGTTGAGCACGTTGCGGTGCTCGACCATCACGCCCTTGGGCTGGCCTGTCGAACCGGAAGTGTAGATCACATAGGCCAGGTGCGAGGCCGACAAACCATCGATCACCGGGTCGTGCTCGGGCTGGGCGGCCCAGGTTTCGTCTTCGTCGAGCATCAACACCGCGATGTCGGGCGCGTGCGCGTCGAGCGACCAGGCCGCCTCGCGCAGCGCGTTCTGGGTCAGCAAGGCCTTGGGCGCGCTGTCGCCGACCAGATAGGCCAGGCGCTCCGGCGGATAGGCCGGGTCGAGCGGCACGTAGGCGGCGCCGGCCTTGAGCACGCCGAACACCGCGACCACCGCGTCCAGGCCGCGTTCGACACAGATCGCCACCCGGTCGTCGGGCGCCACGCCGAGCGCGATCAGGCGGTGGGCGACGCGGTTGGCGCGGCGGTTGAGTTCGCCGTAGCTCAGCGCGCTGCCCTCGTACTCGACTGCGGTCGCCTGCGGATCGCGCGCGACCTGGGCCTCGAACAGGCCGTGCACGGTCCGTCCCTCGTGACCCGCGGCCGGCGCATCGCCGACCTCGTTGAAGCGTTCCAGCACCAGCCGGCGGTCGTCGGCGCTGAGCAAAGACAGACCGCTGATGCGGCGCCGATCGTCCCCGGCCATCGCCTGCAGCAAGGTCTGCAGATGCTGCGACCAGCGTTCGATGGTGGCGGCGTCGAACAGGTCGTTGGCGTATTCCAGGCTGCCGTCGAGGCCGCCGTCGTGCTCGATCAGTTCCAGCGACAGGTCGAACAAGGTCTCGTCGCGCGGCTGGTCGATCAGGCTCAGGCTCAGCTCGGGCAGTTGCAGAGTGCCGGCCGGGGTGTTCTGCAGCACCAGCATGTTCTGCACCACCGGGTTGTGGCCCAGGCTGCGCGCCGGCTGCAGCATGTCGACGACCTGCTCGAACGGCACGTCCTGGTGCTCGTAGGCGCCGAGCATGACCGCGCGGGTGCGCGCCAGCAGTTCGGCCACGGTCGGGTCGTCGCCGAGGTCGACGCGCAGGGCCAGGGTGTTGACGAAGAAGCCGAGCAAGGGCTCGACCTCGCCGCGGCGGCGGTTGGCGACGGCGGTGCCGACCACCACGTCGTCGCTGCCGCTCAGGCGCGACAGCAGCAGCGACCAACCGGCCAGCAGGGTCATGAACAAGGTGCTGCCGTGGCGCTGCGACAAGGCGCGCAGGCCGTCGACCGTCTCCGCGCCGATGCGGAACCGGCGGGTGCTGCCGATGTAGCGTTGGACCGGCGGACGCGGCCGGTCGGTCGGCAGTTCCAGCAGCGCCGGCGCGCCGCTCAGGTGCTCGCGCCAGTAGCCCATCTGCGCTTCCAGCGCATCGCCGCGCAGCCACTGGCGCTGCCACACCGCGTAGTCGGCGTACTGCACCGGCAACGGCGGCAGCGGATCGGCGCGGCCTTCGGCGAAGGCGGCGTACAAAGCCGACACTTCGTCGACCAGCACGCCGAGCGACCAGCCATCGGAAATGATGTGGTGCTGGGTCAACAGCAGCACGTGTTCGTCGGCGGCCAGGCGCAGCAGGCGGCCACGGATCAGCGGGCCGGCGGCCAGGTCGAAGGGCTTGCGCACTTCCGCCGCCGACAGGGTCCGCACTTCGCGTTCGCGCGCCGGCGCGTCGAGCGCGCTGAGGTCGATGTCGTCGAGGACGAAGCCGCAATCGGCGGGCGCGATCGACTGCACCGGCTCGCCGTCGCCGGCGACGAAGCAGGTGCGCAGGATTTCGTGGCGGGCGACGACGCGGTCGAGGGTGGCCTGCAACACCGCGCGGTCGAGCCGGCCGCTGAGGCGCAGCGCCGCCGGCATGTGATAGGCGGCGCCGGCGGCGGAGTCGAGCTGGTCGAGGAACCACAGGCGCTGCTGCGCCCACGACAAGGGCAGCGGCGCGCTGCGGTCGGCGGCCAGGATCGGCGGCAGCGAGGCCGCACTGGCGCCGCGCAGGCTCAGCGCCATGTCGGACAGCTGCGGGCGCGCGAACACCTCGCGCAGCGACAGCTCCAGGCCGTGGCCTTCGCGCAGGCGGGTCACCAACTGCACCGCGATCAGCGAATGGCCGCCGAGTTCGAAGAAATGATCGTGGCGGCCGACCCGTTCGCGGCCGAGCAGGTCCTGCCAGACCTGGGCGAGCGCCGCTTCGGCAGTGCCCTGCGGCTCGGCGTAGGCGCGCGCGGCCATCGCCGTGTCGTCCGGCGCCGGCAGCGCCTTGCGGTCGAGCTTGCCGTTGGCGGTCAGCGGCAACGCGTCGAGACGCACGATCGCCGACGGCAACAGATAGTCGGCGAGCGAGCGAGCCAGCTGTTCGCGCCACTGCGCCACGCCCGGCACGGCTTCGGCGACGCCGCTCGCGGTCTCGGGGGCCGCCACGACATAGGCCACCAGGCGCTTGTCGCCAGGCAGGTCCTCGCGTGCGATCACCACCGCCTCGCGCACCCCGGCGCAAGCCGACAGCGCCGCTTCGATTTCGCCGAGCTCGATGCGGAAGCCGCGGATCTTGACCTGGAAATCGTTGCGCCCCAGGTATTCCAGGCAGCCGTCGGCGCGCCAGCGCGCCAGGTCGCCGGTCTTGTACATCCGCGCCAGGGCCGGATCGGAATCGGCGCTGACGAAGGGATCGCGCAGAAAGCGTTCGGCGCTGAGCGCTTCGCGGCCGAGGTAACCGCGCGCGACCTGGGCGCCGGCGATGCACAACTCGCCGCCTACGCCGATCGGCGCCGGCTGGCCGTGCGCGTCGAGGATGTAGACGCGGGTGTTGGCGACCGGGCGGCCGATCGAGACCTCATGCTCGGGCAACTGCGAGGCATCGGCGAACGACGCCGCGGTCGCGTATACCGCGGCCTCGGTCGGGCCGTAGGTATTCAGCAGGCCGCAGCGCAGCCCCGGCGCCTGCAACCACTGGGCCAGGTGGCGGCGTTCGACCTTCTCGCCGCCGACCACGACCAGGCGCAGGCCCGCCGGCGGCGACAGCCGTCCTTCCGCGACCGACTGCGACCACTGCTGCCAGAACGCGGTCGGCAGGTCGGCGATGTTGATCGCCTGCGCGCCGAGGAACTCGACGAACTCGGCATCCGGCGCGAGCAGATGCGCCGGACGCAGCACCACCGTGGCGCCGGCCGACAAGGTCGGGAAGATTTCCACCACCGAGCTGTCGAACGAATACGAAGCAAACTGCAGCATGCGGTCGCCCGGCTGCAGCGCGCATTGGCCGATGTGGGTACGTACCAGCTCGGCGACGTTGCGGTGTTCGACCATCACGCCTTTCGGCTGGCCGGTCGAACCCGAGGTGTAGATGACCTGGGCCAGATGCGCCGGGCTCAGCCCGAGCGCTTGCGCGTCGGGATCCTGCGACTCGCCCTCGCCCGCCGCCGCGATCAACTCGTCGATGCCCAGCACCGGCAAACGCGCCGGCTCGCCGAGCGGCAAGCGTCCGCGCAGCCCTGCCTGGGTCAACAAGACCGCCGGACGGCTGTCTTCCAGCATGTAGGCCAAGCGTTCGGACGGATAGTTCGGGTCCACCGGCACGTAGGCGCCGCCGGCCTTGAGCACGCCGAGCAGGCCGGCGACCATCGCCGCGCTGCGCTCGACGCAGATCGCGACCCGATCATCGGGCTTCACGCCCAGGGCGATCAGGCGATGGGCGATTCGGTTGGCGCGGCGGTTGAGTTCGCCGTAGCCGATCGCGTTGGCGCCGTCGATCAGCGCGATCGCATCGGGCTGCAGCGCGGCCTGACGCTCGAAGCGGCGATGCAGCAGGCCGTCCGGCGCCGGCGCGGTGCCGGTGTCGTTGAAGCCGAACAGCACTTGCTCGCGCTCCGCCGCCGGCAGCAGCGGCAAGGCGCCGAGCTTGGCTTCGGCGTCCTGCGCCACTGCGTTCAACAGGTTCGTCAGATGAGCGGCCATGCGCTCGGCGCTGGCCGCATCGAACAGCGCTTGCGCGTAGTGCAGTCGGCCGCGCAGGCCGCCGGCGCCCTCGGCGAGTTCCAGCGCCAGGGCCGGCTCCTGCGACGAAGCTGCCGCTACCGTCGCCCCGTCGAGCGCCAGCAACACGTCGAACAAGGCTTCGCCGCGTCCGCGCACGGCCTGAGCGAGCTGGGCGAACGGCAACTCGGCATGGGCGGCGGCACCGGCCAGGACCGCGGCGGCGCGCGCGATCGCGTCGGCGACGTTCGGGTCGTCGTGCAGGTCCAGGCGCAGCGCCGCGACTTCGTTGTTCAACGCAGTCGAGGCCAGGCCGGTGACGACCTCGCCCTGCCCGCTCCAGCGCGTCAACGCGCTCGCCCAGGCCGTCAACAGCACTGCCGGCAACGGCGCCGCCTGTTGCGCGGCGAGCGCACGCAGCGCCGAAGCGGTCTGCGCCGGCACGGCGATCTCGACCGCAGCCAGGCCGCGCCCGGCCGGCACGCGCCCAACGTGCCCGCGCTCGGCCTGCGCAGCGCGCGGACGATCGAACGGCAGGCTCAAGGCCAGCGGCGCATCGTCGAGCTGGGCCTGCCAGTAGGCGCGGTCGCGATCGAACACGCTCGCCTCGCGCCACGGCGCGGCGCTGCCGGCGCGCGCCGACAGCGCGGCGCGGTCGCCGCTCAACATGCGGTATCGCGCGATCAGCGCGCTCGCGGCGGCCGGATCGGCCGCGGCCAACGCCGGCGACACACGCAGGGCCAGGATCTGGCCGCCGTCGCGGCGGTACGCGGCGACGGTCAGCGGCGCATCGGTGGCGCCGATCTGGCTCAGCGCGACATCGATGCTGGCCTGCTCGTCGTGACCGGCGGCGAAAGCCGGGCTCAGCAACTGCAGGGCCGGGCCGGCGACACCGGCGCCCAGGGCGCGCAGCACCACCTCGGTCGCGGCGGCGTCGAGCGCGGCGGCGTCGAGTGCGGCGTCGAAGCGCAACAGCGCATGCGCGGCGCCGTCCTGGCCGTGATCGAACACCGGCAGGCGGTGCGCCGGCAGCGGCGCGATGGCGGCGTCGAAATCGGCGGTCATCGCCTCCAGCGCCTCGACATAGCTGCGCAGCAGCGCGTCGATGTGGATCGGTTGCAGGTTCAGGCGCGCATCGAGGATCACGGTGTAGCCGTCCTCGCGGTTGCCGTTGGCGTGCAGCGACAGGCCGAAGTTGACCTCTTCGAACAGCTCGCCTTCGCGCACCCGCAGCGAGGCTTCGCGAGTCAGCGGGTTGGAGACGCGGAAATTGGTGTAGGTGAACAGCGAATCGACCGCGAGCGCGGGGTGGCGCTGCAGGATCGAGGCCAGCGGATAGCGGCGGTGAGCGCGGCTGGCGCTCTCGGCCTCGTGCACGGCCGCGGCCAACTCGCGCCAGCGCTTGCCGCCCAGGTCGACGGTCTGCGGCAGGACGTTGAGGAACAGGCCGAGCACGTTCTCGGCGCCGCGCGCTTCCAGGCGACCGTTGTCGGTCTGGCCGGTGACCACGCGGTCGCTGCCGATCATCGCCCGCAGGGTGCAGGCATGCGCCATGAACAACAAGGTGCGCACCGCCACGCCTTCGCGCGCGGCGAGTTCGTCCAGGCGCGCGGCCAGGGCCGCGTCGAGACGGATCTCGCGATGCTCGCGTGCCGGCGCGGACGCGGCGACCGCGACCAGGCGGCCTTCGCCGGCACTGCGTCCGGCCGCGTCCCAGAACGCGCGGTTGGCCGGGTCGGCCTGTTCCAGCGCGAGTCGGGCGACGTAGTCGGCGAAACGCGAACGGCCGCTGTCGAAGCTGGGCGCCGTCTCGGCGCCGGCCTGGTAGGCGCGATAGCACTCGAACACCTGGCGCTGCAGGGTCGCCATGCTCCAGCCGTCGAGGATGGCGTGGTGGGCGTCGATCACCAACTGGATGCAGTGCTCGGCTTTGCGCAGCACGGTGAAGCGGATCAGGCTCGGCCCTTCCAGGGCGAAGCCCTTGGCCTTGATCGCGGCGATCGCGAGCGCGACTTCGCGCGCCTGGGCCGGCGCGTCGAGCCCGCGCAGGTCGGCCTGGTCGATGTTCGGCGCGACCTGCGCGTGCACCAGTTGCAGCGGCACCGAGTAACGGCCGAGCTCGAAGCCGGTGCGCAGCACCGGATGGCGGGCGACGACGTCGCCGATCGCGCGCACGAAGGCCTGCGGATCGAAGGCGTCGAAGCTGAGTTCGAACGAGAATACGTCGTGATAGGTCGAGCCGCTGTTGCTGGACAGATCGCTGTCGAGCAGACCGTGGAAGATCATGCCGTGCTGCAGCGAGGTGACCGGATAGGCGTCCTCCAGGCCGTCCGGCAACAGGGCGCGGTCGGCCTCGGACAGCAAGGCGAACGGCGCCAGTCCGGCCTCCTCGGCGGCGGCGTCTTCGGCGGCGCCTTCGTCGCCGGCCGCGGCCGCGTTGCGCGCGGCGAGGCCGGCGAGCTGGCCCAGGGTCGGGTGCTTGAAGATGTCGGCGACCGAGACCTTGATCCCGTGCGCCTGCAGTTCGGCCACCAGCTGGATCGAGAAAATCGAATCGCCGCCGAGCGAGAAGAAGTCCGAGCCGCGCTCGATCCCCTGCACGCCGAGCAACTGCTCCCAGACCGAAGCGATCAGACGCTCGGTCTCGTCGAGGGTTTCGTCGACCGCTTCGGCGTTGGCGCGCTGGGCTTCGAACAGCGCGGCCAGCGACTTGCCGCAGATCTTGCCGTTCGGCGTCAACGGCATGCGTTCGACGAACAGGATCTGCGCCGGCACCATGTGCCGCGGCAGGCGCTGGGCCAGGCGGTGCTTGAGTTCGTCGACGCCGGTCGCCGCGGCGCCGCCGTCGGCGAAGGCCAGCAACAGCTCCATGCCGTTGGCGGCGTACAGCTGCACGCTGATCTTGCGCGCCGGCAGCAAGGCGGCGAGCTGGGCGACGATTTCCGCCGTCTCTACGCGCTTGCCGCGGATCTTGATCTGCCCGTCGCGGCGGCCGAGGTAAACGATCTGGCCGTCCTCGTCGTAGCGGCAGACATCGCCGGTGCGGTAAATCGGCGAGTCGGCGAGCGGCGCGCGCACGAAGCTGCGCGCGCTGGCGTCCTCGAGGTTGTGGTAGCCCGCGGCGACGCCGCGGCCGGCGATCACCAGTTCGCCCGCCACACCCGGCGCGCACAGGCGCAGGCCGGCGTCGACGATGTAGGCCTGGGCGTTCTGGATCGGACGGCCGATCACCACCTGCGAGCGCTGCAGCCATTCCTCGCGGCCGGCCTTGTACACCACCGAGATGTCGGTGCACTCGGTCGGGCCGTAGATGTTGGCGAGCTCGGCCTGGCAGGCCTCGCTGGCCAGCCACGGCCGCAGCAGGCTCAGGTCGAGGGCTTCGCCGCCGAGCGCGAGCAGGCGCAGGCTGCGCAGCGAACGATAGCCGTTGCCGGCGTCGTGCTTGAGCAAGGCGTACATCGCGCTCGGCGCGCAATTGATCAGACTCACCCCGGTCTGCTCGATCTGGCGCAGTTGCGACGCCGGATCGAACAGGTCCGGACGTGCCAGCACCAGGGTGCCGCCGGCCATCAGCGGGGCGAAGATGTTCTTGATCGAGGCATCGAAGCCGATCGGGATCATCAACAGCACCCGGCTGCCCGGGTCCAGATCGCAGAAGCGGACATACCAGTCGCACAGGTTGGCGAAGGCGCCGTGCGGGACCAGCGCGCCCTTCGGCCGCCCGGTCGAGCCGGAGGTGTAAAGCAGATAGGCGACGTCTTCGGCGCCCAGCGCCGGATAGGCCGGCGCGGCGATGTCGGCGGGCGGGGTCGGCAGACTGTCGAGGTCGAGCACGAAGCCGTAGAACTCCGGCAGGTGGTCGGCCAGGCTCGACTGGGTCACGACCACGCCGGCGCCGCTGTCGCCCAGGGTGTAGTCGATGTGCTCGCGCGGATAACTCGGGTCCAGCGGCACGAACACCGCGCCGGCGCGCATCACCGCGACCGTCGCCGCGGCCAGATCGATCGATCGGTCCAGGTGCACGGCGACCTTATCGCCCTTGGCTATGCCCATCGCCAGCAGGCGCGCGGCGATCTGGCGCACGCGCGCGTCGAACTGGGCGTAACTGGCCTCGCCGTCGACGGCACGCACCGCGATCGCTTGCGGGTTCGCCGCCACCGCGGCGTCGATGCGGGCGAACAGGCCGGCGTGGTCGACCGGGCGTTGCTCGCCCTGGGTAAAGGCGGCATAGCGCTGGGCCAGCCGGTCCTGCAGCAGCTCGGCGACCGGGCGCTGCGGCTGCTCGACGACCTCCTCGAGCAGGGCGAGATACAAGTCCAGCCAGGCCTCGACCGTGCCGGCGCGGAACAGGTCGGTGTTGTAGTAGGCGATGACCTGGTCGCCCTGCACTTTCAGGGTCAGGTCGTATTGCGAACGGGTGCCGAAGGATGCGCGTTCGCTCGCCTCGACCTCGTCGAACAGCTCCAGCTTGCGCGCCGCGCGCTCGTACAGGAATTTGACCTGGAACACCGGCGAATAGGCCGCGTCGCGCTCGATGCCGAGGGCGTCGACGACCTTGTCGAAGGGCATGTCCTGGTAGCGCAGCGAGTCCATCGCGGCGATGCCGGCCTGGACCAGATACTCGCCGACCGGCGTTTCCGGGTGGATCCGGCTGCGCAGGGCCAACTGGTTGACGAAGAAGCCGGCCATGTCGCGCAGGTCGGCGTGGTCGCGGCCGAACACGTCGGTGCCGACCACGATGTCGTTCTCGCCGCTGAGCTTGTTGAGCAGCAGATGGCAGACGCCGAGATAGAAGCCGAACTCGGGCAGGCCGCGGCTGCGCAGGAAGGCGCCGACCTTGCCGCTCAATGCGGTCGGCAGTGGGCGGGCGAGTTGGGCGCCGTTGTAGCTCTGCAACGCCGGGCGCGGGAAGTCCAGCGGCAGCTCCAGCACGCCCTTGATCCCGTCGAGCTGGTGCTGCCAGTACGAACGCGACACCTCGTAGCCACCGGCCTCGTATTGTTCTACCTGCCAGGCGGCGTAGTCGAGGTAGGACACCGGCTCGACCGCGACCCGGGCGTGGCCGCGATCGCGGTAGATCCGCGAGACTTCGTGGACGAACTGCTGGATCGACCACTCGTCGGTGGCGATGTGGTGAAAGCCGACCAGCAGGGTGTAGTCGCCGGCGCCCCGCTTGAGCAGGTGCACCCGCAGCGGCAGTTCCTCGCCGAGGTCGAACGGGCGCTCGGAGACGTCGCGGCGGCATTCGGCCAGGCCGGCCTCGCGCGCGGCCTCGGAGGCCTCGCTGAGGTCGCGGAAACCGACCTCGAAGACGCGTCCGGCATCGAAGCGCTGGCGCGGCACGCCGGCTTCGACCCGATAGGTGGTGCGGTAGATCGGGTGGCGCTGGACCACCGCCGCGACCGCGTCGCGGAACCCGGCGACATCGAGTTCGCCGCGCAGTTCCAGCTCCATCGGCAGGATGAAGCTGGTCAGCTGCGGGTCGTACTGGTACAGGAAGTACAGGCGCTGCTGGGCGAACGAAAGCGGATACGAGCCCTCGCCGACGCGCGCGGGAATCGCGTCCTGCGACATGCGCGCGTAATAGGCCGACAGCTCGGCCTTGTAGCGCTTCATCGTGGCCTTGACCTCGTCGGTCAGCAAGGCCTGGTCGCCGGTGATGCGCAACTTGCCGTCGACGACCTTGATGTCGATGCCGTTATGTTCGACGTACTGCACCAGCTCGAAAAGAAACATTAGCGAATTCCCTGTAATCCTGTGAGGCCGCCGCGGCCGGCGGCCGCCCGACGTTGCATTCCCTGTCGCCGCGACGCGCCTGTCGGCCGCCGCGGTGCGCATCAACTGAAGTTCCAGACCTGCTTGGCGAACAGACGCCCGGACTGCACCTGGCGGGAGGCGCAGAATTCGAGCAGTTGGCTCGACTCCTGGATCTGGCGCGCATCCTCGGTGTAGTCCATGCCCATGAAGTACTTGAACCAAGGCTCCATGCCGAGCGCGTAGACGTAGACCTGCGAAGGCTTGAAGATCTCGATCATCTTCCGGGCCGAGGCGCAGTCGGAGCCGTTGAAGCGGCGCGACTCGTTGATCTCGCGCGGAATCGGCTTGGTGAACAGCGAGCCGTACAGCCAGCTCATCGGCGCGCCGACGCATTCCATGCCGATGAACAGCAGGTCGACATGGCCGATCACCTTCTGGATGCGCTCGTACATGCGCTCGTCCAGGCTGGAGGAGTCGGCGCCGGAGAAGATCTTCTGCCCGGCGAACTCGAAGTACCACGCGGTCTTGGAGCGAATGTGCAGGTCGGCATGTTCGCCGAGGAAGGGAATCGCGCGGATGCGTCCGTCGAGGCAGTCCAGGATTTCCATGTCCTCGAACTCACGCACCTTGAAACCGATGGTCTGCAGCATCAGCTTGATCGAGGGGTCGACGATGCTGCCGCCGCCGTTCTTGGGCACCAGCACCTCGCCGATCTTGTGGCGCAGTTGCAGCAGGGTCTCCACGCAGACATGGTCCATGTGGGTATGGGTCAGGCAGACGTAGTCGATGGTTTCGGGCAGCTCGCTGAAGCTCAGCACGCGGTCGCCGTTGGCCTCGTCGCGCACCGCGATGATCGGGTCGACCAGGATGCTGGTGCGGTCGGTCTCCAGAAGCAGGCCGGCGTGGCCCAGGTAGCTGACCCGCAGCCGCCCTTCCAGCGGCGCGCGCGTCGCCTTCGGCGGCTCGGTGGTGAACAACTCGTCGACGGTCAGCCCGCCCTGCAGGCCCACGCCTTCGAACAAACGGTCGATCTGCTCGCGCTCGATCGGCGTGCCGCGCGCGGCGAACAGGCCGTCGATGAAGTCGTGCACGAACGGCACCTCGACGTGCAGGTGGTTCTCGTCGGGCAGGCGCGGCGAGCTGAGCACGAACGGGCGCTCCTTGACCTTCCCGAGCAGGCCGAGCGAGACGCTCTGCGCCAGCGGCTTGTACAGCGGACTTTCGTAGATCAGGCCTTCGATCAGCCGGAACGAGGCGTTGTGGTTCATGTCGTAGATCAGCTCGACGTAGCCGCGCAGCGCTTCGGGCACCTGCGCGTACAGCGGCTCCAGCGACAGGCCCTTGGCCTGCTCCAGCATTTCGTTGAGCTTGGCCACCGCCTTGCGCAGGTCCAGGTAATCCTGATGGGTGTGCTCGATGTCGCGGATCAGCCCGCGCACGTTATCGAGCTGGTCTTCGCTGCAGTTGACGAAGTCGCCGCCCGACAGCTCCGGATTCTTGCTCGCGGCCAGGTGCAGCTGATGGTTGGCGACGAAGGATTTCATCAGGCGCAGGCTGCGGCCGGTGAGGTTCATCGCCGCGCTGACCGGCGGCAGCAGGTAGGGCCAGGCGTACCACTTGAGCACCAGCGGCTCGAAATAGACGTTCTCCCTGAGGTAGTAGCGCTGCTGCATGCTCATGTCCTTGCCGTTTCCATTCCTGAATGTGGTCGTTCGGGTACTGCAGTGCCGCCGCGGACGCGGCTAGAGGTCGAATTCGATGACCGTCGCGTCGTCGGTCTCGCGGCGCAGGCGCGGCGATTGCTGTTCCACGTAGGCGGCCATGTCCTTCAGCGCCTGGCGTCCGTACAGCTCGCCGACGTTGGCGTTGATGCCGTAGCGCTGGCGGATCTCGAAGCCGAGCCGGGTGATGACCAGCGAACT
>NZ_JCAXEE010000012.1:0-57464 GCF_059758755.1 Lysobacter sp. GQ73 | reverse complement strand
GTTCGCGCCGTTGGCGGTGCAGTTGGCCGGCAGGGCGCCGGCAGTCCAGCCGGCCGGCAGGGTCGCCACCACGGTAAAGCCGTCGTCGCCGTCGGTGGCGCCCGGGCCGCGATTGGTCGCGGTCAGCACGATGTTCTGCAACTGGCCATAGTTGCTGTAGGCCGGTGCCGGCGTGGTCAAGGTCACCGCGATGTCGGGCAAACCGGTGACGTTGAGCGTGCAGGACGAGTCTTGTTCGTTGAGCAAGGCGATGCCGGTCAGGCAGGTGCCGCTGGAGACGAAGGTGTTGGCGGCGATGCCGCTTGGCCGCTGGCTGATCGCCGCGCGGTAGTTGCTGCCGGGCAGCACGTAGATTTCGCTCGCGGTCTGCACGGTGGCGAGATTGGCCGCGGCATCGGCATGCGGCGTGCGGCCCGCGCCGGTGGTGCCGGCGCCGTTGTCGAGCAGGGTCGTGCCCTGGGTCAGGTTGACCAGCCAACCGCTGCCGCCGCGGGTCTGGTTCCAGGCGAAATCGGTGAAGCTCAGGATCGCCGAGTGGCGCGCCTGCAGCAGGGTGCCGCAATACACGTTGATGCCGTCGTAGCCTTCGCCGCCGGCCTGCATGTACAGGCCCGACACCAACGAGGTGGCGGTGTTGCTGCAGAACGGTCCGCGCGCGACGTGGGTGGGCTGGCCGACCATCGTCTCGCGCACGCCGACTTCGACGCTGGTCGAGGTGCCGGTGGTCATGCGAACCCAGGAGTTCGCGCTCAATGTCAGCGGCCGGCAGACCAGGTTCAAGGAGGAGGACCACGGCGGGTATTGGCCGTTCGACCATTCGCGATCCCAGCCGCCGAACTGGTGCACGAGTTGGTTGGCCGGGCAGTAGCCGGTGACTTCGGTGCCGGGCTCGGCGTAAGAGCCCGACAACACGTCCGGGGTGCCGTTGGCGTTGCGGTTGACCACGCTGACCGTGGTCCCGTCGGTGGTGATGCCGCCGCAGTACAGCCCCACGCGGTTGGTCATGCCGCGGGTCGAGCTGATCCCGGCGCTCATCGACTTGTCGCGGTGATAGCCGCCGCGCACCACGGTGCCGGCCTGGCACTGCAGGGCGCCCGAGCCGACGTCGCCTTTATTGGTGCCGATGGTGCCGGTCGGGCTCGCCCCGGCCTGCACGCCGATGCCGGCCTGGCCGTGGGCGGTGCCGATGCCGGCCGCCGAAAGCGCGAGCAGGCACAGGGGAAGCAAACGTTTTGCCGACATGCGGGGACGATCCTTGCGAGGCTGGAGCGCGATCGGGCGAAAGCGCCGTTATTGTGATCTGGGTCGCAAAAATTGTGCCATCCGTCACAGTTTTGAAGGAGGTCCTTTCGGCTGGGCGCCGACGGCGCCCCGGCCGCCCGTGCCCAGGAGCCGTAAATTCCGCAGGGTGCCGCTTATGGTCAGTTTTTGACTTCGAGGGCGGTTGAGAGCCCCCGAAGGCGCTGGCGGCGATCGGCGGCCGTGCTCGATCCGGTAGAGCGAAGGCGCAGCTTCCCGGGACTGCCGGCAGCAACGACCTGACCCAGGGGCGGGAGCGCGATGGTCGCAGCGCCGCGATTTGACACTCGCCGGCGTGCGCACTACGGTGCGCGTCCCCATCACCGTCATCCGGCGGGCCCAGAGGGACAACATGTCTGAGAGTGTAGCCACCCGCTAAACCTTCACTGCGTGAAGGTGGGTAGACGCGTCGAGTTCGTTCGCCATTCGCGCAAAGCGGATGCGCGCCGCCGCGTCCGTTTCGGCTGCAACCGACATCAGACATGACTATTTCGCAAAACAGGCGGCGCGCGCTGCGCGCGTCCGCCCACGGTGGGGTCGTCCACCATCGCCGCGCCATCGGCGCGCACTGCATCGCCACTCACATCGCTTGCCGCGATTCCGCCGGCACGCCCCCGACCCGCTGCAGGCCTTCGTTCTCGTCCGCACGGCCGTGGTCCCCGCACTCAATCGGCTCGCCGCCGCCGCCCGGCATCCGAAGAGGCCTGAGCCCGCGACGGCACGCACACCGGAGGCCGACATGCTGAGCCTGCTGATGTTCAGTCGCGTCCGCCCGGAACCCGCATCCGAACAGGAGAAACCCATGCGCATCGAACCTGAAAACACCGCTCACCATGCCGGCATCGACGCCGTCACGCGCGCGGCCTTCGCCGGCGACGGCGAAGCCGAGCTGGTCGAACGCCTGCGCGCGGACGGATTGGTCCGACTGTCCCTGGTCGCCGTCGACGGCGATCGAGTGGTGGGGCATGCGATGTTCACCACCCTGCATGTCGCCGTCGACGGACGCCCCGTCGACGCGCTCTGCCTCGCGCCGGTATCGGTGCAGCCGCAGCGTCAGGGACTAGGCATCGGCTCGATGTTGATCCGCGAGGGGCTCGCGCGGGCGCAGGCGCTGCGCTGCGAAGCGGTGGTGGTGCTCGGCCATGCCGCGTACTACCCGCGCTTCGGTTTCTCCGCGGCGTTGGCCGGCAAACTCGCCGCGCCGTTCGCGGGCGAGTCGTTCATGGCGCTGGAACTGGTCGAAGGCGCGCTGACCGGCGAAGCCGGCGTCGTGGTGTATCCGCCCGCCTTCGGCATCGACGGCGGGCATTGAGCGCATCGCCTAAAGACGAAGCCCACCGGATCGGGTGGGCTTCGTCGTGTCGCAGGTCAGCCCGGCGCCGATGCGCCGGACGCGCACGACTCATGGTTCCCGACCGCAAGTGCTCTTGGCGTAGGTGAAATAGCGGGTGCGTTCGCCCCACTCGAAGGGCTCGCCGCAGTGGCCGTAGCCCAGGCCGCCGACTTCGACCGTGCGGGTCGCGTCGGAGTAGTAGGTGAAGACATAGCCTTCGCCGGGGCCGGCATGCGGCAACGCGGCGGCGGCCAGCGACACCGCCATGCCGGCGGCGAGCAGCAACAACGACAACTTGTTCTTCAAGGGTTTGTTGATTGCGGACATCGCGATTCTCCTCGAGGCCGATGCGCGGCACGCAGCGAATCCGGCCCGCTCGCGGCGGGCCGGACCGGTTGGCGACTTGCGCGCTGCGGCCGAAGCGGCCGATCAGGGTCGTGGATTGCAGGTGGTCTTGTAATAGGTCGAGTACGAGGTCATGCGGCCCCACTGGAAGGGCTCGCCGCAGTAACCGTAGGAACGACCGCCGACTTCGACCGTGCGCGTCGCGTCGGAGTAGAACGTGAAGGTGTAGCTCTCGCCCGGGCCGGCGTGCGGCAGGGCCATGGCGGCCAGCGAGACGAGCATGCCGGCGGCGAGCAGGAACAGCGACTTCGTCTTGAGTTGCTTATTCGACTTGAACATCAGGACTCTCCCTTGTGCCTGTGGACTCCGGACCGGCCGGAGTCCCCCGGTTCTACACGAAACCGGCGCATCGCCGCGATGCGGGCCACGAGCTTGTGGCCAAAAACGTGACGGATATCCTGCTGCGGATCAGGCCTGCGGCACGTAACCGTCCGGCTTGGCCGCGCCGCCGCCGAACAGGAATTTCTCCATTTCGCCTTCGAGGAAGGCGCGGTGCTTGGGGTCGAGCGGCGACAGCCGGTTCTCGTTGATCAGCATGGTCTGGTGGGCCAGCCAGGCGGCCCAGGCCGGCTTGCCGACGTGGGCGAACACGCGCTTGCCCAACTCGCCGGGCCAGGGCACGAAATCCAGGCCCTCGGCCTCGCGTTGTTCGTACTCGCAGAAAACGGTGCGGCTCATGCGGATGGTCCTGGGAAGTGGCGGAAAGTGGTGGGCGTCGTCGCGGGACGTCGTTCGCTCGCGCATCGGCGCGGCGTCACGACGACTCGATCAGTTTGCGGATCGGCGCCGGGATGCCGAGGGCGGCCAGTTCGGCGCGTTCGAACCAGCGCAGGTCGTCATTGTCGCGCACGCCGTCGCGCAAGGCGACCGGGCGCCAGCGTCGCGGTTGCAGTTCGAGTTTGTAGTGGCTGAAGGCGTGGGCGATCGGCGCCAGTTCCTCGCCGTCGCTGAACTCGCCGCTGACGTGAGCGGCGAACCACTGCGCTGCGCCGTCTTCGTCGTCGCTTTGAGGCAGGGTCCACAGCGAAGCCCAGATGCCCGCCGGCGGACGGCGCTGCAACAGCACCCGGTTGTTGCGGTCGAGCAGCCACAGCACCTGCGCATGGCGTTGCGGCGCCACCTTGCCGGGCTTCGGCGTCGGCAGTTCGGTCACCCGGCCCTCGATGCGCGCGACGCAATCGTGTTGCAGCGGGCACAGGATGCAGGACGGGTCGCTGCGCGTGCACAAGGTCGCGCCGAGATCCATCTGCGCCTGGGTGTAGTCGGTCATGCGCGCATGCGGCAGATGCGATTCGGCCAGCGCCCACAACTGGCGCTCGATCGCCGGCAGGCCCGGATAGCCGGCGATGCCGTGATAGCGGCTCAGCACGCGCTTGACGTTGCCGTCGAGGATGGCGTGGCGGTCGTCCCAGGCTTGCGAAAGAATCGCCGCGGCGGTGCTGCGGCCGATGCCGGGCAGGGCGGTCAGGGCGTCGATGTCGCGCGGCAGCTCGCCGTCGTGGCGTTCGACGCAAAGCTTGGCGGTCGCGTGCAGATTGCGCGCGCGGGCGTAGTAGCCCAGCCCAGACCACAGGCCCAGCACGGTATCGAGAGAGGCCGCGGCGAGCGCAGGCAGGGTCGGCAGGGCATCGACGAAACGCTCGAAGAACGGCGCGGCGGTCTTGACCTGGGTCTGCTGCAGCATGATCTCCGACAGCCATACCCGGTACGGCGTGCGCGGATGCTGCCAGGGCAGGTCGTGACGGCCGCTGACGTCGAACCAGGCCAGCAGGCGGCTGGCGTAGGCGTCGTCGCCGGCGGCGTGGGAGGCGATCTGGCTGGCTGCGGCCACCGCGGCGGTCTTGCTTGTGGGTGGCTTCGTCGCGCGCTGCTTCATGCGGCTGTTTTCATTGGAGCGGTGGAGTCGCGGCTGGCGTGGGTGCGGCGGTCGCCGGCGTCGCGTCGTCTTCGATCTCGATCTCGACCCCTTCGAGGGTGGCGCCGGACACTTCGATCCGCGGCGTGCTCAGGCGGCCGCTCAACGGCGGCAGCAACGGGCCTTCGTTCGCGTCGACCCAGTCCAGCACCGCCGGCAGCCGGAAGCGGCCGTCGAAGCGGGTCTGGTCGCGTCGCAGGCGCAGCGCGCTGTCGCCAGAAAAATCGGCCGGACCGGCGTAGTCGAGCACGAACGGCAGCGGCGACTTCGACTGCCCCAGCGGCGGCGGCAGCGCAGGCCAGGCCTGCGGCCATTGCGCGAGCACGCCGTCCAGATGCAGTCGCAGCTCCTCGCCGAAGGCGAAGCGCCCGCTCGCGTCGAGCTGCGGTATCGCGTCCTTGCCGCGCAAGGCGGCGCCGAGCGGCGCCAGGGTCAGCGTCGCATCGCGATAGCGCAGCGGCCCGGCCAGGCCGAATACGAAGGGCAGGTCGGTGTCGCCGGCGCGGTAGCGCGCATCGGCGCCGAGGCGCAGGCGATCGAGGCCGAGGCCGTCGTCGCCGGAATGCAGCAGGGCGCCCAGGCGGATCCGCATCGGCAGGGTCCAATCCTTGGCCTGCACCTCGACCCCGCCGGACAGGCCGAGGCCGCGCGCGAGCGCCGGGCGTTGCAGGGTCGCGGCGAGGTCGAACGGAACCTGCACGCCGGCGCCGAGCACGCGTCCGCCCAGGCGCGCCCGCAGCGGCCGCTGCGGGTGCAATTCGGGCGCCGACAGCGAGAGTCGTGCGATCGACCAGCCCGCGCCGATCACCTGGCCGCTCACGATGCTCAGGCCCTTGCTCAGAGTCGGAATCCGCATGGGCCCGGCCGACGGCGGGCGTGTCGCCAGCCAGGCCTGCAAGGCGGCGACATCGAGTTGCGGCGCATCGAGTTCGACCCGCTCTACCTCAAGCAGCTCGCCGGCGGCGCGGATCGTGCGCCACGGCAGGGCGAGGTAGACGCGCTCGGCGCGCAGCAGCGGCACCGCCGCGCCGGGCTGGCGCGCGACCACGTCGCGCACCGCCAACATCGGCGTTCCGCGCAAACGGTACTCGCTGGCGCCGCTGGCGGTGATCTCCAGCCCGAGCGCCTTGCCGACCTGGCCCAGCAGGATGCCGCTGACCTGGCTGGGTTGCGACACCCAGCGCAGGGCGAGCGCGGCGGCCAGCAGCACGACCGCGGCGATCGCGATCCGCTTACCCGAGCGCCGCGCCGGAGCGGCCGTGGTGGTCGCGGGCATGGCGAGGCCGCGCCTCAGCCGCCCAGCGCTTCGGGCAGCAGGGCGTCGACGAAGGCCTCGGCATCGAATACGCGCAGATCCTCGGGGCGTTCGCCGATGCCGGCGAAACGGATCGGAATGCCGAACTCGCGCGCCAGCGCGAACACCACGCCGCCCTTGGCGGTGCCGTCGAGCTTGGTCACGACCAGACCGGTGACGCCGACCGCGGCATGGAACTGGCGCAACTGCGACAGCGCGTTCTGGCCGGTGGTGCCGTCGATGACCATCAACACCTCGTGCGGCGCGGTCGCGTCGACCTTGGACAGCACCCGGCGGATCTTGCCGAGTTCGGCCATCAACCCCTGCTGGGTG
Source organism: Lysobacter sp. GQ73 (assembly GCF_059758755.1). Taxonomy (NCBI): domain Bacteria; kingdom Pseudomonadati; phylum Pseudomonadota; class Gammaproteobacteria; order Lysobacterales; family Lysobacteraceae; genus Lysobacter; species Lysobacter sp. GQ73. The sequence goes on along the minus strand of NZ_JCAXEE010000012.1, from coordinate 50,885 downwards.
TGCAGGCGGCCGGCGGTGTCGGCGATCAGCACTTGGGTACCGCGCGCCTTGGCGGCCTGCAGGGCGTCGAACGCGACCGAGGCGGCGTCGGCGTTCTGGCCCTGGGCCACGACCGGCACGCCGTTGCGTTCGCCCCAGGCCTGCAACTGCGCGACCGCGGCGGCGCGGAAGGTGTCGCCGGCGGCGAGCATCAGCGGGCGGTTCTCGTCGCGGAAGCGCTTGGCCAACTTACCGATGGTCGTGGTCTTGCCGACGCCGTTGACGCCGACCGTCAGCACCACGAAGGGCTTGGCCTGGGTGTCGATGACCAGCGGCCTGGCGACCGGCCGCAGCATCGCAATCAGGTCGGTGCGAAGCGCCGCGAGCAGGGCGTTGGCGTCGGCGAACTCGCGCGACTTCATCCGCTTGCGCAGGCTTTCTACCAGTTGGGTGGTGGCGGCGACGCCGACGTCGGCGGTGATCAACGCGGTTTCGATCTCGTCGAGCAGGTCGTCGTCCAGGCGCGGGTTGCGCGAGAACAAGCCGCCGAAGCTGCGCGCGAACACGCTGCCGCGCAGGCGTTCGCGCCAGCCGGACTTGCCCGCGGCGGCGGCCGGCTTGTCGATGTAGTCGGCCGGCCGGGATTCGCCCGGCACCGAGATGACCGTGGCCGACGCGGCGGCCGGCGCTGCAGCCGAAGTGGTCGCCGGCATGGAAGGAGCGGCGGCCGGCGCCGCCGGCAGCGGCGGCTCGACTTCGAGCGCGGCGGCCAGGACTTCGGCCGGCACCGGCGGCTCGGGCGCGGGCTGCGGGACGGGCTGCGCGGCGGCAGGCGGCTGCGGCGCAGCCGGTTCGACCGCAACCGGTTCGACTGCGGCAGGCGCGGCCGCGGGCGTTTCGGCCGGGGGTTGTGCAGGCTCGGGCCGCGCGTTCGGAAACGCCGCGGCCAGTTCTTCGGTGGTGAAACGGCGTTCGGAAGACGGGCTTCCGCCGGCGGTTTCGGGCTTCTTGCGGCGAAAAAAACTGACCATTCGGGAGGCTGGGGGCGAGAAGGCGCGGGGATGCGCGAGAATGCGCACATGCTAGCACCGGCCTCCAGGCGCCCCCGATGAAGACTCCACAGCGCGGCCCGCGTCGCGTTTCCGCCGCCCCGACCGGCGGCGCCCCGACCGGCAAGGTCCGCATCATCGGCGGGCGTTGGCGCGGCACCCGCCTGGCCGTGGCCGATGCGCCCGGCCTGCGCCCGACCTCCGACCGCGTACGCGAGACCCTGTTCAACTGGCTGATGCCGGTGCTGCCGGGCGCGCGCGTACTCGACCTGTTCGCCGGCAGCGGCGCGCTCGGCCTGGAGGCGCTGTCGCGCGGCGCCGCCTCGGCGGTGCTGGTCGAACGCGACCCGGCCCTGGCTGCGGAGCTGCGCGCGCTGACCGGCCGGCTGCAAGGCGGCGAGGCCGCCAGCGTGGCCCAGGCCGATGCCCTGGCCTGGCTGGCGGCCCAGCCGCGCGCCGGCGAGGGCGCGCCGGGCTTCGACCTGGCCTTCGTCGACCCGCCGTTCGCGGCCGGCTTGTGGAACACGGTATGGCCGGCCTTGTTGCCGACGCTGGCGCCTTCGGCCTGGCTGTACGTCGAATCGCCGGCGCAGGTGGCGATCGATCTGCCCGGCGACTGGCTGCTGCATCGCGAAGGCGCCACCCGCGAGGTCCGCTACGCCGTGTACCGCCGCCTGGCGCCGTGACCGGGCCCGGCAGGCGGCTGCTACACTGCGCCGCATCCGGCGGGGGCGGCCTTTCCCGCTCCCCGTCATTCCAGCAGCGAACGACCATCGAATGAGCTCGGCCCGCAACCGAATCGCCGTCTATCCCGGCACGTTCGACCCGATCACCAACGGTCACATCGACCTGGTAGACCGCGCCGCCCCGTTGTTCGAACGCCTGATCATCGGCGTGGCCGAAAGCCCGGGCAAAGGACCGGCGCTGCCGCTCAAGACCCGGGTCGAACTGGCCCGCAAGGCGGTCGCCCACCAGCCCAACGTCGAGGTGCGCGGGTTCGACTCGCTGCTCGCGCATTTCGTCGCCCAGGTCGGCGGCGGGGTGCTGCTGCGCGGGCTGCGCGCAGTGTCCGACTTCGAATACGAATTCCAGCTGGCGAGCATGAACCGGCACCTGATCCCGGAGGTCGAGACCTTGTTCCTGACTCCGGCCGAGCAGTACGGCTTCATCTCGTCCTCGCTGGTGCGCGAGATCGCCCGCCTCGGCGGCGACGTCTCCGGCTTCGTGCCGCCGGCCGTGGTCGACGCGCTGCAGGCCGAATGGCAACGCAACAAACACTGATCACCAAACAAACACCAAGGGGCAAACAATGAAAACTTCCTCCCGCCTGCTGCTGATCGCCTGCCTGGCGCTGCCGTTCGTGGCCGCCTGCCAGAAAGAGGAGAAGAAGGAAGCCGCGGCCGAGACCGCCGCGCTGCCGGCGCCGAAGACCAGCGACGAAAACGCCTGGAACGCCTACCTGACCGACGTCGTCCAACGCAATCTCGACGGCGTCAGCGGCAGCACCTACGTCTACGTGCTGCCGGCGCCGGAAGCGCCGACCTTCCAGGGCGACTACGAGCGCATGCTCGAAAAGGCCCAGACCGACCTGTCGCGCGGCATCCTCGAAGGCAACCTGGTCGCATTCGGCTCGCCGAATTCGGCCAAGACCGCCGACCTGGTGGTCGCTTCGTTCGCCAAGGTCGAGCCGACCACGATGAAGGGCGTCAAATTCATCTTCATCGGCGACGCCGCCGACAACGAGCGCGTCAAGGCCGCGGTGGCCGCGTCGTCGGTCAACTACGTGTTCGTCGAAGCCAAGTGATCCATCCGCCCGGCCGCTGAGCCGGCCGGGATCGTCCGGGGCGCCTGGCGCCGGCCGGAGCTGTATCCATTCGGGCCGCATCTGCGGCCCGAATCTTTTCAAAACCCCGGCATCGGCGGCCCGAGTCTTTCCAGCCACGAGCCGCACAAGCGGTCCGGATCGTTCGTCGGCCTGGCGGTTCCGGCCGGCCTGCCGCTGTTCGCACCGCCATGCGGGCGGGCAGGGCCCTTGCATATTCACGGCCCATGCCCGCGGCACGCAGCATCCCGGCGCTCGGCTATGCCGGCGGACGCCCAAGCCCTACACTGCGAGCTCCATGCCGGCAATGCGACCCCGCGGCTCGCCGGCGACCAGTGCCCATGTCGCTCAAGATCAACGAACTCTGCGTCAACTGCGACGTCTGCGAGCCAGCCTGCCCGAACCAGGCCATCTCCCAGGGCGAAACGATCTATGTGATCGACCCGGCGCGTTGCACCGAATGCGTCGGGCACTACGACGAACCACAATGCGTGGTCGTTTGTCCGGTCGAATGCATCGACCCGGACCCCGACCACGTCGAATCCGAGCCGCAATTGCTGGACAAGCTGCGGCGTCTACAGCAGGAGTGAACACGATGCGCAAGGCGTTGCGGCTGCGGGCCGGTATGAAGTCTCCCATCTGCCTGATGGCCACGCTGCTGCTGATCGCCTCGCCCGCGCTGGGCGCCGACGGCGGCGCCCGCGCGCCGGCACGCAGCGCAGCGGCCGCCAGCGCGGCCGCGCATCCGCCGGGCACCGCGATCGCCAGCGCGCATTCGCTGTCGACCCAGGCCGGGCTGGAAATCGTCCGCGCCGGCGGCAACGCCTTCGACGCCGCGATCGCGGTGTCCTCGACCCTGTCGGTGGTCGAGCCGATCAGTTCGGGCATCGGCGGCGGCGGTTTCTTCCTGCTGCACGACGCCAAGCGCAAGCGCGACATCTTCGTCGACGCGCGCGAGACCGCGCCGGCCGCGGCCACGCCGGCGGCCTATCTCGACGCCAAGGGCGAGCTCAACCGCGACCGCGCCACCAACGGCCCCTGGTCGGCCGGCATTCCCGGTCTGCCGGCGGCGCTGGTGCACCTGGCGCAGAACTACGGAAAGCTGCCGCTGAAGACCTCGCTGGGGCCGGCGATCCGGATCGCCCGCGAAGGCTTCGAGGTGTATCCGCGCCTGGAAAAAGGCTACGGCAGCCGCCGCGAGGTGATGGAGCGCTACCGCGGCACCCGCGAGGTGTTCCTCGCCGACGGCACGCCGCCGAAGGCCGGCGAGACGCTCAAGCAGCCGGACCTGGCGCGCACCCTGGAACTGCTGGCCGAGAAGGGCTTCGACGGTTTCTACCGCGGCGACGTCGCCGCCAAGCTGCTGGCTTCGGTCAAGGAAGAAGGCGGCCAGTGGCGCGCCGAGGAACTGGCCGGCTACAAGGTGCGCGAGCGCGAGCCGCTGCGCTTGAAGTACCGCGGCTGGGACATCGTCACCGCGCCGCCGCCGTCCTCCGGCGGCGTAGCCCTGGCCGAGATCCTGCAGGTGCTGCAGGGCTGGGACCTGTCCAAGCTCGATCCCGCGCACCGCACCCACGTTCTCGCCGAGGCGATGCGCCGCGCCTATCGCGACCGCACCATCTACCTCGGCGATCCGGATTTCGTGAAGATGCCGATCCGGCGCCTGACCAGCGCCGATTACGCCGCCGGCCTGCGCGCGACCATCCATCCCGAGAAGGCCACGCCGAGCGATCTGTTGTCGGGCCAGCCGGCGCCGCTGGAAGACGACGAGACCACCCACTTCTCGATCATCGACGGCGACGGCAACCGCGTCTCGGCGACCCAGACCGTCAACCTGCTGTACGGCTCGGGCCTGGTCGCGCCGGGCACCGGCGTGCTGCTCAACAACGAGATGGACGACTTCGCCCTGCGTCCGGCCACCCCGAACGCGTTCGGGGTGATGGGCTTCGAGGCCAACGCGCCGGCGGCGGGCAAGCGCATGCTCAGCTCGATGACCCCGAGCTTCCTGGAATCGTCCGATCGCGTGGTCGCGGTCGGCGCGCCCGGCGGCAGCCGCATCATCACCCAGGTGCTGCTGGCGATCCTCGCCTACGACGCCGGCCTGCAGCCGCAGCAGGTCGCCGCGCAGCCGCGCATCCATCACCAGTGGATGCCGGACGCGATCTCGGCCGAGCCCGGCGCGCTCGACGCCGCCACCGTCGCCAAGCTCCAGGCCATGGGCCACAAGATCAACGCCGGCGAATCGACCTGGGGCAACCTGCAGACGGTGATGTGGGACAAGCGCAGCAACACCTTGTCCGGCGGCACCGACCCGCGCAATCCGGTCGGCCAGGCCGACGTGCAGCCGAACAAGCCCTGAGGCGGCGCCCGCGAAACCGCCGCCGCGATGGCGCGACGGCGGTGCGGTGCAGTAGATTTCGCGGCATGGACGGCGTCGGCAGCAAGCGACAGGGGACAGGGCAGTGAGCGACGACAAGCGTTGGTATACCCGCGTGCCCGCGATCTCGATCGCCCTGGTCGCTTTCCTGGTGGCCTTGACCACCCTGATCAACAACGTGCGCGAGATCGGCGGGCTGAAGGACAAGCCGACGACACCGGCCGCACCCTCGCAGCCGGTCGCGACCGCTCCGGTCAAGCCAGCCGCGCCGCAGGCGCCGGCCCGCTACACGGTGCTGCTGACCCTGGAGAAGATCGAGGTCGTCAACGACGGCACCAACGGCAGCACGGCGTGGTCGTTCGACGTCAGCGCCGGCGGCCAGGACCTGTTCGCGCTGCCGTCGCGCGATTACCTGGACAGCGAAGCAGAGCGCATTGTCACGCCGCGCCCGACCGACCCCTCGATGGGGCGGGTGGTGCTGGTGGCCGGGCAGGAAATGCTGATCAAGATCAGCGGCCGCTCCTCCGGGTTGATCAGCAAGGCCGCCGCCAGCGGCAGCGCGACCCTGCTGGCCGAGCGGCCCTTGGCGCCGATACGCGTGATCGCCGGCGACGGCCGCGACGGCGAATTTATTTTTCACTTCGCCGCCGTCACCACGCCGCAATGACGCTGCCGACAGCGGGCGCAGGCCGGCGATCGGCAGCGCGCCGGGTGAGCGGCGCCTGTCCGCGATCCGCGGTTCGACCGCGTTCCGGCCCGAGGCCTGCGTTTGCGCAGTAAAATCGGGCCATCCCTCGCCAGTGCCCGTACGGGCGGTGCAGACATGAAACTCTGGTCGATCCTCGGCAACTCGCAAAAACTCGATGGCGGCGCGATGTTCGGCAACGCGCCGCGCGCGATGTGGGCGAAGTGGTCGCCGCCCGACGAGCACAACCGCATCGCCCTGGCGTGCCGGGCCTTGCTCGCCAGCCCGCTCAACGGCAAGACGGTGTTGTTCGAGGCCGGCATCGGCGCGTTCTTCGAGCCCAAGCTGCGCGAACGCTACGGCGTGGTCGAGGATCGCCACGTCCTGCTCGAATCGCTGGCGCGTGCCGGTTTCGCGCCCGAGGACATCGACGCGGTGGTGCTGTCGCACCTGCACTTCGACCATGCCGGCGGCCTGCTCGCGCCCTGGGCCGAGGGCGAGGCGCCGCGTTTGCTGTTCCCGAATGCGTCTTATCTGGTCGGGCGCGAGCATTACGAGCGCGCGCGCCATCCGCACGCGCGCGACCGCGCGAGCTTCATTCCCGAGTTGCCGGGCTTGCTCGAAGCCACCGGCAAGCTCGAGCTGGTCGACGGCGCGCATTCGAAACTGCTCGGCGACAGCGTGCGTTTCCACTACAGCGACGGCCACACCCCGGGCCTGATGCTGGCCGAGATCGTCGGCCCCGACAGCGTCGACGGCGAACCGCACGGCGGCGTGGTGTTCTGCGCCGACCTGATTCCCGGGCGGCCGTGGGTGCACGTGCCGATCACCATGGGCTACGACCGCAACGCCGAGCTGCTGATCGACGAGAAGAAGAGCTTCCTCAGCGACAAGCTCGCGCGCAACGTGCATCTGTTCTTCACCCACGACCCCGAATGCGCGCTCGCCCAGGTGGTGCGCGACGAGAAGGGCAAGTTCGGCACCGCCCACGAGGTCGCCGAACTGCAGGCTCGGACCTTGGCCGCATGGGCTGCGTGAGCGGACGCCGGCGCCGGGCGACGCTGGCCGTGTACGCCATCGTCTTGCTGGCGATGAGCCTGCTCGCGGGCACCGCGTTCGCACAGGCCGAAGACCCCGGCGAACCGCTCGGCGAACCGCGCAGCGGCAAGCGCCTGCTCGACCGCGACTTCGGCGTGGAAACGCGCGAGTTCGGGCTCGACCGCCGGGTCGAGATGTACCAATGGCGCTCGGTCGGCGCGGGATACGAGCGGGTCTGGAACGCAGCGCCGATCGATTCCTCGAAGTTCTCGCCCGGGCACGTCAATCCGACCCGCCTGCCCTTGGAGAACAAACGCTGGTGGGCCGACGCGGCGACCCTCGACGGCAAGCCGATCCGCCCCGACGTGCTGCGCGCGGTCGGCGAATGGCGGGTGTTCCGTCCGAACTTCAGCCGCCTGCCGGCGAATCTCGCCGCCACCTTCCAGCCCGAAGGCGACGGCCTCGGCAGCGCCGAAAACCCGCTCGACCCGCAGATCGGCGACTTGCGGGTGAGCTGGCGCGAACTGCGGCTGCCGCCCCTGGAAGGCAAGCTGGAACTGCGCGAAGGCAGTTGGCGCCTGCGGCCCGAAGCCGCCGCCGCGGCTTTGAGCGCCGCGCCGGCGCGCGAGCCGAATGCGGCGGCCTCGCTCGATCGCGACGGCGGCGGCTGGTCGCCGGGCTGGTTCGCCACCGCGGTGGTATTCGCGCTGATCCTGCTGTATCGCTTGCGCAAGCGGCGGCAACGAAAGAGTTCCTGAGCCCCGCGCGGGCTTGGCGGCCCGGTTTGGACATTCGATGCTTTGCCGAGTGCCGCGCGCGATGCCTTCTTCGCCGTAGGCGCTGGCGCGAACCCGGCCGGGCGCCAGGCTCGGCGCCGCCTGCGGCCTTGTTCAGGTGTAGTGCTTGGTGCCGAAGATCTTGTCGCCGGCGTCGCCGAGGCCGGGCAGGATGTAGCCGACCTCGTTGAGGCGTTCGTCGACCGACGCGGTGAACACTTCGACGTCGGGATGGCGCGCTTCCAGCGCCTTCAGGCCTTCCGGCGCGGCGACCAGGAACAGCCCCTTGATGCGCTTGCAGCCCGCGGCCTTGAGCAGGTCGACGGTCGCGATCAGGCTGCCGCCGGTGGCGAGCATCGGATCGAGGATCAACGCGGTGCGCTCGTCCATGCGGCCGGTCAGTTTTTCGTAGTAGCCGACCGGCTGCAGGGTCTGCTCGTCGCGTTGCAGGCCGACCACGCCGACCTTGGCCGCCGGGATCAGCTCCAGCACGCCCGGCAGCATGCCCAGGCCGGCGCGCAGGATCGGCACCAGGGTGACCTTGGCGCCCTTGATGCGGCGGGTGACCACCGGCCCGGCCCAGCCTTCGACCACGGCCTCTTCGGTTTCCAGGTCGGCGGTGGCTTCGTAGGTCAGCAGGGTCGCGACTTCCGAGGCCAGTTCGCGAAACGACTTGGTGCTGTTGTCGGCGCGGCGCATCAGGCCGAGCTTGTGCTGCACGAGCGGGTGGCGGACTTCGACGATTTTCATGAGCGGCCTTTCTACGTTGGTCTGCCGGGCGGTCTTGTGGGCAAGCATTGATGGTTGCGGGGCAGGGCGCAAGGGCGAGCGCGTTCGGCGTTGCACGAAACCGGCGAGGGCGGTCGAGTCGTCTGCCTTCGATCCGCGGCCGGCGCCGTGGTGCTGCGCGGGGTTTGCGGGCGCTTCCTCAACGGATGAGGCGAGAGCAAATCCCCCTGGCTCCCTTGTTCAAAAGGGGAACCCGGTAGGTTGGGACGGCCTGGGCCGGCAGCTTAATCGGCGATGGTGTACAGATTGTCGCCTTCGGCAATGGCCTGCTCGACGACGCGCGAGAACTCGTGCACTTGGCTGGGATCGGTGAACTTGGCCCTGATTCGCGTCAGCTCCGCTTGCAAGCGAGGCAACTCGCCGGACGGCATCCGGTGTCGGCGTAATAATCGTGCAACTTGCGCAACAGCGGATACTCGCCGTGCGGCTGGGCCCGGGACATCCATTGCGCATGCGGCATCTGGTCGATGGCGAACAATTTGCGCGAGATGTGCATCTCGCGCTCGTGCCGGGCCTGGATCAGGTCGAGGGCCATGACGGGGCGCAGGCCGGACCGCGACGTCGCCGCGGCCGGCACGCGTTCGGCCTCAGGCCGTGCGCACGTACTGGATCTCGACGCCGTCGCTGCTGCCGATGGCCGCGCGCAGTACGGTGATCAGCGAGCCGGCGTTGAGATGATCGATCTCGATCATGTCGACGGTGGCGTGGTCGATGAAGTAGTTCTGGTCCTTGCTGTCTTCTTCCTCCAGCGCCGCGACGAGGATCTGCAATTCCTCTTCGCTGATCTCGCCGATGTCGGCGCCGGTGTCCTTATTCGACAAACGAATCATTGTGTTCTCTGGAAGTGAGTGGAGAGGGGTGAGGAGCGAGTCGGGGGCAGAGCGAGAAGCGGCTGTCGCTCGCTCCTCGCTTCTGTACGCTCGCTTCTACGCAGCAGCCTCAGGCCGCGGCCGCCTGCTGCGCGCGCGGGCCTTCCTTGAGCGCGCGGCCGACCATCGACACCAGCAGTTCGATCTCGTCGCTGCCGATGGTGAAGTTCGGGGTGAAGCGCAGCGAGTTGACGCCGCCGTGGATCACGCCGATACCGCGCTCGCGCAGCCATTCCTCGGTCGAGCCGGCGCCGTAGCACTTGAACTGCGGGGCGAGTTCGCACGAGAACAGCAGGCCGGTGCCCTGGACCTTGGTGATCAGGCCGCCGAGTTCGCTCTTGAGCTTCTCCAGCTTTTCGACCGCCTCGGCGCCGCGGTTGCGGATGTTGGCCTGCAGTTCCGGGGTGACCTGTTCCATCACGGCGACGGCGACGTCGAGCGCGCGCGGGTTGCTGGTCATGGTGTTGCCGTACAGGCCTTTGCGGTACAGCGAGGCGGCGCGTTCGCCGACCGCCAGCACCGACAGCGGGTACTGACCGGCGTTGAGCGCCTTGGAATAGGTTTCCATGTCCGGCGCTTCCAGGCCTTCGAAGCCCGGGTAGTCGACGATCGACAGCACGCCGTGCGCGCGCAGGCCGGCCTGGATCGAGTCGACCAGCAGCAGCGAACCGTGGTTGCGGGTCAGCTCGCGCGCGGCGGCATAGAACGCCGGCGGCACGCCGCGGCCCGGGTCGCCTTCGCCCATCACCGGCTCCAGGAACATCGCCTCGACGAACCAGCCGTTGCTGTCGGCGTCGGCGAACACCTTCTTCAGCGCGTCGACGTCGTAGGGCTCGACGGTGATCACCGAGTCTTCGTTGCGGAAGCTGGCCAGGTGCTGCAGGTAGGCCTTGCGCGAGGAATCCGAATACAGCGCCGGGCGCTCGGTGCGGCCGTGGAAACTGCCCTTGACCACGACGCGCTTGATCGCGCGGCCGGCGTGGCGCGCGCCGGGGTCGGTCATCAGCTTGCTGTTGACGTCGGCGATGCGCGCGGCCAGCGACACCGACTCGGAGCCGGAGTTCAGGCAGAAGAAACGCTCGTACGGGCACTCGCCGCGGGTGGTGCCGATGGCCCCGCGCAGGGCGCGCTCGAAGCGCAGCTGCGACAGCGACGGGGTCATGATGTTGGCCATCACCTGCGGCTTGGCCATCGCCGCGATCACCGCCGAGGGGGTGTGGCCGAAGCCGAGCATGCCGTAGCCGCCGGAGTCGTGCAGCACCGCGCCCTTCAGGGTGATCACCCAGGGGCCGCGCGCGGCCAGGGCGATGTAGGGATTGACGCCGTCGTCCGGATAGAAATTGACGTAGCCGGCCTGCACGGCGTGGATCTGCGCGTCCTCGTCGAGGTCGAGCAGGTCGGCGTGCAGTTCGCGGGTCAGGGCGTACTCGGCCGCGGCCGCGGCGATCGCTTCGCCGAGCTCGGGGTGGGTCAGGGCGAAGCGGGCGACGGTGTCGTCGTCCAGGCCGATGGTGCGGCGTTTGCCGGCATGAGCGCGCAGCGGCGCGAGTTGGCTGAGCAGGTTGTTCATCGTCAATCTCCACAGGCCGGCGCGTGCGCGGCCTCTCCAGTTTTCGGCCGGGGCCGAAGGCTTCATCACATGGGAGACCGGTCCGCCTTCATGGCGAGACCCTCGCAGTTGCAGCGGCCAGGCCGCCAAGCGCCATCTCTCACACTCGTACAACGTAAGCGGCAACGAAAGATCGCCTCGACGACGCGCGCAAAAATTTTGCGTGGCGCATCCGGTTCTCGATGATTTTTCGTTTCAATTCAATAATTTATGCGAGTCTACCATGTCCGGATCGCGCCGATAACCCCCACCGCCGGGCTCGGCTCGGGCGAGGCGTGACGCTTGTCACCGGCGATGAATGATCTCGCCCACTGCCCCGGCGAGCGCCCGGGTACGACAGTAAGCGCACCTTCCGGAAGTCCGTGGAACCAGCCGATGAGCGCGATCCATCCCTTCCATGGCGTCGTCGCCGCGGCTGCGAGGCGACCCGCGCGCGGCCCGGTTGCGGCCGCCGTCGTGCCCGTCGCGATGCCGAGCGGCACGCCGGCCCGGTCCTGGCTGCATTGCGTTCCTTTATTGCGATCGCCGGCGGCCCTGGCCGCGGCCGCCGCCGCATCCTCCGATGACCGCGCCGCGGCCGTCGCCACCGAATGGAGCAGAACATGAAGATGGAAAAACCGTCCGTGCACGCCCAGGCCGCCGGCCTGTTGCTCGGCGCGATGCTGGGCTCGGGCGCGGCGCTCGCCGCCAATGGCGCCAATGGGAATGACGGCGTCGGTGGCGCCAATAGCGCCGGTGCGCCGGCCGCGAGCGCTAGCGAGCAGGCGCTGCCGGCGGCCTCGTTCGCGATCCGCCAGGTCCGCGTATTCGACGGCGAGCGGGTGCTGCCGACCGCCACGGTGGTGGTGCGCGACGGCCTGATCGCCGAGGTCGGGGCGGGCGTGGCGGTGCCGGCCGGAGTGCCGGCGATCGATGGCAACGGCGCCACCTTGCTGCCCGGCCTGATCGATTCGCACGTGCACAGCTGGGGCGAAGCGCGCAGCGACGCCCTGCGCTTCGGCGTGACCACCGAGTTGGACATGTTCACCGATCATCGCGGCCTGGCGGCGGCGCGCGCCGAGCGCGAGAGCCGCGCCCCGACCCGCAAGGCCGACCTGTGGTCGGCCGGCACCCTGGTCACCGCCAAGGGGGGCCACGGCACCCAGTACGGCATGCCGATCGCGACCCTAGACGATCCGGCGCAGGCGCAGGCCTTCGTCGATGCGCGCATCGCCGAGGGTTCGGACTACATCAAGCTGGTGCTGGAGCCCTTGCCCGACGCCGGCGGCAAGGCGCGCCTGAACACTTTGTCGGAAGCCTCGCTGCGCGCGGCGATCAAGGCCGCGCATGCGCGCAAGCGCCTGGCGGTGGTGCACGTGTCGCGCGCCGCCGATGCGGCGCTGGCGATCGACGCCGGCGCCGACGGCCTGGTCCACGTCAACGGCGACGTGCTCGACGACCCGAAACTCGTCGCCGCGATCAAGCGGCGCAAGGCCTTCGTGGTGCCGACCCTGACCGTAATGGCCTCGCTCCACCGTGCCGACGGTTCCGCGCGCACGCGCATCGCCGGCGACCAGCGCCTGGCGCCGTATCTGCGCGCGCAGCAGAAGGAGGAACTGGCCGCCAGCTTCCCGAGTGGATTCCACGACGAGCAGCGCTTCGACAACAGCCTGCAGAACGTGCGCCGCCTGCACGAGGCCGGCGTGCCTGTGCTCGCCGGCACCGATGCCGGCAACCCGGGCACCACACACGGTGCCAGCGAACACGGCGAACTCGAATTGCTGGTGCAGGCCGGGTTGACCCCGCTGCAGGCCCTGAGCGCGGCGACCGCCGTGCCGGCGCGCAGCTTCGGCCTCGACGACCGCGGCCGCATCGCCCGAGGCCTGCGCGCCGACCTGGTCCTGGTCGAGGGCGATCCGACCGCCGACATCACCGCGACCCGCGCGATCCGCTCGATCTGGAAGAACGGCCATCCGGTCGACCGCGCCATCGACACCGCCTTGCCGACGCTCAAGCCCGGCAAGGTCGCCTTGTTCGCCGGCGACAAACCCGGCGCCAGTTGGATCGCGTCCAACGATATTTACGTCGGCGGCAAGTCGAGCTCGCAGCTGGCGGCGATCGCCGAGAACGGCAAGCCGGCCACGCTTGCGGCCAAGGGCGAGATCGTCGCCGGCATCGCCCAGCCATGGGGCGGGCTGATGTTCGTGCCGGGCCCGGCGCCGCTGGCCTCGGTCGATGCGCGCGAGGTCCGCGAGCTCAGCCTGCGAGTGCGCGGCGACGGCCGCAGGCTCACGGTGATGGTGTTCTCCGGCAACGACATGCGCCGGCCGCCCGCCATCCAGCCGCTTTCGGTCGGCGCGCAGTGGCAGGACGTGCGGGTGCCGCTGGCGAGCATGACCGGCGTCGACCTGGGCAATCTGCGCGGCATCGTGCTGGGCGCCGGCGGCGAGCCGGGACCGTTCGCGTTCGAGATCCAAGCGGTCGAACTCCGCTAAAGTCCGCTACGCCGATGCGTTCCGGACCGGCGCCGGAACGCATCGCCACCGAGGTCTTGCCGACCTGTAAGGAGCTCGCTCATGCGCCTGCCGCCGCCCACGATGGATGCCCAGGACAACCTGCTCGGTTGGCACCTGGCGTCGTTGCTGTATCTGAGTTTCGTATTCATCCCGTTGTTCTTCTGGCCGCGGGTGCCGTGGTGGGTGGTGACCGCGGCGGTGACCTCGGTGCTGTTGTTCCTGCCGCTGTACTGGGCGTTCTATCGCAGCGGCTCCAGGCTGCGCCTGTGGCTGCTGCTCGCGGTGGCCTGCATCGGGTACGCGGTGATCCCGTTCGGCGGCGGGGGCGGCACTTACCTGATCTTCGCCTCCGGCATGATCGCCAGCCTGCTGCCGCTGGGCCGCGGCATCGCCCTGGCGGCGCTGCTGTTCGCCTTGCTCGCCCTCGAGTTCATGCTGCTGGTGCCGAAGGAGGCGATGCCGCTGTCGACCTTCCTGATCAATCTGCTGGTCGGCGCGATCGTGTTCGCCGGCGTGGTCGCCGCGCGCAACCGCGAACGCCGTCACGCCGAACTGCGCCTGACCCAGGACGAAGTCAAGCGCCTGGCCAGCCTGGCCGAACGCGAGCGCATCGGCCGCGATCTGCACGATCTGCTCGGCCACACCCTGTCGGTGGTGGTGCTGAAATCGCAGCTGGCCTCGCGCCTGCTCGCCCACGACACCGCCGCCGCCCACGCCCAGATCAACGAAGTCGAGCGGGTCGCGCGCGAAGCCCTGACCCAGGTCCGCGAAGCCGTCGCCGGCATCCGCGCCAACGGCCTGCAGGCCGAGCTGGCGGCGGCGCGGCTGGCGCTGCTGAGCGGCGAGATCAGCCTCGACCAGAAGCTGGCGACCGTCGACATTCCGCTCAACATCGAAGCCGCGCTGGCCCTGGCCCTGCGCGAGTCGGTGACCAACGTGATGCGGCATGCGCGTGCGCGCCGGGTCGATGTCGAACTGACCCAGGACCCGCGCGGCGGCATCGTGCTGCGGATCGCCGACGACGGCCGCGGCGGGGTGTCCAGCGAAGGCCACGGCCTGACCGGCATGCGCGAGCGCCTGCGCGCGGTCGGCGGCACGGTCGAGATCGAAAGCCCGAACGGCGCCGGCACCCGCCTGAGCCTGCTGGTGCCGCGCGAGGCGCTGGCCGTCGCCCGCCGCCTGGCTGCGCCCGCCTCACATTCCGCGCCGGCGCCCGCTCCGGCCCTGCTCGAACGAGGTCTCGCATGATCCGTCTGTTGCTCGCCGAAGATCAGGCCCTGGTACGCGGCGCGCTGGCTGCGTTGTTGAACCTCGAACCCGACATCGAGGTCGTCGCCGAAGCCGGCGACGGCGCGGCGGCCTGGGAAGCGGTCAAGCGCGTCCAGCCCGACCTGATCATGACCGACATCGAAATGCCGGGCATGACCGGCATCGACCTGGCGATGCGCGTGCGCGATTCGGGCATGTCGACCCGGGTCGTCATCGTCACCACCTTCGGCCGCGCCGGTTACCTGCGCCGGGCGATGGACGCCGGCGTGCGCGGCTACCTGCTCAAGGACGCCCCGGCCGGGCAACTGGCCGAGGCCCTGCGCCAGGTGCACCGTGGCGGCCGCGCGATCGACCCGCAGCTCGCGGTCGCCGCCTGGAGCGACGAAGACCCGCTGACCGAGCGCGAGCGCCAGGTCCTGCGCCTGGCCGGCGAAGGCTTGTCGACCGCCGAAATCGGCGAGCGCCTGCACCTGAGCCAGGGCACCGTGCGCAATTACCTGTCCGAAGCGATCGGCAAGCTCGACAGCAGCAACCGCATCGAAGCCTATCGCCGAGCCCGCCAGAACGGCTGGTTGTAAGCCGGGCGCAAGCGCCTGCGAACGCCGGCGCATCGATTGCCGGCTCGATCGCACCTCCCGGCACCCTTGGTTTCCCGCCTCCCGGACATCCAGGTGCCGGGATGTCCGGATGCCTGAGTCTCCCGAAGACCGTGCTGTTCCCCCTTGGGAAAGGGGGCAGGAGAGATTCGCTCCCCGGCCGCCGGAACCTCCAAACCGCCCCTTTTGCCGATCCCGCCCCATACCCGGGATAATGGGCGCTCTCCGAAACCCCGCCCGGCCACCTCGTCGCCCGGTTTCGTCCCGTCCGTCAGCCCCACCGGTCTTCGCCGGCTACGGCGCTTCGCGCTTAACTACTTCGGTTCCCTTTGAAGAAGAACGACTTCCATTACGAACTGCCGCCCGAGCTGATCGCCCAGGCGCCCCTGGCCGAGCGCTCCGCCAGCCGCCTGCTGGTGGTGCCGCCGGCGCCGGCGCCGCGCGAGGACCGCGTGTTCCGCGAACTGCCGCAGTTGCTGCAGCCCGGCGACCTGCTGGTGTTCAACGACACCCGGGTGATCCCGGCCCGCCTGTTCGGCCAGAAGAGCACCGGCGGCCGGGTCGAGATCCTGATCGAGCGCCTGCTCGGCGGAATGGAGGCGCGCGCGCAGATCGGCGTGAGCAAATCGCCGAAGGCCGGCGCGCGCATCGCCCTCGACGCCGGCGGCGAAGCCGAGGTGCTGGACCGCGAGGGCGAGTTCTACCGCCTGCGCTTCCACGTGCCCGAGTCGCTCGAACAATGGCTGCTGCATGCCGGTCGCCTGCCCTTGCCGCCGTACATCCAGCGCGAACCCGGCAGCGACGACCAGGAGCGCTACCAGACCGTGTTCGCGCGCGAAGTCGGCGCGGTCGCCGCGCCGACCGCCGGCCTGCACTTCGACGACGCTTTGCTGGCGCAGTTGCGCGAGCGCGGCATCGAGTTCGGCCACGTTACCCTGCACGTCGGCGCAGGCACCTTCCAGCCGGTGCGCGCCGAGAATCTCGACCAGCACGTGATGCACAGCGAGTGGCTCAACGTCGGCGCCGGCCTCGTCGAACAGATCCGCCGCACCCGCGCCGCCGGCGGCCGGGTGATCGCGGTCGGCACGACCGTGGTGCGCGCGCTGGAAAGCGCGATCCGCCACCACAGCGGCGTCGAAGGCGGAGAAAGCGAGCTGCGACCGTTCGCCGGCGAGACCCGCTTGTTCATCCTGCCCGGCTATCGCATCCGCTCGGTCGACGGCCTGATCACCAACTTCCATCTGCCGGAAAGCACCTTGCTGATGTTGGTCTCGGCCTTCGCCGGCAAGGACCGCATGTTCGCCGCCTACGAGCACGCGATCCGCGAGCGCTACCGCTTCTTCTCCTACGGGGACGCCATGCTGCTGTGGCCGACCGCAGAGGTGTAGCCCCGCCGCCGCACCCCGAAACCGAGGCCCAGCCGTCTTTCCGGCCTCCGCGCACAGCCCGGCAAGCGAAGCCCGCGCGGATGCCCTCACACGAATCCCACGCATCGCCATGCGTCCCGCTACTCGATAAAGGAATACGCGCATGAGCCGCATGTCCTTCCAATTGTTCGGTCAAGACGGCGCCGCGCGCCGCGGCCGCCTGACCTTCCCGCGCGGTACGGTGGAAACGCCTGCGTTCATGCCGGTGGGCACCTACGGCTCGGTCAAGGGCATCATGCCCGAGCACGTGCGCGAGCTCGGCGCGCAGATCATCCTCGGCAATACCTTCCATCTGTATCTGCGGCCCGGCCTGGACGTGATCGGCGACCACGGCGGCCTGCACGGCTTCGCCCGCTGGAACGGCCCGATCCTGACCGACTCCGGCGGCTTCCAGGTGTTCTCGCTCGCGCACCGGCGCAAGATCACCGAGCAGGGCGTGACCTTCGCCTCGCCGGTCGACGGCAGCAAGGTCTTCCTCGGCCCGGAAGAAAGCATGCACATTCAGCGCGTGCTGGATTCGGACATCGTCATGATCTTCGACGAGTGCACGCCGTATCCGGCCACCGTGGAAGTGGCGCGCAAGTCGATGGAACTGAGCCTGCGCTGGGCCGAACGCTCCAAGAAAGCCCATGAAGGCAACGATGCGGCCTTGTTCGGCATCGTCCAGGGCGGCGTTCACCACGAACTGCGTACCCAGTCGGCGGCCGGCTTGAAGGGCCTGGGCTTCGACGGTTATGCGATCGGCGGCCTCGCCGTCGGCGAGCCCGAGGCCGAGCGCAACGAAATGCTCGAACACACCTGTCCGCAGCTGCCCGAGGACCGTCCGCGCTATTTGATGGGCGTCGGCCGCCCCGAGGACCTGGTCGAGTCGGTCGCGCGCGGGGTCGACATGTTCGATTGCGTGATGCCGACCCGCAACGCCCGCAACGGCCATTACTTCACCCCGAGCGGCACCGTGCGCGTGCGCAACGCCAAGTACGAGCGCGACCTGCGGCCGATCGAAGAGGGCTGCGACTGCTACGCCTGCAGCAACGGTTTCAGCCGCGCCTACCTGCGTCACCTGGACCGCTGCAACGAGATGCTCGGGCCGATGCTGGGCACCCTGCACAACCTGCGGTACTACCAGCGCCTGATGGCGCAGATGCGCGAGGCGATCGAGCAGGGAACCTTTACCGCCTTCCGGGAGTCTTTCTACGCCGCACGCGCCTAGGGCAGCGGGGTTCCTTCGGCACCCCTCGCTCAGCTCCCGGACCGGGAGCGCCGGACCTGCCCCCGAGCTGGATCGCCGGCTCCGGGCCGGGCGCGTGAACAGGTGGGGCCGGCGCGGAGCGGCCGGGGCAGGGCCCCGGACCTTCCGGCCCGCCCGATAAAGCGTGCGCTGCAGCTCATTTGAGCCTCGGCCTTGACTCCAACCCAGCCGTGGCATAATCCCCGGCTATTTTTCGTTCCAGGACCTTCCGATGAATCTGCTCGACCTCCTGATCGCCCCCGCTTACGCCCAGGCCGCTGGCGCGCCCGCTCCCGGCGGCTTTCTCGGCAGCGCAGGCGGCTTCGTCCTGCCGCTGATCCTGATCGGCGTCATGTACTTCCTGATCTTCCGTCCGCAGATGAAGCGCGCCAAGGAACACCGCGGCATGCTCGAGAAGCTGGCCAAGGGCGACGAGGTGCTGACCAACGGCGGCATCGCCGGCACCGTGACCGACATCGGCGAGAACTTCATCACCGTCGAAATCGCCGCCAACGTGCGCATCCGCGTGCAGAAGGGCGCGATCGCCAACGTGTTGCCCAAGGGCACCTTGAAGTCGGCCTGAGCCGACGCCACGCCTTTATTTACATAGACGCGGCGGCCGGGGAGGCTGCCGCAGGGGTTCTCGATGCTGACCTTCGCGCGCTGGAAATACTTCGCCATCCTGGTCGTACTGATCTTCAGCGTGATTTATGCGCTGCCGAACGCCTATCCGCAGGATCCGTCGGTACAGATCTCCGCGGCCCGGCCGACCGGCACCCAGGTCGACGCGACCCTGGCCAAGCGCGTCGAAGGCATCCTCGCCAAGGCGCAGATTTCCTCGAAGTCGATCCTGGTCGAGAACCAGGGCAACCTGATGGTGCGCCTGACCGACACCGATCTGCAGACCCGCGCCGCCGACCTGCTGCGTCCGCAGCTCGGCAGCGAATATGTGGTTGCCCTGAGCCTGGCCCCGACCGTGCCGGACTGGCTGCAGGCATTCGGCGCCAAGCCGATGCCGCGCGGCCTGGACTTGCAGGGCGGCGTCCACTTCACCATGCAGGTCGACCAGGACGCCGCGCTCAACAAGCGGCTTGAGGCCTACGTCGAGGACGTGCGCTCGACCCTGCGCGATAGCAGCGTCTCCTACACCTCGGTGGTGCGTCGCGGCAACGAGGCCATCGTCGCCACGCTCGCCGCCGGCGCGAACGCCGACAAGGCGCAGAAGCAGTTGCGCACCGCCTTCCCGACCCTGACCCAGAGCCTCGACGGCCAGACCCTGACCCTGGAAATCCCGCAGGCCGAACTGCAGCGCATCTCGCTCGACGCGATCGAGCAGAACCTGACCACCCTGCGCAACCGCATCAATGCTTTCGGCGTCGCCGAGCCGGTGATCCAGCGCCAGGGCACCGACCGCATCGTGATCCAGCTGCCGGGCCTGCAGGACACCGCCGAGGCCAAGCGCCGCATCGGCGCCACCGCGACCCTCGAGTTCCGCGCCGTGGTCGGCGACGAAGCCAGCGCCGCGGCCGCCGTGCGCGACCGCAACGTGCCGCCGGACGCGCGCGTCTACTACAACGAAGCCAAGCAACCGCTGCTGCTGTCCAAGCGCCTGCTGGTCTCGGGCGACCAACTGGTCAACGCGGTTCCGGGCAGCGACCAGCAGGGCCAGCCGAGCGTCAGCATCACGCTCAACGCCATCGGCGGCCAGCGCATGCTCAACCACACCCTGGAAAACGTCGGCAAGCGCCTGGGCATCGTCTACGTCGAGCAGATCCCGATCACCCAGATCGTCGACGGCAAGGAAGTGCGCACCACCCGTTCGGAAGAGCGCGTGATCAGCTCCTCGACCATCCAGGGCGTGTTCGGCAAGGACTTCCAGACCACCGGCCTGAGCCGCGAGGAAGCCAACAGCCTGGCCCGCGACCTCAAGTCCGGCGCCCTGGCCGCGCCGATGACCTTCGTCGAAGAGCGCGTGGTCGGCCCGAGCCTCGGCGCCGAGAACGTCAAGCGCGGCACCACCGCGGTGATGTTCTCCTTCATCTTCGCGCTGGCCTTCTTCCTGATCTATTACCGCATGTTCGGCCTGATCACCTGCCTGGCCCTGCTGCTCAACCTGCTGATGGTGGTCGCGGTGATGTCGCTGCCGATCGTCGGCGCGACCATGAGCCTGCCCGGCTTCGCCGGCCTGGCGCTGTCGGTCGGCATGTCGGTCGACGCCAACGTGCTGATCAACGAACGCATCCGTGAAGAGCTGCGCGCGGGCATGCCGCCGCAAACGGCGATCGCCACCGGTTACGACAAGGCCTCGGGCACGATCTTCGACTCCAACATGACCGCTTTGCTCGCGGGCCTGGCGTTGTTGATGTTCGGCACCGGTCCGCTGAAGGGTTTCGCGATCACCATGATCGTCGGCATCCTGACCTCGGTGTTCACCGCCGTGACCGTGTCGCGCGGCATCGCCACGCTGATCTACGGCAAGCGCCGCAAGCTCAAGTCCATCGCGATCTGACGGGAGAACCCAGACATGAAGATTTTCCCGCTGACCCTGCTGCCCAACGACGCCAACATCAACTTCATGAAGTTGCGCTGGGTGTCGATCGCGGTCGCCGCCCTGATCATGTTCGTCGCCATCGGCGCCATGTTCACCCGCAACTTCAACTTCGCCCTGGACTTCACCGGCGGCAACCTGGTCGAGGTGCACCTGGACAAGGCGATACCGCTGGACCAGGTGCGCGAGCGGCTGGCCGCCGACGGCTACGACAGCGCCCAGGTCCAGACCTACGGCTCGGGCACCGAGTTGTTGATCCGCCTGCAGCCGCGCGAAGGCGACGCCTCGGCGTCGGCCACCGCGCACTCCGCCGCTGCGGTGATGAAGGCGGTGTCGGGCGAGGGCAACAACCCCAAGATCCTGCGCAACGAGTTCGTCGGCCCGCAGGTCGGCAAGGAACTGGCCCTCAACGGCCTGTACGCGCTGATCTTCGTGATCGTCGGCTTCCTGATCTACATCGCGTTCCGCTTCGAATGGAAGTTCGCGGTCGCCGCGATCATCACCACCCTGCACGACGTGATCGTGGTCGCGGGCTGGTTCGCCATCAGCGGCCACGAGTTCGACCTGACCGTGCTGGCCGGCATCCTGTCGGTGATGGGCTACTCGATCAACGACACCATCGTGGTGTTCGACCGCGTGCGCGAGAACTTCCGCTCGATGCGCGCCGATCCGGAGACCATCCTCAACAAGTCGATCAACCAGACCCTGTCGCGTACCGTCATCACCTCGTTCGTCGCGTTCCTGACCGTGGTGGCCCTGTACATCTACGGCGGCGGTTCGCTGCGCGGCATGGCCGAATCGCAGATGCTCGGCATCATCATCGGCACCCTGTCGTCGATCTTCGTGGCCTGCCCGCTGTTGACCCTGGGCATCCTCAAGGTCAGCAAGCAGGACTTGCTGCCGAAGGCCAAGGACGAGGCGGCGCTGGCTCGCCGTCCGTAAGCCTCGCTGCATCGTTAAGGGAGAAAGGCTGCGCATCGCGCGGCCTTTTTCTTTGTCCGGCGCGCGCCGGAGTGTGTTGCGGGATCGTTCGAGGCGTTGAAGCCGGCCGCCGCGCAGGCGTAGCCTGTAGCGGAGCATTCGAAAACCGGAGCGAATCTTGACCGCCGCCAACCGACAACAGATCAGCGACTGGAACGGTCCGGTCGGCGCGCGCTGGCTGACCTATAACGATTGGCTCGACGAACGCACCGCGGCCTATGGGCAGGCGGCGTTCGCCGCGGCGGCGCCCAGGGCCGGCGAGGCGGTGCTGGATATCGGCTGCGGGGCGGGGGCGACGTCGTTCGAGCTCGCGCGTGCGGTCGGATGCGGCGGGCGGGTGGTCGGGGTCGACGTGTCCGAGCCTTTGGTCGGGCGCGCGCAGGCGCGTGCGCAGGCGCTGCGGTTGCCGGTCGAGTTCCGGCTCGCCGATGCCAGCCGGCCGCTGTTCGCACCGCACAGTTTCGATCTGTTGTATTCGCGGTTCGGGGTGATGTTCTTCGACGATCCGGCGGCGGCGTTCGCGCAGTTGCGCAAGACGCTCAAGCCGGGCGGCCGGCTCGCGTTCGCGTGTTGGAAGGCGCCGGCGGAGAACGATTGGTATGTGCTGCCGTTGAAGGCGATCCGCGGCATCGTCGAGCAGGACGCGGTCGATACCGATGCGCCGGGGCCGTTCGCGTTCAGCGACCCGCAGCGGGTCGCGCGCGTGCTCGGCGAAGCCGGTTTCGAGTCGGTCGAGTTGCAGCCGTTCCAGGCGCCGTTCTATTACGGCCGCGGCGACAGTCGCGAGGCGATGACCGAGGATGCGCTGTCGCAGGTGTTCCGGGTCGGGCCGGTCGCGCGCTTGCTGGCGGCGCAGAGCGACGAGGTGCGCGAGCGCGCGACGCTGGCGATCCGCGAGGCGTTGTCGGAGATCGCGACCGGGCAGGGCATTGCGGTCGGCGGCGCGACCTGGGTGGTGACGGCGCAGGCGCCTTGATCAGGGACCGCGTCGATGAGGGTGCAGGTGCGGGCCTGTGGCTCCCACAGGAAACTGAGTAACCAAAGGGTAGGGGTGGCGCGGGCCGCGACTGCGCCGCATCGGCCTCGCCGCGTTATGCGCCGTAGTCCCTTTGTAGGAGCGGCGTAAGCCGCGACCACGGGACGGGTAGAAACCGCATAGGCGGTGTCGCTGATCGAAACTGTGAACTGCCGCCGGGATAGGAGCGACGCAAGTCGCGACCGCGTCGTCTACGGTCGCAGCGTTACCGGCCGTGAGGCGGTGAAGCCACATCAATAGCAAAACTTCCGCCCCCTAAAGGGTGCGGGTAACTTTCTTTTGTCCAAAGCAACAAAAGAAAGTCACCAAAGAAAAGTGCTTCTTCTTGCAAGTGCACAAGCCCGCACGATCGGTGCCGACGCAGGGATGCTCCAGACAGGCCATCCATGGCCTGCTTGCGCACGGCCCGCTTCCCTGCGGGCCGCCCTCCGGGTCTTCCCTTGACCGGGAAAGCGGCAGATCAAAATCACGGCAACGGCAACGGCAACGGCAACGGCAACGGCAACGGCAACGGCCAGCGCGTCGCGGCTGCTCCTGGGTAGGAGCGGCGCAAGCCGCGACCGCGGCATTGCGATGGCGGCGCCGCGATCTGGAGGGCGCGCGGTCGCGACTTGCGTCGCTCCTACAGTGGAGGCGACGCCGCCTTCTGATTCGGACGCGGCCTTCACGTTGCGAGCAGATCGTCGACAGGCGCATGCACGACGACGCCCCCACCAATAAAAAACGCCGCGATTTCTCGCGGCGTTTTTCTTGTTGCGACGTGCGCAGCCGACTCAGTCGAACGCGGCCGCGTAGCCGGTGTTGACGATGCGGTGCTGCAGCGCGTCGGCGATCTTGAGGTTGCCGGCGATGATCTGGCGCGGGGCGAGGCCGCGGTTGTCCATCGGCCCGGTCGAGCGGCCCTTGAAGTCGGAGATCTTGCCGCCGGCTTCGCGCACCATCAGCGCGCCCGCGGCGATGTCCCAGGGCTTCACCCCGGCTTCGAAGTAGGCGTCGGCGCGGCCGCAGGCGACGTAAGCCAGGTCGAGCGCGGCCGAGCCGGTGCGGCGCACGTCCTCGGCGTCGACCAGCAGATTGTCCAGGCACTTGAGGTGGGCGCTGGTGCGCGCGCGTTCGCGCGGCGGAAAGCCGGTGATCAGCATCGCGCCGTTGAGGTCCTTGCGCTCGGCGATGCGCACGCGCTTCTCGTTGAGCTGGGTGCCGCTGCCGCGGCTGGTGGTGAACAGGTCGTTGCGCAGCGGGTCGAAGATCACGCCATGGATCGGCTCGCCGTTCTCGCACAACGCGATCGACACGCAGAAATGCGGGATGCCGTGCAGGTAGTTGCTGGTGCCGTCGAGCGGGTCGATGACCCAGGTGAAGCGGGCCTGGCCGATCGGGCCGCTTTCTTCGCCGAGGATGGCGTAGTCGGGGGTGGCGCGGCGGAATTCCTTGATGATTTCCGCTTCGGCGAGGCTGTCGACCTCGCTCGCGTAGTCCATGCGGTCCTTCTCGACGATGTTCAGCGCATCCAGCCGGTGCATGTGGCGGAGCAGCACGTTGCCGGCGGCGCGGGCGGCCTTGACCATGAGGGTGACGGCGGGTTTCTGCATGGCGTACGGCCTCGAGCGTGTGAGGTGGGGCAGGACTGACGGGGGTAAAGAGCGAACCGGCGCTTTGGCCGGGGCGGGGAGTTTACCATCTGCGGATGAACCCCGATCTCCGCAATCCGCCGGCGCCCCCCGAGGCGCCCGATCCGATCAATTCCCCGGCCCGCTCGCCCGAGGCCGCCCCGGCCGCCGCCGCCGCAGGCCGGCCCGGTCCGGGCACGGCGCAGGACCCGGCCGCCGCCCACACCCGTATCGTCCTGGTCGGCACCCAGCACCCCGGCAACATCGGCTCGGCGGCGCGGGCGATGAAGACCATGGGCCTGAGCCGGCTGATCCTGGTCGCGCCCGAGAAGGGCCTCGACCGCGATGCCTACGCGATGGCCGCCGGCGCCGACGACCTGCTCGAAGCGGCGCTGGTCGTGCCCGACCTGGCCACGGCGGTGGCCGACTGCCACCTGGTCCTGGGCTGCACCGCGCGCAGCCGCCGCATCGCCCTGGAAGAACTGGTGCCGCGCGACGCCGCGGCCCGGGTCAACGCGCTGGCCCGCGGCGGCGGCGAGGTCGCGGTGGTGTTCGGCCGCGAGCGCACCGGCCTGGACAACGACGAACTGCAGCTCTGCCACGCCGCCGTGCACATCCCCGCCAACCCCGAGTACAGCTCCTTGAACCTCGGCGCCGCGGTGCAGGTGCTGAGCTACGAACTGCGCATGGCCGCGCTGGCCGCGGCCCAAGCCGGCGGCGGCGCGGAACGGCGCGACCCGCCGGCCTCGCACGCGCAGCTGGAAGGCTTTTTCAGCCAGCTCGGCGAGGCGCTGGATGCGATCGATTTCCACAAGGGCCGTGCACCCGAGTCGGCCATGCGCAAGCTGCGCCGGCTGTTCCTGCGCGCCGATCTGGACGAGCGCGAAGTGCGGCTGTTGCGCGGCGTGCTGGCCGATGTCGAGCGCATGGCCATGCTGGCCGGGCAGCGCGGCTGAAGCCCTGGCCGGGCGCGCCGGCGACGCCGTCGGCGACGACGGTTCGGCCGTGTCGGCCACAGGGCGGTCGGCGCCGGCGCGACGAGGTATCGGTCGGCCCCGGGTTTCGATTACGCTGCGCTGGCAATCCGACCAGGTGAAGGCTGTTGATCGCTAGTACGCGGTTTCTCGGTTTGCTGTTCGGGCTCGTCCTGGCCGGGGCGGTGGCTCCCGTGGCCGCGTGGTCGGCGCCGCACGAGACCGAGAACGGCCACAAGGACGGGGCCGACGCTCACGTCCTGGTGCTGGGCCGGATCAGCGACGATCCCAAGGCCCACTACGAGCAGCTCAAGCCCTTGCTGGATTACGTGATCCCGCGCATGGCCGAGGTCGGCATCCGCGAGGGCCGCATCCTGATGGCCAAGGATGCGCAGCAGATGGGCAGCTATATGCGCCGCGGCCGGGTCGACTGGGTCACCGAGACCGCCGGCACCGCGGTGCTGCTGCGCCAGCGCGCCGATGCGCGCCTGCTGTTGTTGACCGAGCGCGACGGCGTCAGCCACTACCACAGCGTGTTCTTCGCGCGCCGCGACAGCGGCCTGCGCTCGCTCGACGACCTCAGCGGCCACAATGTCGCCTTCCAGCGCCCGTCGTCTACCAGCGCCTATTTCGTGCCGGCCGCGGCCCTGCTCGAACGCGGCCTGTCGCTGGAAATCCTGCTGTCGCCGACCGACCGCATCAACCGCGGCGCGGTCGGCTATCTGTTCGCGCGCTCGGAGCTCAACATCTCGACCTGGGTGCACAAGCGCCTGGTCGATGCCGGGGTGATGAGCAATCTGGACTGGGACAACCCGCGCCGCGTGCCCGACGCGTTCCGCCGTGACCTGGTCGTGATCGGCCGCAGCGAGCAGTACCCGCGCGCGCTCGAACTGGTGCGCGGCGATCTCGACCCGAAGGTCGCCGCCCGGCTCAGGGAGGTGTTGCTGGACGCCGCCGGCGACCCGGACGCCGGCGAGGCGCTGTTGCGGTTCTTCAAGACCACCCGCTTCATGCCGATCGACCCGGCCTCGCAGCGCGCGCTCGAGCATATCTCCGACGGCGTCGCCCGCGTGCGCGCGGAGGTCGAATGAGTCTGCGCGCCGGCCTGCAGGTCAAGTTCTTCGCGATCATGGCGGTGGCCTTCCTGGTCGTGGTGACCCTGATCCTGATGCTGCTCAACCGCCAGGAGCGGATGCAGAGCGAAGTGGTCGGGATCAGCCGCGAGGCGATGCGCGACACCATCGCCGAAAGCCTGAGCCGGCATGGCGAGGGCGAGGTCGCCCAGCTCGCCGGTTCGCTGACCAATCCGCTGTACTACTTCGATCTCGACGCGGTCGGCGAACTCGGACGCGCGGCGATGATGAATCCCGGCGTGCGCTACGTCATCGTCTACGACAACGAAGGCAACATCGTCCACGACGGCAACGAAGAGATCCCGAGCTACGGCAAGCGGATGGACGATGCGATGGCGGCGAAGATCATCACCGCCCAGGCCTTGTCCACCCAGTGGAGCGAGACCACCCTCGACGTGTCCGCGCCGATCAAGGTCGGCCAGCAGCGCCTCGGCGGCGTACGCGTGGGCTACGACCTCAAGGCGATGCGCGCCTACCAGGACACCGCCCTGGACAAGGTGCGCCAGCGCCTGGAAGAGCTCGGCCGGCGGCAGTTGTTCTGGGTCGGCGTGCTCAGCGTCGGCCTGCTCGCGCTCGGCGGCCTGATGCTGTGGCTGATCCAGCGCTGGCTGGTCAACCCGATCCGCGAACTCGCCGACGCTGCCCACACCATCGAGAACGGCCAGTTCGACAGCGCGCCGCCGATCGCCCACAGCAACGACGAGGTCGGCGACCTGATGCAGGCCTTCGGCCGGATGAGCCAGAGCCTGGCCCGGCACGACCGCGACATCCGCCGCATGGCCTATACCGATGCGCTGACCGGGCTGGCCAACCGGCTGGCCTTCCGCGAGGTGCTGGACCAGCGCCTGCTGCACCTGCGCGGCGACAGCGGCCAGCTCGGCCTGCTGTTCGCCGACATCGACGATTTCAAGCGCGTCAACGACACCCTCGGTCACGACGCCGGCGACGAGGTGCTGCTGCAGTTCGCCAACCGCATCCAGGAAACCGTGCAGCGCATCGGCGGCGACCGCGCCCTGCTGGCGCGTTTCGGCGGCGACGAGTTCGTGATCCTGGTCGAAGGCAGCCGCGAGCGCAACGGCGAGGCGCGCACCATCGCGACCCACCTGGCCGAGGTGCTGGTCGGCGAGCTCGGCCAGCCGATCGTGGTGCACGACCGCCAGGTGTTCCTGGGCACCTCGATCGGCGTGACCCTGTATCCCGAGGACGCTTCCGGCGCGACCGCGCTGATGAAGAACGGCGACATCGCCATGTACCAGGCCAAGGTCGCCGGCAAGAACTGCTACCGCTTCTACAGCCGGGCGATGGACCAGGCGGTGGAGCGCCGCGTGCATCTGGAGCACGAGCTGCGCGGCGCCTGGGACCGCGGCGAGTTGAGTCTGGTCTACCAGCCGGTGTTCCGCCTCGCCGACGGCGCCATGGTCGGCGCCGAGGCGCTGCTGCGCTGGAAACATCCCGAGCAAGGCTTGATCGCACCGTCGGTGTTCATCGACGTGGCCGAACAGAGCGGGCTGATCGAGACGCTCGGCCCGCAGGTGCTGCGCGCGGCCTGCGAGGACGCGGTCGCCTGGCAGCGTGCGCGGCCCGGCGCCGACCCGCTGTTCGTCTCGGTCAACGTCTCGCCGCGCCAGTTGCGCAGCGGCGACTTGCCGAACGTGGTCGCGGCCTGCCTGCAGGAAACCGGCCTGCCGGCCGCGCATCTGCACCTGGAGCTCACCGAGACCGCGGTGATCGGCGACGAGATCCACGCCAGCAGCCTGTTGGCGCGACTGCGCGCCAGTGGAGTCAAAGTCTGGCTCGACGACTTCGGCACCGGCTTCTCCGGCCTGAGCCATCTGCGGCGGGTACCGGTCGACGGGGTCAAGATCGACCGCAGCTTCATCGCCGACGTGCTGCGCGACCCGGACGACTTGGCGCTGACCACGGCGATCATCGCCATGGCCCATTCGCTCGGCATCACCGTGGTCGCCGAAGGCGTGGAGAAGGAAGGCCAGTACGCGGTGCTGCGCGAGCGCGGCTGCGATCTCGCCCAGGGCTATTGGCTCGGCCACCCGGTCAATACCGAGGAGTTCCTGGCGCTGTTGCTGGGCTGAGGCGGCGCGAACGGGCGATGCCGGCCAGGATTCGCCGTCGTCCTAAGCCACGCGACCGTTCGCCGCGGCGTTGTCGACGGCCTGCGCTGGGTCGGCCGGGACGCCGCGCGGCGCTTCGGCCCGAGCTTGCGCTCAGCCGCTTCGGCTCAGCCATCCGACTCAGCCAATCTTGTCCTGCGCCAGCGCGATCCATTCGGCCAGGGCCTGGGCCAGGCTGCCGGACAGAATGCCGAACACCGTTACTGCGACCGCACCGGCGCCCCAGGCCACCGCCATCAGCTTGCCGTCGCGTTCCAGCAGGGCGAACGCGAACAACAGCAGCAAGCCGCCGAACAGGAAGTTGGTGAACGGAATCGGCAGCGACAGCAGCACGCCGAGCAGCACCAGCAGCAGGCCGGTGAAGGCGTTCGCGGCGCGATGGTCGAGCAGGCCGGTCGCGCGCGGGCAGACCGCGCGTTCGAGCCGGGTCAGCCACGGCGCCAGCAGGTTGCGGAACTTGCCCATCGCCCGGCGGTGCGGGCCGCGGCGGGCGATGAAGCCCGGCAGCCACGGCTTGCGCAGGCCGATCAGCAACTGCAGGCCGACCAGCACCACCAGCGGCCCGCTGATCGCGCCGCCGACGCCCGGGATCGGGATGAAGGCGGGCAGAGTGGAGACGAACAGCAGCATGCCGAACGAGCGCTTGCCTAGGCCGGAGATCACATCGCCGAACTTCACCACCTCGTCCGGATCGCCGGCGACGATGGCGTCGAGCAGGGCGCGGGTGCCGGCTTCGTGCGGCTTGGGCCTGTGGCGCCGTCCGCGCGAGGGGCGCTCGTCTTCGCCGTCGGGGCCGTGGTCAGCCGCTGCTGTCATCGTCGCTGGACTCCGGCGGTTTCGGCAGGTGACGGTGCAGCAGCAGTTTGTCGATGCGCGGCCCGTCGAGGTCGATCACCTCGACCCGCCAGCCCAGCCAGCTGAAATGCTCGCCGACGTGCGGGATGCGGCCGAAGTGGGCGATCACCATGCCAGCGGCGGTGTGGAAATCGTGTTCGTCCTCGTCGGGCAGGCGTCCGCCGCCGATCACTTCGCGCAGTTCCTCCACCGGCAGCGCGCCGTCGATCAGGTAGGAGCCGTCCTCGCGCTGCACCACCGGGCCGGGCTGGTCGTCGGACTCGGCGGTCTGGATGCGGCCGATCACCGCGCCCATCAGGTCGTTGACCGTGACCAGGCCGGTGACGTCGCCGTATTCGTCGACCACCAGGGCCAGCGACTGCTGCTCCTCGCGGAAGATCTCCAGCAGCTTGAGGGCGTGGGTCGACTCGGAGACGAACAGGGCATCGGTAAGCCGGCCGAACAGGTCGGGCAGGTTGCCGACGCCCAGGTTGCGCAGCAGCGACTTGGCCTCGAGCACGCCGAGCACGTCCTGGTCGCTGCCGCGGTAGACCGGAAAGCGCGAGAACGGCGATTCGCGCATCGCCGCGAGGTTTTCCTCGATGGTCGCGCCGGCGTCGAGCCAGGCGATGCGGGTGCGCGGGGTCATCAGGCTTTCGGCGGTGCGGTCGCCGAGGCTGAGCACGCGGTTCATCATCTTGCGCTCGTCGGCGTCGATCACGCCCTGTTCGTGGCTTTCGCTCACCAGCAGGCGGATCTCTTCTTCGCTGATCTCGCTGCGGGCGTCGTCCTTGATTCCGAGCAGGCGCAGCACCAGGCGGTTGATTGCGCCGAGCGCGCCGACCACCGGCTTGGCGAAGCGGGCCAGCCCGGCCAGGACGATCGCCACCGAACTGGCGATCTTTTCCGGATTGGTCAGGGCCAGGCGCTTGGGGATCAGCTCGCCGAAGATGACGCTGGAAGCGGTGATCAGGGTGACCGCGGTGCCGATGCCGATGCTGCGCGCGTACTCGGCCGCGCCGGGCAGCACGCCGCTGAGCCAGCCGGCGATCGCCAGGCCGATCGACTCGCCGCCGAAGGTGCCGGTGAGTACGCCGATCGCGGTGATGCCCACCTGCACGGTCGAGAGCAGGTTGTCGGGGTGCTCGGCCAGCTGCAGGGCCATGCGCGCGCCCCGGCTGGGGTGCGCGGGGTCTTCGGCCATCTGCTTTAGGCGCAGCTTGCGCGAGGTCATCAACGCCATCTCCGACATCGCGAAGAAGGCGTTGAGGACGATCAGGGCCATGACGATCAGTAGTTCCAGCATCGGCAATGCCTCCTGTGGCCGGTGGGTTCACGGA
Organism: Lysobacter sp. GQ73; assembly: GCF_059758755.1. NCBI lineage: Bacteria > Pseudomonadati > Pseudomonadota > Gammaproteobacteria > Lysobacterales > Lysobacteraceae > Lysobacter > Lysobacter sp. GQ73. Next base: position 20,292 of record NZ_JCAXEE010000012.1, on the reverse strand, counting down.
AGGAGCGCGCAACGCGATGGGAGGGGGCCGTCGAGGCGCGGCCGGGCGGCGCTTTTGGGTCGTCGTCCATGGAAAGGCTTGGCGGGGGAACGTACTGTTGGGAACAGGGGCCCGATCTTAGCAGGCCTTCACGGCGGCCCTTCGTGAAAGCCCGGGCCGGGCGGGGCGCCCGGACCGGCGCGCGTCTTCCAGGCCTCGGGCGCCGCCGCGGGCGGCCGTCAAGGTGGGCGCGGCGTCGTCAAACCGTCATAATCGCGCCCGAAAACCCTTCGGCCCGGCGCGGCCGGCACGTATCGGCCCAGCCCAGAGGCACCCCAGCATGTTTTCCCTGCAGACCATTTTCGGCCAAGGCAACCAGTTCTACACCCTGCTGGAGGAGGCCGCCGTCGCCGCCCACGACAGCACCAAGGCCCTGCACGCCATGCTCAAGGAGGCCGACCGCCAGCCGGCGCTGGACGCGTTCAAGCTGGCTCGCCAGCGCGAGCGCGAGACCTCCGACAAGATCAGCCAGGAGTTGGTCGACAGCTTCATCACCCCGATCGAGCGCGAGGACATCGAGTCGCTGAGCTCGGCCCTGTACAAGATCCCCAAGCAGGTCGAGAAGTTCGCCGACCGCTATTCGCTGGCGACCCGCCACCTGGAGCACATCGACTTCGCCCCGCGCGCGGCGATGCTGGAACAGGCCGCCGAGGTGGTGGTGAAGATGGTCCACCAGTTGCGCCAGCTCAAGCTGGAGCCGATGAAGGCCCTCAACGACCAGCTGCGCGCGCTCGAGAACGAGGCCGACCGGCTGATGCTCGAGCTGTACCGCGACATTTATTCCGGCCAGCTCGACAACCTGCAGATGTTCCTGCTCAAGGAGTTCTTCGAGATCCTGGAAAAGGCGATCGACCGCTGCCGCGAGGCCGGCGTGGTCGCCTACCAGATCGTCCTGAAAAACTCCTGAGGCGCGCGCGATGCTGACGCTCGTCCTGGTGGTGATAGTCGCGGCTCTGGTCTTCGAGTACGTCAACGGCTTTCACGACACCGCCAACTCCATCGCGACCGTGGTCGCGACCAAGGTGCTCTCGCCGATGCAGGCGGTGATCCTGGCCGCCTCGACCAACCTGGTCGGCGCCCTGTGGGGCACCGCGGTCGCCAAGACCATCGCCTCGGGCCTGATCGACGCCGGCGTGGTCGAGGTCGGCTCGCAGCTGATCCTGTGCGCGCTGCTCGGCGGCATCATCTGGAACCTGATCACCTGGTGGCTGGGCCTGCCGTCCTCGTCCTCGCACGCCTTGATCGGCGGCCTGTGCGGCGCGGCGATCGCGGCGGCCTCGAACAACTGGCATGCGGTGGTCTGGTCGCATCCGGCCGAGCCGATCTGGAAGAGCGCCGGCGTGCTGTGGAAGGTGATCGTGCCGATGTTCACCTCGCCGGTGCTCGGCTTCACCGCCGGCTTCCTGGTGATGGGCGTGCTGTTCGCGATCATCTCGTTCATGGCGCGCAGCGGCGGGATATTGGCGCGGATCGCGCGGCCGCGCTGGGTCAACAGCTTCTTCGGCAAGGCCCAACTGGTCAGCGCCGCCGGCATGGGCTTCGCCCACGGCATGAACGACGCGCAGAAGACCATGGGCATCATCGCCCTGGCGCTGATGAGCGCGCAGCAGGCCGGCACCCTCGACAACCTGCCGGCGTGGCTGGCCTTCCTGCATCCCTCGCCGGGCGCGATCGCCCACAACGACATCGACACCTGGATCAAGCTGACCTGCGCGGTGGTGATGGCCGCCGGCACTGCCGCCGGCGGCTGGCGCATCATCAAGACCCTCGGCCACAAGCTGGTCAAGCTGCACCCGATCCACGGCTTCGCCGCCGAGACCAGCGCCGCCTCGGTGATCATGTTCGCGTCCTCGCTGGGCATTCCGGTCTCGACCACCCACAACATCTCCGCCGCGATCATGGGCGTGGGGACGGCCAAGCGTTTCAACTCGATCAAGTGGACCGTGGTCGAGAAGATGATCTGGGCCTGGATCCTGACCATTCCGGCCGCCGGCGGCATCGCCTATGCGCTGTTCGAGACGATGCGGTTCTTCGGTTGGATCTGAGCCGAACCGGCCGCGCGATGCGGCCTCTCGGCGCATAGCAAAAGGCCCGCAGCGATGCGGGCCTTTTTTGCTGCGGGGTTTGTTTATTTCGAATGCTATGCGGGTGGCGTCGCCGTCGTGATGGCGCGACTGCGGACCCCTGGCGGACGACGCAGACCCGAAGCCACGCAGACGCCGAAACGCGGCGGGCCGCTAACCGACCGCCTTACAGCAGATCGCCGTCCGCCGACAGCACGCGTTCCATGCGGTCGCCGACGCCGCCGATCTCCATCACCAGGCGCTGCAGCTCGGCGGCGTCCAGGGTTTCGGCGGGGCGGTTTTCGCACAGTTGCAGATAGGGCACGCCGTCGAGGTTGCCGATCGCCAGGTAGCCGACGTGGCTTTCCCAGTTGAAGGCCAGCGCGCGGCGCGCGTCCAGGCCGGTGGTCGGCGCGATCGCGGTGCTCACGCGCACGAACGGACGGCCGTCGTCGTCTTCCAGTTCGGACAGGAAGATCGCCTGATGGCGGGTGCCCTGTTCGAGCGAGAGCTCGATGCAGATCACGTTTTCGTCGTGGACGGTGAGGTGGAACCCGGCTCGGGTCAGATGGGTACGGATCTGTTCGAAATGCATGGGCGACTCCTGCGCGTTGCAGGGCCTATGCTACCGCGATGGACAGCGAAACTGCCGCTAAACGCATCCGGGCCGCGATCCGCGCCATTCCCAAGGGCGAAGTCGCCGGTTACGGCGAGGTCGCGCGCCGCGCCGGACTGCCCGGACGGGCCCGCCTGGTCGCGCGCCTGCTCAGCGAGAACGACGACGCCAAGCTGCCCTGGCATCGGGTGCTGCGTTCGGACGGGCGGATCGCGTTGCCGGAAGGTTCCGCCGGCTACCGCGAGCAATGCCAGCGCCTTCGCGCCGAAGGCGTGGAGGTGGTGAACGGGCGCGTGCGCGGCCAGCGCGCGGCGCCGACCCTGGACTCGCAGATCTGGGGCCCGGCCGACTGAACGCCGGCTGCGCGCGGGCGTCGCGCCCACGCGGCGCTCACGGTGCGCGGCCGGGGCAAGGGCTACCATATCGCCCGATTCGAGGAGCCGCGATGTTTTCCAGTATCCCGCCGGTCGTCAGGAAACTGCTGATCGCCAATGTCGCCGTATTCATCCTGCAAGCGCTGTTGAGCCAAGGCGAAGCGACGCGCGGTTGGGTGCTGTGGCTGGAGTTGTGGCCGTGGCTGCCCGCGCACGTTCCGGCCGACGGCAACTTCATGCCGTGGCAGTTGCTCACCTCGGGCTTCATGCACGGCGGCATCGGCCACCTCGTGTTCAACATGCTGGCGCTGGTGATGTTCGGCGCCTCGCTCGAGTACGAATGGGGCGCCAGGCGCTTCGCGATCTATTACTTCACCTGCCTGATCGGTTCGGCGCTGCTGCAGTTGCTGGTCGCCTCGGTCGCGGCGCGTCACGGCGACCTCTATCTGACCCTCGGCGCGTCCGGTGCGATCTACGGCCTGTTGCTGGCCTACGGCCTGCTGTTTCCGAACCGGCGCGTGACCTTGCTGCCGTTTCCGATCGTGCTCAAGGCGCGCACCCTGGTGATCATCTATGCGGTCGCCGCGGTGATCTACGGCGTGTTCGCCCAGGGCACCGGCGTCGCCCATTTCGCTCATCTCGGCGGCATGCTGGTCGGCTGGCTGACGATCCGCTATTGGCGCAAGCGGCCGCCGGGCGGCGGCAGCGGCGGCCCCCGCCGCGATCCGCGCGCGGAAGCGCTGCGCCAGCGCCGGCGGACCACCAAGTTGCGGGTGGTCAAGTAGCGCGGGGCCGCGCCGCGCTCAGAAACCCGGGCGCAGCCTGACCTGTTCCAGCTCGCGCTTGATCGAGCGCCAGAACAGGCTCGGCGCGATCCAGGTATAGGCGCAGAACGCCAGCCACAGATACGACAGCGGCCCGGCCCAGTGCGACAGCCCATGCTCGGGCAGAGCGATCAGGGCGATGCGGTAGAGCAGGAAGATGCTGAGCAGCAGCACCACCGCGCGGGTGCGCGAACCGGCGCTGATGTAGCTCTGGAACCGCCACCACAGCCCGAGCAGCCAGCTGCGGCGCGCTTTCACCGCCGCCATCAGGGTCAGCGCCTCGGCGTCCATCGGGTCGATCTGCAGCGCCCAGACCGCGTGGTCGCGGGCGCTGTCGGTGCGGCCGGCGGCGAGTTCGCAATGGCCGAGCACGCACAGAGCCTCGACGTGTTCGGGATGCGCGGCCAGCACCTCGCGGGCGAGCGCCTCGGCCTTCTGGCGCTCGCCGCGGCGCAGCTCCAGCGACGCCAGCAGGGCCTGGTAGTCGACGTCGCCCGGTTCGAGTTCGCAGGCGCGGCGCGCTTCCACCAGCGCCTGCGCGTCGCGGCCCCAGGCGCTGTAGAGGCGGGCGAAGGCATCGGCGATCGAGGCCGAGTCCGGTTCGAGTTCGCGCGCCGACTGCAGATGGGTTTCGGCGTCGCGGAAACGCCGGCCGGCGGTGGCGACGATCGCCGCGGCCAGATGCGCGAACGGCGAGTCGGGTTCGAGCTCGAGCGCGCGTCCGGCTTCCAGCGCGGCCGCATGCAGGCGCTTGCGCTTGACCAGGCACAAGGCGAGAAAGGCGTGCGCGCCGGCCTGGTCGGGGTCTTCGCCGAGCAGGCGCAGCAACGCATCGATGGCTTCGTCGATCTGGCCGTGAGCGTAGTAACGCTCGGCCATCTGGAACCAGTAACCGTGGCTGGCGTCGTTCATTGCAGGATCACCGAGACCAGGGCGGGCAGTTGCGCGCTCGCGAGCGCGCCGCGCCCGACCACCGCCAGCAGGATCATCAGGGGCAGGCCGTTGCGCGGCTGGCCGCCGTAGTACTCCCAGATCTCGAAGCAGCGCTGCTGCATCAGGTACACCGCATAGGCCATGCCGAGCTTGAGCAGCAGGATGCTCAGAAAGGCGTAGCGCAACTGCGCGCCCTGCAGCCAACCCTTCTGCTCGCACAGCGCCAGGGCGAACAGCAGCAGCGGGCTGCCGATCGCGCTCAGGCCGATGCAGGCCCATTCGCGCCAGCGCGTCGGGCTGCCGAGCGCCAGCGAATTGAAGCCGAACCAGGCCAGGCCGAAACCGCTGCCGGCCAGCATCACGCTGAGCAGCGGCCAGACCGGGTCGACCGCGTAGCGCGACAGGCCGGACGGCAGGGGCTCGTCGGGCAGGCGATAGACCGAGGTCGCCATCAGCCGCCCCCGTGGCGCTTGAGGAATTCCAGCACCTCGTCGTATTGGCCGCCCTGGTTGGCGTATCGGGCGTGATTGCGCGCTGTGGTCAGCCACTCCAGGGTGGTCGGACGGGTGTCCTTCAGGGCCGCGCGCAGGTGGCCCATGGTCAGCGGTATTTCCCGGCCCTGGTCGATCGAGGCCTCGATCGCTTCGTCGATCGCGGTCTCGACCAGGTTGCGCAGGTCGGCGCCGGAATAGCCCGAGCTCATGCGCGCGATTTCGGCGCCGTCGATGTCCTCGCCGAGCGGGCGCTCGCGCAGCAGCAGCTCGAGAATGGCGCGCCGCGCCGGCTCGTCCGGCGGCGGCACGAACAGCACCCGGTCGAAGCGGCCGGGGCGGCGGAACGCGGCATCGACCGCCCAGGGCACGTTGGTCGCGCCGAGGATCAGCACGCCCTGGTTGTTCTGGGCGAAGCCGTCGAGTTCGGTCAGGAACTGGCTGACCAGCTTGGCCGAGGTGGCCTCGCGCGAGTACTGCCGCTTGCCGCCGATGGCCTCGATCTCGTCGAAGAACACCACCGCCGGGGCGGTGCGCCGCGCGGTCTCGAAGATCGCATGCAGCTTGCGCTCGGACTCGCCGATGTACATGTCCAACACGTCGGTGATGGCCACGTTGTAGAAACGCGCGCCGCATTCGCCGGCGGTGGCGCGGGCGAGCAGGGTCTTGCCGCAGCCGGGCGGCCCGTACAGCAGGATGCCGCCGCCGGAGCGGCGCTTGAAGCGCTCGAACAGCGAGGGCTTGAGGAAGGGGGTGATGATGCGGCGGCGGATCTGGTGCTTGACCTCGTCCAGGCCGCCGACGTCGGCGAAACCGATCCGCGCTTCCGGCGGCTGCAACAGCCGCGACACGTCTTCGGCATCGGTGTCGTCGTTGGCGATGCTGGTCTGCAGGCTGCCGGCCTGCATGCGCCGCGCGTTGGCCAGCGAGATCACCTTGCCGGCCAGCTCGGTCGCCAGGGCGGCGTCCTCAAGCGCCGGGTTGAGGGCGATGGCCTGCTGGTACAGGCTGCGTGCGTCCTCGCGGCGGCCCTCGCCGAGCAGTTGCCGGGCGCGCGCGAACAGCGACGCCGCCGAGTTCTCCGGCGCGATCCGCAGCACCCGTTCGTCGTGGCGGTGGGCCAGCAGCAGGCGCAGCGCGGCGTCGCGCTGGGCCGGGTCGGCCAGCAGGGCGTCGCCGCCGAGTTCGAGCGCGCGGATCAGCGCGTCCGGGTCGGACTCGTTCAGGCAGGCGTTGACGACCAGCATGCCGAGCGCCGGGTTGTGCGGGCTGGCGGCGAGCGCGGCGAGCAGATCGTCGAGGGAGGTATCGGGCATGGCGGCATCCTGGCCGGGCGTGGCGGCGTATAGCGTAAAGAAAAACCGCGCGGTATAGGTTCGCGATCTCAACCGTACCGTGGCGCCGGTTGCGGTTCGACGAGCGCTGCGCCTACAGTGCGAACTGTGGCGCAGGTCCGTTTCCGGGCCGCGAGCCACGTCCCGTCAGCAAGCCCGCCGCCGCAGGACCGCGCGCCGCCAGCGCGCCGTCCGCCGATGGCGACGCCAAGGATCCAGGCCGTCCGTCGATGACTTTTTCGCCCGAACCTTCCGCCGCGGAGCAGGCCGCGGCCCGCGTCCGCGATGCCGTCCATTCCGCCACCGCCGGCCTGGTCGAGCGCGAGCAACTCGCCGAGCTGATCGTGCTGGCCGCGGTCGCCCAGGAACACCTGCTGATCGTCGGCCCGCCCGGCACCGCCAAGAGCGCGGTGGTGCGGCGCGTCGCCGCCGCGCTCGGCGGGCGGTACTTCGAATACCTGCTCGGGCGCTTCACCGAGCCGGCCGAGCTGTTCGGCCCGGTCGACCTGCGCCGGCTGCGCGAGGGCGTGGTCGAGACCGACGTCACCGGCATGCTGCCGGAGGCCGAGGTCGCTTTCCTCGACGAGGTCTTCCTCGGTTCGACCGCGATCCTCAATACCTTGCTCGGCGTGCTCAACGAGCGCCGCTTCCGTCGCGGCCACACTCAGATCGACTGCCCGCTGCGGGTCTGCGTCGGCGCGGCGAACGCTTTGCCCGACGACGAGTCGCTGGCGGCGTTCGCCGACCGCTTCCTGCTCCACCTGTTCGTCGAGCCGGTGCCGGACCATCAACTCGAAGCCCTGCTCGAAGGCGGCTGGCGGTCCGAGCGCGCCGCGGTCGAGCACCGCACCGAACTGGCCGACATCGACCTGCTGAGCCGGCGCGTGCCGCAGGTGAGCATGGGCCCGGCGCGCGGCCTGCTGGCCGACGCGATCCGCAAGCTCCGCAGCGCCGGCCTGAGCCTGTCGGACCGGCGCATCGTCAAGGTTCAGCGCCTGATTGCCGCGGCCACCGTGCTCGCCGGCCGCGATACCGCGACCGCCGCCGACCTGTGGCCGCTGTTCTACGTGATGCCGACCCGCGAGGCCCAGGCCGCGGCTCAGGACGCGTTGCGCGACTCGCTGTCGGCGGCGGCCAACCCGACCCTGCGCGCCGCGGTCGAACACGCGGTGCTGCAGCCGGTGTCGCGCGCCGCACGCCTGATCGAAGCCGCGCGCAGCTGCCTGCAGGGCGCCGCAGACGCACCCGGAGCGGCGACGATAGCGGAAGCCCTGCTGCGCGAGATCGACGCCAACTTCGACCCGCAGTCGATTCCGGCCGAGCTCGCCGCCGAACGCGCGCGGCTGGTCGAGCGGGTCGCCGCGCCGACATGAAGTGGCGCTGGCGGGCAGAGGCCGACCCGCCCGCGCCGCAAGGCGCGATCGGGATCGGCGCGGCGGCGCAGGGCTTGCTCGACGCGCTGGCGCGGATCGACGCGGGCCGGCGCGAGGCGCTGATGCTGACCGCGAACGCCGATGCGGTCATCGTCACCGGCGCCGGCGATGCGCTGCCGTGGAGCGACGGCGTGGCCTATATCGCGCCGTGCCAGGACGCGCCGGCGCTGTGGTTGCCGACCACCCAGCGCCCGGACCTGCCGCTGGACCTGTTGCTGCGCGCGATCGCGCGCCGGCATCGGCAATCGCCGTTGTTGCTGTGGCCCGAGCCGATGCAGCTCGTGCCGCTGCACCGCGCGCTGCCGGCCAGCGACGAACTGATCGCGCAGATACGCGCGCATTGGCGGAGCTGAGCCGATGCGGGTACCCGAGGCGCTCGCACCCTGGCGGCCATGGCTGGACTGGTTCGACCCCGACATCGTCGACCTGCTCGGCGATCTGCTGCTGCGCCTGCATCCGATGCTCGGTGCGTTCCGCATGCGCGCCCTGCGCGGCGTGGCCGAGCCCGAGGGCATCGACGATCTGCGCCGGCGCGGCCATTACGAACGCCTGTTGCTGAGCGAGTGGGCGCTGGCCGACGAAGTGCCGGAAGAATTCGACCGCCGCGCCGCCGGCGGCGAGCATCTGTTCCTGTCGCCGAAACTGGTCGCGCGCGAAGCCGACGCGCTGACCGTTGCGGTGTTCGACACCGGCCCGGGCCAACTCGGCGCGCCGCGCCTGGTGCATGTGGCGATGTGGATCCTGCTGGCCGCGCGCGCGCGCGCGGCCAAGGCCCGTTTCGCCTGGGGCGTGCTCGGCGCGCCCGGGGTGCTGCATCCGGCCGACGCGCCGGAACGTCTCAAGCAATTGCTGCAGGCGCGCAGCCTGGCGCCGGGCGGCGCCGCTTCCGACAGCGAGGGCAACCTACAGGCCGCGCGCGACCATCACGAACGCGAGTGGCGGCGTGCGCTCGACGAAGCCGACCCGAGCCCGGGCGAACGCTGGTCGATCGGCGCGCATGCGGCCGGCTATGGGCTGGGTCACCGCGTCGATGTTTCGCGCGCGGCCGAACAGCAGCTCGCGGTGACCATCGCCTCGCGCCAGGCGCGGCGCGAACTGCGCTTGAATCTGCCCGCGCCGGAGCGTTCCAGCGCCTTGCTGCGCGGCGAGTTCGAGCGCGTCGCGGTCGTGCGCCCGAGCGGAGTGCAGACCGGCTCGCACGGCGGCGGCAAGTTGTCGCTGAAGCAGCCGCCGTTGATCTCCTGCGGCGGCCGCTATCTCGCCGTGCCGCTCGCCGGCGAGAGCGCCGCGAACGTCTATCGTTTGCCGTCGACCGAGGCGACGCGCTTGCCGGCGCCGAAGACCACGCGCTGGGGCAAGGGCAAGTCGCTGCTCGGCGCGACCCTGACCGGGCGCCATTTCGCCGGCGTGATTCCACAGACGCAGTGGCTGGAAGGCTGGCAGTTCGATGGCATGGGCCGGCTGCCGCTGCCGCCGCCGGGCGATCTCGATGTCACCACCGGCAAGGCGCGTCTGCTGCCCTGTGTGTGGTTCAACCCCGGCAACGGCTATCGGTGTTTGTGGCTGCTCTCCAGCCAGCGCAAGTTGCTGTCGTGGGTGCGGCACAGGCACGACGACATCGCATACGAGGTCGTGGCCGATCAGGTGCTCGCAATCGCGAGCAGCGACGCCGAGCGGATGTTTTATCTGCGTCACGGCGACGGCCATCTGCATCTGCATTCGGTATCTCTCGATCAGGTTTTGGATCGGGTCGCATTTCAGGGGCAAGCCAACGCTGCGTTCCTGTGCGGGACTCAGTGCGGAATGGGCTGGCCGGGCGGTTTCTGCGTCGAACAGATCGTCGGCGGGCACGGCGGCGAACGCTCCAGCATCTGGCGGGTATTCGTGCGCCTCGCCGAGCGCCCGCCGAGCGAGTACGAAATCGTCCTGCAGGCCGACTGGAAAGTGGTCGGGCTGGGCCAGCCCGACGGCGGCGACATCGGTTTGATCGCGCTGCGCCCGGACCGCAAGGCGCTGGTGCGCATTGGCGCGCAGGGGCGTTCGGTGCTGTACGAGTCGCCGAGTCCGATCAGTACGGTCAGCGTCGCCGTCGACGCCGACCTGATCGCCTTGGTCGACCTGCAAGGCCGTTTGGTGGTGCTGCGCGACGGCGCGCGAAAGATGCTCGTCTACACAGGGGGAGACGATGGCTGAAACGAATGGCAACACGGAGGCGCAGACCGATGCGACGGTCCGCTACCCGGTCTGGCGCGGCTGGCAGCCGGTGGCGGGGCTGTGGTTCGGCGCCGACTGGCTGGCGCCGGAACAGCGCGCCGAACGCATTCTGCGCGCATGGGCGATGGGCTGCCGCGCCTGGCGCTTCGACGACGGCGACGTGCTCTGCTTCGAGCAGGCGCGGCCGATGCAGTGCAGCGACGCACCCGGCGTGCCGTTGTGCCGTATCGGTGCGCACGGCCTGTACGCGGGGCCGTTGACCGCCGACGAACTCGCCGCGCTGACGCCGGCCGATGTGCAACTGGTGGTCGGCGGGCGCCTGCAGCCGTTGTATTTCGCCCAGGCCCAGGCGCTGGACCCTTCGCTGGTCATCGACATCGACGACTACGCCTTGCACGACACTTACGACGGCCGCCTCAGCTTGCGCGCGCCGCGCCACGACCGGCTCGCCGGCAAGCGTGTGCGCGAGGTGCTGAGCGACCGCATTCCGCCGCCGAGCAAGGAGCAGGCCGAGTTCCTGCGCCGTGCGCGCGGCGGTATCGGCGTCGGTGCCGGCGGCGAGGGGGCGCCGAGCCTGCGCGAACGCATCGCCGGCAGACGCGACGGCATGGCCGATTGGCTGCTGCGGCGTTTCCCGGGCTTGTCCGGCGAGCCGGCGCCGGCGCGCAACGGCGCGCAGATGCGCGACGGCGGCGCCGGCGCGTTGCGCGCACGCGCCGCGCCGCGCGCGCCGCAGGCGTGGCGGCAGGCCCTGGTGCGTTTCGCGATGGCGAGCCGCGCCTCGAAACTGATCGGCATGCGCCAGGGCGCCTATCTGCGCCGGATGATGGCGCAGTTCGAAAAAGGCGATCTCGGCGAGGCGCTGCGCAATGCCTTGCCGATCGACGGCCGCGGCGATTCGCTGGGCCAGGCCTTCGGCACGCCGGGCCGGCGCGGCGACCTCAGTCTCGGCGGCGAGCGCCAGGCCGCCGCGGACATCGGTCTCGGCGACTACGAGCGCGAGCACCTGCGCAAACTCTATCGCCAGGCTTTCGACAAACTCGACCGCCAGGGCCGGATCGACGAGGCGGTGTTCGTGCTCGCCGAACTGCTCAACGCGCGCCAGGAAGCGCTGGATTATCTGGTCCGCCACCAGCGCCACGCGCAGGCGGCCGAACTCGCGCTGGGCTGGGACATGCCGGCGGAAACCATCATCCGCCTGCTGATGCTGGCCGGCGACAGCGAGCGCGCGATCCTGGTCGCGCGCCGCGACAATGCCTTCGCCGCGGCGATCGCGATGATGGAAAAAGACCATCCCGAGCATGCCGGCAGGCTGCGCCGCGAATGGGGCCAGTCCTTGGTCGAGCGGGGGCAGTGGCTGGCCGCGGTCGACGCGGTCTGGCCCGAGCCGGCGTTGCGCGAACAGGCCGGGCGCTGGCTGCTCGCGGCCGAAGCGGCCGGCGACGAACTGTCGGCGCGCGCGCTGGTGCAGCGCGCCAGCCTGCTGCCCGACACCATCGAGCACTACGCCGAACGCATCGCGATCTTGGCCGACCCGGCCTCGCCGCCGTTGCCGCGCGCGGCCCTGGCGGAGGCCTTGCTCGCCGGCCAGGACAAGCGCAGGGACAAGGGCACGGCGGTGCGCCTGTTGGCCACCCGGGTGTTGCCGGCGCTCGCCGCCGACCGGGCCGCCTGCGCGAACGCGCTCGACCGCCAGCAACTGGAGAGGTTGCTGAAGTTGTCCGGCGACCCTTGGCTGCGCGCCGATCTGCCCGCGTGGGACGTGCCCGCGATGGCCGGGCGCAAGTTCTGGGAGAGCCAGGACGAGCAGCGCTGGCAGGCGCCTGCGGCCGGGCTCCACCACGCGCACGACATCGCCGCGCTCGGCGAGGGCCGTTATCTCGCCGCGCTCGGCGAGGCCGGCGTCGCGGTGATCGACCGTCACGGCCGCAGCATCCGCCGTTACGCGGTGCCGGCCTACAAGCTGGCGATCGCCGACAGCCTGCAGGTCGCGCTGGCGATCGCGCCGCGCGAGGCGGTGTCGCGCATCGCCCGCCTCGACCTGGCCCATCACGAGATCGCCGACCTGGGGGTGATGCCGATCCAGTTCGCCGCCGATCGCTACGACGGCATCGCCTGGTCGCTGGTGTCGAACGACCGCCTGCTGGTGGTCGACGCGGCGCGGCCGTCGCTGGACGTGTTGTGGAGCGTCAGCGAGCCGAATACCCGGGTGATCGCGGCCGAGTATTTCGCCGCCGACGAGTTGTTCCTGATCCAGGACGCGCGCGGCGCGAGTTGTTGGCATTACCGGTTGCCGCGGCGCGCGTTGCGCTCGCGCGACGCGGTGCCCGAGAGCCTCGAGCAACGCCTGCGACTGCACCCGATCACCGGCGCGCAATTGCTGGACGTTTCGGCCGACGAGGACGGCATCGCGCTGGCGTATTCGTGGGCGAGCTACCGGCGCAGCGTCCGCTTGCCGGCGCACGGGCTGGGCAAGCTGCGCGACTGCAGCATCAAGTCGCTCGCCAACGGTTTTCTGGTCGGCCTGTACGGCGAGGAGGCGATGCGCTTCCACCTGGTCCGCTTCAACGACGCCGCCTCGCTGGCGGCGATCGATTGGCCCTACGGCGCGGCGGTGTCGGTGCGCGAGCAGGACGGCCGCCTGCTGCTGTACGACGACCAGGGCCGGGTGTTGGACATCGACACCCGACGCACGCAGGCGCAGGCGTTGTCCTTGTTGTGAGCCCTGCGACGGTCCGCAACGAAAAGCCCGGCTTGCGCCGGGCTTTTCTTCACTGCAGGTGCTGATGCGCCGTTGCGGTCGCTCGCACCGATCGACCCGAGTTCAACCCGGGCAGATCAGGGAAACACCTTGATCTGCTGGTCGGGCTTGCGTTGCATCGCGGTGCCGGCCTTGCAGCCGAAGGTCTCGCCGAACGCGGTCAGGTTCGACAGCGGCACGTTGGTGCGCCACTGGCCCGGGGCGTGGATGCCGGCGGCGGAACGTTGCGCGGCGACTTCCGGACTCAGTTGCTGCGCCCACAGCCCTGCCCAGGCGCGGAAGAAGGCCTGGTTGGCCTCCTTGGTCGCCGCCGGCGCGGCGGCGCGGTAAGCCGACCACGCCAGTTCGACGCCGGCCTGGTCGGCGATGGCGACTTCGCGGACCTGGTTGCCGTTGACCTTGACCCCGCTCAGGCCCGGGTAGGATTCGGCGCTGTACTGCGCGGCGACGCGGCCGGCGAGCGAGTCCCAGGCCGAGACTTCGGTCGGGGTCCACCAGTCGCGTACTTCCTGTTTGGCGTTGACGTAGCGGCCGCGGCTGTCGAAGCCGTGGGTCAGCTCCGCGCCGACCAGGGCGCCGTAAGAGCCGTACTGCGCGGCCTCGGGCTTGCTCAGGTCGAGCACCGGCGGCTGCAGCATCGCCGCGGTCACGATCAGGCGGTTCTGGGCGATGTCGTAGGCGAGCGACGGCTCCTGCGGCAGCACGTCCCAGCGGCGGTCGGCGTTGCCGCGGCCGATCCGCTTCATTTCCTCGCGGTGGCGCCAGGTCGAGGCGATCAGCATGTTGCTGCCGAAGCTGCCGCGGCCCATCGGCTGCACGGTGTAGTCGAGATCGCGCTTGGGCGTGCCGACTTCGATCTTGAGCTTGCCGAGCTTGGCGCGGGCCTCTTGCTTGACCGCCTCGCTGAAGCGGGTATCGGCGTCGATCGCCTTGCCCACCGCGTCGCGCAGCTGAGCGGCGATCTGTTCGGCGCGCGCATCGGTGGCGGCCGGCAGGTAACGCGCGGCGTATTCGTGGCCGACCATCGGGCCGGCGGCGAGGGTGATCGCGTCGAGCACCGCCTGCTGGCGGGGCGCCGGCGCGGCCTGGCCGCGCAGCACGCGGCCGCGGAACTCGAACTCGGCGTCGCGGAACGGCTTGGCCAGGTACGGCGCCATCGAATCGCCGACGCGCCAGCGCAGGTAGGTCTTCCACTGCTCGGGCTTGAGGCTGCCGAGCAGCTTGTCGAGTTCGGCGAACAACTGCGGGTTGGCGAGCGAGACGCTGTCGTCGGTGACGCCCTGGGCCTTGAGGAAGGCGCCCAGCTGCAGGTTCTTGTACTGCTTGGCCAGGGTCGCGACCCCGACCGGGGCGTAGTTCGCGCGCGGGTCGCGCAGGTCCGGCAGCGGTTTGGAGGCGCGGGCGATGCGGGTCTCCAGGTCGATCACGAACAGCGACTCGGCCGCCAGCTTGTCCTTCGGCGTGCCGGTCAGGGTCAGGATCTTCTGCACGTAGTTGTTGTAGTGGCCGAGCAGCTGGCGGGTATCGGCGTCGCTGCGGGTGTAATAGGCCGGGTCGGGCAAGCCCAGGCCGCCCTGGCTGAAGTAGCCGATGTGGCGCTCCAGGTCCTGCAGGTCGATGTCGGCGCCGAAGTTGAAGGCGACCGGGATGCCGACCTGGTGCAGCGCGGCGATCGAGGCCGGGATCTCCTTGCTCTTCTTGATCGCGTCGATGCGGCCCAGCAACGGGGCGATCGGCTGCGAGCCGTCGCGCTCGACCGCGGTCTCGTCCAGGCCGCTGGCCCAGAAGTCGCCGAGCAGCTTCTGCACGTTGCCCTGCGGCGCGGTCATCGCGCTGTTGAGCAGTTCCAGCTGCTGCTTGCGCGCATTGGCGGCGAGGGTTTCGAGCGCGGACACCGAGCCGGCGCCGGACAAGGGGTTGTTGCGCAGCCAGTCGGCGTTGGCGCTGGCGTAGAAGTCGCTGCAGGCCGAGGCGGCGGCGGGCGCCTTGGGTTTGGCGGCTTTCTTCTTGGCGGCATCGGCGGTCGGCGAGGCCAGGCCGGCAATCAGGCTGAGGGCGAGGGCGCAGGCAAGCGGGCGTAGTGTCGACATCGCGTATTCCATCCTGGGGATGCGGGAGTTTAACAACAGCCCCGGTGACGGCGATGAACGGGTTTGGCGGTTGGGGTCGGGACGGAAGAGACGGCAGGCTCAGTCCGAGCCGAGGGGTGCGGTCCTCATGGGTTGCTGTTGCTTCCTCCGTTCACGCCAGAAGCTCGCCGCAGGCCGGGTGAGCGCAGCCAGGTCGAGGGCAGCAAAGAGAAAGGCCCGGGAATCCCGGGCCTTTCGTTCCACACTTTGGCTGCGGCGCGACCCTCGGGCCGCGCCGCGGACGATCACCAGATCACCACCTGCTTGTCGCCCTCGCGGACCATCGGCTGGCCCGGCTTGCACGAGAACGCGGCGGCGAAGGCCGGCAGGTTCGACGGCGCGCCGATCGCGCGGAAGTTGGCCAGGGCGTGCTCGTCGGTCTGCAGACGCACCTTCATCTCTTCGGCGGTGAAGTTGCGGCGCCACACCGTCGCCCAGTTGAGGAAGAATCGCTGGTCGCGGGTGAAACCGTCGGTCTTCGGGTCCGGGGTGTCGCCGGCGGCCTTCTTCATCGCGTCGTAGGCGGTGGCCAGGCCGCCGAGGTCGGCGATGTTCTCGCCGAGGGTGTGCTTGCCGTTGACGTGCTGGCCCGGCGCGGCTTCATAAGCGTTGAACTGCTCGATCAGCTTGTCGGTCAGGCCCGAGAACGCCTTGGCGTCGCTCGGCGCCCACCACACTTCCATGTTGCCGGTCGGCCCGAAGCGCGAACCCTGGTCGTCGTAGCCGTGGGTCATCTCGTGGCCGATCACCGCGCCGATGCCGCCGTAGTTGGTGGCGTCGTCGGCCTTGGGGTCGAAGAACGGCGGCTGCAGGATCGCGGCCGGGAACACGATCTCGTTCTGCAGCGGGTTGTAGTAGGCGTTGACCATCTGCGGCGGCATGCCCCATTCGGTCTTGTCGACCGGCTTGCCGATCTTGCTCAGGTTCCACTTGTAGTTGAACTCGTTGGCCGCCTTGACGTTGGCGTAGTAGCTGTCGCGGCTGGTCGACAGGCCGCTCCAGTCGCGCCACTTGTCCGGGTAGCCGATCTTGGGCGTGAAGCTGGCCCACTTCTCGATCGCCTTCTTCTTGGTGTCGGCGCTCATCCAGGCCAGGTTCTCGATGCGGACCTTGAGCGCTTCGCTGAGGTTCTTGACCAGGGTCTGCATGCGCTCCTTGGATTCGGGAGTGAAGGCGACCTTGACGTACAACTGGCCCAGCGCTTCGCCGGCCTGGCCTTCGATGGTGTCGAGGACGCGCTTGCCGCGCTCCTTGAGTTCCTTCTGGCCGCGCAGGGTCTTGCTGTAGAAGTTGAAGTTCTCTTCGACGAAGGCGTCCGACAGGTAGGGCGAGGCGCTGTCGATGGCGTGGAAGCGCAGGTAGGCCTTCCACTGGTCGGCCGGGACTTCGCCGATCATCTTGCTGACTTCCTGGTGGAAGGCCGGCACCGCGAGCGAGAACATCTTCGGCAGGGCCACGCCCTGCGACTCGAAGAACTTGGTCCAGGAGAAGTTCGGCGTCAGCTTGTCGGCGTCGGCCGGGCTGACCGGGTTGTAGTACAGCGAGACGTCGCGCGAGAGCTGTTCGCGCGACTTCGAGACCTTGGCCAGGCGGGTCTCGAACGCGACCACGTCCTTGGCCTGCTTGGCGGCGTCGGCCGCCGGGGTGCCGCCGAGTTCGAGCACCTTGGCGATGTGGGCCTCGTACGCGGCGAGCTTGTCCTTGTGCTTGGCGTCGGAGTAGTACGGCGTGTCCGGCAGGCCCAGGCCGCCCTGCGAGGCGTAGGCGATGTTGTTGGCCGAATCCTTGAAGTCGGCTTCCGCGCCGAAGCCGAACAGCGGGTTGTCGCCGGTGGCGGCGGAAGCGCGCAGGTACTCGGCGATCTGCTCGGCGCTGTCGAGCGCGTCGATCTTGGCCAGGTCGGCCTTCAGCGGTTCCAGGCCCTGGGCGTTGATCTTGGCCGCGTCCATGCCGGTCGACCACAGGTCGCCGACGATCTTCTCCACGCCGGTGGCCTTGGCGTCCGCCGCCGCCTGTTCGGCGATCTGGCGCTGCACCGCGGTGGAGCGCTCGTCGAGCATCTCGAACGCGCCCCACGAGGTGCGGTCGCCCGGGATGGCGTTGGCGGCGAGCCACTTGCCGTTGACGTATCCGCCGAAGTCGGTGCAGGCGTCCTTGGTGGTGTCCAGGTCGGCGACGACGAAACGGTTGACCGGCGGCAGCTTGCTCTCGTCGAGCTTCAGCGCGCTGGTTTCGGCGGGCTTGTCGGCGGCGGCCGGAGCGGCCGGGGCCGGGGCTTCCTGCTTGGCGCAGGCGGCCACGGCCGTGGCGATGGCGAGGGACAACAGCAGGACTTGCGGTTTTTTGAAGGTCACAGCGGGCTCCAGCCGGAGAGGCGTTGGCGAGATACGAATCGGGAGTGTGGCGGATTTCGGAGCCGCTCGGCTCGGTCTTTCCCGGATCACGGGCGGACGATAGTCCCGTTCCCGGGCCGGGAAGGGTGTCGAAGGTCATGTGGGGTAGCGCGAATCCGTTCAGTTTTGCCCGGTTTGCGCGGCCGCTGCGCCGAGTCCAGCGGTTCGCGCGCTTCGCGCCGGACGCGTTGCCCGCGCGGCCCTCGCTGCCGCGCCGCGGTTCGGCCCGGGCGCATCGCGAAGCGGCGCCGGGCCGCGTGCTAGCGTGCGGCTTTGTCGATCCAGACCGGCGGAGTTCATTGCATGCGAGTCCATTTCCACGGCGCGGCCGGCGAGGTCACCGGTTCCCTGCACGAGGTCGAGGCCGGCGGGCATCGCATCCTGCTCGACTGCGGCATGATCCAGGGCAGTCCCGAAGCCGAGCGGCGCAACTTCGATCCCTTCGCATTCGATGCCGCCGCGCTGGACGCGCTGGTGATCAGCCACGCCCACATCGACCACATCGGCCGCGTGCCCCTGCTGCTGCGGCGCGGTTTCCGCGGGCCGATCTATGCCCAGGCCGCGACCGCCGAGCTGATGCGCATCATGCTGCTGGACTCGGCGTCGATCGCCGAGAGCGAAACCGGGCGCGGCAACCGCCGGCGCGCGCAAGGCCAGCCCGAAGCCGTGCCGCTGTACACGCGCGAAGACGTCGAGGCGACCATGCAGCGGGTCGAGCCGATGCCCTACGACAGCCCCCGCAGCATCCTGCCGGGCGTCGAGATCGAGTTCCGCGAGGCCGGCCACATCCTCGGTTCGTCCGCGGTCGAATTGCGCGCCGAGGGCAGGACCCTGGTGTTCTCCGGCGACATCGGGCCGAAGGGCACGCCGATCCTGCGCGACCCCGCGCCGATCGCGCGGGCCGACCTGGTGCTGATGGAATCGACCTACGGCGACCGCCTGCACAAGGACCGCGCCGAAACCATCCTCGAACTCGGGCGCATCCTCGAACGGGCCTGGAACGACGGCGGCAATGTCCTGATCCCGGCGTTCGCGGTCGGCCGCAGCCAGGAACTGCTGTACTGGTTCGCCAAGTACTGGGACGAGTGGAACCTGTCGCGCTGGCAGATATTTCTCGACAGCCCGATGGCGGCCAAGGTGGTCGCGGTCTACGACCGCCACGCCGACCTGTTCGACGAAGACGCCGTGCGGGTGTGGAAGGCGGCGCCGAACCCGTTCGAGTTGCCGAACCTGCGCCTGACGGCGAGCGCCGAGGAGTCGATGGCGATCAACCGCATCGAGCGCGGCGCCATCGTCATCGCCGGGTCCGGCATGGCCAACGCCGGCCGCATCCTGCATCACCTCAGGCACAACCTCGGCAAGCCGCAGACCCATGTCGTGTTCGTCGGTTACCAGGCCGAAGGCACGATCGGCCGGCGCCTGGTCGACGGCGCGCAGTGGGTGCGCATCCACGGCAAGGACGTCCGCGCCAACGCCCAGCGCCACACCATCGGCGGGCTGTCGGCGCATACCGACCAGAAGGGCCTGATCGAGTGGTACGGCCAGATCGGCGGCCGCCCGCAGTTGGCCCTGGTCCACGGCGAAGACAAGGCGCGCGAAGCGCTGGCCGGCGAGATCGGCCAGCGCTTCGGGGTGGAAGTGCAACTGGCGCGACCAGGGATGAGCCTGGAGGTTTGATCGAAAGCCCGCCGGGACATCAGGCCGCTAGTCGGGCGGTCCTCGCATTGCAGCCGCTCGTGCGGCTGCGAACGGCTGCCGGGCTGCCTGGATTCAGCTTGTTCAGGCCTTGGATCGCGGCAAATACGAAATTGCTTCGCAGCTGAGGGTTGCGCTTTGACATAGGCCCAAAGCCGATCTAAGTTCGCTGGAACTGTGGATAAAGTCTCAAAATGTTGTGCTTTATGAGGCGCGCAGCGGTCGGGCGACAGGGGAAGGGGGATGCGATGAGAAGCGAATTGCGCTTGCGCGGTGTGAGTTTGAGCGGCACGGCTCGCGGTGACCGGCGTTCCAATGGCTCCTCAGTTGCTTGCCTTCGATCCGCGGCGGCGGCCGTCATCGTCGGCCTGGCCGCAACCGGATCGGCGCGGGCGTCGGAACAGAACCCCGACGTCGATGCAGCGACAGGCACCCAAACCACCTTCATTTCGGGCTTGACCCTGACCGCGACGTCCAGCGGCGGCGTGCCGGGCACGACCTCCACTTCGGTCACCGCGGGCGGTCTGAGCTTCGGCGGCAATCCGCCGGGCGCTTACGATCCGCGCATCGATCTGCTTTCGGAGACCTTCAATTTCCTGACTCCGGGTACCACGACGATCGTGGCGGCCGGAGGGCAGGTGACTCGCGGCACCCTGACGTTCGCGTTCAGCCGGCCGGTGGTCAATCCACGCTTCCACTTCGCCCGCCTCGGCGGCACCGGCGCCGGCGCCGGTTTCACTTCGACCTTCTTCACTACGCCGGCCGGTTCGACGTGGAGCGTGATCAGCGGCACCCTGAGCACCACGCTGACCAACACCCGCTTGCGTCCTTCGTCCACCGCGCCGGCAGTCGCCTGCGCCGACCCGGCCTCCACCTCGGGCTGCGGCACCGCGCAACTCAACGGCACCTTCACTTCGATCGCGTTGGGGATCGGCATAGGCAACCCGACCGCGGGCGCCGGCGACCTGGGCGCGGACGGCTACACCGTCGCCG
>NZ_JCAXEE010000011.1:0-99168 GCF_059758755.1 Lysobacter sp. GQ73 | reverse complement strand
GGGCAGGAGCGGCGCAAGCCGCGACCGCCATGTCCCGATGTCGCGTCGTCTTCGGGTGTGCCCCTGTAGGAGCGAGGTGAGTCGCGACCGCGAACGCGCAGAGATGACGGGGCTGTCGCCGTTCGCCGAGGCGGTGTGCTCGCGCCAGGGTAGGAGCGGCGCAAGCCGCGACATCGCCGCCACAGTCTTGCAGCGCATCTTTCAGGAAAGATCTGGATCTGGATCTGGATCAGATCAAGATCAAACCCAAAGCTTCCGCCACTAAAGCGGCGGGTTACTTTCTTTTGTCTAAAGCAACAAAAGAAAGGTAACCAAAGAAAAATGCTTTGTTTTGAATCACAAGCCCGCACGAGCGATGCCGACGCAGGGATTTTTCATACGGGACATCCCTGTCCCGATGAAAAACGGCCCGTATCCCTGCGGGCCGCCCTCCGGGTCGTCGATTGCCTTCGCTAGTGCGATGCTGCGCACAGCAACAGCAACAGCAACAGCAACCGCGACAGCAACCGCAACAGCAACCCCAACAGCAACAGCAACAGCAACAGCAACAGCAACCGCAACCGCAACCGCGGGATAGCTCGTCGCCGCTCTTGGGTAGGAGCGGCGCGAGCCGCGACCCGCGAACTGCGAATGCGACGAAACACTGGTGCTTACGTACTCACAACCCCGCTCATCCCGGCAACCCACGCGCGCAGCCGCGGGTCGCGTATCTCCAGCACCTCGAACAGGCCCAGGGCGCGCAAGGCCGGCAGCGCTTCGGCGATATGGCGTTCGGCCTGCGCACGCGCGCCGGCATCGGCCTGCGCATCGGTCCAGATTCGCGCGTTGGCGAGAAAGGCGCCGACCGACCCCTTGCGCACGAGGACGCCGTCGATGCAGGTGTGGTCGAGGTGGTCGGGCAACAGGTCTTCGGCTCGCATGGCGGTGCTCGGTGATGGAGGAGGCGCTCATGCTGGGTTCGGTGGCGAGCCTCTGCTACGTTGCCCCGGCCATTCGATAGCGGGTTCCGGCCAATGTCCGATCCTCTGCTCGCCGCGCTGCGCGCCGATTCCGCCGACGGGCCGGTGGCGATCGCGGCGACCACGACTCACGCCGGCGTACGCGATACCGCCGCGCACCGGCATGCGCGCGGGCAATTGTTCGGCGCACACCGGGGGCTGTTGACCGTCGGCACCGCGCAGGGGCGCTGGCTGGTGCCGGCGACGGATGCAGTCTGGGTGCCGCCGCAGGCCGAGCATTCGTTGCGCTCGCACGGCGCGGCGTTCTCCGGCTGGAGCGTCTACGTCGCCGAGCCCGCCTGTGCGGCGCTGCCGGCCCGGGCCTGCGCCCTGCGGGTGTCCGGCCTGCTGCGCGAGGCGGTCGCGCGGGCGGCGCAATGGCCGGGCGACGCGCCGCTGGGCCCGGCCCAGGTCCGGCTGCTGCAGGTGTTGCTCGACGAGATCGCGTCGGGCGCGCTTGCTGCCGGTCTGAGCGCGGACCCGGTGCAGCCGCCGATCGGCCTGCCGATGCCGAGCGACCCGCGCTTGCTGCGACTCGCCCAGGCCCTGATCGAAAACCCGGCCGACCCGCGCGGCCTGGCCGACTGGGCCGCGTTCGCGCATTTGTCCGAGCGCAGCCTGAGCCGGCGCTTCGCCGCGCAGACCGGTCACAGCCTGCTGCAGTGGCGCCAGCGCGCGCGGCTGATGCGGGCCATGGAGCGCCTCGCTGCCGGCGACGCGGTCACCGCGATCGCCCTGGACCTGGGCTACGACAGCGTCAGCGCCTTCATCGCCATGTTCCGGCGCAGCCTCGGCGCCAGCCCGACCGCCTACCTGGCACGGCTCGGGACCTGAGCGGACCGCGGGTGCCCCGGCCGGCGCCCGGGTGGGTCTTCGGTACCCGGCCGGTCACCGGGAGAAGAGAAGATTTCATCGCCCCCCCCTTGAAAGGCTTCCGGTACCGCCTCATCTAGCGTGCAGTCCCGGTTCGTCCGGGCGCTTTTGTCCCCGGCGTTGGCACTCTCCGGGGGCGACTGCTAAAATTCCCCTTCTTTCTCCACCCATTCAAGCACTTACAGAGGGTTGCCATGAATCTCAAGCCGCTTTACGACCGCGTTGTGGTCAAGCCGATCGAAGCCGACGAAATCTCGGCCGGCGGAATCATCATCCCCGACGCCGCCAAGGAAAAGTCGACCAAGGGCGAAGTCGTCGCCATCGGCGAAGGCAAGGCCCTGGACAACGGCAGCGTGCGCGCGCCGAAGCTCAAGGTCGGCGACAAGGTCATCTACGGCCAGTACTCGGGCAGCTCCTACAAGCAGGACGGCGTCGAGTACAAGATCCTCAAGGAAGACGACGTCCTCGCGATCGTCGGCTGATCGGGCGGGAGTCTGGAATTGGGGAATCGGGAATCGGCACGCGCTTGCGCTGCCTCCCGGGTCCCGTCCCGACTCCGTAATGCGCTCTTTCGATTCCCTATTCCCTATTTCCCATTCCCGGAGTTCCAACCATGTCCGCTAAAGAAATTCGTTTCGGTGAGGATGCGCGCGCCAAGATGGTGCGCGGCGTCAACGTGCTCGCCAACGCCGTGAAGGCCACCCTCGGTCCGAAGGGCCGCAACGTCGTGCTCGAGAAGAGCTTCGGTGCGCCGACGATCACCAAGGACGGCGTGTCCGTCGCCAAGGAGATCGAACTGGCCGACAAGTTCGAGAACATGGGCGCGCAGATGGTCAAGGAAGTCGCTTCCAAGACCTCCGACAACGCCGGCGACGGCACCACCACCGCGACCGTGCTGGCCCAGGCGCTGATCCGCGAGGGCATGAAGGCCGTTGCGGCCGGCATGAACCCGATGGACCTCAAGCGCGGCATCGACAAGGCCGTGATCGAGGCCGTGGCCGAGCTCAAGAAGCTCTCCAAGCCGTCCTCGACCAGCAAGGAAATCGCCCAGGTCGGCGCGATCTCCGCCAACTCCGACGCCGACATCGGCGACCTGATCGCCCAGGCGATGGACAAGGTCGGCAAGGAAGGCGTGATCACCGTCGAAGACGGCTCGGGCCTGGAGAACGAACTCGACGTCGTCGAGGGCATGCAGTTCGACCGCGGCTACCTGTCGCCGTACTTCATCAACAACCAGCAGTCGATGTCGGCAGAGCTCGACGACCCGTTCGTGCTGCTGTACGACAAGAAGATTTCCAACGTCCGCGACCTGCTGCCGGTGCTGGAAGGCGTCGCCAAGGCCGGTAAGCCGTTGCTGATCGTCGCCGAGGAAGTCGAAGGCGAAGCGCTGGCGACCCTGGTGGTCAACACCATCCGCGGCATCGTCAAGGTCTGCGCCGTCAAGGCTCCGGGCTTCGGCGACCGTCGCAAGGCGATGCTCGAAGACATGGCCGTGCTGACCGGCGGCACCGTGATCTCCGAGGAAGTCGGCCTGCAGCTCGAGAAGGCCACGATCAAGGATCTGGGCCGCGCGAAGAAGGTGCAGGTCTCCAAGGAGAACACCACCATCATCGACGGCGCCGGCGACGGCGATTCGATCCAGTCCCGCATCAAGCAGATCAAGGCGCAGATCGAAGAGACCTCTTCGGACTACGACCGCGAGAAGCTGCAGGAGCGCGTGGCCAAGCTGGCCGGCGGCGTGGCGGTGATCAAGGTCGGCGCATCGACCGAGATCGAGATGAAGGAAAAGAAGGCTCGCGTCGAAGACGCGCTGCACGCCACCCGCGCTGCCGTGGAAGAAGGCATCGTCCCGGGCGGCGGCGTCGCGCTGCTGCGCGCCAAGGCCGCGATCTCGGGCCTCAAGGGCGCCAACGAAGACCAGAACCACGGCATCCAGATCGCCCTGCGCGCGATGGAAGCTCCGCTGCGCGAAATCGTCACCAACGCCGGCGAAGAGCCGTCGGTCATCCTGAACAAGGTCCAGGAAGGCAAGGGCGCGTTCGGTTACAACGCCGCCAACGGCGAATACGGCGACATGCTCGAGTTCGGCATCCTGGACCCGACCAAGGTCACCCGCACCGCGCTGCAGAACGCCGCGTCGATCGCCGGTCTGATGATCACGACCGAAGCGATGGTCGCCGAGCTGCCGAAGAAGGACGAGCCGGCGATGCCGGGCGGCGGCGGCATGGGCGGCATGGGCGGCATGGATTTCTGATTCGAGCCTCCGCGCTGACGCAACACGGAAAACCCCGCCGCGAGGCGGGGTTTTTCTTTGCCCGCCGGGCCTGCGGCAGCGGCGGCGAGCGGAATGCGTTTACTCGCGACCGGCCGCGCTCGACAATGCCGGCCAGCCCCGCCCCGCCCTGGAACCTGCATGTCCCTGCGCCCGATCGCCCTGCTCGTGACCAGCCTGGCCCTGTCGTTCGGCAGCGGCTGCGCCGTGGTCAAGGTCAAGGAACGCGCCTTCGGCGAGGTCGCGGTGGAGCGCAACCTCGACGCGCTCAGCAGCGGGCGCCTGAGCACCGCCGCGGCGACCGCGCTGGGCTCGGCCGGCCTGGACCCCGATCAGTGCGCGCGCGAGCCCGAGCCCTGCATCGCCCAACTGCGGCCGCTGGCGCCGGTCGAGGACTGGCTGGCGACCGCGGCGGAGTTGCAGCTGCTGCGCATGAACACCGCGCCCGCGACCGTGGCCCAGGCCGCCGAGAGCGCTGGCCCGGCCAAGCGCGCCCAGCCGTCGAGGACTGCCGGGCCGTCGCAACGCGCCGAGCCGAACCCACAGGCCGGGCCCGACGTCGACGCCGACCTGCGCACGCGCGCGGCGATCGAGACCGCGCGCTATGCCTATGCCTATCTGTTCCTGAGCCCGCGCACGCCCGAGCAACGGGTGTTCGAGGCCCGCCAGGAGCGCGTGCTGCGTTTCTACAACCGCGCTCTCGACGTCGTCGCCCAGGCCGCCTTCGAGGCCAGCCGCGGCCAGATCGGCGCCACCCCGCTGCAGGTCGGCGGGCTCGAGCTGAGCATCGCCCTGCACGGTTACGAAGCCACCGAGCTGACCCAGCAACCCGAGGCCTTGCTCGCGTCCGACACCCTGGGCTTCGACAACCTGCGCGCGGTCTATCGCCGCGACGGGTTCGGCACCGCCCTGGTCGCGGTGTTTCCGCGCCGTTCGCGCAGCGACCCCGATGCCGCCGACACGCCCTACCGCGACACCCGCTACCTGCCGGTGACCGCGACCCTGCGCTTCGACGGCGACGGCGGGCTCGACGCGGTGCTCGCCAGCCGCGTCGCGCGCATGGACGTCTACAACCCCTATCGCATCGACAGCGAGACCATCGCCGGGCGCAAGGTGCCGCTGGCGGCCAACTACTCGGCCGCCTACGGTATCTGGCTGGCGCGTTCGGAACTGGCGAGGCTGAGCCTGTCGAGCCTGCTGCGGCCGAAGCAGGCGCGCGCGTTCAAGCCGCGCATCTACCTCAACCAGCCTTACGACCCCGACAAGCGGGTGATCGTGCTGGTGCACGGCCTGGCCAGCAGCCCGGAGGCCTGGGTCAACCTCGCCAACGAACTGCTCGGCGACGAAACCCTGCGCAAGCATTACCAACTGTGGCAGGTGTTCTATCCGACCAACCTGAGCATCCTGGCCAATCGCGCCGCGATCGACGCGGCCCTGACCCAGACCTTCGCTCACTACGACCCCGAAGGCGACGACGTCGCCGGCCGCGACGCGGTGCTGGTCGGGCACAGCATGGGCGGGGTGATCTCGCGCCTGCTGGTCAGCGACAGCGGCGAGCGCGTCCTCGACGCGACCCTGCAGGCCTTCGATCCGGCCGCGGCGCAGCGCCTGCGC
The DNA here is from genome assembly GCF_059758755.1 of Lysobacter sp. GQ73. NCBI lineage: Bacteria > Pseudomonadati > Pseudomonadota > Gammaproteobacteria > Lysobacterales > Lysobacteraceae > Lysobacter > Lysobacter sp. GQ73. The sequence continues at coordinate 93,411 of NZ_JCAXEE010000011.1, read as the reverse complement.
AAGGAGCCGCTGGTGCGCGAGCTGACCGTGTTCAAGGCGATGCCGCAGTTCGAACGCGCGGTGTTCATGGCCTCGCCGCACCGCGGCGCAGTGGTCACCGACGGCTGGCCCCTGCGGATGGTACGCAAGCTGATCCGGCTGCCGTTCGACGTGCTGCGCGAAACCGCCGAGCTCGCCCAGCGCAACGAAGTGAACCAGGACGAATTGCAGAAGATCGGTTTCCGCAAGGGCCGCCCGCCGACCGGCCCGGACGACCTGAGCCCGAACTCGTTGTTCATGCGCAGCACCGAAAACCTGCCGATCGAACCGGGCCTGCCGTACCACACCATCGTCGGCCAGCGCGATCCCAAGCTGCCGCTGCTGCAGTCCAGCGACGGCGCGGTGCCGTACCGCAGCGCCCACCTCGACGGCGCGCTGTCGGAGAAGGTGATCCCGTCCGGCCACAGCGTGCAGGAGACCCCGCAGGCGATCCTCGAGCTGCGCCGGATCCTGCGCATCGACATGGCCGAGTACGCCAGGCGCACGCAGCGTTGAGGCACGGCCAGCCTGGATCTTGGGTTAGCCCGCGGCGCCTTCCCCCTGTAGGAGCGGCGTGAGCCGCGACCAACCGAAGCGATCAATACCACCTGGCTTCCCGAAACCCGGAACCCTTCACGCGAAACCACACCCGCGTCGTTGCCGCAATTGCGCGGTCGCGGCTTGCGCCGCTCCAACCGAAGCGATCGATACCACCTGGCAACCCGAAGCCCTGAACCCACCCGCGCGAAACCAGCCTACGCCGTTGTCGTAGATTCGCGGTCGCGGCTCACGCCGCTCCTACAAGGTATGGCGACATCGCGGCACGACGCGATCCGCCTCGTGCCGCGCTCCGGTCGTCGCCTCAATGGTGGGCGTTGCCGATCCCGCCGCCCTTGCCGTCGGGCACCAGCACGCGCACGTTCTGCATCATGCCCTGGTCCTCGTGGTCGAGGATGTGGCAGTGCAGGACGTACTCGCCGATGTAGCGTTCGTAACGGGTACGCACGAACACCTTGTAGTTCTGCTTGACGAACAAGGTGTCCTTCCAGGTGCCCTGGGTGTTGGCGTACTGCGAGTCGCCGGGCTCGCCGGCGATGCTGACCTCGACGCCCTTGTCGTTGAGGATGCTGACCACCTGGAACGGATTGACGTGGATGTGGAAGGGATGGCCGCCGAGCCTGGAGGTGAGCGTCCATTCCTCGACGCCGCCGAGCACCAGGTCGCGCGCGCCGTTCGGGTCGTAGGGTTTGCCGTCGACCTTGTACACCATCGGCACCGCCTTGGTGTCGATGTCGAAGGTCAGGTCCTGAGAGCCGGTGAGTTCGCTCTTCGGGATGTCCTTGTGCGGCACGAATGCATTCAAGCGCAGGCGGTCGCTGAGGTCGGCGACGACCTTGGCGCGGATGTACGCCGGCATCAGGTACTTCGCCGAGGCGATCAGGTTCTGGGTCAGATAAGCGCGGATGTCGTTGACCGGGGGGCCACTGCCGGCGGCGACGTTGACCAGCCCGAGCAATTGGCGGTCTTCGGCGGCGTTGGTGATGCTGCCGCCGGGCGGTGCGGCGCCGTCTATCACGCAGTACTGGCCGCCCTGCGGGAACACCACCAGAGCATCGCTGCGGTAGCCGGGTTGCAGGATGTTTTCGCCTTTCTCGATCGCCTGGGCGTGGCTCAGGCCGTCGGCGGCGACCTCGAACTGCGGCAGCAACGGGCCGGTGCAGTTCCGGGTCACCCAGCCGTCGAGCGCCGGTCCGGACAGACCCTCGATGCTGGCGGCGCCCGCGCGTACCGCGCGCAGTTGCAGGTTGATGGTGTTGCGCACCCCGGCGTGCAGCAGGCGCCAGCGTTCGGCGCGGCCGGCGGTCAGGCCAAAGAAGGTCGGCAGCACTTCGCCGTTGATGCTGGTGTAGCGGCCGGAGACGTTCCACAGGTTCTTGCCGTCGGCGGTGAAACCGAACTGATCGTAGGCCTCCAGGCCGCCAACGTCGCCGGGATCGCAGACCCAGGCGCCGGTGACGGGGTCGGTCTTGATCTTGCCGAGCGGATCGGTGGGCGTCGGCGCGCCGCGGCAGGCATAGGCGACTTGCTGGAACAACAGCACGCGGTCGGGGTAGGGCGTGCCGCCCGGGTCGCGCAACAAGGTGTCCAGGTCGCCGTTGCGGTCGGCCGAAGGCAGGCGGTTGCCGCGCACCAGCAGCGCGCCGGCCATGCCGCTGGAGACTTGCAGCGCGGTCGAGCCGTGCAGGTGCGGGTGGTACCAGTAGGTGCCGGCCGGATGATCGGCGGGCAGGTTGTATTCGTACTCGAACTTCACCCCGGGACGCAGGGTCAGCAGCACGTTGTCGCTGTTGCCGGTCGGGCTGACCCACAGGCCGTGCGAGTGCAGGTTGGTCGAATTGAAGCAGTGCGGAACGTTGATGCCCGAGGAACCGCACTGTTCCGGCGGCAGGGCGTTGTCGAGGCGCACGCGCACGGTTTCGCCGGGCGAAGTGACGATGGTCGGCGCCACGAACGGCACCTTGGGATTGGTGCCGGGGCTCTGGTACGAACGCAACTTCACCTTGTCGAAGCGGTTGTGCTGGGGGTTCCAGATATCCGACACGGTGTAGACGACGCGCAGGTCGAGGATCGCTTCGTGAGTGTCCAGCGGTTGCGGGCCGCTTTGGGTCAACAGCATCGATGGCGTCTTGGCGTCGGCCGAGCGCAGCATGCGCGCCATCACCGGTTGGTCGAGCTCGCGCGGCGCGCCGTCCTGCGCGGCGAGGGTCGGGGGTGCAGCGGCGAGCAGGCAGGCGAGCGCGAGCGGTTGCGCTCGCAGCGGGCAGCGCCGTGCATTCGCAGCCGAGGTCTGGGAACTGCGATCCATGCTTGGGTTCCTGGTGGCACTTCGGTGAAGTGCCTGATCGGCACTGGAAGGTGTCTCGGTGGACCGCCGCGGTGCAGCGGCTCTTACAGTGCGGGTGCCGTCCGCGATGCGGTCTGCTGCGGTGCCTGCGCGGCCTGCTGGGCCGGCGCCTGTGCCTGGTTCAGGGCCTCAAGCTGACGGAACGATTCTTCCGTCGGTGCGGTGCGGTCGGTGGCCACCCCTACCCGGGTATGGGTGGGGCTGGCGAGGTCGCCGTGGACCAGGAACGCGGTCTTGCCGACTTCCTTGGTAGTGGGGTCGACGCTCAGCACGACGTGATCCGGGGTCAACTGGTTGCGTTTGCTTTCCAGGGTCAGGCCGGCGGCGATGCGGTCGGCGTCGCGTTCGGACAGTTGGCCGCCGTGCTTGCGGTACTCGCCGTTGACCTTGTCGAGGATACCGCGGAACAGCGCGTGGTCGGGGTGCTCGGCGTGGCGCGGGTCGACCTTGCCGCCGTGCGCATGCGGGTCGCCGCGCAACTCGTTGAGCAGGTCCAGCGGCGAGGCGTTGATGTTGACGTGGGTGTGGGTCGACTTGGTGTGGTCGAAGTGCCCGGCCCGGGGCGGCGTGCTGCTGGTGTCGAAATAGGGCTGACGGTTGGCGGAATTGGCGCCGAGGTCGATGCCGTTCTGCTCCATGATGCTTTCGTTGAGCTTGAGCTGGGTCAGGTTGACGTGCAGCTCGGGCTTGCCGCCGGCCGCGGTCTTGCCGTGGGCGTGTTCGAGCTGGCTGACGTAGCCGATGTAGCCGGCGCCGTAGTAGTTGGCGTAGTCCGAATTGCCGTTGTGCCCCAGCCGCGCCTGCGCCGGCGGCATGTCGAAGTAGTACTTGCCCATCGCCTTGACGTTGTCGGCGCTCATCGCCATCGACAGGTTCGCATCGACGGTCAGGTCGGCCTTCAGCGCATAGGTGAAGTTGGGCGCGCTGCCGCCGCGGGTCATGAAGTCGCCGGCGCGGCCGGGCGAGGCGTTGTAGACGTCGGCGAGGGTCGCGGTCGGCTTGGCCTCGCGCACGCTGCCGACCAGGGCGTTCCAGCCGGCGATGTGGGCCTTGGCTTCGTTGTCGCGGTCGGCCTGGATGACCTTGCCGATGGTCGCGGTGTAGTCGTGTTTGTCGCCGACGGTCTTGGCCAGCGCGGTGGCTTCGGTGGCGAAGGTCTTCAGCGCGGTGTCGCGGTCGTTGCGGTAAAAGCCGTGCTGCACTTCATGGCCGAGCACGAAGGTCATGTTGCCGGCGTCGTAGCTGCCCGCCGGCGGCTTGGTCAGGCCGTTGATCGGCAACAGCATGGCTTGCTCTTTGCCGTTGTAGGCGCCGCCGGCATGCGCATCGGTCAGCGGCTTGAACGATTTCAGGTGGCCCTTGGCGATGGCGTCGTCGACCTGCGCCGCCAGGGTGGGCGAGTTGGCGATGGTGGTCTTCAGGTTCGCGGCGACCTCGGCGGAGACGCCGGGTTGCTTGGCGAATTCGTCGAGCAGCTTCTGCAGCTCGGTACTGGTCGGGGTCGGCATGATGGCTTCCCAGCCTTATTCGATGGTGATGGTCTTGACGCAGCGATGGCCGATCTTGTCCGGCGAATCGTTGGACTCGCCCTCGACGAAGACCTGCAGCGATAGCGCGGGGCGCTGGAAATTCCAGTGATCGACGCGGCCGTGTTCGCCGTACGAGGCGCTGTCCTGGAAGCCCATGCTCTTGAGTTCCTTGGCATAGGCGTCGAAGTCGAGGCCGCAGACCGGGGTCATCGGCGCGCGCTCGTCGCCGCTGCGGGCGAAGTCGAAGATCAGCTTGTTCTTCTGCGAGCCGGCCGGGCGGGTGACGTAGAGGTTGTACGACCAGTCCGGATGGATCTGGGCGCCTGCGCCGAACGAGCCGTCGCCGCTGTCGGCCTGGCGCATGGCCAGTCCGGTGTGTTTCTCCACGTGCTCGGCGGTCAGGTCGGCATTCGACTCCAGGCTGCCGATCAGCTTGAGCATGCGGCGGCTGACCTCGTCGCCGCTGAGTGGGGTGGTGCCGTTGGCGGCGGTCATCGGATCCTCCTGGGTGGCGTTGGCGCTTGAACGGGGCGATGAGGCATGGCTGCAGGCCGACAGGAGCAGGCATGCGGCCCAGGCCGTCAGCAGAGTGCGGGGGGATGCGGGGTTGCGGGGCATAGCGCCTCTCCGTGGACGCGGGTGGCTTCCATATAGATGCGGGGAGCACGCCGAATCAACGGCAGGAACGCGGCCGACAGGACACAGCAGTTCATGAGGGCCGGTCGGCGCCGCGCTGTTCATCCCGCCGGGCTGCGAGCGTTTGGCGCAGCCAAGCGCTTGTCCTCCCTGTTCAGGTTTATTGAGCGAACGCAGCGCCGAAGGGTTGTGGTCACAGCGACGAATGCGATGTCATCGGTAACATCCGCGTCGTTACAGGGCTTGCCGAGGCGTATCGCGAATCGTTCTCAGTGTTTCAAATGAACTGGTGAGTTCTGTTTTGCACTGCAGCGTGCAAGGGGATAACGCTTCCTTCACGATCGCCCCGCATCCCGACGTGGGGGAGGGAGCAAGCCCGCAACCGGTTCTACCGGAAGCGGGCTTTTTTATGCCCGAAGGTTTTGTAGCGCTTCGGCACGCGCGCGAACTCCCGGCCGACTCGCTTTTGCGGCAGCGAGACCACCCGCCCTCGCGCGAGCGACGCGACCGCCGCCGCATGGCGCCGCGCCGACAACCGAACGCAGCCGTCACCCGCTCGATCGACATCGCCCAGCGCGCAACCCGCGCCCCATCGCTCCCACCCGCCTAGTTCCTAGTTCCTAGTTCCTAGTTACTAGTTACTAGTTACTAGTTCCTCACTTCTCCCAACTCACTCCTCCCAACTCACTCCTAGCTTCTAACTCCCCCCGCACACCGCATGCCATCATCGCCGCATGTCCGCGTCTTTCTCCTCGACTCTTCCCCACGACGGCCCGGCACTCGAACACGCGCTCGCCGAGCGCGCCTTGACGCGCTTGCGCGCGGCTTCGCCGGAAGCGCGCGCTGCGCTCGACGATGCGGACCTGGCCGAGCGCGTGTCGCGCGTCGCCGTGGTCAGCGACTTCGCCATCGACACCCTGGTGCGGCAGCCGGCGTTGCTGCTCGCGCTCGGTGCCGACGACGGCGCGAGCGAACCGCCGCCGCCTACGCTCGAAGCCGAATTCCGCGCCGATTGGGGCACGCGCCTGCGCCGTTACCGCGCGGCCGGCTCGACTCGCTTGATCTGGCGCGACACGCTCGGCCTGGATCGGGTCGAGGACACCCTGGACGGCAGCACGCGCCTGGCCGAGGTCTGCCTGCAGGTCGCGTTGAGCGCGCTCGAAGACGAGTTCGAGCGCCGCCACGGCGCGGTGCGCACGCGCGACGGCGAACGCGTGCGCCTGGTCGTGTTCGGCCTCGGCAAGCTCGGCGGCGGCGAACTCAATTTCAGTTCCGACGTCGATCTGGTCTACGCCTACGAGCACGACGGCAGCACCGAGTTCGACGGCCGCGACGCCGCCCGCGCGCTCGATGCTGAGGCGTATTTCGCCAAGCTCGGCCAGCAGCTCGCGCGCCTGCTCGACGAGATCACCGCCGACGGCTTCTGCCACCGCGTCGACCTGCGCCTGCGCCCTTACGGCAACGCCGGCCGGGTGGCCTGGTCGTTCGCGGCGATGGAGCAGTACTTCCAGCGCGAGGGCCGCGACTGGGAGCGCTACGCCTGGCAGAAAGCGCGCCCGGTGGCCGGCGACTTGGATGCAGGCGAGCGCTTCCTGGAGGCCCTGCGGCCGTTCGTGTACCGGCGCTACCTCGACTTCGGCGCGCTCGACGGCCTGCGCGCGATGAAGGCGGCGATCAGCGCCGAGGTCGCGCGCAAGGAACTCGCCGACGACATCAAGCGCGGCCCCGGCGGCATCCGCGAGATCGAGTTCCTGGTCCAGGCCCTGCAGCTGATCCGCGGCGGCCGCGAGGCCGAGCTGCGCGGGCGGCGCTTGTTGCCGGCGTTGCGCGAGTTGATCGCGCTGCGCCAGATCGCCGAGGAGACCGGCGAATCGCTGGCCGAGGCCTATCGTTTCCTGCGCCGCCTGGAAAATCGCCTGCAGATGCTGCGCGACGCCCAGACTCACGCCTTGCCTGCGGCCGACGGCGACCGCCTGCGCATCGCGGTCGGCCTGGGCCATGCCGGTTGGGACGGGTTGTCGAGCGAACTGGAACGCCGCCGCGAACGCGTGACCGGCGAGTTCGAAGCCTTGCTCGCGCCGCGCCGCCGCCGCGCCGCGCCGGACGCGCTGACCGCGTACTGGCGCGCGCTGCCCGAGTCGGGCGAGGCCGAGACCCTCGCCGAGGCCGGTTTCGATGCGGCCGCCGAGGCCGACGGCGCCTTGCGCGACTTCGCCCGCAGCCCCGGCGTGCGCGGCCTGTCGGATGCGGCGCGCACGCGGTTGGACCGGGTGTTGCCGGCGCTGTTGCAGGGCGCGGCGACCTCCTCGCAGCCGATGCTCGCGCTCAAGCGCCTGCTCGCGTTGCTGCACAACGTCCTGCGCCGCAGCGCCTACCTGGCGTTGCTCGACGAACAGCCGGCGGCGTTGTCGCGGCTGGTCGAGGCGGTGTCGCGCAGCGCCTTGCTGGCCGAGCGCCTGGCGTCGCACCCGCTGTTGCTCGACGAATTGCTCGACGCGCGCGTGGTCGGCCCGCTGCCGGGACGCGAGGAACTGCAGGCGGCCAGCGCCGAGGTCGGCGGCGGCGACGACGCCGAGGCGACCCTGCAGGCGCTCAACGAGGTGCGCCAGTCGCTGAGCTTCCGCATCGCGATGGCCTTGCGCGACGGCCGCCAGTCGGCCGAGCAGAGCGCGCGCCAGCTCGCCTGGCTCGCCGACGGCGTGGTCATGCGCATTCTCGCCCTGGCCGAGCAAGAGGTGGCCAGCGCGCACGGCCGTGTGCCCGGTGCGCGTTTCGCCGTGCTCGGCTACGGCAGCCTCGGCGGCGAGGAACTCGGTTTCGGTTCCGATCTCGACCTGGTGTTTCTTTACGACGCGCCGGCGATCGAAGGCGGCGCCCAGTCCGACGGCGCGCGTCCGCTCGATGCCGGGCGCTGGTTCGCGCGGCTGGCGCAGAAGATCGTCGCCCTGCTCGGCGCGGTCACCGCGGCCGGGCGCTTGTTCGACGTCGACGTGCGCTTGCGCCCGGACGGCGCCAAGGGCCTGTTGGTGTCGTCGCTGGCGAGCTTCAGCGAATACCAGTACGAACGCGCCTGGACCTGGGAGCACCAGGCCCTGGTGCGCGCGCGCTTCGTCGCCGGCGACGCCGGCCTGCACGAACGTTTCGAAGCGGTGCGCGAGCGCACCCTGGCGCGCGAGCGCGACGGCGCCAAGCTGCGCGACGACATCGCCAGGATGCGGGTGAAGATGCGCGCCGAACTCGACCGCAGCGACGCCGCCTATTTCGACCTCAAGCAGGGCGAGGGCGGCCTGGTCGATCTGGAATTCCTGCTGCAGTACCTGGTGCTGCGCGATTCGGTGCGCGAGCGCGCGCTGCTGTCGCCGCGCGACTCGGCCGGCCTGATCGAGGCGGCGCGCCGCTGCGGCGCCTTCGACGACACCCAGGCCGCCTCGCTGCGTGTCGCGCACACGACCTTGCTGGCGGCGGGGCTGGAATGCACGCTCGACCGGCGCCCGCGCCGGGTGGTCGAGACCGAGGCGATCGCCGCTTCGCGCGCCGCTATCTCGTCGGCGCTGCGCGCGCACGGTCTGGGCCAGCCGTCATGACCGGGCGCGGTCGGCAGGGCGCCACGAGCGGCGCGCGGCGATGATCGACGACAGCGCGCGCGGCATGATCTCGGTGTGGATGGGCACGACCACCCAGTCGCCGCAGGCGTTCGAGCGCTATCTCGACGGCATGGAAGCGAGCGGCTCGGGTTGCCCGGCGCATCGCGACTTCGGTTGCGACTTCCTGGACGAGGATTTCTTCATCGCCCATGTCACCGCCGGGCTGCGGGTCGTGCCGGTGGAAACCCTAGTGCTGGAAGTCGGCACGCATACGCCTCAGGCCGAGCGCGCGATTCTGGCGCGCTGCCATGCGCTCGGCGTGGTCGAAGGCAATGCCTTGTATTTCTACGACCACGCCGTGTTCCACGAAGCGCAGCCCGGCCGGCGCTACAACGAACTGCATTTCATCGGCAGCTTCGCCAACCCCCGCCAAGCCCGCTAGGAGCGGCCGCCCGCCGCAGGCTCAGTCGCCCAAGCCCAAGCCCAAGCCCAGGCGGCGGCGGACTTCCTGCGCGACCCGGGCTGTTTCGCGCAGCGGCGTCACCGGATAGGCCGACAAGCGCTGATCGAAGGGGCGGACCCGGCCGAGGCTGAGCAGGCTGTCGACGAAACGGCCGGGCCGGCCGTCGACCCGCTCGATGCCGAAGGCGAACACCGGTACCCGGGTGGCCGCGGCTTCCGAAAGCATGTTGACCGAGTCGGCGGTGCAGACGATGCGGTCGGCCCAGCCGAGCAGGCCAGGGTAAGGGTTGGCGCCCTCGCCGGGTTCGTACCAGGACACCCGCGGCAACCGCGCCAGGCGCTGGCGCAGGCGCGCGCGGATCTCGACCGGGGTGCGCCGCGAGGTGGTCGCCAACAGGCTGCCGGACTCGCGTTCGAGCAGGGTCTGCAACTGCGTCGCCAGCACGTCGAACGCGGCCTGGTCGAACTTCGCGTGCGCGCTCGGGCCGCCGAGCAGCAGCGCGGTGCGCGGCCCAGGCAGGGCGCCGAACGCGGAAAACGCGCTGCGCGCGCCGGCCAGCCACAGATCGTCGACCGGGTTGAGGCTGCCGAGCAGAGTGACGACGTTGCTGCCGTGCAAACCGTCGTGCTCGGGGGCGATGACCAGGTCCCAATGCTTCGGCGCGATGCGCGGGTCGAGGATCTGCACCGCCGCGCAACCCTCGCCGCGCAGCAGCCGGGTCGCCAGCGCGGCCTGGCGGCCGCAGCCGATCACCAGCGGCGGCCGGGCGCCGCGGGCGCGCACGAACTCGGGCCCGAACGCCTGGGCGGCGCCGGGCAGGCGCCGCGGCGAGGCCCAGCGCCAGGGCGCGCGCGGGCTCAGGGTCCAGTCGATCGCCGGCCGCCCGAGCGCCTGGGTCAGCGCATGGGCCTGGCGCTGGTTGCCGGCATGGCCGTCGGTCAGGATCCAGGTTGCAGCGGTGGAGTTAGTTTTGGCAGAAAGGCCGTTTCGTTGCACAGATGCGCTTAATCCGTTCCGGGATTGTCGGTTCTAAGGTCAGATTGAGACTCTACACTTCGTCTCCCGATCAACGCCCAGCGTGGCAGCCTCATGGAGAAGACGATGTCCAGGCCCCTGAACGACGAAGCCCTCGATCAACTGTTCCGCACCGCCCGCACGCACAACGAGCTCGGCGGCGAGGTCAGCGACGAGACGCTGCGCCAGCTGTACGACCTGGTCAAATGGGCGCCCACCAGCGCCAACGGCTCGCCGGCGCGCTTCGTGTTCGTCAAGTCGGCCGCGGCCAAGGAAAAGCTGCGTCCGGCGCTGTCGGAAGGCAACCTGGCCAAGACCATGGCCGCCCCGGTCACGGTGATCGTCGCCCACGACCTGGAATTCCACGAAAAGCTGCCCTACCTGTTCCCGCACGCCGATGCCCGCAGCTGGTTCGCCGGCAACGACGAGCACATCCGCACCACCGCATTCCGCAACGGCAGCCTGCAGGGCGCCTACCTGATCCTGGCGGCGCGTTCGCTCGGCCTGGACACCGGCCCGATGTCGGGTTTCGACAACGCCAAGGTCGACGAAGCCTTCTTCGCCGGCACCCGGATCAAGTCCAACTTCCTGATCAACCTCGGCGTCGGCGATCCGTCGGCGCTGTTCCCGCGTTCGCCGCGCCTGCCGTTCGACGAGGCCGCGCGCATCGACTGAGGCGTGCGTGCCGCCATGCTTCCGGCGCGGGCCGATGCCGGCCCGCGCCCGCTTGCGCAGTAGTGATGTCGTCATTTCTCCCGAACCACACGCTCCATACGATCCATCCCTTACGACCCCATTCGAGGAATCCAAGATGAAGCGCATCCTGCTCGCCGCCGCCCTGGGCCTGGCTTTCGCCGGCACCGCCAGCGCCGCCGCCGTGACCTACAAGATCGACCCCAACCACACCGACGTAGTGGTCGGCTGGAGCCATTTCGGCTTCTCCAATCCGGTCGCGCATTTCGGCAAGGTCGACGGCACCATCACCTACGATCCGGCCAAGCCGGCGGCGTCCTCGGTGCAGGTGACCATCCCGCTCGACGGCCTGGATTCGCACGTGCCGGATTTCGACGAGCACCTCAAGAGCGCCGATTTCTTCGACGCCGAGAAATTCCCGACCATCACCTTCAAGAGCACCAAGGTCGAAGCGGCCGGCGAGAAGAAGCTCAAGGTCAGCGGCGAGCTGACCGTGCGCGGCGTGACCAAGCCGGCGGTGCTCGACGTCACCATCAACAAGATCGGCGAGCAGCCGATGGCCAAGCGCGCCGCGGCCGGCTTCGACGCCACCACCACGCTCAAGCGCAGCGATTTCGGTCTCGGCAAGTACGCGCCGAACGTCAGCGACGAAGTCAACATCCGCATCACCACCGAAGCGCTGGTGCCCAAGCCCGAAGCCAAGAAGTAAGCGCGAACGCATGATCATCGAACGCCCCTCCAGCGCCCGCGGCCGGATTCAGGCGGGTTGGCTCGACAGCCGCCACACGTTTTCGTTCGGCGGTTATTACGACCCGGCCTGGATGGGCTTCGGTGCCTTGCGCGTGATCAACGAAGACCGCGTCGCCGCCGGCGCGGGCTTCGAGCCGCATCGCCACGCCAACATGGAAATCCTCAGCTACGTGCTGAGCGGCGGCCTGTCGCACAAGGACAGCGCCGACGGCGGCGGGGTGATCCGCGCCGGCGAGCTGCAGTGGATGAGCGCAGGCCACGGCGTCGAGCACAGCGAATACAACGCCTCCGACAGCGAGCCGGTGCATTTCCTGCAGATCTGGATCCAGCCCGACCGGCTCAACGCCCGGCCCGCCTACGCCCAACTCGAAGCGGCCGACGCGCGCGACGGCGAGTTCGTTCTGCTGGCCTCGCGCGACGGCGTCGACGGCGGCCTGCCGGTGCGCCAGGACCTGCGCCTGTACGCGCTCAGCCTGACGCCCGGCGCCAGCGCGCGGCGCGTACTCGAGGCCGGGCGGCTGTATTGGCTGCAGCTCGCGCAGGGCCGGATCGAAGTGGATGGCCGCACGCTCGAAGCCGGCGACGCCCTGGGCTTCCGTGAGGAGTCGGCCGAGCTGGTGTTGACCGGATCGGGCGATGCGCGCGCGCAACTGCTGTTTTTCGACTTGCCGCCGGCGGGTTGAGGGGCAAGAGCGGGAGCATCTCCCTGACCCCCTTCCAAACGGAGGGGCGTTTCGGGGTATCGCATCGATCCGGACGTTCGTCGCTTCGAGGCATCCTCGCTCGGTCGAGTGGATCGCTCGGTACCCGATCAAGCGGCAACTGTTGCAGCGCCTACCCGAAGCTTTCCCCTTTGGAGAGGGGGGGCAGGGGATTTGCGCTTGGCACCGACGACCCGCCAGGGGGCCCTACACGGCCCGGCCCCGCAACGCTGCTAAACTGCCACCCCCGCGTCGCCATCCGTCGTCCCTCATGACCGCAGCCAACGCCCATCCCACCCAGGCCAACGCCGAACAGCGCTATACCGTCACGCGCGCCGAGCTGCCGTTGAGCTGCCCGCTGCCGTCGATGGCGCTGTGGAACTCGCACCCGCGCGTGTACCTGCCGGTCGAGGCCGAGCGCGAATGCCAGTGCCCGTACTGCGGCGCTCACTTCACCCTGGTCGACGACTGATCGCCGCCGCGTGACATCGCCAAGGCCGACCATGCGCCGGCTGACGGTGATGCAGTTGCTGCCGAAGCTGGAATCCGGCGGTGTCGAACGTTCGACCCTGGAAATCGCCGAGGCGCTCGCCCGCGCCGGCCACCGCGCCATCGTGGTCTCGGCCGGCGGCCGCCTGGTGCCGCAACTGGTGGCGTCCGGCGCCGAACACATCGAACTGGCGATCGGGCGCAAATCGCCTTCGACCCTGCGCCATGCCTTCGGCCTGCGCCGGCTGTGGGCCGAGCATTCGGTCGACATCGTCCATGCGCGCTCGCGCCTGCCGGCCTGGATCGGCCTGCTCGCCTGGCGCGGGCTGGACGAGGCGACCCGGCCGCGCTTCGTCACCACCGTGCACGGGCTCAATTCGCCCTCGCGCTACAGCGCGGTGATGACCCGCGGCGAGCGCAGCATCTGCGTGTCGCGCACGGTCCGCGACTACGTGCTCGAACACTATCCCGACACCGACCCGGCCAAGCTGCGGGTGATTCCGCGCGGCATCGACCCGGCGGCGTTCCCGCATGCGCCCTGGCCGGATCCGCAGGCGCGCGCCTGGGCCGCGGCGCAGCATCCCGCGCTCGCCGGCGACGGCCCCCTGCTGTTGCTGCCGGGCCGCGGCACCCGCCTGAAAGGCCATGCCGATGCGCTGGCCCTGCTCGCGGCGATCCGCGCCGACGGCCGCGACGCGCGGTTGTGGCTGCCGGGCGCGCGCGAGGCCGGGCGCGAGGCCTACATTCTCGAACTCGAACAGGCCGCGCAGCAGCTCGGCATCGGCGAGGCGATCGCCTTCACCGCGCCGACCGACGCGATCGCCCGCGCCTATGCCGCCAGCGACCTGGTCCTGCAGCTCTCGCGCAAGCCCGAGGCCTTCGGCCGCACCGTGGTCGAGGCGCTGTCGTGCGGGCGCCCGGTGGTCGGCTGGAACCACGGCGGCGTCGGCGAACTGTTGACCGAGCTGCAGCCGCGCGGCGCGGTCGCGCCGTTCGACCTGCAGGCGCTGCGCGCGGCGGCTTGCGAATTGCTAACGCAAGCGCCCGCGCCTGTGGATACGATGGCGTTTTCCCTGCGGGCGATGCAGGAGGCCACGCTTGCCGTCTATGCCGAACTCGTCGATCCCGCACACCGCGCCTGAGCCGGCGACGGCCGCGCCGCCGCCTGCCGACGCACCTCATGCGATCGTCGGCTGGCGCTGGGCGCCGGCCTGGATCCTGGCCTATGTGGCGCTGTTGTTCGCGCCGGGCTATGCCGAAACCGTCCTCTCCCTCGGTGCGCTGACCGCGCTGGTCCGGCTGGCGCTGGCGCGCTTCAACACCGGCGCGCGCCTGCTCAGCGATCCGGCCTGGGTGCTGACCAGCGCCCTGTTCGCGGCCTACTGGCTGCCGGAGCTGATTTCGGCGATCGATGCGGTCGACCCGGGCCGCGCCCTGCGCGAAGCCGCGGTCGACCTGCGCTATCTGCCGTTCCTGTGGCTGGTCGCGGCCGCGGTCGCGACCCGCCAGGGGCAACGCACCACCTTCGGCGGCCTGGCCATCATCATCGGCCTGTGGACGGTCGACGCCTTGCTGCAGGGCCTCACCGGCACCAGCCCTCTGTTCTTCGGCATCGATTCGCTGAAGCAGGCGATCAGCGGACACGGCATGTGCTCGGCCGCCGAGACCGCCAGCGTCGACCGCCTCAGCGGCGTGCTCGGCCCGTGCAATCTCAAGCTCGGCCAGGTGATCGCGAGCTTTTCGCCGTTCGTGCTTTACGCCGCCGGCCGCCGTTTCCGTCTCGGCGGTTGGCTGATCGCGGCCGCCGCGGTCGGCGTGGTGGTGGTGCTGGCCGGGTCGCGCGCCTCGTGGATCACCTACGGCCTGGTGCTGGTGCTGTCGGGTTGGCGCCTGCTCGGCTGGAAGCGCCTGCTCGGCGTGTTCGCGTTCGGCGTGCTGGCTTTGGCGGTGCTCGACCAGACCACGCCGCAGGTGCACGACCGCCTCGCCCGCACCGCGCACATCGTCAGCGCCGACGTCGAAGGGCTCGACAGCGCGCTGTCCGGGCGTACCCGGATCTGGCGCGCGGCGCTGTGCATGGTCGGCGAGCATCCGGTCAACGGCGTCGGCGCGCGCGGTTTCCGCGAGGCCTTCCCGGCCTGCGACCCGCAGCCCGGACGCACGACGTCCTGGGGCGAGGGGCCGGCGCTGCATGCGCACCAGCTACTGCTCGAAGTGCTCGCCGAAACCGGCGCCTTCGGCCTGTTGCTGTGGCTGGCCGGGGCCGCGCTGGCCTGGCGCGCCTGGGCGGTGGCCGATGCGCGCGCGCGCGAGGCCGCGCGGCCGGCGATGCTGGCCCTGCTGGTGACGGTATTTCCGTTCAACACCCACCTGGCCTTCTATTCGACCTTCTGGGGCGGGCTGACCTTGCTGCTGGCGGCGCTGTACGCCGGCAGTCTGCTGGCGCAACCGCCGGACGAAGGCGAGGCGGCGTAGGCGGTCGCGCGGTCAGGCCGAAGCGTTTTCGGCGCCCTGGTTCTCCGCCGGTTTCTTGTACGGCGAGCGCATCCCCGGCGGACGGCGCTTGAAGCGGCGGTGGATCCACAGGTACTGGCTCGGCGCTTCGCGCACCATCGCCTCGATTTCGGCATTCACGCGGGTGCTGTCCTGGGTGGCATCGCTGGACGGAAACCCGGCCAGCGGCGCGCCGACGCGCAGGACGTAGTCGGCGCCTTCGCGGCGATGGAAGAACGGCACTACCGCGCACCCGCTGAGGCGCGCGAACTGGTGGGTGGCGGTGATCGTCGCCGCCGGCACGCCGAAGAACGGCGCGAACACGGTGTCCTTGCCGCGCATGTCCTGGTCCGGCGCATACCACAGGAAACCGCCCTGCTTGAGGTGGCGCATCGCCGGGCGGATCTCTTCGTTGGTGAACATGGCCGCGGCATAGCGCAGCCGGCCGCGCTTGACCGCCCATTCCATGACCGGGTTGCGGTGCTTGCGATACATGCCGGCCAGCGGCAGGTGGTCGCACATCAGCCGCCCGCACATCTCCAAGGTCATGAAATGGCCCGAGATCATCAGCACGCCACGGCCGGCCGCGCGCACCTCGTCGAGTCGGTCCAGGCCTTCGATGCGCACGGTGCGCCGCATCGGCGCGACCTCGCCCCACCAGGCGCGGGCGAATTCGAAGAAGCCGATGCCGAGGTCGCGGAAGCTGTCGCGCAGCAGGGCCTCGCGCTCGGCCTCGTTCTTTTCAGGGAAGCACAGCGCCAGGTTGATGCGCGCCGCGCGTCGGCGCTGGCTCGCCGCGCGCAGGGCGAAAGCGCCGATAAGGCGGCCGAGCGCGCGTTGCAGGCCCCAGGGCAGGCGCGCGCCGAAACACATCGCGGCCAGGGCGAGCCACATCGGCCACAGGCGCGGCACCAGCAGGGAAGGGCGGGGGGGCAGGACGGGTTCGGCCATGGCGATAGTTTATGCGGTGAGCGTGTAGTGCCGGTGCACTGCGGATCGCCGCGGCTTCGAGCAGCCAGTCCGGCGGCCGGCGATCGCGCGGCTGCGCCGCACCGCGGGCCTCGCGGTGCATGGCGCCGATGCGGCGCGTACGCCCGCGCATCGCGGTTTTGCGCGCCCGGTCGAGGCCGGCCCGCCGTGCGATGAGCGCATCCACGACCGGATCACCTCCGCAAGCTTTATCCTTGTCGGATGCGGAAGGACTTGATCGAGCGCCTGTTGCGCGGCCTGTATTCGGTCGCGCTGTATCTGTTGGCGCCGGTGACGATCTATCACCTGATCTGGCGCGGCTTCCGCCAGCCGGCCTATTTCCAACGCTGGCTCGAGCGCTACGCGGTCTATCGCGGTCCGGCGCAGACCCGCACCCTGTGGCTGCATGCGGTGTCGGTCGGCGAGGTCAACGCCGCGATCCCGCTGGTGAACGCCCTGCGGCGCGGCCGTCCCGACCTGCGCCTGCTGGTGACCACGATCACCCCGACCGGTTCGGACCGCGCGCGTTCGGCCTGGGGCGACTCGGTCGAGCACGTCTATCTGCCCTACGACCTGCCCGGCGCGGTCGGGCGATTCCTGCGCCATCACCAGCCCTGCGCGGCGCTGATCATGGAAACCGAGCTGTGGCCGAACCTGTTGTTCGGCTGCCGCGACCGCGGGATTCCGGCCTATATCCTCAACGCCCGCTTGTCCGAGCGTTCGTTGCGCGGCTACCGCGTGCTCGCGCCGCTGGTCGGGCGCGCCCTGCGCACGGTGCGCACGGTCGCGGCGCAATCGCGCGCCGACGGTGCGCGCTTCGTCGAACTCGGCGCGCGCCCCGAGCAGGTCACCGAGACCGGCAACCTCAAGTTCGACGTCAACGTGCCCGACGCGCTCGACGAATTCGCTCTCGAATGCCACCGCCACACCGGCGAGCGGCCGGTATGGATCGCGGCGAGCACCCACGAGGACGAGGAAGCCGCGACGGTGGCCATGCACCGCCGCCTGCGCGAACGTTTCCCCGGCCTGCTGCTGTTGTGGGCGCCGCGTCATCCCGAGCGTTTCCGGGTGGTCGCCGAGAATGCCCGCAGCGCCGGTTGGCAGGTGTCGACGCGTTCGCGCGCGCGCTGGCCGCAGCCCGGCGACGATGTGTTCGTGATCGACACCCTCGGCGAACTGATGAGCTTCTACGCCTGCGCCGACGTCGCCTTCGTCGGCGGCAGCCTGCAGGCGATCGGCGGGCACAACCTGCTGGAACCCGCCGCCACCGGCACCCCGATCGTGACCGGCCCGCACCTGCACAACTTCGTCGAGATCGCACAGCGGCTCGAAACCGCCGGTGCCCTGCGCATCGGCGCCGACGCCGACGCGGTCGAAGCCGCGGTCGAGCGCCTGCTGGCCGACCCGATCGAGCGCGCCAGGATGATCGACGCCGGCCGCGCCCTGGTCGAACTGGGCCGCGGCGCCCTGGCCCGCACCATGGCCCTGCTGCAGCCGGCGTTGCCGCCGCTGCCGTGAGCGCTGCGCGCCGCGCCCTGTAGGAGCGGCGTGAGCCGCGACTGCGGGATGGGCAGAAACGCCATCGTCGTCGTAAATCATCGACGCAAAATACCGGCACGCGGGTAGGAGCGGCGCAAGCCGCGACCGCGAACCCACAACCATTGCGCCAACGTCCGCAGAGCGTCGTCTTCGCAGCGGTGCCCGTGGTCGCGCCGTCGTTGCCAGGGCGCGGTCGCGGCTAGCGCCGCTCCTACCCTGGTGAAGCTACGCGGCTTCGACTACGAAGATATTGAGGTCGTTGCGCGTCCCGCGGTCGCGGCTTACGCCGCTCCTACAGTTGGATACGCACAAACGAAAAAACCGCCGGAGGGCCGGCGGTTTTTCGTAGCGTTCCGGACGTATCCGGACTGTCCTCTTACTGGGTCAACGGCGGCGCCAGGTCGGTGGCGGCGTCGGCGGTCAGCAGGCGGTTGATGTCCTGCACGTCGGCGACGTCGAGCGAGCCGGCGGCCTGCTCCAGCAGCAGACGGTTCTGCAGGTAGTTGTATTTCGACTGGGCATAGGCCTGCTGCGCTTCCAGCAGGGTGCGCTGGTTGTTCAACACGTCCAGCACGGTGCGGGTGCCGACTTCCAGGCCGACCTGCGAGGCGTCGTAGGCGGCCTGCGCCGAGACCAGGGCGAGACGGCGCGCCTCGACTTCGCTGATGCCGGCGACCAGGGTCTGATAGGCGTTGCGGGTGGTGCGCACCAGCAGGCGCTTCTGGCGTTCGAGTTCGTCCTGGGCGGCGTCGCGGCGCGCCAGGGCCTGGCGCACGCCGGACTGGATGCGGCCGCCGGCGTACAACGGCACCGACAGTTCCAGGCCGATGCTCGGGCCGTGGTTGGCGTTGCCGGGGGCGTTCATGGTCTGGCCCATGAAGGTGCGGTCGCCCCAGTTGGCGTTGTCGCCGTAGCTGCCGTTCAAGCTCAGGGTCGGCCAATGGCCGGCGCGCGCGGTCTCCACGCCGATCTCGGCGGCGCGCACCTGCAGGTCCTGGGCGCGCAGCGAGGGATTGTTCTGCACCGCGTTGGCGACCCAGCCTTCGACGTCCTGCGCTTCGGGCAGGCTCGGCTTGAAGTCGGCCGGCAGCGCCTTGAGCGTGCGCACCGGCTGGCCGGTGATCTGGCTCAGGCCCTGGTAAGCGTCCTCGACCGCGTTGCGCGCGGTGATCGTGCCGGCGCGGGCGGTGTCGTACTGGGCGCGCGCTTCGTGCACGTCGGTGATCGGCGCCAGGCCGACCTCCAGGCGCTTGGAGGCGTAGTCGAACTGCTTCTGCAGCGCGGTTTCGGCGGCTTCGGCGGCGGCCAGGTTCTCGAGCTTCACCAGCACGTCGAAGTAGGCCGCCGAGGTGCGCGTGATCAGTTCCTGGCTGGCCGACTCCAGGGTGAAGTCGCTGGCCTGGCTGATCGCATTCTGACCCTGGTAGGTCTTGATGCTGGCGCGGTTGTAGATCATCTGGCTCGCGGACAGCGCGTAGTTGCGCGAGGTGCTGTCGGAGCGAAAGTCGACGCCGGCCGGGACCGGGTCCGGATCGGTCGGGTCGCTGCTGCCCGAGCCGCCTTCGGTGGTGGTGCGGCTGCGGGTCAACCGCGCGGTGCCCGACAAGGACGGCAGCAGCGCGGCGCGGGCCTGGATGCGGTCTTCCTTGGTCGCCAGACGGTTGGATTCGGCCGCCGACAGCTGCGGGTCGCCCTGGCGCGCGAGTTCGTAGGTCTGCAACAAGTCTTCCGCCGACGCGACGGCCGGCAGCAGGGATAAGGCCAGGGCAAGAACGAGAGGGCGGCGGATCATGCGGCTTCCTTGAGCGTTCAGAACTCGAAGGCAGGCGCGGGGGCCGCGCCGACGAGATAGGGGAGGTCGGTTTCGAACAACGATTGGATGCGCGCAGCGTTGACATCGTTGCGTTCGCCGGCGGTGACCCGCAGTCCTTCCATGGCCGGCGAGCGGCCGCGGACGACGAACAGGCGCCCGTCGGGCTGCAGCCACTGCAGCCACTGCGGCGGAATCTCGGCGACCGCGCCGGTCACGCAGATCGCGTTGAAGCGGCGGTCGGTGCGGTAAGCCAGGGCGTCGGCTTCGACGACCTGGACGTTGTCGATCGATTGCGCGGCCAGGCGCGCGCGCGCGGTGGCGGCGAGGTCGGCGTGAAGCTCGAGGCTGACCACTTCGCGGGCGAGGCGGCCGAGGCAGGCGGTCAGGTAGCCGCTGCCGGTGCCGATCTCGAGCACGTCGTCGGTCGGGTCGACCGCGAGCGACTGCAGGGTGCGGCCTTCGAGCACCGGCTTCATCATGAATTCGCCGTGCGCCAACGGCAGCTGCACGTCGGTATAGGCCAGATTGCGGTGCGCTTCGTCGACGAAAGCCTCGCGCGGCAGGGCCGCCAGCACATCGAGCACGCGCGGGTCGAGCACGTCCCACGGCCGAACCTGTTGTTCGACCATCAGTTCACGTGCTTTGGCGTAATCGAGCGTAGTCATCGGGGCGTCTTCATGGTGCGTGGGAACTGCGAATTCTACCGGGACCGCACGACCCCCGGAGCAAAAGAATTAACCACGCCCCGGTCCGGGCTTAGTGCCGAAAGTCACCGGAACTCTCGGCACCGTGCGGGTTTCGGGCCGTGGCGCGGCGGTTTCAGCGCTCGCGGCGGGCGTAAGCGCGCAGGAACATCGTCACCGAGGCGTCGATGTGCGCGCGCACTTCGGTCCGGCCCGGCGCGCCGCAGCCGAACATCAGCAAAGCGTGCGGCTCGCCCTTGACCAGGCAGAAAAACTGCGGCGCGGCGCGGGCCACGTCGTCGATCTCCAGCTCGCCGGCCTCGACCCGGCGTTGCAGCAAGGCGGTGAATTCGTCGTGCAGCCGTTGCGGGCCGGCCTCCCAGAACATCTTCGACAGCGGCGACTGGGCGACCTGGGGGGAGCACAGCAGGCGGTGGATCTGGATCGCCTCGGGCGAGCTGACCATCTCGTAGAAAGCGTTGGCGATCGCCAGCAGGCGCTCGCGCAGCGGCGTGGCCGGGTCGGGCACGAACATCAGCGGCGGCAGGTGCTGCTCGCAATAGGCCTGGACCGCGGCGCCGAACAAGGTCTCTTTATCGCCGAAATGGCTGTAAACCGTGAGCTTGGACACGCCCGCCCCGGCGGCGATCTGGTCCATGCTGACCCCGTCGAACCCCTCGGCCAGGAACAGGCGCTTGGCCGCGTCGAGGATCGCGTTGCGCTTGCTCAAGTCCTTCGGGCGGCCAGGGCCGGCCGGCTTGGCCGGCGGCGGGGGGGAGCTGGAGGGGCGGGGCGAAGGCATAAGGAATACTGGACTACCGGGTTCGTTATTTATACAGTACTGGCAAGTACATTAATTCGCGATGAGGCCAACCGCAATGCGCCACCGGACTTTTTCCGCCGCATCCTCCGCTCCGATGCTGTTCGGCGCGGCGCTCGTGTTGGTCCTGACGGCCTGCGGCAACGGCCAGCAGGTCGAAGAGTCCCCACGGCCGGTACTGGTCGCCCGCCCGGGCGGCACCGTCAACGGAGTCTCGGCCTTCGCCGGCGAGGTCCGGGCCCGCGAAGAGAGCCCGCTGTCGTTCCGGGTAGGCGGCAAGCTGGTCGAACGCAAGGTCGACGTCGGCGCCCATGTTGCCGCAGGCCAGGTGCTGGCGGTACTCGACGCCGGCGATCTCGACGCCCAGGCGCGCGCGGCCCAGGCCCAGCTCGCCGCCGCCGAGGCCGACTACGGCCGCGCCCGCGCCGACCAGATCCGCTATGCGCAGCTGGCCAAGGACCAATTGGTCAGCCGCTCGACCCTGGACGCCCAGGACGCGGCGGCCAAGGCGGCGCTCGGCCAGGTCAACGCCGCCCGCGCCAACCTCGAGGTCGCGCGCAACCAGTCCGCCTACACCCATCTGCGCGCGCCGAGCGCCGGGGTGATCGCCAGCCGCAGCGCCGAGGCCGGCCAGGTGGTCGCCGCCGGCCAGCAGGTGTTCGCGCTGGCCGCCGACGGCGCCCGCGAAGTCGCCTTCGCCGTGCCCGAGGGCGCGATCGCGACCTTCAAGCCGGGCCAGGAGGTGTTGATCGAATTGTGGTCGCAGTCCGGCCAGCGTTGGCCGGGCCGGGTCCGCGAGGTCTCGCCCGCGGCCGACCCGGCTTCGCGCACCTACGCTGCGCGAGTCACCGTCGACGCGCCGGCCGGCACCCTCGAGCTCGGCCAGAGCGCACGCATCTACCTGCCCAACCAGGCCGCCAGCGGGCTCAGCGTGCCGCTCGCGGCGGTGCAGCGCAGCGCTGACGGCGCCGCCGTGTTCGTCGTCGACATCAACAGCGGCACGGTCAAGCTGCGCCCGGTCAAGACCGGTCCCTACGGCCCGGAGCGGGTGCCGGTGACCTCGGGCCTGCAGCCCGGCGACTGGGTCGTCGCCGCCGGCGGCCACCTGCTGCGCGAGGGCCAGAAAGTCCTCGCCGTCGACCGCGACAACCACCCGGTCGAGCCCGCCTCGCCGAGCGGCGGCAAGCGCCCGGCGCCGAACGCCGCAAAGCGCTGACCCCCGGCTCCCTGCGACCTCCGACCAGGCCGGCCATGCCTCCGCGCTACCGCCCGCACCCTCACCCCAACCCTGTCCCGCCGCCGGGACAGGGGCCTACGAAGTGAGCTGATCCATGCGCTTCAATCTTTCCGAATGGGCCCTGCGCCACCGCAGCCTGATCGTCTACGCCATGCTGGTGCTGGCCATCGCCGGTGCGATGTCGTATCTGCGTCTCGGCCGCAGCGAGGACCCGGCCTTCACCTTCAAGGTGATGGTGGTGCGCACCCTGTGGCCCGGCGCGACCGCCGAGGAAGTCTCGCGCCAGGTCACCGAGCGCATCGAGAAGAAACTCATGGAAACCGGCGAGTACGAGTTCATCCGCTCGTACTCGCGCGCCGGCGAGTCGCAGGTGATCTTCGCCGCGCGCGATTCGATGCGCTCCAGCGAGATCGGGCCGCTGTGGTATCAGGTGCGCAAGAAGATCGGCGACATTCGCCCGACCTTGCCGAGCGACGTGGTCGGCCCGTTCTTCAACGACGAATTCGGCGACACCTTCGGCAACATCTATGCGCTGACCGGCGAGGGCTTCGACTACGCCGTGCTCAAGGACTACGCCGAGCGCGTGCAACTGGCGCTGCAGAGCCAGACCGACGTCGGCAAGATCGAGCTGATCGGCGTGCAGGACGAAAAGATCTGGGTCGAGCTGTCGAACGTGAAGCTGTCGACCCTGGGGGTGCCGGCGCAGGCCGTGCAGGAAGCGCTCAATCAGCAGAACGCCCTGGTCGCGGCCGGCTTCTTCGAGACCCCGACCAGCCGCGTGCCCTTGCGCGTCGGCGGCCAGTTCACCTCGGTCGAGCAGATCCGCGAATTCCCGATCCGGGTCGGCGACCGCACCTTCCGCCTGGCCGATGTCGCCGACGTGCGCCGCGGCTTTTCCGATCCGCCGCAGCCGCGCATGCGCTTCATGGGCCAGGATGCGATCGGCATCGGCGTGTCGATGAAGCAGGGCGGCGACATCCTGCGGCTCGGCAAGACCCTGGAATCGGAATTCGCGCGGCTGCAGAAGACCCTGCCGGCCGGCATGGAACTGCGTAAGGTCGCCGACCAGCCCGCCGCGGTCGAGGAATCGGTCGGCGAGTTCGTGCGCGTGCTCGCCGAAGCGGTCGCGATCGTGCTGTTGGTGAGCTTCTTCTCGCTCGGCCTGCGCACCGGTCTGGTGGTGGCGCTGTCGATCCCGCTGGTGCTGGCGATGACCTTCGCGGTGATGGATTTCTTCGGCGTCGGCCTGCACAAGATTTCGCTCGGCGCGCTGGTGCTGGCGCTGGGCCTGCTGGTCGACGACGCGATCATCGCGGTCGAGATGATGGCGATCAAGATGGAGCAGGGCTTCGACCGCCTGCGGGCCGCCGCCTTCGCCTGGGACAGCACCGCCTTCCCGATGCTGACCGGCACCCTGGTCACCGCGGCCGGCTTCCTGCCGATCGCGACCGCCGCCTCGAGCACCGGCGAATACACCCGCTCGCTGTTCCAGGTGGTGACCATCGCCCTGCTGGTGTCGTGGATCGCCGCGGTCGCCTTCATCCCCTTCCTCGGCGACAAGCTGCTGCCGGACTACGGCCACGCCGCGGCGCCGCCGAAGCCCGGTTCGCTGGCCGCGCGCTGGCACGATGCGCGCGTGGCCTGGGCCCGGCGCCTGCCGATGCTCGCCAGCGTGATCGCGCCGAAGCCGCCGATCGACGGCCATGCCCACGACCCGTACGAATCCAAGTTCTATGTGCGCTTCCGCGGCTGGGTGACCTGGTGCGTGCGCCGGCGCTGGCTGGTGATCGGCATCACCGTCGGCGCCTTCCTGCTGTCGGTGTTCATGTTCCGCTTCGTGCCGCAGCAGTTCTTCCCGGACTCGGTGCGCCCCGAACTGATGGTCGACATGGAACTGGCCGAAGGCAGCTCGCTGCGCCAGACCGGAGAGCAGGCCAAGCGCCTGGAGGCCATGCTCAAGCAGCGCAAGGACCTGGCCAATTACGTGTCCTACGTCGGCACCGGCTCGCCGCGCTTCTACCTGCCGCTCGATCAGCAACTGCCGGCGGCGAACTTCGCCCAGTTCGTGCTGATGCCGAAGGACCTGCAGGCCCGCGAGACCCTGCGCACCTGGATCATCCAGGACGTGGCGCCGCGCTTCCCGGAACTGCAGTTGCGGGTGACGCGACTGGAGAACGGGCCGCCGGTCGGCTATCCGGTGCAGTTCCGCGTGTCCGGCGAACACATCGACCAGGTGCGCAAGATCGCCAACCAGGTGCGCGAGAAGATCCGCGCCAACCCGCACGTCGCCAACGTCAACCTCGACTGGGACGAGCCCAGCAAGGTCGTGCGCCTGCAGGTCGACCAGGAGCGCGCGCGTGCGCTCGGCATCAGCTCGGCGCAGTTGTCGCAGTTCCTGTCCAGCTCGCTGTCGGGCTCGCACATCAGCACCTATCGCGAAAGCAACGAGCTGATCGAGATGCTGCTGCGCGGCCCCGAGCAGGAACGCCTGCAGCTCGACATGCTCGGTAGCCTGATGGTGCCGACGAGCAACAACCGCAGCGTGCCGCTGACCCAGATCGCCACCCTCGAATACGGTTTCGAGGAAGGCATCATCTGGCACCGCGACCGCCTGCCGACCATGACCGTGCGCGCCGACATCTACGACGGTACCCAGCCGTCGAGCGTGATGGCGCAGATCTCGCCGACCCTCGACGGGCTGCGCGCCAAGCTGCCGTACGGCTATTCGATCGACATCGGCGGCAGCGTCGAGGACTCGGCGCGCGGGCAGAAGTCGATCAACGCCGGCATGCCGCTGTTCCTGTTCGCGGTGTTCACCCTGCTGATGCTGCAGTTGCGCAGCTTCTCGCGCAGCTTCATGGTGCTGCTGACCGCGCCGCTGGGCCTGATCGGCGTGACCCTGTTCCTGCTGGTGTTCCGGGTGCCGTTCGGCTTCGTCGCGATGCTCGGCACGATCGCGCTGGCCGGCATGATCATGCGCAACTCGGTGATCCTGGTCGACCAGATCGAACAGGACCGCAGCGAAGGGCATGAGCCGTGGAAGGCCATCGTCGACGCGACGGTGCGGCGGTTCCGCCCGATCGTGTTGACCGCGCTGGCGGCGATCCTGGCGATGATTCCGCTGTCGCGCAGCGCCTTCTTCGGCCCGATGGCGGTGGCGATCATGGGCGGCCTGATGGTCGCGACCCTGTTGACCCTGCTGTTCCTGCCGGCGCTGTACGCGGCGTGGTTCCGGATCAAGGTGCCGAGCGAGACTTGAGGTCGAAGCGACTGTCGCGCGGAATACCCTCTCCCATTTACGGGAGAGGGGTTGCGCAGGATTGAACCAAAGAACCTGCCGTCTAAGCGTGCTCGACGCTGAAGGCCAAGGTCGCCTCGATCGCTCGCTTCCAACCCGCATACAGGCGCTCGCGCTCGGCTTCGAGCATCTGCGGCTCGAAGCTGCGTTCGACCTGCCATTGCCGGGCGATCTGTTCTCGGCTTTCCCAGAACCCGACCGCCAACCCGGCCAGATAGGCCGCGCCGAGCGCGGTGGTCTCGCTGACTCTCGGGCGCTTTAGGGGCACGTCGAGAATATCGGCCTGGAACTGGGCGGTGAAATCGTTGGCGATGGCGCCGCCGTCGGCGCGCAGCGACTTCAGTTCGATGCCCGAATCGGCCTGCATCGCGCTGAGCACGTCGCGGGTCTGGTAGGCCAGCGATTCGAGCACGGCGCGGACGAAATGTTCCTTGCTGGTGCCGCGGGTGAGGCCGAACATCGCGCCGCGCACGTCGCTGCGCCAATACGGCGCGCCGAGGCCGACGAACGCCGGCACGAAATACACGCCTTCGGTCGAACGCGCGCGTTCGGCGTAGGCCTGCGAGTCGCCGGCCTTGCCGAGCATGCGCAGGCCGTCGCGCAACCACTGCACCGCCGAACCGGCGACGAAGATGCTGCCTTCGAGCGCGTACTCGACCTTGCCGTCGATGCCCCAGGCGATCGTGGTCAGCAGGCCGTTGTCCGAACGCACCGCCTTCTCGCCGGTGTTCATCAGCAGGAAGCAGCCGGTGCCGTAGGTGTTTTTGGCCATGCCGGCCTCGAAGCAGGCCTGGCCGAACAGCGCGGCCTGCTGGTCGCCGGCGACGCCGCAGATCGGCACCGAGTTGTTGAAGAAATGCCGCGCGCCGGTGTGCGCGTAGATCTCGCTGCTGGAACGCACCTCCGGCAGCATCGCCGCCGGCACGTCGAGCATCTTCAGCAGCTCCGGGCACCACTGGCGCTTGTGGATGTCGTACATGAGGGTGCGCGAGGCGTTGCTGTAGTCGGTGACGTGAGCCTTGTTCTCCGACAGGTTCCAGATCAGCCAAGTGTCGATGGTCCCGAACAACAGGTCGCCGCGTTCGGCGCGTTCGCGCGCGCCTTCGACGTGATCGAGGATCCACTTGACCTTGGTACCGGAGAAGTAGGCGTCGATCAGCAGGCCGGTGCGTTCGCGCACCAGCGCCTCGTAGCCGTCGGCCTTGAGCTGGTCGCAGATCGCCGCGGTCTGGCGCGACTGCCAGACGATCGCGTTGTGGATCGCCTGGCCGGTGTGCCGGTCCCATACCACCGTAGTCTCGCGCTGGTTGGTGATGCCGATGCCGGCGATCTGCGAGGCGCCGATCCGGGCCTTGGTCATCGCCTCGATGGCGGTGGTCTGCACGCTGGCGAGGATCTCGCGCGGGTCGTGCTCGACCCAGCCGGGGCGCGGGAAGATCTGCTCGAATTCGCGCTGGGCGACGCCGACCACCGCGCCGTTGCGATCGAACAGCATCGCGCGCGAGCTCGTCGTGCCCTGGTCGATGGCGAGGATATAGGATTCGGTCATGGCATTGATGAGGAGTGAGTGGAGAGGAGTGAGAAGCCGGGAACCTGGTGCGGAGGAGCGAGAAGTGAGTCAGGGCGGGCGTTCGGCTGGTTGAAGACGATCGTTGTGCGAAGTGCGAAGGAACTCGGATGACGACGTGAGCCGCTCCTACTCACTCCTCTCCGCTCGCTCCTCGCGTCTCCCTAGCCGTAAACCGCCTGAAACCCGAACGCGCCGAGCAGCGCGCCGACGATCGGCGCCACGACCGGCACCCAGGCATAGCCCCAGTCGGAGCCGCCCTTGCCGGCGATCGGCAGCAGCGCGTGGGCGATGCGCGGGCCGAGGTCGCGCGCCGGGTTGATCGCGTAACCGGTCGGTCCGCCGAGCGACATGCCGATCACCACCACCAGCAGGCCGACGCCGAGCGGGCCCATGCCGGGCGCCAGCGTGTTGGCGCCGACTGCGAGCGCGCCGAAGGTCAGGGCGAAGGTGCCGATGATTTCGGTCAGGACGTTGGCCTTGGTGTCGCGCACCGCGGGCGCGGTGCAGAAGATCGCGAGCTTGGCGGCGGGGTCGTCGCTGATCCGCCAGTGGGCCAGATAGGCCAGCCAGACCAGCACCGCGCCGGCGAAGGCGCCGGCGATCTGCGCGGCGACATAGCCCGGCACCACCGCCCACGAGAGCTTGCCGATGCCGGCCAGGGCGATGGTCAGCGCGGGGTTCATGATCGCGCCGCTGGTCGGTCCGGCGATGAAGATGCCGATCAGCACCGCCAGCCCCCAGGCCGCGGTGATCACGCCCCAGCCGGCGCCTTGCGCCTTCGACCGGTTGAGCAGAGCGCCGGCGACCACGCCGTTGCCGAGCAGGATCAACATGCCGGTGGCGGTGAACTCGCTGAGGTATTGCGACATCGGTGTGACCATTGCGATGACTCTCCTGGGTGTCGCGTCGGTACGTCGGTGGTGTTATCGAGGGGGGCTACGGCGTTGCGAGTCGTGGCGATAGTTCGGTTAGGAGTGGTGGGCGACTAACGGAAACGAAGTTCCTTCCTTTCGTCGTTCCCGCGAAGGCGGGAATCCACAGACTCCAGAGCCATGCTTCGGAGAAGCCCTGGAGGTTCGGCTTCGCCGAAATGAAAGCCGAGCCTGCCTTCTCGGGAACGACGATAGGAGGGACGAGCGACTGAACGCGCACTCCCGACAGTGCGTAGCGGCGCCCCGGCTCATGCGTCCTCCGCTGGTACATCCTCCGCTGGTACATGTGCATCCACCCGGCCAGCCAGACGTCGCGCAACATAACCCTGCAGTTGCATCGCACCCGCCGCGTCGATGCGCAGCCCGAGCTTCGAGCGCCGCCACAGGATGTCCTCGGCGCTGCGCGCCCATTCGCAATCGACCAGGTAGTCGACCTCGGCGGTGTACAGGTCGGCGCCGAAGCATTCGCCCAGCTCTTCCAGATGCGAGCAGCTCTCGACGATGCGCAGCGCGCGGCTGCCGTAGTTGCGGCACAAGCGCAGGGCCAGGGCGTCGGGCAGCCACGGCCGGCGCAGGCTGAAGTCCTCGTGGAAGGCCTCGAAGTCGGCATCGGGCAGGTCGCCGCCCGGTAGCGGCGCGGCACCGGTCCAGGCCGGGCGCGGCGCGCCGAACAGGGGCGCGAGCCGGTCGCAGGCTTCCTCGGCGAGTTTGCGCGCGGTGGTCAGTTTGCCGCCGAACACGTTGAGCAAGGCCGCGCCTTCGCGGTCGAGGGTCAGCAGGTAGTCGCGGGTGATCTCCGAGGCGGCGTCGCTTTCGTCGTCGAGCAGCGGCCGCACCCCGCTATAGGTCCAGACCACGTCGCTCGGTTGGATGGCGCGCTTGAAATAGCGCGAGGCGGCCTCGCACAGGTACTGGGTTTCGGCCTCGTCGATGCGCGGCGCCGCGGGATCGGCATGGTAGTCGACGTCGGTGGTGCCGATCAGGGTGTAGTCGTGTTCGTAAGGAATCGCGAACACGATGCGGCGATCGGGTTGTTGGAAGATGTAGGCGTGATCGTGTTCGAACAGCCGCGGCACGACGATGTGGCTGCCCTTGATCAAGCGCAGGTTGTGCCGGTGCTTCACCTGTGCGACTTCGTCGAGGAAGCGCGCCGCCCACGGGCCGGTGGCATTGACCAGCACGCGTGCGCGTGCTCGCCGCGGCCCGCCGTCGGGACCGCGCAACTGCACCTCCCAGGCCTCGGCGCCGCGCTGCGCCGCGACGCAGGCGGTGCGGGTCAGCACGGTCGCGCCGCGTTCGGCCGCATCCATCGCGTTGAGCACTGCCAGCCGTGCGTCCTGCACCCAGGCGTCGGAGTAAGCGAAGCCGTGGACGAAGTCGTCGCGCAACGGCCGCCCGGTGATGTGTTTGCGCAGGTTGACCGAGCGCGAGCCGGGCAGGCCGCGTCCGCGCCGGCCGCCGAGGCGGTCGTACAGGAACAGGCCGATGCGGATCATCCAGGCCGGGCGCAGATGCGGTTGGTGCGGCAGGACGAAGCGCAGCGGCCAGATGATGTGCGGGGCCATGCGCAACAGGCGCTTGCGTTCGGCCAGCGCCTTGCCGACCAGGGCGAACTCGAACTGTTCGAGATAGCGCAGGCCGCCGTGGATCAGCTTGGTGCTGGCGCTGGAGGTGTGCGAGGCGATGTCGTCGCGTTCGCACAGCAGCACCGACAGGCCGCGGCCGGCGGCGTCGCGGGCGATGGCGACGCCGTTGATGCCGCCGCCGACGATCAATACATCGACGGCGGACAGCTCGTCGGCGGAAAGCTCGGTATCGGACAGCACGGCATCGGACTGAGTCGCGGCGGGCGCCGGGCGGTCGGGAGCGGATGCGGGTTCGGTCATGCGCTCTCGCGAATGCTGCGGGCCGCGGCGTCGACCCAGGACACGTCAGGATGATGGCATACGGCGACGAATCGATTGTGGCCGGGGTTCACATCAACGGCGGGTGACGGCAGTGTGGCGAAGCGGCCGGGGGAGAAGAAAAAAAACCCGGTGCGCGAGCACCGGGTGGAGTGTCCAGACCTCTGGAGAGAAAGCGGTCTTGCGGCGGCTTGCGGAAGATCGGCCGAGCTCAGTCGCGCAGTTCGGCGATGGGGCAGGGCAGTTCGAGCTGCGCCAGCACCGCGTCGGTGACCGTGCGGGTGCCGACGGCTTCGCCGGCCGGGGCGAGGTCGGCGGTCAGCACGCCGGCTTCGAGCACCGCCGCAACCGCCTGTTCGATGCAGTCGGCCTCCGCGTTCAGGCTCAGCGAATGACGCAGCAACAGCGCCGCGCTGAGGATGGTGCCGCAGGGGTTGGCGATGCCGCGGCCGGCGATGTCGGGCGCCGAGCCGTGGATCGGTTCGTACAGGCCGACCTTGCCTTCGCCGAGCGAGGCCGACGGCAGCAGGCCCAGCGAACCGGCCAGCATCGAGGCCTCGTCGGTGAGGATGTCGCCGAACATGTTCTCGGTGACGATCACGTCGAACGCGCGCGGCTTGGCGATCAGGTGCATCGCCATCGAATCGACCAGTTGATGTTCGAGGGTGATGTCGGGAAATTCGTCGCGGGCGACGCGGGTGGCGACTTCGCGCCACAGCCGCGAGGTCTCCAGCACGTTGGCCTTGTCGACCGAGACCACGTGCCGGCGGCGGCCGCGCGCGAGCTGGCAGGCGCGGCGCACGACCCGTTCGATTTCCTCGACGCTGTACTCGCACAGGTCGCTGGCGCCGGTCTCGCTGCGCTGCTTCCGGCCGAAATAGATGCCGCCGGTGAGTTCGCGCACCACGATCATGTCGACTCCGGCCAGCAGGTGCGGCTTGATCGGCGAGGCGCCGAGGGTGGCCGCGTGCGGCTGCACCGGGCGCAGGTTGGCGTACAGGCCCAGGCCCTTGCGCAGCGCCAGCAGGCCTTGCTCGGGGCGTACCTTCGCCTTCGGGTCCGACCACTTGGGGCCGCCGACCGCGCCGAGCAGCACCGCATCGGCGCGCTGGCAGGCGCTCAGGGTCGCGGCCGGCAGGGGCTCGCCGCTGGCGTCGATCGCGGCGCCGCCGATCAGGTGCTCGTCGAGGGTGAACTGGTGGCCGTAGCGGCGGCCGACCGCGCGCAGCACTTCGACCGCGGCGGCGGTGACTTCCGGACCGATGCCGTCGCCCGGCAGAACGACGATGTCAGCGCGCATGTGGATTCTCCTGGCGGGGGTTCGGCGCCGTCGCGCGGCGCTGTTCGTACTGGTTGATGGTGTCGAGCTGGCGCAGCAGGTAACCGAGCTGGTCCACGCCTTCGATCAGGCAGGTCTGGGCGAAGGCGTCGAGCGGGAACTCGATGGCGCGGCCGTCGGGCAGGTGCAGGCGGCGCGTGCGCACGTCGACGCGCAGCTCGATGCCGGGCTGGTCCAGCAGTTCGTCCAGCAACTCCTGCGAGACCACGATCGGCAGCAGGCCGTTCTTGAGCGAGTTGCTGCGGAAGATGTCGGCGATCTCGCTGCTGACGACCGCGCGCAGGCCCAGGTCGGTCAGCGCCCACGGCGCGTGTTCGCGCGAGGAGCCGCAGCCGAAGTTGCGGCCGGCGACCAGGATCGCGGCGCCGGCGTTCTCGGGGCGGTTGAAGACGAAGTCCGGGTTCGGCGAACCGTCCGGCAGCGCGCGCCAATCGTTGAAGGCGAAGCGGCCCAGGCCCTTGCGCTCGGTGGTGGTGAGAAAACGCGCGGGGATGATCTGGTCGGTGTCGATATTGCGTTCGCGCAGCACCACGGTGCGCGAGACCAGCTCGACGAAGCCGTCGTTCGGCTGCGCCGCGCCGGGGAGCGTGATGGGAGACCGGGACGCGGACATTACGCGACCTCCTTGACGGCGGTGAGATACGGTCGCGGGTCGGTGACCTGGCCGGCGATCGCGCAGGCGGCGGCGGTCAGCGGCGAGGCCAGCAAGGTGCGCGAGCCCTTGCCCTGGCGACCCTCGAAATTGCGGTTGCTGGTCGATACCGCGAGCTGGCCGGGACCGACCAGGTCGCCGTTCATGGCGATGCACATCGAACAGCCGGGCTCGCGCCATTCGGCGCCGGCCTCGCGCACGATGCGGTCGATGCCTTCGGCCTCGGCGTCGCGCTTGACCTGCTCCGAGCCCGGCACCACCAGCATGCGCACGCGCGGATGGATGCGGTGCCCGCGCAATACCTCGGCGGCTTCGCGCAGGTCCGACAGGCGCGAGTTGGTGCAGCTGCCCACGAAGACGACGTCGACCGGACGGCCGGCCATCGCCGCGCCGCCGTCGAAGCCCATGTAGGCCAGGGCCTTGGCTTCGTCGGCATCGTTCGCCTGCGGCAGGTGCGCATCGATCGCCGCGACCTGGCCGGGATGGGTGCCCCAGGTCAGGGTCGGCTTGATCGCGCTCGCGTCGATGTGCACTTCGCGGTCGAACACAGCGCCGTCGTCGGTCTTGAAGGCGCTCCAGCGTTCGACTGCGCGCTCGAAGTCGGCGCCGCGCGGCGCGCGCGGGGTCGCGGCGAGGTAATCGAAGGTGGTCTGGTCGGGCGCGATCAGGCCGGCGCGCGCGCCGGCTTCGATCGACATGTTGCACACGGTCATGCGCTGGTCCATCGACAGGGCGCGGATGGTCGAGCCGCGGTATTCGATGACCTGGCCGGTGCCGCCGTTGACGCCGATCTCGCCGATGACGTGCAGGATCAGGTCCTTGGCGCCGACGCCCGGTGCCAGTTCGCCTTCGATGTTGATCGCCAGGGTCTTGGGCTTGCGTTGCAGCAGGCACTGGGTGGCCAGCACGTGGCCGACCTCGCTGGTGCCGATGCCGAAGGCCAGCGCGCCGAACGCGCCGTGGGTGGCGGTGTGGCTGTCGCCGCAGACGATGGTCATGCCGGGCTGGGTCAGGCCCAGTTCCGGCCCGATCACGTGGACGATGCCGCGGTAGGCGCTGTCGAAATCGAACAGCTCGACGCCGTGGCGCGCGCAATTGCGGCGCAGGGTCTCGACCTGGCTCTCGGCCTCGGCGGTGAAATAGGGCAGGCGGCCGTCGGCGCCGGCCGGCAGGGTCGGGGTGGAGTGGTCGAGCGTGCCCTTGGTCAGGTCCGGGCGGCGCGGCGACAGCCCGCGCGATTCGAGTTCGGCGAACGCCTGCGGCGAGGTGACTTCGTGGATCAGGTGCAGGTCGATGTAGAGGACCGCGGGCACCGCATCGCTTTCGGGCGATACCAGGTGCGCGTCCCACAGTTTGTCGAACAGAGTGCTGGGAGGAGCCGAGGTGGTAGTCATGGAGTCCGGTGTTCTGTTTGGCTGCTATGGCTGGAGTGTTTTGGCGCTGCGCCGGAGTTCGGTGGCTTCGTCCCTAGCCGAGTCTTTCGGCTGTCGTCCCCGCGAAGGCGGGGACCCAGGGCTCTATCGCAGCAGCACTCTGAAGTCTCTGGATCCCCGCCTTCGCGGGGATGACGACTTCGGGAAGACGCGACGGCCGGAGAGGGGCGAGATTCATGCCGTAGCCGTCAGCCGCTGCGGCGCCTGCTGGGTGCGGCGGATGCGGTTGGCGACGTCGAGCCAGGCCAGCGCGCTGGCTTCGATGATGTCGGTGCTGGTGCCCGAGCCGGTCATCTCGACGCCGTCGATGCGCGCGGTGACGCTGGCCTGGCCCTGGGCGTCGTCGCCGGTGGTCACGCTCGACACGTTGTAGCTGTCGATGTGCAAGGCCACGCCGGTCGCCCGCGCGAGCGCGGCGAACAAGGCGTGCACCGGGCCGTCGCCGATCGCCGCTTCGCTGACCGCGACGCCGTCGGGATCGAGCAACTGCACGCTCGCGGTCGGCAGGCTGCCGTCGGCGACGCCGGTGCTGACGTGCGCGCGCACCAGGCGATGGCCGCGGCCGGCCTTGGCGTCGGCGCCGAGCACCAGCGATTCCAGGTCGGCGTCGAACACTTCGCGCTTCTTCTCGGCCAGCGCTTTGAAGCCGGCGAACACTGCGTTCAGACGCGCCTCGTCCAGGGTGAAGCCCAGGGTTTGCAAGCGATCGCTCAGCGCCGCGCGGCCGCTATGGCGGCCCATCACCATCTGCGACTGCGCCCAGCCCACGTCTTCCGGATGCATGATCTCGTAGGTGCCGCGGTGCTTGAGCATGCCGTGCTGATGGATGCCGGACTCGTGGGCGAAGGCGTTCTGGCCGACGATGGCCTTGTTGCGTTGGACCACCATGCCGGTGATGCGCGACAGCAGGCGCGAGGTCGGCACCAACCGGCGCGTGTCGATGCGGGTGCCGACGTTGTAATAGGCGTTGCGCACGCGCAGCGCCATCACCAGTTCTTCCAGTGCGCAGTTGCCGGCGCGTTCGCCGATGCCGTTGATGGTGCATTCGACCTGGCGCGCGCCGCCCTCGATCGCGGCCAGGCTGTTGGCTACGGCCAGACCCAGGTCGTTGTGGCAGTGGGCGCTGAACACGGCGCGGTCGGCGTCGCGCACGTGGGCGCGCAGGTACTCGAACAGGCTGCGGATTTCGCTTGGGGTGGTGTAGCCGACGGTGTCGGGGATGTTCAGGGTGCGCGCGCCGGCGGCGACCGCGGCGCTGCAGATCTGCGCCAGGTAGTCGTGCTCGGTGCGCAGCGCGTCCTCGGCCGAGAACTCGACGTCGTCGACGTAGCGGCGCGCCTGTTCGACCGCGGCGATCGCGCGTTCGATCACCTGGGCCTTGTCCAGGTTGAGCTTGTGCTGGCGGTGCAGCGGGCTGGTCGAGATGAACACGTGGATGCGCGGCTTGGCCGCCCCTTCGAGCGCGCGCGCGCAGGCCTCGATGTCGCCGGGATGGCAGCGCGCCAGGGTGGCGAGGGTGGAGCCGCGCACTTCGCGCACGATCGCGCGGGTGCCTTCCAGGTCGGCTTCCGAGCTGGCCGGAAAGCCGGCTTCGATGACGTCGACGCCGAGTTCGGACAGGGCATGGGCGAAACGGAGCTTCTGCGACGCGGTCATGCTGCAGCCGGGCGATTGTTCGCCGTCGCGCAGACTGGTGTCGAAGATGGTGACGTGTTCGGACGCGTCGCTGATCGGTACTACCGGTCCGGGCGAGTCGTTCATGCGGGGATTTCCTCTGCTGCAGCTGGAGTTCGGTTCGAACGCGGCGGGATGGAGTGCGCGGCGTCGGCGGCGGGGCGGGAGTCGGGGCCGCTCGGGCCCCGGCTAAGTCGCAACGCCGGAGGAAGATTGGCCAGCCGGTAAATGTCCGCCTCGATGGTTGCGGTCTCGCGACCGAGCGCTTCGCGAGTGCGCCGGCGCGGGCGCCGCGGCGCCCGCGGGCGCACCTCCGACAGCAGTTGCGCGAGCACGCCGGCATCCAGGTTGCCGCCGGAGACGACCGCGCATTTGCGCTTGCCGGCGATGCGGCGGCCGGCGGCCAGGGCCAGGGCGCCGGCGCCCTCGGCGATGATGTGTTCTTCCAGGGCCAGGCGGACCAGGGTCTCGCGCAGTTCGGCCTCGCGCACGATGACGATGTCGTCGAGCATGCTGCTGAGCACGCGCTCGGTCAGCCGGCCGGGATCTTTGACCCGCACGCCGTCGGCCAGGGTCGCGACCGGTTCGATCAGGCGGCGGTCGCCCTGCAGCGCGCGCGCCATCGAGTCGACGCCTTCGACCTGGGCGCCGATCACCCGGATGCGCCGCGCCGCGGGCGTGCGCGCCAACAGTTCGGATTTCAGCGCCAGAACCACGCCGGCGGCCAGGCCGCCGCCGCCGATCGGCACCATCACCACGTCCGGCGCGAACGCGGCCAGTTCCAGGCCGACCGTGCCCTGGCCGGCGATCACGTCGGGATCGTCGAAGGCCGACAGCAGGCGATAGTCGTGCTGGTCGGCCAGTTCGATCGCGAACGATTTGGCCTCGTCGTAGGTCTCGCCGTGCAGGCGCACGGTCGCGCCCCAGTGGGCGACGCCGGCGATCTTGGTCTGCGGCGCGCAGCGCGGCATCACCGTGATGACGTTGATGCCCAGGCGGTAAGCCGCCCAAGCCAGGCCTTGCGCATGGTTGCCCGCGGAGGCGGCGATCACGGTGCGGTGATCGCCGCGCTCGCGCGCCGCCAGCAGTGCGTTGAGGGCGCCGCGCACCTTGTAGGAGCCGGTGCGCTGCAGGTTCTCCAGCTTCAGCCAGCAACCGAAGCGCTCGGCGTGATGCAGCGGGGTGGGTTCCAGGTAACGCCGCAGCCGCGCCTGCGCCGCCAACAGATCGGCGGCGCTGACTTGGGCCAGGCTGGCTACGTCGCAGTCCACGGGCTCAGACCGGGGTCAGCCACGAGGCGTAGCGCGATTCTTCGCCCCGCACCACGCGCGCGTACAGGGCGGCCAGCTCGCGCGTGACCGGGTTGTCGCCGAATTCGCGGCGGTCGAGCACGGCGATCGCGGTGGCCTCGGCGGCGGTGCCGCAGACGAAGACCTCGTCGGCATCGAGCAGTTCGTGCAGGGTGACTTCGCGCGACTGCGCGCCCGACAGTTCGATCATGGTGTCGCGGGTGATGCCCGGCAGGGCGTCGCGATGATCGACCGAGGTGATCGCGCCGTTCTTGACCATGAACACGTTGGCGCCGGTGCATTCGACGACGTAGCCCTTGTCGTCGGTGAACAGCGCCTCGTCGAAGCCGCGTTGCTTGGCTTCGCGCTTGGCCAGGATCGAGTTGACGTAAGCCCCGCTGAGCTTCAGCGCCGGCAGCGAAGTGGCGGGGTTGCGCTTCCACGGCGACACGGTCAGGCGGGTGCGCGCGCCGCCCAGGTGCACGACCTTGGCCAGGGTGGCGATCATCAGGTGCTGGGTCAGCGGATCGACGTCCAGGCCGATGCTGCCGGTGCCCATCCAGGTCAGCGGGCGGATGTAGGCGTCGCGATGGCCGTTGGCGCGCAGGGTCGCCAGAGTCGCCTCGCTCGCGCGCTCGACGTCGAAGTCGATGCCGAACATCTGTGCGCCCTTGCGCATGCGTTCCATGTGCTCGGGCAGGCGGAACACCGCCGCGCCGCCGTCGGCGGTGGCGTAGCTGCGGATGCCCTCGAACACCGCGGTGCCGTAGTGCATCGCGTGGGTGGTCAGCGGCGCTTCCGGGGTGTCGCCAGCGATGAAGTTGCCGTCGAACCAAATGAGCGGTTGCTGCGAAGAAGCCGGGACCTCACTGCGAGCGCGGGACTCGGAGTTTTCAGCACAGGTCGGCGCTCCGACTTCAGCACGGGGGACTTCGCTCCGAGCATGGGACTCAGAGCCGCGAGCGGCGGTCGAACTGGCGACTTCAGCGCTCGGGGCTTCGCTCCGCGCCGGCGCATAAGCCCGCTCGCGCATCGCCGCCGCAGCCTGCGCGGACGACTGCGTCTCGGCTTGCGCCGGACGCTCCAGGGTTTCGGTATTCAGGTGCATGGGGAAACCTCGACAGCAAGACAGTCGTACAGCTTGGCGAGTTGGCTCTGCAGGGCGGAGTCGGCGCGGTCGCCCTCCACCGTCATGCGCAGGTGCCAGCGATCGCCGTCGGGTTGCGCTTCGCCGTCCACCGACAGGGGACGGAAGCCGCGACGCTCGGCG
The DNA here is from genome assembly GCF_059758755.1 of Lysobacter sp. GQ73. Classification (NCBI taxonomy): domain Bacteria; kingdom Pseudomonadati; phylum Pseudomonadota; class Gammaproteobacteria; order Lysobacterales; family Lysobacteraceae; genus Lysobacter; species Lysobacter sp. GQ73. The sequence continues at coordinate 55,714 of NZ_JCAXEE010000011.1, read as the reverse complement.
GCGCCCAATACGCGAGCCAGCGCGCCTTCGGCCTGGCGCAGGGTCAGTTCAAGCTGGTATCGCATGGGCGTCCTCCTTTTCGGCGGTGGCGGGCGGCGTCAGACCGACGATCGCGTCGGCGTCGTGGGCCTCGGGGTCGAGCATCTGGGCGTTGTTGTGGTTCGGCGGGACCAGCGGCCAGACGTTGGCGGCCTGGTCGATGGCGACGTGCAGCAGCACCGGGCCCGGGGTATCGAGCATGTAGGCCAGCGCTTCGGCGACCGAGTCGGCGCGGTCGACGTACATCGCCTTTACCCCGAACGCGCTGGCCAGGGCGCAGAAGTCCGGGTTGTCGGACAGGTCGATCTCGGAGTAGCGGCGTTCGAAGAACAGTTCCTGCCACTGCCGGACCATGCCCAGGGCCTGGTTGTCGAGCAGGACGATCTTGATCGGCAGGCGATAGCGCGCGGCGGTCGCCAGCTCTTGCACGTTCATCAGGAACGAGCCGTCGCCGCTGACGCAGATGACCTGCGGCTCAGGCTCGCCGTCGCGCCGCAGCGCCAGTTGCGCGCCGATCGCCGCGGGCAGGCCGAAGCCCATCGCGCCGAGGGCGCCGCTGGTCAGGTGCTTGCGCGGGTCGTCGAAGCGCCAATGCTGGGCGACCCACATCTGGTGCTGGCCGACATCGCAGCTCACCACCGCCTCCGGCGCCAGTTCCGACAGACGCTTCAGCAACGACGGCGCGTACACGCTTTCGCCGGGCGCGTCGTAGCGCGGCGTGCAGTCGCGCTTGCGCTGCAGGCAGGTGTCGCGCCAACTGCGGCGCGCATTGCCGTTGCGGCCGCGCAACTGCGCGGTGCACGGCGGGGTCAGCGCGTCGAGGGCGCGGCGCAGATCGCCGTTGACCGCGGCGTCGGCGTGGCGCAGCTTGCCGATCTCGCAAGCGTCCAGGTCCATGTGGACCACGCGCGCGTTCGGCGCGAATTCGGCCAGCTTGCCGGTGGCGCGGTCGTCGAAGCGCGCACCGACCACGATCAGCAGGTCGCATTCCTGCACCGACATGTTGGCGGCGCGGTTGCCGTGCATGCCGAGCATGCCCAGGTTCAGGGGATGCGCGGCCGGCAGGGCGCCGAGGCCCTTGAGGGTCAGCACCGCCGGAATCTGGCAGCCGTCGACGAAGGCGCGGAAGGATTCGACCGCATCGCCCAGGGCGATGCCGCCGCCGCCGTAGATCAGCGGCTTTTGCGCATGCGCGATCAGCGCCGCGGCTTCGTGATAGGCCGCATCCGGCGCGCTCGGCACCGGGTCGGTCGCCAGCGGCACATGCGGCGCCAGATGGCCGGCATCGGCGTTCTGCACATCCTTGGGCAGATCGATCAGGACCGGGCCCGGACGGCCCGAACGCGCCAACCGGAACGCTTCGGCGACCATGCCCGGCAAGTCGTCGACCCGGCGCACGACGAAGCTGTGCTTGACGATCGGCATGGTCATGCCGAACACGTCGAGTTCCTGGAACGCGTCGGTGCCCATCAGCGAAGTCGCGACCTGGCCGGTGATGGCGACCATCGGCACCGAGTCCAGCATCGCATCGGCGATGCCGGTGACCAGGTTCGACGCGCCCGGGCCGGACGTGGCTACGCATACACCGACTCGCCCGCTGGCACGGGCATAGCCGTTGGCCGCGAAAGCCGCGCCTTGCTCGTGACGGACCAGCACATGCTTGAGGTCCGACCCGTGCAGGGCATCGTAGAAAGGCATGATCGTGCCGCCCGGATAGCCGAACAGCGTGTCCACGCCTTCTGCGGCCAGTGCTTGCACCAGCCAGCGGGCACCGTTCATCAGGCAGCCTCTTCCTGTCGTTCGCCACGGGGCGCGGCGGGAGCGGCGGCCGGCGCCTTGGGCGCGGTGTCCAGCCACTTCATGTTGGCGCGCAGCTTCTTGCCGACCGCTTCGATCGGATGGTCGAGATCGCCCTGCTTGAGCGCCTTGTAGTTAGCGTTGCCCGAGGCGTACTCGGCGATCCATTGGCGGGCGAAGGTGCCGTCCTGGATTTCGGTCAGCACTTTGCGCATCTGCGCCTTGGTGTTGTCGTCGACCACGTAGGTGCCGCGGGTCAGCGCGCCGTACTGCGCGGTCTCGCTGATGAACTCGTGCATGCGGGTCACGCCGCCTTCGTAGAACAGGTCGACGATCAGCTTCAGCTCGTGCAGGCACTCGTAATAGGCCACTTCGGGCTGATAGCCGGCCTCGACCAGGGTTTCCCAGCCGGCCTGGACCAGCTTGGTCGCGCCGCCGCACAGCACCGCCTGTTCGCCGAACAGATCGGTCTCGGTCTCTTCCTTGAAGGTGGTCTTGATCGCGTTCTGGCGCGCGCCGCCGATGCCGCCGCAATAGGTCAGGGCGAATTCCTCGGCGCGGCCGCTGCGGTCCTGATGCACGGCGTAGACGCTCGGCACGCCGCGGCCGATTTCGTATTCGCGGCGGACCAGCGCGCCCGGGCCCTTCGGTGCGACCAGCACCACGTCGAGGTCGGCGCGCGGTTCGATCTGGCCGTAGTGCACGTTGAAGCCGTGCGCGAACAGCAGGCAGGCGCCCTGGGCGATGTTGGGTTCGATCACTTCGCGGTAGAGCTGCGCCTGCACCATGTCCGGGGTCAGCACGGCGACGAGCTCGGCGCCGGCGACGGCTTCGGCCGGCGACTTGACGGTGAAGCCGTCGGCCTTGGCCTTGATCTCGGTCGGGCCGCCCGGGCGCAGGCCTACGGTGACGTCGAAGCCGGAGTCGCGCAGGTTCAGCGCATGGGCGCGGCCCTGGCTGCCGTAGCCGACGATGGCGATCTTGGGGCGGGAGGCGGTGCTGGTGGTCATGACGGTCTCGTAAGGAGGAGTGAGCGGAGAGGGGTGAGCGATGGAGCGGGTCAGGCGGGTTGGGGCAGCGCGGTGTCGATCAGTGCCGCGTCGATCTTTTTCGGGGCCGGCGATTGCCGCGGGCCGGGCGCGGTAACCGCACCCTGCGAAGCCGAGCCGACCAGACGCGCGTACTTGGCCAACACCCCGGTGGTCACGCGTGGTTCGATACGCGCGGGCTCGCGCGTGGCCAGGTCGGCGGCGACGTCGAGGCGGCGCGTCTTGACGTCGATGCTGACCACGTCGCCTTCGCGCAGGCGTGCGATCGGGCCGCCGTGCGCGGCTTCCGGCGAGATGTGGCCGACCATGAAGCCGTGGGTGGCGCCGCTGAAGCGGCCGTCGGTGATCAACGCGACGTCGTTGCTCAGGCCCTGGCCGACCAGCGCGGCGGTGACCGCCAGCATTTCGCGCATGCCGGGGCCGCCGGCCGGGCCCTCGAAGCGGATCACCACGATGTCGCCGGCGTTGATCTTGCGGGCTTGCACCGCGGCGAACGCGGCTTCTTCGGAATCGAACACGCGCGCCGGGCCGGCGAAATGCTCGCGGCCGTGGCCGGCCAGCTTGAGGATGCAGCCTTCCGGCGCGAGGTTGCCGTACAGGATCGAATAGCCGCCGCGCGGCTTCAGCGGGTCGGCGATCGGCCGCACCACGTCCTGGACGTCGGCCATGCGCGCCTCGGCCAACTCCTGGAAAAAGGAACGGCCGGTGACCGTCGGAATATCCTCGATCAAACCGGCCGCCTTGAGTTCGCGAGCCACCAGTGCCGCACCGCCGAATTCGAACATCTCCGCGGCGGTGTAACGGCCGCCTGGTTTCAGGTCGGCGATGACCGGCGTATGCGCGGCGGCCTCGAATTCTTCCAGGTCGAAAGCGACGCCGGCTTCGTGGGCGATCGCCAACAGGTGCAGGGCGGCATTGGTGGAACCGGCGGTGGCCGAGACCGCGCGCGCTGCGTTGCGCAACGCATGGGGAGAGAGAAGCGCACGCGGTCTCGGCCCGCCATTGCGCAACTGCTGCATGACCATCTCGCCGCAGGCGCGCGCGGCCTCGGGCTTGTCGGCGTGGATCGCCGGGATGTCGTTGAGGCCCAGCGGCGACAGGCCCAGGAAGGTCAGCACCATCGCCATGGTGTTGGCGGTGAACTGGCCGCCGCAGGCGCCGGCGCCGGGGCAGGCGTGCGATTCGATGCGATGCAGCTCGGCGTCGTCGATGCGACCGGCCGAATGCGCGCCGACCGCCTCGAACACGTCCTGCACGGTCAGCGGCTTGTCGTCCTGGCCGGCTTTCGACGGGCAATGGCCCGGCATGATCGTGCCGCCGTAGAGGATCACGGTCGGGATATCCAGGCGTGCCGCGGCCATCGCCGCGGCCGGGATGGTCTTGTCGCAACCGACCAGCAGCACCATCGCGTCCAGGCAATGGCCGGACACCGCCAGCTCGATCGAATCGGCGATGGTTTCGCGCGAGGCCAGCGAGGCGCGCATGCCGTCGGTGCCCATCGCGATGCCGTCGGTGACCGCGATGGTGTTGAACTCGATCGGCGTGCCGCCGCCGTCGTGCACGCCGCGGCGCACGTGCTGGGCCAGGTCGCGCAGGGTGATGTTGCAGGGTGAAACGTCGGACCAGGTGTGGACGACGGCGACCAGCGGTCTGGCGATGGCCGCGTCGTCGAGGCCGGTCGCACGCAACATCGCGCGTGCGGGGGCTCGGGCCGGGCCTTGCTTGATGGCGTTGCTTCTCACGAACGGGTGTTCCTAAAGTCGTTGGCGACAGGAACCCGGGTCTCCAGAAACGAAAAACCCCGCGCCTTTCGGGCGCGGGGTCTAGGTTCTTTCGACCTGGGTTGTGTGGTTTTGCTACACGAACCCGACTCCCGCGCTGGTTAGCGAGGTAATAAGTACGAGGACGAGAATAAGCGTGGCGATAGCCGGACCGTGTCGGAGCGCAACGCGCGCGGCGTCGTTCGAGGCCTGCCGGGCCTGGACCGAAGTCGTCTGCGAGTGGTTGTTGCGCTGCGTCATGTCAGCGAGAAGAACATGCCCGTTCCGGGCTTGTCAATAGTTTCTTGGAAAACCATCGCAGGCCGCGCAAGCGGTCACACCTCGGCTTGGCCGAGCGAATGTGCTTTGTCTTCCGGCGCCACTTCCTCTCTCTACTATCTGAAAGGGGAATCTGCGTTCCTCCCTTTGAAAAAAGGGGGCGGGGAGGTTTGCTCCGGCTGCGAACTCGAATTCCGAAGCAATTTCCACGCATCGGTGCGTTCAGACTTCCTGTCTGCGCCGGGCGTGGCCCCTTTCCGAAGGGGGCATAGTCGGCGCGCGTTACCTCAGGCGCCACCCACCAACTAGGCCCCTGCTATCAACCGCTCGCGTAACGCCGCGTAGTCGGCCGCCAACGGTTCGGCGCTCGCCGGTCGCGCCAAGGACTCGGCCAAGGCCGGGGGCGGTTCGACCGCATGGCCGACCAGCGGCTCGACGATGCAGTCGAACTTGGCCGGGTGCGCGGTCGCGACCACCGCCCAGGGGCGTTCGTCGCCGCGCGCGCGCAAGGCCTCGAGCAGATGCAGGCCGGTCGCGGTGTGCGGGCAGGGCACGATGCCGTGGCGCAGCGGCGCGTTGCGGATGGTCTCGACGATGGTCGCGTCGTCGACGCCGACCGCGCGCACGGCGGCGCGCAGCTCGGCGTCGTCGCGGTGCCAATGGCGCAGCCGCTCGAAGTTGCTCGGCGCGCCGACGTCCATCGCGTTGGCGAGGGTGGCGCGGGTCGGCTGAGGCAGATAGTCGGCACCGGCGAAGTAACGCGGCAAGGCGTCGTTGGCGTTGGTCGCCAGCACGATCTCGCCGACCGGCAGGCCCATGCGCTTGGCGACGAACGCCGCGCAGGCGTTGCCGAGGTTGCCGGTCGGGACGATGAAGTTGAGCGGCTCGCCGCGTTCGGCGTAATGGCGCGCGGCGGCATGCGCGTAGTACGCGGCTTGCGGCAACAAACGGCCGAGGCTGATGCTGTTGGCCGAACTCAGCGGCCTCAGCGAGCGCAGGGCTTCGTCCGACAAGGCCTGCTTGGCCAGGCGCTGGCAGGCGTCGAAATCGCCGTCGACGCGCAGCGCGCGGACGTTGTCGCCCCAGCAGCCCAGGCCGTGCGCCTGGCGCGGCGACACCCGGCCGTCGGGATACAGGATCACCACCTCGAAGCCGGGACGGCGATGGAACGCGGCCGCGACCGCAGCGCCGGTGTCGCCCGACGTCGCGACCAGGATCGTGGTCGGCGCTGCGCCGGGCGCGCGCAGGCCGGCGAGCGCTGCGGCCAGAAAACGCGCGGCGTAATCCTTGAAGGCGGCGGTCGGGCCATGGAACAACTCGAGCAGCCAGTCGTCGGTACGGGCAAGCGGACGCAGCGGCGCATCGAACGAGAACGCGCGTTCGCAGATCTCGGCGAGACCTTCGCGCAGGCGCGAGTGTTCGAAATACGGCGCCAGGACCGCGTATGCAGTGTCGGCGAGGCGTTCGGCTTCGAGTGGTTGTGCCAGAGGCGGGATGCGTTCGGGAACATACAGGCCGCCGTCGGGCGCGAGACCGGCGACGAGCGCCTGGTCGATCGCAGTCGGCGGAGTGTTGCCGCGGGTGCTGAGGAAGTTCATGCGGTGTCCGGAAGTGATGGGGTGGCGGTTGTTGCGTGAACAGCAACTTCCCCCTCGATCCTTTTGTCAAAGGGGGAAAACAAGCACGTCGGATAGGCGGATGCCGGAAGTGGATGGAAGTACGGAGCTTGCCTTTGCTCTCACCTTTGACGGAGGGACTGGGGGGTTGTTGCTTATGTTCTCAGCCCCCAGGCCACCTCCCTACCCGATCACCTCCGCGCGCGGTCCCGCCACCGGCGTGACGTAGGCGCGCGAATCGAAACCGGCGTCGGCGAAGGCCTGCCGCATCGACGGCGCCGCCGCGGCCGCTTCGGCGCGCGAGCCGAACCAGGCGAAGCAGCTCGGGCCGGCGCCGGAGATGCTCGCGCCGAGCGCGGCGTGATCGAGCGCCGCCGCCTTGACCGCGGCGAAGCCGGGGATCAACGGGGCGCGACGCGGTTCCACCAACAAGTCGACCAGGCCTTCGCGCAACAGGCTCGCATCGCCGCGCTGCAGTCCGGTCAGGAACAAGGCCAGGTGCGCGCTCTGCTTCACCACCAGCGGCAGACCGTAGGGGTCGGCGAGCACGGCGCGGGCGCGCCGCGTTTCCAACACTTGGTCCGGGTGCACGACCACCGCATACAGCCACTCGGGCACCGACAACGGAATCATCCGGGTCGGGGTCGCCATGACCACGCCGCCGAGCAACATCGGCGCGACGTTGTCGCCGTGGCGGCTGCCGCTCGACACCGACTCGCCGTCGAGGGCGAACTCGTACAGCGCATCGCGCGACAGCGGTTGCGCGAGCACCGCATTGGCGGCGACCAGCGCGGCGACGCAGGACGCCGCCGAGCCGCCGAGGCCGGAGCCGAGCGGTATGCCCTTGTCGAGTTCGAGTTCGAAGCCATGGCTCAGGCCGAGTTTCTCGCGCAACGCGATCAAGGCCTGGCCGGCGGTGTTGCGCGCGGCTTCCAGCGGCAGCGAGTCGGCGCCGGGGACGCCGCCGCGAATCGCGCGGATGCGCACTTGCGGCGCGTCGATGCGGCGCACCGTGGCGACGTCGCGCGGGCCTTCGATCGAATGGCCGAGCAGGTCGAAGCCGACGCCGATGTTGCCGACGCTGGCCGGCGCGAACGCGCTGGCCTGGCGCCGGTCCGCGGCGGCGCCGGAGCCGGCCGGAGCGGACGAGGAAGCGGAAGAAAAAGCGGCGCTCATGCACGGGCTCCAAGGGTTTGCGCGATCGTCAGCAGGTCGCCGAAGACGCCGGCGGCGGTGACGTCCGGGCCCGCGCCGGGGCCTTGCACCACCAGCGGATTATCGGCGTAACGGCGGGTGCGGAACTGGATCAGGTTGTCGGTGAGCGCGCCGTGCAAGGCGGCATGCCCCGGCGGCGGCGAGACCACGCCGACGCTGGCGCGGCCGTCGCGATCGAGGCGGGCGAGGTAACGCAGGCTCAGGCCGGCGGCGCGCGCGGCGTCGAAGCGTTGCTGCAGCGGCGCATCGAGTTCGTGCAGGCGCGCGAAGAATTCTTCCTTGGATACCTGGCGCAGCGCTTGCGGTACCAGGCTCTCGACCTCGATCTGCTCCAGCGACAGGGCGCGGCCGGCTTCCCGGGCGAGGATCACCAGCTTGCGGGCGACGTCGGTGCCGGACAGGTCGTCGCGCGGGTCGGGCTCGGTATAGCCGAGCGCATGCGCTTCGCGCACCAGTTCGGAGAACGCGGTCTGGCCGTCGTAGCGGTTGAACAACCAGGCCAGGGTGCCCGAGAGGATGCCTTCGACCTCGGTCAGCTCGTCGCCGGTGTCGAGCAGGGAGCGCAGGGTCTGGATCACCGGCAGGCCGGCGCCGACCGTGGCTTCGTAGCGGAACTGGCCGCCGCTGCGTTCGGCCTCGCGGATCGCCTCGTAACGCGCCAACGGGCCGGAACCGGCGTGCTTGCTCGGGGTGACGATGTGGATGCCGGCGGCGATCCATTGCGGGTAGAACGCGGCCACCGCGTCGCTGCCGCTGCAATCGACGATCAGCGCATGCGGGATGTGCTCGGCGCGCACGTGCGCGGCGAAGCGTTCCAGGTCCAGGGTTTCCACGCCGCCGCCGGCCAGGGCCTCATGCGCATCCTCGAAAGCCATCGCGCGCGGCGCCAGATGCATGCGGCGGCTGTCGGCGATCGCGCGCAGGCGCAGGTCGACCTTGTTGTGGCGGCGGTCGTGCTGGAACCGCGATTGCGCCTGGTGCAGTTGCGCGAGCAGCGCGCGGCCGACCTTGCCGGGGCCGATCAGGCCGATCGACAAACAATGCGGCGACAGCCAGAACGCCGAATGCGCGGCGCGCAGCGCGCGGGTGGCGTCGCGCGCGGCGATCGCGACCGAGATGTTGCGCTCGCCGGCGCCCTGGGCGATGGCGCGCAGGTTGATGCGCGCCTTGGCCAGGCCGTCGAACAACTGCGCGGCGACGCCGGGCGTGCCGACCATGCCGTCGCCGACCGCGGCGAGCACGCAGATGTCCGGGGTGACGGTGACGTCCTGGGCCTGGCCGTCGGCCATGGCGTCGGCGAACGCGGCGACGATGGCGTCGCGGCCGCGCGCGGCCTGGTCGGCGCGCACCACGCAACAGATCGAATGCTCGGACGAGCCCTGCGAGATCATCGTCACCGACACGCCGGCGCTGCGCAGCGCGCCGAACAGGCGTTCGGCGGTGCCGGGCACGCCGACCATGCCGTTGCCGACCAGTTCGAGCACCGCCAGGTCGTGGACCAGGCTCAGGCCCTTGACCGGCGCCGCGTCGGGTTCCGACGCCGGGCTGATCAGGGTGCCGGGCGCCTGCGGGTTGCGCGTGTTGCGGATGCGCAGCGGGATGCCGCGTTGCTGCACCGGCGCCAGCGTTTGCGGATGCAGGACCTTGGCGCCGAAGTAGGCGAGTTCGCAGGCTTCGGCATACGACATCGTCGGCAGGCAGACCGCATCGGGCACCAGGCGCGGGTCGGCCGAGAGCACGCCGTCGACGTCGGTCCAGATCGTCAGCGCATCGGCGTCGAACAGGTTGGCGAAGATCGCCGCGGAGTAATCGCTGCCGTTGCGGCCGAGCGTGGTGTCGCGGCTCTGGCCGTCGCGGGCGACGAAGCCGGTGATGACCACGTCGCCGTCGGCATGCTGCTTGCGCCACTCGGCCAGGCGCGCGCGGCTCAGCGGCCAGTCCACACCGACGCCCATCTCGCCGGGGTGCACCACCAGCACCTCGCGTGCGTCGAGCCGCGCCCAGCCCGCGGCGTCGCCGCCGAGCGCGGCGTACATGAGATGCGAGGACAGGACTTCGCCGAGGCCGGGCAGGGCCTCGCCTCGGGCGGAATCGGATCCGTTCGCCAGCGGTTCGAGCGCCGCGCGCAGGGTTTCGAACTCGGCCTCGATCGCGGCCCTGGCGCCATGACGATGCGAGGCGTCGAGCGCGTCGGCGGTGTCGAGGTGGCGCTGGCGCAGCTGCGCCCAGGCCGGGGCCCAATCCTGGCCGGCGCGTGCGCTGGCGACCAGGGCCACCAGAGCGTCGGTGACGCCCTGCATCGCCGAGACCACCACCACCCGGTGCGGCGCACCGTCGTCGAGCAGACCGGCGGCGATGCGGTAGCGGCCGGCATCGGCCAGGCTGCTGCCGCCGAACTTGTGGGCATGGCGCGCGGGCGCGCGCACCGGCGCATAGGCCGAGCCCTGCACGGGCGGCGAGAAGGCTTGCGCGGGTTTGGACGCTTCGGCGTCGGACCCAGCCGCTTCGGGCTGGTCGTCTAGAACTGGCTGAGGCTGAGCGGACGACATGGAAAACTCCTGATGGAGCTCCGTGTCCCGGTTCGGGTGAGGCTGGCAGCCCGCACCCTGGTCGGGTGCGGAGCGGCGTGGTCGATTAGCTGGACACGCCCGTCCGCACCTGGTGAGAGGTGGTACCGGTACCGGTGGTGGTAATCGACATCGATGCAATCGCCGATACCCCGCCTTGCGGCTGGGTCGAGACGTTGCGGGCGATGGCGAAGGCGGGGTGCATGGGCTAGCAATAACCCGCCGTTGTGCGGCGCGTCAAGTGGGGGCCGTCCAGAGTGTGGCGAACGGCGGAATCGGCCGCCGCCCGGTCCGGCTGCGCCGGCGGGCGCCGGCCCGCGGGCGGACCGGCCCCGGCGCGGACTAGCGGCCGTAGCTCGCGGTGATGCGGGCCTGGCCGATGACATGGTCGCGCAGCATGAAGGCGGCCAGCGCGCCGCCGGCGTTCGCATCGAGCTTGAGCGAGTCGACCTTGAGCGCCCACACGGTGAATTCGTAGCGGTGAGTGGTGCCTACCGGCGGGCAGGGCCCGGCATAACCGGCACGGCCGAAATCGTTGCGCGTCTGCACCGCGCCCGGCGGGAAGGCTTTCGCGACCGAACTCGCGCCGCTGTCGAGAAACGCCGCCTTGACCGGGATATTGACCACCACCCAATGCCACCAGCCCTTGCCGCCGGCCGCGTCGGGGTCGTGCACGGTGACCGCGAAACTGCGGGTGCCGGCCGGCGGGTTGTGCCAGGCCAGCGCCGGCGAACGATTGGCGCCCTTGCAGCCGAAACCGTTGAACACGTGGCGCGCGTCGATGGCGTCGCCCTCGCGGACGTCGGGGCTCTCGACGACGAACTCGGCGGCCGATCCCAGCGGCGATGCGAGCAGCAGGACGAGGGACAGAACGTGGCGCAACAGGTTCATGGCGTGGCATCCGTGTGGGCGATGGACCGAGGCCTGGGCATCGGCGGGGCGTGCGCGCAGCACGCTCATGCGGGGTAGCGGGGCGCATTATCGCCGGCCGGCGCGGCCGGCGACAGGACGCGCCTCTCAGGCGCCCCAGGGCGGCGGAGGGGCCGGCACCGGCCGGGTCAGGTCGAATTCGACCCGGAACAATCGCCCGGGGCGAGCAAGTTCGTAGACGAAGCGGCCTTCGTCGATCTCGATCGCCCAGACGTTGGGGATCGAGACTGCGCGATCGAGCCGGCCGAACAAGGCCTTGCTCTCGTCGTCGGCGGGAAACTCGTAGCGGCCGATGGCCTGCGCCTCGCGCCAGTCGCCGCCGTACATCGTCATCGCGTCGGCGCTGCCGTCGGCGTGGCGATGATCGTGCTTGAGGTTGAAGCGCGCGCCGTCGTCGCGCAGCACCCAGGTGCGCGAGCGGTCCTCGCCGACATGGAACGGCACCCGGATCTCGTTCGCGCCGCATTCGCGCACGTGCATGATCAGGGGCTTGCCGGCGAAGGGGTTGTCGGCGCCGGCCGGGGTGTCGACGACGACGCGCCCGGCGTAGGCCTTGCCGCACAGCGGACGCAGACGGTCGAGCAGATCGGAGCGGTGGCTCGCCGCGGTGGCGGCCGGTGCGGAAGCGCCATCGGCGGAGCCGGGCTTCGCGGCCGGGCCGGCGCAGGCGGCCAGGGCGAGGGCCAGCGGGGCCACGAGCAACGCGGCGAGGGTGGGCGGGCGTTCGGCGCGTCGGCGCGGCAGGGTCGGTTTCATCGCCGAACCCTAGCCGGCCCGGCCGCGGCGGGCAATCGGCGGATTGCGCCTGCGCGGAACTGCCGCGGCCCGCCCGGATTGGCGCCGTCGCCGGTTTCCATGTCTAATGCGCGTTGAAGCGGGGGTACCGCCGACGGCCTGAACGGCCCGGTGGTTGAGACAGACCCTTCGAACCTGATGCGGTTGAGACCGCCGTAGGGAAGCTTCGCCGGAGGCGCCGCGGGCGCGTCCGCGCGCCGCCCGCTTCGTCCCGGCTCGAATGAGCCAAGCTCAAAGAGCTATCCACAGGACGAACTCCGATGAATGCGGTGCCCAGCGAACTGATCCAGCAAGCCGAGAAGCTGTCGGCTGACGTCACCCGCCCGATCCCCGGCTCGCGCAAGATCCACGTGCAAGGCTCGCGCCCGGACCTGCAAGTGCCGATGCGCGAGATTGCGCTGGCGCGCACCCCGACCATCTTCGGCGGCGAAGACAATGCGCCGCTGGCGGTCTACGACACCTCGGGCATCTACACCGATACCGGCGCGGTCATCGACCTCGCCGCCGGCCTGGCGCCGCTGCGCGCCGCCTGGATCGCCGAACGCGGCGACACCGAGGCGCTGGGCGGCCTGTCCTCGGAGTTCGGCCGCAAGCGCGAGCACGACCCCAAGCTGGCGCACGTGCGTTTCGGCAACCGGCCGCTGCCGCGCCGGGCCGTCGCAGGCGCCAACGTCACCCAGATGCATTACGCGCGCCGCGGCATCGTCACCCCGGAAATGGAATACATCGCGATCCGCGAGAACCAGCGCCTGGAAGCGATCCGCGAAGACCATCTGCTGATCCAGCACCCGGGCCAGAGCTTCGGCGCGAACATCCAGAAGATCATCACCCCGGAATTCGTCCGCGACGAAGTCGCGCGCGGCCGCGCCATCATCCCGAACAACATCAATCACCCGGAAAGCGAGCCGATGATCATCGGCCGCAACTTCCTGACCAAGGTCAACGCCAACATCGGCAACAGCGCGGTGTCCTCGGGCATCGCCGAGGAAGTCGAGAAGCTGGTGTGGTCGATCCGCTGGGGCGCCGACACGGTCATGGACCTGTCGACCGGCAAGCACATCCACGAAACCCGCGAGTGGATCATCCGCAACTCGCCGGTGCCGATCGGCACGGTGCCGATCTACCAGGCGCTGGAAAAAGTCGACGGCCGCGCCGAAGAGCTCAACTGGGAGATCTTCCGCGACACCCTGATCGAGCAGGCCGAGCAGGGCGTGGACTACTTCACCATCCACGCCGGGGTGCTGCTGCGCTACGTGCCGCTGACCGCCAAGCGCGTGACCGGCATCGTCTCGCGCGGCGGCTCGATCCTGGCCAAGTGGTGCCTGGCGCATCACAAGGAGAATTTCCTCTACACCCACTTCGAGGAAATCTGCGAAATCATGAAGGCCTACGACGTGGCCTTCTCGCTCGGCGACGGCCTGCGCCCGGGCTCGATCGCCGACGCCAACGACGCGGCCCAGTTCGGCGAGCTGGAAACCCTGGGCGAGCTGACCAAGATCGCCTGGAAGCACGATGTGCAGACCATGATCGAAGGCCCCGGCCACGTGCCGATGCAGTTGATCAAGGAAAACATGGACAAGCAGCTCGAGGTCTGCGGCGAAGCGCCGTTCTACACCCTCGGGCCGCTGACCACCGACATCGCCCCGGGCTACGACCACATCACCTCGGCGATCGGCGCGGCGATGATCGGCTGGTTCGGCACCGCCATGCTCTGCTACGTCACCCCGAAGGAGCACCTGGGCCTGCCGAACAAGCACGACGTGCGCGGAGGCCTGATGGCCTACAAAATCGCCGCCCACGCCGCCGACCTGGCCAAGGGCCATCCGGGCGCGCAGGCGCGCGACAACGCGATGAGCAAGGCGCGCTTCGAGTTCCGTTGGGAAGACCAGTTCAACCTGGGCCTCGATCCGGAGCGCGCCCGCGAGTACCACGACGAGACCCTGCCGAAGGACGCGCACAAGGTCGCCCACTTCTGCTCGATGTGCGGCCCGCACTTCTGCTCGATGAAGATCACCCAGGACGTGCGCGACTACGCCAAGGAACACGGTGTCGAGGAAACCGCCGCGCTCGACGAGGGCATGGCCGAAAAGGCCGCCGAGTTCCGCGCCCAGGGCGCCGAGGTCTACCGCCGCGCCTGATCGTCGCGGGCCGTCGAGAAAATCCGGCGCGGCGCGATGGCGTCGCGCCGGATTTCCAACATCGCGCCGCCTTTCCTGTAGGAGCGGCGTAAGCCGCGACCAACCGAAGCGTCGTACGAAAGCGCCGCAGCCGAAGTTCCGATGCGCGGATGCCCGATCTTTTGCCGTTGGGTAGGAGCGGCGCAAGCCGCGACTAACCGAAGCGTCGTACGAAAGCGTAGTAGCCGAAACCCCGAAGCCCCACGGCTCTGGTCGGATTCGATCCGGATGTTTGCCGCTTCGGATGGATTCGCGGTATTCGGCCTCTTCGGTGGGTCGCGGCTCACGCCGCTCCTGCAGGGGGACGGCCACGCGGACCGCGTTTGGCGGCACCACCCGCTCACCCCTCTGTGCGCCGCCGGCCAAGTCCTGCACACTCTCGCCGCATGAGCGAGCGCAGCTACACCTCCCTGAAATGGCGCGTCCATGCGCGACGCCATCCTTCGGCCTTCCTGCTCGCGGCGCAGCTGCTGAGCATGCTCGCCTATCCTCTGTTCGATCCGTCCGGCGGCGGGCGCGTGGTGTTCGGCGCGTTCGGCGTGCTGGTGCTGGCGCTGGCGGTGTGGGTGGTCAATCGCAGCCCGGCGATCAAGTGGATCGCGTGGATCATCGCGGTGCCGGCGTTCGGGCTGTCGGTGTTGTCGGTGCTGTTCGCCAGCCCGAGCCTGCTGATCGCCTCGTCGGCGCTGGAGGCCGCGCTGTACTTCTATGCCGCCGGCAGCCTGATCGCCTACATGATGAGCGACCACCGGGTCACCGCCGACGAGCTGTTCGCGGCCGGGGCGACCTTCACCCTGCTGGCCTGGGGCTTCGCCTATGCCTTCCTGGTCTGCCAGGCCTGGTATCCGGGCAGTTTCGTCGGCGCCGAACGCCCGGGCGAGCCGCGCACCTGGCTCGAACTGCTGTTTTTGAGCTTCACCAATCTGTCGGCGGTCGGCCTCGGCGACATCCTGCCGATGAGCCCCGCCGCGCGGGTGCTGACCATGTTCGAGCAGTTCGCCGGGGTGGGATACATCGCCGCGGTGGTATCGCGCCTGATCGGTCTGACCATCCTGCGCAACGAGCGGCGCTGAGCCGTTAACACCCCCGGGTTACAGGACCACGTGCGGCTCGCGGGCCCTTTTGGAACGATACGTTCCGGCGTTTCGGCCGGTTTCGGGCCGGCTGCGTCACTCGAACAGGCCCGGCTCAGCTTCGCGGACGCTAGAATAGGCGGTTCCAGCGCGCTTTACCGATTGCGCCATCGCGCCATGCCGGATATGTCGGTTTGTCGTCTCGCCGCCCATGCGTTCAGGCACATGACCGGCGCTAGGCGAGTGCGCATCATCAGCAGGATACATGCCGCGAATTCACGAGCCATCGTTACCGCCCCCGCCCGCCGAGCAACTGCGGGTGGGGGAGTGCCTGGTCGACATCCCCTTGCGCGAGATCCGCGCACCGGGCGCCCGTCGGCCTCGCCGCATCACGCCCAAGTCGATGGGCGTGCTGCTGGTGCTCGTCGAACACGCCGACCGCGTGGTCAGCCGCGATGCGCTGCTGACCGAGGTCTGGCCCGACACCCTGCCGACCGACGATGTGGTCACCCAGGCCATCACCCAGTTGCGCAAGGCCTTCGACGAGGACCGCGGCAACCCGCGCTACATCGAGACCATCGCCAAGAACGGCTATCGCCTGCTGGCCGAGGTCGAATGGCTGCAGCCCGAGAGCGCGCCCTCGCATAACCACGAGCCGGCCGACGAGGTCGAACTGTCGGCCGCGCCGGCGCCGATCGACGAACGCCTCGAACCGGTGCCGTTGCCGAGCAGCGCCTGGCCGCGCGGCACCTGGCGTTCGATCGTCGGCGTGATCGCGCTGGTGATCGGTCTGGTCGGCGGTCTGGTGTGGTGGTCGCTCGCGCGCCAGCCGCAATCGCCGGCGGCCGCGCCGGCGGTCGACCCGGCGCGCGCGACCAGTGCCCCGCGCCCGTACCGCCTGATCACCTCGATGCCGGGCTTCGAGCTCGCCCCGACCCTGTCGCCGGATGCGGCGATGGTGGCTTACGTGGCGATTCCCGAAGGCCAGCGCGGAACCGCGATTCTGGTCCAGACCACCGACCAGACCCCGCCGCGCCAACTGACCCAGCCCAATGGGCAGGCCGAGGACAGCGCCCCGGCCTGGTCGCCGGACGGCCGTTCGATCGCCTTCCTGCGGCTGGAGCCCGGGGTCTCGTGCCGGGTGCTGGTGATCGCCGCCAACGGCGGCGCCGAGCGCGAAGTCGGCAGCTGCGACTCGCGCAACCCGCCGACCTTCGACTGGACCGGCGACGGCCGCGGCCTGATCTTCGGCAGCATGTGGACCCCGCAGGGCATCGCCGGCATGCGCGTACTCGACCTCGCCAGCGGCGAATGGCGCGCGGTGCCCTACGAGCCCGGCGCCGGCAACCTCGACCTGTCGCCGCGGTTCTCGCCGGACGGGCGCTGGCTGGTGTTCGTGCGCAACAGCCCGCAGGGCGATTTCTGGCGCCTGCCGGCCGAGGGCGGCAAGGCCGAACGGCTCAGCCACCTCAGCGCCGACGTGCGCGGCTGGGACTGGCTGCCGGACAGCCGCAACATCCTGTTCGGGCGGATGATCGACGGCGACACCCGGATGTTCCGCCTCGACCTCGACACCGGCCAGGCCCGCGACCTCGGCATCGAGTCGGCGCAGGCGCCGGCGGTGGCGGCGGCGCGGCCGGCCGCGGCCTTCGTCCAGCGCAAGCCGTACTTCGGCCTGTTCCGGGTGGTGCTCGGCGACACTTCGCAGGGCGCGGTGCACGTGGTCGACCCGCTGTTCCCGTCCTCGGCCCGCGACATCCTGCCGACCATCGCCCCGGACGCGCACCAGATCGTATTCGTCTCCGACCGCTCCGGCAGCACTCAGCTGTGGTGGGCCGACATGGACCAGCCCGACTCGCTGCGCATGCTCCAGGGCGTGCAGCCCGGCACCCGCTATGCGCCGTCGTGGTCCGGCGACAGCACCCGGGTGACCGTAGTCGGGCCGGACGCGGAAGGCCGCAACGTGGTCTACGAGATCGTCCCGGCCAGCGGCCGCGTGACCCGCCTGCCGGTACCGCTGTCAGACCCGATCCAGGCGGTACAGCTGCCCGATCCGCATCGCCTGCTGGTCCTGGCCGGCACCGGCGACGGCCGGCTGAGCCTGAATCTGTTCGACCGCCGGCTGAGCCCTTGGCGGCTGCTGGCCCAACTGGCCGACGTGTCCGAGGTGCGGGTCGACGGCGCGCGCAACCGCCTGTTGTTCACTCGCCAAACCGAGGCCGGGCTGTGGCAGTCGGACCTGGATCTGGCGCCGGCCAGCGTGCGTCGCATCGACGACGGAGAACCCGTCGCCGACCGTTACCGGCTATGGGACGTCGCCACCGAGACCGGCGAGCTGCGCTATCTCGACCAGCAGCCGACCTGTCTGTCGTTGCTGCGCCGGATCGCCTCGCCCGAACTGCCGCCGTCGGTCCTGTGCCTGGACCAGAGCCGCCGCTCGGCCATCAACGGATTCAGCCTGAGTCCGCGCGGCGATGCCGTTTATCTGGCCCTGGCCAAGTGGGACGGCGCTGATATCGGTTACATGGACTTGCCCGAAGAGCCGAAGACCTTTGTGCCCGGCTGGCTCAACTGATTGATTTTTCTTAAAAATGTGCTTTCGGAAAAGCTTCGGTTGTGACGTCGTTCCGAATTCGCCTAACTCTCCGTCAAATTTCTGAAGTCGCGCGCCGGAGTTAGGCAAAACAACACCTCATTCTCGGCACATGAGGTGGACCAATGGAGCAAGCATTGTGGGCGGATCGCGGACAGCTGCTGCAGCTGGACGGTCAGGATCCCGCCGTTCAGGCCAGTTGCGTCGGCGTCTCCCGTCTCGGCAGCGCCCAGCTGTCGGGCGCGCATTTCTCGATCTGGGTCCAGCTGCGCGGCAGCTCCTGGGTCGAAGCCAAGGAAGGTAAGTTCCGGCTCAAGCGCGGCGACTGGATCGCGTTCGAGCGCGACTCCAAGCCGGTCCTGCAGGCCGACCGCTACGGTGTCTGCATCGGCCTGAACCTGACTGCCGAGGCGATCAAGGCCATGGCACGGCTCGCCGAGTGCAACCTGTACGCCGGCCGCGGCCACATGAGCCGCCACGACGCCCGTATCGCCCTGCGCCTGTGGCGCCAGGCCCATGCCCGCAACGGCGAGGCCGACGGCGGCCTGGACATCAACGCCCTGCGCCCGATCCTGTTGCACCTGGCCGGTGTCCAGCGCGAGCTGACCGCGCGCATCCAGCGCTGCCCGGGCCGCTCGCGCAGCCGCAAGCGACAGGTGTTCGGCCGTCTGCAGCGCGCCCGCCTGTACCTGGAAGGCAACTGCGACCGGGTGGTGCGGATCAGCGAGCTGGCCGAGCTGACCAGCTTCTCGAGCTGGTACTTCTCCAAGACCTTCCACAGTCTGTACGAGGAGAGCCCGCAGGCGGCGTCGGCGCGCATGCGCCTGGAGCACGCGGCCGATCTGCTCAAGAACACCTCGATGATGATCGGCGAGGTCGCCGCGGCCAGCGGTTTCGACAATTGCTGCAGTTTCGCCCGCGCCTTCCGCGCACGCTTCGGCACCTCGGCGACGCGTTACCGTAGCGCCGCCGCCGGCGCCAAGCTGGAAGCGGTCCAGCTGAAATCGGCCCAGTCGAAGGCAGCTCAGCTGAAATCGATCCAGCCGAAGTCGGCTGAGTTGGAAACGGCGAAGCCGGCAGCCGAGCCCCTGCGCAAGGCCGCGTGACCGCGGTCATCGCGGGCCGGCAGGTCGGCGTGCGCGGCATCGAATACCGCAACATCGCAACAGATAATCAGGACGACCGCTGAAGTTTCGAATGCGCGCCGCGCGCGCATCGAAACTTCGGCGAGGATCGTGGCTACGGCCGCGAGCGCAGGGCTAGCCCGGCACGATCGCCGCACGCGATCTCCCAGCACGCAGCCCCATCTCGATTTCTTTCTCCAGCAACCCGCGCTGAATCGTTGCGCGGCGATTCGCGTCGCGTACGGCGTTCCGATGCGGCGCGAATTCATCGATCGTTCATGCCGAGCGCATCGACAGCATCGGCAAATATTTCGGTCGTCGCGCGCCAACGCATGCATGGCAAGAGTGCAGCGTGGCATCGACAGGCCGCGCGAATTCGCTCGCGAACGAGGCAACGCGTTTTCATCGGCGCTTGATTGCGTGGCTGCGTTGTGACCACGACCGCGACGACTCAATCGGCAAAGTCTCCCGGCCTCAAGGGCAAAGCACCAGCGGCGTTCGGGTCGTACTTTTGCAAAGCGTTTTAACACGCCCATAACGAGATTACTGGAGAGAGATAGATGAACCATCGCAGTCTGCGCCCCGCGGCGCGGTACGGCTTGCTGCCGTCCGCCATCGCTACGGCGTTAGTGTCGGCCCTGATCCCGGCGATCGCTGGCGCACAGGAAGCCGACGCCTCCAATCAGGCCACCACCACCCTCGACCGCATCGAAGTCACCGGTTCGCGCATCCGTCAGGCGAACCTGGAAACCTCGCAGCCGGTCGTCACGATGACGCGCGCCGACATCCAGAAGCAGGGCTTCACGAGCGTCGCGGACATCGTCCAGAACATCACCGCCACCGGTTCGCCGGCGATCTCGCGCGCCGACGCGCTGGCGTCGGGCGAAGACGTGGGCGGCCAGTACGTCGATCTGCGCAACCTCGGCCCGCAGCGCACCCTGGTGCTGATCGACGGCAAGCGCATGGGCATCAGCTCCAGCGGTTACTCCGACCTGGCGGCGATCCCGAGCTCGATCGTCGAGCGCATCGAAGTCCTCACCGACGGCGCTTCGGCGCTGTACGGTTCGGACGCGATCGCCGGCGTGGTCAACATCATCACCCGCAAGCGTTTCGACGGCCTCGAAGCCAGCGCCTACCTGGGCCAGTACGGCCAGGGCGACGGCAACAAGGAAGTCTATAACTTCGTCGTCGGCCAGACCGGCGAGCGCGGTTCGGTGACCTTGGGCGCCGAGTACAGCAAGGAAGATCCGGTCATGGCCCGCGATCGCGCCTTCACTCGCTACCCGAACGGTCGTGGCCATCCGGTCCCGGACATCGGCCCGGACGGCATCCGCACCAACGGCTGGAGCGGCATCAACCAGTGGGGCACCCTGTTCGACGACGCCGGCAACGGGCTGACCGCGAACCGTGGCACCACCGACACTTCGAACATCGCGAACTTCCACGCGACGAACCCGCTGACCGACTACGCCAACGCCAACGAGCAGATGTATCTGTCGACCGGCCTGGAGCGTCGTTCGGTGTTCGCCAACGCCGAGTTCGACATCACCGACAATCTGCGCGCCAAGGCCGACGTCCTGTACACGGACCGCGAAGCCGTCCAGCAGATCGCCGGCTATCCGTTCCGTTCCACCGGTTTCCGCGACCGCTACGAAGGCGACCTCAGCCTGAAGGCCGGCAGCGCATTCAACCCGTTGGGTTATGACGCCGACTTCTACCGCCGTGGCTGGGAAGTCCCGCGCCAGACCAAGTCCGAGCTGACCACCTACCGCTTCAGCGGCGGCCTGGAGGGTTCGTTCGAACTGGCCGGCAAGCCGTGGGATTGGGACGCCGGTTACATGTACAACCAGAACAAGGGCGTCAAGACCGGCACCGGCAATCTGTACCTGCCGCACGCCGAGAAGGCCCTGGGCCCGTCGTTCATCGACGCGGGCGGCGTGGCCCGTTGCGGCACCGCAGCCAACCCGATCGCCGACTGCCTGGCCTGGAACCCGCTGCTGGGTCCGGACGTCAACGCACCGGGTTCGTTGAACAACAAGGATCTGCAGAAGTACCTGTACCTGCCGACCCACGACACCTCGACCACCAAGACCGAGGTCTACAGCCTCAACCTCAGCGGCGTGCTCGCTGCGCTGCCGGCGGGCGACCTCGGCCTGGCGGCCGGCTACGAGCACCGCAAGGAATCGGCGCACTACTCGCCGGACGCCCTGCTGCAGTCGGGCCTGAGCACCGACCTGGCCGGTAGCGAAACCCAGGGCGGCTACTCGCTCGACGAGTTCTACGTCGAACTCGCCGTGCCGGTGCTGGCCGATGTGGCCTTCGCGAAGGAACTGTCGTTCAGCCTCGCCGGCCGTTACTCGGACTACAACACCTTCGGCGACACCACCAACGGCAAGTTCAGCCTGAAGTGGAAGCCGATCGACGACCTGCTGGTCCGCGGCACCTACGCGACGGGCTTCCGCGCGCCGACCGTGGCCGACCTGTACGGCGGCGTCAGCGAGAGCTTCGACAACTACACCGATCCCTGCGACACGCTGTTCGGCTCGGCCGTGCGTAACCCGCAGGTCGCCGCGCGTTGCGGCGGCGTGGTCCCGGCGAACTTCCGCCAGGTCGCCTCCGGCGGTCGTCCGGCCACCGGTCCGAACGCTCAGTCCGACAGCGCGTTCCTGTCCGGCTCGAACCCGGATCTGATGCCGGAAACCTCGAAGTCGACCAGCATCGGTTTCGTCTACAGCCCGAGCTACGTCAGCGGCCTCGACATCAGCCTGGACTGGTGGAAGATCAAGATCGACGACGTCATCGCGGCTGAAACCGTCACCTCGATCCTCAACAACTGCTACGTCCTCGGCATCGACTCGGCCTGCGGCCGCTTCGTGCGCGACGGCGAAGGCCAGGTCGTGGGCGTGACCCGCAACCTGATCAACGGCGGTTACCAGGAAACGGCCGGTTACGACCTCGGCATCGCCTACCGTCTGATGGACACCCGCTTCGGCAACTTCTCGTTCACCTGGAAGACGACCTACGTCGACTACCTGGAATACAAGCGCGACGGCGAGTCCACCACTCCGGTCGAGCAGCGTACGAGCTGGGTCGCCGACGGCGGCAGCAACTTCCGCGTGCGTTCGAACTTGAACGCCGACTGGAGCTACGGCGACTTCGGCGCGAGCTGGGGCATGCGTTACTACTCCGGCCTGAAGGAAGAGTGCTCGTACGACCTGGACGGCGGCGCGGAATGCGACAAGCCGAACTACCAGTCGAGCTACAAGGGCATCCAGCCGATTCGCGAAGTGGGCGGCAACACCTTCCACGACGTGCAGGTCCGCTACAACACCCCGTGGAACGCCACGGTGGCGCTGGGCGCGAACAACGTGTTCGACCACGTCGGCCAGACCATGTACAGCCAGCCGAACAGCAGCTTCTCGTACAACGGCAGCTTCGACATCGGTCGCTTCGTCTACATGAAGTACACGCAGCGCTTCTGATAAGCGTCAAGTAGTACCGCCATACGACTACGGCCCCGAAAGGGGCCGTAGTTCTTTGTGGTGGAAGCGGTCGATGAGGTTGCGGCCATTGGTTCTCGCCGATTGTTGGAAGAGCGAGAAATGGAGAAAGAGGCGAGTGTTGTGAGCCGGCGCTTTTGGAAAGAGCAGAAAGTAGCTGCCTTTGTGGCTATCGCGGGCGGGCTGCCCTTCTGGTTTGGCTACGGTTTGTTTAAAGGGATGTTGTTCGCCTTGCTCGTTATGGCGGTTCAGCAGCTGCCGATCCTTTTCGATTGGTTGAAAGGGCGTGAATAGTGCAGTGCGAGTTGGGCTTGAAGGGCAAGAATCGAGAGCGATGCCATGACACTTCGACACTTCGACACTTGGCTGGTACCGAGATCTTTCTGTCCTTGGTGGCTGTGTTTACGACGGTGGTTTATTGCTTCATGCACGATCTGGAGACCGCGGCCTATGCATTTTTGGCCGGGGGCTTAGCCGTTCTTGCTCTCGGGAAGACCTGCTCGAATCAAAAGAGGAAGGCGTTGACTGCGGTAACGGCGTGGCCCTCGAATCGGCTTCAGGCTCGCCAGGGAGCCAACGGTGCCTCGCCGCAAAGCGAAAGGCCGCCCGAAGGCGGCCTTTGTTTGATGCAGAACCGAGTACCGATCAGAACTTCGGCTTGTCTTCCTCCGAGGTGGCCGCGTAGCGCTCGATGGCTTCGACCAGGATCTTCTTGGCTTCCTCGGCATTGCCCCAACCGTCGAGCTTGACCCACTTGCCCTTCTCCAGGTCCTTGTAGTGCTCGAAGAAGTGGCCGATGCGCTCGAGCCAGTGCGGGCTGACCTGTTCGATGTCGTGGATGTGGCTGTAGCCGGCGAAGACCTTGTCGACCGGCACGGCGAGCAGCTTTTCGTCGCTGCCGGCTTCGTCGGACATCTTCAGCACGGCCACCGGACGGCAGCGGATCACCGAGCCCGGGATCAGCGGCAGCGGCAGGATCACCAGCACGTCGGCCGGATCGCCGTCGCCGCAGACGGTGTGCGGGACGTAGCCGTAGTTGCAGGGATAGCGCATCGGGGTCGACAGGATGCGGTCGACGAAGATGGCGCCGGAGGACTTGTCGACCTCGTACTTGACCGGCTCGGCATCCTTCGGGATTTCGATGATGACGTTGATCTCGTGCGGCGGATTCTTGCCGGTGGAAACGAGGTCCAGACCCATGTGTGCTCCGACTGCTGTGGCCCGCCAGAAGGCGGGCGGTGAAAGAAGATGGGCCATTCTACGCGGCCGGGTGCTGCGTTGCAGCACGAGGCGGGAACCAGCCCGGCGCGGCGCCAGCCGGCGCGTAAACGGTCAATCGGCGGCAAAGCACTGACTTCGTGCGCCGAACGGCAGTGAACGGGCCACCGTCGCGAGGGCGGTCGGGCGGCGATCCGCGCCGCGTCCAAACAGGTCCAGGCCTTGTCCAACGCTCGCCGGGCGGGTTCGGCCCGGCGCGCTTGCCGCTCCCGTCGGTCGGTGTTAATCCTGAATTTAGATCGAGATAAATTCGGGGGCGGCGATGGCGTGGTGGGGCTATGTCGAGCAGGAGCTGATCGGTTTCTTCGGCCTGGGGGCCTTGTTGAAGTTGCTGGCCGAGCAAGGCTACCGGGCTTTGCTCAGTGCCGACGGTGCCGCCGCCCTGCTGTATCCGGTCATCCCGATCCTGCTGGTCTACGAACTGCTGCGGACCGTGGCCCAGCGCCGGTTCAAGCTCGAGGACTACAAACTCCCTTTCCTCACCCTGCTGGCCAACCGGCTGATCTCGACTTTCCTGACCTTCGGGGTGGTCACCCTGTGCATCGGCCTGTTCCAGCCGTATGCGCCGTTCCAGGTCGGGATCGGCGTGCCCGGGTTGATCTACGGCTACCTGGTCTGGGAGTTCGCCCACTTCGTCTATCACTACCTCGCCCACAAAGTGCGCCTGCTGTGGTGCCTGCACTCGACCCATCACGCGCCGGTGGCGATGAATCTGTCGGTCAACTACGCCCATCTGTTCCTGGAGGCGCCTTACGCCGACCTGGTGCGGACCACGATCTGCATCCTGGCCGGGGTAGAGCCGCCGCTGCTGTTGCTGATCATGTTCGTCGACGGGCTGTGGGGGCAGTTCATCCACCTGGGCGAGCACGCGCTCAAGGACGGGCGCCTCGGGGCGCTGCACCGGCTGATCCTGACCCCGGCGCACCACCGCGTGCATCACGCCCGCAACGCGGTCTACATGGACACGAATTTCTGCAACCTGCTCAATGTCTGGGACCGGGTGTTCCGTACGTACCAGCCACAGCGCGACGACGTGCGGATCGAGTACGGCATCACCCGGCCGCTGAAACCCGGCAGTTTTTTCGATGCCTATCTCGGCGAGTTCGTCGCCCTGTCGCGCGACATCGCCGGCGCGCCCGGATGGAAAAACAAACTGCTGTACCCGCTCATGCCGCCGGGCTGGAGCCACGACGGCGAGCACAAGACCGCGCAGGTCGGCAAACGCGCGTGGCTCGCGCAACGGGGGGCGCCATGAGGCGCGGGGCGGTCGTCGCGTGGCTGCTGTTCGCCGCGTGCGGGCCGGTCGCGCCGGCGGCGAGCGGCGAGCCCGCGCCAGCCAATCTGGCTCTGCATCGCCCGGCCACCGGCTCGGCGATCTGCAAGCCCGGCGAGGAAGCGGAGAAAGCGGTCAACGGCCTGCTCGCCAGCAAGACCCACGACAAGTTCTGTTCGCTGCAGCGGCCGGCCTGGCTGCGCATCGACCTGCAAGCCCAGCGCGAATTGCGCGGCTTCACCGTCAAGCACGCCCAGGCCGGCGGCGAAGCGGCGGCGATGAACACCCGCGCGTTCGCGCTGTCGGTGTCCGACGACGGCGCGCGCTGGCGGCAGGTGGCGAAGGTCGACGACAACGTCGATAGCGTCAGCGTGCATCGCATCGCGCCGACCCGGGCGCGTTATGTGCGCCTGGACGTGACCCAGCCGGCGCAGAACCCGGCCGATCCGGCCACCCCCATCTACGAACTGGAGGCCTGGTGAGCGCCAGGCCTGGCTGCCGAACCGCTCCTGGGGACGACCCTAGCTTGGGTACGCCCTAGCTTGGATGCGGCCATACGTCTGCGTATCTAGGAGGCTCGTACTCTTTCCACGCAGGCCTGCCATGTCCGTACAGCTCGACGCCACCCGTTCCGCGCCGCCGGTCGACTCTTACTGGAACGACCCGGTCGCCGCCGATCCGAACCGGCTGGCCGAGCCGCAGTCGCCGGCGATCGAACCGACGATCGCCGAGGCGGGCAACCCGACGATCGCCAATCCGGGGCTGGACGAGGCGGTGGCGATCGACGGCAGCGACACCAACCCGCAGCAGCGCAGCGAGGGCCGCACGCCCGACGGCAAGACCGTGCAGATCGATCCGCTGCACCGGGGCGCCGAGGTCTCGATCGCGCGCGAGCAGACCCTGGCCGATGCCGGCCTGGGTCGCAGCTACGTCAGCAGCGACCAGGTCGTGCTGACCACCGGTACCAAGAACGACGACGTGCAGATCACTCAGCGCGACGACGGCACCCTCGACGTCGGCATCAACGGCGAGAAGTACGAGGTGCGCCTGGGCGAGAACCAGGAGCTGACGATCCGCAGCGGCGCCGGCAACGACACCATCAACGTCGCCCCGAACGTGAAGGTGAACATCGTCGTCGACGGCGGCGCCGGCGACGACGCGATCAGCACCGGCGCCGGCAGCGATCGCATCGACGCCGGCCTCGGCAACGACGTGGTCTCCACCGGTGCCGGCCGCGACGATGTATTCGGCAACAGCGGCGACGACCGTCTCGATGGCGGCGACGGCGACGACGTGGTTTATGGCGGCGACGGCGCCGACACGCTCGGCGGCGGCAGCGGGGTGGACTTCCTCGAAGGCGGCCGGGGCGGCGACACGCTCGACGGCGGCGCCGGCAAGGACATGCTGTCGGGCGGCCTCGACGACGACACCTTGCGCAGCGGCGACGGCGACGATGCGGTCTACACCGGCGCCGGCCGGGACACGGTCGACAACGGCGGCGGGAACGACACCGTGTACGCGCAGCAGGCCAGCGACCTCGTCAATGCCGCCACCGGAGCGCGCAACACCGTGATCAACGTCGAGATCAGCGCCAGCAAGGGCGTGACCATCGAGGGTTCGGACGCATTCAAGCAGCGCGTCGGCGCGGAGATCGAGTTCCTGCGCAGCTCGCCGAACGGACAGCAGATGCTGGCCGAATTCGACCGGGCCGCCGCGCGCGGCAACAGCGTGACCATCAAGGAACTGGCCAACGAACAAAACGGCTACGCCCAGACCTTCAGCAACGACGCCGACATCGTCAACGGCAAGCCGGGCGCCGGCGGCGACGTGCAGATCAGCTACAACCCCTCGTTCCACCTGGCCGAGTTCCCGGCCCCGGTGGTGGTGCTGTATCACGAGATGTCGCACGCCTACAACGGCGTCACCGGCACCTTCCAGCCGGGCACTTATCAGGGCACCGGACCCGACGACGGCCGCGTGCCGAACGCCGAGCGTCAGGCGGTGGGCCTGGAGACCAGCGCACCCGCTTACGATTTCGACGGCGACCCCGCTACGCCCAAGACCACTGCCAATCCCGATCATCTGACCGAGAACGGTATCCGCGGCGAACTCGGGCTGCCGGATCGGCCGAGTTATGCGTTCTGACCGCGCGGCCTTCCGCACATCGTGACGAGGGGCTCTGGGGAGACAGGCGGGCAGCCCGCGTTCAGCGGGCTGCCCGGTTTTGTCCGGGAGGTTTTGTCTAGGATTGGCGGACGTTGTCATTCCTGATGGCGCGCGGGCCGTGGCGGCCGTGATGATCCGTCCCCTGCGCCGCCCCTTCTTTTCGACACGAGTGCCGGCATGACCTCGACGATGTACCCTCGTTACGCCTGCATTCGCCGCTTGCTGGTGTGTTCGCTGGCGCTCGCCGCGATCGCCTGCGCGCATGCGCAACCTTCCTCATCCGCGGAGCCCGACCCCATGCCTGCTGACCGCGCTTCGGACGCCGCTCGTACCGCGAAGGTGCAGGGTCACGGTGTCGCGCTCGAAGCGGAGTTCGATTATGCGGCCTCCAAGCGGGTGTTGACGGTTGCGTACCGCCTGCACAACCAAGGCGATATGCCGCTGGCCGTGTTCGACCGCGGCGACCGTCACGCGGTGGCGACGGGGCGGCAGACCGCCGGCGCGATCGCCGCGCCGGCTTGGCGGATGGAGGGAGGCGATGTGTCGTTGAGCCACGCCGCTGCGCCGTTGCCGAATCCGGCGCCGGTTTCGCCGCCGACGCCGTTGGCGGTCCGGGTAGACGCGGGTGCGCAGACCGCCGGGCGTTTCGAGTTCGCGCTGCCCGGCCTCGATGCGCCGAAGCGGTTGCGCTGGTGCCTCGGTGTGGCGGCGTTCGAAGACCGGGATTTCGCCGCGCCGCAAAGTGTCGGCGGGACCGAAGTCTGGCGCGCTTCGTTCGCGGTAGTCGAGCGGCAGCAACTTCTGTGCACACCGTGGTTCGACGTAGCGGCGAACGGGTTCGCGGCGCGCTGAGCCGCCCGGTTGCCGGATGCACCCGAGCTTCGGGACGCAAAAGAAAACGGCGGCCGAGGCCGCCGTTTTCCGTTCGAGACGGTGCCGGACTTATTCGACCTTCACCTCCACCCGCCGCGCTTCCTCGGCGCTGCCGCCGCCGGTGGTGACCGTCGGTTTGTCGAGAACGATGCGGTCCTGGCCGATACCCTGCGATTCCAGCCAGCGCTGCACCGCTTGCGCGCGCTGCTTGGCCAGCTCGGCGTTGCTCGCGGCATTGCCCGACTCGTCGTGGAAACCGGAGATGCGCGCCTTCGTCGAGGGCTCGGCTTTCAGCGCGGCGACCACGCCGGCCAGGTCGGCCCCGGCGGTGGCCGGCGGCGTCGCCGAATCGACCCCGAAGTAGAGCTTGGCGGTGCCGGCGGCCGCCGCGGCCGATGCGCTGTCGGTGGACTCGACCGCGGCCGATGCCTCGGTGCCGGTCGAGCCCGCTGCGGTGGAATCGGCTCCAGTGGAAGCCGCTCCAGTTGAATCCGCTCCGCTCGAAGCCACCGGCCCGCCGACGTCGGTCGCCGGCGCGGTCAGCACGACTTCGCCGACACCGTGCGCGGCGCCCGCGGTGCCCATGCCGTTCACCGGCAGCAGCGGCACCAGCAGCAGGGCGACGATGTTGATGATCTTGATCAGCGGATTGATCGCCGGGCCGGCGGTGTCCTTGTACGGGTCGCCGACGGTGTCGCCGGTGACCGCGGCCTTGTGCGCTTCCGAACCCTTGCCGCCGTGGTGGCCGTCCTCGATGTACTTCTTGGCGTTGTCCCAGGCGCCGCCGCCGGTGGTCATCGAGATGGCCACGAACAGGCCGGTGACGATGGTGCCGATCAGCAAGCCGCCGAGCGCCTTCGGCCCGAGCAGCAGGCCGACCACCACCGGCACCGCGACCGGCAGCAGGGACGGCACGATCATTTCCTTGATCGCCGACTTGGTCAGCATGTCCACGGCCTTGTCGTACTGCGGCTTGCCGGTGCCTTCCATGATCCCGGGAATGTCGCGGAACTGGCGCCGCACTTCCTCGACCACCGCGCCGGCGGCGCGGCCGACCGCTTCCATCGCCATCGCGCCGAACAGGTAGGGGATCAGGCCGCCGATCAGCAGGCCGATGATCACCATGTGGTCGGACAGGTCGAAGTTGAACAGCACGCCCGGATGCGCGGCCTGCAGGTTGTGGGTGTAGTCGGCGAACAACACCAGCGCGGCGAGCGCGGCCGAACCGATCGCGTAGCCCTTGGTCACCGCCTTGGTGGTGTTGCCGACCGCGTCGAGCGGGTCGGTGACCGCGCGCACGTCCGAGGGCAACTCGGCCATTTCGGCGATGCCGCCGGCGTTGTCGGTGATCGGGCCGTACGCATCGAGGGCGACGATCATGCCGGCCATCGACAGCATCGACGTCGCGGCGATGGCGATGCCGTACAGGCCGCCGAGCGCATGCGAGCCCCAGATCGCCACGCACACCGCGATCACCGGCAGCGCGGTCGACTTCATCGACACGCCGAGGCCGGCGATGATGTTGGTGCCGTGACCGGTGGTGGAAGCCGCGGCGACGTGCTTGACCGGTGCGTACTGGGTGCCGGTGTAGTACTCGGTGATCCAGACGATGGCGCCGGTCAGGACCAGGCCGATCAGCGCGCAGCCGTACAGGTTGATCGCGCCGTGGCTGGCATCGCGCATCAGTTCGGTGGTGATCGGATAGAACGCGATCGCCGCGAGCACCGCCGAAACGATCACGCCCTTGTACAGGGCACCCATGATCGAGCCGCCGGCCTTCACCTTGACGAAGAACGCGCCGATGATCGAGGCGATGATCGACACGCCGCCGAGCACCAGCGGGTACAGCACGCCGTTGGCGCCGACCGTGCTGGCCATCAGGCTGCCGAGCAGCATCGTCGCGATCACCGTGACCGCGTACGTCTCGAACAAGTCGGCGGCCATGCCGGCGCAGTCGCCGACGTTGTCGCCGACGTTGTCGGCGATCACCGCCGGGTTGCGCGGGTCGTCCTCGGGGATGCCGGCTTCGACCTTGCCGACCAGGTCGGCGCCGACGTCGGCGCCCTTGGTGAAGATGCCGCCGCCGAGCCGGGCGAAGATCGAGATCAGCGAAGAGCCGAAGGCCAGGCCGACCAGGGCGTGCAGCGCTTTCTCGCCGGTCACGCCGAGCTTGGCCAGCGCCAGCCAGTAACCGGCCACGCCGAGCAGGCCCAGGCCGACCACCAGCATGCCGGTGATCGCGCCGCCGCGGAAGGCCACGTCCATCGCCGGGCCGATGCCCTTGCGCGCGGCTTCGGCGGTGCGCACGTTGGCGCGCACCGACACGTTCATGCCGATATAGCCGGCCGCGCCCGAGAGCACCGCGCCGAGCAGGAAGCCGATCGCGGTCGGCCCGCCGAGTGCGAACCAGATCAACACGAACAAGACCGCGCCGGCGATGCCGATGGTCATGTATTGGCGGTTGAGATAGGCGCGTGCGCCCTCCTGGATCGCGCCGGCGATCTCCTGCATTCGTTCGTTGCCGGCGGGTTGAGCGCTGATCCAGCGCGCGGACACGATGCCGTAAAGGATCGCGATGACGGCGCAGCCCAGCGCCAAGGTCAAACCGTACTGCTCCAGCATGAACCCCTCCCCAAATGTAGAAGTGGACATCACAGGACAACGGGTCGATCGTGTTGTGCCGCGGAAAGCTGTTGGCCGGTGTGCCGCGGAATCGCTTCTTGCGCTGATGCGTGTTGCATTGCAGCGACGCCGTGCTGCGAACACGGCGGTGTCGCGACTATCGCACACGCACTGGGCCGGTGAAACCTCGCCGCAGCGAGGCGGTGCGAGCGGCGAGGCGGCGTCGGCGGGGCTGCGACTCCAGTCACGGATCGGGTCCGGTTCGTTCCCGGGATCGACCCCGTTATGGGCTTGACCGGTGCACGCGCGCGCTGTGACGCAGCGGCTGAATACGCCCGGCGAGCGAGATCGCGGCGGCGGCGCGCACCCGCGTTCCGGCGCGTACGCCGTGGCGGAACGGCCGCGGTTTGACAGTGCCCGCGATGCGCCGTGTAGTCGGTGGCGCGCATCGCGCCGGCCAGGGAATCGCCACCCGGGGAAACGCTGAGGTTGCCGATGCGCACTGCGGGTGTCCCGCAGGGGAGTACGGATGCCGGCGTCGTCGCGACGCCGAGGTCCGTGCGCTGAGCCAAGCAAACGCTTTCCCTCGAACCTCAATCAGGAGATGTCCATGAGCAAGAAGCTGATCGCATGTTGTGTGTTCGTGTTCGGTATGGGGCTGGGCCTGACCGCCGCCGCCGGCGGCTCGAGCATCACTCCGGAAATGGCGCAGTGCATCTACGACTGCAAGCTGGCCGGCAACACCCAGACCTATTGCTGGGCGTGCTGCGTGCAGAAGCAGTGCCCCATCCCGCTGGAGTGATCGCCGCCGGCGTAAATCCGGCGGGTTGAGCCCCGGGTCGGTCGACCCGCGCGTCGGCCGCCCTTCGAGGCGGCCGGTGCGTTCGCGGTCCGGACCGCCGCCGGGCCTGTGAACGCGGCCGGCCAGGCTCCGCCTCCGGCCGGCGAGGGTTCAGCCGATGCGTGCCAGTCTGCGCCGGCCTTGTCAGACCGGAGCCGACGATGCGATTCGTCCCAGTGCTGTTCGTTTCGATCCTGTGCGCGGGCCTGCCTGCGCTCGCGATCGCCGCCCCCGCCGATCCGGCGCCCGAAATCCAGCGCGGGCCGATCCCGGCCCAGGCGGTCGCCCGCCTGCACACCCTGCGCCAGATTCCGGAAGCTTGCGCGCGGGTCGAGGGTATATTCACCGGCCAGGCCGCCGAGCCCTACAAGTTCGCGGTCGTGCGCACCAGCCCGAACTGCCAGCCGCGTGCGCGCTTCGTCGACGCCGCCAAGGCCCAGCCGTCGGAAGCGAGCGGCTGGAAATTCAACGACCTGATTCGCGTGCCCAGTGCCGCCTGCCCGCAGCAACAGGCGGTGGTGAGGATCTGGCGCAAGCCGGCTGCGGCCGCGGTGCCGCCGACCCTGGATGCGCAAGGCAAGTCGCGCCTGTACCTGCAGGACGAAAAGGAAAAGGCCGCGGCCAACAAGCTCGCCGCGGTGCCGATGTTCGCCGCGTCGATGAAGGTCGAAGGTGCGAGCTGCGGCGGCTGATCTACCACGGCGACGGGCATCGCGCGACGAGGACTCTGCGATCAGCATCCCGCGAAGAGCGTCGCGCATAAAGAAAGGGCCGCAATGCGGCCCTTTCTTTCGTCCCGTTCGAGTGCGGCGGCTTCGTCGCGAAGCCGCTGCGCTTACTTGGCGGCCCGGCAGTTGCCGAGGTGGATCAGGCGGGTGTCGGCCTGGTAGGAGTCGAAGGTGCCGATCAGGTCGAGCTTGTCGCCCTTGCGCAGGGTCATCGAATAACCGCGCTGGTCCGAAGCCATGTGGCACATCACGCGGGTGAAGACGATGGCGTCGCGGCTGCTCGGGATGAAGCCCGGCAGCAACGAGGGCTTCATGTCGTAGAACACGCTCAGGCCGCCGCTGCCGGATTCCGAACCCAGGAAGTAGCCGCTGACCCGGTAGGTCTTGCCCTTGTTGCGCACGTCGATCATCGCGACGTTGTCCTGGACGGTCTTGGACACTTCGTCGGCCAGCTTGATCGCCGAGATCGAGATCGGCTTGGCGCTGCCGCCAGTGGCCTTCGGCGGTGCCTTGCCGGGCTTGAGCTGGTACAGCATCTTGCACATCGAGGTCTTGATAGAGTCGGCGTTGGCGAGCGCGCCGCGGCGCGTCTTCATCAGCATCGTCACGGTGCCGTCCGCCACCGCGGTGACGTAGACCTGCAGGCCGCGGTGGGCGAGGTTGGGCGACACTTCGAGCAACAGAGAACCGGACTCGCTGTTCGCATCGATCACGTTCATGCCGTCGGACACGGCGATGTTGTTCATCTGGCCGACCGCGCTGGCGACGCTGAGCCCTGGCACGGTGACCGAGGTGGAGTACTCGGTGCCCTTGAGCGGGTTGCCGGACTTGGTGAAATTGTCTTCGCACTTGCCGGCCAGGGCCGAAGCCGAGGGCAGCAAGAGAATGAGCAGCGGTAACAGCTTGCCTTTCATGAAGGCCTCCTTGATGGGTCGAAACTCAGCGTCCGTGCGTCCGCCATTAAGTGCATGAACGCGCGCGATGGCAGAGTGCCGCAATCGACCAGGCGATTCAACGGGTTTCGGCGCAGGCTTAATGTGCTGTGTGCCTATTCCTGACGCAGCGCACAGCTTGCGGCGTTCGCGAAAGCTGAACTCGCAGCCGCGCAGACGCCTCGGCAGCGGTCGTGCGCACAGCGATGCGGCCTGCGGTGCTCGCTGTGTGGCCCTTGCGCTGCGGTTGTCGAGAGCGCGCAGCCCTCAGCAGCCGGGCTCGCGTTCGTAGCGTCGCTGCATTTCCTCGGGCTCGATCTGCTCGATGCTGTGGCCGATGTTCCAGCGATGGCCGAACGGGTCGATGACCGTGCCCGAGCGTTCGCCGTAGAAGTGATCGCGCGGCGCCATCGCCAGTTGCGCGCCGGCGGCGACCGCGCGCGCGACCACGTCGTCGGCGTCGTCGACATGCAGGTGCAGGGTGTGGCTGTGGCCGCGTTTGGGTTCGGGGCGGCGGATCTCGACCTCGGGAAACTCTTCGCACAGCATTAAGGTGGTGCCGCCCAGATCGAGTTCGACGTGGCCGATGCGGCCGCCGGGTTCGACCAGGCGGAATTTCTCGGTGGCCTCGAAGACCTTGCAGTAGAACGCGATCGCGGCCTGGGCGTCGCCGACGCACAGATAGGAAAACAGTTCGTGGACGGCCATGGCGGGCTCCGTGGTGGATGTCGGCGCCAGCATGGGGGCGGGCCGCTCGCGGGGATTGGATAAAATTGACCGTCGCCGTCGCCGTCGCCGTCGCCGTCGCCGTCGCCGTCGCCGTCGCCGCACGCGGCTAGCGCGGCCCGATCGGCAGATGATGCGGCGCGGCGAGCGGCGCGGCCAGGTACTCGCGCGGGCTGACTCCGGCGAACTCGCGGAATTCGCGGATCAGATGCGACTGGTCGAAATACCCGTGCTCGATCGCGAGTTGCGCCCAGGCCGGCCGTGGCGCGGCGGACAAGGCCGCGAGCAGGCGGCGGAAGCGCTGCACCCGCGCATAGCGCTTGGGCGCCAGGCCGACCGCATCGCGGAAGGCGGCGATGAAATGGCGATGGCTGCGACCGCCGCCGGCGGCGATCGCGGCGATGGCCTCCTCACCGCCGCAGGCGCGTTGAAGCCGGCTCGCGGTCTGCACGATCTGCGGGTCGAGGCCGCGCGGCGGGCGCAGGCGTTCGCGCAGGAAATCTTCGAACACTCGGCGGCGACACTCGGGGTCGCCGGTCGCGGCCAAGCGCTCGACCAGCAGGTCGGCGGCGCTGCCGCACAGATCGCCGAGCGCCACGTGCTGGCCGGCGAGCTCCGCCGCGGACACGCCGAACAAGGCCAGCGCCGCGCCCGGCCGCAGCACCGCGCCGACCGAGGCGGCCGGCGCGGAGGCGTCCTTGATGCAGTACCCGGCACGGATCCCGGCCACGGTCGCGGCGGCGTGGCGGCGGCCGATGCGGTCGTCGGCATCGGCGTACAGGCGCAGCGGCCGCCCGTCCAGGCGCACCACCAGATGCATCGCGCCGTTCGGCAAGGAATGTTCGCGAGGGGCGCGCGGTGGCTGGCTCGGACGCCCGCACACCCAGATGCGTTCGATCCACGGATGCAGCGAAGCCGGCAGCGGAGATTCGGCGGTCATGGGTCAGCAGGCGATGGCGCGGGGCAAGCCACGATCATGCGCGCCCGGACGCGAGGTTGGGCGCTCTCGCGCATTCACATCGACACCGAGCGCATCGGCACCGCGGCGTTCTCGCACGAGGTGCCGGCGCCGATGGCGGTGTAGTCGAAGACGGTGCCGTTGCGGACGATGAACTTGATCGCGCAGCGGCCGGCGTCCGCGGCCGGCGCTGCCGGCCCGCCCTGGGATTCGGCCGCCGGCAGGAGGTAATGCAGCAAGCGGCTGCGGTCTTCGTCGCGATACGAGACCGGATCGCCCCAGGTGCCCACCAGCAATTGCAGCGGCGCGTCGATCCAGTTTTCCAGCGCCGGGTTCGGCGTGCGTTCGCGGCGTTCGCGCGCGCGGGCGCTGCGCGCCGCGGCTTCGGCCTGGGCGCGGGCGTCGTCCTGCTGGTCGCGCAATTCAGCGTGGACCTGGTCCATCGCGCCGGACAGGCGCGCCAGCGCACCTTCGACTTCCTGCCGGCGCGCGGCGATCTGGGTCTCGGAGCGGCTGCTGGTGTAGCGCGGCCGCTTGCCGTCGGTCCAGAAGCGTTGCCAGGACAGCTCGACCACGCTCAGCAGATTGGCCGCGCTGTCGAGCCGGGTCATGCCGTGTTCGGCCGTGCGCGAGGCCGGCTCGCAGGCGAAGCGCTGGGCCTGGCTCATCCAGCCGGCCGGTGTGGGCGCCCAATCGGTCGGCGCCAGGGTGTCCTGGGTGTCGTTGCGCCGGTACACCTCGGCCGCGGTGCTGCGCATTCGACCGCGCGTGCAGTCAAACTGCAGGCGGTGGACGATCTTGTCCGGCGCGGATTCGTGTTCCATGACCTCGAACACCTGGATCGAGCGCGGCGCCGCCTCGCGTGCGCTCATCGCCGCGTCGGGGCCGTCGGCGAACAAGATCCGGCTTTCGTCCTCGGGCGGCAGCGCGCTCTCGATCCAACTGCTGTCGGCATAGATCAGGCCGCGCGCAGGGCGCTCGCCGTAGCGATGCAACAGAAAGCTCTCGCCGGCGCAGGCCGGCGCCGACGCCAGCGCGGCGAGGCAGGCCGCCCAGGCGGCCCGGGTAGCGGTGTTCGTGCGACTGTCCATGAGCGAATGCGGTCCTTGGTGCGGCGACCCTCGACGAGGATAGCGCCGCCCCGCCCGGGCGGCGCGCCCGGGGCGATGCGGCCGCCCGGTTAGCGGCCGGCCGTCGCAGTTCGCTTAGCCTTCGAAGGCCGGCAGCTTGGGTTTCACCGCGATGTTCTTCAGCGCCACGTACTTGGGCAGGCCGTCGCGGCCGTACGGCGGCGGGGCCTCGCCGCGGATCAGCGGTTCCAGGTAGGCGCGCGCCTTGGCGGTGATGCCGTAGCCGTCCTTGCGCAGGAACCCGGCCGGCATCTTCTTCTCGTGATTGGCCACTTTGCTCAGCGGCGCGGCCTCTATCTTCCAGCGGTAGGGCGCGTCGGAGGTGCGCACGATCACCGGCATCACAGAATTCTGGCCCTTCAGCGCGAACTCGACCGCGGCCTTGCCGACCGCGCGGGCCTGCTCGACGTCGGTCTTGGAGGCCAGGTGGCGGGCCGAGCGCTGCAGGTAGTCGGGCAGGGCCCAATGCACCTTGTAGCCCAGGGCGTCCTTGACCCGCCCGGCCAGGTGCGAGGCGACCCCGCCGAGCTGGGTGTGGCCGAACGAGTCGTGGCCGCCTCCGGCATCGGCGACGAAACGGCCATCGGCGGTCTGGATGCCTTCGCTGGCCACCACCACGCAATAGCCGACCCGCTCGACCGTGGCGCGGACCTTGGCGAAGAAATCGGCCTCGTCGAAGGGGCGTTCCGGGAACAGGATCAGGTGCGGGGCGTCGTCGGGGCCCTGGCCGGCCAGGCCGGCGGCCGCGGCCAGCCAGCCGGCATGGCGGCCCATGGCCTCGTAGACGAAGACCTTGGTCGAGGTCTCGGCCATCGCCGCCACGTCGAGGGCGGCCTCGCGCACCGACACCGCGGTGTACTTGGCGGCCGAGCCGAAGCCGGGGCAGCAGTCGGTCACGGCCAGGTCGTTGTCGACCGTCTTCGGCACCCCGATGCAGGTCAGCGGATAGCCGAACTCAGCCGCGAGCCGGGACACCTTGAGTGCGGTGTCGGCCGAGTCGTTGCCGCCGTTGTAGAGGAACCAGCGCACGTCGTGGGCCTTGAGCACGGCCAGCAGGCGCTCATAGCGGGCGCGGTCGGCCTCCAGCGACTTCAGCTTGACCCGGCACGAGCCGAAGGCGCCGCCGGGGGTGTGGCCGAGGGCGCGGATCGCTGCGGCCGACTCCCGGGAGGTGTCGATCAGCTCCTCGCGCAGGGCGCCGAGGATGCCGTTGCGGGCGGCCAGCACCTTGACCTTGCGGGCTCGGGCGGTCTCGATCACGGCCGAGGCGGTGGCATTGATGACGGCGGTCACACCGCCGGATTGGGCGTACAGCAAAGTTCCGTTGGGCATGGGGATTCCAGGATTTCGGCCGGATTGCGGTAAGCTGCCAGCAATATTTTGCCCGGCGGGTGAATGGCGGCTCCGAGTGTAGCGCCGCCCCGCGGACTGGCCAGCCTGGGGCGGCCGGTGGGCTGCGAGGCCGGCGTGGCGAACGCCGGTCGCGACGATTTCGTTAGTTTTCAGGAGCGATGTTGATGCGATTGGTACTTCTGGGCGCGCCCGGTTCCGGCAAGGGCACGCAGGCTGCGCGGCTAAAGGAGCATTTGCAGGTGCCGCATATTTCCACCGGCGATCTGTTGCGCGGCGAAGTCGCGGCCGGCTCCAAGCTGGGGCTGGAAGCCAAGGCGGTGATGGACGCCGGCAACTTGGTCAGCGACGAAATCCTGCTCGGCATGCTCGAGGACCGTTTCTCGCGTCCCGACACCGCCGGCGGTTTCATTCTCGACGGTTACCCGCGCAACCTGGCCCAGGCCGATGCGCTCGACGTGCTGCTCAAGAAGATCGGCCAGCCGATGGACTTCGCGGTGCAGTTGGAAGTGCCGACCGAACTGCTGGTCGAGCGCATCGCCGGCCGCGCCGCCGAGCAGGGCCGCGTCGACGACAGCCCGGAAGCGGTGCGCACCCGCCTGAAGGTCTACGACGAGGTGACCGCGCCGGTCATCGAGTACTACCGTCAGCACGGCCGCCTGACCGTGGTCGACGGCGTCGGCTCGCTCGACGTGGTGTTCACCCGCATCATCGAAGCGCTGGAACCGGCGCCGACGGTCGGCTGACCCTCGCCCTCACGCACCGCGTTCGCGCTTCGGCCTTGCGCTCTTTCCCGCCGCGCCGCGTTCGCGCTCCGGTCGTTCTCCCCCTCCCGCTTGCGGGAGAGGGGCGGGGCGAGGGCACACGTTTTATCAGCCGCGGCCCAACTGCCGCGTTCCCTGCGGACGCCGATTCACGCACATGCTTGCCGCTGGCTCTGTCGGCTGCGCGCTTCCCTCGGTCGCCGCAGCGGGGGAGGGGGCGTCGATGCCGTGCGGCAGCCGACTCGTTGAACCTTCGCAGCCTTATTCGGAACGTCGAATCTTGAAGCTCCATATTCTTGGCATCGCCGGCACTTTCATGGGCGGCGTCGCCGCGCTCGCGCGCGAACTCGGCCACGAGGTCGAAGGCAGCGACCAGGCGGTCTATCCGCCGATGTCGACCCAGCTCGAACAGCTCGGCATCGCGCTCAAGCAAGGCTACAAGCCCGACCACATCGGCGCCGATTGCGACGAGATCGTGGTCGGCAACGCGTTGTCGCGCGGCAATGCCGCGGTCGAGCAGGTCCTCGACGACGGCCGCCGCTACACTTCCGGTGCGCAGTGGCTGAGCGAGCAGGTGCTGCCGGGCCGCGACACGCTGGCCGTCGCCGGCACCCACGGCAAGACCACGACCACGACCATCCTGACCTGGCTGCTCGAAGCCGCCGGCCGCCAGCCGGGTTTTCTGATCGGCGGCGTCGCCGAGGATTTCGGCGTGTCCGCGCGCATCGGCGCCGGCCGCGAGTTCGTCGTCGAAGCCGACGAGTACGACACTGCCTTCTTCGACAAGCGCAGCAAGTTCGTCCACTACCGGCCGCTGGTGGCGATCCTCAACAACCTCGAATACGACCACGCCGACATCTTTCCCGACGTCGCCGCGATCCAGCGCCAGTTCCATCACCTCGTGCGCACCGTGCCGCGCCGTGGCCGGCTGATCGTCAACGGCGAGGACGAACGCTTGAGCGAAGTGCTGGCGATGGGCTGCTGGACCCCGGTCGAGCGCTTCGGCCTGCACTCCGAATCGGCCGAGCCGGCCTTCGAATGGACCGCGCGCCTGATCGAGGCAGACGGCAGCGCCTTCGCGGTGATCCACGACGGCGTCGAAGTCGGCGAAGTGCGCTGGCCCTTGCTCGGCCGCCACAACGTCATGAACGCCCTGGCCGCGCTGGCCGCCGCGAATGCGGTCGGCGTCGATGTCGCCGGCGTACTGCCCGCCCTGGCCGCGTTCCGCAGCGTCAAGCGCCGCCTGGAAGTGATCGGCGAAAGCGGCGGTGTGACCGTCTACGACGACTTCGCCCACCATCCGACCGCGATCGCCACCACCCTCGCCGGCCTGCGCGCCCGCGTCGGCAGCGCGCGCATCGTCGTGGCGATGGAACCGCGCAGCAATTCGATGCGCCTGGGCGCGCATTCCGAGGCCCTGGCGCCCTCGCTCGACGGCGCCGACATCGTGGTCTTCCTGCACCGCCCCGAACTGGCCTGGGATGCCGGCAAGGTCGTCGCCGGCCTGCGCGGCGAAGGCGTGACCGTACCCGACGCCGACGCCCTGATCGCCGCATTGCGCGAGCGCGTGCGCGCCGGAGACCACGTGGTGTTCATGTCGAACGGCGGTTTCGACGGCGCGCCGCGCCGGTTCTTCGCCGCGTTGAGGGACGTGTAGACGGCATAGCTTCCATCGCCGTCGCAGATCCCGTTGCGGGAGCGGCGCCAGCCGCGACCGCGCAGCGTCGGCCCCCGCCGTAACCGGCTGGGCCCCATACGGGTAAGAGCCACGCAAGCCGCGACCGCACAGTTCCCCGCAACGGCGCCGGCGCGATTGCGGCTGCGCGTGCGCCTGTCATTGTTGCCGTTGCCGTTGCCGTTGCCCTTGCCGTTGCCCTTGCCCTTGCCCTTGCCGTTGCCGTTGCCGTTGCCGTGCGCCGCCTAGCACTAGCGAAGGCAATAGAAGACCCGGAGGGCGGCCCGCAGGGACGCGGGCCGTTTTTCATCGGGACAGGGATGTCCCGTATGAAAAATCACCGCGTATGCATCGAACGCGCGGGCCCTTGATTCAAAAAGAAGCACTTTTCTTTGGTTACCTTTCTTTTGTTGCTTTAGACAAAAGAAAGTAACCCGCCGCTTTAGTGGCGGAAGCTTTGGGTTTGATCCTGATCTTGATCTTGATGCTGATCTTCCACGAGGAATACGCCGCAAGACCGTCGCGGCGATGTCGCGGCTTGCGCCGCTCCTACCCTGCGAAAGAGACGCCGCTTCCAAGGCCGGCGACGGCCCCGTCATTTCTGCGCGTCCCTTGTCGCGACTCACGTCGCTCCTACAAGGTCCGGCCTTGCCGTACCGCGTTGCTTGCGCAAGAACAAAGCAACGAAGCTTCGGACTTGATATTGATGCTTCCACGAGGAATGCGCCGCAAGACCGTCGCGGCGATGTCGCGGCTTGCGCCGCTCCTACCCTGCGAAAGAAACGCCGCTTCCAAGACCGGCGACGGCCCCGTCATTTCTGCACGTCCCTTGTCGCGACTCACGTCGCTCCTACAAGGGCCGGCCTTGCCGTACCGCGTTGCTTGCGCAAGAACAAAGCAACCGAAGCTTCGGACTTGATATTGATGCTTCCACGAGGAATACGCCGCAAGACCATCGCGGCGATGTCGCGGCTTGCGCCGCTCCTACCCTGCGAAAGAGACGCCGCTTCCAAGACCGGCGACGGCCCCGTCATTTCTGCGCGTCCCTTGTCGCGACTCACGTCGCTCCTACAAGGTCCGGCCTTGCCGTACTGCGTTGCTTGCGCAAGAACAAGGCAACGAAGCTTCGGACTTGATATTGATGCTTCCACGAGGAATGCGCCGCAAGACCATCGCAGCGATGTCGCGGCTTGCGCCGCTCCTACCCTGCGAAAGAGACGCCGCTTCCTAGACCGGCGACGGCCCCGTCATTTCTGCACGTCCCTTGTCGCGACTCACCTCGTTCCTACAAGGGATGGATCGCCGCACCGCGTCGCTTGCGCAATAACAAAGCAACCGAGGCCATTGCCGCGCGCCACCGCCCGCCACAAACCCGCCCGCCG
The DNA here is from genome assembly GCF_059758755.1 of Lysobacter sp. GQ73. NCBI lineage: Bacteria > Pseudomonadati > Pseudomonadota > Gammaproteobacteria > Lysobacterales > Lysobacteraceae > Lysobacter > Lysobacter sp. GQ73. Next base: position 14,502 of record NZ_JCAXEE010000011.1, on the reverse strand, counting down.
CCCGACCCATATCGTGGCCGCCACCATTCTTGGCTACACTGCGGCCATGTCCGAAGACATCGCCGCCCCCGAATCGCTGGGATTGTTCCCGCTGCATACCGTGCTGGTGCCCGGTGCGGCGCTCGGTTTGCGGGTGTTCGAACGGCGGTATCTAGACCTCGTGCGCGATTGCGGCCGCCAGGGGCGCGGTTTCGGGGTCTGCCTGATCATCGATGGCCAGGAGGCCGGCGCACCGGCCGCGGCGGCGGCCTACGGTACCGAGGCGGTGATCGAGGATTTCGGCACCGGCGACGACGGCCTGTTGACCTTGCGGGTGCGCGGCACGCGCCGCTTCCACGCCGAGCGCGTGCGGGTGCGCGACAACGGCCTGCAGGTCGCCGAGGTGGCGTGGTGCGCACCGGACCCGAGCGAGGTGGTGCGGCCCGAGCATTCGCTGCTGGTCACCCTGCTCGAGCACCTGCTCGAACAGATCGGCGGCGAGCACGCCAAGGCGCCGCATTCGCGCATGGACGACGCGGCCTGGGTCGGCTGGCGCCTGACCGAGCTGCTACCGCTGTCGTTGACGCAACGGCAGGCGCTGCTGCAGATGGACGGGCCGCACCAGCGCCTGGATCACTTGCTGACGGTCTTGCCCTGAGCCCGCGCCTGCGGGCCTGATCGGCGCCGCGCAAGCGGGCGTCGACCCTGGCGAACTCATGGCGCCGGTTCGGTGCCCGGCACGCGGTACCGCGATTGCAGACGCAGCACCCGGGTGCCGTTCTTCGGATGCGCCTGTTCGATCATGGTGAAGCCGGTCAATGCCTTGCGCACCTCGGCGTGGGCGCGGCCGTCGTCGGACTGCGGCAGCCACAGCGCCGCGGCGTTGAAAGGCTTGTTCAAGCGCAGGGTCTGGGTGGTGCCGACCCACAGCGGGGTGCCGTCGGAGAGCACCGCCGGGGCCGGCCACAGGCGCAACGCGTACTGCACGTTCGGGCCGGGCCCGTCGCGCAGCATCAGCAGCGCCTCGGCCTGCGCATCGAGCGTGGCCGGCAGCACGATCTGCTCGCGCGCCGGCGCGTCGTCGTCGAGCAGGGCGATGGTCGCCAGCCAGTCGGCTTGCTCCTGCACCCGCCAGCCGTTGGCCTCCAGGCTCGCGCGCAGCGGCGGCAAGGGGCCGGCGATCTGGATGTCGAGCGGCCAGCGCTGGCGCACGTCGCTCTCGTTGCGCTGCGCCGGCAAGGTCGCCCAATCGCTGCTCCACCACGGCCCGGCGTCGAGCACGGTGGTCGGCGTGGCGGCGGCGAACTTGGCCAGCAAGGCGTCGGCCGAGCGCGGCGCATGCCACAGCGCGGCGGCGACGAACACGGTATAGAACAGCCAGGCCAGCGGCCGCATCCAGAACGAACGCGCGACGTGGCGGCGGTAGGCGATGCCGAGCACCAGCAGCCAGACGATGCCGAACAAGGTGCCGCCGACCAGGTCGCTGGGCCAGTGCGCGCCCAGGTACAGGCGGGCGAAGCCGACCAGGGTGGTGACCACGCCGGCCAGCAGGTACGGCCAGACCCGCTGCCGGCCCGGCAGCTCGCGTGCGATCAGCACGGCGAAGAAACCGAACACGATCGTGGTCATCGTTACCGCGACCGACGGGAAGCCGAAACCGGCCGGCGCGGTCGGCGGGCGGGGCATGTCGATCGCCGCTTCCAGCAACGAGGTCAGGGCGAGGCCGAACACGATCGCGCCGACCCAGTGCGCCGCTGCCATCCAGCGCCGGCGCCAGGCCAGGTAGACCAGCACCGCGAGCGAGGCCGGGCCGAGCACGGCGGCATCGCCCAGGCTCGCCAGCCCCGCCATCAAGCGGTCGGCGAGCGGATTGCGCAGGGTCCACATGAACTCGTGGACGCTGTGGTCGATCGCCAGCGGCCCGCCGCTCGCGAGCAGGGTGGCGAGCAGGGTGAACCAGATCCAGCTGATCCCGAGCAGGCAGACCGCCAGCATCACCAGCGAGGCCGATTCAGGGCGGTTCGGGTCGATCAGGGCCGCGGCGTAGCGGCCCAGGCGCGGATGCGCGCGGGTCCAGCGCAAGGCGCGCGCGAGCAGATTGTTGGCGTGCGTGGCGAACCAGCGCCAGGTGTAGAGCACCGTGGCCCAGACCAGGGCGACCGCGGCCAGCAAGGCGCCGAGCACGATCGCGAGGCGGTCGGCGACCGCGGCGACCGCGTCGTAGGAGGCGCCGAGCACCCAGCCCGGCGCGAGGAACAGCGCCGACCACACCAGACAGGCGAGAAAGCTCGGGATCGCGTAGCGCTTCATCGGCATCTTCAACATGCCGGCGATCGCCGGGACGAACGGCCGTACCGCGCCGACGAAGCGCGCGATCACGATGCTCTTGCTGCCGTGGCGGCGGAACAGGTTCTCGCCGCGGTCCAGCCATTGCGGATAGCGCGAGAACGGCCAGCGCTGGCGCAACTGCGGCCCCCAGCGATAGCCGACCCAGTAGCTCAGACCGTCGCCGGCGAAGGCGCCGAGGGTCGAGCAGACCAGCGCATACGGACCGCTGATGTGGCCGAGGCCGACCAGGGTGCCGACCGCGAACAACAGAGGCAGGGCCGGCACCACGATGCCGACGATGACCAGGGCATCGCAGAACGCGATCAGGAAGATCACGATGCCTGCGGCGATCGGATTGGCCGCGATCCATGCGGTCGCGCTTTCTAGCCAGGCAGGTTCCATCGGCCGATTATAGGCAGCGATGTCTGTTGCGCGGATGACTGCCCGCGCTTGACGGCAGGCCGTGACCAACGGCACTGCCTTGAGGGCGGCAAGGGGGCGGGGAAATCGAGAGTCGCACAAACGCTTGCCTGGCCCGGGCCGATGCATTTGCCTGTCCCGAGTCCCGAGTCCCGAGTCCCGAGTCCCCGCTACACTGGCGGCATGTCCTCCGATGTCATCGAAGTCGCCGCACTCAAGGCCGACAGCTTCGGCCGTATCGCCCTGATGCGCGATCGCGCCGGGCTGTTCGTGCGCCGCGACCTGGGCCACGTGCCGTGGTGGCTGCGCCTGCCGGCCTGGTGGCTGGCGCGGCGCGAGGCGCGCGCGTTGCAACGCGTCGACGGGCTCGACTCCACCCCGCAGTTGCTGCGCTGGGACGGGCGCCGGCTCGACCGCAGCTACCTCGACGGCGCCGCGATGTACCAGCGCCCGCCGCACGGCGACCTGGTTTATTTCCGCCAGGCCCGGCGCCTGCTGCAGCGGCTGCATCGGCGCGGCCTGGCCCATAACGACCTGGCCAAGGAAGCCAACTGGCTGGTGCTCGTCGACGGCCGTCCGGCGATCATCGATTTCCAGCTCGCCACCCGAGGCGACCCACGCTCGCGCTGGATGCGCCTGCTGGCGCGCGAGGACTTGCGCCATCTGCTAAAGCACAAGCGCACCTATTGCCCGCGGGCGCTGACCCCGGTCGAACGGCGCGTGCTCAAGCGCCATTCCTGGCTGCGCGAGCTGTGGTTCGCGACCGGCAAGCCGGTCTACCGTTTCGTCACCCGGCGCATCCTGCACTGGGAGGACAACGAGGGGCAGGGGCCGAAGCCTTGAGGGCTGCTCGGGTTTCGGGTTTCGGGTTTCGGGACTCGGGACTCGGGACTCGGGACTCGCCGGAGCGGTGACTCGGCGATTGAGGCTTCGATGGCAGGCGATGTGGATCGCGTTGGTATGGAGCTGCGGTTCGGAAGCCGGGATTCGTCGAGGCGGTAACGCGGCGAGTGAGTCGCCAACGTGCGGTACGTATCGCGTTGGTATGGTCCGTCGCCTGCCGAGGATTCGATTCACCGCGATTCGGGAGGCGTCGGACTCGCAGCGTCGTGTTCGAGCCTGCGGTCCGGATTCGCGCGGCGCGAATCGGATTAGGATGGCGACCGACACCCGCCTTTCGAATCCCGCCATGTCCACACTCTCCGGCAAGACCATCTTCATCACCGGCGCCTCGCGCGGCATCGGTCGCGAGATCGCGCTGCGCGCCGCGCGCGACGGCGCCAACATCGCCATCGCCGCCAAGTCCTCGGTCGCCAATCCCAAGCTGCCGGGCACGATCCACAGCGTCGCCGCCGAAGTCGAGGCGGCCGGCGGCCGCGCGCTGGCGCTCAAATGCGATATTCGCGAGGAAGACGAGGTCAACGCCTCGGTGGCCGCGGTCGTCGACACGTTCGGCGGCATCGACATCCTGATCAACAACGCCAGCGCGATCTGGCTGCGCGGCACGCTCGACACCCCGATGAAGCGCTTCGACCTGATGCAGCAGGTCAATTCGCGCGGCAGCTTCCTGTGCGCGCAGGCCTGCCTGCCTTACCTGCAGCAGGCGGCGAACCCGCACATCCTGACCCTGGCGCCGCCGCCGAGCCTGGACGTGAAGTGGTGGGCGCCGCATACCGGCTACACCCTGGCCAAGATGGGCATGAGCTTCGTCACCCTGGGCCTGGCCGGCGAATTCGGCCCGCAGGGCATCGCCGTCAACGCGCTGTGGCCGAGGACGATCATCGCCACCGACGCCCTGAACCTGATCCCCGGCGTCCCGATGGACCGCTGCCGCAAGCCGAGCATCGTCGCCGACGCCGTGCACGCGGTGCTGGTGCGCCCGGCGCAGGGTTTCTACGGTCGCTTCCTGATCGACGAGGAAGTGCTCGGCGAAGCCGGCGTGACCGATTTCAGCGGCTATGCGGTGGACGCGAGCAAGCAACCGTTGCCGGATTTGTTTCTCGATTGAACGACAGCGGGCGGGCTCTCAGGGGGTGCGGCGCAAGCCGCGACCGCGCCGCCTCATGTTCGCGTCGTTACTCGCCGAGCCCTTGTAGGAGCGACGTAAGTCGCGACCGCGGGACGCGTAGTAGTAACGAGGCCGCCGCCGTTCGTCGAAGCGGCCGCCTTCGCCAGTGTAGGAGCGGCGCAAGCCGCGACCACGGGACGTGTAGAGGCGGCAATGCCTTCGTGATCGATCGAAGGGATAATCTTCGCGGGGTAGGAGCGGCGCAAGCCTCGACATCGTCTGGCGGCCTCGCGGCGCATGGATCGAGAAAGATCAGGATCTATATCTAGATCAACATCTAGACCAAGATCACGATCAAGATCAAACCCAAAGCTTCCGCCACTGAAGCGGCGGGTTACTTTCTTTTGTCTAAAGCAACAAAAGAAAGGTAACCAAAGAAAAATGTTTTGTTTTGAATCACAGGCCCGCGCGTTCGATGCATACGCGGTGATTTTTCATACGGGACCTCCCTATCCCGATGAAAAACGGCCCGCATCCCTGCGGGCCGCCCTCCGGGTCTTCTATGGCCTTCGCTAGTGCGAGGCTGCGCACTGCAACGGCAGAATCTTTACGGCAACGGCAACGGCAACGGCAACGGCAACGGCAACGGCAACGGCAACGGCAACGGCAACAACGGCAACAGCCGGCCATCGCAGCATCAGGCTCCCGTCCGAAGCCGTCGCAATCATCACTTCGGTTGCTTCAACGCCTCCGCCAACGAGTACAACAGGTCGACATAGAATCGTTCGGCCTGTACGAGGCCGGCGATCTTCGAGCCTTTCGGGGGGTCGATCACCATGTATTCGTTCGGGGCATGGGCGCCGCTGCCGTGGCCAAGGCCGCCGGCGATCATCGGCAGGCCCAGGGTCTGGGTGAAGACGTAATAAGGGGCGCTGCCGCCTATGCGCGGGGCGACCGGCGGGGTGAAGCCGTGTTTGCGGTAGGCGCCGATCGCGGCGCGGGTCAGCGGCGCGTCGACCGAGGTCTGCGCCGGCGGGTAGCCCGACAGCTTGCGGATTTCGATGTCGTCGAAGCCCTCGGCGTCGAGTTGTTTGCGGATCAGGGCGACGGCCTCGTCGGGGGTCTGGTTAGGCACCAGGCGCGAGTCGACCTTGGCCACGGCGCGGTGCGGCAGGATGGTCTTGACTCCTTCGCCGGTGTAGCCCGCGACCAGGCCGTCGATGTTGAGGGTGGTGTCGAACAGTTCCGCGGCGCTCGCATCGCGGTCGCTGCGGCCGTTCTTCCAGCGCGCCGCGGCGAAGGCGTCGAGCTGCTTCTGGGTGTCGTTGCCGCGCTTGGCCACCAGGCCGTTGAACAGACGCTGCTCTTCGACGTTGGGCGGGCGGATCGCGTCGCGATAGCCGGGTACGGCGATCTCGCCATCGGGCGTGGTCAGAGTGGCCAGCGCCTGCACCAGGCGCCAGCTCGGCGAGTCGAGCTTGGCCGCGAGCGAGCCGTGCACTTCGCTCTTCTGCGGGCCGCCGGTCTTGGGGTTGCCCTTGGCTTCCAGCTCTAGATACAGGATGCCTTTGACGCCCAGAAACATCGAGGCTTCGCCGTCGCGATCCTGGGTGTTCATGGGGAAGAACACGCCGTCGGCCTTGCGCAGCTGCGCCTCGTACTTGGCGACGACTTCCGGGTAGTGCGGCGAGCCGAGTTCTTCCTCGCCTTCGGCCAGCACGATCAGGTTGACCGGCGGTTTGCCGCGCACCCGGATCACCGCGTCGAGTGCGTTGAGGAAGGCGCGCTGCGGGCCCTTCTGGTTGGTCGCCCCGCGCGCCATCAGCACCTTGCCGAGCTGCGGGTCGTCGACGAGCGCGCCGTCGAAGGCGTCGACCTTCCAGCCGGTGGGCTCGATCGGTTGCACGTCGTACATCATGTAGACCACCAGCGTGTGCTCGGCGCCGGCGTCGTAATAACCGTAGACGCCGGGATGGCCGGAGGTCGGCACCAGGGCGGTATCGCGGAAACCGAGCGCCTGCAGATCGCCGCGCAGCAGTTCGGCCATCGCCTCGATGCCCTTGTCCTGGGCGCTGATCGAAGGCTGCCTGACCCAGCGCTGCAACTGGGCGAGGTCGGCCGCACGCTGTTTCTCCAGGTGCGCATACACGTCGGCGTAGTCGCCGGTGAAGGCGGGCACCGAGGCGGCGTCGAAGGCGGCGGTCTCGGTGATCGCGATCTTCGGCGGCGCGGCGCCGGCCTGGGCCAGGACCAAGGCCAGCACGGCGGGAAGCAGGCGAACAGTGCGGCTACGGCGTGAACTCATGACGTATCCCTCATCGATGAAGTGCATGGAAAGTCCGGCGAGGCGCCATCGCGGCGCCGGCGCGTCGCTCAGGTTGGTAGCGAACCGCGCGCGAGGGAAGTGCCGCGGGCGTGTCGTGTTGCGCGATCGGCGACGACGGTCGCCGGCTCGCTCCGACCCGGCAGCGGCGGCCTGGCCCGGCCGGCGCGCGGCCGGTGAGCGCGCCGTCTCGCTGCGGCCCAGCAGCGGCGGCCCGGCCCGGCCGGCGCGAGGGCGGCGAGAGCGAAACCGGCGAAAGCGCAGCGGCGCGCCGCTGCGCCCGCCGGCACGATGCGCGACAATGGCGGTCTTCTTCCTTCGATCGCGACCGCCGCCCGCATGGACACCGCCTCGCTCTACGCCCTTTCCGAGCGCTATTACCTGCCCGTCTACCGTCCGCGCCGGATCGTGCTCGAACACGGCAAGGGCTCGCGAGTCTGGGACCTCGAGGGCCGCGAGTACGTGGACTTCGGCGCCGGCATCGCAGTCAACGCGCTCGGCCACGCGCATCCGGCGCTGGTCCAGGCGCTGACCGAACAGGCCGGCAAGCTCTGGCATACCAGCAACGTATTCATCAGCGAGCCGCCTTTGCGCCTGGCCGAGCAACTCGTGTCCGCGGCCGGTTTCGCCGAGCGCGTATTCCTGTGCAATTCCGGCGCCGAAGCCAACGAGGCGGCGATCAAGCTGGCGCGCAAATGGGCTACCGCGCAAGGCCGCGAGCCCGAGCGCCGGGTGATCCTGAGTTTCCGCGGCAGCTTCCACGGCCGCACTCTGGCGGCGGTCACCGCGACCGCGCAGCCGAAATACCACGAGGGTTTCGAGCCGCTGCCGCCGGGCTTTCGCTACAGCGATTTCAACGACCTGGCCGCGGCCGAGGCGGCGATGGCCGCGGGCGATGTCTGCGCGGTGCTGGTCGAGCCGGTCCAGGGCGAGGGCGGAGTCACTCCGGCCACCGCCGAGTTCCTCGGCGGCTTGCGCGATCTGTGCGATCGCCACGACGCCTTGTTGATCCTCGACGAGATCCAGTGCGGCATGGGCCGCAGCGGACGCCTGTTTGCCTGCCACGGCTACGGGGTCGTGCCGGATGTGGTGACCCTGGCCAAGGCGCTCGGCAGCGGCTTCCCGATCGGCGCCATGCTGGTCGGCCCGAAGGCCGCGCAGTCGATGCAGTTCGGCGCCCACGGCACCACCTTCGGCGGCAATCCGCTGGCCGCGGCGGTCGCGGGCGCGGCGCTGCGCGAGTTGAATTCGCCCGAGCTGATGGCCAACGTCGAGCGTCAGGCGCAGGCGATCCGTGCCGGGCTCGCCGCGCTCGATGGCGAACTCGGCCTGTTCTCGCAGATCCGCGGGCGCGGCCTGATGATCGGCGCGCAGCTGCGCCCCGAATACGCCGGCAAGGCCGGCGAGATCCTCGACCGCTGCATCGAACACGGCCTGCTGGTGCTGCAGGCGGGGCCGGACGTGCTGCGCTTCGTGCCCGCCTTGAACATCGGCGATCGGGACATCGCCGACGGGCTCGCCCGCTTGCGCGCGGCCCTGCTGCAGTTCCTCGAGCGCTGACCCGAACACCGGTTTTAATGCGCGATGAGCGACTGCATCTTCTGCGCCATCCTCGCCGGCCGCGCGCCTGCGAGCCGGGTCTACGAGGATGAGGTCGCAGTGGCCTTCATGGACCTGCGCCAAGCGGTCGAAGGCCACGTCCTGGTCGTGCCGCGCGAGCACATCGAGGACATCTACGCCCTCGACGAGGCCGCCGCAGGCCATCTGATGGCGATCGCGGTGCGCATCGCCAAGGCGTTGGCTGCCGAGCAACGGCCGGCCGGGCTCAATCTGTGGCAATCCAACGGCGAGGCCGGCGGCCAGGAGGTCGCGCACGTGCATCTGCACGTGCAGCCGCGTCGCCCGCACGACGGCGTCCTGCGCCTGTATCGCGACGGTTTGCCGGCACCCGCCGATCGCTGCGTGCTGGACCGGCTGGCCGCGCGCATCGCCCGCCATCTCTGACGATTAAGCAGCGAAATCGCGCCGGCGGAACGGCCCACACCGCCCTCGCGGACGCTCCGGCCCGAGGTGGGTCTTTACGGTTCTTTTCTAAACGATAATAATTCTCGTTTGCTTTAGATCCCGGAGTCCCCGCATGTCCCGCAGCCGTCCCGTCCCGGCGCCGCTCGCCCTGGCCATTGGTTGTTGCCTCAGTTTCCCGGTCCTGGCCGACAGTCCCGATGCCGCGGCCGACCAGGCCAAGACCCTCGACCACATCGTCGTCCAGGGCGCCTCCGTCGGTTACAAGGCCGACAACGCCAGCACCGCGACCAAGACCGATACGCCGATCTCCGAGACCCCGCAGGCGATCACCGTGGTCACCGGCGAGCGCATGACCGACCAGGGCGCGGCGAACGTGCAGGACGCGCTCAACTACGCCGCCGGCGTGCGCTCGGACGCCTACGGCCTGGACTCGCGCACCGACTCGGTGCTGATCCGCGGCAGCGCGCCGCAGGAGTACCTCGACGGCCTGCGCAGTTCGTTCAACTACTACACCAGCACCGCGCGCACCGACCCCTACATGCTCGAGCGCATCGAAGTGCTGCGTGGCCCGTCCTCGATGCTGTTCGGTCAGGGCAGCACCGCCGGTTTGGTCAACCTGGTCAGCAAACGTCCGCAGGCGCAAACCTTGCGCGAGGTCGGGGTGCAGCTCGGCAGCTTCGACCGCCGCCAGCTCAATGCCGATTTCACCGGGCCGCTGACCGCCGACGGCACCTGGCTGTACCGCATCGTCGGGGTTTACCGCGACAGCGAAACCCAGGTCGACCAGGTCGACGACGGCCGCCGCCTGATCGCGCCCTCGCTGACCTGGAAGCCGAGCGAAGACACCTCGCTGACCCTGCAATTGCGCTGGCAGCAGGATCGCGGCGGCTCGACCGCGCAGTTCCTCGGCTGGAGCGGCCTGCTGGCGCCCAATCCGAACGGGCGCATTCCGATCGATCGCTTCGCCGGCAATCCGGGCGATCATTACGACACCGACCGCACCTCGGCCGGCTGGTTGTTCGAGCATCGCTTCAACGACAACTGGAGCATCCGCCAATCGTTCCGCGCGGCGCGCAACAAGGTCGACTATGCCAGCGCCTATGGCGATCCCTTCACCGATCCGTTGAACCCCTTCGTCGACGCGCAGCAACGCGTGATCCGGCGCGAAGGCTGGTTCGCCGATACCGAGGTGCGGATGCAGAACATCGATCAGCACGTCGAGGGACGCTTCAAGACCGGCGCGATCGAGCACCAGATGCTGCTGGGCCTGGACGCGGCGCGTTTCAAGCAGGAAGAGCGGCAACTGTTCGAGAGCGCGGTAGACCGTGGCGGCACCATGCCGGCGATCGACATCTACGATCCGGTCTACCTGCCGCACACGCCGCCGCCGTTCGGCCCGGCGGTCAAGAGCAGCCAGCGCCAGGTGGGCGCGTACCTGCAGGATCAGATGCGTATCGGCGATCACTGGATCGTGGTCGCCGGCCTGCGTCACGATCGGGCCAAGAACGGCCTGGCCGGCGCCGGCACCGAGGAGTCCAGCGCCACCACCAAGCGCCTGGGCGTCATGTTCCACGATTGGGCCGGCTGGTCGCCGTACGTGAGCTATAGCGAGTCCTTCACCCCGGTGGCGGGCAGCCACGCCATCACCGGCGCTCGCTACAAGCCGAAGAAGGGCGAGCAGATCGAAGCCGGCCTCAAGTTCGAACCGGCCGGCCGCGACTTGAGCTTCACCGCCGCGGCCTACGAACTGCGCGAGGAAAACCGCCTGGTCGCCGACCCGGACCACCCGAACACCAACGTGCAGGCCGGCGAGACCAAGGTCAGCGGCCTGGAGCTCGAACTCACCGGCCAGGTGACCTCCAGCTTCGACATCACCGCGCACTACAACTATCTCGACAACGACAAGCAGCTCGAAGCGACGCCGCGCCACCAGGCCGCGGTATGGGGCAAGCAGCGCTTCAGCATCGGCGGACGCGACGGTTTCGCCGCCGGGCTGGGCCTGCGCTACATGAGCGCCTTCGACAGCCTGCCCGCGCCGACCACGCCCTCGGTCACTCTCGCCGACGCGATGGTCTCGTTCGACACCGGCGCCTGGCGCTGGGCGCTCAACGTCAACAACCTCACCGACAAGCGTTATTTCAGCATCTGCATGGGCCGCGGCGACTGCTGGTTCGGCGCCCGCCGTACCATCGGCCTCAGCGCCACGTTCACTTTCTGATCGTCATCAAAAGCAAAGGGCCGGCGATCGCCGGCCCTTTGTTGTCTATGCGACTGCAGAAACGAGGTCGAGGCCATTGGCAGGCCCGCTTCCTCATGCTGCTCCCTTTGAAAAACGGGGCAGGGCATTTGCGGTTGCTTCTGCTCTGCGGTCAAACGCCTACAACGTAGCGAAAGTCGCCCGCGCCGCCTCGATGGTCTCGGCGATTTCCGCCTCGCCGTGCGCGCTCGACACGAAGCCGGCCTCGAACGCCGACGGCGCCAGGTACACGCCGCGTTCGAGCATGCCGTGGAAGAAACGATTGAAGCGCTGAGTGTCCGAGCCCAGCGCATCGGCGAAGCTCTGCACCGGGCCTTCGCGGAAATACAGCCCGAACATGCCGGGTGCGCGGGTGGTGTGGAAGGCGACGCCGGCGGCCTTCGCCGCGTCCTCCAACCCATCGCACAGCTGGTGAGTGCTGCGTTCCAGCGCGTCGTGGAAGCCCGGCGCCTGGATCAGTTCCAGGGTCGCCAGGCCCGCGGCCATCGCGACCGGATTGCCGCTGAGCGTGCCGGCCTGATAAATCGGGCCGCTCGGCGCGACCTGGCTCATCAGCTCGCGGCGACCGCCGTAGGCGCCGACCGGCATGCCGCCGCCGATGATCTTGCCGAAGGTGCTCAGGTCCGGAGCGATGCCGTAGCGCTGCTGCGCGCCGCCGAGCGCGACGCGGAAACCGGTCATGACTTCGTCGAAGATCAGCAGCGCGCCGTGCCGGGTGCACAGTTCGCGCAGGTGCTGCAGATACCCGTCGCGCGGCAGGATGCAGTTTGCGTTGCCGACGATCGGCTCGATGATCAGGCCGGCGATGTCGCCGCCCACCTCATCGAACAGAGCGGTCGCGGCATCGAAATCGTTATAGGGCAGGGTCAGGGTCAAATCGGCCAGCGCCGACGGCACGCCCGGCGAATTCGGCAGGCCCAGGGTCAGCGCGCCGCTGCCGGCCTTGACCAGGAAGCTGTCGCCGTGGCCGTGGTAGCAGCCTTCGAACTTGACGATGCGGCTGCGGCCGGTCGCGCCGCGCGCCACGCGGATCGCCGACAACGTCGCCTCGGTGCCCGAGTTGACCATGCGCACCATCTCGCAGCTCGGCACGATGCGGGTGATCGCCTCGGCCATCGTCACCTCGAGCGCGTTCGGCACGCCGAAGCTGAGGCCGTGGCGCATGGTCTCGGCGACCGCGGCCAGCACTTGCGGGTGCGCGTGGCCGGCGATCATCGGGCCCCAGGAGCCGACGTAGTCGATGTAGCGGTTGCCGTCGACGTCGTACAGATGGGCGCCTTGCGCGCGTTCGGCGAAGAACGGTTCGCCGCCGACCGACTTGAAGGCGCGTACCGGCGAATTGACGCCGCCGGGCAGCAGTGCGGACGCGCGGGTGAACAGCTCGTGGGAGCGGGTGTTATTCATGGGGGGCTTCTTCGAAACAGGAAAGGTAGGCGCGCACCGCGGCGGCCGGATCGGGCGCGTCGAATACGCCGCTGATGACCGCCAGCAGATCGGCGCCGGCATCGACGAGCGAACGCGCATTGTCCGGGGTGATGCCGCCGATCGCCACCCGTGGCAGCTCCAGCGCCGCAGCCTGGGCCAATAGCTGCGGCGAGGCTTTCCGCGCCTGCGGCTTGGTCGGCGAAGGGAAAAATGCGCCGAAAGCGACATAGCTGGCGCCGTGGGCCGCGGCGCTGCGGGCGAGTTCGATCCGGTCGTAACACGACGCGCCGACGATCGTCCCGGCGCCGAGCGCCTTGCGCGCCGCATCGAGTTCGCCGTCGTCTTCGCCCAGGTGCGCGCCGTCGGCGCCGAGCTCCGCGGCCAGGCGCCAGTCGTCGTTGACGATCAGCGGCACCCGATGGCGCCGGCACACCGTCAGCAGGGCCTGGGCCTGTCGCCGGCGCAGCGCGGCATCGGCCGATTTATTGCGGTACTGCAGCCATTGGGCGCCGGCCGCCAATACCGTCTCGACCCGGGCCGACAGGCGAGCGGTGTCGGCCTCGTCGGGCGTGATCGCGTACAGGCCGCGGGGCGGCCAAGGAGAGTTCATGCTTCGGCTTCCGTCGGGGAGAGCGGGGTGTGACAATGCGTGTCCCGCAGTCCCCGCATTATCCGCCCATGTCCGAGATCGCCGCGACCACCGCCTACCGCACCTGGATGTGCGTCGTGTGCGGCTTCATTTACGACGAAGCCCAGGGGCTGCCGGAAGAGGGCCTGGCCCCGGGAACGCGTTGGGCCGACGTACCGGACACCTGGACCTGCCCGGATTGCGGGGTGACCAAGGACGACTTCGAGATGATGGAAGTCTGAGTCGGCGCTGTGGCGGGCCTGTCCCGCCGATGACCGGCCGGCGCTGGCTCGGCGCCTGAACGAGGGTGCCGCCGGGCCGAATGCGCCCGGGCTCCCTTAAGCCCACCGCGCTTCCGCGTCGCGGGGCCTGCCTCGCCAGGCGCGACCGCGCCGCCCGGCCTTATTCGATACCCGGCCCGAACTTCAGCGCGGCGCCGTCGCGCAGGTTCAGCTGCGCCGCCTGGCCGGCATTCAGTTCGAGCACGTATTTCGCCGGCGCATCGCTGGGATAGGGCGGGCAGCCGTCGCCGCCCGAGCAGGGCGGCACCTCGCGGCGCTGCGAGACCAGCCGCCCGCGGGCATCGAAATAGAGGATGTCGAGCGGGATCCGGGTGTTCTTCATCCAGTAGGCCAGCGGCTGTTCGGCTTCGTGTACGAACACCATGCCGCGGTCGGCGGCCATCTCGTCGCGGAACATCAGCCCGCGCGCCCTGGAAGCATCGTCGGCGGCCACTTCCACGGTATAGCGGCGGCCGGCCAGTTCCACCCAGGTCTCGCCGGCATCGGATGCGCAGCCTGCCGCGCTCAGGCCCAGGCAAACGATCGCTATACGTAAGCTCGACATGGCGCTTATCCCTGGGGGTGGAGACTGCGTACGAACATCATCGAAGCGGCTGGCGCGCGTCAATGCGAGCGCCGCGAATTCTTTTCGTGATCCTCTTCCCAATGCGTATTCATGTATGCATAATGCGCGGCCCCGCTGAGCGGATGCATCGAACGGCGGGGGCGCGCAGAAGCGGCGGTTTAGACAGGTGTTGACGGTCTGAAACATTGCTGTAAGATGCGCGGCCCGCCGACCGGTTGGTAAGGTTGTCGGGGCGCGGAAAA